>NZ_JASHIQ010000004.1:0-401095 GCF_030733585.1 Allomuricauda sp. MMSF_3307
AGCGATGCATGCAGCCGAGCGGTACTAATTGCCCGTAAGCTTGCGCATTGCCCCCTCGGAAGCTCCTTAAGGACGCTCCACTTCGTTGATTCTTTTTTTTGACGGGCACACGCCCGTCCCAACATATGTCATGCTTCGGCTGCGCCCAGCAACCGTGCTTCGGATATACTTCGACAGGCCCGGCAGGGCCCGCCCAAGTGACCGATATTAAAATATTGAAGATCTAGGTGGCCATGGCGACGGGGCCCACCCCTTTCCATTCCGAACAGGGAAGTTAAGCCCGTTTGCGCCGATGGTACTGCCACACCAGGTGGGAGAGTAGGTCGCCGCCTTCCTTGAAGCCCCTCACACAACGTGAGGGGCTTTTTTGTTTTTTGGGGTTATCTTTGCACCATAAAAACATCTTTTAAACGATACCATTGAGTTCCCAATCCAATCCAGTCTTACTCGAGGAAAAATTAAATGCCTACTCCCATGCCCTGGGAATCGTGCTTGCGGCCATAGGAGGAATCTTTTTATTTCAAAACGATTTGGGAGCCATGCCTTTTATGAAAGCGAGCATTGGCGCCTATGTGGCCTCGTTACTTTTATTATTTACAGCATCAACCATATATCATGCGGTGGTAAATCCAAAGTTGAAGAAACGACTTAGGATTTTAGACCATATCAGTATTTACTATTTGATTGCAGGGACCTACACTCCAGTATGCCTCTCTGTATTGTTGCCATCCAAAGGATGGTTATTGTTTTATTTGGTCTGGAGCATTGCACTGTTTGGAACGGTACTTAAAATATTCTTTACTGGTAGGTTTGAGGCGTTTTCTTTAGTGCTCTACGGTGTTATGGGGTGGTTGATTGTCATTGACCTCCCTTACTTAATGGAGCATATGTCTGCATCAGGACTATTTTACCTTTCGTTGGGTGGTGCATTTTATACCATTGGAATACTTTTCTATGCGGTAAAAAAAATACCATATAATCATTTGATATGGCATTTTTTTGTGCTCAGTGGGGCGATTAGCCACTGGCGGTTAATTTTTGGGTTGATTAATTGATTCTTTAGTTTAATATATTATTTAATCAAACAACCATTTATATATAGGCGTGATGTCGCTATTGATTAAAGGATTTCTTTTAAAGACGCTTTCAATTTTTGGGGAAGACAAATGAGGAGCCTTATTGGTTTCTATAACTTTAATGAGATAGTCTTCGTAATCATTTATGCCTTCATATTTTTTAATGTCTACTTGTTGTATAAACAAAGGGTTTTCAATAAAAGGAACGTAAAAATCCCATGATTTGATAGTTTCAGGAAAATCCGGAATTTTAACTTCATTATTTTCTTGACTATTAAAAATTATATTCCAAGTATAGGGAACGTAATCCGCATTGGAACTTGTGCTGTGACCTAGTTCAATTTTACCCAATATATCACCATTACTTGATTTGTTGATGGTAATTTCCCTATTTGATTCGACCCAGTCCACCGACCAGTTCGGTATGGTAAAAGACTCCAAAATTGACCCGTAGCTAGTGATTTGATAATTTGCCAATTTCACTTTGGTACAATAAGATTGAAAATCGTCATTGTAATTGTACTCGATTCCACTTTGATTTAATTCCCAGTTTCTTGTGCTATTTTTATCTATTTGATGATAATAGTTGCCAATAAATTCCTCTTCGTTCAAATATCCCAATACATCTAAATAAGCCGTAAAATTTTCCGTTGGAAGATTGTTTACTTGAATAAACCTTTTTTCAATCCCTTCACTTGTAAAATCCTTTTTATCTAGAACCGTATTTTGGTTGATTGGGGCTGGTAACCATGAATATTGGTAAGGTTCTGTGTCTGTTTCTCTTATGTTAACATAGTATTTGTCCATTTCATACGTTGGACAGGTTAAACATTCCAAATTATAAAATTGAAACATATTTGGATCTTCCCATTTTAAATAAACAAAATACCTACTAGCGATACCTCTTAAATTGTTGTAGTCGTCCATCGAAAAACCGCTAGCTTCATAATATTGCCAATTTTGCTCTACTATTGGTTTATAGTCCAAATTGATGATGGGAAGCACATTTCTGTCTATATCTGTAATAGAATAAAACGTACTAAAATCATTGACCCCACCAGGACTTTTTAAGGCAAAAGTCAGCATGATTTTTTCTTCTGGTTCTAAATCTAGGAGAGTTCTAAATGCAATTAATTGCTCATCTTGTGAAATTGTTGCTTCATCCAATAGGGAGCCATCTAGTCTAGAAACGAAGATCACAACTTCGTCTCTATCATCAAAAAAATTGCTGGGTATGTTTATTTGAAGCAGCCGCCTTAAAATGGTTGTTGAGATTTCTAACTCAGTTGTATTTTGTAAAACATCCTTAGCAATAATTTTAAATTTGTGAAATCCCGTCGGGAACTGATTAGAATTAAAGGTATATGATTCGTTTTCGGGATTTTCCACTGCCAAAAGCACCTGTTCATCAATTTCTATGGAAAGCGAAAACAATTCGGAATACTCATCGTCAAGATTAGGTGCTATGGTAATTGTACCATCAATTATTTGGTCGTCTGATAAATCCTCAATTGATATTTCAGGACCTGTGTTGTCAGAAATGAAAGGAACTTCAAAAAGAGCAATATTATCTGCAAGGTCTCTTGCAACAATCTTCAGTGTGTTTACTCCATCTGTCAATTCTGACGTTTGCAAGTTGAAATAAAAATTGTCCGTATCAAGTTCTTGGTACAGTTGGTTGTTGAGATAGATCTCAATGGATTCCAAACCTTGGTTTTCTTCGATTTCAAAGGATATCTCGTTATAGTCGCCACCAATTATTTGATTCTCTGAAATGGAAAGATTGAAAATAATAGGAATCTCATTATCAATGTTGATTATTTGTTCCTTGTATGTTTCATTTCCTGAAGTGTCCGTAACTACGATTTTAAGAACATAATCCTTAAATTTTTTTGTTCCGGCTGTTTTGGATGCAAAACCTGAAACGTCAACGGTTATTTGATAGGGAGAAGTTGTATCCTCCCCGACTTTTTCTCCATTTATAAATGCTTCCACCTTTGCAATACCTCTTTCGTCTTCTGCATCAACATTGATTTGGATTTGACCGCTGACCACCACGGTTTGAGAGTTTGAGGAATTTGATATGCCAGCTATTGTGAAATCTACGGTGGGTGCTACAGTATCTGGCTCTGGGGTTGGGTCCGCGGAGTCTGAGGAGCAAGAGTAAAAAATACCAACAGCTAGCAATGGCAGTATAGTGGAGCGTAAAAAATTCATATAGTTAGTTTAGTTGATGGGAAAAATAACTCTTTTAGGTAAAAAAAGTCATTTTTCACTCTAAAAAAGTAAGAAAAATCGTTAACCGGTAAAACTGAGATTTAGCAGTCTCCCTAAACCAGATACGCAATTCCAATGCCTAAAATAATGACCACCACCTTGCGCAGATTGAACTTGTGACCCTGGGAACTTTCAAAAAGGATAATGGTGGAGATATGGAAAAATACCCCAATGGTCAAAGCCGTCAATAAATGCCCATAATCCTGTATCCACGACACAGTGGACAGGTAACTTCCCAGAGGCGTCATCAGCGAAAAAGCTCCGATAAAGAGCAAAACAGTCCCCAATTTCATCTTTGAATTGATTAAAAAGATACTTAGGATAATGGCTATGGGAATCTTGTGGATAACAATTCCGTAAAGTATGGAGTCGTTATCGTGTATCGGCACTCCTTCGACCAAGGCATGTATGGATAGACTCAAGAACAACAGTGTTGGGAACTTATTTTCTTGTATTTGGATATGCATATGCCCATGTTCGGCACCTTTGGAAAAGAACTCCAAAAAAACCTGCAATAAAATCCCTCCCAAGATGTATAGCGCTATTATTTTGGGGTCATTGTCATGATACACTTCGGGCAATAGCTCAAAAAATGTCAGCGATAATAAAAAGGCTCCACTAAAGGCCAGCAATAGCTTTATATTATCGTTGTTCTTTGGTTTGGTGAACCAAACAAATCCAAAACCGAACCAAACGGCCAAAATGGGAACCATGTAAATAATAGCGGAAGGAAAATCCATATCGGGAATTAAAGGGGCAAAAATAACCTATTTTTGCGGAAAGATTTTAGGATAGTATGGCAGGGAATTTTAAAATGATGGCAAAAACGCTCTACGGGTTCGAGCCTATCTTGGCAAAGGAGCTTCGTAATTTGGGTGCTGGACATGTGGAGGAGGGTGTTCGTAATGTTACTTTTGAAGGTGATACGGGTTTTATGTACAAGGCCAATTTATGCCTAAGGACCGCTTTAAAAGTCTACAAACCCATCAAAACCTTTCAAGTGTTCAATGAGAAAGATCTTTACAGGCATATTTATGAGTTGGATTGGCCCTCAATTTTTGATGTGGAAAAAACCTTTGCCATTGATAGTATTGCCAATACGGAGGTCTTTGATAATTCCATGTTCGTTTCCTTAAAGGCCAAAGATGCCATCGTGGACAAGTTTAGGGCTGTGGTGCGCGATCGTCCCAATGTGAAGACCCAAGATCCTGATATCCGAATCAATATCCATATCTATAAAAACACCTGTACGGTTTCGTTGGACAGTTCGGGCAACTCCCTGCACCAAAGGGGGTACCGTATTTTAACAAACATAGCGCCCATCAATGAGGTGTTGGCTGCAGGATTATTGCTAAAGAGTGGTTGGGATGGCCAAACGGATTTTTTGGACCCCATGTGCGGGAGTGGTACTTTTTTGGTGGAAGCGGCCATGATTGCTTGCCATATTCCAGCGAATATCAATAGGGAATCCTACGCTTTTATGCAGTGGAAGGATTATGATGCCGAATTGCACCAGAAAATTGCGGATGCCAGCTTAAAAAAGGTCAGGGAATTCCACCATAAGATCATAGGGTACGATAAGGCTCCTTCTGCGGTACGAAAAACACAGGAGAATGTGGACCATGCGAATCTATCGGATTATATCTCGGTGGAACGCAAGGACTTTTTTAGGACCGAGAAACCCGTGGAAGGGAAATTGCTCATGGTCTTTAATCCACCGTATGGGGAGCGCCTGCCCATTGAGATGGAAGATTTTTATGGAAGGATAGGGGACACCTTAAAGCAAAACTATCCCGGTACGGAAGCCTGGTTGATTACCTCCAACCTAGAGGCATTAAAACACGTAGGCTTGAAAACCTCGAAGAAAATAAAGGCTTTTAACGGGAAACTGGAAGCCCGATTGGTGAAATATGATATTTACGAGGGAAGCAAAAAGGATAAAAGTCAGGGTGATCATTAAGGCTGTGTGGCAAAAGGGCTAGTCCATTCCCCAAAAAATAATGGTAGGAAAAAGCGAAAGAATTGTTTAGATTTGGAGTGTGTTTAAAACACAACTAACTAACTCAACCAAATTTTGTGAAAGGAGTCCCACTAGGGCTCCTTTTACTTTTCCGACCAAATGGCCAGTTCGTTGCACGATGGATCCCTAAAATGAAAACGCTTTCCTCCGGGAAACTCAAAGATTTCCTTGCTTATGGTCCCTCCGTTTTGAATCACTTTTTCCTGGATGGCTTTAAGGTCGCTATGATAAAGTACTACGAGTGCACCATTCTTAATGGGTTCTGCACTCAGTTCAAAACCACCTGCGATTCCAACTTCGGAAAACGACACATAATTCGGACCATAATCCGTAAACTCCCATCCAAAGACCTCATGATAAAAAGTTTTGGTCTTCTCTAAATCCGTTGCTTTGAATTCGATATAATCAATAGTGGTTTTCATTTACTGTTCAGCTTCGGGTTGCTTCTTTTTGGATTTTTTATATAGTGGGATGAAGTAGGAGATGGAATAGTTGTAATTCACCCCAAAGTTGCTTCCGTCGGTCACTTTATTGAATCCGGGAATCCAGAGATTGGGAAATTGTTCATCCTCTGTATTGGTGATCAAAAATCCCAGTCGCGCACTCATGCCTACAAAAATATTGGCAAAAAGTTCCACTTTCGCCCCCACGACAAACTCCAACCACGAGGCAGAAAGGCCACTAAATTCACGGTTAGGGTTTTCTCCCGGTAAAAATTCCTCGTTGAAAAATTGGTTGGTCTCGTACAGACTGTAATCGTTCAGGGTTTGGGTAAAGCTGGCAAAGGCATAGCGTCCCCCAATGGTAATGGCGTTGTTCATCCCATACCAATTGGTGTAGGTATTAACGTCCACCCCGGCCTTAATGTAACTTCCTGAGGTTTCGTAGTCGTACAACAGTGTGTTGAGTAAGGTTTCGTCCTGCTTTTTGGTCTCGTTCCCGATTTCGGCCGCGAGATATAGTTTTTGGGTCAACCGATAGTCGCCCACCAATTCCAGTCCGGTGTAATCCTCATCAGCGAAGGAAAGCACCAATTTACTGATATCGGCACCCACACGAAGTCCATATTTTTCCTTGTACTCCACGGTGTCTTTTTGAGAAAGGTCTATGGGTTCGCTCTGGGCCAGTGCGAAAAAGGGCATGAGGCCGAATAAAATCTTAGTGAAATATCTTGACATGGATGTTATCGGTATTTTCTACATTGGGCTGAACGACCCTAATATCTTGAATCCAGTTTTCGGCACCCTCGGTCAGGGTTACTGAAATGTTATTGTAATTGGTCACAAATCCGCAGGCTCTTGATATAAACGCTTCCCCAAGTTCATAGGAAATGGTCAGGGTGTCGATATTTCCGATTTCCTCATTGGTTTCATCATCGTCGTCCGAGCCGGAGATAATTTGGTACATGGTGGTCACCGCATTGCTCCGTAAGGGTACCTGTAGCGAATCCGGTGAATTGGACCGGTCACCAAAGGTTGAATTGGTTAGTACGCTATCAATATCAATACTTTTGATGCGAATGGAAGGTACGGCCTTTGCGGCTGTGGTGTCGTTCACATCAAAAAAGCCCAACACCAATAAAGGGGTGTCTCCATCAACACAGATGTCGTCCTTTTCGCAGGAAGATACCCAGTAAAATAGAGCGGTGATAAGTAGGATGGGGATTAGTTTCTTCATTCTGTTTACCTGAGGGTTTACGTTCAAATGCTAGACCCGTTTTTCCAAAAGTACAACATTTTCAACGTGGTGGGTCTGGGGGAACATATCCACCGGCTGCACTTTGACAACTTGATATTGTTCTTTCATCAATGCCAAGTCCCTTGCTTGTGTGGCACTGTTACAGCTTACATAAACAATCTTTGGTGGTCCCACTTGCAATAACTGCTCTACCACCTGTTTGTGCATACCATCCCTTGGCGGGTCGGTGATAATAACATCTGGCTGGCCGTGGGCAGCAATAAAATCATCATTAAATACATTCTTCATATCGCCAACAAAAAATTCCACATTGGAAATTTGGTTATGCACCGCATTGGCCTTTGCATCGGCAATCGCTTCGGGAACGGATTCAACACCGACTACCTTTTTGGCATCTTTCGCGACAAACTGGGCAATGGTGCCTGTTCCTGTGTATAGATCATACACCAGCTCATTTCCCGTAAGCCCGGCAAAATCCCTGGTTACTTTGTAAAGTTCGTAGGCTTGGGCTGAATTGGTCTGGTAGAAGGATTTCGCATTGATTTTGAACTGTAAGCCCTCCATTTCCTCGAAAATATGGTCGCGTCCTGCAAAGCAGATTATCTCTTGGTCATAAATGGTATCGTTGGCCTTGGAATTGACAACATATAGCAAGGAAGTGATTTCCGGAAAGGTATCCTTCAAATGGTTCAGCAACAGTTCTCGTTGCTCCTTATGCTCTTCAAAGAATTGGATGAGCACCATAATTTCGCCGGTGGAGGAGGTACGAATCATCAAAGTCCTTAGTAGCCCTTCCTGTTTTCTTGGATTGAAAAAGCTTAGCCCGTTATTGTTGGCAAACTGTTTTGTTTCAAGGCGAATTGCATTGGAGGGGTCTTCCTGTAAGTGGCACTTTTTGATGTCCAGAATTTTATCCCACATTCCTGGAATATGGAATCCAAGGGCATTTCTGTCCTCAATATTTTTGTCGGAGTCGATTTCTTTCTGTGTTAACCATCGACTGTCAGAAAACGAAAACTCCATTTTGTTTCGGTAGAAATATTGTTCCTTGGAACCCAAAATGGGTTGGGTCGTGGGTAATTCCAAGTTACCGATTCGCTTCAGGTTATTTTCCACCTCTTTTTGTTTAAAATAAAGTTGGTGCTCATAGCCCATGTGCTGCCACTTGCAGCCCCCACAAGTACCAAAGTGCTGGCAAACGGGTTCCGTCCGTTTGTCGGACAGGGTATGGAATTTGGTGGCAACGCCTTCAAAATAGGCTTTTCGTTTTTTGGTGGTCATTACGTCCACCACATCACCGGGTACGGCATTACTGAGGAAAATTACTCGTCCATCTGGTGCTTTCCCCACGGATTTTCCCTTTGCTCCCGCATCTACTACGGTGACGTTTTCAAACGTTTTTCTCCTTCTATTTTTACGCATGGCGCAAAAGTAAGTTCTTTTTGGTATTTCGGGGAACGCAGCTTCTTAAATTGCATCTAAACTTTTGGCTTTTCCAGCGGGAAAGGCGTGGCGAAAATTATATTTTCATCAATTAATTTGTAATTTGCGGGCACTCCAAGGGATGATTTCTCTCCCACGCTGCTTTTTCGAGACTTCGAAAGAATAAAGGTACAGTAGGAATGGTTATTTTATCAATTTTAATCATTTAATGAAATGGCTGTTTTAGAGCATTTAACATCGCAGCAAGCGATAGATTTGGAAAACAAGTACGGAGCACACAATTATCACCCACTACCTGTGGTCTTGAGCAAGGGCGACGGTGTCCATGTGTGGGATGTGGAAGGAAAGCAATACTACGATTTTCTTTCTGCGTATTCTGCCGTAAACCAAGGTCACTGTCATCCCAAAATTATCGGGGCCATGATGGAGCAGGCAAAAACCTTGACCTTGACCTCACGTGCATTTTACAACGATATGTTGGGCAAATTCGAGAAGTACGCTGCGGAGACTTTTAATTTTGACAAGTTGTTGCCCATGAATACGGGTGCGGAAGCGGTAGAGACCGCTTTGAAAATTTGTAGAAGATGGGCTTACGGCAAAAAGGGAATTCCGGAAAACCAAGCCCAGATTATTGTTTGCGAGAACAATTTTCATGGTAGAACCACTACAATCATTTCTTTTTCCAATGACGAGGTGGCGCGTAATAATTACGGTCCCTACACCGAAGGGTTTATCCGAATTGAGTATGATAATCTAACCGCTTTGGAGAATGCCCTAAAAAGCAATCCCCATGTAGCTGGTTTCTTAGTGGAACCCATTCAGGGTGAAGCTGGGGTTTATGTGCCCTCGGAGGGTTATTTAAAAGGTGCCAAGGCCCTTTGCGAAAAATACAATGTCCTTTTTATTGCCGATGAAGTGCAAACAGGTATTGCCAGAACGGGACGTTTGTTGGCCACCTGTGGCAATTGCAGCTGTGCGGACAAAAACTGTAGCGGCACACCCGAGGTGAAACCCGATATTTTGATTTTAGGGAAGGCCCTTTCCGGCGGTGTTTATCCAGTATCCGCGGTATTGGCCAACGATCCCATTATGGAAGTAATCACGCCAGGGAGCCACGGAAGCACCTTTGGTGGAAACCCTGTTGCGGCAGCTGTGGGCATGGCTGCTTTGGAAGTGGTCAAAGAAGAAAGCCTGGCCGAGAATGCAGCAACCTTGGGAGAACTTTTCCGTGAGGAGCTGAACAAGTTCATCCCGGAATGTGATTTGGTGGTGAAGGTTCGTGGACGCGGGCTGCTCAACGCCATCGTCATCAACGATTCGGAGGATAGCTCCACGGCATGGGACATTTGTATGGCACTCAAGGAAAATGGTCTATTGGCCAAGCCTACCCACGGAAACATCATTCGGTTTGCGCCACCTTTGGTGATGAACCGCGAGCAATTGCTGGATTGTGTGTCCATTATTATTAAGACACTGAAAGAGTTTAAAAGGAGTTAAAGAAAACTGGGGCTTTTGCCCCAGTTTTTTTATTGTTCTTTTGATTCTATGGACATTTCACACCCAAAGGAGTCCGCAAAAAAGTTGTCCAAGTCATCAGCTTTCAGCGCTAAATTCTTGATGTTTTCTTTGATTTTTTCGGCATAATCGGTGAAAATATCAGAAAGATGTACGCGATAGGAGAGATAGATTTGGTTATCGTGAATACCTAAATAATAAGGTTCCACGTTGCTTTCCATTAAATGGTTCAATAGTTCTTCAAGATTTTGTTTTGGTAGATGGTTCATGGGTGATGTGGCCACCAAATAGTCTCTTTTAAAGACGAATATGCGAACCAATGCGCTCCCTTGGTGAAACTCCCAATAATCCCTTCCTGCCCTCCCCAAAACTGGGTTGATTCCTAAATCCTCTAGGGCACCTTCCACAAACTTTGCAAAGTCACTTTTTTCAAATTCCTCCCAAATCGATATATCCAGATGGTTGCCACAATGGGCACAAAACTCCGATTCTTTGTCGGTATAATTGTCACAGGAGTTACACTTTACATTGAATGTTGTTTGATTAGGTAAATGGGAAAAGTCATTCAATTCCTTGATCAAGTCGGTGTGCTTTATCCCAAAGCCCACATTGTCCGCATTGGTGAACTTTGACGTGGTTACCCCTACAAGAACCCCAGCTTCGTTTAACATGGGACCCCCGGAGTTCCCAGGGTTTACTGCGGCATCCGTTTGTACATAGCTTCTGCTCCCCATGGGTTGGTTCGGCGACGATACGATCCCTTCTGTAATCGTATACGGCATTCCAAATGGGTATCCGTTAATAAATACTTTTTGGGTGTTTACAATCTGAATTTCCTCTTGAAGGGAAATGTCCGTATTGGTGTTGGTAAATCCGTCTATGCTCAAAAAGGCCAAGTCGACTTCTGGGTTCACCATCACTACCTGTGCAACATGCCTGTCTTTTTTATAATCTTCTACGGCAACTGTCTTTTCTCCCTTTACCACATGATAATTGGTGATGATATGATTTTGCCCGTTGACCGTAAAACCACTTCCTGTACCCGAAGCGGTCACAATTTTGTAAACCGATTTTCTAATATTTTCCATGTTATCCTCTATCTGGTTAGCTAAATAATTTTGAAAAGAAACCTTTTCCTTTTTTTGTGGATGAAGTGGTACTTACCGTTCCATCCAAAAACGCATAATATGTGTTGAGCAAAAGGGGACGAGCTTCATCCAGATTTTTGCCTGAAACCTTTTCAAGTACATCGTAAATGGCATTTTGGTGGTGCTCCTCCATATTATAATCGTAAATCATTTTTAAAAAAGCGGACTGAAGGTAATAGCAGAGCATCAACTGATTGTTTTCCTTAACATAGCGCTCCACATAGGTCTCCATACTTTTTGCGTGGTTCTGCAAAACTTCCGTAGAGCTTCTCCACTTCAAGGAAATCAATGACTCTGCATGATACATATCCTGCAAAAATTCTTCCTTTGACTTTGCAAGTAGCTTCTGCATAAAGTTTGTTCCTTTATCGATTCTAAAGTTGAAATCAATTTGACCATTGAAGAGATTGGATACATATTCTTCCAGCTTGGTTCGCAGCGTTCCATGAACACAGGGCATGTTTACGATTTTTAGAAGGGACAATACGGTAATATCCCATTGATAATCGTTCCATCTTTTCTCCTTGAACTCCTTGCTGTACTTCTCATAGTCCTCCAAAACCTCCTGAATCTGTTGCCAAACGGTATCTTTTTCGTCTTCGGATAAGGGGGTAGTCTTAGGGGTGGTGAAGAATTCAGCCTGATATTTTTCTATAAATTCATCGTCATAGTCATCAGAATACACACTTATTTCCCTCAATACATCGTACACTTTGTAAGGTTGGCAAAGTGCAATTGGGGTTTCATACTCAAACCACAAAACGTCTTGTTTCCGACGTATTTGGGCTAGGGGTCAACGGATTGAAATTGATTTCCGCCACTTTTCTAAATAGCGGTACCTTGTTGGTTTTCTCCGTGATTTTTACAAAGGGGGCCTTCACTGAAAACATATCCTGCGATATGGAGATGCATATTTCTGCTGAACCTTGCCCATGAACAATTTGGAGGTCATCGTTCAAAGAATGGTTTTGCAATACATCCGAATTGATGTAATTGATGGTTTCCAATAGGGCTTGCCTGTAATTTTTGGCATCGTAGGCATCCATTGCCCTGCTCCAGTAAGATACATCCATTCGCGGACTACCCTTGCTTTTTATAGGTCTGGAGAACCTAGGAAGTACATGTGACATTAGTATAGGTTAAGAATTAACAAATCAAGATTTGGGTGAGGTTGATTTGTCGTTCTTTAGAGGTTGAAGAAAAACGATGTCACAATATCGTGTTTTTTTTCAAAATCAACACCATGTAAATGTATGAAAGCCAATGGTGTGAGTGGTGAAACCCCACTAGCTAACTGCAGCTTCTATCAAACGAAGCTGCTTTTTGTAGGCATTGAACCTAGCTTTGATTCCAATGGGGAGCGTGCTGTTCTGTGGAATATGTCCAAAACTCATCCCATACACGGCGGGAATGCCCAAAGGTGCAATCCTGTCCGTTATCACTTCTTTAAGGGTGAAATTATCCGTGGTCCGTTTGCGGTCGCATCCTTTGCATACCCCAAATACAATTCCCTTGGCTTTTAAAAAGGTGTCCACTTGGGTGAGTTGGGTCAGCATACGGTCGATTCGGTAGGGAGCTTCCTCCACATCTTCCAAAAAAACGATACGGTCGGTGAAATTAATTTCATAAGGGGTGCCTATCATAGCCGTTACCAACGATAAACTTCCGCCAACGAGTTCACCCTCTGCCATTCCAGGTGTAATAGTGTACCTGTAATACTCACTGTTTCGGTACTGTTTGGGGTCTTCCAGAATGGCATTTTTAATGGGAAGCACTTCTTGGGGCTCCATCAAAACTTTTTTGAAATAGGCTTGGCTATACTCATCGTCCAATGTTTTGCCTACGGGTCCATGAAAACAAACAAGTCCTGTCTTTTTATAAAAGGTGTTGATAAGCGCGGTGATATCGCTAAAGCCAATAAATGCCTTGGGGTTGTTGGCAATGGTCTCGTAGTCCAGCAAATCCAAAATTCGCGTACAGCCATAACCGCCGCGGGCACAGAGTATACCATCAATGTCGGGATTGGCAAACATCTCGTTGATGTCCTTCGCCCGTTCTTCGTCCGTATTGCTAAAATAGCCGTGATTGCCTTCAATTCGGTCTGTATAAAATGCCTTGAATCCCATTTTTTTTAAGGTATCTACCGCAAGATATATGGACTCTGTATCCAAAGCAAACCCAGGAGCTACCAAGCCAATAGTATCGCCCATTTGCAAGCGTTTGGGCTTTATTTTGGGCAACGGTTTGGCTGAGGGGGCATTACTCCATCCAGTTTGATGGAAAAGGGTGGCCGCACCAAGGGCAGTGGCCGATTTTAGAAAACTTCTTCTTTTGGACATTTATATGGGATTAGGCACCACAAAGATAAAAATCCAAACAGTTAGATGGAAGAAATGGGATTAATCGCTGCTGCGCTCCTCTCTCCGAAGTTGTCTTTGAATCTTTCTAATGGCCGATTCAATGGATTTTTCGGGTTCAATGATGTTGTACTCTCCCCAGAAATCGGGGTCAGAGAAACCAGAGGCCTCATCACTTAGGATGACGGATTTACGTATCCGTTGGCGATATTTCGGTCTTTCGTCCTTGCCGACCTTTTCCCAGTCGGTAACGGCCATTTCAGCGGTCATGCTGTATTGTGAATTGAACCATTTATCGGCCCAGTCCACTTTAAATTCCATGAAAACGCTGCTGTAGCCATAAAACCATTTTCCGTCTTTTTCCCGGTAATCCACCCGGTAGGATACTTCAGTGGGCCAAACGTCGACTTTCGCCGGTTTTTTGCGGACAAAAAGTTGTGCGGCCATATCCCTGTCCGTAATGTTCAGTGAAAATATGGCGCCTGTCATAATTTTCTTGTCCACATCAATATAGATCTCCCCACGATAAAGCGGCTCCAGCACATCTGGTCGTTGGTCAAACTTGATGACATAGATCAATTGGTCGTTGGTACGGGTGGAACGGTCAAATGTGAATTTGTAATCTTCCATCATTTCTTCCGAAAAAATATATTCTGGATATTTCATCAAATCCACATAGAGCGTGTTGTAAGGCCCGCCTTGCAGTTTAAGGGCCACGGTGTCCAGTTTACTGTAGTCCGTGCTTTTTCTTGCCTTGTAAAGTTCCACGGCATCTTCTCTGTTGATATTATATGGCGTTTTATAGACATTGACCACAGCTTCTGCCAAGGATACATTCTTTCTTCTTCTTTTGATGGTTTCCCGATAGAAGGCTGTCATCAAAGTGGGATCGGTAAAGTAATTTTCTCCTCTATTCTTCAAGGTTTCCTTAAAGAGTGCCATGGCATCCTTTGGAGCGTTGATGTTCACTTCGGATAATTGGGTCGCGGATATTTCAAGATAGATTTCGTTCTTTTCGCGTTGCAGACTTGCAATAGGGATTTGCTTGGTCCTGTAGCCCAAAAAGGAAACGATTACGTTTTTGTCAAGGTGTTCCTTAGGGACCTTTAAAAGGAAGTTGCCCTCCGTATTGGTAATGGTGCTAATATTGGTTCCCTCTACGGTAAGGGTGGCAAAGACCAAGGATTTATTGCTCGATTCTTCTTTGACCTCACCGCTATATTCATTGTACTCCACAGGCGAAGCTTCTTCCTGTAAGGCCAGTCCCTGAAAGGGATTGATGAATAGCATGGCCAATAGGGCCACAATGGGCAACGAGTTGAGTTTTGGTTTTAAAATCAATGATGGGTTGATAGGTGACATAGGTGCAATTTTCTTTTTTTCCATTCTACTAAAGATACAAAAAAAAGGACATACCCTATTTGTTGGATTTCGTTAAAAAACCAAACAATCCTCTAAATGTCAACAGTTAAGCTACCTAGTTTACCATAAAAAGGGCATTGGCAAAAAACAGTTTTCCGTTTTCCCAAAACCCTCGGAAGAGCGGGTTGTCCACCATGTAGATAACTTGGCCGCGACCGTAGTTTTCCACCCCATAAATTAGGGTTTCCGAAATCCGTTTTTGGGCTTCTGTACCGGCAAAACCAGAAAATGGTTTGGTATTTTGCTCCAAGTACACCGCATTGCCGTTGTCGAGATACTCGAATGCGCTGCTGCCCAATTTTAGGGTAAAATAATCTGCACCGTATCCATAGGCCAAAGGATTGGAATTGTCCACCTTTGTTTTGAAGATGGCTCCTGTAATGGCTCCCTTGATGCGTTCCCTCTCCCAATCTTCATAAGGTTGTGGGGAATTTTCACTGGTATCCCTTTCCATTTTCTTTTGTTTGATTCCGAAACCATTTTCACCATCAAGGGCATTTATGGAACCTCCCATGGCTATAATTTTTCCACCTTGGCGCACCCAGATTTTCAACTCGGAAAGTTTGTCTTCACTAAAATAGTTGCCATAACGCCCGTCGGGCAAAATCAAAATGTGGTACTCGTCTAAATCCACTCTATCGGCATATTCATCATCGATTACGGTCAGCGGATAATGTAATTGCTGTTCAAAAAAGTGCCAAATTTCTCCAAATCTTAGGGTAGAGGTGGGGCCACCTGACAAAACGGCTATTTTTGGCTTGGTGATCATTTGTATGGATGACGAACCAAAGTCTTTTCCTGAGTCTACAAAACCGGTGCTGGTTGCCGTAAGGTCTTTGTTGAATTTTTGGGCAACGGATTGCAAAGTAGTGATAAAATCATCCTTGTTTTCATTATCACCTTTGGTGATGATCAAGGTGCCTCGATCAAAGGATTTGCCCTCGATGCCAAATGGATGATCCGCTTTGCGAACCCGTATGCCATCTTTGAGCAATGCTGCCAAAAAGCGGGCGTCTTCCATGCTGTTCCAATCCGCGAGATAGGCATAGCTCCCACTGTTGATGTTGGAACTTGCCATGGACTGTTGTACTGATTGCGGAGACACTGCGGAAGTGGAGGCAATGGCATCCAATCCGTACGCATATGGGAGCGACCACGCAGTAATATCGTACGTCAATGAATCCGAAAGTTTGGCATTGGGCTCGAACAGCACTTTTACCAAGGTTCCTTTGGGTTGATCTGTAGATACGACCATACCGTTTTTATTGATGGTCAGGCTACCTGTGTTTCCTGAACTATAGCTGTGCCCTTTGTAAGAACCGCTCTCAAGGTCGCCGTAAGCAATATTGTGTTTTTCCAAAAGGGATTTAAGGGCATCCAATTTGTCTTTATCTCCTCGTAACACATAACTCTTGTACTTAAATGCCTTGTTTTGGTGGAATTTTCTAAACTCTTCGTTGAGTTTTTGTGCATTTTGGGAAGACACCTCTACGGTGGAAAGTCCCGTCGTAAAGTGGTGGGCAATCCGGTCTTTCAAGGTCAAGGTGTCGCCAATAGAGGTGATAATGCCCAATCCGGCTCTGCCGCTACCACCTTGTTCATAGGTCATCCCAATGGAACCATTGTACATAGGGTAGGTATCCCCATAACTTGGATACAATAAGTCAAATACCTCTTTAGTAAAATAGAACCAACCATTGGCATCAAAATATTTGGCATGGTTTCTACCCAAGGTCAATTGAAAATCACGTTGGAAATCCGTTATCACTTCGTGATAGGGCTCTGCGGCCGGTGCAAAATAATAGGGATTGTCCACACCTTGCTCATGGAAATCGACATGCACATGCGGCATCCATTGGTTGAATACCTTGAGGCGCTGCTGGCTTTCCACCTGCGTTAACCAGGCCCAGTCACGGTTCAAATCGAACATATAGTGATTGCTCCTTCCGCTCCACCAACCCTCATGGTGTTCCTTGCTGTTCGGGTCTACTTGGTATGGGGTATTTTTGAATTGATTGTACCAGTTGCTGTACCGGTCCCGGCCATCTGGATTGATACACGGGTCCATGATGACCACAGTGTTTTCCAAATAGGAACTTTTATTGGTCAACAATTCGTAAATGGTTTTCATGGAAGCTTCGGTGCTTACACTCTCGTTGCCGTGTACATTGTAGCTTAACCATACAATAGCCTTGTTTGAATTTCCAGTGCCCTCTGTATCCTTTAAATGTTCCTGACGGATGTTTTCCAAATTGGAGAGGTTTTCCGCTGAGGATACATAGGCCAAAATGAGAGGTCTCCGCTCGTTGGTCTGGCCGTAGACCGTTAACTTTACCCTGTCGGGGGCGGCTTCGGCCAAGTATTCGTAGTAATCCACCACTTCGTGATGACGACTGAACTGTGTTCCGAGTTCGTATCCCAAAAATTCTGATGGGGATTTTAATTGTTGTGCAGATACCGAAACGGCTACTAAAAGAGCGAGAGAAAATAAAAATCTGGTCATGCTTGGGTTAATTGGTTCGACCAAATCTACTAATAAATTGAGGCAGATGCCTAATTTTTTGAACGGTTGGAGTATAAAATTGTGTAAAATTCAATTAACGTATTTTTAGGAACAGAAAAAAAGAAGAGACTTATCTTTGAACACCTCATTAGCGATTGAATGGAAGTAGAATGTATACCCTTTAGGGAGACGGGTTATTTTTCCCAACTGATTTGCGATTATTTGGAACAGAAAGAAGGATTGACTCCTTTTTATAACCGATATCCGCTGGCCGAAAATTTTGAGGCGCAGATTAAAGAGAAGATGGCCAACTTCCCCAAAGAAAATCGCACTGTGTTGGTCCAAGCCCTAAAGAACCAGTATCACGGTATCGAAGCTTCCAAAGCGACCCAAAAAAATATGGAGGCCCTTCAAAAGGAGACCTCCTTTACTGTGGTGACCGGGCATCAATTGAACTTGTTTACGGGACCCTTATATTTTTTATATAAAATCATATCTACCATCAATCTGGCTAAAAAGCTGAACAAGCAATATCCCAGCAACCATTTTGTGCCCGTGTATTGGATGGCTACGGAAGACCATGATTTTGAGGAAATCAACTATTTCAACCTGCATGGCAAAAAGGTACTCTGGAACAAAAAAGCTTCTGGAGCTGTTGGCCGACTTTCCACGGAGGGTCTGGAAGAGGTTTTTGATGTATTTGCGGCCGAACTGGGCCATTTGGGTCTAACGGACGATTTAAAAACCCTGTTCCAAAAGGCTTACTTGGAGCACGATACATTGACCGAAGCCACCCGCTATCTGGCGAACGCCCTCTTTGGGGAAGAAGGGCTAGTGATTGTTGATGGTGATGATAAGGCGCTTAAAAAACTATTGGTACCCTATGCCAAAGCGGATATGCTGGAGCATGTTCCGTATCAAAAAATAAATAAAACCATCGAGGCTTTGCAGGAGGCTTCTTCGGATTACACCATTCAAGTAAACCCTAGGGAAATCAATTATTTTTATCTGGAAGATGGCCTCAGGGAACGTATTATACTCAAAAAGGGGAAATACCATGTGATCAATACCCATTTGGACTTTACGGAGGAAGAACTCCTAGCGGAACTGGAAGAACATCCGGAACGATTTTCGCCCAACGTGGTGGCACGTCCGCTCTATCAAGAAGTGATCCTGCCCAACCTTTGCTACATTGGAGGAGGAGGTGAGTTGGCCTATTGGTTGGAGCTCAAGTCCTATTTTGATGAGGTGGGAGTTACGTTTCCGATGCTGATGTTACGCAATTCAGCTTTGCTGATTACCGAAAAACAATCGGAAAAAGTGGAGCGGATGGGCCTGAAGGTATCCCATTTGTTCATGAAGCAGCATTCGCTGATCAACAAGAAAATTAGGGATATTTCCAACATAGATATTGATTTCTCGCCCCAGAAAAAGTTGTTGGAAGAACAATTTCAGCACATGTATGAGCTGGCCGAGAAAACGGACAAAAGTTTTTTGGGTGCCGTAAAGGCCCAAGAAGTGAAACAAAAAAAAGGGTTGGACAATTTGGAAAAGCGTTTGTTGAGGGCTCAAAAGCGGAAGCTAAAGGACCATGTGGTGCGCCTGACCGAACTGCAGAACGAATTGTTTCCCAATCAATCCTTACAGGAAAGGCAACTCAACTTTTCCGAAATGTACCTGCACATGGGTGAAAACCTTATTCCGTTGTTGTTGAAAACGCTGGACCCATTTTCCAAAGATTTTACCATTATTCGTCACGATTAATTGGATTCGTTGATTTTTTTTTAAAAAAAGGTGGGAACTGTGGTAGGGTATTTTCCTTCAAGGTTGTTCCATTACTGTAAATAGCTATGAAAATTTAAATTTTGAGTTGGTTAACTCATATGTTTAGGTTGGTTTTGATTTTATTGAAAAGCCCCGGAGTGGTTCCCGGGGCTTTTTGCTTTTTATAAGGTTTGTGGAGGTTAAAACAAATCTTTAAAATGTGATTTCACTTCAAAAAGTGTGGCCTCTTTCATGGTATCGAAACGGATATCGGCATGGCCAACACGCTCCTCGGGACCTATGCCCACGCTATGAAATTTTCCGGCCTTGGCGGCATCGATACCTTTTTCAGCATCCTCAAAAACGATACAATTTTCTGGGGGTAATCCCAATTTTTCCGCAGCATAAAGGAAAATGTCCGGTTCGGGCTTGCTTTTGGAAACGCTGTTCCCATCCCCAATAACATCAAAAAAATGCGTAGCGTTCAGTTGTTTTAAAACCTTTATGGCGTTTTTGCTTGCACTTCCCAACGCTACCTTGAATCCCTCGGATCGTAAATGGGTCAAAAGTTCTCGTGCGCCGGGCAGATAGTCATCCGGGGTCATGTGATCAAGGCTTGCCACATAGATATCGTTCTTTTTGGTGGCCAGTTCCGCTACCGTGGCATCATCTAAAGTAACGTGGTTGTGGTCCATAATCACTTTTATGGAGTCCATTCGAGAGATTCCCCTCAGTTTTTCGTTGAGTTCCCGGTCGAAATCCCAGTCCATATCGTCGGACAAATGCTTCCATGCTTCATAATGCAGTTCGGCCGTATCGGTGATCACACCGTCCAAATCAAAAATGAATCCCTTGATCATGGTCAATAGTGTTTAGACCGCAAAGAAATAATGAAATCAGTTAAGAAAAAAACTATATAGCAATATGTTCTTTCCGAAGGCGGGTGTAGGGCGAATCCAAAAACGGCAGAACTGTTGATAACCCGTTGGAATTACTTATGGGGAAAACTTGTCATAAATAACCTTTAAAAGATACTTTTGCAACTAAAGCAAATTGCTATTTTTGCCCATGCATAACAACGTACTCATCCTAGACTTTGGTTCCCAGTACACACAATTGATCGCACGACGCGTTAGGGAACTCAACATTTACTCAGAAATAAAACCGTACAACAAACTGCCGGAAGACTTGTCCGATTACAAAGCAGTGATTCTTTCCGGGTCCCCATCATCGGTGCGTTCGGAGAGTGCCCCGCATCCCGATCTATCCAACATCAAGGGAAAAAAACCTCTTTTGGGCATTTGCTACGGTGCTCAGTACCTGTCCCATTTTCATGGTGGTAACGTGGCCCCTTCGGCGACTAGGGAATATGGCAGGGCCAACCTTTCGTTTGTAAAAGAAGGAGAGGATTTTTTGAACGGTATTGGCGAAGGAAGCCAGGTTTGGATGAGCCATAGCGATACTATAAAGGAGTTGCCCGAGGGCGCCATCCGGTTGGCGAGCACCCACGATGTGGAGAATGCGGCCTACAAGATTGATGGAGAGACTACTTATGGGATACAATTTCACCCCGAAGTATACCACACCACGGATGGTACCAAATTGCTCGAAAACTTTTTGGTGAACATCGCAGGACTGGAACAGGACTGGACGCCCGATGCCTTTGTGG
Source organism: Allomuricauda sp. MMSF_3307 (assembly GCF_030733585.1). NCBI lineage: Bacteria > Pseudomonadati > Bacteroidota > Flavobacteriia > Flavobacteriales > Flavobacteriaceae > Allomuricauda > Allomuricauda sp. MMSF_3307. Next base: position 20,893 of record NZ_JASHIQ010000004.1, read on the forward strand.
AAACCACCGTGGAGGAGCTAAGAAAAGAAATTGGAGATGAAAAGGTCATTTTGGGACTTTCTGGAGGTGTAGACTCGAGCGTGGCGGCCATGTTGTTGCACAAAGCCATTGGAGATCACCTGTATTGTATCTTCGTGAACAACGGCCTTTTGCGTAAAAATGAGTTTGAAAGCGTACTGGATCAGTACAAGTACATGGGGCTCAATGTAAAGGGCGTTGATGCTTCGGCACGCTTTTTGGATGCCTTGAAAGGCGAATCCGATCCTGAAAAGAAACGAAAAATCATTGGAAGGGTGTTTATTGAGGTTTTTGATGATGAATCCCACCAAGTGGAAAATGCAAAATGGCTGGCACAAGGCACCATTTATCCCGATAGGATCGAGTCCGTTTCGGCCAGTGGAGGTCCATCAGCGGTGATCAAAAGTCACCACAATGTGGGAGGATTGCCCGACTACATGAAATTGAAAATTGTGGAGCCCTTGAAAATGTTGTTCAAGGATGAGGTGAGAAGGGTTGGTGCCAGTATGGATATGCCGGCCGAAATATTGGGAAGGCATCCTTTTCCCGGTCCAGGATTGGGAATCCGTATCTTGGGCGATATTACGGCAGAAAAGGTGGCCATTTTGCAAGAAGTTGACGCCATTTTTATCGAAGGATTGAAAAAATGGGGACTTTATGACAAGGTTTGGCAGGCCGGAGCCATGCTTTTGCCCGTAGATAGTGTAGGAGTTATGGGAGATGAGCGTACCTATGAAAAATGTGTTGCGCTCAGAGCCGTAGAAAGTACCGATGGTATGACGGCCGATTGGGTGAATTTGCCCTACGAATTCCTTCAAAAAACCTCGAATGATATAATAAATAAGGTTAAAGGCGTTAATAGAGTGGTGTATGACATTAGCTCAAAACCACCGGCAACTATAGAATGGGAATGAAAAAATATATGTTACAACTGGTTGTTACCATGGTTCTTTTGTTGGCCATGGTGCCGGTTTCTGCACAAAACTATGCAACCCACGCGGTAAAGGAAGGTGAAACTCTCAAGAGCATTTCGCAAAAATATCGGGTGACCCCTTACAGTATTTTACAGGCCAATAAGGAAATCAAGACAGCTGACGATGTGAAGGAGAATACCATCCTTATCATTCCGTTGAATGGCAGTAAGCCTGCCGAAACCAAACCTGTAACCAAAAAGGAGGAACCTCAGGAAGAAGAAGTAAAACCGATTCGCTTTGCGCGGCACAGGGTACGCAGAAAGGAGACCCTTTTTGGACTTACCCAAAAGTATAATATTACCGAGGACCAACTGAAGCGATACAATACCCGATTGTACTCCGAAACCTTGGACAAGGGCATGGTACTCCAGATTCCGGTATATCCGGAAATAGACCCGGATGAAGAGAAGGAGCTAGATTTTGAAATCTACACTGTTAAGCCCAAAGAGACCCGTTGGAGTATTGCGCACAAATACGGGATCAGTGTAGATAGTCTTTTGGTACTGAATCCCGAATTGGATAAGAATACCAACTATTTGGCGGCTGGTGAAGAACTTAAATTGCCAAGACCCAAGGGGGATAGTCTCAAAGAACAAAAGACAGAAATCTTTACTTCGTACACCGTACCACCCAAAATGACACTTTACAGTCTGGGGCGTGAGTACGGCATTCCAACGGATTCCATCGTTCGTTTGAACCCCGAAATTATGAAGGAGGGTGGACTTAAGGAAGGTATGGTGGTCCGTTTGCCCAAGAAGCGCGAAAAAGGCAACGAAGTCAATACTGAAAATTATGTGTTCTACGAAGTAAAACCCAAGCAGAACATCTTCAGGATTACCCAAAACTTAAAGATTACCCGCGACGAACTGTTCCGTTTGAACCCGGCACTTGAAAATGGATTGAAGGCTGGAATGGTGTTGAAATTGCCCAAGGAAAAGGAAAAGGAGTTGGAGGTAAAGAATGCTCTAGTGCTGGATAAGATCAACTTGGTGGACAGCATCGATGTGGCGAATAGGCCCAAGTTGGTGTATATGCTGCCGTTCCGATTGGACAAGGTGAATGTAGCCGACACCCAAAAAGCGGAAGAACTCATTAGAAATAGAAGGGACTTAGCGATCAGCCTTGGTTTCTATACTGGAGCCATGGTGGCATTGGACTCCATCAAAAAGCTTGGGGTGTCCGTGGATGTCAAAACCTATGATACCCAATTGGACCAAGCCAAGGTCAAGGAAATCCTTCTAAGGGAAAATTTAACCGGTGTTGATGCTGTAATCGGTCCATTGGCTGCTGGTCCGTTGGATGAAGTGGCCGTTCAAGCCGCTGCCAAAAATATCCCTGTGATTGCACCGATTGCGTCCGACAGTAAACTGAGTCATAGCAATGTCTTTTTCTCCGTGCCCCGAGATGTGGTGCTTCGGGATAAAATGTTGGCCTATATGGAAAAAATCCACAAAGATGAAAATGTCATTATCATCGCGGATTCGACCCATCAAGTGGCACACGATTCCATTTTGAGCAAATTCCCCTCAGCCCAGATCGCTAAGGTAATCGACAATAAATCGCTTCACTTGGATAGATTTTTGGTACAACTTTCAGAAGAAAAGGAAAACTGGGTGTTTTTGGAGACCGACCAAGTAAATATGGTGTCCAGTGTTACATCTATTTTAAATTCTGCCAACATCTCTAGATTGGATGCCGAAGAAACCGATAAACAGGTTAAGGTTCGCATGTTTACCACCAGTTACAATGGGGCCTTTGAGGATGAGGCGGTTTCCAAAGCGCATTTGTCCAATTTGAAGTTTACCTATCCTTCGTTTTACCGCGAAACGGTCGACGATACTTTCACTCGGGCCTATACCAAAAAATATGACGGTCTGTTGCCGGACAGGTATGCCGTTCGTGGCTTTGATGTAACCATGGATGTTTTGTTGAAACTCGCTTATAAAAAGAATCTTTTCGAGACCTCAAAATATATTGGTTTGACAGAGTATGCCGGTAACGGTTTCGATTATCATAATGATTGGACCTCAGGTTATTTTAACAGGGCGTGCTATATCATGGAATATGACGATCTTCGTATTAAAGAGGTAGAGCAAAAAAATGACAGCAAAAGTAACCTATAACGGCAATCTGCGCACCACTTGTGTGCACATACGTTCGGGCAGCGAATACATTACGGATGCCCCAGTGGACAACAACGGCAAAGGTGAGGCATTTTCGCCCACCGATACCGTGGCCACCGGCTTGGCCAACTGCATGATGACCATGATGGGCATAAAGGCACGTGACCTTGGAGTAGATCTAGAGGGCTCAACCGCCGAGGTGACCAAGCATATGGCCGCCAACCCAAGACGGATTTCCAAAATAGAAGTAACTATGGAACTCCCAGCTTCCGTTTCGGAGAAACACCGAAAAATTTTGGTGCACACCGCTAACACCTGTCCGGTACATTATAGCTTACATCCCGACATTGAACGTTCAATCGAATTTAATTGGGTAAAATAATTTCCATAGCATGTGTCTTTTTGCTCGCTTTTTTGGGATTTGGACAAGAAATCGAGGAGGGAGTACCATGGACGGAAAATGTTCGCCTTACTTGGGCCGACTTTAAGGGGAAGGTACCTCCAGCACAGCCTCCAGCTGCCACCACCGCAAGCGGCATCAGTTATTCCTATTCCGCCAATCTGTTGCACCACGAAGTAAAGTTGGACTTTGAGGTAAACGCCTATTTTTATCCCAATGAATCGTGGTACAAGCCCGAGCTCTGCGACGAAAATACCTTGGCACACGAGCAGCTCCATTTTGATATCACGGAGGTATTTGCCCGAAAGATGCGCGAAAAACTGCGTCGCACTTCTTTTTCGGATGATGTGAAGGCAGAAGTACGCAAGATTTACCACGATATCCTCAAAGAACTTCAGGAATACCAAGAGCGATATGACTGGGAGACCAATTTTTCCCGAAACAGGGAAAAGCAAGCGGAGTGGAACAGAAAAATTGCGGAAGCGTTAAGGACGGGAGCCTAAATCATCTTTGGATGTATCATTTAGAGCTTGGTCGATAGGAGGACCGACAACAGAATTTTGGTTGATTTTACGTATCCTTCAAACTTTTCAAAAACTCACTGGCGGTCATCACCGGTAGCAAAGAATGTTTAAAGTCCTTGCCATTTCTGGTAATGATGATTTCACAACCAGATTCGGTAGCGTTGAAATATTGCAGGGCATCCTCAAAATCCTTGATAGGCGTGTTGAGGCCTTTCTCAACCGTTTGCTCGTCCATGGAGCATATCTCGCACAATATTTTGAATTTGCGCAGTTTTTCCCTTGCTATTTTTGGACTCTCATATTTGGAAAGAAAGTAGTTTACCGTGGCAAATGAAATAGGGGAGACAACCATGGTCAATATTTTCTTTTCGGCCAATGTAGCAATTTGGGCAATGGGCGCATAAAAGGGTTCTCTCTCGCCCAAAAGGTCGAGCATTACATTGGTGTCCACAAAAATTCTTCTGCTCATTGGTGTTTTTTCATCAAATGCTCGGAATATTCTTTTTTAGGGTCGATATCGGTCGGGATTTTGGTTCCCGTGGAGATACTCTTTACAAAGGGAGAGATTTCAAACTCCGATTTGCCCATATCCGAGGTCAAGGATTGCAGATAGGCCTCCACAATTCGGGATAGGCTCATTTTCTTGTTGGAAGCGTACTTTTTTGCCCGTTCAATGATTTTTTGGTCAAGCTTCAATGTCAATTTGGTATCCATAGGAAATGGTTATACGTACAAATATATTAAATTAGTCCGTATAACGATTGCTTTTTAACCTTCTGTTATGGAAGGTAGTAGGTGGGAAAGTCTTTTCGGGAACTTAGGAAAATAAGGGTATTGGAACATTAAGGTTAAGGAAATACCTAAAATATCAGAATAAAAATTCACCATCTATTACCTACAATTTTGATTTTAGTACGATAAATAGGGCTATCCATCTGTCGAAGATTTATGAGTTTTGCTTCTAACTAACCGTAAAAAGCAAAAGTTTGGTTTCTTTAGAACAGACAGATGAGTTGTCACATTTAATTTCGGATACCTATGGTACATCAGAGGCCTTAGCTGAACATTTGGATTTGGCTGTGGAAATGTTGTTTTATGTGGAAGAGGATACCTTTTCCAGAGAGGAGCTACAGGAAGTGGCCACTGCACTCAGGGGAGTGGTTCGGGTTTTGAGGGGTGTTTAAACTGTAGCTATTTATTTCATTTTACCATGAATCATCATCCGTTTTAAGAAAATTATGCCTAGTTAAAATTTAGTAAAGACTTGTAATCAACTAAACATCACACCTTAAAAAACCATCCTTGAGCGCAGCAATCTTATCCTCCCAGGTCACGATAAATTCCTGGGCCACGTAGCCTGTAAAACCGGTATCGTGGATAGCTTTAATGATGGCTGGATAGTACAGTTCTTGGGTTTCATCAATTTCGTGCCTGCCCGGAACTCCCGCTGTATGGTAGTGACCAAAATAGGGATGGTAGTTTTGTATGCTTCGGATAATGTCGCCTTCCTGAATTTGCATATGGTAGATATCGAACAACAATTTAAAATTGTCACTGCCCAAATGTTTGCACAGTTCCACGCCCCAAAGGGAGTTGTCGCACATATAATCTGGATGGTTCACTTGGTTAAAAAGCTCCATTTGAATCACTACCCCATATTTTTCGGCCAAGGGCATGATCTGCGAAAGCCCATCCACACAATTTTGTAACCCAACGTAGTCGTTCATCCCGTCCCGATTGCCGCTAAAACAAATGAGGTTGGTGTAGCCCGCTTCGGCCACCTTCGGGATCATTTCCGTATAGTTCTTAATGAGCTGTTTATGATATTTGGGATTGTTCCATCCCTCGGTCAGGCTTATCTCGGCCCCATTGCACATAGAGCAGTGGATGCCGTATTTTTTTAAAATGGGCCACCTATCGGGACCCACCAAATCAATGGCCTTAACGCCCAACTCGTTCAGGGTTTTTAGAAAATCTTCCAGCGGAATATCGCTAAAGCACCATTCGCATACACTGTGGTTGATGTTCCCCTTGAGTTTGAACTCCTTACTGGGAGCTTGGGAAGCGGTCATGGCTGAGGTTGAGGCCAGACCTGCGGAGCCGATTGCGGCCGTGGCGATAAAATTTCTACGTTTCATTTTACGGATTTGTTCTTGGAAAGATAGTATTTTAGGCCTATAAATGGAAATACGTCCCGATTCACAGCAACTTTTGGAACTGGCACATTACAAAATGCCCTTTGGTAAGTATAAGGGGCGTTATCTGGTAGATCTGCCCTTGGCCTATTTGGTATGGTTCCGGCAAAAAGGGTTTCCCGAAGGCAAGCTGGGCAACTATCTCAATACCATGCTCACCATTAAGGACAACAACCTAGAACCCTTGATAAGAAAGCTACAAAAAGATTTTCCTCGCAAATCTACCTGATTTTTGCCCAGCAATTAGTAATTTTACGCCCCGTAATAGAAAGATCAATATGTCAGATACCAAGTACATTTTCGTTACGGGAGGCGTTACCTCTTCATTGGGTAAGGGAATCATCGCCGCATCCTTGGCCAAATTGCTGCAGGCCAGGGGTTACCGAACCACCATCCAAAAGTTAGATCCCTACATCAATGTGGACCCCGGAACCCTTAATCCGTATGAGCATGGTGAATGTTACGTGACCGATGATGGTGCCGAAACCGACTTGGATCTTGGACATTATGAGCGCTTCTTGAACGTTCGCACATCACAGGCCAACAACGTGACCACTGGTCGAATCTACCAAAGCGTAATCGAAAAGGAACGAAGAGGGGAGTTTTTGGGCAAAACGGTACAAGTAGTGCCCCACATCACCAACGAGATCAAAGAACGCATCCAAATTTTAGGGAACAGTGGCGATTACGACATTGTGATCACTGAGATTGGCGGGACTGTGGGTGATATTGAATCCTTGCCCTACATTGAAGCGGTTCGGCAATTGCTTTGGGAATTGGGCGAACATAACGGAATTGTGATCCACCTTACCTTGGTGCCCTTTTTGTCGGCAGCGGGTGAATTAAAGACAAAACCCACGCAGCACTCGGTAAAAACCTTAATGGAAAGCGGTATAAAGGCAGACATATTGGTATGCCGCACCGAGCATCAGATTTCGGAGGATATCAAACAAAAATTAGCCCTTTTCTGCAATGTAAAGAAAGAGGCCGTAATCCAATCCATCGATGCATCCACCATTTACGATGTACCATTGATGATGCAGGAAGAAGGCTTGGATACGGTAGCCTTGGAAAAATTGGCACTCACCAATACCGTGGAGCCCAATTTGGACCAATGGAAAGAATTTTTGCAACGCCATAAAAATCCGAAGGATAAAGTTGTTATTGGGTTGATCGGAAAATATGTGGAGCTACCCGATTCCTACAAGTCCATACAAGAAGCATTTATCCACGCAGGAGCGGCCAATGAGGTGGAGGTGGAGGTGAAATCGATTCACTCCGAACATCTATCAGAAAAAAATATTGAAAAGAAATTGCAGGGTCTCGATGGTATTTTGGTAGCTCCCGGTTTTGGGGAGCGCGGTATCGAAGGAAAGGTGACCGCTGTAAGATATGCGAGGGAAAATAACATTCCTTTTCTGGGCATTTGTTTGGGCATGCAAATGGCAGTGATTGAATTTGCCCGAACCGTACTTGGACTTTCTAAGGCCAATTCCACCGAAATGGACAAAACAACACCGGACCCTGTCATTAGTTTGATGGAGGAACAGAAATCCATCACCGATATGGGCGGTACCATGCGTTTGGGTGCGTGGGATTGCCACTTACAAGAAGGTAGCTTGGTAAAACAAGTATATGGCAGCTCCGATATTGAGGAACGCCATAGACACCGTTACGAATTCAACAATAAGTATAAGGAACAGATGGAGCAGGCCGGCTTGATCGCCTCAGGCCTAAACCCCAAGACCGGTTTGGTGGAAGTGGTGGAAATCCCATCGCATCCTTGGTTTGTGGGAGTACAGTACCATCCGGAATATAAAAGTACCGTCGCAAGCCCACATCCGTTGTTCGTAGGGTTCGTAAAGGCGGTGTTGACCCAAAAACATAAACAAAACAATGCCAGTTTGGCATAAAACGCGGTTTTGGGCATATATTTGCCCACTGGAATACCGTAACATAGTTCTACTAAACAATATTCATGGAAGAAAAGAAGCTGGATATTAAATCCATTATTGGATTTGTACTGATTTTTGGGATACTCATCTACATGTTTTACCAAAATCAGCCTACGCCAGAAGAGTTGGAGGCACAAAAAGCCGAGCAGGCAAGAGTTGAGGCGGAAGAGGCCCAGGCACAAGAAGAAGCGACCAAAAAGGCTCCCGTAAAAGAAGTTAAGACCATCGACCTGAGCGATTCCACAGCGGTGGCACAATACAAAAGCACGGTAGGTGCCTTTGGATTCACCCCGACAAGGGAGGGAACCACCCTTTTGGAAAATGAAGTGCTTAAACTGGAAGTTTCCAATAAAGGCGGACAGATCGTGGAGGCCAAAATGAAGAATTTTGTCACCTACGACTCCGTTCCAGTGTATTTGGTGAAGGATGGCAATGCCAACTTTGCATTGAATTTTACTACGACCGACAATAGAGTGCTCAATACGGCAGACCTATATTTTGAGCCGTCATTGTCCCAAAGTGGGGACAATCAAGTACTTTCCATGAAGGCCAAAGTGGCCAGTAACCAATACTTAGAGTATCGGTACGAAATGAAACCCGACGAATATTTGGTGGACTTTACCGTTCGTTCCCAAGGATTGAATGGAGTTTTCAATACCAGCAAACCAGTGACCTTGGAATGGGACTTGAAAGGAATCCGACACAACAAAAGTGTCCAATACGAAAATCGATATACCCGATTGACCTATAACCACGACGATGGAAACATCAGCAAGCTGTCGGAAAGCAGCGATTTTGATGAGGAAACCGAAGTGGACGTCAAATGGTTGTCCTACCGTCAGCACTTTTTTAGTTCCATCTTGGCAACTGATAACCATTTTAAGACTGCCGATTTGACCTCTACCAATTTGGTGGAGGAAGAAAGCAAGGAGTTGCAATTTACCAAGGCTTATACCACAAGGGCTCCTTTGGAGTTCCAAGGTGGAGAGATTTCACAAAATATGTATTGGTACTACGGTCCTACGGATGTTAAGGTCTTGGATGACTACACCGATTTGGGTCTGGCGGATTCCATTCCTTTTGGATGGGGTATTTTCGGGTGGATCAACCGCTACGTATTTACACCTTTCTATACCTTTTTGAGTTCGTTCCTGCCGTATGGAATCGCCATTATTATCATGACTATTTTGGTTCGATTGGCGCTTTCGCCCGTAACCTACAAGTCCTACTTGTCGCAAGCGAAGATGAAAGTATTGAAACCGGAGATTACCGAAATCAACGAGAAGTACAAGGACAACGCCATGAAAAAACAGCAAGAGACGATGAAGCTCTACAACAAAGCTGGGGTGAGCCCCATGAGCGGTTGTGTGCCAGCTTTATTACAGTTGCCCATTTTCTACGCGCTCTTCATGTTCTTCCCCACATCGTTCGCGCTGCGCCAAAAATCGTTTTTATGGGCCGAGGATCTATCCTCTTACGATACCATTTTTGAACTGCCATTTACCATACCATTTTATGGCGATCACGTATCCCTGTTCCCGATTTTGGCTTCCGTAGCGATTTTCTTTTACATGCAGATGACCACAGGGCAGAGCATGCAAATGCAACAACAGCCCGGTATGCCGAACATGAAGTTTATTATGTACCTATCGCCCATTATGATGTTGTTCTTCTTCAACAACTACGCAAGTGGGTTGAGTTTGTACTACTTTATCTCCAACTTGATTACCATCTTTATTATGTTGGCCATCAAGAATTATATCTTGGATGAGAATAAAATCCATGCCCAGATTCAGGAGAACAAGAAAAAGCCCAAAAAGGAAAACAAGTTCCAGCGTAAAATGCGCGAAATGATGGAACAGGCCGAGGAACAAAAGAAATTAGGAAAGAGAAAATAATTTTTCTGTTGAATTTTAGGTGACCCGATTAAACCTTTGGCATCAAAAGATGTCAAAGTGGGGTTAACCATTAATTCAATATGATGAAAAATATGAGATTGGCTCTTTTGTTATTTGCGTTCCTCGCTTTGGGAACTACCGATTATGTAGAGGCCCAAGTAAGGCGAACCCCTGAAGAAAGGCGAACCGTAAGAAGAAAAGTACGTCGCCATAACCGACGTGTGGTCAGAAGGACGCTTAGACGCCTGCCTGCAAACACCAGACCTTTGGTTTTTCGAAATGTGACCTACTATCCCGTGGGCGGAATGTATTTTGTGAAACGACGGGGAGTATATGTTCGTGCCTTTCCCGCCAGGGGACTCCGTTTAAGGGCATTGCCCGTAGCTGCCGTCCGTATCGTTGTTCGAGGTGTTCCTTATCAGTACGCAGACGGTGTATTTTATTTGGAGAAACAAGGTGAGTACGAAGTGGCCGCCCCTCCTGTTGGTGCCGTGGTGAATGAACTGCCAGAAGATGCCGAGGAAATCGACTTTGATGGAGTGACCATGCACGAACTGAACCAAGCGGTCTACAAAGAAGTGGAAAATGGGTATGAGATCATCGAGGTGTTGGAAGAAGAACCTGAGGAGTAAAACAAATCCATTTACTACATAAAAAAACTCCCTCAAGAAGGTCTTGGGGGAGTTTCCATTTACAGGTTTAGTTTGGAAAGATTTGGGACTCCAAAGATGCGGCATAACCTTCACCCAAAAAATTAAAAGTTGTAAAACAGCTCCTTTTTGTGGGTAACCATTCCCTTGTTGATGTGTCATCGACGAACGGTAATATCCATTCGATAAAAAGCCCCCTCAAAACAAATTGAGGAGGCTTTTCGCACTATCTATGATTCAATTTTAATTAGTTCATTGTATCGGGAATCAATACGGTATTCACGGCATGGATGACGCCATTGCTGGCTTGTACATCCACAGCTATGATACCAATGCCTGTGTTTCCGGCTCCGTCGGTAATATCGGCAATGTTATCACCTGTTCCAGGTAGGTTAATGGTGATGTCGTCACCTTCCAAAGTAGTGGCAGTAATTCCGTCTGTCAAATCTCCTGAGCGCACATTAGCTCCTGACACTACGTGATGTTGCAATACGCTGGTCAACAAGCCACCATCGATATCTGCCAATCCATTCCACATATCGTTGCTATCCAATAGGGCTTGGAAAGCGTCGTTGGTAGGAGCAAATACAGTAAATGGTCCTGCACCGGACAAGGTGGTCACAAAGTCAGGCTGTCCTTCAGCGGTCAATGCGGCCTGCAAAGAATCGAATGTTGGGTCAGCAACTGCGAAGGTTACCACTGTTGGCAAATCGATTACAGCATCCACGGTGTGAATTACTCCGTTGCTGGCAACGATATCGGCAGTCACGACGTTGCTTATTCCGTTCAGTGTCACACCATCATCTGTATTGATGTAAAGACTTAAGTTTTCATCTGCAGCAAACTCGGCAGCTGTGTTTACATAAGAATTGGTCAAATCAACGGAGAATGCAGCGGCTCCAACAACTACGTGGTTGGACAAGATAGCATTCAAATCGTTGGAATTTGGATTGGTAAATGCACTGAAGGCATCGTTTCCAGGGGCGAATACGGTAAATAACTCTTCTTCGTTGGATAGCAAGTCCGTGAATGTGGTGTTTCCGCCATCAGTCAATGCGCCTACCAAAGAGGTAAGTCCTGGATTGGCAACGGCATGGTCAACAATATTTGGAATGTCGATTACGGCATCCACTACGTGAACAATACCGTTCAGGGCTTTAACGTCTGGTGTCACTACGGAAGATACTCCGTTAAAGGTCACACCGTCGGACGTATCGAAGAACAAACTTACCATTTGGTCTCCTGCTCCAGTTGCCATAGTGCTGGTGTAGCCAGAGCCAAGTGTGGTCAAGTCAGAGGAAGTTACCTCACCACTGATTACGTGGTTAAGTAGTACATTGGTCAGCACATCCACAGGAATATCTCCTAGGGCAGCTCCGTCAAGGAAGTTTTCAAAGGCTTCATCGGTTGGGGCCAATACGGTAAAGGGGCCATCACCCCTCAATACGGTAGGAAGATCACCATTGGCAGCGGTCAAAGCAGCAACCAAATTTTCTAGGTTTTCGTTTCCAAGGGCCAAATCGGTAATTGGAACCAAAATAACATCGGCCAAAGCGTCTAAAACAGCTTGTGGCAATAATACTTTATCTATGATATGTACAACTCCGTTGGATACCTCAATATCGGCAGTGGTCACTTCCGCAGGAGTGTCGGTGGCATCTTGAATGAAAACTCCCCCTTGTGTAGACACTTGAACAGTAGAGCCTTGCAGGGTAGTAATGGTCTGTCCATCGCTTAAATCGGTGGATAATACAGAGGCATCGGCCACTACGTGATAGGTCAAGATAACGGCAAGCAAGTCTTGCAACTGTTGTGAGTTAAAGTCATCCAAGGAATCATAGCCGTCCAATTGTGCCAATAAATCGGTAAAGGCTTGATTGGTTGGGGCAAATACGGTGAAAGGTCCTTCTCCGCTTAGGGCGGTTATCAAATCATTGTTCGCACTTTCATCCGCTTTTTGAAGAGCGGCCACAAGGGAACTCAATTCTGAAGTGGCCTGGGCCGCTTCTACAATGTTGTCACCTGTCTCTTCTGGTGGAGTGGGTCCGTTGTCGTCATCAGAGCACGAGGTGAACCCAATGAACAGTAATAATAACGTTAGTCGGGATAATTGTTTTAAAGTTTTCATGTTGTCTATAGATGTTTGTTTAACTATTTAAAGCTATAATTAAACAATCCAACAACAATATTGTTTAACATTTTTGATTAAAAATTTAACAAAATATAGATTTATTAACATTTGATAGACCATTAGGACACTTTTGGTTTAAGACATCCTTATCATATTATATAAGCATCAATTTGTATTTTTGTAGCCTTAAACCAAGTTGATGAAAAAGGTTGTAGTAGGACTTTCGGGAGGAGTTGATTCCAGCGTAGCCGCCTATTTGCTCAAAGAGCAGGGATACGAAGTAATCGGGCTTTTTATGAAGAATTGGCACGATGATTCCGTGACCATTTCCGAGGAATGCCCTTGGTTGGAGGATAGCAACGATGCGTTGATCGTAGCGGAAAAGTTGGGTATCCCTTTTCAAACCGTTGATTTGAGCGTGGAATATAAGGAGCGTATCGTGGATTATATGTTCAACGAATACGAGCGGGGACGAACGCCTAATCCCGATGTGCTATGCAATCGCGAAATCAAGTTTGATGTCTTCCTAAAAATTGCCCTGCAATTGGGGGCGGATTATGTCGCGACCGGACATTATTGTAGAAAAGGGACTATTCAAAATACCGATCGAACCGAAACATATCAACTCTTGTCAGGAAAAGACCCCAATAAAGATCAATCCTATTTCCTATGCCAACTTTCCCAAGAACAGCTTTCCAAGACCTTGTTTCCTATCGGGGAACTCTTGAAGCCTGAAGTAAGAAAGATTGCTGCGGAAAACAATTTAATTACGGCCGACAAAAAGGACTCACAGGGATTGTGCTTTATCGGAAAGGTGCATCTGCCCGAATTCCTTCAACAAAAATTAAGGCCCAAAAAAGGAGTCATTGTTGAGGTACCCAGTGATGCCCATCAATTTGCCACTGCAGTGCCCAAGTTCCAAAACGAAAGGGAACGATTGTTGTTCCAAGCCGAAAAACCCGTTTATGCCGAAACGGATGGAAAGGTCGTGGGAGAGCATCAAGGCGCACATTACTTTACCATTGGCCAACGCAAGGGCTTGAACGTGGGGGGAACAAAGGAGCCGTTATTCGTAATCGACACCGATGTGGACAAAAATATTATTTACACAGGGCAGGGCAAATCACATCCGGGTTTGCTCAGGAATACCTTGTTCATTAAAGAGGATGAGCTGCATTGGGTACGCCCCGATTTGGCCCTCGATGTAGATGGCAAAATGGAGGTGATGGCCCGCATCCGTTATCGTCAGCCGCTCCAGTCCGCAACGCTCTACAAAGTAGAGAATGGCTTGTTTGTCGATTTCAAGGAAAAACAATCTGCCATTACCGAAGGTCAGTTTGCTGCGTGGTATGTGGAGGATGAGCTGATAGGGTCCGGGGTAATTTCCTAGGGGGTAATACTGCCTAAATTTGATTATTTTGCTGAAAACTTGAAGAACCGTTTTCATGCACAACAAAATCACAGAACTTTTCGGAATCGAATATCCCATCATCCAAGCTGGGATGGTATGGGCCAGCGGTTGGCGTTTGGCCTCTGCAGTGTCCAATGCCGGAGGACTTGGTCTTTTGGGCGCAGGAAGTATGTATCCCGAAGTGTTGGAAGAGCACATCATCAAATGTAAAAAGGCAACCGACAAGCCTTTTGGGGTGAACGTGCCCATGCTCTATCCTGACATCGAAAAGTTGATGGACACTATTGTAAAGCATGAGGTGAAGATTGTATTTACTTCCGCCGGAAACCCGAAAACATGGACCTCATTTCTGCAGGAGAAGGGTATTACCGTGGTGCATGTGGTGAGTAGTGTAAAGTTTGCCCTCAAAGCACAGGAAGCAGGTGTGGATGCCGTTGTGGCCGAAGGTTTCGAAGCCGGTGGGCACAATGGGCGCGACGAAACCACCACCATGGTACTGATTCCTTCCGTAAAAGAAAAAATACATATTCCCCTCATCGCTGCTGGGGGTATTGCCACGGGACGGGCGATGTTGGCGGCAATGGTCTTGGGTGCCGATGGTGTCCAGGTGGGGAGTCGTTTTGTGGCATCGCCCGAAGCCTCTTCGCACCCTCTTTTTAAACAACGCGTGGTAGATGCCCAAGAAGGGGATACCCAATTGACCTTGAAAGAGCTTGCCCCAGTGCGTTTGCTCAAGAACAAGTTTTATAATGATGTCCAATCCGCTTATGCCAAAGGCGCAACTACCGAAGAGCTAAAAGCTTTGTTAGGTAGGGCGCGTGCCAAAAAAGGTATGTTCGAAGGGGATATGGAAGAGGGCGAACTTGAAATTGGCCAGGTATCCGGTTTGATACACAGCATTACCCCTGCGGCGGATATTGTCGCGGAACTTTTGGATGAATACCGTAAGGCCAAAGCCGAAATATGCGGCAATTGATGGCTTGGGCAAAAAGTTTCGGAAACTTTTGATATATTTAGCCCAGCGCAATGAGAACACTAATCCCCACACTACTCTTTTTTGTGCTCGCCTCGCATTGCCATGGGCAAGTGGAGCGGGACAAAGCACTCCATTTTTTGGGTGGCAACCTCTTTGGCTTGGCCGGAGCGGGAATTGCCAAACAGGCCTCCGATGGTAACCGTATCTGGACTTTTGTAGGTTCTGTAGCGGGAAGTACCTTGATAGGACTGGCCAAAGAAACCGTAGATGCCGGACAGCAAAATAATGGATGGGACAATGATGACCTGGCCGCTACCATTTTGGGCGGTGTCACCGTTGGGGTAACCATCGACCTATTTGCCAAGAAGGATGATAGAAGACGCCTACGGGGAAGGTATTCCAAGCTTGATTTGAAAAGAAAAAAACGATGGGTACAACCCCAATCCGAATTTGTGCTGTTGGAAGGCAAACTTCCCTCTTTGCAAACTTTGGGCCTCTCCAACCACGAATTTACCGCGAAACAATAGCCGATATTTTTTGACCTTTACCGCTAAAGAACCAATTGGTTGCAAAATCAATCTTTTATCTAGGCGATGGACATGGCTCTTTAAATTATTCCCCTTGACTTAATTTCCAGGTATTTATTGATGGTGTTCACGGTCAGTTCCTCGGGTTTGGTCAGAATGGTCTGGATGCCATATTTCTGCAGTTCTTTTTGCATCAACCGTTTTTCGAGGGAAAATTTTTCGGCAATGGTTTTGTGGTAAATGGCCTGAAGATTCTCTGCATCTTCCGCAATAAGGGATTCCAATTCTGTATTTTCAAAGAAAATAACTACCAGAACATGTTTTTTGGCCATGGCCAAAATGTAGGGCAGTTGGCGTTTGAGCCCAGAGATATGCTCAAAATTGGTGTACAACAACAACAGGCTTCGTTGGTTTACCTTTCGTTTGACATGCGCGTACAACAATCCAAAATCCGAATCCGAATAATCCGTAGCCACGTTATACAGACTTTCCATGATCGTATTCAGGTGGGTGATTTTTTGGACCGCGGGAACAAAGGTTTCAATGGTTTTGGAAAAGGTCAGCAATCCTGTTTTATCGTTTCGTTTGAGGGCCACATTGGAAAAGGCCAGTGCAGAATTGATAGCATAGTCCAATAGGCTCAATCCCCTAAAAGGCATTTTCATCACCCTCCCCGTATCGATAACGGAATAGATGGGTTGCGACCGCTCATCTTGGTATTGGTTTACCATCAATTGGTTTCGTTTGGCGGTGGCCTTCCAGTTGATGGTCCGCACATCGTCCCCTTTGATGTATTCCTTGATTTGCTCAAACTCTTGGGTATGGCCTATTTTTCTGATTTTTTTGAGCCCGAACTCGGTCAATCGATTGCTGGTGGCCAAGAAATCGTATTGTTGCATTTGGATGATGGAGGGATATACGGGCACCATCTGGTCCTTTTGGAACGTAAATTTCCGTTTGATGATACGCAGGGGAGAGGATGCAAATACAATCAGGTTGCCGAACACATACTCACCACGCTCCACAGGCCGTAGCGAATATTCAAATAGATAGGGCTCTCCTTTTTGTAGATCCGTATGGTGTTCAAAATCCCTTTTTTGAAATTGAACAGGTAACTCGTCTATGATGCTGACCAAGGTTCTAAAGGGAAACTGGGAACTGAGGTGTATGGATAGTTTGTTTTCGTCGCTGTTGGAAAGTTTCTTGGGCAGATTCCGATGCGCCTTGATGCCATTTTTTGTGCTATACAGCCAGTATAGGTCAAAAAAGAACAGCGCCAGCAAAAGGTAGACCAGCAGCCAAGCAACCGGATAAAGCAAAGGCACCCAAAACGAGATGACAAAGCATGCGGAGAGCATGGCAAGATACCAGAAGAAGCTATTGTGTATGTACAACGACCGAAGAAAAGCCATGCTTATCTGGGAATTTCAACGGATTCCATGATCATGGTGACCACATTTTCGGTGGTCATGCCCTCCATTTCCCGTTCCGGGGTCAAGATGACCCTATGGTTTAAAGCGGGTACCAAGGCTTTTTTTACGTCTTCGGGCATTACAAAATCACGGCCGGCGATGGCAGCAAAGGCCTTCGCTGCCGTAAGCGTTGCAATGGACGCCCTTGGTGAGGCACCTAGATACAAATGCGGATGGTTTCTTGTTCTGGTAATGATGTTCGCGATGTAATCCAATATCTTTTGCTCCACCACCACTTCATGGATATTCTTTTTGAACTCCACCAGTTTTTTTGGGGTAAGCACCGCCTTGATCTGATCTTGGGGCTTTTCCCCCTTTCGTTCGTGATGGTTTTGCAGGATGGTGATTTCTTCTTCCACTGAGGGGTAATCCACTTTGATCTTAAATAGGAAACGGTCCAGTTGCGCTTCTGGTAGGGCATAGGTGCCTTCCTGCTCAATAGGATTTTGGGTCGCCAGGACCATAAAGGGTTCGCCCATTTTGTAGGTGGTCCCATCCACAGTGGCCTGACGTTCTTCCATGGTCTCAAAAAGGGCGGCCTGTGTTTTGGCCGGAGCTCTGTTGATCTCGTCGATCAATACAATATTGGAAAAAATCGGACCTTTTTTAAATTCAAATTCGGTGGTCTTGGTATTGAACACCGAAGTTCCCAAAATATCGCTGGGCATAAGGTCGGGAGTAAATTGGATGCGGTTAAAATCCGTTTTAAGGGTCTTGGCAAACAATTTGGCTGTTACGGTTTTTGCAATTCCCGGGACTCCCTCGATTAAGGCGTGGCCATCGGAAAGTATCGAGACGATAAGGAGTTCGATAAAATCCTTTTGCCCCACGATGATAGTGGCCAGTTCTTTTTTTATGAGGTCCACGGTGTCCCGTAATTCTTCCAAGGGGACCCTGCTGTCAAAATTCAAGTCGTTATTTTCCATCAACGTTTGCTTTAAATGCTTCTATTTTTTGATTCAGATTTTTCAGTTCGGTTTCAGTGACCATTGATTTGGAACGGAGTTTATCCATCAGTTCCATCAATTTTTTAACATCCTCTAAAGATGTATTGCTCCGCATGGATACATTTTTCAAGAATGTTTCGTCCTTCAGGTCTTGGGTAGAAACATGTAGTTTGGACCTGAGATACTCCAAAAAGTAATCAATTTTATGCTTGGTGATCAAGTGTAGCTCCCCTTTTTCAAAATACATATCGGCAATGGTGCGGGTAAAGGCCAAGGTTTGGTTTTTTACCGGTGGTACAACTGGAATGGCCCGTTGCTTTCGTTTGCCTTCAAAAATGACATACACCAAGGCACCAATCAGTACCAGATAGTAGGCCCACCTAAATTCCTTGGTGTTCAGAAATAGGTACATGGGTGAAGTGTAAAAGGATTTCCCTGATTTATGGAAATTGTCCATATAAATGTTGCCTCCTCTTTCCAAATAGGATAGGAGTCCGGCGGTATAAGTTAGATGGTTATCCTTTAGGATAAAGTAATTGGTAAAGGCCTTGGGAAAGCAGGTCAGTATAATTTCTCCATTCCCAAAATCCTGTTTTATGGTATTGACGTGCTTGGAAAGCGTCTCCGTGCTATCAGTTTTGGTATATACTTCCCCAAGAACTACGGTGCGCAAGGTGTCCAATTGATCAAAGCTATTGGTGTAATAATCTCTTTTGAATTCAAATTTTTTGTTCTGGAACTTTGGGTTGGCGAGTTCCAGATAGAAAAGCGGCTCCAACGAACCCTCGTTGTACACATTGATTTGTTCCAAGTGCAATGTATCCAGCAGTTTTTGTTCAAAATACTCCGACGCCACAAAGAGTTGATTGCCCTGATCCACCCAATCCAAAATGGCGTTGAGCTCCGCTTCCTCAAAAGCAACGGTTTCATTTACGAAAAAGTAGGTGCCCTGCACCGAATCCGTACGTGTAAGAAACTCAAAGGGCGGCTTTTGGACTTGCTGGACAGCATTGGGAAAAGCTTTTTCCATCAAATCGTTCAGCACATACGTTCCATAAGGTATTTTGTGATGGGAAACATAGGAAGGGAACCAATTGATGTCCTTGGGTTTGTTGTATTCCAACAAAAATATGCCCAATAAGGTCAACAGTCCGATGATGATATAGATCCGTCCTCTTTTAGTCATGGGCAATGGCATTTTGTAAGGAGGTAAAAACGGTTTCTGCTTTTGTGTACCGGTCTTGGTCGATACTAAACTCCCCGTACCAAATGTAATCGTAAAGCACGGTTGCCCGCCCAAAATTTGCATAGTGGCCAGATTCGGTGAGTTCTGTCAAATAATCATCGTTGGTCTTTTGTTGTTGCCAATCAATAATGTCGCGCTCGGAGAGCAATTGCAGGATGTATAGGTAATGATATCGAATGGCCAATCGGTAATCTTGGTTGGCCAAGGCATTTTTGATCAGTTCCCGTATATCCTCGTTTTTGATGATATGCTCATCTTCCGATAAGGAGACTACGTTCGGGTTTTTGGTGCCCTTTCCCCAGCCCATCATGTTGGACCGTACAAAAAAGCGGATGACCAGATACAGGAAAAGGGCCAACAAAAGATAAGGGAGTATTTCGAAAAAGATAGCCAAAAAGCCTTCGGCATTGCCCACCCCAAAAATCCATTCAAAAAAGCGTCGGATCAGGTTGTAGAACCAATTGGTAAAATCGGTCCACCAATTGTTTTCCACCTCCGCTTCCTCATAATTAAAGGCACTGTCCTCTCGGTAGGATTGTAAATCATCTTGATCAATTTGAATAGTTTCAACCGCTGATGTATCGTACCTTACAATGGAATCGTTCTGGGCACAAAGAGTCCACGATAGCAATAGGCAGGATACAATCAGTGTGATGCGCATTTATTCCTCCGATGATTTTCCAAGATTTTCAATACGTTCAAACGTACCGGTAAAATTCTTTTTCTCGTTGAGGTTGAAAAATATGAGCGAAGTGGCCACCAGAAAAATAATGTTCATCAGAAACTGCACCAATGAACTGAGAATATTCAAAAACAGATAAATGGGGTCATTAAAAACATTCATGTTTTCGGCATCCATCTCCCCGGAAAACACGCCCATTTTGATCCACATATAAATGATGGAGGGCAAACTGAAAGCATAAGAAGCGATGGCTACAATGATGTATATGACAAATAGTGTGGCAAAGGTAATCCACCAATTTTCCTTGATTAGGGTAAAACTGTACTGGTAGGATTCCATCGCGTCTTTTTTAAGGAATACCAAAATGGCAAAGGAAATCGATAGTGGAACTGCCAAGTAAATCCCGGGTATAATGCAAAAGAAAATACCAACTACTACGGATAGCCCAACTAGGATGCCGAGTCCGATAAGGGACCAAAAGGAGCCATAGACCCCGCTGCGGATTTCATCGTAATCCGTTTTTCCGTTATGGTCGATATACGATTTGATGTAGTGGAGCACAGTACCTTGAGCCAAAACGTAGGCAGCTATGGAGCTAAACATCATAGCGGCCACGGCCAACAGCATTATGAAGGGCGAATAGGTGGAGATGGAAGCGTTTCCGATGTTCCCCAGATTAATAATATCTCCTACGGTGTACATATAGAACCCCATGGAAATCAGCATGGCCAAAATGTAAGGGCCCACGATTTTTAAAATAGTACCAAAAAAAGGCTTGAACTCGTTTCGGATAAAAACGAAGGAATCGGATAGGATTTCCCCCAATTCACGCTGCTTTTTAAACTCGATGAACTTATTCTCTGTCTGCATGAGTGGATTTTCTATGGATTTGGTTTGGATATATAATGTAATAATAGATAATCAATGACAACGAGCCCATTATGATGAAAATTGCCAACCAGTCCGGCATTTCGGTATGTCGGGTAACGTACCCTTCCAAAAAACCGGCAATGATAAAAAAAGGAACGGTGCTCACCATAATTTTAAGGCCATTCTTAACACCGCGTTTAAAGGATTCCAATCGGGTATAAGTGCCCGGAAATAGAATGCCATTGGCCAATACCAATCCTGCACAACCCGCAATGATGATAACGGAAATCTCAATGGTACCATGGATCCAAATCGTGCGGGCAGATTCCCAAAGCAGGCCCTTTTCATAAAAAAAGTACTGAAAACTACCCAACATAATACCATTTCGAAGCATAATGTATAGGGTGCCTACTCCCAAAAATATACCGAAGGCAAAGGCATAAATGGCCACCTTGATATTGTTAATGGTAATGCCCAAAAACATATTGAAGGCGCCTTGTTGTTTGTAAACCGCCATGGGGTCTCCCTTTTCAATATTTTCCAAGGTCATGTTCACATAGCCGTTGCCGAGAATGGACCTTACAAAATCCCCTTCGTTGGCCGAGGAAAATGCCCCAACTACCACAAAAAAGGCAAATACCAAAAATGAGACGAGCAGTTCTCGATGATGGTGCTTGAACATGATGGGGAATTCGGTTTTCCAAAAATGGACAATACGGTTTCTGGATTCCCGTTTGGTCTTGTAGATTTTCTGGTGCGCTTGGGACGCAAGTGAATTGAGATAAATTTGTGTGTTGCTGCCCGGATAAAACGTCTTTGCGTAACTCAGATGGTCCGTGATCTCAATATAAAGATCGGAAAGCTCATCGGGATGAAGTTGGCCCTTATCGATCAGGGCATTTTCAAAAGCGGCCCATTTATCCTTATTTTGCCTAATAAAAGCGGCCTCGCGCATTAAATTCGATGGTTTGTAAGTAAAGAAACTAAAATATGGAACAATTTCAAATAGAAACGGCCCAAAATATAACCATCAGCCAAAACACTTCGCATTTGGGAGAGCGCATGTTGGCGTACATCATCGATAGCTTTATTATTCTGTGCTACTCTATTTTGATCATTGTTCTTTTGGTTTCGATGGATATCGATATCGATGACCAGTGGGCCTTTTATTTGATACTTTCCCTCCCGGCTTTTTTTTACTATTTGCTGTTGGAGACTTTGATGGACGGAAAAACCATTGGAAAAGGAGCCATGAACCTCCGCGTGGTAAAGTTGGACGGTTCCAAGCCCAATTTTGGCAATTATTTTGTGCGATGGGCCCTGCGGATCATCGATGTGTCGCTCACCTCGGGGGGTGCCGCTGTACTCACTATTTTGATACGGGGCAAAGGACAGCGTATCGGAGATATTGCGGCAGGCACCACCGTGATCAGCGAGAAAAAAAGGGTGTCTCTAAGCGATACCTTGCTCAGGGAGCTGCCCGATGGCTATCAACCCACCTTCCCACAGGTAACCGTTTTTAAGGATAGCGAAATGCGGACCATCAAGGAGCTTTATGACCAAGCCAAACGTGAAGGCAATCATAATATCATCGTCTCGTTGGATGCTCGGATCAAGAAAGTCTTGGGCGTTCAAACCGCATTAAAACCGATTGAATTCGTGGATGTGATCATCAACGATTACAACTACTACACACAAAACATGTAACTATGCTCTACCTCACCATCGATATTTTGGGTACGATCGCTTTTGCTATTTCAGGCGTGTTGGTCGCTATGGAAAAGCGTTTGGACCTGTTTGGGGTGCTGATCATTGCATTTGTGACCGCGATTGGTGGTGGAACCTTGCGCGATCTTTTGATAGGCAATACTCCCGTGGGTTGGATGCACGACCTAACCTATGTGATCACCATATTTATTTCGGTGGTCTTTGCCATTATTTTTGTGAACAAGCTTAAATATTTGAGAAAATCCCTCTTCCTTTTCGATACCATAGGTATTGGACTTTACACCATGGTAGGTGTCGAAAAAGGACTTGAAGCACAGCTTTTGCCTATCATGTGCGTATTTCTGGGCACCATGACGGCCTGTTTTGGTGGGGTGATCCGAGATATCTTGTGCAACGAAATTCCAGTGATCTTCAGAAAGGAAATTTATGCCACAGCCTGTATTTTGGGCGCTTTGAGCTACTTTTTGATCGTGCAACTTCCGGTTAAGGAGGAGTTCGCCTATATCGCAGGTATTCTAATTGTCATCATCCTCAGATTGCTTGCGGTCAAATTCAAGATAAGCTTACCGAGCATCTACAAAAGGATTTAGGATTGTTTCTGCATAATCATTCCGCAAGGTTGGTTAATTCCTGCTTAGTGCAATTAACTTCCCATTAGTCATTATTACCATTTCGTTAGTCGCGATCATTGATGTATACCGCTACTTTGGCTCCCGAGCAAATTTAGTAACAACCATGGGAGTGCGATGTAGGTATCCGTGCCCCACAACCAATCAAAAGTCAGGTATGAAAACTTCACGATCATTAATCATTTTTTGTTTAGGGGTGATTTCATTTGTTGGAATCCAAACAATAAAAGCGCAAGGCTGTGTGGCCATCCGCCATTTTTCCTCCTGTGTGGGAAACACCTTGGAAAACAATCTCTTGGGGCCCGGGGATATCCAAATTGGTAGCAATTATCGCTATTTCAAGTCTTTTCGCCATTTTAGGGGTACCGAAGAGGAGCCGGACAGGGTCTCCAATGAGACCGAAGTCATCAACCACTCCCATTCGTGGGATTTCTTTTTAACCTATGGCATCTCCAATAGATGGTATGCGAGCATAACCATTCCAACCGTCATCAATACGCGTTCTTCGCTTTACGAGCATGGTAGGAACGAGCGAAATACCACTTTTTCAAGAGGTCTTGCGGATATCAGGGTAGGTGTGGGCTACTGGCTTTTCGATTTGGAAAAACACCAAAATGGCAACGTTGCCGTTGGACTTGGGGTTAAACTGCCAACAGGCAGTTATAATGCTTCGGATATATTTTACAATGTTGGACCAGAGGGTGGTCCCCAAGTTAGGCCAGTGGACCAAAGTATCCAACCCGGCGATGGCGGATTTGGGATTACCTTGGATTTTCAGTTTTACCAAAAGATTGCCGAACGTTTTTTTGCCTATGGCGGTGGTTTTTATTTGATCAACCCACGGGAGACGAATGGAACCCGGACCTTTCGGGAAACCTTGAGCCCGATTCTACAAAATGAAGCCATCATGGCCGTTCCGGATCAGTTTTCCGTTAGGGGAGGATTTAGTCATGCGCTGAGCAATACCATATCGGCCTCCTTGGGCGCACGTTATGAAGGTGTTCCGGTGAAAGATTTGATTGGGGGAAATCAAGGTTTTCGACGACCTGGAAATGTACTTTCCGTTGATCCAGGAATCGCGTTCATGAAGGGTAATTTTGCCCTCAACCTGAATGTTCCTTTCGCTGTGAGACGTGAGCGTCCGCAGAGTGTCACCGATTTGGAGACGCAACAAATGACAGGGGAGCCGAGAATGGGCGATGCCGCCTTTGCCGATTATTTGATCAACGTAGGGGTTTCCTATCGTTTTGCGAGCAACAAGGTGAAAGTTGATCCCGAACTCATGAACGAATTCAATAACTAAAAAAAACTATATGGGAGATATTGTCAAAAAGCGATTGTTGTCAATTTCTATGGGTATCGTATATCTCTGGTTCGGGGCATTAAAATTTGTCCCGAGCCTGAGTCCTGCCGAAGAATTGGCAAAAAATACCATCCACCAGCTCACCCTGGGCCTTATTCCCGATAGGGTTTCTCTTTTTGTGTTGGCAACCTGGGAAGTAGGCGTGGGATTATTATTGTTGTTCGGGCTATGGAAACGACAAGCTGTATTCTTGGCACTAGCCCATATGGTCTGTACCTTTTCGCCCCTTATCTTTTTTCCCGATGATGTATTTGGGGAAGCACCTTTGTCCTTGACCTTGGTGGGTCAGTACATCATGAAGAACTTGATTATTGTAGCGGTACTTTTTTCGATTTATGAAAGAAGGCCCATTAAAGAAACATCAGTCCCAAAGACCATGGAACCCAAGCCAGTGTTGTTCTTGTATGTACTGGCGCTCAAGAATAGATTCAAAAAAGGCTAAAATGGGGATTGTTGGGTAGGGTGTACCTATAGAACCTCTGCTTTCAAGATATAGACGTTCTTGAATGGCCAGTCTCCATCACCTACGGGAACGTTGTTAATGGCATCTACCACATCCATTCCGTCAATCACCCTTCCAAATGGCGTGTAAGATCCGTCCAAATGGTAAGACCCCGGGTCGGTCACTACGATAAAAAACTCATAGGGAGAGGCCAATTTATGCGGGTTGTCACGTTCACTGCTGGGCATGGAGATAGTGCCTCGGTGGTGTTTATGCCCCTTCTTTGCATCTGGAGGCAATAAATAGCGACCTATTTTTCCTCTTTTCCGGGCCGTTCTTTTGTCATCGGAATTACCTCCTTGAATAATGAAATCTTTAACTACCCGATGGAATTGGGTGCTGTCAAAATATTTTTGTCTCGCCAAATAAATGAAGTTGGCCTTGTGGTAGGGCACATCATCATAGAGTTGCACGGTAAAGCTCCCCATGGTGGTAGTAATCTTTACCTTATCCTTTTTTAGCTTTTTGGAGTAATCAAAAAAGAAGTCGATGGCATTTTCCTCGGTCAACTGAAAGGGTTCCTCTTCTTCTTCCTCTTCAATAGAGGTCGTATCTATCTGAGTTTTGGTGACCGTGTCGGATTTTGCGATATTTACCCCAACTTTTTCCTTGTCCTTTTTAGGGGATTCTCCGCAGGAAACGATTAGAAAAAGAAATAGGATTGCAGGTAAAGCCGATTGTCTCAACAGCATGGATTTTAATGAATTTTGTCAAAGTGCCCTAAAATTAAAAAATCTCCCACTTCCAGGGGAGCAATCGCACCATAAAATGTCCCCGGAGCTTCGAATCGAATGGTTGAAGAAGAATCGATGGGAGGACATGAACCCCAAACGGGCTGGGGTAATGGCCTTGTTTTATCCTGATGTAGAGCGGCAGACACGTTTATTGTTGATTCTTCGTAAGGTGTATCAGGGCGTCCATTCCAATCAGATAGGCTTTCCGGGCGGGAAGGTGGAACGGATAGACAAAGATCTGATGGATACCGCACTCCGGGAAACCCATGAGGAAGTAGGGGTGCCACCAAGCGATGTTGAGGTGATCAAAGAGCTTAGTGAGGTGTATATCCCGCCCAGTAATTTTTTGGTGAGGCCGTTTATGGGGATTTACCATAATCCCCAACCCTTCGTTAAAGAAGAGGCAGAGGTGGAGCGTTTGGTAGAGGTATATCTCAGGGATTTTCTGGACGATGCCAACCATATTCAAGAAATTTTGAGTACTTCCTATGCCAAAAACATCAACGTACCTGCCTTTAAATTAAATGGTTATACGGTTTGGGGCGCCACAGCTATGATGTTGAGCGAGATCAAGGAACTTTTGCGGCAAGTCCTTTAATGGCGATTTCGTAAATTTGCGGTTACAATCAACACAAAATATGGGTCTGTTCAAGAAAAATCCTTTTGGTCATATTTTATTTTTAAAGAGATGGCTAATTCGAATAGCCGGTATGATGACGCACCAGCGCTATAAAGGATTCAATACCTTGGAAATCGAGGGGTCCCAAATTATTCGCGACCTCCCGGAGAACAATGTTCTTTTTGTAAGCAATCACCAAACCTACTTCGCCGATGTGGTGGCCATGTTCCATGTTTTTAATGCCAGTTTGAGCGGTAGGGAGGACAACATCAAAAATTTGGGCTATTTATGGAACCCCAAACTGAACATTTATTATGTTGCAGCCAAGGAGACCATGAAAAAGAGCTTGTTGACGAAGATTCTAGCCTATGCAGGCTCCATTAGTATAGAGCGGACCTGGAGGGCTGATGGACAAAACGTGAACCGACAAGTAAAGTTCAGTGATATTTCCAATATTGGAAAGGCGCTCAACGATGGCTGGGTAATCACCTTTCCACAGGGAACCACTACGCCATGGAAACCGCTTCGAAAGGGAACAGCTCACATCATCAAAAAGTATAAACCAGTAGTTGTACCTGTAGTTATCGATGGTTTCCGCCGGTCGTTCGATAAAAAAGGTCTTCGGGTCAAAAAGAAAGGGATTCTCCAATCCATGCACATCAAGGAACCTTTGGATATCGATTACGATAATGAGTCCATCGAAGCTATTTTGGAAAAGTTAGAATACGCCATTGAGCAACATCCTTCCTTTTTAAAGGTAATCCCACAGGCAGAATTGTTGGCCTATGAAGAGGAAAATCAAAAAAGGCGATACAGCTACAAGGGCAAAATTGACGGTTAGACTTCCAGACGTTTAAGTTCGTTGTAGTTTTTTCTCAGCTTTTTCAGCAAAATTCCATACAGTAATTTGTAGAACAGCCAGATGATGAAGAGCCCCACAGCCGTAAGGGCAATGGAAGTAATAATGATCAATGCCCAAAACTCGGTGCTGTCTCCATCCTGTGCCGCAGCCTGGACGATTTCTTGACCCTCTGGAGTGTACAGCAGGACACCGTATCCGTAGATAATGGCACTTACCGTAAAAATGATGAGGTTAAACCATACGTATTGGGTCACCGTGCGTTTTACCTTTAAAATGGTCCGCATCATGACCCTGGATGAATCCGTAAAGGAAATTTTTCGGTAATTGGTATAAAACTTATAGATAAAGTAAAGGATGATGGCGTAGTTGAAGACATTTAGCAGCATGACCACTTTGTAGATGTGCATGTCTTTCAATTCCTGCATGGTCTCTGGGCCGCTGAAAATAATATTGATGCCCGCCCAGAACACAAATTCTATGATACTGATATAAAAAATCCACTTTACTATGGATGATGATTTTTTCTTCATCATCGGGTAAATCTGCTCATAAGACAACTTGGGAAGGTCTGCCTCCCGCTTCTGCCAATCCTTTTTCAAGAGCTCCAGTTCATCCAACATAATCACGGATTTAGAATTGTTTTTAATTTTGTTTTCACTCTGCTCATCTTCACTCTCGCATTCACTTCTGTTATACCCAAGGTTTCGGCTATTTCGGAATAGTCTTTGTCCTCCAGATAGAGAAACACCAATGCTTTATCGATGTCGCCAAGCTGTTTAATGGCATCGTACATGAGTTTTAATTGGCGTTCCTCCGTATCGTCGTACTCTTTGGCCTTGATTTTGTAGAGTACCGAATCAAAATCCTGGGTCTTTACCCTTTTTTTGGATTTCCGGTACAGGGTGATGGCCGTGTTCAATGCAACACGGTACATCCATGTACTGAACTTGGCATCGCCCCGAAACTTTGGGTACGCCTTCCATAACTGTATGGTGATCTCTTGGAACAAATCGTTATGTGAATCCTTGTCATTGGTATACAGACTGCACACCTTATGGACAATGTTCTGATTGTCCTCAAGTTCCGTCACAAAACGATGTTCCAGTTCCTTGTTCACTAAACGGTTGGTGAGTTTGCTTTACTGATTAGTATGTCTAACTGTTGATTTGTTACAAGGAATTTCAAAAAAAACTATTTGCGGTAATCCAATGCTGGAGGTCTGTTGCCCAGCATAGGTACGTATTTGAAGTCTTTTCCCCTTCGCTCTTCCAATTCCTTTTTGGCCGCTTCCACTGTTTTGGGGTTTTCAAAAATATCCATAGCCGTTAATGCAATTGTTTTTGCGGCAACCATCATTCCTTTGGAACCTATGCTCATGCCCCCAGCAGCAACCGCTTGCCAGCTGTGTGCGGGTGTTCCAGGTACCCAAGTTGCCGTTCCAAGACCGGCTGTGGGAACTGTAAAGCTCACATCACCAACATCGGTGGAACCAAATGCTTCGGCGGTTTCTTTATAAGGTTGAACGGTTTCCGCAACTTTCATGTTCATACTTTCGTTGCCCAGGCTTTTTGATATTTTTTCGGCAAATGCCTTCTCTTCTGGAGTATAAGTGATACCGCCAACCTTTACCAGATTGTCGTGCATCATTTTTTGCAAAGTAAGGTTGGGAAGCAGTTCGTGGGTTCCCCCGATCATTTCATATTCCATGGTGGTACCTGTACCCAAAGCAGCACCTTCTGCGGCTTTTACCATTCTATCAAAGATATCGACTACCACATCTCTGGTATTGTGTCTCGCATAGTAGTACACTTCTGCAAAATCGGGCACCACGTTGGGCGCCTCGCCGCCTTCGGTGATCACATAGTGGATTCTGGCATCTTCCGGTACATGCTCTCGCATCATGTTCACCATATAGTTCATAGCCTCCACACCATCCAATGCAGAACGACCCATTTGTGGTGCTGCCGCCGCATGGGCTGAAATGCCATAAAATCTGAATTTGGCCGATTTATTGGCCAAAGCGGCACCTGCACTTGCTGCATTTGCGGAACTTGGGTGCCAGTGCAAGGCTACATCCACATCATCAAAAACACCTTCGCGCACCATATATACTTTTCCAGAGCCCCCTTCCTCGGCAGGGCATCCATAAAAGCGGATGGTCCCCTTTATGTTGTTCGCTTTCATCCAATCCTTTACGGAAATGGCCGCAGCTGTGGATGCAGTTCCGAACAGGTGATGGCCACAGGCATGCCCAGCTTCTCCACCAGCAGATTGTTTTTCTGGAACCGCCTCTTGCGACAGTCCGGGTAGGGCATCATATTCTCCCAATATGCCGATGACAGGATACCCAGAACCATATTCGGCCACAAATGCCGTTGGAATCCCGGCGATTCCCTTTTCTATGGAAAAACCTTCGGCAGCAAGGGTCTCCTGCAATAGTGCTGAACTCTTTTCTTCCAAATAGCCCATTTCGGCAAGATCCCAGATAGTGTGGGCAATTTCGCTATAGGTCTCAGCTTTTGCGTCCAATTGTTTTAGGACATCATTTTTCTTTTTTTGGGCATTAACGGACAAGGTGCATAGTAGTAATAGGGCACCCAAGGGAAGAAGTTTTTTCATCGGTTGAAGTTATTTTGAGTTAGACACTAAAGATACAAAAAAACCATCCTGACATGGGTCGCTGTAGTGCGGAATACGTAAATTTGTGGGTATGTCGAGCATGAACATTCCTCAATCCAGTTTTCCAAGAGTCGTTATCATAGGCGGCGGTTTTGGAGGCATAGCACTAGCCAAGAAATTAAGCAAGAAAGAAGTACAGGTGGTGTTGTTGGATAAACACAATTACCACAATTTCCAACCATTATTGTATCAGGTGTCCACTGGAGGGCTGGAACCGGATTCGATTGCATACCCTATCCGAAAGGTATTGCAGGGATATCCCAACTTCTATTTTCGATTGGCCCAGGTGAAAGAGGTGAACACAGAGGCCAAGCTGGTCAAGACCAACATCGGTGAAATAGGCTACGACTATTTGGTCGTGGCCACTGGGTCCGAAACCAATTTTTTTGGAAACAAAGCATTGGAGACCAAGGGTATGGCCATGAAGACCATTCCGCAGTCGCTAAACTTACGGAGTCTTATCCTAGAGAATTTCGAGCAAGCACTTTTAACGGATGACCTCCATGAAAGGGATGCCCTTATGAATTTTGTAATTGTTGGGGGAGGACCTACGGGAGTGGAACTTGCCGGGGCCCTGGCCGAAATCAAAAAGGGAATCCTGCCCAAGGATTATCCCGACCTGGACACCCGTAGGGCCCAAATCAATTTGGTGCAGGCAGGAGACAGGCTGCTGCCCGCCATGAGCGAAGTAGCCTCCCGAAAAGCGGAGAAGTTTTTGGAGGAATTGGGAGTGAACGTTTGGAAAAATATTCGGGTCACCGATTATGATGGCAAGCGTATAACCACCAATACCAACACCATTTTTGATGCGGAAACCTTGGTTTGGGCGGCAGGTGTAAGGGCGGTTAGCCTAAAAGGTTTGGATGGGGCCAATTATCTGAGCCATGGCAACAGGTTGCGGGTAAATGAATTTCACCAAGTGGAAGGGTTCGAGAATATCTTTGCCATTGGAGATGTGGCGCAAATGACCACCGAGGCTTTTCCGCATGGACATCCCATGATGGCACAGCCTGCCATGCAACAAGGCAGAAATTTAGGGGATAATTTGGTGCGTCTGGTTGAAGGTAAATCCATGAAGCCCTTTGTTTATAAAGATAAAGGAAGCATGGCCACTGTTGGCCGGAACAAGGCGGTTGTGGACTTGCCCAAGTTTAAATTTCAAGGCGTGTTCGCTTGGTTCGTATGGATGTTCGTCCACCTGTATTTTCTGATCGGTTTTAGGAACCGCGTAGTAGTCTTCATCAATTGGGTGTACAATTATGTCCGATTTGATCGTGAGGCCCGATTGATAATCCGGCCGTTTAAAAAACAGAATAAAGTGGAAAAGGATACCTTAATGCGTGATTAATCTTTTTTTCTCCTTGGATGAAACTCATTAAGAACCTTGCTTAAATGTGAACGGTTTACGTGCATGTACACTTCGGTGGTGGTAATGCTTTCATGGCCCAACATTTGTTGAATGGCCCTCAAATCGGCTCCGTTTTCCAGTAGATGGGTCGCAAAGGAATGCCGAAAGGTATGTGGGCTGATGTTTTTGTGCAATCCCACTTTTTCAGCAAGTTGCTTTACAATGGTGAAAATCATGGCTCGAGTTAGCTGTTTGCCCCTTCGATTCAAGAAAACAATATCCTCGTGTTCCTTTTGAACGGGCAAATGTACACGCACCTCATTTCGATATATGTTGATGTATTTCTGGTTGATGCCGCTAATGGGAACAAAACGCTGTTTGTTGCCCTTGCCCGTCACTTGGATAAAATCCTCATCAAAATAAAGGTCGGATAGTTTGAGGTGGATGAGTTCGGAAACACGCAGACCACAGCCATACAGGGTTTCGATAATCGCCCGGTTACGTTCGCCTTCTGGTTTGGAGAGGTCGATAGCGGCAATCAGGCTGTTGATTTCTGTTTCGGAAAGGGTGTCTGGAAGTTTGCGTCCAATTTTTGGGGTCTCGATTAAATCCATGGGGTTGTCTTCCCGGTAATCCTCAAAAACCAGATAGTTAAAGAATCCTTTCAAACCGGAAATTATCCTGGCCTGGGTCCTCGGGGTAACCACTTTGGCAATGCTGTAAATAAATTCTTGAACTGTTTCTCTGCGAATATGGACCGGTTTTTCGGCAATGGAGTATTCGTCCAGATAACTTTGGAGTTTTTCCAAATCCATGGTGTAGTTCACAATGGAGTTTGGAGAGAGCCCTCGCTCTATCTTTAAGTAATTTTGATAATCCTTAATCGCCTGCTGCCAATTCATCATCACAAATATATATCAACCCATGGTACTCTTAGGTTGATTTTTGTGTAGTTCAATTTTATTTAAAGATAAATGGATTATGGAACTATGCTTATACAGGTATGATTATTTCACTTAGATTCTTCGGCGCAACGGTAAATCGATTTTAAAATAAAAAACCCGTCGTGAGACGGGGACTTTTTGTTATTAAAGGAAGGGGATTATAAGCTTTCGATTTCCTTTTTTAATGCTTCTTTGGATTTTCCTGTTTTTTCTTGTACCCTTCCGAGCATCTCTTCGAATTTTCCTTCGGAATAAGAAAGGTCGTTATCGGTTACCTCCCCATATTTTTGTTTAAACTTTCCTTTTACTTGTTTCCATTTGCCTTCTAGCTGATCAGTATTCATATATTTTGTTTTTAATGATTAATACTATCGGTAAACTAAGACGTGAAGCTTAAATTACTTAACGTCAACCCTTTAATTGTTAACGCAATAGCATATTCTGAACCAACTTAAAATAGTTTTAAGGGCAATAAAAATCTTGAATGGGGTAAGCCGATCATGTTTGTTTTTTCAATTTGACCATGTTTTGTGATGGTCATTAAAAAATGAAGCCCATCTACCTAAGCTGATTCAATCACGAGGAATCGTAACAACCTACAGATAATAGATGAAACAAATACCCTCCAAAATAGTACGACAGATTTTTATCCTTCTCTTGATTCTTTTGATGGCGGGGTTGATTTTCTCGGAAATTGCTCCCTATTTTTCGGGTATTCTTGGTACCATTACTTTGTTTGTCCTTTTAAAAAGGCCCATGGAAAAATTGGAGGACAAGGGATGGAATTCCACATTGTCTGCAATTCTTTTAATGTTGACCTCCTTTTTTATCATTCTACTTCCCATAGCAGGAGCATTTTTTATGCTTGGGAAAAGAATCCGTAAGGCCGCGGAAAATTCGGAGCAGATAACCTCCATGATCAAATCCCAATTGCAAACGCTCGAAGATTACGTAGGATTCAAGCTCACTTCCCAAGTGGATGCCTCTGCGGTAACGGAATGGCTTACCTCAAATTTACAGGGACTTGCGGGAGGTACTTTTAACGCGGTCATAGCAATTTCCATAATGTACTTTCTATTGTTTTACATGCTCACCAATCAAAAAAAGTTATACGAATCGCTTTATGAGTACATACCTATCGGAAATCATAATTTGAAGATAATCGGGGATGAGGTAAGGGAAATTGTCCGTGCCAATACCTTGGGAATTCCTTTGGTCGCTTTTGCACAAGGGGTCGTGGCCTTAATAGGTTTTCTGATCTTTGGTGTTGACAATGCCCTTTTTTGGGCCATTATGGTCACCATTGGTTCCATGATTCCCTTTGTAGGTAACCTATTGGGTACATTACCCGTATTTGTGTTGTCCCTGTCCAATGGGGATCATTTTCAGGCCTGGGGTGTCTTGTTATATGGGTCCATAGTGGTAGGATCTACCGATAACCTTATTCGATTGTACGTCCTTAAAAAGCTCGATGATGTTCACCCACTTGTAACCTTGATCGGGGTTTTGGTGGGTATCCCTTTATTTGGATTTATAGGTTTGATTTTTGGACCGTTGCTGGTCAGTCTATTTTTGGTAATTGTGCGTATTTATAAAAGAGAATATGGAAAGGGAGAAACCGAACCCTGATCAAAATATAAGCTTGTTCCTAGCGAGTTTTTGATTTCATCATGCTGGAATAGCTATTCTGATGTAACCAGATTTCATAAATCAATTTTCATATTTTGCGGTTTGCTTAACTACTTCCTGAACACCATAAAACTAATTGCAAAAACCCTTCTGTTGATCGGGAAGGGGCATTGGTCAATTCAAAAGGGGCATCCGTCAATTGGCCACTTCCAACATGATTTATTTCGCTAATTTTCGGCAAGCAAACCATGCTGCATTTTAGAATGAAAGAATTTTATAGGAAAAATATTACAAAAGGTACTTTTTTGGTCATCCATGCGTTTTTCAGGTAGAAAAAATACAACCATGAGTAAAAAAACCTTTGTAATGGCAATTCTAGCGATGGTTGCCATCAGTTATTCGTCCAGTGCACAGCATGTGGACCGAACAAGTTTTAAAGCGGGAGTCCATGTTGGTGTGCCGCTAGGCGATATTTCCGATTTTTCCAATTTTGAGCTGGGTCTCGATTTGGGATATCACTGGTCCGTATCCGAAATGGTGGATGTAGGTTTGGCGACAGGATTTATGAATGCCTTTGGGAACACATCGACCGAAGATATTGGTCCGGTTGCAGTGGAAGTTGATTTTCCGGATATCCAATATATCCCGGCGGCAGCTGCATTCCGACTTTATCCTACCTACGATTTTAAGCTCGGGGCCGATGTGGGCTATGCCATTGGAATAAATGAAGGAAACGATGGTGGATTTTATGTGCGCCCCATGATTGGCTACAACATTAACGGAAACACCGAATTGAATGTTTCCTATACAACCATAAGTGACAATTACGACTACTCCATGATTGCTGTGGGCTTGTTGTTTTTGTTCTAAATCAATTAAAAATAACTGTTCATAACCCCAAAACTTGCAAGTAAACCATGAATATTAACCATTAATTATGTTTAGAAAATGAGAAAATTACTTTTAGTTTTTGCAATTGGAATGCTTGGACATTTGGCGGTAAAGGCCCAAACCAATTATCGGGCCGCTCTGGGATTGGGAATTGACCTTTATGATGACGCCACTTTTTTCGGGGCCACGGGAAAATACTTTTTTTCCGATAACCATGTTGGCCAGGGAGATTTGGGCTTTGAGGACAATGCCACCATTGCAACCTTTTTGTACTCCTATCACAAGGAATTTTTTAGGGCAAAGGGTTTGCGCTGGTACGCTGGGGTTGGTCCCAGTATTATTTTTATCAAGAATTCGGATAATATTTTTGCATTGCGTCCGCATTTGGGGCTCGACTTTAAAGTAGATGGGGTGCCCTTTGTCATCAATTTTGATTGGCGCCCTTCTGTGGTACTTAGCGATGTGGGCGACAACGAGGTTGGCGCATTCGGCTTTGGACTTCAATTCGCCATTAATTAAAGAACAGAAAATAGCAGAATAAAGAGGCTATCTAATAAGCAGTAATAGTTGAGCTTTGTCAGGTTGAGCGCAGTCGAAACCCATTGATTTTCAATGTGTTTTAAGTTCTCGACTGCGCTCGAACTGACAGGCAAACTGCTTTTTAGACAGTCTCTTTTCTTTTTATTGTATTTTTGAAAGCATGAAATTAATCATCATCAACGGACCTAACCTCAACCTCTTGGGAAAGCGTGAACCCGAAATCTACGGGAGTACCACTTTCGAGGACTATTTTGCAACGCTTCAATCCAAATTCCCCGAGGTGGAACTGTCATACTATCAATCCAATATTGAAGGGGAAATTATTGCTAAAATTCAAGAAGTAGGGTTCGATTATGATGGTATCATTTTAAACGCCGCTGCCTACACCCATACCTCCGTTGGCATTGGTGATGCGGTAAAAGCGGTGGAATCTCCGGTAATCGAGGTACATATTTCCAACACGCACGAGCGCGAGGCATATCGCCATGTATCCTACATAGCACCGGTCGCTAAGGGAGTAATCCTTGGGTTTGGCCTGCAGAGTTATGATTTGGCGATCCAGAGTTTTTTAGGCTAGTTCCTTCAAGTACTTTTTGTCAGCATAAAACGTCCCGAAGGGAAGTAGGGAGGCTATAAAAAGTATAACAAATCTTCTGAGCTTCCATTTGCGTTCCCAACAAAAAACAATGGCCACCACTACGTATAGAATAAACAATATTCCATGTGCCATCCCAACCACTTGGTTTGGTTCAGGAATATCCGCCCAATGCTTCAACGGCATGGTCATTCCGAAAAGGAGTAGATAGGAAATACCTTCTAAAATAGCAGTGGCCCTAAAAATCTTAAGCATAGGTTATAGGTGGATTACTTCATCGTAAGCATCCGCAACCGCTTCCATTACCGCTTCGCTCATGGTAGGGTGAGGGTGGACTGCTTTCAGTACTTCATGGCCGGTAGTCTCCAGTTTTCTGGCCACTACGGCTTCTGCGATCATGTCGGTTACCCCAACACCGATCATATGGCAACCCAACCATTCCCCGTATTTGGCATCAAAGATTACTTTTACAAAACCATCAGGGGTTCCTGCGGCTTTGGCCTTACCGCTCGCCGAAAACGGGAATTTACCGATCTTAAGATCATATCCTTTTTCCTTGGCTTGCTTTTCTGTCAACCCAACAGAGGCGATTTCGGGGATACAGTAAGTACATCCTGGAATATTGCCGTAATCCAAGGGCTCTACGTGCATTCCTGCTAATTTTTCTACACAAATAATACCTTCAGCCGAGGCAACGTGCGCCAATGCCTGTCCTGGGGTTACATCGCCAATGGCAAAGTAACCGGGTATGTTGGTTTGGTAGTAGTCGTTCACCAATATTTTGTCACGGTCTGTGGCGATGCCCACATCTTCCAATCCAATATTCTCGATGTTTGTTTTGATTCCTACTGCGGATAGTACGATGTCAGCTTCCAAAACTTCTTCGCCTTTTTGGGTCTTTACCGTTGCTTTTACGCCATCACCAGACGTATCCACCTTGGTCACCTCTGCGGAAGTCTTGATTTTGATGCCCGATTTTTTGAAGTTACGTTCCAATTGTTTGGAAATATCCTCGTCCTCTACGGGCACAATGTTCGGCATATATTCCACTACGGTAACCTCGGTACCCATGGAGTGATAGAAATAGGCAAACTCCATTCCGATGGCACCACTGCCTACCACAATCATTTTCTTGGGCTGTTTTTCCAAGGTCATGGCCTCACGGTACCCAATGACTTTTTTGCCGTCTTGGGGAAGGCTAGGCAACTCGCGGCTACGAGCCCCAGTGGCGATGATGATATGGTCCGCTGAATACTCGGTAGTATCACCGTTCTCAGCTTTTACTTCTACTTTTTTTCCTTTTTTTAGTTTTCCAAATCCATTGATGACCTCGATCTTGTTCTTTTTCATCAAGAATTGGACCCCTTTGCTCATGCCATCGGCCACGCTTCGGCTTCTCTTTACAACGGCATCAAAATCATGGCTTACATCTTTGGCATTCAAACCATAATCTTCGGCATGTTTCAGATATTCAAAAACCTGAGCGGATTTAAGAAGGGCCTTGGTAGGGATACATCCCCAATTTAGACATACACCTCCCAAACTTTCCTTTTCTATAATGGCTGTTTTGAAACCTAATTGTGATGCCCTGATGGCAGTAACGTATCCACCTGGACCACTTCCCAAAACAATTATATCGAACTTGCTCATTAGATTTTGATTTTAGTTGTTAGATAAAAACCTGCCGTTGAATGGCAGCTGCAAAAGTACGCAAATCAATCTCCATTTCCCAAGTTGTAAAACTCAAATTTGGATTCGTTTGTGAAATCTGAAAAAATGGTTGTTCGGGGAAGAATTTAACCTTCTGGGTCAAAATCGATGCTCACTGAATTGATGCAGTACCGTTGCCCCGTGGTTTCCCGAGGCCCATCATTAAAAACATGTCCCAAATGGCTACCGCAGTTGGCGCAGACCGTTTCGGTGCGTACCATACCATGGCTGGTATCCCGAATGTACTCGATGGCGCCTTCAACAGCTTGATCAAAAGAAGGCCAACCACAACCGCTTTCAAATTTGTGCTCACTTTCAAAAAGTTTGGCATTGCAGGCTTTACAGTGGTAGTTGCCATCTTCAAAATGAAGGTCGAACTTTCCGGTATAGGGCCGTTCGGTACCCTTTTGCCTCAGAACATAATATTCCTCAGGGGAAAGTTGCTGTTTCCATTCTTCTTCGGTTTTGTTTACCCCATATTTCTTATCCATAGAAATTTTTTATGCCAAATTATGGGTTATCCGGAAT
Organism: Allomuricauda sp. MMSF_3307; assembly: GCF_030733585.1. NCBI lineage: Bacteria > Pseudomonadati > Bacteroidota > Flavobacteriia > Flavobacteriales > Flavobacteriaceae > Allomuricauda > Allomuricauda sp. MMSF_3307. Next base: position 59,193 of record NZ_JASHIQ010000004.1, read on the forward strand.
AAAATCAAGCGCGGCTCCATTGATGCAATGTCTTTTCCCAGTGGTATTCCGTGGACCATCGTTGAATACGTGCCCCAAATGCCCTCCGCACACGGCGCAATGCTCTTCGGTACGGGCCACTCCAATTTTATAATCCACGTCGTAGGCCACATTGCCCTCGATTTCCCTATCAAAACTGGGCCATCCGGTTCCTGAGTCGAATTTATGCTCGCTCTTGAATAGGGGAGTGCCACAACCGGCACATACGTAGGTGCCCTTTTCCTTAATGTCCAATAGTTCACTGGAGAAAGCATTTTCTGTGGCAGCCTTGCGCAGCACGTAGTATTCCATATCGGTAAGCTCGGCACGCCATTCGGCATCCGTTTTGTTCACCTTAAAGGTGGTTTCTTTTTCGGTCTCCTTTTTTTCTTCCTGTGAGTTTCCCTTGCATCCGGTCAAAACTACCAATGCAATCAATAGCAATCTTTTTCCCATTCTTGTTTTTTTATAATTGGACGACTTTTTATGGCTATCCTTTCAAAATTAACATAAAAAAAGTCCCATTGATTTTCAATGGGACTTAAAATATCCTTTTTATGTGATTTATTGAAGGTCCAACTGGATTACCTGTCCTTCATTGATCTGTAATTTGGACATCACGCTGTCAATGTTGGAGGCATCAAAATCCGGAGATTGGGCATATTCGCTCGGTATGAATACGATACGGAACAGCTGATTGTCCGTAAAGTCCGTGCTAAGGGTGGATAAATCGAAATTACCATCGATAAACAGCTCCAGGTCCACAAAAGTATGGGAAAACACATATTGAATGGTTCCACCTGGCAAAAAGTAATTCTGTGGTATTTGTGTCCATGCATCTGCAGTGGAGCCATCGCTTAAATCGATAACCCCGTCGTGGCGATATACCAATACGGCATCCGATTCGAATACCTCAAAATTGGTCACATCAGAAAAGGTGATCAGGGTACTGAAGAGATTGGCTTCGGCATCATAGCCAAAGTCAACTCCCTCTACTTCCACTACCTGTCCTTGGATACCTGGAGCGCCGGGAGCACCATCTAGGCCATCCAACCCGTCAAAGCCCGGAGGACCTTGTGGGCCTTCGCAAGCCGCGAAAACAAAAACGATAACTGCTCCTAAAATTGTACTAAATTTATTCATGATTTTTGGATTTTGGATTTGTGTTACTTTTAACTGTTAACGCATTAAAATCAAAAAGCGTTCCACTTTTTGAAAAAAAAATGATTTTAATGGCAAACCGATTATCAAAATCGTATTCTTCCCTAAAGTTGCGTATTATTGTATAAGCACTAAAAACACTTTTATGTCAAAGGTAGTTCCACACAGTTTTTTTACGGAGTTTGATATCAATCTTTTTAAATCTGGAAAGCATTTTCGCCTGTATGACAAATTAGGGTCGCACCTCACCGAAGTCGATGGGGTAAAAGGGACGTATTTCGCTGTTTGGGCACCTTCGGCAAAGTCGGTCAGTGTAATTGGCGATTTCAACTATTGGACCGTTGGAGAGCACCAATTGAATGTGCGCTGGGACAGCAGCGGAATCTGGGAGGGTTTTATTCCGGGAGTTGACAAAGGAATCAAGTACAAATACAAAATACAATCCCATAACAACGATATCTGGACCGAAAAGGCGGACCCATTTGCCCGTTTCTGCGAGCAGCCTCCACAAACGGCATCGTTGGTTTGGGACGATAATTACAAGTGGAAGGACAGCGGCTGGATGGAAACCCGTGAAGAAAAGAACGCATTGGACAAACCGTATTCGGTTTATGAGGTCCATTTGGGCTCTTGGAAAAAGAAGAATGGTTGGCAATCGCTGAGTTATTTGGAAATGGCAAAGGAATTGGCCGATTATGTGGAGGAAATGGGCTTTACCCATGTGGAGTTTATGCCCGTTATGGAATACCCGTACGACCCTTCTTGGGGATATCAACTAACGGGTTACTTTGCGCCGACCTCGCGTTTTGGCAAGCCTGAGGATTTTAAGGTTTTGGTAGATGCCTTGCACCAAAGGGGCATTGGGGTGATTCTGGATTGGGTGCCATCCCACTTTCCCGAAGATGCCCACGGTTTGGGCTTTTTCGACGGATCTCACCTGTATGAACATCCAGATAGACGAAGGGGTTATCATCCCGACTGGAAAAGTTTGATCTTTAATTATGGACGTAACGAAGTACGGGCATTTTTGATCAGCAACGCCATTTTTTGGCTCGATCAATATCATGTGGACGGATTGCGCGTGGATGCCGTGGCTTCCATGCTTTATTTGGATTACTCCCGTGAAGATGGAGAATGGGAGCCCAATATTTATGGAAACAACGAAAATTTAGAAGCCATATCCTTCCTGCAAGAAATGAACCAAGAGGTCTATGCCAGTTTTAAAGGGGTACAGACCATTGCCGAAGAATCCACTGCCTTTACAGGCGTTACCAAACCTGTACATTACGGAGGATTGGGTTTTGGCATGAAATGGATGATGGGCTGGATGCACGATACCTTGGAGTTCTTTAAAAAAGACCCGATCCATCGTTCGTATGATTTGAACTCCATAAGTTTTAGCCTTACCTACGCCTTTACGGAAAATTTTATGCTGCCCTTTTCCCATGATGAGGTAGTCTATGGCAAACAATCCTTACTGTACCGAATGCCAGGCGATGAATGGCAGCGCTTTGCCAATTTGAGGTTGCTTTATGGCTACATGTTTACCCATCCTGGAGGTAATTTGTTGTTCATGGGAGGTGAATTTGGACAGTCTTCCGAATGGAATTTTCAGGAAAGCTTGGATTGGCATTTGACCCAATACGACTTTCATTCGGGAATACAGGAGGTCATCAAGGACCTGAACAAACTGTACAAAACAAGTCCGGCACTCTATGAGAAACAGTTCCAGCCAGAAGGTTTTCAGTGGATTGAGTACAACGACCAAGAGAACTCGGTGATTTCGTACATTCGGAAAGGCAACGACCCAAAGGACGACTTGATTATTGTTTGCAACTTCACCCCGGTCCCAAGGGAAAATTATAGGGTAGGGGTGCCAAAAAGCACTACGCTTAAATTGGTTTTTAACAGTGATGACAAAAAATATTCGGGAAGTGGCATGGGCAAAAAGACCATGAAACCCTCCAAGACCTCTTGGAACGGGCAGGAACAGTCCGTTTTGATGAATCTACCGCCATTGGGCGTGGTCGTATACCGATAAAAGCAAAGCTACAACGTTGTAGTTGATTGCTTTTCAAAACATATTTTTAATTATTCAGGCTTTTGTGTTTCTTTTGCTAGCCTCAACTGATTATAGATGATAACCAATACAGAAATAGCCAGAACGGGAAATCAGTTCCCTAACCATATAGTCGATTTTAAACAGGAAAACGACAAACTATACTTCACCACCCAGAACGGGGTCATTTTGCAAGTCACCATTCTAAGGGACAGTGTTGTCCGATTCAGATATGCCACCGAACATGTGTTTGAACCCGATTTTTCCTATGCCATTAGTGAAGATGTGAACCTTGGGTATAATGAGCTTACCGTAGAAGATGAGATTCCGGAGTACGTGATCACCACGGCGAAGATCAAGATCTATATCAACAAGACCAACCTCAAGGTGCAGATTGTAGATTTGGATGGGGTAATTTTAGCGGAGGACGAGCTTGGTTTCCATTGGGAGGAGAACTTCGATTATGGGGGCAACGTGGTAAAAATGAGTAAAATTTGCCATGCAGGGGAAAGTTACTACGGTATGGGAGACAAGGCCTCGCACACCAACCTGAAGGGTAAGCGGGTGAACAACTGGGTAACCGATTCCTATGCCTACGGCAAGGACCAAGAACCTTTGTACAAATCTATCCCGTTTTACGTGGGTCTCAAGGAAAGCATTGCCTATGGTATATTTTTCGACAATTCCTTCAGCACCTATTTTGATTTTGCCAACGAGAAACGGAACGTAACCAGTTTTTGGGCAGATGGTGGGGAAATGAACTATTATTTCTTCTACGGACCCAAAATGAAGGATGTAGTGGAATCTTATACGGATTTGACGGGCGTTCCTGAGCTTCCACCACTATGGGCCCTTGGGTTTCATCAATCCAAATGGAGCTATTTTCCAGAGGATAAGGTGAAGGATATTGCATCAACTTTTAGAAAACTGAAGATTCCGTGTGACGCCATTTATTTGGATATCGATTATATGGAAGGGTTCCGCTGTTTTACTTGGAACAACCAACATTTCCCCAATCCGAAGAAGATGATAGCGGAAATGGCGGAAGATGGATTTAAGGTCATCACCATGATCGATCCGGGGATCAAAATAGACCGCGATTATTGGGTGTACCAACAGGCCATGGACCACGGATACTTTTGTAGAAGGGCCGATGGACCGCATTTTAAGGGAAAAGTATGGCCCGGGGAGTGCAAATTCCCTGATTTTACCAATCCAGAAGTACGGGAATGGTGGGCCGGTCTATACAAAGAGATGATTGCCGATATGGGCGTGAGCGGTGTTTGGAACGACATGAATGAACCTGCGGTAATGGAAGTGCCTACCAAAACGGCCAATCTCGATGTACGCCACGATTACGATGGGCATCCATGTAGCCACAGAAAAGCACACAACGTTTATGGCATGCAGATGGTTAGGGCCACTTACGAAGGGGTCAAAAAATATATGTTTCCGCGACGTCCCTTTGTACTTACTAGGGCGGCCTATGCTGGTACCCAGCGTTACTGTGCCACTTGGACGGGCGATAATGTGGCCACTTGGGAACATTTATGGATTGCCAATGTACAGATGCAGCGCATGTGCATGAGCGGATATTCTTTTGTAGGTTCCGATATTGGTGGATTTGCCGAGCAGCCCAATGGAGAACTTTTTGCCCGTTGGATGCAATTGGCGGTGTTCCATCCTTTTTGCAGGGTACATTCCAGTGGTGACCACGGCGATCAGGAGCCATGGTCGTTTGGAGAGGAGATAACCGATATTGTCCGGGAATTTATCGAGTTGAGGTATCAATTGATGCCCTATCTCTACACCATGTTCTACAACTACATTAAACAGGGCTTTCCCATGTTGCAGTCCTTGGTGTTTTACGATCAAGAGGACCAGCAAACGCATTTCCGTACGGATGAGTTCATCTTTGGAAAACAAATATTGGTCTGTCCCGTGCAGGAACCCAACGCACAGGGCAGAAGAATGTACTTCCCAAAGGGAAATTGGTACAACTACTGGACCGATGAGCTCAATGAAGGCGGTATCGAAAGATGGGTTTCTGCGGAAATCCACCGAATCCCACTGTTCATCAAAGAAGGGGCTATGATCCCGAAATACCCTGTGCAGCAATACATAGGGGAAAAGGAAATCGAAAAGCTTGTTATCGATGTCTATTATAAGGAAGGAACCGAAAATTCCCAGGTGTACGAAGACCAACAAGAAGGGTACGATTATAAAAAGGGGCGTTTCAGCTTGAGGCGATTCAAATTGACAGGAAAGAAAAACGAATTGATCATCCAGCAATTCAAGGATGGTAACTACATCACCCCGTACAAGAATTTTAAGATGAGTTTCCACGGTCTGCCCTTTAAGATTGATTCCGTGGAGCTGGATAACGAAGAGGTGAGTCTGGACGATATCAAACTGAATGGAAACAACTCCATTGAAGTGAGCAAGGATTTCACGGAACTTCACATTTTCGGAAAATAAATTTTTGTAAATTCAGAAGACAAAAACACTACAGCCATATGAAAAAAATAGTTTTGATAGCGGTGGCTTTCCTCATGGTATCGGCTTGCAAGACCAATCCGTTTACAGGAAAGAGTACCCTTAATTTTTACTCCAATAGTCAAATGTTCCCCATGGCATTTGCCCAGTACGACCAATTTTTGGAGAGTAACAAGGTGGTAAAGGGAACTTCAGAAGCCGAGATGATACAACGGGTAGGGCAACGCATTGCTTCTGCCGCTGAACGCTGGCTGGATGCCAATGGGTACCCTGGATACCTTAAGGATTACAAATGGGAATATAATTTGGTTCAAGATGAGACCGTGAATGCTTGGTGCATGCCGGGTGGTAAGATTGTTTTTTACACCGGAATATTACCGATTACCCAGAACGAAACGGGCGTAGCGGTTGTAATGGGCCATGAGGTGGCACATGCCTTGGCCGACCATGGTGCGCAACGTATGAGTGCGGGAACCTTGCAACAAATTGGTGCCGTGGCAGGGAATGTGGCGATCCAAGACCCAGAAAAACGAAATATGTTCAATCAGGCGTATGGTATTGGTTCACAGGTGGGGGTCATGTTGCCCTTTAGTAGAAGCCATGAAACAGAGGCTGACAGGATAGGACTTCAGATCATGGCCATTGCAGGATACGATCCCAGTGAAGCTGCCGAACTTTGGAAACGCATGAAAGCAAAATCGGGAGGACAGGCACCGCCGGAGTTTTTGAGCACCCATCCCTCCAACGACACCAGAATCAATAATTTGACGGCATGGGCACCGGCAGCCAAACAGGAAGCCCGTAAATTTGGGGTAACCTCCTTCAAATAAATCAAAATAAACAATTGGGAATGTCACTTCGAAACAGACGAAAAATCCAAACGATACCAAAAATGGGTTTTTCCAAGGAAGCGAAGTGACATTTTTTTATGATAGGACATGGCACAGACATTGGCATTAAAAGGAAGTAAAAAACTGTTGAACGCATGGGCTTTTTATGATTGGGCCAATTCGGTGTACAGTTTGGTAATCTCATCCGCCATTTTTCCACTTTTTTATGGGCTACTGTTCCGTACCGCTGGGATTGAGCAAGTAACACTATTTGGAGGCGAGATTGCAAGAGCTCCTTTGATCAGCTATGTGACTTCTTTGGCCTTTGTTTTCATAGCAATCGTAACCCCGCTTGTTTCCGGGGTGGCCGATTATTTGGGGAACAAAAAGGTGTTCCTCAAGTTTTTCTGCTATCTGGGGGCCGCCTCTTGCATAGGACTGTACTGGTTCTCGTTGGAAAACATCTATTTTGGACTGGCCTGTTACTTTTTTGGACTAGTAGGGTTTTGGGTGAGTTTTGCCATCAATAATTCGTATTTGCCAGACATCGCCTATCCAGAGCAACAGGACAGTATCAGTGCCAAAGGATTCTCTTTGGGCTATGTGGGCAGCGTCATACTTTTGGTGTTCAATTTGTTTATGGTGATGGAACCGGAATTTTTTGGCATCACCGATAATGGTGGTGAAATTGCTGAAATCAAGGCGATGAAGTACTCTTTTATCTCCGTAGGCATTTGGTGGATATTGTTCAGTCAGTATACATTTAAACATTTACCCAAAGGGTATAAACGGGAAGGGGAGCGACACCATATCATTTTGAACGGTTTCAAGGAATTAAAGCTCGTATGGCATCAACTCGGAGAAAACAGGAGACTGAAACGCTATTTGGGGGCATTTTTCACTTACAGCATGGCGGTACAGACCATTATGCTGATTGCCACTTACTTTGGGGAAGAAGAAATTGTTTGGGGTTCGGATAATGAACGCACCATGGGACTCATCATAAGTATATTGTTGATACAGATCGTGGCCATTTTGGGGGCAACACTTACGGCAAGGGCATCCAAGGCGTATGGAAACATCAAAACATTGATCGTGATCAATGTGATATGGGGGCTACTTTGCATTTATGCCTATTTTTTACAAACTCCCATGGATTTCTATATCGCGGCTGGATTGGTCGGTGTGGTGATGGGAGGTATACAGGCACTATCGCGGTCCACCTACTCCAAATTTTTGCCGGATACTACCGATACCACCTCCTTTTTCAGTTTTTACGATGTGGCCGAAAAAATAGGCATCATCATTGGCACGCTCATGTACGGTATCGTGGCACAACTTACGGGAAGCATGCGCAACAGCACCATCTTTTTGGGGTTGTTTTTTGTAATCGGTATCTTTTTGCTCACTAGGGTCAACAAAAAAAGCTAAGCAGATGAAACAAATTTTTATTATTTCCTTTTCCTTGTTATTTATGGCAGTACAGATTCAGGCTCAAAAAAGCGTTCAAGAACGTTTAGGATATCCCTCCGATGCCAAGCTATTGATTGTGCATGCCGATGATCTTGGGGTCATACATACCGCAAACCAGGCCACGTTCAAAGCCTTCAAGGAAGGTTCGGTAAACAGTGCCAGTATAATGGTGCCAACCCCATGGTTGCCCGAGGTGGCCGAATATGCCAAAGCCAACCCAGACCATGATATGGGTATCCATCTAACCTTGACCAGTGAATGGAACTATTTAAGATGGGGGCCGGTGGCATCAAAATCAGAGGTGTCCAGCTTGTTGGACGACAATGGCTATTTCTATCCCGATTGTGCACAACTTTGGAAAAATGCCAAAATTGAGGAAGTGGAAATCGAGTTAAGGGCCCAAATAGATAAAGCCATTGCCATGGGTATCCAACCTACCCACTTGGATAGTCACATGGGGTGCTTGTTTTCCACAGACCCGAAATACTACGAGCTTTATGTGAATCTGGCCAAGGAGTATGGTATTCCGGCTATGATCAATCATCAAATCGAAGGGCTTGGAGGCAAGGAAGGTACCAAACAGCCTGTTCTCGTGAATCAAATATTTGGAGCAGGGCCCGCTGATTTTGATACGGACATGGCTGCTTATTATGCCAATACCCTCCGTAATATGGAACCGGGTGTCCATGTGATGATCATACACTGCGGATTTGATAATTTGGAAAGTCAGGGCATGTCCGTGGAGCATCCCTATTGGGGTGCTAGATGGCGCCAACAGGACTATAATTTCTTTACCAGTGAAGCATGTGCCCAAATCTTGGAAGAAGAAAACATCTATTTGGTGACTTGGAAGGAAATTGGAGCGTTGCTAGAACAATGACTCTTGATTTATGTAAAAGAAAGGTCTAAAAAGCAGTTTACCTGTCAGTTCGAGCGCAGTCGAGAACTAGAGACACAATTATAATCAATGGGTTTCGACTGCGCTCAACCTGACAAAGTTCAAATGTTACCGCTTTTTAGACCTGTTTTATGTGGTCATTTTGGATTCGTCTATGCCCTAAAGGGGTCAATATACTTTTTAGTAAAATAATAAGCTACGATAGTCAGGACCTCATTAATAATGAACAGTAAACCTATACCAATGATTTGTTGATTCAAAAACTCCTCATGTACCATTAAATATTCCAATCCCATGAAAAATGGGCCCACCAAGAGATATGGGAAAAGGACCAAATAGAATAAAAACCACCATATTCTGTGCTTATTCTGAATGGCTTTGTATGCCTTTACCAGTGGAGGAATACAAATTGCCCAAATAATGATTATAACTGACCAGTACACGATGTCCGTTGCTCCAAACAGTTGTGCAGTGGCATAATATTCATCGTTCATTCTAAAAAAGGGGTTCACCATTCGTTGCAAGGGAATTTGAGCAAAAATCATTGCAAACCCTAAATGCTTCGTGTAGTTGGAAAACTTTTCATTCAAGAGATAAGCACCAATGTACATCATGATAAAAGTGAAGATGGGCCCCGCATAGGTGGCTATGTGAGCTTTTGGTTCACCGTCGCACGCGGTACTAAAATAATTGAAGGTTTTAACCCCCCATTCTCCACAAACAACATATCCAGCAAAATGATGGATTAATTCATGTAGCGATGCGTAAAGCATGCCGATACAATAGAAAGCGATACAATACTTCCAAGTAATTTTTAGTTTGATCATAATTTAACGATTTGGGAGGTTGAATTATGAAATCAGTTCATTATCTGCTAATGGTAGGCTTTAAGGTTAATGATTTACACTTTCGTAATATCCCCCGAGCCAGAGGCCTTGGAATGTACCTTTTTTGGATTTCCCCTGTACTGGATGTCTCCAGAACCCGAAACCCTGGCATCCAAGGATTGGTTTGCGGTCACTTTGATATCGGCCGAGCCTGAAACGGTGGCCTCCACAAATTCAGCCTCTAAATCAAAAGCTTTGATGTCCCCGGAACCAGAAACCGAAACTGAAAAATCGGTTACTTTTCCGGATAGGTTGATATCCCCGGAACCCGAAAGGGCAGCTTCCAGCTCGTTGGCTTCTATCGTCAGCGATACATCCCCGGAACCAGACATACTGGCATCGAACTTATCCGCTTGAATTGTCGTTTTTCCTACGATGTCCCCTGAACCGGATAGGCTTACAAAGTCGATGGAAGATATGGGAACCGTAATGCGGATTCCCCTGTTCCAACTGGATGGCCTAAGGTTCATGCCATTTTCGGCCTTAATAATCAGTTTCCCGTTCTTGACCTCGGTTTTAATGTGCTCCAAAAGGTTGGATTCGCCTTCAAGGGTCAGTTCGCCTTCGGTCCCAGAAACCAGTTCCACATCAAACCAACCTGCAAGGGCAACGCCATCATACTCCCCAACAGAGCGTTCCAAGGTTACGTAATCCCCGTTTCCTTTGACCCGTTTGCCCCACTGGGCGTTGGTACAGGCTATCATTCCCAAGGCTAGGGCAAAAGTGATAAGTTTTTTCATGATCTTGTGTTTAAATTGTTTTTTGATTGCTATTAATTTTGATAAAATGAGATACCCCCGTAGTCGCTGGTAATGCTGACCCTGTTTCCAGAATTGGCCTTGCCATAGAACCCACGATAATATTTTTCGGTCGATTTTTCCTTACTGATGTTGATTTCAAAATCTTCCTTGCCGCTTACACCGGCATATTCCGTACTGATTTCAAAATCGAAGTGGTAAGCCGGGTCATAACCAATCTTGATGCCCGTGTAATCTGAACCAATCTCAATATTTCCGGCATCGGCGGCCATGCGATCAATTTTAATGGACCCATAGTCGCTGGTGATGGCTACGTTCCCGTGTACATTGCCCAGTTTTACACCGATATAGTCCCCGTTGCCTTCCACATTGTTTACGTTCCTAACGTCGATGGAACCATAATCACTGCCGTATTGCAGGTTGTCCATTTCTTCCACGACTGCATTGGTATAGTCCGCCTTAATGTTGAGGTTGCCTGCCTTTTCGATGGTAAACCCGGAATAATCCGCAATGATCTCGGCACTGTTGATGTAATCGAAGGTTGATCGGGAAGTGTAGTCGAAACGTAGTTCATTGTTGCGACCACGTAGCTCTCCAATTTCCAATTTACCGTAGTCACAGCTGATTTTGGCGTGGCCATCGATACGGTCCAAAATAATGCTTCCATAATCGTTGCTGAGGTTAACACTGTTCTTTACGGGCAATTTTATGGTATAATTGACCTGTACGCTTACTTTTTTGCGTCCACCCCAGCTCCAGCCCCAGCTATTGCTACGATCTCCGAACCGAGTAGTGGCAGATACCATATCGGGACTGTTTTCAAACTCCACGTCAATTTCGTCCAATCGTTCCTGCACACGGTCCTCGTCGTTGCCGTTGGTTTTGATGTGCACCTCGATTTCCACGCGGTTCTCGTTCCACGAGGTAAGGGTAACATTCCCATAGCTGTTCTTTACCTTAAAGAGCGCATCCGGATTAACATTGTATTCTTTTTTAATGGTCTTTTCCTTGGTGTACCTGCCGTTCAGCTTATCGCTGTCCACATGGCCCATAGCCACAAGGGGAATCAAAGCCAAGGCGAAAAAGAGGGATTTAAATGGTAAAACTTTCATCATGTTGTGATTTTAGATTCTTAATATTTTCTATTTGGCTCAAAACTTCTTTCAAAAGGTCGATACGGGTCTGGAAATTGGTGATCATCGCACTTAATATAATCTTGCTATCTCCACCATCGACCAGATCTTGCTCCAACGTTCGGTAATCTTTGTCCAGTTTGGCCAATTGTGCCAAAGTGTCGTCTACCAGTTGGGCCGTTTCCGGTGTTTTTTCTTCCTTGAGTTCTTCCACTTGCGCTTCTATCAAACTGGCAAAGTAGAACTCGGTCTGGGAAACTTCCGGTGCAATTTTGGTGACCTGTCGTTTAATGCTGGGCTCTGGGCCGAAGGCTTGGTATCCCAACACGGCCACAAGGACTATGGATGCGGCGATGGACAACGGTTTCCACCAGGAGGTCTTTTTCTTGCCCAAGGCAATGGTGCCCTGTTGCCTGTTCAATTTTTCCAAAAACCGCTCTTGGTGCCCGTTTTCCGGCTCCGCCACATCGAACTCTCCTTGGAGACGCTCGAACAAATGGTCTAAATTATCCTTCTTCATAACTAAACATTTACGGTCAATTTTTTTCTCAGGCTTTCTTTGGCCCTCGAAATGGTGGTCCTACAATTAGCATAGCTAATGTTCATGATATCGCTTATTTCTTCGTAATCGTACCCTTCAATTAAATGTAAGGTCAAAGAAACTCTGTAATTGTCTTTCAAACTTTTCATGGTTTCCATCACTTTTTGAGCCTTCAGTTCTGTATAACCATTTTGGTCCGAAGCAGCTACATCATTATCTTCGACCTTGTACATTACATCATCCAAGTCCACAGCGCGTTTTTTCTGCTGTTTTTTGTAATGATAGATACTGTTATTGATCACGATCCGCTTTAACCATGCCCCAAAGGCGACGTCTCCTTTAAAGGTGTGCAGCTTGGTAAATGCGTTCAGGAACGATTCCTGCATCACATCCTCTGCCTCTGCCGTATGTTTTACAATCCTCAAAGCGGTATTGTACATCGCTTTGTAATAGCGGTTGTAAACCTCTAGCTGTGCGCTTTGTTTGCCCTGCTTGCACAATTCGAGCAGCGTGTCAATATGTTCATTTTGTCGGCTCAAAAAATGATTGGTTTGTCTTATAGATTATGGAATTTACCAATTGTTACACTTTTTTCTTAAAATTTGAATTTTAAATGGCACAGGAATTGCCAACTAATGGGTGATACTAAGCTTGCAAATCACTATAAACATTGATTTTTAGGGATTTATGTAGCTGTTGATGTTGAACAAAAATGCGGGTCGTTGGTCGATTATGACAAAATGACCGAAAAGATGATATGGGAGAGATGAAAATTACCAAATTTGACAATATAGACCTTCAGGGATTGGACGAGGATGCCGAATTGATTCCGTTGTTGACCCCTGAGGACGAGGAGCAGATGAATAGGGAAAGTCTGCCCGAAACTTTACCGTTATTGCCGCTGCGCAATACCGTTTTGTTTCCCGGCGTTGTGATTCCTATTACAGCGGGCAGGGACAAATCCATCAACCTGATCAAGGATGCCAATAATGGTTCCAAGGTCATTGGGGTGGTTTCCCAGAAGGACGAAAGCGTTGAGAATCCAGGGCCGGAGGATATCAATACCGTGGGAACAGTGGCTCGTATCCTACGGGTGCTTCAAATGCCGGATGGCAATACCACTGTGATCATTCAAGGGAAGAAGCGATTTAAGATCGATGCACTCTTGACCGAGAAGCCCTATATCACTGCTAAAGTGAGCGAAGCGGCAGAGGAGCGTCCCGACGACCAAAGCGGCGAATTCGAGGCCATTATCGATTCCATTAAGGAATTGGCGTTCAAGATTATCAAGGACAATCCAAATATTCCCAGCGAGGCCACCTTTGCCATCAAAAACATACAGAGCAATCCGTTCTTGATTAATTTCGTATCCTCTAATTTGAACCTATCCGTTTCCGAGAAGCAGCAGCTTTTGGAGATGCCAAATTTACAGGAGCGCGCCTTGGCCACCTTGAAGTACATGAACATGGAACTTCAAAAATTGGAGTTGCGCAACGATATCCAAAGCAAGGTTCGTAGCGATATGGACCAGCAGCAGCGGGAATATTTCCTCCACCAACAGATGAAGACCATCCAAGAAGAGTTGGGCGGACTTTCGTATGAAGAAGAGGTGGACGAAATGACCGAAAAGGCCAAGACCAAAAAATGGAGCAAAAAGGTAGAGGAGCATTTTGAGAAAGAATTGGCCAAAATGCGCCGCATGAACCCTCAGGTGGCCGAGTATTCCATCCAACGCAATTATTTGGACCTTTTGCTCGATTTGCCCTGGAACGAATACTCCAAGGATAAGTTCGATTTAAAAAAAGCACAGCAAATCTTGGACAGGGACCACTACGGTCTGGAGGACGTTAAGCGCCGTATCATCGAATATTTGGCTGTACTCAAATTGCGGAACGATATGAAATCGCCCATCCTTTGTTTGTACGGACCTCCTGGGGTGGGTAAAACCTCTTTGGGGAAATCGGTGGCAGAGGCCTTGGGTCGTGAATACGTTCGCATGTCCTTGGGTGGACTCCGCGATGAAGCTGAAATCCGCGGACACCGAAAAACATACATTGGTGCCATGCCGGGAAGGATCATTCAGAGTTTGAAAAAAGCAGGAACTTCTAACCCTGTTTTCATTCTGGATGAGATCGATAAACTGGCAAGCAGCCATCAGGGGGACCCATCTTCGGCCATGCTGGAGGTATTGGACCCTGAGCAGAACAGCGATTTCCATGATAACTTTTTGGAAATGGGCTACGACCTTTCCAAGGTAATGTTCATTGCCACAGCAAATAACCTGTCCACCATTCAGCCAGCTCTTCTTGACCGTATGGAAATCATCAATGTGACGGGCTATACCATCGAGGAGAAGGTGGAGATTGCCAAGCGACACTTGTTGCCCAAGCAATTGGAGGAACACGGACTGTCCAAAAAGGACCTAAAGATTGGAAAGCGACAGTTGGAAAAAATCGTGGAAGGTTACACCCGCGAATCAGGTGTGCGTAGTTTGGAAAAACAAATCGCCAAAGTGGTGCGCTACGCGGCCAAATCCATTGCCATGGAGGAGGAATACAATGTAACGGTCACCAACGAGGACGTTGAAAAGATTTTGGGCCCAGCACGATTGGAGCGCGATAAGTACGAAAACAACGATGTGGCCGGTGTGGTCACTGGTTTGGCGTGGACCAGTGTAGGAGGCGATATTTTATTTATCGAGTCCATACTTTCCAAAGGAAAGGGTACAATGAATATCACGGGTAACCTGGGCAAAGTGATGAAGGAATCGGCTACCATTGCGATGGAATACATTAAATCGAATGCAGAGACTTACGGTATTGACCCGACGGTTTTCGATAAGTACAATGTACACATCCACGTGCCCGAGGGAGCTACGCCAAAAGATGGTCCCAGCGCAGGAATTACCATGCTAACTTCTTTGGTATCGCTATTTACACAACGCAAAGTGAAAAAGAGCTTGGCCATGACCGGTGAAATCACACTTCGTGGTAAGGTGTTGCCAGTGGGCGGCATCAAAGAGAAAATCTTGGCGGCCAAAAGGGCGCGGATCAAAGAAATTATCCTCTGTGCAGACAATAAAAAGGACATCGAAGAAATCAAAGAAGAATACCTGAAAGGTTTGACGTTCCATTATGTGACCGACATGAGCGAGGTAATCGATATTGCCATCACCAAGCAGAAGGTGAAACATGCCAAGGAGCTTTAATTGACAGAAGTCATAACCGCATAAGCGCTTTTCTGCCTATTTTTGGCGTATGGGAAAAATTACGATTGCCATTGATGGATATTCCTCTACGGGAAAGAGTACCATTGCCAAACGTTTGGCTGCTAGCTTAAATTATATTTATGTGGATACTGGCGCCATGTACCGTGCCGTAACACTTTTTGCGTTGCAAGAGGGCATTATTGATAAGGACGGCCAGTTGGATGAAGCTGCGTTGGTAGAAAGGCTATCCAAAATTCACCTCCAATTTGTGCCCAACGAAGAAACTGGGCGTTCCGAGATGTACTTGAACAACCAGAATGTGGAGCAAGAGATTCGCACCCTGCATGTTTCCGGATTTGTGAGCAAGGTGGCGGCCATTAAGGAAGTACGCGAAAAATTGGTTAAGATGCAGCAGGCCATGGGCAAGGATAAGGGCATTGTGATGGATGGCCGTGATATTGGTACCGTAGTGTTTCCCGAAGCCGAACTAAAACTGTTTATGACGGCCTCCCCAGAGACCCGGGCTACCCGTCGTTATAAAGAACTTTTGGAAAAGGGCGAAGCGGTAACTTATGAGGAGGTGCTAAGAAATGTGGAGGAGCGCGACAGAATCGACTCTACCCGTACCGTTTCCCCACTGACCAAGGCCAAGGATGCCATCGAGTTTGACAATAGTGATATGGGCCTGGAAGAACAGTTTGAACGTATCCACGATTTTGCGCAACGGGTGATAGAGAAGGTGGGATGAAGGTCAATTTCTAAAGAGTCTCCATAAGCCCAAAACAGAGTTGGTCAATGTGTATCATAGGGTCACCAAGTGCTGAAACGTTGGACAAGACGATAACGGCATTCTTACTTTCCGTATTCATTACCAAACAGGATGTGTACCCTCCAGTTCCACCATTGTGCCATATCCAATTTTCACCAGAAGGCCCTTTGCGTATATGCCACCCCAAACCTACACTGGAATCTTCGTTTAGAGCATGTGTTGCCGCTCTGGTCATTGCCAAAACTTCATTATCTGGTTGAAATTGTGCCAACACAAATTGGGAAAGATCTTCAGCAGTGGAAATGATGTCACCGGCACCGGACAAAGAGGCCAAATTCCAATTTTGCACCGGTCGCCCTTCTGGGCTTTGCCCTTTGACCAATGGTACGGATACATTTTCGCTTCCAATAGTGCTGTTGGGCATTTTATACTTTGAAAATATTCTTTCTTGGAACAATTGGCTCAAGGGCTTTTTTTCAATTTTTGACAAGGTATACCCCAAAAGCCCAGCTCCCAAATTGGAATACACATATGTTCTATCATCATCAAAAGATAGTTCCATGTCATTCGTCAAATATGCTCTTAACTTTTCACTGTCGTAAGACGCAAATGGGTCTTGGTTACCGATATCAAAATCAAAATTAGAGGGCATTCTTGGAAGTCCAGAGGTATGGTTTGCCAATCTTTTAAAAGTGATTTCCTGATTTTTATGGAACGCAAAATCATAAAAAGGATTGATGGGATCATCCAAATTTACTGTATGGTCCAACACCAAATCGGCCAAAACTGTACTGGTGAATACTTTGGTAATGGAACCGATTTCAAAGGCATTTTGATGATTTTGAACTGAAAGAATGGAATCGTTTCTTTTCTCCACACCGTAGAACTGTACCCTGCCATTCTTAATAAAGGCGAAAGCGAGTTGGGTGTTGTTCGGAAAGACTTTGGTATGGTCAAAAATCAACTCGGATTGGGCTTTTGTAATAGCCCGCTCGTTAACAGTTTGATGATCGATGGTTGTTTTGGTGTTAGGATTACCACAACTGAATAACAGAATACATATGGGGCAAAAGATGACAAGGATATTTTTCATCATACATGTAATGGTATAAGTAAGGATGCTGTTAACATCAAAAAAAGATTGCTTTTATCAAATGTCGTTGAAATAATAGCACGCTTACATTTGAAAAATCAATTACGAACTATCTCTTGTACACCGAAACCCCATTTTTAATGGTTTCCAATACGATAATGTTTTTGATATCACTCTCCGGCACCTTCAACGGATTTTTGTCCAAGATGACCAAGTCGGCAACCTTACCAGCTTCCAGCGTTCCTTTGGAGTCTTCCTCAAAATGTTGGTAGGCGGACCATTCGGTGATTCCTTTTAGGGCTTCGTAAGGGGTGAGTTTTTCGTTTTCGCCGATTACTTGCCCAGAACGGGATTTGCGCTCCACGGAAATGCCTACCATGCGCATGAGGTTGGGTAGGGCCACGGGCGCATCGGTATGGATGGTAATGTTCAAGCCTTTGTTTAAAGCGGTACGGGTAGGACTGATTTTATTGCCCAGGCTGTCCCCGATAATCTGTTTATGCCAATCGCCCCAATAAAAGGTGTGCAACGGGAAAAGGGATGCAATCACATCCAATTTTTTGAGGGAGTCCAATTGGTCTTCGCGCAGGTATTGCCCGTGAATGAGTACGCTTCTTCGGTCTTCGTTGCCATGGGTTTGGGCGGCAATTGTCATGGTCCGGATCATTTGGTCGATAGCAGCGTCGCCATTGCCATGGGTCAAAATTTGCCAATTGTTTGCAAAGGCTTTGTTGTAAATGGCCGTGACCACGCTGTCTTGCGGAATAGCAGGGTACCCGCTATATGTTTTGCTGGCACCATCCGGTGGAATCAAATAGGGAGTGGTGCGCCACGCCGTTCTGCCTTGGGGAGAACCATCCAAGGTAACCTTCATTCCCCCGATTCTATAATGATTATTGTAGGTATTGCTCTTCCATTCGCTATCCAGGTACTTGTCCACAAAAAGGTAATCCACATAGCTCACTACGTCCAATTTTAATTTTTGGGCGTTGGCCAGTTGTGCAAATTGATCCACATTCCCCATATCCCTTCCTTCTTGAGCGGTGGTATAGCCGTATGAAAGGGCCATTTCTTGGCCTGCTTCAAAAAAGCGATTGGCAGCTTCGGCGGTCGCCGGTGTCAAGGCTTTTGCGTAATAGGGAATGGCTGCAAGTTCTTCCAGTACACCATTGGGTTCATTGTTGCCTTCCCTTCGGATGATACCTCCTTCGGGATCAGGGGTACTGGCATCGATGCCCAAAAGCTCAAGTCCTTTGGAATTGACCGAGGCAAAATGCCCTGAAATGTGTACCAATAGAATGGGAAACTCCGTGGTTAC
This sequence comes from Allomuricauda sp. MMSF_3307, assembly GCF_030733585.1. Lineage (NCBI taxonomy): Bacteria > Pseudomonadati > Bacteroidota > Flavobacteriia > Flavobacteriales > Flavobacteriaceae > Allomuricauda > Allomuricauda sp. MMSF_3307. Next base: position 77,835 of record NZ_JASHIQ010000004.1, read on the forward strand.
CTGATCTAGGTCGTGTTTGGTGGGGAATCTATTTTCTTTTAGGACAGAATCGTCAAAACCGACACCAAAAATCCATCCTGTAAGTGCACGGTTCTCTGGCGTGTTCCATTCCTTTAAAACCGAAATCAAAGTAGGGATATCTTTGGCCCCGGCATCAGGTGGCGGTAATATTTGTGCTCCGATGGCCTGTGCGGAAAAGGATGAAAAGTGAGCGTGGCCATCGATTAAGCCGGGCAGCATGGTACGACCTTCCAAATTTACCATTTGATGACCTTTTCCGGCCATTTGCATAGCTTCACTGGCAGGTCCTGCAAAGGTGATATTCCCATTTTTTACCACAAGGGCTTCTACATAATTGGGATTATCACCGGCCATGGTAATGATGTCGCCACCGTGGTACACCACTGCAGCTTCTTCGGCTGATGGGCTTTGGTCGGATTTGCATGCGATAAAAAGCAAGAGCAGCGAAGAAAGGCTGAAAGTTTTAAACTGTTGCATAGGTTGGGTATTAAATTTTTCTAGGGAATAGGTTGATGTATTTTGTTGATAGTCAACTAAATTTAGTGATTTCACTCAAAAAATCTATAAAATTAGGAAAAGAAAAAGCTATATTTTGTGGGATAAATTGAAGGTGTGCAGCTCTACTTTTACGCGGCATGAAAAACAATCCTAATTTATGCCCCTGTGAGGTTATCCGTTGGAGCTTTTTTGATGTCAACAATTCTACATTCCTCAAAGTCCATCTCTGGGTAAGCCCAGTTGGCCCATTCGCTAAGTTGTTTTAATACAGGCAATAATCCAATTGATTTTTCAGTCAACGAGTATTCTACACGGGGTGGTATTTCAGGGAATGACTTTCTTATCAATAAACCGTCTGCTTCCAATTCTTTAAGTTGGTTGGTCAGAACTTTTTTTGAAATGGTGGGAATCAAGGCATTTAATTTGCCAAAACGAGATGGCCCATTGGATAAGAGATATATGATGATGGGTTTCCACTTATTGCCTATAATGTTCATGGTGTGCACCAGGGTGCAGGTGTTTGGGTTTTCGATGTATTTTCTAGCCATTGGTTACTTTTTGGTTACCACAAATCTAGGACAGATCTCCTAATTAGTTTCTAAAGTAAACTATTATTGGTTTCTTTACGAAACAAATTTTAAAAAAAATATAAATGAAGAACGTTTTTATCATAAATGGACATCAAAAGTATCCCTTCTCGGAAGGCAAATTGAATGCTAGTTTGGTTGAAAAGACCCACAATTTTTTTAAGGGTAGGGGATATGATATTGCAACCACCACAATGGAAGATTCGTATGACATCAAGGAAGAAATAGAAAAATTTAAGCAGGCGGATATTGTTTTTTTACAAACCCCTTTGAACTGGATGGGGGTGAGTTGGTCCTTTAAAAAGTATATTGATGAAGTTTTTTCCATGGGAATGATGGGCGAAATGTCCGATGGTGATGGAAGAAATAGTGCTGAACCCAAAAGGAACTATGGGCTTGGCGGCAAGTTGAAGGGAACTTATATGCTTTCGGTAACGGCCAATGCCCCCAAGGAAGCTTTTAATAATCCAAAAGAGGACTTTTTTGGCGGTTTAAGTGAGGACGATTTGCTTCGCCCGATGCATCTTAATTTTAAATGGTTTGGTTTGGAACCGTTGCCCACATTTATGGCCTACGATGTAATGAAGAACCCGGAAATTGATTGTGACTTTAAACGTTTTGAAGCCCATCTTGAATCAAACTTTAAATAGAAAATTATGAATAGACCTACTCCAAAGCAACCGTCCCCAGAATTGACGTTTCATTTATTGGAAGGAGATGCATGGAATTTAGCAGAGCAGACCCCTGACCATTTTACACTCCTAGTATTTTACAGAGGACTGCATTGCCCGTTGTGCAAAAAATACCTGCAACAATTACAAGACCTTTTGCCACAGTTTGAATCTAGGGGGGTGCGTGTGATAGCGGTAAGCATGGATTCTGAAAAAAGGGCTAGAATATCACGCCAAAAATGGGAGCTCACCGATTTGACCTTGGGTTATGGACTGACCGAAAAGGCCGCCCGGGATTGGTCATTGTATTTGAGTTCTGGCGTAAAAGATGGTGAACCGGAAGTCTTTAGTGAGCCGGGGTTGTTTTTAGTTGACAATACAAACAAGATCTACTATTCGGCCATCAACAGCAATCCTTGGGGAAGACCTTATTTGCCTTCTTTTGTGAAAGCAGTCGACTATATTATTTCCGCAGATTATCCCGCCCGTGGGGAAAAATTGTAGTTTTGGCCTATGGATGAAAAAACAAAGGAGCGACTGATTCGATTGGCCGAGGAGGAAATCCCGATACACCGCTACTTGGGATTAAAGGTGGAGACCATTGAAAAGGAATTTATACGCGTACGGATTCCGTTCCGGGAGGATTTTGTCGGGGATATTCGCACAAAGCGTTGGCATGGCGGTATTATGGCCACGGTAATGGATTCCGTAGGAGGCGCCATAGGAATCGCCAATTTTGAGTCACCGGAAGATAAGCTTTCCACCATTGACCTGCGGGTAGATTATTTAAGGTTTGCAGAAGGTAAGGACCTTCTCTTTGAAGGTAAACTGGTTCGTATGGGCAACCGAATCATGGTCACCAAAATGAAGGCATTTCAAGACGGGGTGTTGGTAGCGGAAGGTAGGGGGGTCTATAATTTTATTCGGGCTTTGCAAGAGTAGCAAACGATTTACATTGCATCCAAAAAAAACAGTCCGAGACCAAGGGCCCCGAACTGTTCATCAATCTTACAAATTGGGAATCACCAAAACTTGGTCAGGGTGGATCACATCCGGATTCTTCAGGATATTGGTGTTGGCCTCAAAAATCTTGTTGTATTTCATGGGATCGCCATAATAATGCTTGGCAATCTTGCTCAGCGATTCCCCGCTCTTCACCGTATGTCTGTGATAAACGGATTCGTCCTCCACGGTAATATTGGCCTTGATATCCGATGGCTTTTCCCCGCCAATCTCCTTGATTTTGTCCCATAATAGGTTCTTTTCGTATTGGGTCTTGGTCGTGCCCTTGATTTTAAGGACATCCCCCTCAACGGTGACATCGCCATGTTGTACATTCAATTTTTCACCTAGGTCGAGTACTGGTTGATACTTTGCTTTTACGCTCATAAGGGTACTTTTTTATAGTTAACAATTAGACGTCTCAAGATAAACATTCTCTTATTATTTTGCCACCCAACCAAAGGAATACTTTTTTTGTTGAAACCTTGCTTGTAGGCTTTGTATATCAATAATTTAATTGTATTTTTGCACCCCTTTTAGCAAGGAGGCAAGAGCGAAAGGGACTATAGAAAATCAATTTAAAACCGCTTTCACGGTAATTGTTGGGCTCTTGTAAAACGTGGAATACAAATTTTAATCAGCAACGTATGGCTGAAGAAAAACAAAACGTTGAGGTAGAAGAAACTGCCTTGGCACCAGAAGTAAAGGAAGCAAAACAACCCGAACAAGATCCTCAGGAATTTCTTGAAAACTTTGATTGGGACAAGTACGAAGAAGGAATTGAGCGCGTAGATGATACCAAGCTCAAGGAATTTGAAAACCTTGTTGAGGAAAACTTTGTGGACACTGCCGATGAGGAAGTTGTGGAAGGAAAAGTGGTTCACATGACAGACCGTGAGGCAATCATTGACATCAATGCCAAGTCCGAAGGTGTGATTTCCTTGAATGAGTTCCGCTACAATCCCGATCTTAAAGTTGGTGATAAAGTTGAGGTACTTATAGATATCCGTGAAGACAAGACCGGTCAATTGGTGTTGTCCCACAGAAAAGCAAGGACCATCAAAGCTTGGGAGCGCGTGAACAACGCCCATGACAAGGAAGAAATCGTTACTGGTTTCGTTAAATGCCGTACCAAAGGTGGTATGATCGTTGACGTATTCGGTATCGAGGCGTTCTTGCCAGGTTCCCAAATCGATGTGAAGCCTATCCGTGATTACGATCAGTATGTAGGCAAGACCATGGAGTTTAAGGTAGTGAAGATCAACCACGAGTTCAAGAACGTAGTGGTATCCCACAAAGCCTTGATCGAAGCTGACATCGAAGAGCAGAAAAAAGAGATCATCGGCCAATTGGAAAAAGGTCAAGTATTGGAAGGTGTGGTCAAGAACATTACATCATACGGGGTATTTATCGACCTTGGAGGTGTGGATGGATTGGTTCACATTACCGACCTTTCTTGGAGCCGTATCAACCACCCGAACGAGGTGGTGGAGCTAGACCAAAAATTGAACGTGGTTATTTTGGACTTCGACGACAACAAGTCCAGAATCCAGTTGGGTCTTAAGCAATTGGAGAAACACCCATGGGATGCCCTTGGTGATGAGATCAAAGTAGGGGACAAGGTGAAAGGTAAAGTAGTCGTTATCGCAGATTACGGTGCATTTATCGAAGTAGCCGAAGGTGTGGAAGGTTTGATCCACGTTTCTGAAATGTCTTGGAGTACTCACCTAAGATCAGCCCAAGATTTCGTGAACGTAGGTGACGAAGTTGAGGCCGAGGTATTGACCTTGGATAGAGAAGATCGTAAAATGTCGTTGGGTATCAAGCAATTGACTCCAGACCCATGGACCGATATCACTTCCAAATACCCAGTGGGATCAAGACACAAAGGAATCGTTAGAAACTTTACCAACTTTGGAGTATTCGTAGAGTTGGAAGAAGGAATCGACGGTTTGATCTATATCTCCGACCTTTCTTGGACCAAGAAAATCAAGCACCCATCCGAGTTTGTGACCGTAGGTGACACCTTGGAGGTGGAAGTATTGGAATTGGACGTGGAAGGCCGCAAGTTGAGCCTTGGACACAAGCAGACCACAGAGAACCCTTGGGACAAGTACTCCGAGGAGTTTGCTGAAGGTACCATCCACAAAGCTGCCATCGCTGAGGTGGTGGACAAAGGAGCTACCATCAACTTTAACGAGGATATCGTAGGGTTTGTGCCACAGCGCCACATGGAGAAAGAAGACGGTAAAAAACTCCAAAAAGGAGAAGAGGCCGAATTCAAGATCATCGAGTTCAACAAAGATTTCAAGCGAGTTGTGGCCAGCCACACTGCTATCTTTAGAGAGCAAGAGGACAAGAATGTGAAGGCTGCCAAGAAAAGAGCTGCATCATCCGATGAAGCTGCTCCGACCCTTGGAGATGCCAACTCACAGTTGCAAGCCTTGAAGGACAAAATGGAAGCTGATTCCAAGAAGAAGTAATCAGAACTTTCAATCATACAAAGCCCCGCTGGAAACAGTGGGGCTTTTTTATGCGCCAAACATTTTAAAGAATTGCTTACTTTTGTAATCAACCGAGTTGGTCGTACACAGCCTATGAGTCAAAAAGTTCTGCTTACTTCAAAGGAAATCAACATCATACTGCACCGGTTGGCCTGTCAGCTCATGGAAAACCATTTGGATTTTACCAATACCGCCTTAATAGGTATTCAGCCCAGAGGTGTTTTTTTGGCAGAGCGATTGGTCAAGATTCTTAAAAAGGAATACAAGATCAAACATATTGACCTTGGATTCTTGGATATCACATTTTTTAGGGACGATTTTGGAAGAGGGGAAATCCTCAAGGCCAATTCCACACAGATGAATTTTTTGGTGGAGGACAAAAAAGTGGTATTTATCGATGATGTCCTCTACACAGGTAGAAGCATCCGGTCGGCCCTTACGGCCATCCAGTCCTTTGGCAGACCAAGCAATATCGAGCTTTTGACATTGATCGACAGACGTTTTAGCAGGCACTTGCCCATTCAGCCCACCTATCGTGGCCGACAAGTGGATGCCATCAACGAAGAAAAGGTCAAAGTGATGTGGGAAGAAAACGACGGTGAGGATAAAGTATATTTAGTAAGCAAATAAAAGGGAATGAGCGAGTTAAGCGTAAACCACTTGTTGGGAATCAAATATCTGAACCAAAAGGATATATCGCTCATTTTTGAAACGGCAGACCATTTTAAGGAGGTCATCAACCGCTCCATAAAAAAAGTGCCCACCCTTCGCGATATCACCATTGCCAATATCTTTTTTGAAAACAGTACCCGTACCAAGCTTTCTTTTGAGCTCGCAGAAAAGCGACTTTCGGCAGATGTGGTAAATTTTTCCGCAGGGCAATCCTCTGTGAAAAAAGGCGAAACCCTTATCGATACGGTCAACAATATCCTCTCCATGAAGGTAGATATGGTGGTGATGCGACACCCCAATCCCGGAGCGGGTATATTTTTATCGCAGCACGTAAAAGCATCCATTGTAAATGCAGGTGACGGCGCCCATGAGCATCCGACTCAAGCCTTATTGGATTCTTTCTCCATACGGGAAAAATTGGGTGACGTGGGCGGAAGAAATGTGGTCATCGTGGGGGATATTTTGCACTCTCGGGTAGCCCTTTCCAATATTTTCGCCTTAAAGCTGCAAGGGGCCAATGTAAAAGTCTGTGGACCAAAAACGCTTATTCCCAAGCATATCGAATCCTTGGGTGTGGGCGTAGAGACCAATTTGAGGAAGGCCTTGGAATGGTGCGATGTGGCCAATATGCTTCGGGTACAGAACGAGCGTATGGACATCAGCTACTTTCCATCTACACGGGAATACACCCAGCAATTTGGGGTGAACAAGGAGTTGTTGGACAGTTTGGACAAGCAAATTGTGATCATGCACCCGGGACCTATTAACCGAGGGGTAGAAATTACCAGTGATGTAGCCGATTCCGACCAATCCATTATCCTGCACCAAGTGGAAAATGGCGTAGCCATTCGAATGGCCGTACTATATCTTTTGGCATCTAAAATAAAGTAAGCGATATGATCATCGACAAAGAAGGAACCACCACCATCGTCTTTCAAGAGAAGACCACGCTTTCCGGATTTATGGAAAATCTGCAGAATGCCTACCCGAAACTGAAGCACGACAATATCGTGGTCAATCTTTTTTCCTTCAAAAAACTCACAGTGGATGACCTGTTGGAGTTTTTGGATCTCTCAAACACCCATAAGGCCGGTGGACAATCCTTTGTTTTGGTCACGGATGCCGTTAGCTATGATGACATTCCAGAAGAGTTGAGTGTAGTGCCCACTCTTCAAGAGGCAAAGGACATCATCGAAATGGAAGAAATTGAACGTGACCTTGGCATATGAAGCTTACCGTACTCGGTTGTTATGCCGCCACACCACGAACATTTACCAATCCTACCGCTCAGGTCCTCGAAATCAAAAACCACCTATTTTTGATAGATTGTGGCGAAGGGACCCAAGTGCAGCTTCGAAAATATAAGGTCAAGTTTTCCAGAATCAACCATATTTTTATCTCCCACCTCCATGGAGACCATTTTTTTGGTCTGCCCGGATTGATTTCAACCTTTCGATTGTTGGGAAGGGATAAAGAGCTTCATATTTACGGACCCAAAGGCATCAAACAGGCCATTACCCTCTTTTTAAAATTGGGGGATTCCTGGACCAATTACCCACTGGTGTTCCACGAATTGGAATCCAAGGAATCCGAACTCATTTTTGAAGATGAAAAAGTGACCGTACGCACCGTACCCTTGATACACAGGGTTTATACCAATGGATTTCTGTTTCAGGAAAAGGAGTCACCCAGAACTTTGGATGTTCAGGCCGCACGAAAGTATGGGGTGGACAGGAGTCAGTTCAACAACATAAAAAATGGGGCCGATGGAGTTGATGCTTCGGGCCGCACGGTTCCGAACCGAAAGTTGACTTTGGACCCTCCAGAACCGAAAAGCTATGCTTTTTGCAGTGATACCATGTATAACGAGACCGTTGTACCCATCATCCAAGACGTGACCGTATTGTACCACGAGTCCACTTTCTTGGAATCCGAAGCGCATCTATGCGAAAAAACAAAACATTCCACGGCCATGCAGGCAGCCCAAATAGCCCAAGGAGCCAATGCAAAACTTTTGATTTTGGGCCACTATTCCACACGATACAAATCCATCCGACTCTTTAAAGAAGAGGCGGAAACCATTTTCACCCCGGTTGATTTAGCGGACGACGGTAAGGTGTTTGACTTTGGCGATTAAAAATTTTACCAAAGTTTTACAAACTTCCCGTTTTGAGGAGACCCTATTTTTGACGATCTTCACCTTATGCAAAAAGATCTCAGCGATTACCGAAAATCCTACGAAAAAAGCGAGCTTACCGAAACATCCATCAGGGAGAACCCCATAGAACAGTTCCAAAAGTGGTTCCATGAGGTGGAAGCCTCGGAGGGCGTGGATGAACCCAATGCCATGACGGTATCCACCATTGGTTTGGACGGATTTCCCAAAAGCAGGGTGGTATTGATGAAAAAATTCACTTTTGAGGGATTTATTTTTTATACCAACTATCAGAGTGAAAAGGGGAAGGCCATTGCGGCCAACCCTTCCGTATGTCTTTCCTTTTTTTGGCCCAATATGGAACGTCAGGTTATCATTAAGGGGAAAGCGGAAAAGATTGCTGAAAATCTTTCCGACGGCTATTTTGAGTCTAGGCCCAAAGGCAGCCAATTGGGCGCAGTGGTGTCGGACCAGAGCCAAGTGGTGCCTTCCCGTGAACATTTGGAAGGCAAACTAAAGGAGCTCGAACAAGAATATGAGGGAAAGGAAGTGCCAAGACCCGATTATTGGGGAGGTTTTTTGGTGCGGCCTGTATCCATCGAGTTTTGGCAGGGCCGCCCCAATCGATTGCATGACAGGATACGATACACCTTGGATGAAGACTTTGATTGGAAAATTGCACGACTGGCACCTTAAAACCTAAGACAATGAAACAACTGATATTGATGCGACATGGAAAATCCTCATGGGATTATGATGTCTCTGATAAAGACCGGCCCTTACAGGAACGTGGCATAAATGATGCCCACAAGGTATCCAAGACCTTTGGATTGCATGCGCCCAAAATTGATTTTATCTTTTCCAGCCCTGCCAACAGGGCCTTGCATACCAGTATGATTTTTGTGAGGAACCTTGGGTACGACCTATCCAATTTCAGGGTAAACCATATGCTCTACGACTTTTCCGGTAATAGTGTGGAGCAGTTCGTACAGCAATTGGACAATGCCATGGATACCGTGGCGCTCTTTGGCCATAATAATGCCTTTACCTCGCTTGCAAATACTTGGGGAGATCAGTATATTGACAACGTTCCCACGTCAGGATTGGTCCATATTACATTTGGTGTGGACGATTGGTCCAAAGTTAGCAGGGGAACCACCAAACAAATGATCTTTCCAAAACACTTGAAGAAATAGATGGTAAAAACAACAAACGAATATATCAATAGGGAAATCAGCTGGTTACAGTTTAATGCAAGGGTATTGCAAGAGGCGAAAGACCACCGAGTCCCCTTAATTGATAGGCTACGATTTTTAGGAATTTTCAGCAATAACCTTGATGAGTTTTTCAAAGTACGCTACGCTACGGTGAAACGTATCGTGGATGCTGGAAAAACAGGAAAAAGTGTTTTGGGTGGAGAAAAGGCCAAGGATCTGTTGGAAGAAATCACCAAAATTGTAATCGACCAGCAGGCACGAAGTTTGGAGATTTTTAAACAGATTGATAGGGAGCTTCGACAGGAGAACATCTTCATCATTAGGGAAACCGAGGTTAGTGAAAGCCAAGCTGAATTTATTCGGGATTACTTCTTCAAAAAGGTCAACCAAGAACTGATGACCATTATTTTGAACGACCTGACCGAATTCCCCTTGTTGAAGGATACCGCTGCCTATTTGGCCGTAAAAGTGGTCATGAAAAACGGAACGCCCCGTGGAAAGCACAATCGATATGCGCTTATAGAAATCCCTAAGGGAATCGACCGTTTTGTGGTATTGCCCAAAGAAGGGGACAAGGATTATGTGATCATGTTGGATGATTTGATTCGTTACTGTTTGGACAGTGTTTTTACCATGTTCGAATTCGATTCCATTTCGGCACATATGATTAAAATTACCCGCGATGCCGAACTTGATATCGACAATGATCTGAGCAAGAGCTTTATCGAGAAAATTTCTTCCAGTGTGGAGGATAGAAAGATAAGCGACCCCGTGCGTTTTGTATACGATAAGAGCATTGATAAAGACACTCTGCAGTTCCTCAAGGATAAAATGGACATAATGGATACCGATAGTGTCATTCCTGGTGGACGTTACCATAACCGTAGGGACTACATGGGCTTTCCAAGTCTTGGGCGAAACGACCTGATGTACGACAAGATAGAACCCTTGCCTGTAAAGGGGCTCAGTATGAAAGGAAGTTTGCTGGATATGATAGCACATAAGGATTACATGATCTATGCGCCCTACCATACTTTTAGTTATGTGACCAAGTTTCTACGAGAAGCCGCGCTAGATCCACGAGTACGATCCATAAAGATTACCATTTATCGTTTGGCCAGTGAAAGTCAAATTGCATCGGCCTTGGTCAATGCGGTGAAGAACGGAAAACAGGTCACCGTTCAGATTGAACTCCAAGCGAGATTTGATGAACAGAACAATATTGAGTATGCCAACTACTTGCAGGACGAAGGAGTTAATTTGATTTTTGGTGTACCAGGGCTTAAAGTACACAGTAAAATATGTTTGATAGAACGAGAGGAAGGACACACCATTAAACGATATGGTTTCATCAGTACAGGAAACTTCAACGAGTCTACTGCCAAAATCTATACTGACTATACCTTGTTTACTGCGCACCAAGGCATCTTGAAAGATATGAACAAAGTGTTCGGCTTTTTCGAGACCAATTATAAAATCAACAAGTACAAACATCTAATTGTATCACCTCATTACACGAAGTCGACTTTTATGAAGTTGATTGACAAGGAAATTGCCCTTGCCAAAGCAGGAAAACAGGCTTACATCAAAATAAAGATGAACAGTCTCACCTCTTACAAGATGGTCGATAAACTGTACGAGGCCAGTAGGGCAGGGGTGAAGATACAAATGATTGTTCGGGGTATTTGCTGTCTTATCCCTGGGGTTGAGGGCATGAGCGAGAATATAGAGGCCATCAGTGTGGTGGATAAGTTTTTGGAACACCCCAGACTCTTCATTTTTGGCAACGACGGTAACCCAAAGATTTATATTTCCTCAGCAGATTGGATGACACGTAATTTGGATTTTAGGGTAGAAGTGGGTTGTCCCATTTACGACCCGGATATTAGACAGGAACTGCTAGATACCTTTGAAATTTCTTGGAATGATAATTCGAAGGCCCGTGTTTTCTCTGCCAAACAGGACAATGCCTACAGAAAAAGACCCAAAGGTCAGCCTGAGCTAAGATCCCAGTTTGAGATGTACGATTATTATAAAAAGAAGTTAGAGGAATAACCCACGGAGTTACCCGTGCATGGTTTCCTTTTTTCCGAGATTTTTCATCAGTTGGGCCTCGTACTCCAAAAGGTCGTTCCACTTTTGGTCCACTTCCTCCTTTTTTCCGTATTTGCGGGCAAACTTAAGGAACATGGTGTAGTGGTTGGCCTCACTGATCATGAGGTTACGGTAGAATTCCGATAGCTCTTGGTCATCGATTTCCTCGGAAAGCAACCTAAAACGTTCGCAGCTCCGTGCCTCTATCAACGCAGCGTAAAGTAATTTGTGCACTAAGTGGGTCTCTCGGCTACCACCCTTGGGGAAAAATTTCATCAGTTCAATGACGTATTCATCCTTACGTTCTCGGCCCAAAACCCATCCACGTTGTATAATTTTATCGTGAACCATGTTGAAGTGTCCCATTTCCTCACGGGCCAATGCAGTCATTTCCTTTACCAGTTCCGATTTTTCAGGAAACCCGATAATCAACGAAATAGCAGTGCTGGCAGCTTTTTGCTCGCAATACGCGTGGTCCGTCAAGATCTCCTCGATGTTCTTTTCAACAATATTTACCCATCTTGGGTCAGTAGGTAATTTTAAGCCTAACATGGTCATCTAATTTTGGGCAAAGATAATCTGATAGGATTAAATAAAATCGGTGAACCCTCGTTATATTTGTAAACCAACGTATTCTAGTCAGAATTTATGGCCAAAACCTCTAAAGAATATCTCTCCGATATCCTGAAACTAAACTTGGAAAAAACAGAATTTGAATGGTTGATGGATGCCATTGCGCAGGTCGTTGATGCTAAAAGCAGAAAAGATCTGTATATGACCTATAGCTTATCTACATCAAAAATAAAGGATGCCCCAATCCATGATTTTGGTGAGAAGGATTTCCAGTGGAGTAGCTATTTGGAACAGCAGAACGCCTCTACCTTGGAAATGTCCCGAATTTTGCTCTTGTTATCTGTTTTGGAGTCAGATGAGGTTTTTTTAAAGCCCGTTCAGCAACTGATACAAATATCGGATAAGACCGAATTGGAAACTTTTTTGAAATACTTGGTTCTTTTACCGAAACCAGAGCATTTTAAATTTGCTGCGGTGGAAGCGCTACGTACCAATATCGCGACGGTGTTCAACGCCATTTCCCAACATAATCCTTATCCCGCAAGGTATTTTACCAACGCGGAATGGAATCAAATGTATCTCAAAGCTGCATTTATGCAGCAGGATTTGAAGAAGATTCCAGACGTGGACAAAATGGCCAACAAAGATTTGACAAGAATCATATCAGACTACGCCCATGAACGATGGGCAGCTTCACGGGATATTGATCCCATGTTCTGGAGACCGGTCTCCCCATTTTTGGAAGGCGCTTTGATCGAGGATATTGAACGTTTGTTTCAAAGCGAAAATGAACGGGAGCAAAAAGCGGCCACATTGGTCTGTTTTCATTCGGATACCGAAGCGGGAAAAAAATTATTGAAAACAAACAACACTCACCTGGAAAAGGCAGAAAAAGGGGAGTTAACTTGGAAAAATTTGTAATAGCATGGATGATAAATTAATGATCATAGACCCACACGTTCACATGACCTCCAGAACTACGGATGATTACGAGGCCATGGCGGCAGCTGGGGTGGTAGCGGTGATAGAACCTTCATTTTGGTTGGGTCAACCCAGAACACAAGTAGGTTCTTTTCAAGACTATTTCAGTAGTTTAGTGGGGTGGGAACCTTTTAGGGCTTCTCAATTCGGAATCAAACATTATTGTACCATCGGGCTTAACTCCAAAGAGGCGAATAATGTACCCTTGGCCGAAGAGGTTATGGAATTATTGCCTTTATATCTGCACAAGGAAAATGTGGTGGCCATTGGAGAAATCGGATATGACGACCAGACCGAGGCAGAGGATAGGTTCTTTCGGGAACAATTGGAGCTGGCCAAAGAGTTTAATATGATGGTTCAAGTACATACCCCCCATAGGGATAAAAAGGCAGGGACCATTAAAAGTATGGAAGTCTGTATAGAGCACGGGATTGACCCTGGAATGGTAGTCATCGACCATAACAATGAGGAAACGGTAAAGGAAGTTTTGGATCGCGGATTTATTGCAGCCTTCACCATTTATCCAAAAACCAAAATGGGCAATCAGCGTATGGTGGAAGTCGTTAAAAAATTCGGAAGTACGAATATAATTGTGGACAGTTCCGCGGATTGGGGTGTTTCCGACCCGTTGGCGGTTCCCAAAACGGCCAACCTTATGCTGCAAAATGGCGTTTCCCGTGAAGATGTGGTAAAAACTTGCTACCAAAATGCACTGGACTTTTTTGGGAGGTCAGGAAAAATGAAAGCCGAACATTGGTTGAACCCTGAAGCTATCGACCAACGGAAATTGTTTAATGACAATAGTGTCCTACGAGGTCAGGAACCTAAAGTAGAGGATAATAAAATCGTTTAATGAGTCCACGCTTAAAGGCATATCTCCAATTGTGTAGACCGGCCAATTTACCTACAGCAGCTGCCGATGTTTTGGCAGGAACCGCTATCTCTGGTCTGTTTGCAGTTGATGGAGCTTTTCAATTGGCGGACATCGCAGTTTTACCCTTTTTGTTGCTGGTGATGGCTCCCGTTTTCCTGTACGCAGGCGGAGTGGTACTCAATGATGTATTTGATATTGAAATCGATAGGGTGGAGCGACCTGAACGCCCTATTCCCAGCGGAGTAGTGCCTTTGGGAAAGGCAAGGTCTCTTGGTTTTGTCTTGCTTGCGGTTGGAATCGGACTGGCATTTTTTGTGGGTAAAACCACAGGCTTAATCGCTGTTTTTTTGGCATTGTCCATTTTGTCGTACGATAAATTTGCAAAGCATCATCCTATATTGGGACCACTCAATATGGGTGTTTGCAGAGGGCTCAACCTTTTAATGGGTATTTCGTTGTTGGGAACCTTTCAGTATTGGCCGTATGTGCTGCTTCCGATTGTTTTCATCTTTGCGGTGACTATGATCAGTAGGGGCGAGGTACATGGCAAAAACAAGGGAAATATACGTTGGGCAGGAATACTTTATGGGCTGGTTATCGCTGGCGTGGTTTACCTCCATTACACTTACGCTAAAAGTGATTTTTGGTATGTATTGTTTTTGGTACTCTTCGGGCTAATGGTCTTCCGACCCTTGATCATCGCTTATAGGGACAATACCCCAAACCATATTAAAAATGCCGTTAAATCTGGCGTTTTGTCCATTGTATTGCTGGATGCCTCCCTGGCCGTAGCACATTCGAACCTTCTACTGGGGATTCTCACACTATTATTATTACCGTTGTCCATCTTTTTGGCCAAACAATTTGCAGTAACCTAGTTTATGAATACAAACTTACCTCCCATACGCCAGGCGTTTCAAGTAAGGTATGATTATCAATTGCTTTTTACCCAGCAACTATTTGCCGTGGAGAACCCTTTGTTCAAAAATGTACTGTCGGAATATAGACCTAATGAGCCGATCAAATGTCTATTTATCGTCGATCAAGGGGTCATGGACTGTCACCCAATGTTGGAGACCCACATCAAACAGTATTGCGAGCAATACAAACATCAAATAAAGTACACGGAATTAGTTGTAGTGCCGGGAGGTGAGCAAAGTAAAAAAGACCAAACGAGTGTGGATAGGTGCCTTACCGCCATTAATGAGAATGCCATTTGCCGGCATTCATTTGTGGTAGCCATAGGTGGCGGAGCTGTGGTTGATATGGTGGGTTATGCGGCTACTATCGCGCACCGAGGGGTGCAGCTCATTAGGGTACCCACGACCGTTTTGGCCCAGAATGATGCCGCTGTGGGAGTCAAGAACAGTGTGAACGCCTTTGCGAAGAAAAACTTTTTGGGGACGTTTTCCGTGCCCTACGCGATTATCAACGATCTGGAATTTTTAAAAACCCTGGAGCAAAGGGATTGGGTGGCCGGAATCGCAGAAGCCATTAAAGTGGCGTTGATCAAGGACAAGGCATTTTTTGAATACATTGAAAACAATGCCCAAGCTTTGGCCAACAGGGATATGGAGGTCATGGCCTATCTTATCCATCGCTGCGCCGAGCTGCATATGGAACATATTTCCAAAGGGGGTGATCCTTTCGAAAGTGGTTCGTCAAGACCCTTGGATTTTGGTCATTGGTCCGCCCATAAAATGGAATATATGACCGATTATCAACTTCGACACGGTGAGGCCGTTGCCTTGGGTATGGCCATAGATATGGTATATGCCAGTCTAATCGGGATTTTGGAAGATGATTTGGACCGAGTGTTGAACGTTATCAAAAAAGTGGGGTTCCAACTCGAAATGCCTTTTGAAAGCGATCAAAAGATCGAGGAAGTGCTCCATGGAATCGAAGAATTTAGGGAACATTTGGGTGGTAAGCTAACCATCCCCTTGATTCCTAAAATCGGAACAAAGACCGATGTACATCAAATTGACTACACCCTAATGGAACAGGCTATCCGAAGCTTTGTGCGCAAACCGGAAAGTTCCCTATGAAAATCAATGAAAAATATCACCTTACCTATTGCACCAATATCCATGCTGGTGGGAATTGGGAAGAAACATTTAGAAGCTTAAAGGAAAATGTACCCCAAATAAAGAATGCTGTTTGTCCGGATAAACCCTTTGGATTGGGACTTCGTTTGGGAAACACTGCCAGTTTGGAACTCGACCAAGGGAAGCTCAAGGAATTTAAGGAATGGTTGGATAAGGAAGATTGCTACGTATTCACCATGAACGGTTTTCCCTATGGAAATTTTCATGGCGAACCCGTCAAGGATCAAGTGCATGTACCGGATTGGACCACACACGAACGTTTGGAGTATACCCTGAGGTTGTTCAAACAATTGGATGTTTTGGCGCCCGAAGGTATGGAATGTGGTATTTCCACTTCCCCGGTTTCCTACAAGCATTGGTTCGATTCGGAAGAGGATAAGCGAAAAGCATTGACCAGTGGGGCCAAAAATATGGTCCGCGTAGCTGTTGAGCTGTATCAAATGGAGAAAGCTTCGGGCAGGTATATGCATTTGGATGTGGAGCCCGAACCCGATGGTTTTTTGGAAAATACGCAAGAGGTACTCGATTTTTATGCGGAATACCTAGTCCCTACGGCTATTAAAGCTTTTGGGGAATACCAATTCAATCCCGAAAAGATAACCGAGTTGCTCAAGCGTTATATCACGGTGTGTTATGATGTTTGTCATTTCGCATTGGCTTATGAAGCCCCAAATTGGACCTTTGAAAAGTTGAAGCAATCGGAAATCAAGGTTGGTAAGATTCAGGTGAGTGCCGCCCTAAAAATTATATACGACCAAGATAAAGTGGATGACATTTGGAATACTTTGGCAAAGTTCAATGAACCCGTTTATCTACATCAGGTAACCCAAAAGGTCAATGGCAAGGTGAAAACATACAACGATTTACCCGTGATTTTGGAAAAGAGGGCACCATTTACCGAATTGCGCTCGCACTTTCACGTGCCTATTTTTTTAAAGGATTACGGTTTGCTCCAATCCACACAAGACCAGATTGAGGGCGTATTGGCTTATTTGAAAAGTCATTTGGTGAGCCAACATATCGAAGTGGAAACCTACACTTGGGATGTTTTGCCCAAGGACCTTAAAATGCCGATTACAGAATCCATAGCGCGGGAACTGAATTGGATGAAATCAAGATTGGAATGAAGAAGACCGTAGTGATCAATATTGTAGGATTGACCCATAGATTGATAGGAGGGCATACCCCTTTCATCAAATCATTCTTGGAAAAAGGCAAAAGCAGTGTGGTACAGCCCGTATTGCCTGCCGTTACTTGCTCTGCCCAAAGCACCTATCTCACGGGAAAATGGCCATCCGAACACGGTATTGTTGGGAATGGATGGTTTTTTAAGGATGAACTGGAAGTGAAATTTTGGAGACAGGGAAATCCTTTGGTGCAATCCCCAAAAATTTGGGACGAACTAAAGACATTGGATGCCAATTTTACCTGTGCCAATATGTTTTGGTGGTACAATATGTACAGTACAGTGGATTTTAGCGCCACCCCCCGCCCCAATTACTTGGCGGATGGCAGAAAGATTCCGGATATTTATACCTATCCTGCTGAACTGCGCGATAAGCTTCAAGCTAAATTGGGTACGTTTCCCTTGTTCAAGTTCTGGGGACCCAAAACCTCCATTGCATCGAGTAGATGGATTGCTGATGCCACCATGGAAATGGATCGTGAGCATGACCCCACCCTGACCTTGGTGTATTTGCCCCACTTGGATTACAATACGCAACGCCATGGAATCAACTTTGATATCCTACAAAAGGATTTAAGGGAGATTGATGCCGTTGTCAAGGATTTGGTGCAGTATTACGAGGCAAAGTCTGCCCATGTGGTGCTATTGTCCGAGTATGGTATCACCGATGTGTCCAATCCCATCCACATTAACCGTTACCTTAGGAAAAAGGGGTATTTGGGTATTCGGATGGAAAGGGGATTGGAACTCTTGGATGCCGGTGCGAGTAAAGCCTTTGCCGTTGCCGACCATCAAGTGGCCCATGTGTATGCCAAGAAAGCTGTCGATTATGAAGCATTGCACACCTATTTAAAGACCATACCCGGTGTGGAAAAGGTCATTCCGAAAAATGAACTGGAGTCACATCAGCTTAACCATGATCGGGCCGGGGATTTCGTCCTTGTTGCGGATAAGGATAGTTGGTTTACCTATTATTTTTGGGAGGATGATGCCGTAGCACCTGATTATGCCCGAATGGTAGATATCCATAAAAAGCCGGGCTACGACCCCGTTGAAATGTTCACCGACCCTTCGGACCCCTTTGTGATGCCCAAAGTGATCTGGAAACTCCTTAAAAAGAAATTGGGCTTTAGAACGGTGATGGATGTAATTCCCCTAAAAGCTGAGTTGGTCAAAGGCTCGCATGGTAGAATCCCAGAGGATAAACAAGATTGGCCTATCTTGGCTACCAATGCCCAAGACCATTTGCCCAAAGCGGAATTATTGGCCACCGATGTTTATGAAGTACTGAAAAACCACATAACTCAATAAATAATGGAAACCTTTTTTAAAATTTTTGCTGTTGTCTTCACGCTGTTGTTTGGATACGCGATAGCTGTTCAGTTTAATGACCCTGACGCTGTAAAATGGATCTTAATTTATTTTGCAGCAGCACTGGCCTCAGTACTTTTCTTGTTGAAAAAGCTGAAGTCTGGTATCTACTTTTTTCTTTCGGGATTCTTCATCATGCTTTTCATTCTATATTGGCCGGAAACCTGGGAAGGAGTTCAGTTGGACCATGGGATGAAAACCGTGAATATCGAGGAGGGCCGTGAGTCCTTGGGGTCTTTGATTGCGGGAATTGTGATGTTGGTCTATGGTTTTAGGACCCGTGTTATCAACCGATCAAAAATCTAGGTCAAACTCTTTCCGGAGCAAATCCAAGTTTGGGTTTTTCTCCCGTAACTTTTCATACTTTTCTTGAGGGGTAAAGGCAAACTTTTTGGCAACTTCTTCGTTTACCGTAATATGTAACGAGATGGAGTAGTTGTTCAACTTTTGCTTAAGGTAATCCAGCATCAAACTTTGTTCCCGCTCTATCTCCTTTTTCATGGTGCCATTGGGAAGTTCTATCCAAATGGTACTTTCATTCTTGAGTTTGGGCACATCGGTCTGTAAATTGCTTGCCAGTATTTTTCTGCCTTGTTGCTCCAATTGGTGGACAAAATCATCCCAATGTTCTTGCATTTCCTTTTCCTCAAAAGTATCCTTGGGAAGGTCCTTTTCGTCAACACTGGGTGCTTTGTTGTTTTGATGCTCTTTTTTGACCTTGATGCTGGATAGGGATAGACCCGATACCCTTTTTTCAGCACCTTTTATGGCTATCTTTTTGGGTTGATAGCTTTTTTCGGGTTCGCTGACCAGTTCTTTTTCAACTTCGTTTTCATCTGGTGCATCATCCACCTTGGGCACCATCTCTTGGGTTGATGCCATGGTCGCCTGTTCTATTGGTGTCTTTTTTGAAGGAGTTTCAGGTGAATGGGTTTCTGGGACTTTGATACCGTTTGAAACGATTTTTGTCTCCTTGAAATGCGAAGCGGGTATTAAGAAATTAGAGTTTTTTTTTTCTCCATCGAAAGTGATGGACGCTAGCTTCATGAGTGTGAGTTCTACCAGCAGACGTTGGTTTTTACTGGTCTTGTATTGCAAATCGCACTCGTTGGCCATATCTAGAGCTTTCAACAAAAACGCTTTGGATGCCTTTTTGGATTGCTCTTGATATTGACCCACCACATCTTCACCTACTTCCAATAAACTTAAGGTATCTTTGTGCTGGCACACCATCAAATCCCTGAAATGGGAGGCCAGACCGGTTATAAAGTGATGACCGTCAAAACCAAGGGACAATGTTTTATTGAACAGGACCAAAAGTTCAGGAATGTTGTTGTCCAGGATCAAATCCGTGGCGGAAAAGTAGATGTCGTAATCCAGCACATTCAGGTTTTCCGTAACGGCCTTTCTGGTGAGTTCTTTCCCAGAAAAACTTACTACGCGATCAAAAATGGAAAGGGCATCGCGCATGGCACCGTCCGCTTTTTGCGCTATGATGTGCAGTGCGCTTTCTTCGGCATCAATGCCTTGCTGTTCCGCAATGTACTTTAAATATTCAGTGGCATCCTTAACGGTGATACGCTTAAAGTCAAAAATTTGACAACGCGAAAGGATAGTTGGAATGATCTTGTGCTTTTCCGTGGTCGCCAAAATAAAAATGGCATGCTTTGGTGGCTCCTCCAAGGTTTTCAAAAAAGCGTTGAAGGCCGATTGGGAGAGCATGTGTACCTCGTCGATGATGTACACTTTGTATTTGCCCGTCTGTGGAGGAATACGCACCTGGTCTATAAGGCTTCGGATATCATCCACAGAATTATTGGAAGCCGCATCGAGCTCAAAAATATTGAAGGCGAAATCCTCATCTTCCCTTTCGGTACCATCTTGATTTATTTTTTTGGCCAAGATTCGGGCACAAGTTGTTTTACCAACGCCCCTCGGGCCACAGAACAAGAGCGCCTGTGCCAAATGATTGTTCTCAATGGCATTCATTAAGGTGTTGGTTATGGACTGTTGGCCCACAACATCCTTAAACGTCTGGGGTCTATATTTTCTAGCCGATACAATAAATGGTTCCAATGCTGGGAAAAATAGATTTCATACAAATATAAAAATAGCAATGGCTAAAGTTTGTCGCAAGTGAAGAGTTCCCTCTTTTTTTATTAACAATTGGATTACCTTTGCAGCCAGCAGGCCACCTTATCGCCGTGTACTGAACTTGTTTCAGTGCCTTCATGGGAATCACACCGATTCCCTTGGAGGTCCCAGATCAAGTCTGGGACAAGGAGGAAAGTCCGGACACCGTAGTGCGGCATAGCGGGTAACGCCCGTCCGCCGAAAGGCGAGGACCAGTGCAACAGAAAGCAAGTACAGTTCGGCTGTAGTGAAATCAGGTAAACTCTATGCGGTGAAACGTCATGTAAACCAATGTTTGAGGGCTGCACGCCCGAGTTGGAGGGTAGGCGGTTGGAACACTTGGGCAACCATTTGTCTAGATAAATGATAAGGACTCCCAAAGTTAATTTGGGATGCACAGAATCCGGCTTATGGCCTGCTTTTATTCTTCTTTTTCTTCGAAAAAACTGAAAATGCTTCCCCCATATTTTCGCTGCTCGGAAAACTTAGGGTGCCCCGAAAGGTCGGTTTGGTCGGAATGTTCAATGATCAAAACTCCATCTGGTAGCAAAAGGTGCTCTGCGAAAACCAAATCTGCGATTTTCAAAAATTGTTCTGTATCAAAATCATAGGGTGGGTCAGCAAAAATGAGGTCAAATGGTTCCGATGTCCCCTCCAGAAATTTGTAAACATCCGATTTAACGGTATTAATGGAAAAACCCAGTTCATTGGCGGTTTTGGAGATGTACTGCACACAACCTTGAAAACTATCAACGGCCGTAATCTGTTCCGTCCCCCTTGAAGCAAATTCAAAACTAATGTTTCCCGTGCCCGAAAATAGGTCCAGCACCTTGAGTTCATCAAAATAAAACCGATTGTTCAATATATTGAACAGGGCTTCTTTGGCCATGTCGGTGGTTGGCCGGACGGGCAATTTTTTTGGTGCGGTCAACCGCTTTCCCTTGTATTTTCCAGAAATGATGCGCATTTAGAGCGAGCTTAAAATGGAAAAATCGATGCTTTCGTTTTCCAGTTGTTCCAAAGGAAAGGACGGATTGCTCGGGACAAATACGGAAACGTTTTTGATGTATTGGTAGCAGATATCATAGATAGGGTCACCTTCTTCAACGGCACCAAAGAGTTTGAGCTGTACTCGTTCAAGGTCTATCTGCAATTGTTCCAAACTGAATAACAGGTAGTACAGAAAATCCTCTTTGGTCTTGTATTCAAATTGGTTGTAGAAGAGCAGTTTTTTATCGGAAATTACCACCATTTCCATTTCTCCTTTGGAAACCTGAACGTAACAAATGGGTTCGGTTGTCGTTCTGTTTTGGTTCAAAAGGGTGTTGATAAGGACGGTGCCACTATGTTTGAACTCAAATTCTCCGAAAAGGTCAAAAATATAATTGTTGACATTGGTATAGGGCACGTATACATTGACAATGTCTTGATTGGGTATCTCATCATAGGCGATTAAATCGTTCGCCATGATCTTGGTGTTGAACTTGAGATAGTTGGGGAGCTCGTCTTTATTAAAAAGCGGTTTGGGTACAAGTCCGAAAAGGTTGTTTTTGTGAATCACCATTACTTCGGAAAAGTTATGGCCCACCTCGCCTTGTTTGCCCAATTTTTCCTTGAGTTCCTTGAGCATAAGATAGGGGGTAAGCTGCGATTTGAAGTCTACCCGTTCAAAGGCAAGGATTTTATGGGATACAGTATCCAGTACACAAAAAGAAAGTCCATTCAAGCCAGCTTGAATGGACAATTTTCTATGAGTGCTATTTGTGGTGTTCTGTACTATAGCTAGTTGTTCTTTTTCCTGTCGTAAACAGGTGGCCAGTTACCGTTGGTGCTAACATCGGTCAATGAGCCAACTTTGATTTCCGTGCCATTTACCTCTTCCACACTTTGGTAAGAGTTTTCTTTTTCCACCAAGTCTTGTGGTTGATCGTAAAGCACTACGTTCTTTTTTACTTTGGCTTCGAATACAGGGGCCTTATAGCCACTTTTATCGATGATGTCCGCCTTCATTTCAAACTTCTCATCGTTCTGGGCGTAAGGTACGTTCATCATGGTTTTGTAACGGTCGTCCGCACCAAAAAGTGAATCCTTAACCTTAACTGTGCCCAAGGTATCGATGATGACAGTGTCTTGTTGCATCTCAATTTGGTACACTCGGTCGTATCTCATAAAAGAGGAATCACGTTGCGTGGTGATGGTATAATTTCCGGTGTCGATAAATTTGATTAAGCTTTCAAAATCGTTGGCGTATTTTCCGTTCACCGTTTTGTAGGCTTCCTGAGAATCCCGGATGTCCTTTAGTTTGTTGATTACCTTGGCAAATCTTTCGTTTCTTACCTTGTTAAATTCGATGGGAGCATTAATGGAATCGTATATTTTGTATCCTAGGAAAATGCTCAAAATTCCAAAGAGAATCACCAGTACAGGCTTCACTTTTTGAGGTAAAAATCTATCGATCAAGAAAACAAGCCCTACGGTCACAAGGCATATTAAAACAACAATAAGAATTAAGTTTAACATATCTGATACTGTCTTTCAAAGTTAATTTAGTGGTTAAAGACAAATCTACAATATTTTTTTTATTGGGAAACTTTTTGCTTTAAAAAAGACCACTATATTTAGGCTCCATGAATGATGCTACCGTACCTACATTTTTAAAAATTTTAACCGAGAAATTTCCCCATTCACCTACCTTAAAACAGGATGTAGCCCTTAATAAGCTGGCTAACTTTGTTTTAGGAAAACAAAAGGACAGACTGTTCCTTTTAAAAGGATTTGCAGGAACGGGAAAAACGACACTGGTGGCTACTCTGGTGAGCAGTTTATGGAAGGTGAAAATGAGTGCGGTATTGATGGCCCCGACGGGGAGGGCGGCCAAAGTGATGTCCGTTTATTCCGGAAACAAGGCCTTTACCATCCATAAAAAGATATATTTTCCCAAAAAGCAGTCAGGCGGAGGTATCCAATTTGTGTTGGCTCCGAACAAACATCGCAATACCATTTTTATTGTGGATGAAGCATCCATGATTCCTGATACCCCAGCGGATTCCAAATTGTTCGAAAACGGTTCGCTTTTGGATGATTTGATGCAGTATGTGCATTCGGGACATAACTGTAAATTGATATTGATCGGGGATACTGCACAGTTACCTCCCGTAAAGCTGGAACTCAGTCCTGCGTTGGATGAGGGCCGCTTATCCTTACACTATAATAAGGATGTCGAATGTTTGGAACTCGATGAGGTCATGCGACAATCGGGCGATTCCGGTATCCTTCACAATGCCACGAACCTCCGTGAGCAATTGCAATCCGAGTTTTTTGAGGAGTTTAAGTTTGAACTCAGCCCTTTTACCGATATCGTTAGGCTTATCGATGGCAACGAAATCCAAGAGGCGATTGATTCGTCCTATAGTGAAAACGGCAAGGAACAAACAGCCATTATTGTACGTTCCAACAAGAGGGCCAACCTGTACAATCAAAATATTCGTGAACGTATCCTTTTTTTGGAAAATGAAATTGCCGTAGGTGATTATATGATGGTGGTCAAGAACAACTACTTCTGGCTAAAGCCCAATTCCGAGGCGGGGTTTATTGCCAATGGTGATATTATAGAGGTGCTCGAACTGTTTGCCATCAAGGAATTGTATGGCTTCAAGTTTGCCGAGGTAAAGGTAAAAATGGTGGATTATCCCAATCAAAGGCCCTTTGAGACGGTTCTACTATTGGATACCATCACGGCGGAAACACCATCGCTTTCCTATGAGGACGGAAATAAGCTGTACCAAGAGGTGATGAAGGACTATGCCCATGAAAAAACCAAATACCGCAAGTTTTTAGGTGTCAAAAACAACAAGTTCTTCAATGCCTTGCAGGTAAAATTCTCCTATGCCATTACCTGCCATAAGTCCCAAGGCGGCCAGTGGGATACAGTGTTCGTGGAACAACCATATTTGCCCAATGGGGTGGACAAGGATTACCTGAGGTGGTTGTACACCGCCGTTACAAGGGCCGAGCGTCAACTCTATTTAATAGGTTTTAAGGATGATTTTTTTCTTGGCTAGGAAAAGGCTAATTTAGACATCGGCATGAACATTGAACCAGATACCATAATAAGTTTGTTTTTAGGGATAGGATTGGCGGCCTCCGCCGGTTTTCGTGTGTTTTTGCCCCTTTTTGCCCTTAGTTTTGCGGCTTATTTAGGGGTGTGGGAACTCAACGATAACTGGCAATGGATTGGGAGTCTAACCGCGCTCATTACCTTGGGTATTGCCACAGTGGTCGAGATATTTGCCTATTTTATCCCATGGGTCGACAATGCCTTGGATACCATAGCCCTGCCTTTGGCCGGGATAGCTGGCACTGCTGCCGTGGTAAGCACCGCAAGCAATATGGATCCGGTGATCACTTGGTCTTTGGCCATCATTGCAGGGGGCGGAACCGCTACGGCCATCAAAGGAGCCAATGCCACGGGCAGGTTGGCTTCAACAGGGACCACGGGTGGATTGGCCAACCCATTGGTATCGACCGTTGAAACGGGAGCGGCCGTTGCCGTGAGCACCGCCTCGATATTAGTGCCGCCCATTGCTGCGATATTGGTCATCATTATTTTGCTAATCATCTTCAGGATTTACCGAAAAATACGGCCCAGAGCCAAATAACCGTTGTTCAAACCAAAAACCTAAAAGTGAAGATAATATCCATGATTCCCGCTCGCTATCAAGCCTCGCGCTTTCCTGCCAAATTGATGCAGGATCTCGGTGGGAAGCCTGTCATTGTAAGAACCTATGAAGCGGCGGTCCATACCGGACTGTTCGACGATGTATTTGTAGTGACCGATAGCCCCATCATTGCCGAAGTCATTGAAGCTATTGGCGGAAAGGTCATCATGAGCAAAAAAGCACATGAAAGTGGTAGCGATAGAATTGCCGAAGCCGTAGAAGATATGGATGTGGATGTGGTCATCAATGTGCAAGGTGATGAGCCTTTTATCGATGCAGATAGTTTGGGAAAAATCATCAAAGTGTTTAAAAATGATACTGAGCAGGAAATTGACCTGGGTTCGTTGATGACACCCATTACCGATTGGGACGAAATATCCAACCCCAATACGGTAAAGGTCGTTGTGGATAATCAGGGGTTTGCCCTGTATTTCTCGCGTTCCCCGATTCCCTATCCTCGGGATGAGAAAGTGGATGCCACCTATTACAAACATAAAGGCGTCTACGTATTCAGAAAAAGAGCGCTGATGGATTTTCAAAAGTTGCCCATGTTGCCTTTGGAAGCCAAGGAAAAAATAGAGGCCATTCGTTTTTTGGAATATGGCAAAAAAATAAAAATGGTAGAGACCCATGTCACCGGTATCGAAATTGATACGCCTGAAGACTTGGAACGTGCACGAAAAGTATGGAAGTAGATTTCAGCAATATAAAAACCATTGGTTTTGATGCCGATGATACCCTTTGGGTCAACGAGACCTATTTTAGGGATACCGAAGAAAAGTTTGCGGAACTTTTGGAAGGCTACGAAACCAAGAACAAAATAGACCAAGAGCTCTTTAAAATGGAAATGGCCAATTTGGACAGCTACGGTTACGGCATCAAGGGGTTTATGCTTTCCATGATAGAATCCGCATTGGATCTTTCCAACAACAAGGTCCCGCAAGAGACCATTGCCCAAATCTTGGAGCTAGGCAAAAAAATGATTTCGCATCCCGTGGAACTGCTCGATGGGGTGGAGGAAGTACTTGCCAAACTATCGGGAAAATACAGATTGATCGTACTTACCAAAGGCGATCTTTTAGATCAGGAACGAAAGTTGGAAAGATCGGGACTTTCCCAATATTTTCATCATGTGGAGGTGTTGAGCGATAAAAAGGAAAGCAATTACAAGAATCTGTTGGACCACTTGAATATCCATGTCAAGGAATTTTTGATGATAGGAAACTCCTTAAAGTCGGATGTATTGCCTATCTTGAATATTGGAGCGCAAGCGGTTCATGTGCCCTTTCATACCACTTGGGCCCACGAGATGGTATCGGAAGATGAAATGGTCAACAACCACTTGAAATTGAACCGTCTAAAGGATGTTTTGAAGTATTTGGACAACTAAATGAAGACAGCGAATAATTTGAAGAAGCAAGAAGAAATAGCCTCAACCCACAGAACGGCCTATAAAAATTTTCCCATGGTTCCCAGGGTCATTTTTGGGGCGGGATGTTTTTCGCAATTGGGCGACATTTTATTGCCCCAACGAAAAAGTTCGGAGGCACCCTTTATATTTTTGGTGGATGATTTTTTTGAGAACACCGAGTTCATGGCCAAAGTGCCCCTTATGTTCAATGACGAAATCATATTCATCTCGGCCGAAGAAGAACCCAAAACGGCCCAAGTAGATGCTTTGGTTGCCCAAATACGTGAAAAGTACAAGGAAATGCCCTCAGGTATCATTGGAATCGGTGGGGGCACCCTGCTCGATCTGGCCAAGGCCGTATCCATATTGCTGAACAACAAAGGATTGGCCAAGGACTATCAAGGGTGGGACTTGGTGAACAAGCCAGCACTGTATCATGTCGGTATTCCTACGATTAGCGGAACTGGGGCAGAGGTTTCACGGACCACGGTACTCTTGGGTCCAGAAAAAAAGTTGGGAATCAATTCCGATTTTACCCCCTTCGATCAAGTGCTGTTAGATCCAGATTTTAGTGAAACCGTGCCCAAGGAGCAATGGTTCTACACGGGAATGGACTGCTATATCCATTGCGTGGAATCGTTAACAGGCACTTATTTGAACGCTTTTAGCCAGAGTTACGGTGAAAAGGCGCTGGAATTGTGCAAGGAAGTCTTTTTGGAGGATTTACCTCCGGAGGAATCCCGCGATAAATTGATGATGGCCTCCTGGCATGGTGGAATGAGCATCGCCTATTCACAAGTGGGTGTGGCACATGCCATGAGCTATGGCCTATCTTATTTATTGGGTGTAAAACATGGTATCGGAAACTGCTTGGTGTTCCAGCATTTAGAGGAATTTTATCCCGAAGGAGTGGCACTGTTCAAAAAAATGATGGACAAGCATTCGATTACATTGCCAAAAGGTATCTGTGCCGATTTGACCCAAAACGATTTTGACGTAATGGTCAATGTTTCGATGGGATTGGAGCCTCTTTGGGAAAATGCATTGGGAAAGGATTGGAAAACCAAAATGACGCCCGAAAGACTTCAGGCCTTGTTCGAAAAAATATAGGATTGGTTCTACAAGGAACGAATCCTTCAAATCATGCAGTCACTAGCGAAGTTTATTTATTTTAAGTTGTTGGGTTGGAAACTCAACGGACAGTTTCCAAAATTGGATCAATGTGTCGTCATTGTGATTCCGCATACCCATTGGTTGGATTTTTTTCTCGGCCTGTTGATTCGAAAGGTCATTAAGGAAGAAATCAACTACATTGGAAAAAAGAGTCTTTTCAAGCCTCCGTTCGGATGGTTTTTTCGTTGGACGGGAGGTGCACCCGTAGATCGTTCCAAAAGCTCCAATACGGTGGACAATATCGTTCAAATCTTCAAAGAACGAAAAGTATTCCGCTTGGCATTGGCACCCGAAGGTACCCGTAAAAAAGTAACCCAATTGCGAACTGGGTTTTATCATATTGCCCAAAAGGCCAAGGTACCCATTGTGATGGTGGCCTTCGATTTTGGCAAGAAGGAAATCAAAATTGGCGAACCATTTTGGGTAACCGATAACCAGGAAAGTGATTTTGCAAAGATTCACGATTTCTATAGGGAGGTAAAAGGCAAAATTCCAGCCTACAGTTTTCCTTGAATCTTAAGTGACAATAATTGCCCGTAAGATTTTCTACCCTACAACCAAACCACTTCTACCTAATTTCCGTACGTAAAAGTACAGCGACCAATTCGTCGGACTTACCAAAAAGGTCTTGTTTGCCTTTCGGTATTAAAATCCTAGTACGAGTTAGTGGTTTACATTGTTTTAGGTTAGGTTAATTAGGTGTCTTAAGGATCTACAGTTTTGTAGGTCCTTTTGATTTTTTAGTGCTGTTGTTTCCTCGTGGTAAGCATTCCATAAACTTTATAAATGGATTTGGTTCCAAGGCTTGGCGAATTTTTGAGGATTATAAACCCTATATTTAGGCAACCAAAA
Organism: Allomuricauda sp. MMSF_3307; assembly: GCF_030733585.1. NCBI lineage: Bacteria > Pseudomonadati > Bacteroidota > Flavobacteriia > Flavobacteriales > Flavobacteriaceae > Allomuricauda > Allomuricauda sp. MMSF_3307. Next base: position 106,636 of record NZ_JASHIQ010000004.1, read on the forward strand.
CTAACTCAAATGATCAAGCTCAAAAATTCGAGAAAAAATTCTAGGTATCTCATTGCCTTTGCAGGTTTAATGCTTACTTCGACATTATCCGCACAAGATTGGAACGGGTACACCCCCTCCTCCATGGAAAAACAAGCACAAACAGAGGCTACTTTTCTGAAAACCGTGGATTTCCCAAAATATAGGGAGCACCTTCAAAAACTCACGGAAAAACCCCATGTGGCCGGAACTGCTGCCAACGAAGAAGTGGCCGAATATATGGCCACCGTCATGGAAAATGCTGGGATGAAAGTGGATTTCTATCCTTATGATATTTACATGTCCACTTCTGGCGGAAGCTCCGCAGTGGAACTGGTTACGCCCTACCGTAGGCCATTGAACCAGCAGGAAAATATTTTGGATGAAGACCGGTTTTCTTCTGACCCTACCTTGGAGAAGGGCTGGAACGCCTATTCAGGAAGTGGTGATGTAACCGCTGCGGTGGTGTACGCCAATTATGGGACCAAGGAAGACTTTGAACGCCTCGCTGAAATGAGTGTTGATGTAAAAGGAAAAATTGTTATTGCCCGTTATGGACGGAATTTTAGGGGATACAAGGCCAAATTTGCGGAGCAATATGGGGCAGCGGGACTCATTATGTATACCGACCCAGCCGATAGTGGGTACGCCAAAGGCTTGGTCTATCCCGAAGGATACACCTATAATGAAAGCGCCATACAACGGGGCTCCGTTCTTACTTTGGACTATCAAGGAGACCCACTGACCCCTTTTGAACCTGCACTTCCCTTGGACGGCAAAAAGAAAGCTCAGCGGATGGACCCATCAGAAACTACCTTGCATACCATACCCGTGTTACCGTTGCCCTACGGTTCGGCAAAAGAAATTATTAGCAACATGAAAGGAAAGCCGGTCCCGCAAGAATGGCAGGGCGGCTTGCCCTATACCTACCGACTTGAAGGTGGCGAGGAATTGACAGTTCGGCTATTTGTAGACCAACCCAAGGAATTTGTTCGTGTGAGCAATGTGGTGGGAACATTCAAGGGTACCGAATATCCAGATGAATGGATCATTCTAGGGTGCCATTACGACGCTTGGGCCTTCGGGGCCACTGACCCCAACAGCGGAACGGCCATGCTGTTGTCACTGAGCGAAAGCATTGGAAAATTGGTCAAAAGTGGAAACGGTCCCAAAAGATCTATCCTGATTGCACATTGGGATGCCGAGGAGCACGGTGTGATAGGATCCTCCGAATGGGTAGAGCAGCTCAAGGATGAATTGGGGGCCAAAGCGGTTGCCTACCTCAATTTTGATGGAGGTGTATCCGGAAAAAACTTTGGTGCATCTTCCTCTCCAACCTTGAAAAACTTGGTCTCTGAAATGGCCAAAAAAGTGGATTACCCCTATTCGGAAAAGTCGCTCTATGATCAGTGGAGAGGTGATAAGGAGGAGCCCACTATTGGTAATTTGGGAGGAGGTTCCGACCATATCGGTTTTTATATGCATGTAGGGGTTCCTTCGTTGAGCGGTGGAGCAGGAGGCCCTACCTTGTACCACACCAACTACGACAGCTTTCACTTCTACGAAACCTTTGTAGATCCTGAGTTTAAAATGGGAGGCACCGTTGAGCAATGGACTGGACTCATGACTTTGCGTATGGCCAATGCTGAATTGATTCCGTATGATGTAGAACGATATGCTGTGGATTTGAAAGGGCACTTTGCCAAGGCCGTGGAAAAAATCAAAGGATTCCATGCCGAATTTGAAGGTTTTGATCAAGTGGATCAATCCATTGCTACCTTGGAAAAGAACACCCAGCTTTTGGATGAAGCTTTGGCCAACGCCTTGTCGTCGGGCGCATTGTCCAAAAAGGAGATCAAGGACATCAACAAGCAATTGATTACCCTGGAAAAAAGCTTTATCGACGAAAAAGGGATGTATTATGGGTCATGGTTTAAATCCCTGTACGCTTCAACAGATCCTTTTAGCGGATATGCCTCATGGATTTTACCTGGATTGGAATATGAGATTTCCTTGAAATCCACAGATCGATTGGAAGAGTGGGACCAACGATACGCCAGTGCTATCTCGTCCTTGGCTAACAAGGTTTTGACTTTGGCTCAAAGTATTCGATAAGAAATAAAACGAGTCAACTAAAAAGGAAGCTGTCTAAAAAGCAGTCTACTTGTCAATTCGAGCGCAGTCGAGAACTTAAGACACATTGATAATCAATGGGTTTCGACTGCGCTCAACCTGACAAAGTTCAAATATTATAGCTTTTTAGGCAGCCCCTTTTTAAACTGTTGATTTGGTGTCTATTCCTTCATGGTATGATATACGTTCTGTACGTCATCATCCTCTTCAATTTTCTCGAGTAGTTTTTCCACATCAGCTGCCTCTTCTTCACTGAGTTCTTTGGTTACCTGTGGAATACGCTCAAATCCTGAGGAGATAATCTCGATTTCCTTGGATTCCAGTTCTTTTTGAATGGCCCCAAAATTTTCGAAGGGCGCATAAATATGAATCCCGTCCTCATCTGTGAACACCTCTTCGGCCCCAAAGTCGATCATCTCCAGTTCCAATTCTTCCGGGTCGATGCCTTCGCCGTTGATAGTGAAGTTGCAAGTGTGATCAAACATAAATTCAACCGAACCGGATGTTCCCAAACTACCATTGCATTTATTAAAGTAGCTACGGATGTTGGCCACGGTTCGTGTATTGTTATCGGTGGCGGTCTCGATCAAAATGGCGATACCATGGGGTGCGTAGCCCTCAAAGAGTACTTCTTTATAATCCCCTTGGTTTTTGTCAGAAGCCCTTTTGATAGCACGCTCAATATTGTCCTTGGGCATGTTTACCGCCTTGGCATTCTGAATCACAGCACGGAGTTTTGCATTGGCATCTGGGTCGGGACCACCTTCCTTGACCGCCATTACAATGTCTTTCCCAATTCTGGTAAACGCTTTGGACATCGCTGCCCAGCGCTTCATTTTTCGTGCTTTTCTAAACTCGAACGCTCTTCCCATAACATCTTACATTCTGGATGCTGGCAAATTTAGCAAAAAATGCCCCTTTGTCAAGTCGATAATTTTTAACGCTGACCAACAATTTTTTCGATGGATTTTGCCAGGTCAATATCCTTTTGGGTAACACCTCCTGCATCGTGTGTACTTAAGTGTATGTTGAGGGTATTGTAGACATTTTCCCAATTGGGATGGTGGTTTTGCTTTTCACATGCAAAGGCAATGTGTGTCATCACAGAGAAAGCTTCCATAAAATCCCCAAAAGTGAAAGATTTTTGAATCATGTCATCTTTTAAGGTCCAGCCTGATAGATTTTTAAGGGCGTCTTTGATTTCTTCGGTATGTAACTTCTTCATAAGATTTCCATTTTCTTAAAGTTAACCAATAAAATAGGGAATGGAAAACTTATACGGGCAGATGATGATCAATAATCTCCTGACAACTGATACGAAGGTTCTTGGGCAGGATATTATCCTTGGGCAAGGCGGCCAAATACCTATCCTCATTGGTAGTGTACACCCTTTTGTACACGGGATGGTAATTGCCCAAGTGGGCTATGACCTCTTTGATGAACTCCTCATGCTGGATAAGGTCACTGCTCCCCAAATGATAGATTCCCGTTTTGTTCCTGTTGATCAGGTAATGGATTTGTTGGGTAAGCCTATCGTCGTTGGTCACATTGATGATCAGGTTGGGAAATACCTCAATCGGTTCATTGTTTTCAATATGTTCCTTGATTTCCCGAATTCGGGGAGAAGCATTGCCAAAGACCATGGGCACCCTTAAAATGGCCGTTTTTTCCTTGGGCAACCGCATCATCATGTTCTCGATCTTGATTTTGAGCCTACCATAAACACTCAACGATAAGGTCTTGTCATATTCGTAGGATGGAAATTTGCTGTAAGCGTCGAACACATTGGCCGAAGAAATAAAGTAAAGTTTGGCCTTGGTCCGGACCAAATACTCCATCAAATGCTGATGTGCCTGTATCTGGGCGGGAAAGTTTCCCCTAAGGGCCGATACAATAATGTCCGGACGCACCTGTTCCAATACCTGAAAAATGTCGTCCTCTTCCAGATCGTAGCGCATAAACTGCTTGTTCTTGGCAAACGAACGATTGGAATAATAGGTGCCATAGGTATCAAAATAGGAGCAAAGCTCTTTGTATATGGCATTGCCCACAAATCCGCTCGCTCCTAATATCAATATCTTTTTTTTATCCAAAGGCTAACTAAGTGTTTTTATAAAATGGCAGTTTTACCACCGTTGCAGGAACCTTGTTGATTCGTATTTGAATAAAAATTGGAGATTCCACCTTGGAATGTTCCATGGTAACATATCCCAAACCGATTCCTTTGGAAAGGGAGGGGGACATGGTGCCCGAGGTCACCTTGCCTATTTGATTGCCCTGACCGTCCAAAATTGGATAGCCAGCCCTTGGAATCCCACGTTCCTCCATCTGGAAGGCAACAAGTTTTCTTTTAGATCCGTCTGTCTTTTCCTTCGATAGGTTTTCGCTGTTCACGAATTCCTTGGTGAATTTGGTAATCCAGCCCAAGCCAGCTTCCAACGGGGAGGTGGTTTCGTCAATATCGTTTCCGTAGAGGCAGTAGCCCATTTCCAAACGCAACGTATCACGGGCCGCCAAACCAATGGGCTTGATGCCGAAATCGGCGCCGGCTTCCAACACCTTGTCCCATACCTGTTGTACTTCGGAGTTTTTGCAATAGATTTCAAAACCGCCCGAACCAGTATAACCCGTTGCAGAAATGATGACATGCTCAATACCGGCAAAATCCCCTACCACAAAGCTGTAAAAGCTAATGGACGCCAAATCAACAGAAGTCAAACTTTGCATCGCCTCCACTGCCTTTGGGCCCTGAATGGCCAAAAGTGAATACTCTTCTGAGATATTTCTCATGTCGGCACCAATGGTCTCGTTGTATTTGGAAATATGGTCCCAATCCTTATCAATGTTGGATGCGTTCACCACCAAAAGATAAGTTTCTTCCTTGACCCGATAAATGATCAAGTCGTCCACAATACCCCCCGTTTCGTTGGGCATGCAACTGTACTGCGCCTTGCCGACGGTCAATTTGGAAGCGTCGTTGGTCGTCACTTTCTGGATCAGTTCCAAAGCTTTGGGCCCTTCGACCAAAAACTCGCCCATATGTGACACATCGAACACACCCACCGCCTTGCGAACGGTTTCATGTTCCACATTTACACCTTCATAAGAAACGGGCATGTTGTAACCCGCAAAGGGCACCATTTTGGCTCCCAACGCTTTGTGCGTTTCGGTAAGTGCAGTATTTTTCATCGGCTCTAATTTTACGATGGGCAAATTTATAGAATTAATTAAGGATACCCTTATTTTCGGGTATTATGATTTTGCTAAAACTGAGGTCATATTCCATATTTGATATGCCCAAAATTTGTATTTTCATCCAAATATGTAATCATGTCAAAAATCAAATGGAGCCATTTGTCGGCTATTTTATTCATAACCGCTGGGATTTCCCAGGATTTGCCCACTGACTATCTTCCGGCCAATTTTCATAAGGATAGAAGGGATGCCGTAAGAGCTAAACTGCCTCCTAATACCGCAGTAGTGCTTTTTGCCAACGCAGAACGCAATCGGGCAAACGATGTGGACTACGTGTACCATCAGGACCCCAATTTTTACTATTTGACAGGGTACAAGGAGCCGAATGCCGTGCTGATTCTTTTCTCCGAAACCCAGACCGATGCCTCCGGAAATACGTTTGATGAAATATTTTACGTGCAAGAGCGAAATGCAAGAGCCGAGCAATGGACCGGAAAACGCTTGGGTGTTGAAGGCGTCAAGGAAAAGCTGGGTTTTAATATGGTTTTTAATGGTAGTGAATTTGAGAATTTCCCCTTGGATTTTCAATCTTTTGATAACGTTTCCTTTGTTGATTTTCATAACGACTATCGTGATAAACCAGGAACGGCAGATTTGTTTGATTTGGTCAAAACCTTCAAGATAAAGGCAAACTACCCTGCCGATTATAACCCTATACGAAACCAGTTGTACAAAAGAATTGCTGGGGCAACCGCCGATAATTCCGCTGAGGTCGCTGAAACTATCCAAAGATTTATGGAGCGGAATCCCGAATTGCAAGAAGATGATTTGCTCAACGATTTCGTGGAGGCGAATTCCGATGAGATCCGCGATGAAATCAAAAACAAAGTGCTCGTGGTCCAAAGATCTTCCAATCTGGATTCCAGTATCCTGCCTTCGGTGATGGCCGAATTACGACAGGACAAAACCCCAGAGGAATTGAAATTGCTCAAAAAGGCCATCGAAATTTCCGCAGTAGGTCAAATAGAGGTGATGAAGGCCATGCACCCCAATATGTCCGAGACTGAGATACAGGGCGTTCACGAATATGTGTACAAAAGGTATGGTGCCGAGTACGAGGGTTATCCCTCGATTGTGGGCGGTGGCCATAACGGTTGCATTCTTCACTACATCGAGAACAACAAGACCAAGGTAGGAGATGATTTGGTGCTGATGGATTTGGGAGCGGAATATCATGGTTATACTGCTGATGTGACCCGCACTATCCCTGCCAATGGAAAATTTTCGCCAGAGCAGAAAGCTATCTACGACATCGTTTATAACGCCCAGGAAGCCGGGATTGCTGCCAGTGTCGTCGGTGCATCCTTCGACGAGCCGCACAAGGCCGCTTTAACGGTGGTGACCCAAGGGTTGATGGATCTCGGAATCATTAAGGATGCCAAAGAGGCGAGAATCTATTTTCCACACGGAACCTCTCACTATTTGGGGCTCGATGTCCACGATGCAGGTACCTACCAAGCCTTCAAGCCCAATCAAGTGATTACTGTTGAGCCAGGAATTTATATACCCGAAAACAGTGCCTGTGATGAAAAGTGGTGGGGCATTGCTGTTCGAATCGAAGATGATATCTTGATTACGGAAGATGGGCCTGTCAACCTTTCCGGCATGGCACCACGAACCACCGAGGCCATCGAGGAAGTGATGAAGCAGCCTAGTCCGTTGGACAGTTTTAAACTGCCCAAACTGGATTAATGCTGCAGCAAGTACTGTTTCAGCTCCTCGTAGCTCCCAATTCGATGTGATTTTTTCTCCTTGTCCATCACTTTCTGAATCTGCGGGGGAATAGCTGGGCCTATACCCAGTGTTGCTTCCACCACATCCAAAAACTTGACGGTATGGGCCGTTTCCAAGAAAATACCAAAGGTATCGGGGTGGGATTTTTGATATTCCTTTAACCCAAGATATCCCACTGCACCGTGGGGATCCATTACGTAGCCCGTTTTGGTATACACCTCTTTCATGGTTTTTTTGGTAGATTCATCCGAAAAGGAATAGGAGGAGAGGTTGTTTTGAAGTGTTTCCAAATCGTTCTGGTACAAATGCCTTATCCGCACAAAATTACTGGGGTCTCCCACATCCATGGCATTGGAAATTGTCGCTACGGAAGGCATGGGCTCATATACACCTTTTTCCATGTATTTAGGGACCACATCGTTAACATTGGTCGATGCTACAAAATGCTTGACGGGCATGCCCAATTTTTGGGCCACCATTCCAGCACAAACATTTCCAAAATTACCCGAAGGCACCGAAAATACGATATCCTTTCCTTTTGATTTGGCTTGCTTGTAGGCAAACAAAAAGTAGAACAGTTGGGGCAGCCATCGGGCCACATTGATGCTATTTGCCGAGGTCAATTTTTTATGGTCCGTGATTTCAGTATCCAAAAACGCTGTCTTCACCATACGCTGGCAATCGTCAAAAACACCATCCACTTCCATGGCCTCGATATTTTGGCCCAAGGTGGTCAGTTGTTTTTCTTGGATTTCACTCACCTTGCCGCTGGGGTAGAGGATGACCACTTTTACCCCATCAACCCCTAAAAAGCCATTGGCAACAGCACCGCCAGTATCTCCAGAAGTAGCCACCAATACCGTAACATCCTGTTTTTGCCCTTGTGAAAAGTAGCCCAAACAGTTTGCCATAAATCGGGCGCCGACATCCTTAAAGGCCATGGTGGGCCCGTGGAAAAGCTCCAAAGTGGCTACATTTTTTTCAATGTCAACCACTGGAAACTCAAAATCCAAGGTGTTCGCTATGATTTCTTTCAGGACTTCATCGGGAATATCGTCGCTCACAAACTGGTGAATGGCTTTGAAAGCTATTTCGTGATTGGAAAGCTTTTCAATAGTTTTAAAAAAATCGGTATTCAGTGGAGTAATTTTCTCAGGAAAGTAAAGGCCTTTATCCGGTGCAATTCCAGCAATGACCGCTTCCTTGAACGATGCCCGTATATGTTGATTGTTTAAACTGTAAAATTTCATGGGGTTCAGGTAATTTTTTTTACGCCTTGGCTGTTTACTTTGGAAATATGAATGTCGAAATCGATACCTATATTTTGATAGGTTTCCTTCATGGATGCTGCCACTTGTTGGGCTATCATTTCACCTTTGCTCAAGGCAAAAATGGAGGGTCCGGAGCCTGAAATACCACTGCCGAGTGCCCCTGCTTCTAAGGCGTTGGCCTTGATGTCGTCAAAAGCGGGAATCAAAATGGAACGGATGGGTTCTACGATATGGTCCTCCAAGGAACGACTTATCAAATCATAATCATTTTGAAAAAGCCCGGCGATGAGTCCGCCCAAATTGCCCCATTGCCGAATGCCTTGTTGCATGGAAATGGTCGTCTTCAAAATTTTTCGGGAATCGGATGTCTTGATTTCAATTTGCGGATGGATTACCGTTGCGTACAATTCCGAAGGTGTCGGTATGGGGATAATGTCCAAAGGTTCGTAGCTACGGACCAATGTAAATCCACCATAAATGGCCGGGGCTACATTATCGGCGTGGGCCACATCGCTTGCTAGTTTTTCTCCCTGCATGGCAAACTCGACCAATTCGAGCTTTGAAAAGGGCTTCCCCAAGAGTTCGTTCATGGCCCAAACCGCTCCAGTGGAGCTGGCTGCGCTGCTACCAATACCGCTCCCAGGTTTGATGCGCTTATCAATTTCAATCTCAAATCCGCCCTTGTAATCACTTTTGTCCAAAAGCGCCAAACCAGCAACACCTGCAACATTTTTCTCAGCTTCCAAAGGAAGGTCTTGCCCCATGATCTTTGAAATACGAATCCCTTTTTCGGGAATCTTGCGAACCGTCATTGCATCACCCACCGAATCCAACGCCAAACCGAGCACATCAAATCCACAGGATACGTTGGCTATGGTCGCTGGGCAAAATACCTTGATTTCTTCCATGGGTTAAAAGTTTCCGATTCGTACAATATCTGCAAAGATACCCGATGCAGTCACATCTGCCCCCGCTCCGGCACCTTTTATGATCAAGGGTTGGTTCACATAACGGTCGGTAAAGAACAAAACGATATTGTCACTGCCTTCCAAATTATAAAAATCGTGCCCCTTGGGAATTTGCTGTAGGCCCACTTTCGCCTTTCCATCCTCAAACTGTGCCACATATTTTAATTTGCAGTCCTTCGCAGCTGCGTCGCTGTACAATTTTTGGAAATCGTCCTCATATTTTTTCAAGCTTTCAAAAAAGGCTTCATTCGAATCGGTATCCAAGCTTTCTTTTGGCAGAAAGGATTCATTTTCAATGTCATCGATGTCCAATTGATGACCGCTCTCCCTGGCCAATATCAAAATCTTTCGCATCACGTCCACGCCGCTCAAGTCGATGGTCGGGTCTGGTTCGGTGTAGCCTTGTTCCTGTGCCTGTTTTACCACATCGTGAAAGGTGGTGGAATCATCGAAGGTGTTAAAGACAAAATTGAGACTGCCCGATAACACAGCCTGTATTTTTCTGACCCTGTCCCCAGAGGCAATCAAATGCTTTAAGGTGTCGATGATGGGCAATCCCGCACCAACATTGGTTTCAAAGAGGTAGGGGGCATTATATTGTTTGGCCAATTGTTTCAACTCCTTGTAGTAGGTATAGTCCGAAGAAGAGGCAATTTTATTGCAGGTCACCACCGAAATGCTGTTTTTGAGGTAGCTTGCATAGCTTTTCGAGACTTCTTCGCTCGCCGTGTTGTCCACAAAAATGCTGTTGCGGTAGTTCAAGGTATTGATGCGGTCGAAAAATTTCTGCTTGTCCGCCGGTTCGCCTTGCTCCAATATGCTTTCCCAATCCTTGAGGGAAATCCCGTTTTCATCAAACGCCATGGTTCTGGAGTTGCTCATGCCGATGACGCGTACATTCAGTTTTAGCTCTTCTTTTAAATATTTTTTCTGCTGACGGATTTGAGCCAAGAATTTGGAGCCTACGTTACCAACGCCCATTACAAAAAGGTTGAGCTGCTTGATGTTTTCCTCAAAAAAGGTTTCATGAAGCGAATTGAGCGCCTTTTTGACGTCCTCTTTTTTGATGACCGCCGATATGTTCCGCTCGGATGCTCCTTGTGCAATGGCCCGAATGTTCACGTTGTTTTTGCCCAAGGTGCTGAACATTTTACCGCTCAGTCCTTGATGGCTCTTCATATTATCTCCGACCAAGGCGACAATGGTAAGGTCTTTTTCAACGATGACCGGCTTTATCTTTTTGGTAGAAATCTCGAATTCGAAAGTTTCGTTTACGGCCTCCGCTGCCACATCCACATCTTGGTCGGCAATACCAACGCAGATGGAATGTTCGGATGAGGCTTGGGTGATCAGCACAATACTGATGTTCTTGACCGAAAGCGTCTCAAAAAAGCGTTTGGAGATGCCCGGAATTCCAATCATCCCAGGACCTTCAAGTGATAATAGACTAATGTTGCCCACATGACTGATGCCTCGGACGGTTTTGCCATTTCCATTGGTGTTTTTGGCTACTAGCGTACCTGGGTTTTTTGGGTCGAAAGTGTTTTTTATGGCAATCGGAATTTCCTTGCCCAATACGGGTTGAATGGTAGGCGGATAGAGTACCTTGGCTCCAAAATGGGAAAGTTCCATGGCCTCTTGATAGCTGATGTGGGCCACGCACTTTGCCTGTTTCACCAACTTGGGGTTGGCCGTGTACATTCCGCTCACATCGGTCCATATTTCCAACATATCGGCATCCACAGCGGCGGCGATGATTGCAGCAGTGTAGTCGGAGCCTCCTCTGCCCAAAGTAGTCAAATCACCACTTTTACTGGAAGCGACAAAGCCGGGCAATAGGGTGATTTGATGTTCGGCGGAGTCAAAATAGGCCTTGCAATTGGCATTGGTGATTGCAAAGTCGACATTGGCCTTGCCAAAATGGTTATCGGTTTTGATGAGTTCCCTACTGTCCTTGTAAACTGCATCCAATCCTTCGGATTTCAAAAATTCACTGATAATAAATGAGGAAAGGAGTTCCCCATAGCTGACGATTTTATCGGAAAGCTTTGGCGTTATCTCCCCAATCAAAAAGGAACCTTCCAAAAGGGTTTCCAATACATTCAGTTCACTTTTCACTTTGCTCAGGGCCGCACTTTGGGATTTGACGGGAATCAGTTCCCGAATAGCGGAGATGTGCCGATCTTCAATCGCCTTGAGGCTATTTTTATAGTTGATATCTTGTTGGGAGGCCGCTTGAGAGGCGTTAAGAAGCACGTCGGTCACCCCTCCAAAGGCGGAAACGACTACCGCAATTTGCTGCTCTTTCTGTTGGGCCAAGATAGATTTGACCTTATTGATGTTTTCTGGATTGGCTACGGAAGTGCCTCCAAATTTTAGAACTTTCATAAATAAAAGGTGTTGAAAAAAGTTGTAAACAGATTAAAAAACGGACGGATTGATATATAGCAGACTTACCCCAAAGGGGTGGTAATGGTAATGGTGAAGATAGATGAACCAGTATTCATCAAATTCCAGTTGTTATCCGTTTGTTTTATCTCCATTGCTCACAATTGAGGTGTTAAATGTAGTATTTTTGATAACCGCATCAAATCATACGAGTTGGTTTTGCGAAATCTGTATTAATACACCATATTTTTTGCTGAATGAAAATATTTTCTGCCGATCAAATCTATCAAGCTGATAAATCCACAATTGAAAAAGAACAGATAAAGAGCGAAGAGCTTATGGAACGAGCTGCGGACCAACTCTTTGAGTGGCTGCATTCCCGTTTGCGGGGCACCCAAGTAAATATTCAATTGTTTTGTGGTATTGGCAACAATGGTGGCGATGGTTTGGTACTGGCCAGAAAGTTGCAGCAACATGGGTACTCTATCAAGGTACATGTGGTCAACTATAGCGATAAGCGTTCGGAGGATTTTCTGCTGAATCTGAAACGGTTAAAAGAGAGCAAAGTGTGGCCCAATGTGATCGCTGAGGAAAGTGATCTGCCTGAACTATCGGCCAATGACATAATTGTAGATGCTATTTTTGGGATTGGTCTCAACCGTGCCCCGGACGATTGGGTGGGAAATTTGATTGCCCATATCAATGCTTCCCAGGCCTTTGTTTTATCTGTTGATATTCCCTCGGGGTTGCCTGTGGACAAAGCTCCATGGAAACCCGAATACGTAATACAGGCCAGTTATGTGCTCAGTTTCCAATTTCCAAAGTTGGTGTTCTTTTTGCCAGAGACAGGTGTGTATCTCAACCAATGGGAGATTTTGGATATAGGTCTGGATGCTGATTACATTGCCAAGACCGAGACTGCGTTTGAATTGATTGGTAGACCAGAGGTTTTGCCGCTTTATCGACCTAGATTAAAATTTTCGCATAAGGGAAATTATGGCCATTCGGTCATTATAGGAGGAAGTTATGGGAAAATTGGGGCCGTTCAATTGGCGAGCAATGCCTGTTTGACTGTTGGAAGCGGATTGGTAACGGCCTTTGTGCCCAAATGCGGTTACGATTCCCTACAAACTGCGGTTCCAGAGCTTATGGTTTTGACAGGTTCCCGTGAAAAGTACATTTCAGATATTGAAATTCCATTTGAGGCCACCGTTGTTGGGGTAGGTATGGGAATGGGCATGGACGATGATACGGTTTCGGCCTACGCCAGTTTTTTGAAGAGTTCCGACGCGCCCATGGTAATCGATGCCGATGGGTTGAACATTTTGTCCCAAAACCCGGAAATGTTGAATGATGTGCCGAAGATGTCGGTACTGACCCCCCATCCGAAAGAATTGGCCCGCCTAATGGGCTATTGGAATTCAGATTTTGAAAAATTGGAAAAAGCCATGGCCTTTTCGGCGAAGTATGACGTGGTCCTTGTACTTAAAGAGGCGCATACGATTACCGTATACAAGGATAAAGGCTATGTAAACACTACGGGGAATCCCGGTATGGCAACCGCTGGGTCTGGCGATGTGCTCACAGGAATGATCACGGGTCTTATCGCTCAAGGATACGAATCTTTAGAAGCAGCCATATTTGGTGTTTACCTGCACGGTTTGGCAGGGGATTTGGCGGTGTCGGTAAAAGGATATGAGGCCATGAAGGCATCCGATCTTGTGGAACATATCGGGAACGCTTATAAAGAACTATTTCGTCAACCCGAAGTGGAACAGAAGGACAATGCTTGAGGATTAAGCGCTGTTCCGGCCTTTTTTGAGACCTAGTCTTTTTTGTACCCAAGCTAGGGCATTGTCATATTCGATAAAAAACTCCATGGGTTTTTTGTAGAACATCTTTTCAATATTGAAATTGTGCATGTCAATTTCTTTCTTGGAAACGATGGCGAAGGCCTTGAGGTTGTCCAACCCCCTCAAATAATTGTACACGGTGGGATCTATCGCATAGGAATTCTTTCTCAGGCTGATGTAACCAAAGTCCTTGTCCCTAAAATGTATTTCAGAAATACCGATGATTTGATAGGTCCTCTCCAGTGTAATGGTGGCACCTTCATCGAAAGAAGCGACCATGTAGTTGTCAAAGACCTGCACGGTTCCCACCTCCAGCTGATACTCGCGTACCACCACAGTCTTCTTATTAGAAGTTATTTTCATCCCCAAGTGTAATTATAGTGTCTCGCTTACGAAAGTATGTGTGGATTACACTTAACGAAAAAATAATAGATTAAACGCTAAAATATCGTTTATACGGTAAATACAGGGCATAAAAAAAGCTGACGTCAGTCAGCTTTCTTTTTTATGATCATCCCGTGAAGTTACTTTTCGGCTTCCGGTGATTTCTCTGCTTTTTTAATCTCGATGGTGAGTTCCTCTTTTTTCTCGTCAAGTTCCATGAAGATGCTATCACCCTCTTCCAATTTGGAATTTACGATTTCTTCCGCCAGAGCATCCTCAATATACTTTTGGATGGCTCTCTTTAGCGGTCGTGCCCCATATTGTTTATCGAAACCTTTGTCAGCAATATAATCCTTGGCTTCGTCGGATAGTTTTAGTTCGTAACCAATATCCTTGATGCGCTGGTACAGTTTGTTGAGCTCGATGTCGATGATTTTGTGGATATCCTCCCGCTCCAATGGGTTGAAGACCACTACATCGTCTATCCTATTCAAGAATTCAGGGGCAAAAGCCTTTTTAAGGGCGTTTTCAATGACACTTTTCTGGTGGGTGTCGGCCTGCGCTTTTTTGGCAGCTGTTCCGAAACCGACGCCTTGCCCGAAATCCTTCAACTGTCTGGCCCCAATATTGGAGGTCATGATGATGATGGTATTCCTAAAATCGATTTTGCGTCCAAGGCTATCCGTTAGGAAGCCATCGTCCAATACCTGCAGCAACATATTGAATACATCCGGGTGGGCTTTTTCCACCTCATCGAGTAGCACTACGGAGTATGGCTTGCGACGAACTTTTTCCGTCAATTGTCCACCTTCTTCATAGCCTACGTATCCGGGGGGCGCTCCCACCAATCGCGATATGGCGAACTTTTCCATGTACTCGCTCATATCGATTCGGATAAGGGCATCTTCGGAGTCAAAGAGTTCCTTGGCCAAGATTTTGGCCAGCTGGGTCTTACCGACACCGGTCTGTCCCAAGAAAATGAACGAGCCTATGGGTTTGTTCGGGTCTTTAAGTCCTGCTCTGTTCCGTTGTATGGCCCTGGCAACCTTGGATACCGCTTCATCTTGACCGATAACAAAACCTTTGATGAGGTTGGGCAGTTCGGCCAGTTTGTTGCTTTCGGTTTGTGCAATTCTATTTACAGGAATTCCGCTCATCATGGAAACTACATCGGCCACATTGTCTTCGGTAACGGTTTCCCGGTGCAGTTTGCTTTCTTCTTCCCAGCGTTCCTGAGCGGTGGCCAATTCCTTTTCAAGACGTTTTTCGTCGTCCCTCAGTTTGGCCGCCTCTTCGTATTTCTGTTTTTTGACGACACTGTTCTTTAATTCGCGCACATCTTCCAATTGGCTTTCCAGCTCCAAGATTTGCTTGGGAACATCCATATTGACGATGTGTACACGCGAACCGGCTTCATCCAAGGCGTCTATGGCCTTGTCCGGTAGAAAACGGTCGGTCATATATCTGTTGGTCAATTTAACACAGGCCAAAATGGCTTCGTCCGTGTAATTGACATTGTGGTGCTCTTCGTACTTGGCCTTGATGTTCATCAAGATCTCAATAGTTTCCTCCACAGAGGTAGGCTCAACCATTACCTTTTGGAAACGACGTTCCAAGGCACCATCTTTTTCAATGTACTGTCTGTACTCATCCAGAGTGGTGGCACCGATACATTGTATTTCGCCCCTTGCCAATGCAGGTTTGAACATGTTGGAAGCATCCAAACTGCCCGTTGCCCCACCGGCTCCTACGATGGTATGTATCTCATCAATAAATAGTATGATGTCATCGTTTTTCTCCAATTCGTTCATCACGGCTTTCATCCGCTCCTCGAACTGTCCACGATATTTGGTTCCGGCCACCAAAGAGGCCAAATCCAAGGTCACAACTCTTTTGTTGTACAGGATTCGGGAAACCTTTTTGTTGATAATGCGCAATGCCAATCCTTCGGCGATGGCACTTTTACCCACACCGGGCTCACCAATAAGGAGAGGATTGTTCTTTTTGCGCCTGCTCAATATTTGAGAAACGCGCTCAATTTCCTTTTCCCTGCCCACTACGGGGTCCAATTTGTTTTCCTCGGCCAAGCGGGTAAGGTCCCGTCCAAAATTGTCCAGAACCGGGGTCTTGGACTTTTTGCTTCCTTTTTGCGAAGCACCGGAGCCGAAGGAACTTTCTTTGCTATCTCCCATATCATCTGTGTCCCCAGGGAAAGATTCCGCTTGGGGTGTATCTATATAATCATCGTCGCTGGTGATCATGGATTTGAATTGTTCCTTGACATTATCGTAATCCACTTTCAGTTTGTGCAACAGCTTGGTAGTCGGATCGTTCTCGTTCCGCAGAATACAGAGCAATAGGTGCGCTGTGTTGATGGAAGAACTCTGGAAAAGCTTTGCTTCCAGAAAAGTGGTCTTCAACGCCCGTTCCGCTTGGCGGGTGAGGTGAAGGTTCTTCTTATCTTTCTGCATAGTGCCCGTATTTGTTGGGTTTGCCGGACTCAGGATTTCCACCTTTCTACGCAGGTGGTCCAAGTCCACATCGAGTGCATCCAATATATTTATGGCTTTGCCATTTCCGTCTCTTAAAAGACCGAGCATCAGGTGTTCCGTGCCAATAAAGTCATGGCCCAGTCTGAGGGCTTCCTCCTTGCTGTATGCTATAACGTCCTTTACGCGGGGGGAAAAATTATCGTCCATACGTTTCTCTTTCAGCAATTAAAATTAATAAAAGTATTGTTATGGTGGTCAAATACCGTACCCTTATTCGATAAAGTAATGGTAAATGTCGGAATAATTAATGTTTTTTGGCGATTTAACAAACCTTTATTATGGCATCATCCGCAATAGCCCAACTGTTGATAATTTTTTTAATAAAGTATTCGCAAAGGGTTATAAAGGCTGCTATTTTCTGTATATTGCCATGATAATTTAACCACAAAATAACAATACAAAATAAGGATGGCGGAAGGAGAAAAGTTAATTCCTATCAACATTGAGGATGAGATGAAATCTGCCTACATTGATTATTCAATGTCGGTCATTGTGTCACGTGCCCTGCCAGATGTTCGTGATGGTTTAAAACCGGTCCACCGAAGAGTGCTCTACGGAATGCACGATTTAGGGGTTAGGGCCAATAGTTCGCACAAAAAATCGGCCCGTATTGTAGGGGAGGTTTTGGGTAAGTATCACCCACACGGTGATTCTTCCGTTTACGATACCATGGTCCGTATGGCCCAGGAATGGAGCCTTAGGTATATGTTGGTCGATGGCCAAGGTAACTTTGGTTCCGTGGACGGTGACAGTCCAGCGGCCATGCGTTACACCGAGGCCAAAATGCGCAAGATCGCCGAAGAGATGTTGGCCGATATCGATAAGGATACCGTAGATCATCAGCTCAATTTTGATGATACCATTGAGGAGCCCACAGTACTGCCAACCCGTATTCCCAACCTTTTGGTAAATGGTGCTTCGGGTATTGCCGTAGGTATGGCCACCAATATGCCGCCGCACAATCTTTCCGAAGTGGTGGACGGTACCGTTGCCTATATTGATAATAATGACATCGAAATCGATGAATTGATTACGCACATCAAAGCTCCCGATTTCCCAACAGGGGGAATCATTTATGGGTATGATGGTGTAAAAGAGGCCTTCCATACTGGTCGCGGTCGTGTAGTGATGCGTGCCAAAGCCAATATCGAAGAGGTGCAAGGAAAGGAATGTATCGTTGTTACCGAAATCCCTTATCAGGTCAACAAGGCGGATATGATCAAAAAAACCGCCGATTTGGTCAACGAAAAGAAAATAGAAGGCATATCCAACATTCGTGATGAGTCCGACAGGAACGGGATGCGTATCGTTTACATTCTAAAGCGCGACGCGATTCCAAATATTGTACTCAACATGTTGTACAAGTACACGGCGCTTCAGTCCTCTTTTAGTGTGAACAATATCGCACTTGTCAACGGAAGGCCTGAATTGTTGAACCTCAAGGATATTATTTACCATTTTGTAGAGCACAGGCATGAGGTTGTTGTAAGACGTACCAAATTCGAGCTGAAGAAAGCTGAAGACAGGGCCCATATCTTGGAAGGACTAATCATAGCCTCCGATAACATCGATGAGGTCATAGCCATCATCCGAGGGTCCGCCAATGTGGAAGAAGCCCGAAACAGTTTGATGGAGCGTTTCAAGTTGACAGAAGTCCAAGCCAAGGCCATTGTGGAAATGCGTTTGCGCCAATTGACAGGTCTGGAACAGGACAAGCTGCGCGAAGAGCATGCCGAATTGTTGAAAACCATCGAAGACCTTAAGGACATTCTGGAGAAGAAAGAGCGCAGAATGCAGATCATCAAAGATGAACTTTTGGAGATCAAGGATAAATACGGTGACAACAGAAGGTCTGAAATCAATTATGCCGGTGGAGATTTGAGCATTGAGGACATGATTCCTGATGAGCAAGTGGTCATTACCATTTCCCACGCAGGTTATATCAAAAGAACACCACTTTCCGAATACAAGACCCAAAACAGGGGAGGAGTGGGGCAAAAAGCCTCATCCACCCGTAATGAGGACTTTTTGGAACATCTATTTGTGGGTACCAATCACCAGTATATGCTGTTCTTTACACAAAAAGGAAAGTGTTTCTGGATGCGTGTGTTCGAAATTCCGGAAGGAAGCAGGACATCCAAGGGTAGGGCCATCCAAAACTTGATCAACATTGAGCAGGATGATAAGGTAAAAGCCTTTATCTGTACCCAAGACCTTAAGGATGAGGAGTACGTGAACAGTCATTTTGTGATTATGGCCACCAAGAAGGGTACGGTCAAAAAGACATCTTTGGAGCAGTATTCCAGACCACGACAAAATGGTATCAATGCCATCACCATTCGTGAGGATGATGAGCTTTTGGAAGCTAAACTGACCACAGGTACCAGTCAGATATTCCTTGGTCTTAAATCAGGGAAAGCCATTCGCTTTGAGGAATCCAAGACAAGGCCAATGGGCAGGAATGCATCCGGTGTTCGTGGTATTACCTTGGCCGATGACAACGATGAAGTTGTAGGTATGGTTTCGGTACACAATTTTGAGGACGATATCCTGGTGGTTTCCGAAAGGGGCTACGGGAAGCGTTCCAACATTGAGGATTACCGTATAACCAACCGTGGCGGAAAAGGGGTGAAGACCATTTCCATCACCGAGAAAACAGGTGGTTTGGTCGCCATTAAGAACGTGACGGATACGGATGACCTGATGATCATCAATAAATCGGGAATTGCTATACGAATGGGGGTTGAGGACCTAAGAGTTATGGGAAGAGCTACCCAAGGGGTGCGCTTGATCAATCTTAAGGATAACGATTCCATCGCCGCAGTGGCCAAAGTCGTTAAGGAAGACGATGATGTCGATGAGGTTGATATACGTGACATCGAGGTAAAAGGAGAAGATGGCACGGCTATTGATGAAAATAGGGACGAATAACAATAATTTGTATATTAAGGAGTAATCGATAAACACTAAATAATTTCAATTTTAAACATGAAAACAAGATTATTAATACTAACAGCCATAGGAGTATCCGCAATGGGTTTTGCCCAAAAGGATGAGATGAAGACGGCGGAAAAGGCGTTAAAGGACGGTGATGCCGCAGCTGCAAAAGCTGCATTGGTAAGTGCTGCTTCTACCATTGATTCGGCCAAGGAAAAAGATCAGGCCGAGTATTATGCCCTTTTGGGAAATGCCAACTACGAATTGGCCAAAAAAGGTGATGTAGCCTCCTTCCAATCCGCTTTGGATGCCTATAAAAAGGTGATTGCCGTGGAAGAAGCCAGCGGAAAGGAAAAGTATACTTCCGTGGCCCGGGAGAAAATGGGGCAAATGACCGCTGATTTGGTCAACGCCGCCGTTGAGGACAACAACAACCAAAAGTTTGCCGAAGCTGCCGAAAAGCTTTACATGGGTTACAAACTTAGCCCTCGCGATACCGTGTATCTATATTACGCGGCCAGTAGTGCCGTTAATGGACAACACTACGATGAAGCCCTTAAATACTATAAGGAGCTTAAGGACCTCGGCTATAACGGTGAATCTGTGACCTACACAGCAGTGAATGTGGAAACTGGGGAAACAGAGACCATGGACAAGTCGACCCGAGACCTTTATGTAAAAGCGGGAACGCACAAGGATCCCAAAGAAGAAGTGAATCCATCCAAAAAGCCGGAAATCGTTAAAAATATCGCGTTGATCTACCAACAAATGGGAGAAAATGAAAAAGCGATTGCAGCTTATGCCGATGCAAGGGCGGAAAATCCGGACGATGTCAACTTGGTTTTGGGCGAGGCTAACTTGCACTACACCATGGGCGATAAGGAGAAGTTTAAGGAATTGATGGGACAGGCATCTGCCATGGCACCAGATAATCCAGATTTGCTCTATAATATTGGTGTAATCAACATGGAGCAAGGTAATTTGGAAGATGCAAGGGATGCTTACAAAAAAGCATTGGCCATCGACCCAGGTTATATCAATGCATTGTTGAACCTTTCCACCACCTACGTGAACGAAGGTAATGGTCTTATCGACGAAATGAACGCTTTGGGAACTTCCAAGGCCGATATCGCCAAGTATGACGAGCTTAAAGATAAAAAGGACAGCCTGTTCAGGGAAGGTGCTACCGTTTTGGAAGATGCGTTACAATCCAATCCAGACAACGAAAGCATCCTTACTCAATTGAAGAATATCTACGGCGCTTTGGGCGACAATGAAAACTTCATGAGGATTAAAAAGCTATTGGGAGAGTAGTCATCATCCCAAAGATTATAAAAAGAAAGCCCCATATGTTGGGGCTTTTTTTATATCACTTTTTTAATGACCCTAAGTTGATGGGTGTACAGTTTTTCCTCAGTATTGAATATGCCAGTATGGTCTATTCTGTCAATCCGGACATGACCGTTCACATGGATAATGTAGTTGTCCTGCAATATGATGCCTACATGGTCGATGATCCCTTCGTTATCATCAAAAAAGGCTAAATCTCCCGGTTCACTCTCCTCTATAAAACTCAACGCTTCGCCTTGCTTGGATTGTTCCACGGCCGTTCTGGCCAGCGTATATCCATTTATTTTATAGACCATTTGCGTAAAGCCCGAGCAGTCGATACCAAAAGGGGTCTTCCCTCCGGCCAAAAAGGGGGCCTTTAGGTATAAGGTAGCCGTGTCGACCAAACTCTCTTTTGATTTTTTACCATGGCATACGCTGCCCTCAAAGGAATGTTGCATTAAAGTCGGCGCATTGACCATGGAGCCTATTAAAATGGGCAATAACATGCCATCATGCGTGCAGATATGGGAAATTAGGTCGGAACAGACTTTTTGGGTCTCCAAGCCCTCCAATTCATGGTAAACAGGTTCGGAAATGAACGTTAGCTGATTATTGGCTATCCAACCTTCAAATTTATCATAAGCGGTCCGTATACGGCTCCATTTTTTTCGACTTTCCAAAACTTTGAAATGCTCCCCATATAATAATTGGGATGACATTTCGGCACCATCGTCCGGATTTGTTCGAATAGGAACAACGCTTAGAGGACAAATTCCATATTGCATTTACGGTACGGATTGAATCACTAATTTCTTTCCAGAACAATGGACGACGCACCACCACCACCATTGCAAATGGCTGCAGCTCCCAATTTGGCATTGTTCTGTTCCAATATGTTCAAAAGGGTAATGGTTATCCGGGCACCTGAGCATCCCAATGGGTGACCTAGGGAAACCGCACCACCATTAACGTTAACGTTGGCATCGGTGAGGCCTAGAATTTTCATGTTGGCCAATCCCACTACCGAGAAGGCTTCGTTGAACTCAAAATAATCAATATCCTCAATGGAAACTCCCGCTCGGTCCAGTGCTTTAGGCAATGCCTTTGCCGGTGCAGTGGTAAACCATTCCGGCTCGTGGGCAGCATCGGCATACCCTTTTATCGTGGCCAATGGGGTAAGTCCCAGTTCCTTGGCTTTCTCTTCGCTCATAAGCACTACTGCCGCTGCCCCGTCGTTGATGGTGGAAGCATTTGCGGCGGTCACCGTTCCATCCTTGGTGAAGGCAGGCCTTAATGCCGGTACTTTTTCCAATTTGATATTTTTGAACTCCTCGTCCTCGCTTACTATAATGGGCTCTCCTCTGCGTTGGGGCACCTCTACGGGTACTACCTCATTATTGAACTTTCCGGCTTTCCAGGCCTCGGCAGATCTTTTGTAGGATTGGATGGCATAGGCATCCTGATCTTCCCTGCTAAACTTATATTCAGTGGCGCAGGCATCGGCGCATACACCCATCGCGTTTTGATCGTAGGCATCCACAAGACCATCTTTTTGCATACCATCCACCAAAGTGGAAGGACCAAATTTGGTACTTGTTCGCATGTAGGCATAGTGCGGTATCAAACTCATATTTTCCATCCCCCCGGCCACAACAATGGAATTTTCGCCCAAAGCAATGGATTGTGCCCCTTGCATGATCGATTTCATTCCCGAAGAACATACCTTGTTCACCGTGGTACAGGGAACAGTGTTCGGAATTCCGGCAAAAATAGCGGCCTGTCTCGCAGGGGCCTGTCCAGTTCCGGCCTGTACCACGTTCCCCATCAATACTTCTTCAACCAGTTCTGGCTTAAGACCAATCTTGTCCAAAGCGCCTTTTATGGCCACAGCGCCCAA
This sequence comes from Allomuricauda sp. MMSF_3307, assembly GCF_030733585.1. Classification (NCBI taxonomy): domain Bacteria; kingdom Pseudomonadati; phylum Bacteroidota; class Flavobacteriia; order Flavobacteriales; family Flavobacteriaceae; genus Allomuricauda; species Allomuricauda sp. MMSF_3307. Next base: position 129,358 of record NZ_JASHIQ010000004.1, read on the forward strand.
TTTTGGGGCAGGAACGGTAGATAAGGCTCCCATAAAGCTCCCAATTGGGGTTCTTGCGGCGGATACGATTACTACTTTTTTCATATGTGCATTTTTACTCCTGCGAAAATACTAAATTTAAATGCAAACCATAAGAAGGCAAGCCAACCGACTTGTGATATATATTTTCTATTTTTGAGGTTAACAGCATAAGGAATGGGAAAAACACTGGATAACGTATACAAGCACCAATCACTGGTCTATAAATATTTCCTGTATGTGGTTTCGGTAGCCTTGATTGTGTTCTTTTTCCCAAAGGGCGGAAAGTTCAAATACGAGTTTCAAAGAGGAAAGCCATGGCAATATGAAAATCTGTACGCCCCTATCGACTTTTCCATTCAGAAGACTCCCGAAGAAATAGAAGCCGAGAAGTCCGCCATCCGAAAAAACAAAACGGATTACTTTACCTACAATACGGCTACGGTTTCCGATGTGCAAACGGAAGTGGCCCAAGAATTGAACCTGCTTTTTCAATCGGAACCCTACAGTTCGTCACAGCGCCAAGCACTCAGAAATTTAGCCGAGGAAATCATCAATGAAATCTACGATAACGGCATATTTCAAAATTTACCCGAATCCGAGCTTGCCGTGGTGGTGAAGAACAATGAGGCACAGCCCATTTCACCCAGTGATTACCTCAATGTGGATCAGGCCAAAAAGGACATTTCCCAGCGCTTGAACGACTCGGGAATTTCCGGCGCCACATCTTTGCAGACAATCATAAAGAATACGGTAAGGGCCAACCTGTTTTATGACGAAGTATTGACCGATAGCGCACTAAATGATGAACTTTCCAAAGTTTCCTATACCCGGGGGGAGGTGAATCAGGGGCAATTGATCATTGCCAAGGGAGAAATCGTGGAATCGGAGGACTTTAAAATATTGAACTCGCTCAAGAGTGAATACGAATCTGAGCTCTGGATGGGCAGTAATTTCTATTTCATTCTACTGGGTTACACGATTTTGGTGGCCTTGGTGTTGATCATGCTATTTCTTTTTCTGAAAAGATATAGGAACGAAATCTTTCAGAACAACAACAAGGTAACCTTTATTTTCTTCAACATACTGTTGATGGTGGTCGCTACTACCTTGATGGTGAAGCATTATGAGAACTATGTGTACATGGTCCCGCTCTGTATTTTGCCATTGGTGCTCAAGAACTTTTTTGATGCTAGATTGGGACTGTTCGTTCATGTATTGACTGTGTTGATCCTTGGCTTTGTGGTGCCCAACAGTTTTGAATACATCTTTTTGCAGATTATTGCGGGAATTGTAACCATTTTGACCGTTTCTGAGCTCTACAAAAGGGCGAATCTGTTCATTTCGGTAGGTCAGATTACCCTAATTTATATTATCGGATATTTTGCATTCCACGCTATCCACGAGGGTAATTTGGAGAACATAGAATGGATATTGTTCGGGGTCTTTGTGCTGAACGGTTTGTTGACCCTTTTTGCACAACCCTTGATTTATATGTTCGAAAAACTCTTTGGGCTGGTTTCGGATGTATCGCTCTTGGAACTGTCCGATACCAATTCCAAGCTGCTCAAGGAGCTGTCTGACAAAGCACCGGGAACATTCCATCATTCCCTGCAGGTGGCCAATTTGGCCGAGGCAGCGGCGAACGAAATTGGTGCTAATGCGATGTTGGTTAGGGTAGGGGCATTGTATCACGATATTGGTAAGATGGAGCAGCCTACCTACTTTACGGAAAACCAGATCACCAATGTGAACCCACATGATGATTTGCCCCCCAAGGAAAGTGCAAAAATCATTATAGACCACGTGATCAATGGAATAGAAATCGCGAGAAAAAACAATTTACCAGACCGTATAATCGATTTTATCCGTACCCACCATGGGACCACGGTGGTCTATTATTTTTATAAGAAACAGCAGGAATTGGAAAAAGAGGTGGATATGGAGAGTTTTCAATATCCCGGACCTATTCCATTTTCCAAGGAAACGGCTATTTTGATGATGTCCGATGCCGTTGAGGCAGCATCAAAGAGCCTTAAAAACCCCACCTTTGCCATTATTGATGAGTTTGTCGAGAAAATCGTAAAAGGACAGATGCAAGCCGATCAGTACTTGAATGCGAATATCACTTTAAAGGAAATTGAGATGGTAAAGAAAGTTCTGAAGCAAAAGCTTACGAATATCTATCATTTGCGGGTGGAATATCCTGAATAGCAGGGCGGTTGGAAAAGTTCCATCAAAAAAATGGAAAAATAGTTGCGATCTTGTAACTGAAAAGGTACATTTGCATCCGCATTTTCAGAATGCACGTTCATAAGAAATAAAGGAGAGGTGCCGGAGTGGTAACGGAGCAGATTGCTAATCTGTCAGCGCGTAAGTGCTGCCTGGGTTCGAGTCCCAGTCTCTCCGCTTTTTCCAAATACAATTCGGGGTGTAGCACCTCGACTTAGCTCGGCACAGGCTCCGCCCGAGCGGTCTACTCAACGAGTATGCCATTTGATATGAGGAGTTTTGTATTGAAAGTTACAGTTTTTGAAACTGTTTTCGGGGTGTAGCGTAGCCCGGTTATCGCGCCTGCTTTGGGAGCAGGAGGTCGCAGGTTCGAATCCTGCCACCCCGACAACCTAATTAAATAGGTGAAAATAAAGCACTGTTAATCATTTGATTTTCAGTGCTTTTTGTTTTTAGTGCATTCATCTGATATCATTTAAAATCAACCAATAGGTGTGTAATCAGGTGCGTAATTCGGTGTACAACCATTTGCTTAAATTGTACTATCTTTAAAGGGCTTTTGTAACTGATTTGACTTTCGATTCAACAGGAATTGTTTAACCAAAGTCATGCAAAATGAAAGCAAAAAACACTTTCGCGGTAAGTTTCTATACCAGAAAATCAAAACGCAGTGCCGATCAATTATCCCTTTATGTACGCATAACGGTGGATAAAAAACGATCGGAAATCAGTCTAAAACGCACCGTGTCCACCAAAAATTGGGACACCAACAGAAACAAGGTCAGGGGAAGTTCAGCTCACATCAGGGAGTTGAACGCCTATCTGGACACTGTATATGGTGCATTATTGGTGTGCCATAGGGAACTCTTGGAAGAGCATAGGGTGGTTTCCGCCGATGCCATCAAATCACGCTATCTTGGTGAGGATGATACGAACAAGACATTAAAGGATCTGGTCGGTTACCATAATGAGAAGATGTCCGTTATCTTGAAACCAGGGACCATGAAGAACTATTATACAACGGAAAGGTACATTCATCGGTTTTTATCGGAAGAATTGAATGTGAACGATGTTTTTCTCAAACAACTGAATTATGCCTTTGTAACGCAATTTGAACATTTTCTGCGGGGATACCGGGATGCCAACAATAAGCTCTCACTGGGCAACAACGGGGTGATGAAGCATTTGGAACGATTCAAGAAAATGCTCAACCTGGCGATAAAAATGGAGTGGATGGAGAAGAACCCTTTTGACCAGATCCAATTTAGGTATTTAAAGTTCGATAGGCAGTTTTTGGATGAAGAGGAACTTCACCGATTGGAAGGAACTGTGCTTACAAACCAACGTTTGGAGCGGATTCGGGATTGTTTTGTCTTCTCCTGTTACACGGGTCTGTCCTATGTGGATGTTAAGGACCTGGTCAAGGCAAACATTATCAAGGGCTTTGATGGTAACCGGTGGATCAGTACCAAACGCGAAAAAACGGATGTTATGGTCAAGGTTCCCTTGATTCCCCAAGCCTGGGCCATTTTGGAAAAATACTGGGATGAAGAAGATTCCCCGGGGAAGGGACTTCTTCCCATTTGTTCCAACCAGAAGACAAACGCCTACCTGAAGGAAATAGCCAGGGCGTGCAAAATCGATAAATATCTCACCTTTCATGTGGCCCGACATACCTTTGCCACTACGGTGATGCTGAGCAATAATGTTCCCATTGAAACGGTTTCTAAACTCCTAGGACATACTAAACTATCCACTACACAAATTTACGCCAGGGTAGTGGAGTCCAAGATAAGTGAGGATATCGATAATCTTTTGATTCGTTTTAAAAGTAAAGAGGTCGATAGAAGTGCTGGGGGATAAGGTTTGCACTTCGATAAAGGGCAAACTTATTTATGCGAACGCAATATCGAATTTAGATAAAGTTTTTTTATAATCTGGGTTCAACTTTAACGAGTGAAAAGTAATCCTATTATTGAAAAGTTTCCACCGGATAGTTAAGTTGACATTAGAAGTACATGTTTACCATAAATGGGTTGACACCAATTCAATGTAATTCATTTTTAAATATATACTTTTAATAACGTAAAATACTTTTTGTATATTTACATATAATAGTAAATAATATTTTACGTTATGTCTAGAAATAGTCTTGTATTGTTGCCTAAGAACAGGAAGCTTTTGGAAACGGTTGGAGAGCATATCAAACTGGCCCGTTTGCGCAGGAAGCTTACGATGAAACAGGTTGCTGAGCGTGCCGGTATTTCCAGACCGACCCTTTCTACCCTGGAACAAGGAAACCCTGCGATTTCCATAGGTGTTCTCCTTAAGGTTTTGTTGGTTTTGGGCTTGGAAAAGGACGTATTGCATTTGGCCGAAGATGATGTTTTGGGAAGGAAAATACAAGATGCTGAACTGACCATTAAAGAGCGAGGTCCGAAAAAATCAAATATATAATGGCACGGGAACGAAGGGAAATATGGGTCTATGCTGATTGGGATGGGATAAAGGGACCTGTCCCAATGGGCCTTTTGTATGCTACACCTTCAAGGGAAAAAGAAATATTTTCCTTTGAATACGATAAGGCTTGGCTCCGGTCCAATTTTGCACAGATCATCGATCCGGATCTACAATTGTTTGAGGGACAGCAATACTTGAATGACGAAAAGTCCAATTTTGGCATTTTCTTGGATTCATCCCCTGATCGTTGGGGCAGGGTGCTGATGTTACGTAAAGAGGCGGCAAGAGCAAGAATCGAATCAAGGCCTCCTAAGACCTTGTTGGAATCCGATTATCTTCTAGGGGTGTATGATGGTAACCGAATGGGAGGACTACGATTTAAAACAACACCGGATGGATCGTTTTTGGATGATGACCAAACAAAGGCGGCTCCCCCGTTCACGAATTTGAGAGACCTTGAATATGCCAGTTTGCAATTGGAAAAAGATGATGCCCCAGACCATCCGGAATATCTAAAATGGCTGAACATGTTAATGGCACCAGGTTCTTCCTTGGGCGGTGCAAGGCCCAAGGCCAATATCCGTGATACCGATGGTAGCTTGTGGATTGCGAAGTTTCCAAGCCAGAATGATAGGCAGGACATGGGCGCTTGGGAGATGTTGGCCTATCGGTTGGCCATTCAATCCGGTATAGCCATGGCACCATCCAAAGTTCAACGATTTTCGTACCATCAACATACATTTTTGACACAGCGATTTGATCGTAAAAAGGATGGAACCCGGATTCATTTTGCTTCCGCGATGACACTGTTGGGGTATACTGATGGGGCAGATTATCAAGATGGGGTCAGTTATTTGGAGCTTGTTGAATTTTTGATGCAACAGGGAGCTGATGTGGACAATGATATGAAGAAGTTATGGAGACGTATTGCATTTAATGTTTGTATTTCCAATACGGATGACCATCTACGGAACCATGGTTTTTTATTGTCCAATTCTGGTTGGGTGCTTTCTCCCGCATACGATATAAATCCTACTCCCAATGGCGGTGGTTTAAAACTGAATATTTCCGAAAATGATAATGCACTGGATTTTGATTTGGTGATGGAGGTGGCTCCGTATTTCCGTCTAAAGGAAAAGGAGGCCAAGAATATCCTTGAATCCATTAAAAAAAATGTTTCACGATGGGAGCAACTCGCGGTAAGTCTAGGCATACCAAGAACTGAAATGGAATTGATGGGAAATGCTTTTAGATTTTGACTTTAAAATTAGTTTTCCCTAAAACAAATGTCGCAAACATTGACATTATATATGACCGGCCTTCTCCCGTTAAACCGGACAATTTAAAACTGGTGAATCCGGGAGAATGACCTCCTCCCAAAATTAACTCCGGCTATAACTAGGGAATTCGAAATGTTTGTTTTCCATTAATTTAAGTTCTGGGAGAACTCCTGTGTTTGTAGATGATGCTGAAATAAACTAGTTCATCGACCGTAAAAGTTAATTTATCATTCCAAAAGGCATTTGCTTGATTGGAAGGTTTCTGCTAAAAGCGTGTTCAGGAGACTTATATCATTTCCAAAAAGAATCACTTATAAACTTTAGGCCCACTGGTAAGGACTCACGCCAAAACGGCCAAGTATGTGCACCATCACGGACCCTGTACTCGTGAGGTATCTGCCTAAGCACTAGTTCCTTGTGCAACTGGGCATTTCCGAGCGTAAGAAAATCGTCATCCCCACAATCAAAATATATTTTTACTTTTTTCAATAGTTCTGGGTCCTTGTTTTTTACCCATTGAAGCACATCATATTCCCTGTAGCTTTTATTTAATCGTTTTTCGCCCTTTGTGCCCACCATATCGGGCATCGCTTTTGAGATATATCCATCCATGGATTCTTGGTCCGAAGAAGTAACGGATTCTTCGGTGAATATGGCAGAGCTATAGGCGGCACAGGCTCCAAAATGTTGGTCATATTTGAATGCCAGTCGTAAGGCACCGGCCCCGCCCATGGAAAGGCCACTGATACCTGTATATCGCTTTGTTTTACGAACACGGTAATTGTTTTGGATATAAGGGAGCAATTCCTTCATGAACATATCCTCATATGGATAGGTGCCATCCGTTCTGTTCATATAGAGCCTGTCATCCCCATCTGGCATAACAATCACCATTTTCTGGATATTTCCTTGCTCAATCTCGCGATCGACTATTTGTTGCATTCCCCCCGATTCAATCCAACTTGTTTCATCACCGGTATAACCGTTTAAAAGATAAACTACAGGGTAATGGCGTTCGGAATAGTCATAACCATCCGGCAAATAAATGGAATACTTGACCTCTGTTTTTAAAAGATCGCTATTCATAACTTGGCTTTCCAAGATCTTACTTTGACCTAATAGTGCAGTATGGATGGCCAGCCAAAAAAGTAGCATTGCGCATGTTCTCATAACTATGGATATCCTTAATTGATTAGGGTATAGGGACCAATATACCCTGTTAATATTTGACGGTCCACAATATCATTGATGTAAGATAACAAAAAGCGATAAATAATGGACATGAACTAGTAGATCCTTTGTTGAAAAAACGTACTGGTACCATGGGCAAAATATGCAGGGAACACTTGGTTCACGATTCCTTTTAGAATGTCGTAAATCAATCTACAGGGGTGAAATGTGCATGAGCGCGCACCTAAGTTCGTGGGAGCTGTTGATGATGGTCGGTACCGGTTCCAAATATCTTTTACAATCTATTCAGGCCGAATTCCAAGGTAGTTTTGTCAATTTCTTAAACGGGTATAGGGCCGAAGCGGGCAAACGACCGATACTGGATGTGAGCCGCTCAATGGAAGTTGCTTGTTCGACGCAGGTGCCCACTACTGAATCGGCAAAGAGACCATAGCTTTTTTACATTAAAGTCAAAAAAATAATCAGGTTTAAAGATTTTTTTATAATTTGTTAACGTTTTTTGGAAATAATATTATTGGTTTTTACACATGCTATTGTGAAATGCCCATTCCTTTAGATTGGATAAATCTTTCCATACAAAGGGATTGTCTCTTCTTCATAAGGCACATTTTTCGTTTATGATTTAAGCTGATCGAGAATATCGATGTAAATGTCTTAGGTTATGAAACAAAGCGTTCTGTGCAAACAGTAAGAATTCGATTCCACCGAAACCTTACCAGAACAGGAGCGCTTAAAAGAAAGGCGAAAAAATGGATCGACATAGCTTTACCAAAGAATCCTATCTATTGGAGCACTTAAAAAGAGGCTCTACGGCTGCCTATGAGCATCTATTTACACTATACCATAAAGAACTCTGTAATTATCTGTCGGCAATTACCGGAAACCCCAAGGTTGCCGAAGATATTGCCCAACAAACCTTTATCAAGATATGGGACAATCGCGAGAAGTTACAGGTCGAGGATAACAAACTTAAGCGATACCTATTTAAAGTGGCCTATAACCTTTTCATCGATGTACAACGAAAGAGAAAAAAGGAATTTAAGCTGCTCGAGAAATTAAAACAGGAGGCTTATCTCGACCTCACCGATGTGGATACCTCCCTTTTCGAAGAAAGGCTCAGGAAAGTTGAAAAGGAAATCGACAACCTCCCTGAACAGTGCAAGAAAGTGTTCATCCTAAGTAAGCGAGAGGGGCTTAAGTACCGAGAAATCTCCGAACAACTTCAAATTTCCATAAAGACCGTGGAAGTACATATGGCCAAAGCCATGAAGCGGCTTAGGGCCCAGCTCACCAGTTTACTTTAATTTTCACCATTCCATTATTGCTTTATCGTAGTTGGATTTCCACAATAAGTGGGTTATATATGTACTTTCTCCATTTAAAATGTTAAAATTTTAGATTTCTATAAGGGTTTTTTGAAAAAGTTACGTCTCTTGATAAAGTGACAAAATACATCAAATGACCAAACTTGATATTAGAAGAATCATTACTAGGTATATCAACCAAGAGGCTTCCCAGGAAGAATTGGCCATTTTATATGAATGGGTAAAGAAAGGAAACAACAAAGAAGTCTTTAAAAAGTTGGTACAAGCCGACTATCTGGTCAATTACGAGGATAGACCATGGGATACCGAGGTGGCCTTTGAGCAGTTCCTGCATACCATTAAGAGCAAGGAAAATGGAAAGGTGAAAGGACTTTACAGCCGTCCTTACCTCTGGAAATATGCTGCAATTGCGGTTATTTTCTTGGGGTCCTCATTATACTTTCTTCTAAATCAGCAACTATTTGAAAAGGTTCCTCTGAATGTAGGTCCCGACCAGATTACCTTGGAACTGGACAATGGAGAGGTACTGGTCTTGAAACCATCATCAAACAATACCGTTAAAAGCAAAAATGGAACTACGGAGGTCTCAGTGATCAACGGGGTGTTGACACAAAGGGACAACGGAAAAACCAGTGGGTCTACACGCAAAAACACTTTAAGTGTACCCATAGGTGAGCGTCTATCGGTAACACTGGACGATGGTTCCGTTGTAATGCTCAATGCGGGCTCGACCATGACATACCCATCAAGTTTTGAAGGTGCTGACCGGAGAGAGGTGCTTGTAACAGGAGAAGCCTATTTCGAGGTGGCCAAGAACCCGAATAAACCATTTATTGTACGGACCTCCAAAATGTATACCCAGGTCTATGGTACAGTTTTCAATGTTTCGGCCTACCCAGAAGATGAAATCAATGAGGTGGTCTTGGTTGAAGGTTCAGTTGGGGTAGGAACACTTTTCAGGGAGTCGCTGGAAGGAGAGCAAATGCTCAAACCTTCCCAAAAGGCCTCCAGTAATCCAAGGGAAGGCAACGAATTTCTTATCGAAGATGTCGATGTTTCCCCCTACATCTCATGGACCAAGGGAATCCTTGTTTTTGAGAACGAGCCCATGGGCAAAATCATCAAAAGGTTGGAACGGCATTACGGCATCCAGATAGACAATAGATTTGAACAGCTTGAAGAAAGACGTTTTACGGGTATGTTCGATGAAGAAAATATTGATCGCGTCCTTAGAACCATACAGGCGCATACCCAATTTAGTTATTACCTAAAAAATGAAATGATAATAATAAATGAACCTCATAAACAATAGTGCCTATGAAGTAAAAACCAATAACCAAAAAACAATTACTAACTAACTACACTAATTCAATTATGAAAAAAACCATAACTAAAGGTGCATCATGCCCAAAATTGGGCAAAAACATGCTGTACGGCCTATTTCTGATCCTCTTTTTTGGTCAGGTCAATGCAGCTTCCTGTGCACAGTACGACAAGGTGGACAAAAGCTTTTTCGATACCAAACTGAGCGAAGTTTTTGAGACCGTCACCCAAACAACAGGGTACAAGTTTTTTTATGAGGCTTCGGAGGTGGACCTGGACCGAAAAGTTACCGTTCTTGGTAAAAATCGCTGTGTAGCCGACTTTTTTGAGGAGGTTTTTAAGGGTACAGACCTTACTTTTAAGATCATTGCAAGGCAGATAGTCATTAAGAAAAGGACTGAATCCTTGCCCAACTTGGTCCCACAACGAAAGGTTGAACAGGATAACCCACAAACCACCTTGACCGGTCTGGTGTTGGATGAGTCCGGGATTCCTTTGGCAGGCGCCAGTATTATTGCAAAGGGAACCACTGTAGGTGTTACTACCGATTTTGATGGTAATTTTGAAATTGACTTGCCCTCAGGGGTAACCGTGATCCAGGTCTCCTACATAGGATTTAGGCCTAAAGAGGTGAATGTTGCCGGTCTTACTACAGTAACCGTTACTATGGAAGAAGACGCTGCCTCATTGGATGAGGTGGTCGTTGTCGGTTACGGTACTTTGGCAAAAAAGAAAGTTACGGGATCAGTTGTTTCGGTAAGCTCCGAGACGATTACCGAGGTTCCTGCCCTCACTCCAGAAGCCGCACTTATCGGTCAGGTAACCGGTGTTCAAGTACAAGAGGTATCAGGAGAGCCCGGTGCCGCTCCCAATATCAGGGTAAGGGGCTCAGGTTCCATTTCAGCGGGAAACGACCCACTGTTTGTTGTGGACGGGATTCCTATTTCACGGAACCTTACCTCCTCCAGCCAATTGGGTGGGGTGTCAAACAGGCGATCGGCCTTTCAGCCACCAACGATTAATCCACTGGCTACGCTAAACCCTAACGATATTGAGTCCATTCAGGTCTTGAAGGATGCCAGTGCCGCTGCTATCTATGGCTCTAGGGGTGGCAATGGGGTATTATTGATTACCACCAAAAAAGGTTCTAATGGAGATGAAGGGGTGTTTTCCTTTGATTCATTCTTAAGCCTCCAATCTGTGGCCAATAAGCTTGATCTGATGAACGCACCGGAGTTGATCGACTTTACAAGGGATGCTAGAAACAACGCCTATCTTCAGTCGGTGGACGGAGCGTCCATAGATGACCCCATTGGTCCTGGAGACAGAGGTAACACCAATTACGAAATGCCCGAATCCTTTATCAACTGGGATGGTACGGATACAGATTGGCAAGATCTGCTCTTTAAAACGGGAATTGTACAGAGTTATAACTTCTCTTACGCCTCACCGATACGGAATAAGACCAGTTTTTATCTGTCCTCAGGATATTTTTCACAAACAGGAATTATTGACAAGGCCAAGTTTGAGCGTTATACAGTTTTGCTTAATCTCAATTCCCAATTGACAGAAAAATTGAACTTGGATGTGCGTTTGGCCCCAACAGTGACCGAAAATCAAAGGGTACCGGCATCTGCACCTTATTTTGCAACCCCTCCTGGAATCGTTTATTCGGGCATCGTACACTCTCCAACCGTAAGTCCTTACAATCCTGATGGTACGATCAATCAATTAAACAATCAGTCCTATTTGGGCGGAGGTACCACAACGGCCAGTAACCCTTTGGCTATCATAGAGGCTGTGGATGACCAAATATTCCAATTCCAGACTAGGGGAACCCTTGGATTGACCTATGACATCCTGCCGGAATTGAGTTTTAAAACCTTTGGAGGTGTTTATATCAATCTCTTCAACCAAGATTTTTATAGGGCAAGCTCCCTATTGTTCCGAAATTCAGCGGATGGTAACCCTTACGGTCAAGCGTCCTCTTCCACAGAGACCAATTGGCTCTGGGAAAATACATTGAATTTTAAAAAGGAGTACGGCGATCACTACGTGGATGCGGTACTCGGTTATACCGCGCAAAAGGATAACCTGACCTTAAAACAGGTACTTGCCAATAATTACCCGGATGATTTGGTCCCGACCATAAGTGGAGGTCAGGTATTTGGCGGAACCTCTATCCAGGAACAATGGTCTTTATTGTCTGCCCTTTTTAGGGTGAATTACAGTTACAAGGACAAATACTTGTTCACTGGAACGATTCGTTCAGATAAGTCCTCACGATTTGGTAAAAATAATCAGACCGGCTACTTCCCATCCTTTTCTGTAGGTTGGCGATTGAACGAGGAGACATTTTTAAAGGATTCAGAATCCATATCTGAGTTAAAGCTCCGCCTAAGCTGGGGCCAGACCGGAAACTTTGAGATTCCCAACTACGGTGCCGTAGGGCTTCTTGCGCCTCAAAACTATAATCTCGGGGGCAACCAGATCAATGGACTGGTTCAAAGTACGATACCCAATCCTAACTTAACTTGGGAAAAATCCGAGCAAATCAATGCAGGTATCGAATTGGGCTTGTTCAATAACAGGGTCTTCGTTTTGGCGGACTATTATGATACGCGCACAAAGGATTTATTGTTGAATGTGGCCATTTCTTCCGTATCTGGATTTGAGACCAACTTGAGAAATCTGGGAGAAGTAAAAAACTCGGGTTTTGAAATCGCCCTGAGCACCAAGAATTTTGTTGGCGACTTCACTTGGAATACGGATGTCAATTTTGCAACCAATAAAAATGAAGTGCTGTCATTGAATGTAGACAATGAGCCCATATTTTCTTCTGGAAGTGCAGGCGTAAGGCACGTCACCCAGGTAGGGGATCCTATCGGCAGTTATTATGGATATGTGGTAGATGGTATCTATCAGTCGCAAGAGGAAATCGCCAATGCACCGGTCGATACCCAAGCTCCCGATCCAGCACCGGGTGACTTTAGGTTCAAGGATATCAACGGGGATGGACAGATCACCCCGGACGACAGGACCGTTACCGGTAGTTATTTCCCTGATTTTATTTGGGGTATCAACAATCGACTGACTTTCAAAAATATTGATTTTAGCTTTTTGATTCAAGGAACGGAGGGCAATGAAATATTGAACCTGACCTCCCGGCACATGAAGAACGGAGAGGCCAATTTCAATTCCTACGCAGTTTTCAACGAACGATGGAGATCCCCTTCCGACCCGGGGAACGGGTCCATTCCCAGGGCGGATAGATTGTCCGGGAACCATGGGAACAATAACAGGCCCTCTTCTTTTCAAGTTGAGGATGGGTCTTACGTACGTTTGCGTAACGTGACCCTGGGTTATACGCTGCCAACGGATAATTTTTTTGGAAGTAAGATCCAGAGACTTAGGTTCTATGTTACCGCCACCAACCTCTTTACCATAACCGATTATCTTGGCTATAACCCAGAGGTGAGCAGTATTACAACGAACAGTTTGACACCTGGGGAGGACTATGGGGCATTTCCATTGACCAAATCCTTTACCATGGGCGTAAACCTTAAGTTCTAACCTAAAAACCTCAGAAAGATGAAACGAATTTTATATATAATGCTATGTACGGCTTTATTGACCGGGTGTAGTGAAGAATTTACTGATCTTGCCCCAATTTCCAACAGAAATGAGGCAGACTTTTACAATGCCCCGGAAGACTTTGAGGTGGCCATTAATGCCAGCTATGCAGGTCTACAGAGTACGGGTATCTACGGACGGGGTTATTGGACGATGTTCGAGATGCGCAGCGACAATACCGACCAAGGCCCGGATGCCACTGGTTTGGCGAGGCAGTATACTGAAATCAATTCCTTTACGGAGGATGCGCTCAATGAACAGATTACCGCAGCTTGGAGCGAGTCATATCGGGTAATTGCCAACTGCAATGTCATTTTAGATCGTATACCTCCCATCGAATTGGATGCGGAACTCAAAAATAGGATTACAGGGGAAGCCTTGTTCATTCGATCGTTGGTCTATTATCACATGGCCATCGGTTTTGGAAATATTCCGCTGCAACTGACCCCTTTTGTTAGCGGTGATGAATTGGTGCAGGTCGATGAGACCACCATATTGCAACAATTGGTGACAGATTTGACCGAGGCGGAGGCAAACCTTCCCGTTTCCTACTCAGGGAACGAGGTGGGAAAAGCGACCAAAGGCGCTGCCGCAACCTTACTGGCCAAAGTACTGCTGACCTTGGGCAACAATTCGGAAGCGGAAACCGTCTTAAGACGCATTATTGGGAACTATGGCTACGAACTGTTGCCCAATTATGCCGATTTATGGGGCGTTGCCAATGAAAATAATGCCGAGTCGATATTTGAAGTGCAATATATCAGTGGTGGAATTAGCCAAGGAAGCGTTTTCACCAATGATTTTTCACCAAGTACCGATTTGCAGACCGGAGCTGGGTTTGGACGTAACCGTCCTACCATTTCCATGCAAGAGGCCTATGAGGACGGGGACTTGAGATATGAGGTATCCATGGGTGCCACCTATATCAACGCGGAAGGAGAGGTGGTCGAAGCCAGGCATGTCCGAAAATACCAATCCGATTTGGCCATTGAAAACGACTCCGATATCAATTTTGTGGTCTTTCGATATGCTGATGTGCTCCTCATGCTGGCAGAAGCCTTGGGGGAAAGCTCGGAGAGTTACGACCTAATCAACGAGGTAAGGAACAGAGCAGGGCTTCCGGATATCGATGCTTCGACACCAGGGACTTTTCAAGACAAGTTGCTACAGGAAAGAAGGGTAGAGCTCGCTTTTGAGAATCACCGATGGCCCGACCTCAAACGCTTTGGTGCCGTAAATAAGGTCCTAGAGGCAGAGGACTTCATAACGGATACCCGTGAGTACTTCTTTATCCCGCAAAGGGAAATTGACATCAATCCAAACTTTGTACAGAACTAAATAAGCAAAGACATTAAAAACAAGTGCATGTTTTCATTCATTAGGTTAGTTTGATTGATCCCAAACCGTGAATTTCCTACTTATTGCTTTAGGTGAATCACCGAATTAATCGCTTTAAAACATGTCACCGTGATAGTTGTCCCTTGCGGGACGACCAGACCTTGAACTGAAAAATTTTAATGAACCATTTATCCAAAACAACATGAAAAAATTAGTACTGGCCATTTGTCTATGCCTTGCATTTTCAACCATTCAGGCCCAACAAAAAAAAGTATTGAACATTTTAGCCATTGGAGCACATCCGGATGATTGCGACTCCAAATTTGGGGGCACGGCGGCCTTGTTTGCAAAAATGGGCCATAATGTGAAGTTTTTGTCCTTGACCAATGGTGATGCAGGTCATTATGCGATGGGAGGTGGAGTTTTGGCCAAAAAACGCAGGCAAGAGGCCAAGGACGCTGCAAAAGCGTTGGGGATATCCGAGTATGAGGTATTGGACAATCACGATGGCGAATTGTTCCCGACCCTTAATGTGAGATTGGAGGTAATTCGCAGGATTAGGGACTGGGATGCCGATATCGTTTTGGGACTACGGCCAAACGATTACCACCCAGATCATAGAAATGCCGGTTCGGTAGTACAGGATGCAGCGTACATGAACATTGTACCCAATGTCGCACCCGATACCCCTCCCCTTAAAAAGAACCCGGTGTTTTTGTATATGAGCGATCACTTTAAAAAGCCCTATCCCTTCCAAAAGGATATTGCGGTCATTGTTGATGATGTCATCGATACCAAAGTCAAAGGATTGGCTGCCCACGATTCACAAATGTTCGAATGGTTGCCATGGACAAGGGGAGTAGACGTCTCTACCATACCCACAGAGGAAAAGGCAAGATTGGCTTGGTTAAAGGAGGCTTGGATGAACAGGGCACCTGATGCCAGTACTTTGGAGGCCGTAAAAAAATGGTACCCAGGTGTCGATGTTTCCCAAGTGAAACAAGTGGAGTTCTTTGAAATCTGCGAGTATGGAAAACAGCCGTCGGATGAAGAAATAAAAATGTTGTTTCCCATGTTGGGAACCAAATAATGGTAAAGAACACCCCAGGTAGCATCCAAAAATAAATAACCAACCCACCACCCATGGATATTAGCAAGCCCAAGACCAAAAGATACGTCCATATTATCGCATTGGTGATGATCGTTTTCTTTGTGATCTCATTTATCACCAATATTCTCAACTCCATCATAGTGGATGTCAAGGATAGTTTTGATCTAAGCCTGACCTTAACAGGCCTATTACCGTTCACTTTCTTTATAGCCTATGGCATCATGTCCATACCGGCGGGCTTTTTATCCGAAAGATATGGTGAGCGATCATTGCTTTCCATTTCATTTTTGGTCATGGGCCTTGCTTCCCTGGGGTTTGCCATTTTTCCCCAATATGCGGTCTTTAGCGTTACGTTATTTGTGTTGGGCTGTTGTATGGCTGTTTTACAGGTCATCATCAATCCAATGCTACGGGTCGCCGGTGGCGAGGAGCACTTTGCGTTCAACTCGGTGTTGGCGCAATTGGTCTTCGGTGCCGCTTCCTTCCTTAGTCCCTATCTGTACAAGTATCTGGTAAGCAAGGACAATACCGATGATACCCTAGCGGGAATGCTACGGGGATGGGTGCCAAAAGAGTTTCCTTGGGTTTCCTTGTACATCGTATTTGCGGCCATTTCATTCCTGTTGTTTGTTTATGTCTTTTTGACGAAGTATCCCAGATTTGAAAAGACCGAGGAAGAAAGGGCAGGGGATAAGGGCTCCTATTGGGACCTGTTGAAGAACAAATGGACGCTATTGTATTTTCTGGGCATCTTTTGCTATGTGGGAACGGAACAAGGAGTCGGAAACTGGATTTCCCAATTCCTGAACCAATACCATGGCCTTGACCCACAGACCATAGGAGCCGATACCGTTTCCTATTTCTGGGCCATGTTGACCGTAGGTTGTTTACTGGGCCTTTTGCTTCTCAGGTTTATGGATAGCAGAAAACTGCTCATTCTTACAACGGCCATTACCATGCTGTGTTTGATTTTGGCCCTTACCGGAACGGCACAACTGGCGTTGATCGGTTTTCCTGCAGTGGGGTTCTTTATATCCGTTATGTATTCCATCATATTTTCTCTGGCACTCAACTCGGTCAAGGAACATCATGGTTCTTTATCCGGTATACTTTGTACGGGCATTGCAGGCGGTGCCGTAATCCCATTTATAGTAGGGGGTTTGGGCGAATTGATGTCTTTGAAATCAGGAATGTTCTTTTTACTGGTTCCCTTGGCCTTTATCCTGACCATAGGATTCTGGGCCAAACCTTTGGTGAACAATAAGACGATACGTTTAAAAAAGGATTAGTGGAAAAGGAAAACAGGACTGTTGTCGGGGTCGATATAGGAGGTACCAAAATTAAATCGGGAAGGGTTATGGGCACGAAAGTGGAACAGACCGGATATTCCATGGTGGTGAAAACGGATCCACTGGAAAACTCCCTATCCAAATTATACGATACCATTGAAGAAGTAATGACGGAGTCCGTGACCGCCATCGGTGTTGGGGTGCCAGCAGTGGTAGACAAAGATTCCGGAGTTGTTTTTGATGTGCAGAACATTCCGTCTTGGAAAACGGTGCCCTTAAAACAACTCTTGGAGGATCGGTTCAACGTACCCGCTTTTTTGAACAACGACGCCAACTGTTTCGCTTTGGGGGAAAAGCATTTCGGAAAAGCAAGGAATTATGCAAACTGTGTTGCCCTTTCCTTGGGAACAGGGCTTGGTATGGGAATCATAATAGAGAATAAATTATATAGCGGAGTTTTATGCGGTGCCGGAGAAGTTGGAATGCTATCCTACAAAGATGGTATTCTGGAAGAATATACGGGCAGTTTCTTTTTTGAAAAGGTCTATGGTACATCAGCAAAAACGCTTTACGGGAGAGCATTGAAAAATGATGCGCAAGCTCTCGCTGCCTTTGTGGAATATGGTGTGCATTTAGGGGAGGCGATAAAGAACATACTGTATTTGTTTGCCCCCGAAGCCATCATTTTAGGAGGCTCCATTAGTAGGGCACATCCATTTTTTACATCTGCAATGGATGAGGCACTCAAAACATTCGCATACCAAAAGCAATTAGAAAATTTTAAAATAGAAATCTCGGATTTAGTGGACACGCCCATCTTGGGGGCTGCCGCACTTTGTCTTTAAAAATTAACCTTACTGAACATGAGAATATTACTATCAGTAATTCTGGTAAGCTTGTTACTTCAATCCTGTACCCAACCAAAGGCGACAGGAAACCAGCTAGCCATTACCGTTGAAAACAATATAAAAGGGGCGCCCATTACCTTAGGGATACCTTTTCCGAAAGGAGCATTAAATTCAGTGGACCATATTCGTTTACTGACATCCGATGGTATGGAAATCCCTTGCCAGACCACAGAGGTAAGTACCTGGGACCCTATCGATGATAGCATTAAATGGGTATGGGTATTTTTCTTCTCCGAAGAAACAACGGATTATGTATTGGAGTATGGCAAAGGAGTGGTCCCAATGGGGCCTAAGGAAAAAATCATATCGGCCAACAATATGCGGCCAGGTGGTGGGATCGAAGTAAATACCGGGGAGATATCCTTCACTATCGATAAAAAGGGTGACGGGTTTTTGGACAAGGTATTTTTGGATTCCGACAACGATGGTAAGTATTCGGAAAAAGAGCTGATCGCATCTTCCCCTGGAAGTCATAGGGGATCCTTCTTCGATTTGCTCGATGATGCCGGAGTTGATACATCCAAAGCATTTATCCATGAAGTATTCCGGGAGAAAGGATCAGGCCCCATGCATTCCATTTTTAGAATAGAGGGGACATATACCTATAGTAGGGAAGATAACAACATTTCCCCTTTTACCATTTGGTTGCATACCTACGCAGGAAAAAGCTACATCAAAGTATTGCATACCATGACCTATACGGGGATTCCCGATAAACACAAAATTCAGGAAGGGGAGCATGCTAATATTGCGACCCAAAATAAAAAAATCATTTCGGAGAACACAGCGGACGATCCGGGTTGGATGCAGCCCAACGATCAAATAGCTGGGATTGGCCTCCAACTTAAATACCATCTTGACGATAATTCATTGGTTTCCATGCCATTGCAACAGGGTTCATGGAAGAAGGATAAAGCACCAACCGCCTTGCAAGAAGTTAGTCTTGATGATTCCTCCGTTCAATTACTGCAAAAGGGACCGGCTAAAAAAAGTCCACCGACCTTGAGGGATGTCTATCTCAACCAATTGGACGAAAACAGTGATGGGAACATCAACAATGACAAGGAATTCCAAGCAACCGTTACCCTTGGAGAAGACGATGTGGCCACGTCACAAAGGGCCAAAGGTTGGTTGAACGTGACCGATGGAAAAAGGGGGATCGGCGTAGGAATCCGAAACTTTATGAAAGAATATCCCAAAGGGATAAAATTAGACCCGGTCAACCATATACTTTTGGGAAGCATTTGGCCAGAGGAGAACGGACCGATGAGTTTTGAAAGGCACCACACTGCAATGGACGGCGGCATGTTGTCCAATTTTGCCCAAGGGATAACCAAAACGACCGAATTCATTTATTATTTCCACGATAACAAGAGCGATGTTGCCGAAACTATGGATTATGTTGTGGAAAGTCCTGTTGCGCATGCTGCACCGGAATGGTACACCAATTCCAAAGTGTACGGTAACATGGCACCGGCCTCTTCCGAGCATACCGAGTTCGAAAATGCACTTCAATATCGATATCAATGGTGGGCCTACAACCAAAAGAACCAACCCTGGTATGGCATGTTCAACTATGGTGATGGAAAGGCCTATTATTATAACGGACATTGGGTACAGTGGACCAACAATGAGCCCACCGTTGATTTTATGCTCTGGACCAATTTTATGCGTACGGGAGATCCACAATATTTTGAGATGGCCCAGGCCATGAGCAGACATACCATGGATGTGGACAATGTACACTGGCCCAAAAAACGAACGTATTATGGTCAGATCAACGATGCCATAGACTTTTGGGATTTCAAGGACGAGCCGGAATCCACACCCTACCTGGGAATTGGAAGGAGACATGCCGCAGAACATTGGTATTCCTTATTGAGCGCGCACGTTTGGATCCAGGGTTGGATTGCGGACTACTATCTAACAGGCGACCATAGGGCTTTGGAAGTAGCTAAAATGACCGGTGATACCTATATCAACCGTATATGGGGCGAGCATGATCTACGGGGTAGAAGATTGTATTTGTCCGTACTTAATATGGTGGAGTTATACGATGCCACCAAATTACAGAAATATAAGGATGAACTGGACGATAGGGTACGATTGATGCTTGAATTCCAAGAGCGTCAAGGAGGAAACCTGGTGTTGGATAGATATGGTTATTCCCAGCCCTATGTGGCACAGGGACTTTATAAGTATCAACAGATCACCGGGGATGAAGAAGTGCGCAAAGCCTTGTTGAGGCACGCAAGATGGGTTCGCGATGTGCCACCGTTGAACCACGAGATGGAATCTTATTTAGCAACCATATCTCCATTGTTGTTAGGATATGAGTTTAGTGGCGAAAAGAGCTATCTGGACGAAGCCTTGGCAAGGGCAGAAATGCTCAAGGTAGGTGAGTTGCCAAAATCACCGGATGACTATAAAACATCTGAAGAATATAGCAAGGACCTTTTGGGAATATCCAATCTGCCCATGAGCAAGGGGCGCTTCACGAATTGGCAGACCAATCAAGGACTCCGGGTATTTGGTTGGACACATGGCTACAATATTCCATACCTGCTCTATTGGATGGATGAGGCCAATATCAAGTAAAACGTGTAATCTTCGGAAAAGGGATGGCCAAACCTTCGGGAGCCGTCCCTTTTTTATGCCAAATTGGAATGACTGGATATGAGCTATAAAAGACTGGGCTTGGTATTGGGACCGTTGCTCTTCGTATTGGTAAGGTGCTGTTTTGAGCCCCAAGGCCTTTCCCATGAGGGACGTGACGTGCTGGCGGCTACCCTTTGGATCGCTGTTTGGTGGGTGTTTGAGGTTATCCCGATCGCGGTTACCGCTTTGTTGCCCATCGTTCTGTTTCCACTCATGGATACCCTTCCATTGGGGGATACCACCGCAAGCTATGGCCATAAGTATGTGTTCCTGTACATGGGAGGTTTTATATTGGCCATGGCCATCGAAAAATGGAACCTCCACAAAAGAATAGCGTTGCATATCATAAGGGTCATTGGCACCAATATGTACCGTATTGTACTGGGCTTTATGGTAGCAACCGCTTTTTTGTCCATGTGGATATCCAATACCGCGACCACGGTAATGGTATTGCCGATGGCCATTTCCATTGTCAAGCAATTAAAGGACAATCCAAATACTCCAGTGGATGAAAACACCGTGTTCAGTAAGTTGTTGATGCTGGCCATCGCTTATGCCGCTTCCATCGGTGGTATTGCCACTTTGATAGGAACGCCACCAAATCTGGTATTCGCGGGATTTGTCCAAAAGGCCTATGGCTGGGATGTAGGGTTTTGGGATTGGATGAAGTTCGGTCTGCCCTTATCCTCCATGCTATTGGTTTTGGGATGGCTTTATTTGACCCGTGTAGCCTTTCCTTTAAGAAATGCTGTTTTTCCTGGGGGAAAAAGGGAGATCGAGCGATTGTTGAACGAACTGGGCCCTCTGCAAAAGGAAGAAAAAAGAGTACTCTTGGTTTTTGTGCTCACTGCGCTGTGCTGGATTTTCAGGTCGGTTTTGCTTGAAAGGTTCATTCCCCATATGGACGATACGATCATTGCCATAACCTCGGCGGTGCTATTATTTCTGGTACCGGCAAACCAAACAGGACGTCCGTTGATCAATTGGCAGGAAGCGGTTCGCATACCATGGGGCATCATTTTACTGTTCGGTGGGGGCATGGCCATCGCCAAAGGATTTCAAGATACCGGTCTTGCCTCTTTTCTGGGCGCACAGATGACATTCTTCAGCGGCCTGCCTTTGCTTTTGCTTTTGCTGCTGATCATCGCATCTGTCAATTTTTTGACAGAGGTCACATCCAATCTGGCCACCACAGCCATGTTGCTTCCTGTTTTGGCGCCATTGGCCCTTACCTTGAAAATAGACCCGCTGATGTTGTTGGTGGCCTGTACCACGGCAGCGTCGTGTGCGTTTATGTTGCCGGTGGCAACACCTCCCAACGCTGTTGTTTTTGGTTCGGGCTATTTGCGTATTCCCGATATGGTACGTGCCGGACTTTTTATGAACTTACTATCCATAGTTCTTATTTCGCTTTTCATTTATTGGGTGATGCCCTTATTGATGGGGCCGTTTTGATATCGACTGGGGAAGTCTTGGCATAGTGTAAAGACCTGACTACATGAACCGGGCATTGTAATTTCGTTTCATGGACCGGTCCATTACTGCTTCATCCAAATCGGACTTGTGTCGGCGCTATGGTCTGCTCCCAATATATCCTTATAGAGCTCTGGTCTTCGGGCATTTTTATAGCGCCAACCACCGGATAGCTGTATTTTGTCCTTTGTAATTTTTGATAGGGTAATTTCGTCATCAAAAGATCGTATCTCGGACAAGACCTCGCCATAAGGGTCCAAAATCATAGAGTTCCCATTTTTAAGATGCTCACCGTCATAGCCAATTGGATTCGAGAAGGCGTAATAAACACCATTGTCATAGGCCCTGGCAGGTAGCCACCGCATCAACCAGCGTCTTCCTTTAGGGCCATCAAACTCCAAACGTAGCGAAACGGGATCATTAAAGCGATTGTCCCAGTATTTTTGGTCTACATAGCCCCGATGAGGCATGGAGGATGGCGTGCAGCCGGTGACATGTGGAGCAAATATGATCTCTGCTCCCAAAAGACTTGTAGCGCGTACATTTTCAATGACATTGTTATCGTAACAAATCAGGATGCCACATTTCCAACCCAGTAGGTCGAATACACAATATTGGTTGCCAGCGGACAAATGTGCATTGATGAACGGATGGATTTTACGGTATTTGGCCACCACCCCTTCGGCCGTAACGCAGATGTAGGTATTGTACAACTTTCCTTCTGCCTTTTCCACCAGACCGGCAAGGATGGGGATGCCCAGTTCAGCTGAGATGGATATGAGATCCTTCGTACTTTCGCCGCTTGGGATTTCTTCTGCCAAACTGGTCAAATCCTTTCGGTCCAGATCCTTGGTGAAGGTGTATCCGGTCACGCACATTTCATGAAAACTGATTACATCTGCACCTTTGGCACGGGCCTTCTTGGCAAGTTTGCGGATGATGGAAAGATTATAGGCCTTATCGCCGTCCTTGGGCTCAAATTGTGCTACTGCTACGTTCATGTCGAATTAAGGTCGCTTTATACCAACCCATTATATATTTTTTGTTGAATAAAGCTGGTTTTGTTCGAGGAGGTAAAATAAGGTTATTTATCCGAACGGCATTGGAACATGGACACAAATGTGGTGCTATGGAATACCTTTTTTACGCTCAATGGTTGATTTGAAAGGATGAACTAAAATAGGGCATTGATCGAAGCGTGGGTTAACCTTCATAAAGATGGATGCCTCTCAAAGGCGATGTCCCAATTGGAATCATTGTGGACAATCCATTTGTTTACCTGGATATTTTGGAAAAGGTGAAGGTGGTAATTGAAATCAGGTTTTGAATGAGCACCATGTGGGAATCATTATTGAAAAGTAGCGTAATGCAATGAAGCTATTTTCCAATACGTGCGGTAACACCCCCAAATGGGGCGGTCATTATCGATCGTTAGCACAGCTTTATTTTGAAATGTAATTAGCCCCGCTCTACCAATATGGGGCTAAACACTTGGTAGTATACATTGGAATCACTACATTAAAGATTAGTTTTAGACAACCTCAATTATGTGCTACGATGTCAATGCCCAGCTGGAAACACAGCTCAAAAGGGCCATGCGGGATGCGGATGAGCATGCCATCCGTGAAATCCAGGAAAAAATGGTCAGGGAGACCGACCTGCCCCTGTTCCATGTGACGGGTTTCCAACATCCCAAGATGCTCATTTATACCAATGAAAGTCCCAATGCTCCTGTGGTGTCCCAATGGGGATTGATACCTTTTTGGGCCAAGGATAAAAAGGCAATCTGGAACAATACCCTAAACGCACGTGGGGAGACCATTTTTGAGAAGAATTCCTTTAAAACGTCCGCAAGGGAAAAGCGATGCCTCATTTATATCGATGGGTTTTATGAACACCACCATCATGGCAAAGCAACCGTTCCTTATTACATCTCCCGTAAAGATCTTCGGCCCATAGCCTTGGCGGGTCTATGGAACGAGTGGACCGACCCCGAGACCGGGGAAATCCTCAATACTTTTTCCATTGTGACCACCGAAGGCAATCCCATGATGGCTGAGATCCATAACAATCCCAAGATGGAGGGACCGCGTATGCCGGTGATCTTGCCCGATGGATTGGAAGATGAATGGTTGAAACCGTATCGGGACGAGCTGGACCAAAAGCAATTGGAAGAACTGTTGCGACCCTATCCCGAATCGGAACTGGCGGCCCATACCGTCGGGAAACTGCGGGGCAAGGATGCCGTGGGCAATGTACCCGAGGCCATGGTCCCCGTGGCCTATGACAATGTTAAAACGACCTATTGATGCGGATATACGACTATTTGGCACTGTCCAAAGAGGAACAATGGGAGACCCTTTGGGACGATGCGGTCTATGTGGCCTCTTTCAGATCCATCGATTGTTGTTTTCAACTGTATGCCATGGACCGATTTTTTATCGAATTGGAACTTTGCCCGCAACAAGGTTCCATACTGAACATGGGTGTGTTCGTGCATGGTAAGAAAATGGACAAATATACCGATACGGTCTATCAGGACATTTTGGGTTTTCTATGATCAAGAATTAACTGTTCGGTATATGAAGAACCTAGTGCGCGGTATGGACCTTCCCTATACATTTGCCCATCGGATCCAAGCTTCTGATGATTTCAATGCACTCTTGCTGCAGCACTACATCCTGTTCAGTGATGGGGCCACTTTGGTGGACTATGCCATACGGGAAAAGGCCCATCTTTGCTCCGGGACCTACGGGGTTGAGGACTTTCATGGAAAGGTCAGTGCCTACATCGCATTTCTCGATCGCCTTATCCAAGGATGACCTTACCTGAGTATCGTCTTTCGATTGCTGTCATCCCAGTTCATTCCGAAAACACATTGGAGCAGCCGCTTTCCCTGTTATCCAATACCTACAAAAGATAAACGTCGCATCCCGGTATCGGACAAGGGACGGCATAAAGCCCCCGCTGTGGCCGTCTCCTGCCCTTGGGCAGGCCTATTTATTCCGTTTCCTCGCCGCTCAACGTGCTGCCTTCCGTTTGTAGACCACTGTAAATATTGTTTAACCTAAAATCATAAAAAGATGTATGTAGACAACTTACAGCAGGATGAGGTATTTGTGCCGGTACAGATCAGACCTCTAAACGAATTGACCGGAATGCCCGTACGAAAGGGCTTGGAACAGGCCGTGGTCAGCAACGGCAAGATCGTGAACATCGTGTCACAACGCTATGGACATATTCCCAATGAACTGTTCTTCAAAAAGGCGGAGCAATTGCTCATCGATGCCGATCTGACATACTCCCGTCAGAGCATTAACCGTTCGGACCGTAGTTTCAGCGTGGACTTTGTCCTTACCGACAGTACCCAGTTCTCGGTAGGGCAAGGTGAGGACGTCATTTTACCGATGCTGCGGTTTACCAATGCCTACGATGGGAGCGAACGTACCGCAGGCCATTTTGGGTTCTACCGAAAAGTCTGTTCCAATGGCCTGCACGTGGCCCGGACGGAAATCGGCTTTTCCATCAAGCACCACAAAAACGCGGTGCAGCTCATCATGCCCGGGCTCCAAGTACTGTTCCGCAGATTCCTCGACAATGAGTTCTACAGTACTTCCGGTAGGTTCCATCGGATGATGACCGTGGAACTGCTGGATACCAAGGATTTTGTTAGGGAAGTGCTGGAGCGGACCCAACTGTTCCGCTATGAGTGCAGCGATACCAATGATGCACCCTCCAAAAAGGCCCGAGAGGTCCTTGATATCCTTGATGCAGAGGCATTGCAACTGGGCAGTACCCCAAACCTCTGGTTGGGCTATAATGCCTTCAACTCAGTATTGCACCGTAACCTCAAGAAGGGCTTTGCCAAACAGCAACAGTTGGACAGGCAACTGTTCGAGACCGTTTATGAAATGGCCTAACGTTCCAAAGGGCCGCTCCGGTGCCCGTCCAAACCGGAGTTTTGCCACCGATTACACTACAACCTTTATAGTATTTCCCCTTTTTTACCAACTCAAGATTCAAAACAGAATCGTTTGAACATTAGGTGCCCACCATTAGCAAGGCATTCGAGATGTTTGTTTTGGTACAATTTAAGTTCAGGGACAGATTGCTATTGTAGGTACATTTAAAATCAACCGTTTTATGCCGCGCAAAGGTGATGTCTTGCAGCTCAGTCGCTGTTCTTTCAATTTACGAACCCATTCTTTTTTTCATTTGGGAGTCATAAGAGTCCAACACCTTTCTGATATTCTTGTGCTTTTCCAATAATTGATCGGCCAGTTTCTCATCAATATCCAATTCCTCCATCAACATTCGTTTACCGCGGTCGACCAATTTTTTATTGGACAATTGCATATCCACCATCTTGTTTCCACGAACCCTGCCCAGTTGAATCATAATGGAGGTGGAAATCATGTTCAAGGCAAGCTTTTGTGCCGTCCCGGCTTTCATCCGTGTGCTGCCGGTGACAAATTCCGGCCCCACGACCAACTCTATGGGATGATCGGATAGCTTAGAAAGGGGTGCATGGGCATTACAGGCTATACTTCCCGTCAAAATGGAATGTTCCTTGGACTTTCGTATTCCTCCAATGACATAGGGCGTAGTACCTGAGGCGGCAATCCCCAGTACAATATCCTTTTCACTGATATTGAATGCTTGAAGGTCTTTCCAAGCTTGATCAAAATCATCTTCCGCGTTTTCCACTGCCTTTCGCAAGGCTTTGTCGCCCCCGGCAATCAGACCGATGATCCAATCATCGGACACCCCAAAGGTAGGGGGGCATTCCGAGGCATCGAGGACACCCAGCCTTCCACTGGTGCCTGCGCCGATATAAAACAGTCTGCCCCCTTTTTTCATTTTGGTAACCGCATGATCGACAAATTCCTTGATTTGAGGAATTGCCTTTTCCATCACCAAAGGAACGCCCTTATCCTCATGGTTGATGTTGGTCAGCAATTCGAGGGTATCCATCTTTTCGAGACCGTCATAATTCGAAGGCTGCTCGGTCATATACTTGTTATTACTCATTTCTTTGTTTTAATTAAAATCAATCCTAAAAAAGTTAAACCACCGTTTACGGCAATATTGATGAAACCCATATCGAAATCATAGGTGTCCTTGAGAAACAGGCTCAAAAGATAGGTGGCTATGGGAGCCAGAACACATATGATCGGGACCACATGGTCCTTGATTTTTATGGTAGTAAACATTCCAAATACATAAAGCCCCAGTAAAGGACCATAGGTATATCCAGCCACATTGAAGATCAAGGAAATTACATCGCCCCTGCTATTTGAAAATAACATAATGATCCCAAAAACAACTATGGAAAAACCAAACAATACGATGTTCTTTATTCGTTTGGGGTTTTTAACGGTTTTGTTTGAAATGTCCAAGAAATCATAGGTAAAGGACGTAGTCAATGCCGTCAAGGCGGAATCGACACTTGAAAAAGAAGCTGCTATAACGCCCAACAGAAAAAAGATTCCGGTCACAGGGCCCAAATGGTTCAACGCAATATTCGGGAATAAGGTATCGGTATCCAATAGCGTACCATTTGCGTCCATGGGCAACCCTAATCCCATATGTTCGGCATAGATATACAATAAGATGCCCAGCCCCATAAACAGAAACTGGGTTATGGCCAATATGGAACTGTAGCTCAGTGTATTTTTCTGTGCCTCCCATACATTCTTGCAACTAAGGGTCTTTTGCATCATATTCTGGTCCAATCCGATCATCGCTATCGCTACCAAAATACCTGCAATGAACTGTTTGAAAAAGTTATTGTCCGACTTGGGTTCCCAGTTGAAGACATCAAAATAGGGATGGTCGACAATCTCATTTATCGATGCCGTAAATGTGAGGTTCAATGAAGTAATTACATAGTAACACGTGATCAGGGCACCTAAGATCAAAAAGATGGTTTGAAGGGTATCCGTCCAAACAATGGTTTTGATGCCGGACTTATACGAATACAGCCAAACCATTAACAAAATGGCGATAACGGTAATTGGGAACGGGCTTCCTATCTTTTCAAAAAACACAAATTGGAGGATCTTGGCCGCCAACAATAACCGTAGCGAAGCACCAAAGGACTGGGAAATCAGGAAAAACAAAGATCCGGTTTTATAGGCCCTATTACCAAATCGTTCCAATAAATAGGAATAGATGGATACCAACCTTAGCCGATAATACAGCGGGATGAGTACAAAAGTGATAAAGAGATACCCGACGACGTTACCCAGTATGAATTGGAAGAAATGAAAATTATTGTTTCCCACCATCCCGGGCAATGACACATAGGTTACTCCCGAAAGTCCGGCACCTATCATACCAAAGGCAACCAAAAACCAGGGAGATTGACGGTCCCCGGTAAAGTAGGTCTCATCGCCACTATTTCTGGAAGTAGCATACGAAATGGCCATGAGCACCAGAAAATAAAAGAGAATGACGAAAAAGATCAGGGTAAGGTCCAACGAAAACGGTTTTTGTGGTTCAACAATAAGCTACTGGCTATTGCGGTTCGTAAATGATGCCGGAGGAGGAATCCTTGGACGCCCCTGTGACGGAGCTCAACACATTGGTTTCATTTACCATTTTTAGCACGCCCATCAATGCAAATACAACGGCTTCTTTGAACGCTATGATTTCCGCAGGCGGGATGACCAATTTCCCCGTCGTCCCCAACTGCTCCTGCAGGACCCTTATCAAATAGCCGTTCATTGCACCTCCACCGGTCACCAGCATACTGGCCTCTTTTTGGGAGCGGTTTAAATTGACCTGTACAACTATCTGTTCGCATATATGATGGATACAGGTATGCAACAAATCCTTTGGGTCATTATCGTAATGATCCAGAATAGGCACTACTTGTTCCATGAACCATTCAAATCCGGTTGATTTGGGAAAGGGTTGCTGATAATATTCTAGCTTGTTCAAATCATTTAAAAGTTTGGGAAGGAGCCTTCCTTTTTGCGCCAGTTGTCCCCCATCGTCGTAGGGTAATCCGATCTTTGCCGTGATGTGATTCAATACCATGTTCGCGAGACCGATATCGTAAGCGATTCGCCGGCCTTTGTGCTCAAAAGAAATATTGCTGATTCCTCCCAAATTGAGGCAAAAATCGTATGCATGGAAGAAGTGGCTATCCCCTATGGGAACCAAGGGGGCACCTTGGCCTCCCAAGGAGATATCCTTATTCCTAAAATCACAAATAACTTTGTACCCAGCGGTATTGGCCAGGTACTGCCCAGAGCCCAACTGATGGGTAAAGCCAAGTTCTGGTCGGTGATGGCTGGTATGCCCATGACTCGCAATAAAGTCTACTTCAATTCCGGCACTTTGAATAAAATCCTTTACCCTTTCACCCAGCCAAATACCATATTTCACATCAAAAGCCAGGAGTTCACTGGCAGATAGATATATGGATTTCCTAAGCTGTTCTTTCAATCCATTGTTATACGGTATGCCTTTGGTCTTCTTGATCTCAAAATCCCACCTATCGCCTGTTCTCCAGATATGACAATAGGCGATATCCAGGCCATCCAAGGATGTTCCCGACATTAAACCAATTACCTTAAACGTCTTCATTTCAATCGATTTTCAATATCAGGGAAATCGGTCTGCCCTCCGAATTCAAAACTTCTTTGATGCTGTTCAGCTGTAGGGATGATTCCCCGATGATGTTGACCCAATCTTCCAAAGTCCTCGCATACCACTCGTGGCCGTCCCTAAAATTACCGGGTAGCCCCTGCCATGAATCGGAAATCAGTTGACTTTTATAATCCAGTCCATTATCGAACATAAAAAAGGGGTGCAGCGTTTGAATCAAGATCTTACCTTCCGTATGCAACTGATTTTTTGTGGCACGCAAAAGATCGGTAAGGCCTTCTTTTTGATAAAGACAAAAGTTGAATACCGCGATGTCGAAAGGAGCTTCTGGTATGGGCTGTCCCTCCATGAGATCCTCATAGGACATTTGGTGATAGGACTCAGGCCCTTTCGATCGGGCTGCGACCAATAGCGGCTCGATGGCATCTATTCCTACCGCTTTTTTTCCCATTTCCGTTATGGCCCTTGTGAGCCATCCCTCTCCACAGCCTATATCGATCACCTTATCCCCAGCAAGGTTTTTTAGTTCGCCAACAATGGCCTTATTGGTAAATCTCCTGGACCCGATTTCTTCGTTGGCAATGACTTTTATCCATTCCTTGGCGTTTTTGTTCCAAGCGTCTATGATCTTTTGGTTCATCATATCCTACCGTTCTAAAATTAATTAAGCGTAAACCATGATTGTACATAAAAGGCCTACAACAAAAACAGAGGTTGTAGGCCCAGTAAACTAAAACTAACTCAAACCGCTATGCTATAGTAGTTTATATGCTCGGGTCATCTGGGGTATTCGGATTACTGTTTCTCTCCAGATCGGGATACGGATAGAAGTTGCGGTTTCTTTCTTCCGTGTAGATCATTGATGTCCCACTGGGTTCCGGTCTACCGAATCTCCTGCTGTCTTCCAAGCTCATACCTGTCAAGAAGAGTTCTGCCCTTCGATTTTTATATACTTCCATCAAAATGGCCTCTGATGTTGACGCACCGGCATAAGGGCCTACATTGGCATTGATTCCGAAAGGATCATCGGTATCGGTAAGCACTTCGTTCAAGGCGGCCACGGCAGCACCAAGGTCAGGACCCGACTTTCTGATATTTGCCTCCGCCACTATCAAATTCATCTCATCCGGAATGTAAACAGGTATGGAACCGGTATTTACGTTGAAAAAGCCCGCCAAGTCCTCAATCGGCAATCCGTTTTGATTGGTTTCGTCCAAGGGCACCAAATAGAAAGCGTTACGCCCATCGGCAGGATCGAAGACAAATTCGGACGGGAGGCCAAAATTATCCCTTGGCTTAAAGTTGGGTGCATTGTTCAGAAAGACACGGCTCCAAATGGGATTCAAATTGATGGCATCATACTCAAACGTGGACGTGCTTGTAAGGTCCACGCTGTTTGCAGCGGTTATTGCGGCTTCATAATTTCCCGCGAACAGATTGTATCGTGCGAGCAATGCATTGATGGCATTGCGGACATCGATATTCCCTAAGGTTACGGCATTGATGAACTCCTGTGAAACGGGATTCTCATCGATGGCACTTTTTGCTTCGTTCAACAAAGTAATGGCCGTTTCATAGCCAGATACCCTTGGGACAAATTCAGCCTGATTATCCGTATTGGAGACAACGATGACCTGTTCAAAATTCTGTGCCAAATTTCCTATGGCCAAAGCCTTGAACAGTTTGGCATGCGCTATCAGGCCGCTCTGTGTTCCTGCCTCCAATTCAATGGTTCCTGCATTGGCCTCGATATCCTCGGCTATTTTTATGATGCGCAACATGGAAGACCATAAGCCCTGCACATTTGAATTGAAATTGGGCAAGCTTGTTCCGCCATCCTCAAGTTCGATCATATTCTGGAAGGTGGTCGTAATACCGCCTTCCCGCGTCGTTATCGCAGGGGTTTCCACGGCCCATCGTACCCCCGTGGTCGAGTACAACTGTTGTAGTCCGACGGATGCCGCGAGAATACCTTCACGGGATGAAAAGGTTTCATCTACCGTTGCGGCATTGGGATTGTCGAAATCGGTCTCACAAGAAGCCAATAGTACTATTGACATCAGTGTTAATACGGTGCTGTATATGTTATGTTTTTTCATCGTTGTTCTTTTTTAGAAGTTGACATTTATACCTATTTGATATGTGCGCGGGATAGGTACCCCGGCAAAATCAAATCCTCTAACTCCATTGCTCTGTCCGGCAGAGTTGATTTCAGGGTCCCAACCACTGTAGTCATCCCAAGAAATCAAGTTCCTGCCCACTAGACTGATCTTCAAATTATCGACCCCTTTGAACGGTTCCCTTAGATTATAGCTTAGGGCCAATTCCCGAAGCTTTACAAAAGAACCATCCTCAACAAATTCCTCGAAAATACCTGCCTGTGCACCTCCGAAACCTTTAGGTCGGTTACCCAATAATTCCTGGCCTACATTGAACCCGCCTCCAAAGATGACGTTGTCCAACAATCTTCTGTTCCAGTTGAAGACATCGAATCCTTGAACGGCATCGAACTGGACCCTAAAGGAAAAGTCCTTATAGGTAAATTCATTGATCAGGGAACCGAACCATTCTGGGTTGGGATCACCGATCACTTTCGATGTGGAACCATCTTCCGTGACCCCCGTAAAGGGATATCCATTTTCATCCAAGGAAATACTTCCATCGGGATCGCGAGCATAGAACTGTCTGTAGAATACACCCAATGGTTCACCTTCGATGACAAAGTTGGTCGAGAAACTGCCCGCGAGCGCAAACTGCCCTCCACCGGCAACATTGGTAACCGTATTCTCATTCTTGGAGTAGGTGGCGGTAATGTCCCACGAAAAATCCTCTGATTTTATGGGGGAACCCTTTAAAAGAATTTCCAGACCCTTGTTCTCCAAGTTGCCCACATTTTCTATTCGGGAAGCGAAACCGGTCGATGGGGCAAGCTCCCTGGGCAATAATAGATCCGTGACATCCTGCTTGTAATAGGTCGCTTCGATACCCAGTCTATTGTTCAAGAACCCGGCGTCAAAACCGAACTCTATTTCCTCTTGCCGCTCCGGCGCTATATTCAAATCCCCCTGTTGGGTACTTGGAATCAAACTTGGAGAGCCATTGATGGCTGCCGGATTGAGCAAGGTAAAACGCTGAAATGCCGTAAGTGCGGTAAGGTTCCCCGCCTGTCCCCAGGAGGCCCTTACTTTAAATGTGCTAAAGGCATCCCCAAAGGTATCCTCCCAAAAGTCCTCCTCGGAAAGAATATAGGACAGACTCGCCTTGGCATAGAGCTGGTTGCGCTCGTCCTCGCCAAAAGTAGAGGCACCATCCTGCCGCAACGCACCGTTGATATAGAGTTTGTCCTTATAGCCAAACGATTGTTGGATAAAGGCACCCCAATACGATATCTGTGATCTGCCCTCTCCTTGGGCCAATATGCTGCCGCTTTCCGCGGTTTCCACGATGGGCGGTAGTCCGTCGGCGCTGATGCCTATACGGTCAAACTCCTCATACTGCCAAGATCCGCCCAAGGTAGTTGTTGACGTGATCGCTTCATTGATATTGGTTTTATAGGACAGGTTCAAATCACTGTTATATTGAAAATTGTTGATGTCCGATCTTCTGGCAAATCCGTTCCCGTTCGGTGACGTATTGTTGATGGGGATAAATGCCGTAGCGGATTGATTGAAATAATCCAATCCCAAGGTATAGTTGGCGGAAAGCTTCTCGGTGATTTTGGCGTCCAATCCGATACTTGTGATGAAACGGTTGACCTTTTGTCCGAAATCAAAGCGGTTGACCGCTTCCAGAGGGTTGGTCCGTGGAACTAAATTGGAGGTAACGGGGTAGACACCGGATTCATTGGGAAAGGGGTTGATCGAGTTATCGCTGAACACAAAGCCAGTAATGGCCCCGTAAGCAGCATTGATACCGCCGTTGGGAATATCGCTACTTACACTTCGCACGTAATTCAGTCCTGCATTTACGGTCAGCCAATCAAAGGCCTTCTGGGTCAAATTCGCCTTAAAGCCGATACGCCGAAAATCCGTGTTCTCTATGATTCCCTCGTTGTCCAAATGGGATGCGGAAAGAAAATAAGAGGTCTTCTCATTGCCCCCGTTCATGGAAATATAGTTTTCAACACCGAATCCCGTGCCGAAAAATTCATCCTGATAGTTGTATCGAGTTGCCGGAACTGTCTCCAGGTTATTCCTATCGAACGGGTCGACCCATGATAGCGGGACCGTGTTATAATCTATTTCTTTACGAAGTTCATTGACCCTTACATTCGTGGAAAAACTGAACCTTGGTTCCCCAGATCTTCCCTTTTTGGTAAATATTTGTACCACACCATTACTGGCCCTAGATCCATAAACGGCTGCCGCAGCGGCACCCTTTATGATTTCGATACGCTCGATATCGTTTGGGTTCAAGTCGGCCAATCTGTTCTGTGCATTACCTCCTAGGTCGATCAACTGGTTACTTGAATTGCTAATAATGATCCCATCCACAATATACAAGGGATCTGAACTTCCCAGAACGGTGCTGGGGCCCCGCAAACGAATGCTTATCCCTCCAGCAGGGTCACCTGAGTTTTGTTGGACCAAGGCGCCGGTGACTTTTCCGGAAATGGCCTGGTCTACAGCAGTGGCACCATTATTCACCAAATCCTCCGACTTGACCGAAGAAATGGAATTCCCCAAGGTACGCTTGTTCACTCCTACCGTAGAACCGGTAACCACGACTTCGTCCAAGCTCAAAAGGTCTTCTTGAAGCATGACGTCCGTTACCACGTTCCCTTCCGAACCTATGGTAATCGGCACCGTCTTGGTGGTGTACCCTAGATAACTTACCTGCAATTGATAGCTCCCGCTGGCCACATTTCCAGTGAAGGAATACTTTCCGTCAAAGTCGGTTACTCCCCCAATGGTAGTATTCTTGATAAATACGGATGCACCTGGAATCGGTGCCCCATCGCTACTATCGCTAACCGTACCGCTAAAGGAATAATCCGATGTTTGTGCAAATGCGAAAGCACTTGCGAACAGCATCAGAAAACCGGCCAGTCTGGATAGGATCTTGTTGTGATTTAAACTTCGTTTTTCCATTTTACACTGAGTTAATTAATTGATTTCGAGAATTAATGTCATTTTTTGAAAGTTGTACGTTTCCATAAAAGTAACCAAAAAATGATAACTTGCAATATTTTGCCGTTTTAATTTGCAATATCTCGAAATTATAAATTAATTTTCAGTTATATGGCAAAATCCTGCTACATTTAATGCGAATAGTACCAAACCAACCTATACCAACACCATGCTCAAGGAAGAAAGACACCAACTGATATTGAATGAAGTAGCTTTACATAACCGGGTCTTATTGGCCGATATCGCTGAGGTTCTCAATGTTTCGGTGGACACGGTCAGAAGGGACGTGATACAACTGGATACCGAAAAAAAGTTAAAAAAGGTGCACGGTGGGGCCGTTTCCCTGGCCTATGCCAATAATACCGGGGAACAGACCAAAGTCTACGCGATCGAAAAGAAAAGGACCATTGCAAAGAAAGCGGTGCAATTATTGCGCAATGGCAATATCATTATCATTCATGGGGGAACGACCTGTTTGGAATTTGCCAGGAACATTCCCGAAAAAATGAGCCTCACCTGTTTCACCTTGAGTCTGCCCATTGCCATAGAATTGTGCAAAAAGCCAAAACTGGAGGTCATTTTCTTGGGAGGCACCATAGCGAAAGAGTCCCAAATTGCGTCCGGTGGACAGGCAATCCACAATTTGTCGAAGATCAATGCCGATTACGGCTTTATCGGAACAGGATATGTCGATGCGAACTATGGGCTAACGGAGTTTGATTGGGAAAGTGTCCAGGTCAAAAACGCGGTCATTCAGGCTTCGAAGAGTACGGTCCTCCTTACGATATCGGAAAAGCTGAACTCAAGGAACCGATATAAAACCTGTGAGATGAGCGATATAACTACGATGATTACGGAACTGGAGCCTACCGCTAACATCTTGGAAGATTTTAGAAATACCGGTGTTGATGTAGTTTGATCTACATACGCTATGGTGTGCATCTAAAAGGAGGTTTTCATTTTCTTTTTTGTTGGCCCAGCGTTGGATGGAGCAGGGATAACAAATGCACTGACCAAGCTGGGGCGTTTGTACTATTTTCCTCCACGCAATCGGGAATATCAAATTCCTTTTAGCGAAGGGGTGAGGAAAATATGAAAGGAAGCAGTCGCACAAATGGCATTTTTTGCAGTTTGTTTCCTTGACCTTGCACTGTTGGGCCCAAGGATATGCAGCTATATTTGGTATTTAGATGGGTTTAAAGGTTGATACTATTTTAAAATGAACAGTTACTTCCCGGCTTTACCCTATATCAGATGTTCCGGAAAACAAGGGACCCTCCCTTTTTTGGTTCTCTTCTCCATCAAATGGATTAAGCTTTAGGTAATCGGTATAGGCTATTTTAAGTAACAAACTTTGTTTCTTTTCGTCTAGTTTGAAACCACCGACCACTATGAATGGACTCAAAGAAAAAATAGTACCACAAATTCTTATCATCTATATAAGGTATTTACTAGGTGGTGCATTCGTTTTCGCCAGCCTGATCAAAATAAAAGGACTTCGTTTCACCTCGGAAAGTGGAGCACTGGAACCAATCGGTAGCGCTTGGCATTTTTTTGAGACCATGTACCAATCCGGATTGTATTGGAAGTTTATTGGGATGGCGCAGTTGATAGCGGGATTCTTGCTTATGACCCAAAGATTCTCAAAACTTGGAGCATTGATCAATCTTCCGATCATATTGAATGTCTTCATCATTACGTTGTCCTACTATTTTGCCTATACCCCTGTGATAACCGGATCAATGTTGTTCGCAAATCTTTTGCTTATCATTTGGGAATGGAATGAAATCAAGATACTATGTAATCTACCTCCTAAGTTGGATAAAATCGTTAGGCTGGAGAAAGATGTGCTTTGGCAAATTCTCGGGTTGTTCTTATTCGCCCTCACATTCATATATAGGCTATTGGTTGACAAGTATAACATGGCCTTTTGGTTGCTGGTTTGTTTTTCGGTTGGCTTTGTGGGTCTCATAATGGGCCTACGGAGGGAAAGGAAAAGAAAGATATATCCCCAAAAACAGGCTTATTGATGATTTCTGACCATCTGAAATACCTGGATTTCAACTGATTTTGCTTTATGGCTTTTAGCGGTCCCATCTTCGTTCTAAAGCCTTTTGACCATTGTATCAAGACTCTTGGTCCCTGTTCCATTCACAAAAAACCAACAAGGTCATCCTCACGCCATCTGGGTGAAACCTTCGTCCTGTTTGGATGTACCCTCTATGCAACAGCGGGCCGTTATTCAAGTCTTCCACTATGGATTGGCCTTCTTCTCCCAATCCTGTATATAGGTATCCAGATGGAGCAAGATATAATTGATCTTTTCCAATGTGAATTGTTGGGAATCGTAACTGCTATCCGTGGGGGCAAGCTGGCCATTTGCCCATGCTTTTGTTTCCTTGTGCTTTGGATGTCTAGGTTTTTCCATGATCCTTAAAAAATCATAAAACCCCGCTAAACCACCAACGTTTTCCGGAGGGCAGCCCAAGGCGCCGGCACAACAGACAGGGAAGGGGATGGCCAAATCAGGAATAATCATTTCCAAGGTCAATACATGTTGCCAGTAATCGCCAAAATCGTATAGATATTCCAATTGCTGTCCCTTATGTTGCAGTACGTCGCCAATGGTGATTGTCTTTGAATCGATGATCTCATTTGGGCCATTAAAACCATCGTCCTCAAATTGTGGGCCAATACGATAGCTATCCATCGAGAATTCATACAGATGATTGTTCTTCCATCCCATTACAATCTGAATGATGTGGTGTAGCCTATTAAACTTGGTTTCGGATGAGACCAAAAATTCACGCCATATGTTTGGTGAGGTTCCATCCAATTCGATGCGAAACTTGAAGGTTTTGTTCACTGTACAATGTTTGCTTAATGAATTGGGCCCAATTTTATAACAAAACAAGCATAAATAAAAATGGTATCGACATGAATTCCCGAGATGGTGTTTCTAGCAATTGATTTGATGGGGATCAGGTTGTGGCCTATATGATGCCCAGAATCCTTGAGGCTCCCCTGGACCAGCGAATGGGTAAACATCTATACCTGGTGTGGACTTCAATTTGCCAAGACCTTCGAAAAAACTGGGCGAATTCTGGCCATGGAGGAGGTAGCACCCCAACAATTGTCCAACTATGAGAAAGTCCTATTGCAAAAATTGAGGGTATGGATATATGAGAAGCGTAGACAGGCCTTACGGGACAAACTAAAAGCTACAAAGCGTTCAGAAGCTAACCCTTCCAGTAACAATCAAGCATCATTGTTCTAAACCATCCAAAAGGTGCTTTCCCATACCATTCCAAGGGAACTGGGGGATTATGCTATGGGCCATCGCTTCCTTTGATACATTGTGCTTTAACCCATACGGAAGCCGTCCACACGGATTTATTTTTCTTCCTTCCTTCGCAAAGCCTTCTTGGAACTTTGCTTTGTAAGGCCGCAAATCCGTCCGTCCGCCGGTCAAATTTTAAGGGTCCCGTAATAAAAGAAGCCCCGGTTGTTTTTCGGGTCATCGAAAAACAGGGCAGTGCCCGGTGCCTTCCAATCAGGACACCAAGGACTTCACTCGCTCAACTTCCCGTACGCTCCCTTGCCCTTGGGTCTGAAGGAATGCCCAAGGGCCCTTATCGAACCTGTCAAGGCCAGGCTTTGTTCTGTCCGTAAATAGGGTTTCCACTTCCTTGAAAACCTTGCCTGCCCTTGGCACGGCCAAAGGTTTTGCTACGTCGCGGAGCCTCCCGATTTCCTGTCCAGAAGCCTTGACAGAACCCCCTTCTTTTATAATGCTGCGCATGTAAGAAGCAAACAAACGCCCCTTAAAATTTGGGAGACGATGACCAAAAAAATAAGGGGAAATCTTTAACCCTGTTTGCCGATCCATACCAAGGGGAGGACGGCAAACCTTTAAAACCTTTTTATCATGAGTACATTGAGAAACAAAGTACAACTTATCGGAAACGTGGGACAGGACCCCGTGATCACCGATCTGGACGGTGGAAAACGTGTGGCGCGGCTGACACTGGCCACCAACGAGCACTACAAGAACAACCAAGGGGAGCGCATCACCAATACCGAATGGCATACCGTCATCGGATGGGGGAAGCTGGCCGACATCATCGAGGGCTTCGTGACCAAGGGCAAGGAAATTGCCATCGAAGGGAAACTGACCTCCCGTTCCTACGAGGACAAGGAAGGGAACAAGCGCTATGTCACCGAAGTGGTGGCCAGCGAGATCTTATTGTTGGGCGGAAACACCAACGAGGGATAAGGCCAAGGGGTGCCCAAGCCAAAAGCTTGGGTGCCCCTTCCTTTTTTGACCCATAACAATACAAGTATGGAACCCAAAGTCAACGAAATACAGATCAGCTATCGGGAGAAGCTCAGTACCCTGAAATCGCTCTCCCTGACCAACTCCAAGGAAGTGGCGCAACTGCTCTTCAAGAACTGGGACGCCGACACCATCGGTCTGCACGAGACCTTCAAGGTCTTATTGCTCAACCGCTCCAACAAGGTCAAGGGCATCTACCCGCTCTCCCATGGGGGCATCACGGGCACCTTGGTGGATGTCCGCATCCTCTTTGCCATTGTGCTCAAGACCCTGTCCGTGGGGATCATCCTCGCCCACAACCACCCCTCCGGACAGCTCAAGGCCAGCGAACCCGACAAACAGTTGACCCAGAAGATCAAGGCGGCGGCACAACTCTTCGATGTCCATGTGATCGACCATATCATCCTGGCACCCGATGGACGTTACTACAGTTTTGCGGACAACGGCATCCTATAAATGTTGTAACGATGACCGAAAAAGATAGGATACACGAAGCCGAAAACAGAGAAACAAGCGACCTCGACCCAAGGGACTATCCCGATGGGTTTGACCCCGAGCTTTACGGTTTGTAGCAAAACAGGACAAACCTTATGAATGCCTGCCCTCTTTCAGAAGGCTCGGGCAACAATTCGACCCAATCATTATGATTGGGTTTTTCTGTGTTCAAGGGATTTATTTTGCTATTTTTAAAATGCTGAAATACAGCTACAACTATGTACGGCAATCCGATTTGACTTTCCCAAGGTCCGTACGATCTGATTTGACTTTTTAGAGAAGGTGCAACAGGTTTTTTAAACCATGATGTGCGATTCATTTTTGTCCCTGCGGGACGAAAAGGAGAAGCAAGAGGGTAGCACGCTCGCGCGTCCTACCGATCATGATTGCTGCGCAAGGCCCCTGTTTATGGGGTTTTGGGAATGAATGAAATTAAGGGCGTGTTGGTTTTTGACTAAAAAAGGCC
This sequence comes from Allomuricauda sp. MMSF_3307, assembly GCF_030733585.1. NCBI lineage: Bacteria > Pseudomonadati > Bacteroidota > Flavobacteriia > Flavobacteriales > Flavobacteriaceae > Allomuricauda > Allomuricauda sp. MMSF_3307. The sequence goes on from NZ_JASHIQ010000004.1 coordinate 169,640, forward strand.
TTTGGCCCAATAAAATCAAGACGTTTTTGACTCAAAAATGGATAAAGGGTACGAAAAAGAGGGGTTCAGGACCATTCGTGTAAAAGGCTCGGTGGCCCTGAAATTTAGACGGTTCTCCAGCAGGTTCGGGAAATCCCGATCGATGACCTTGTTGCTTATGGTACACTTTTTTGAACGCCATGGCATCGATCCGGACCAACATCTTGGAGAGACCATCGCCAGTATGAAACTTTTCATGAAACGCCGCTTCAATGCCATGGTCGCCATCATGCGCAGTATCGAAAAGGAACAGACCCTGCCCACCGTGGGGATGATGCAGGCCCTCTTTGAACAGGAACTGGCATCCGATGACGAGGAATGGGACACTGATTTTGATTTTATCGAGCAGCAATTGACCGAGGCCAGACCACCTGTGGAACTGGAAACATTCGATGGGGAGGTCACCGTGCCCAAGATCCGGTATGACCGCCTGCTGGAGCAAATGGAAGAGCTCAAGGAGGATTTTGCCTATGTGCTGGACCAGGTGAGCGTGTACCATAACCGTTTTGGCAAGGACCACCTCAAATTGGACCTCAATCCCGAGGCCATTGAAAAATATAGAACAAAACTTAAAAAGCAATAACAATGTACATCGCCATCACACGACAACAACTGGGGGACAATTTTCGAGGGAGTGTCCGCGACTTTGTGAATTATTTGGAGAAAGAAAACGAAGGGAAAGAGCAGGGAGAGCAGGAAGGGTATTTCAATCAAGAGGAAAACAATATTGATGCGGAGCGGGTCATCGCCGAGATCGATGCCAATACCGCCAAGCTGAAAAAAAAGGAACCCAAATTCTATTCCTTGGTAGTCAGTCCGTCCCAGGGTGAGCTCAAACATATCGGGGACGACCCCGAGAAACTGAGACAGTACACCCGGGAGGTCATGAAGGCCTATGCGGTGGCCTTTTACAGGGACCGGGAAGTAACGGTCAAGGATATCCTCTATTTTGCCAAGCTGGAACGGGAGCGCACCTATTCCGAAAAGGACAGGCAGGTCAAGGAGAACCAAGTGTATGCCTCCCAAATCTTGGAACTGCAGCATCAGGTCAGGGCCATCAAGGAAGGTCGGGAGCAAGGGGATATCGCCCAGCTTCAGCAGCGGATACAGGTCTTGGAACGGGAAGCCCCACATCAACAGAACGGCAAGCGTATCGTACCTGGTATGGCCAAGGAAGGCCACCAGAGCCATATCCATATCATCGTCAGCCGGATGGACAGGACCAATTCCCATAGCCTTTCCCCGGGATCCAAGTTCCGTACTTCGGAAACCACCCTCCATGGGCAGCCCGTCAAACAGGGCTTTGATAGGGATAAGTTCTATCGGGCCGCGGAAAAGACCTTTGATAGGCAGTTTGGGTACAAGCGGAACTTTGTGGAGACCTACCACGCCCGAAATCTTCTGGACAAGGATCCCAAACGGTTTTTTTCGGCCCTGTTGGGATTGCCTGCAAACGAGCGCCAAGCGGCCCGTCAATTGTTATTTAAGGCAGGTATCCAGGTGCCCACTATTCCCACCAACAAGGCCCAATTGGCCTACAAGGCCATGATGCAGCTCAAAAAGGGCATAGGAAAGGCCTTGGAATCGGGGTCTATTGGAATATAAAGGGTAGTGCTATGGAACACATGGGATGGATAGAAATAGGAATTGGTTTGTTGCTAGGGGGCGGTATTTCCGTTGTGGCCAATAGGTATCTCAAATATGGATTTTTCTATGTCATGGGGGTTTGGATGGTATTGGTCATCTCCGATGGCGGTATACAGGGCTGGGACATCCTTTTGAAACAGTCCTTGGTTCTATGGATCCCTTTGTTTTTCGTGCATTCCATCATCTATGGGCTGGTGGATTACCATAAGGATACAGTCAAACCATCCAAGGTATTCGAGGTCAAATTGAAGGTCAAGGGCAGGCCCCTGGTGCTGGGGAATATCCGTCGAGGGGTATCCGTGATGGCCTCTGCAGGTAGCGGGAAGACCGAAAGTGTCATCTATGGATTCTTGAAGCATTTTAAGCAGCAGGGTTTTTCCGGGATCATCCACGACTACAAGGATTTTGAGATCACGGAAATGGCATGCCCCCTTTGGAAAGACCAAAAGGTGCCCTTCCGTATCGTGTCCTTTGGACCCATTTATCATCGGGTGAATCCCATTGCCCCTCGATACTTGCCTGATGAGGAAAGTGTGCACGAGGTGTCCCGTGTTCTTTTGGAAAATTTAATGGAACACAAGGATTCCGATGAAAATAGTACCTCACGCTTTTTTAAGGATGCGGCGGAAGGTTTGATCAGTGGGCTCATCTGGCGGCTTAGGACAGATTATCCGGATTTTTGCACCTTGCCCCATGTGATGGCCCTGTACCAACAATTGGGTACCAAAAGCTTGATAAAGTTCCTGAGGGGGAACCTTATTTCACGGACCATGGCCGATGCCTTTATCAGTGGGGTAGGGTCGGAGCGGCAGACCGCTGGGGTGATGAGTACTCTGGCCAATGCCATCAAAAAGATCAGTACCCGGAAAATATTCATGGTGCTGTCCGCCGATGAGATTCCCTTGGACATCAATAATGCCGAAAACCCTTCGGTCATTGCTTTGGTGAACAATCCCCAAAAAGATGCTTCCCTATCACCAGTAATTGCCACCATTACCCATACCATATCCAAACAGATGAGCCAACGCAACCGAAAACCCTCCTTTATGCTGTTGGAGGAGGCTTCCACCTTACGGCTATTGAACATGCACCGCATCCCGGCCACCCTGCGGAGTTATGATATTGTGAGCGTCTATGTGCTGCAGGACAAGGTCCAGAACGATATGATGTACGGGGAGAAGGCCAGTAAGGCCATCCTGTCCAATTTGTCCTATCAGTTTTTTGGAAAGGTCAATGACCCGGACACCGCCCGTTACTATGAGCGGTTCTTTGAGCTGGTAAAGATACCCACCCGAAGTGTGAGCAAGAGCTCAGGGCTCAACTTGGAGCGACGGATTACGGAAGGGGAGAAGGAGGTGTCCAAACGCAGGGCGGAGGTGTTCTTTCGGTTAGTGCAGGGAGAGTTTGTGGTGTTCGCGGATGGGAAGGATAGAAAGGTACGGTTTCCAAGGCCGGTAATCGAACGGGGTTTGCCCAAACCTCTGGATATTAAGGAAGGTGATTTGGAGAGACATTATTTGAAGGTGCATCGGGAGGTGAGTTCTGTTTTTAAGTAAGTACCATCCAAAAGACTCCTTTTGAAATATATCTGCAGGTTAGCTGGGTCATTCCTTTAAAAACGAATCCTCTTGGAAGGTATGCGTTGGCACCCGGGTCATGATGATATGCTCTGTAATTGCCTTTAAGGTCTTACCTGTAATGGGATGTAATCCGGGGGCGGTATAGTATTCAGTCTCATCGTTACTTTTGGTGTAATACCATATTAGTGGTTGTCCCGTCTGTTCTGAAAAAAATTGGGTCGCCATATCCACTTCTACTTTTTTGAAACTTTTCATTTTAATGGGATCCATAGGTACGATTGGGGTCCCATGTGTTGATAAGGGTCCTGCATCGCAGGATATTGGGACATAAAGGGTGTCGGCCCATGTCATACAGTTTGCATTGGTGGTACTTTTTTCTTCCTTGCCTGGCCATAGATATATAATGGACATAATGGCTATCGCCCCCCCTGCCATTATAAAAAGCGGGTTTCTCCTTGTTGTTTGCGGAGTGGTCGTTCCTAGGCTATTGTTTTCTAAGGATTTTTCCTTGACATAATGGGCAAAATCGTTATGCCCCAGATAGGTACATAGTAAATCGATGCTGTCTGCCTGTAATTTGTAGCCCGTATTGGTTCGGGTCACATATTTGTCATAGGCCCTTTCCAAAGTCTTGGAGCTCAGGTTGGTTTTTGATGCTACATGGGTAGCCAAGGCAAATCTTGTGTGTGAAACAGTTTCCCGTTCCGCCTTTCTAAAGACATCCCTTACCAAATTTTCGATCCTAGTGTCTTCCATATCGCTTAAAAATACAAAATTCCTAGTGACGAATCCTTGAGGGGTTCCCTCGTGAGCCCTTGTTATCACTGGTGTCTAATACTTGTCGAATACAAGTCCGATCCGTGTCTGCAATCCAAAGGAACACTTCAATTTAATTTGTTGCAGAAAATGGATTCTGCTATGTATTGCTAACATAGCCGTTCTAGAAAATTCATTTTTATGGGATGCTGTAATGTGACCTGTATAGGGTTCATTGGAAAGTAACCTAAAGGGTCACATGCAGTTTCCACTTTCCAACACTAGCAAAGGAGTACTCCAAACTCACAGGTGGCTGAAAAGCACCAACGCACCGGAAAATCCGGTCAGCCCCCTCTTTGTTCAACTTTAAAATTTCATAAAAATGAAAAAAGTGTTTTTGGCCTTAATGGCCGTTGTTTTGAATATGTTTATGTTCTCATGTTCCACTACCGATACGGCTGAGATTGAGAGCGAATACGACATGGTCGCTACCGAAGGAGACGACCAAGACCCAACGCCACCACCACCTCCGCCACCACCCGGAGGAGGAGATCAGTAAGAATAATTTTACTAATTTGAGCCATGTCTGGAAATCAGGCATGGCTTTTTTAATAAACTAACCTCTTATACTTGGAACGGTATATATTGCTGATCATAGCGACGATTTTTGTTTCTTGTGGCCCACCCAATAAGAACGGGGCCAATGATTTATCTGATGCTTACGACAGTATTCATAGGTACTATAACCTTGCCTTACAAAAGGATATTCCACTGCATCAAAAAAAGGAGAGCATAAATAGGGCTCTTTATTTGGCAAGGAATCTAAAGGAGGATTCTATTTATGGAATGTTGATGTATCAAAAGAGTTCCTTGTTATTTCAGGCAGGGTCTTTCGATAGTCTAGTGTTGCATCATGACAGCTTCATTACAGTGCAATCCCGATTTGGTAGGCCTAGATTATCGGGATCCCATTACTACCTGATGGGGTACTATTATGACCAGATTCAATCTGATTATCGTAAGGCATTTGAAAATTACAGTGCTGCCAAAAGCCAATTCGAGTTGGCAAAGGACAGCAGCTGGACAGGGAAGTGCCTATTGTTTATGGGGGTAATCCAGAAGAACCAAAATGATTTTTTTGGGAGCAAGGAAACCGTGACCGAGGCTCTTCAATTTTTTAAAGAATCTCGTGACAGTACTGACATTGTCCAATGTTACGGGCTCTTGGCCACCAATCACAGGAAGTTATTGAACTTTGAGGATGCAGTATCTTACTATACCAAGGCGATTAACAGTAGTAGCTCCATGTATGATAAGATAGCATTTGAGAATAATCTAGCTGCCGCTTATATTGATGATGGAAGATATGAAGAGGCAATAGTTCTTCTAAATAGAATCAAGGGTCATCTAGGATTGGATTCATCAGCAGTGGTTTATGCAAGGATATTGGATAATTTGTCCTATGCCCAATGGCTCCTAGAAAAAAAGGATGTTGAGGCTTCATTTTTGAAAGCCCTTCAAATCAGAAAGGAAAAAAAGGATTGGCGCGGGCAATTGGCAAGCTTTACCCATCTTGGTGAGTTTTATCTGGAAGATAGGCCCAGTAGGGCAAATGCTTATTTTGATACTGTCATTCAGGTGGCCCAAAAAATCAAAGTACCACGGGCGGAGACCGATGCATTGAAGTTCCTAATGCAGCTAAACCCTGAAAATGTAAAACTCCGAGATCGATATATATTTTTGAGCGATAGTCTGGATACTAAAGAAACTATGGTCAAGACCCAATTCGCCAAATACAAATATGATGATAGACTAAAACAGGAATCCATATTACGCTTGGAAAAGGAAAAGGCGGAACAAGCGTTGTTGGCCACAAAAGAGCGAAATCAAAAAACCATATCCTACTTAGGTTCCCTGGTATTGTTATTGGGATTAGGTTTTGCTATCTATTTTTTTAAACAACGTACCAGACGTTTAAAGGAACAGAATGAGTGGACACGGTTGGAGGCGACACTGGAGACGGAAGCAGAGATGTCACGAAGGTTACATGACGATTTTGGTGCAGGGCTCAATCAAACCATGTTAATGCTAAATACAGATGTGGATAAGACAGCTGTCTTGGATATATTGGATGGGCTTTACCATCAAAGCCGAAACTTTTCAAGGGAGGTAAATGAAGTGGCCACTGGAGAATTATTTAAAGAAGCATTTTTGGAAATGCTCCGTTTTAGGACCCCGAGCGAAGCGAACCTATTCATGACAGGTATCAAAGAGGTCCCATGGAATGAAATGGCCCCTTTGTCACAAAAAGTGCTCTTCAAGGTAGTTCAGGAACTGATGATCAATATGGGCAGGCATAGTGAAGCCAGTATGGTCACCATTGTTTTTAAATCCACAGGAAAATCAGTCTTAATCAATTACTCGGATAATGGGGTGGGGGCATCTCCAAAGGAACTCAATGCCAAAAATGGACTTCGGAATACGGAAAAACGTATTCAGGCCATTGGAGGAAGCATTACTTTTGATTCCTATAAGGGTCAGGGCTTTAAGGCTCACATCATGATTCCATTATAATTCAAAGCATCGCTATGTTTAAAAAAGTATTGATAGCAGAGGATTTTCAGGATACCAATCAAGGGATATCGGAGATGTTGCGTGAGAAATTGCAAATTCCATTCATCCAGGACGAACTTTATTGTGATAAGGCCTTTAATCGCTTAAAACTTGCCTTGGGCCAAAATGAACCCTATGGATTACTGATTACAGACCTGTTTTTTAAAGGAGATCATGTGGAACGCAAACTCACCTCTGGATTGGAACTGATCAAAGCGGCCAGAGCGGTACAACCGGACATAAAGGTCATCGTGAACTCCATGGAAGACAATCCGTCCAAGATCAATTCACTTTTTAAGGAAAAGAAAATCAATGCCTATGTCTGTAAGGGACGGCATGGTCTTACGGAATTGGTAAAGGCGGTCCAGGAAGTGTACCACAACCGAACCTATGTTTCCCCAGAAATTGATCTGAATGTTTCCAATAATGTATTTGAACTGGAAGAGTTCGACTTGATGATCTTACAGTGTTTGGCTGAAGGGTTAACGAAAAAAGAGATTTCGGAAAAGTTCAAAAAGGAGCATATCACCCCCAATAGCGAAAGTACCATAGACAAGAGGGTCAGTAAAATGTTCGATGAATTTGGGGCCAAGAACACCAATCATTTGATTGCCAAAATGATTCGGGAGGAAAAAATTTGATTTATAGTTGGTTAGTGAATAGTTGAGTTTCCCTTGCAGATATCTGTAAGGGATTTTTTTGCTTTAAAAATAAATTTGAAACATCAATAATATCAAAATGGAACACTCACTTACCATTGACTTAGGTAGCGAAGCGCAATTTAATTCTAACAAGACTGCGTGGATGCTTAGGTCAGTCCGAAATTTCAAAATGACGGTCCTTGTATCGATTCTTATTTGCATAATAGCTCCACAACAACTAAAAGCCCAAAGTGATGGGGCAGCTATTGCAGGTGCCGTGGGAGCATTGGCATTGGTTGGAGCTGGTGTGGCAGCCGTTGAACAAATGAAGGAAAGCGCAGAGCTCACTGCAACGCAATGGGTATTGTCCAACCATCCGGAAATGTCCAGTTTTTCTTTAAAGACAGTTGATTTTGATGGAAAAAAAGTAAAGGACATGTCGTCCGCTTCTGTGATCACTTTCAAGATCCAAGAATTTGAACCAGAAGACAATCCTGTTTTGAACGGTACAAAATATGTGCTTCTTGGGTTCACCAGTCATGGATGGATCAATGAATATGGCATTGATTTTAATAAGGTCAAGTGGTTTATGATCAATAAATCAGAATGGACCAAAATGATGGTGGCTTACGCTAAAGTTGCCTCTGGAGTAACCTCCGACTTGGAAAGCGATGTTATGAATGGAAAGATTGTCAATAGAGGGGTCAGGGTTAAAGGAAAGAGTATGATTCCATTTTATAAAATGGAAGGAGACATGTATGTGGTAACAGATTACTCCAACGAAATGAAGTTTGTCTATAATGAAAGGTCCTTAGGTATTTTCTTGAAGGATACCCGTGACCTTGTTCAGATAAAGCGAGGTAGCCTTATAGAACTCCATGATTTCTTTTATGAGGAGAATTGAAACAACATCACACACTGGCCGATGCAATGAAAGTGTAGGTTAATTTGGTCTACACTTTATGGATTGCACCACTTGACATTCCCTTACAGATTTCTGTAAGGGAATGATGTATTATAGGGCTAGGTTTGACTATTAAATCAATAAGGATCGCTATGCCAGTAAAACACCTACCTACAGGAGAAGTACATAAAGGGTATAAAGTGAGCATTACGGGATGTGGATTTGATATGCGTGCAAATCCCGATCATTGGGAAGATACCACTGAGCCAATTACCTGCAAAAAAAATGGTTGTACGAACTAATCGGATGAAGCATGGGGTACTTTTTGATTTCATATGACTTAGGTGCAGCGATTGAAGACTACGGGCCCTTCATCGAAGAAATTCAAAAAATTGGAAACGCATGGCAATGCATGGAATCATTGTGGGTGGTAAAATCTAATGAAACTTCTGGTTTATTGAAGGAGCAGCTTACCCAACATCTAAATGAAGATGATAAGCTCCTTGTCGTGGGAATAAAACGTCACGGTGCCTCATATAATCTTAGCAAAGAGTGTAGCGATTTGTTATCAAAAAAAATATAGGAACATGGAACTTCAGAACCAACTTAAGGTATTGGCCGAAAAAGTAATCAAGCTCAAAGAGCAAATCGATACCGAAGAATCCACCAAACATGCCTTTGTATTGCCATTCATCAATTTATTGGGATATGACACCTTCAACCCTACGGAGGTAGTACCTGAATTTACCGCAGATCTTGGATTGAAAAAGGGCGAAAAGGTGGATTATGCGATTTTTCAGAACGGTGTCCCCATCATGATCATCGAGTGTAAGAACTGGAAAGAAAAGTTGAATGCCCACAACTCCCAATTGTTCCGGTATTTCCATACTACAAAAACTCGTTTTGCACTATTGACCAACGGAATCGAATATCAATTTTTTACTGATTTGGAATCGACCAATAAAATGGATGAAAAACCTTTTTTAGAATTCGATATCACCCAGTTAAAGGAGAATGTGGTCAACGAGATTGCAAAGTTCCATAAGACCAATTTTAACGTCGATGAGATTGTGGACAATGCGAGCTCACTCAAATATACCAAGGAAATCAAAAAGCTTATTGGGGAAGAGCTACAAGCGCCAAGCTATGATTTTGTCAGGCTCTTCGCATCTAGGATTTATACAGGCCGGCTTACTGAAAAGGTAATGGGGGAATTCACCGATTTGGTAAGCAAGGCCTTTACGCAGACCATAAGTGAGAAGGTAAATGATCGCTTGAATTCAGCGCTTCAAAAGGAGGCGGAAAAACAACAGGAAGAGGACAAGGAGCCAGAAAAGGTAAGTAAAGTCGAAACAACGGAGGAGGAACTGGAAGGGTATCGAATTGTAGTGGCCATTCTACGGAGGAAACTCTCGGTGGACCGGATTGTGCATAGGGATACCCAGTCCTATTTTGGTATCTTGCTGGATGATAATAACCGAAAACCCCTCTGTCGTTTGCATCTTAATGGGGGCAATAAATATCTGGGAACCTTTGATGAGCACAAGGACGAGTCACGGCATTTGATTGAAACAGTGGACGATATTTACCAGTTTGAAGACCTATTGTTGAAAACAGTTGATTATTATGAGGATGACTAAAATTTTGTCCATACTACTACTTTTTTGCTTTATCTCTAGCTTCAACCTTGTTACCAATGTTGAAACCAAAGTCTTTATCTGTAAAGGAAAGAGCAGTAAACGGTATCATTATTACAAACATTGTAGGGGGTTGTCCAATTGCTCGACCAAGACTTTTGAAGTTAGCTTGTCCGAAGCCAAAGATTTGGGCAGGACCTTGTGTGGCTGGGAAGATTAATGTGCTTTCCAGTTGATTTGGAATTTTAATAGCACCGGTAGATGATCGGATAATTTACGGGCCTTTTTTAACCCGTCGCATAACCGCACAAAATCAATAGCTTTTCCTTCCGTCTTGTAAATTTCTTGGGAATAAAAAATATTATCGATAGGGTAGTTGAGGTAATCTGTTCCCTCGCAACTCCATTTCAAAGTCGTCTTTTGGTTGGTAATGGCTGTTCTGTACCCTGAGTTTTTCAAAGTATTAAAAACGGGCATCTTTTCATCAACATTAAAATCACCAGCAATAATCAATGGAGTTTCCAATGAATCAATGACAAAATTGGAAAGTGCGATGATTTCACTTTCAGGGTCTTTGTTATAAGGCCTGGAATGAAAATTGATGAGAGTGAATTTTTTTCCTTCAACATATAAATCCAGTAGAAATGGCTCTCGGTCTACCAACGAATCAAGTTCTGATATAAGCCAACCTCGATTTTTAATTTTTATGTTTTTGGTCTTCCAAACGATGGCATAGCGCTCGGTAACATATTTAGGACTGTTGGTTGGGTCACTGATGACATAGTCCCATTTAGCCCCTTTTCGGTTCAATATATCGGCAAGTTTGGCAACCGCCTGGGCACCTCCAAATCCTGCAACTACTTCTTGAATGGCCAAAATGTCGGCATCCCTTACAATTTCTGCAATTTGATTGAGTTCCTTCGTGTTTTTGGTCCGTCCAAAATCTTGAATGTTCCAGGAAACCAGTTGAATTTCTTCGGTTTGAGCAAAAAGGACACATTGGAAGCATATCAGAACAAGGAAAGATATCTTTTGTAACATGCGATTGATTGGATTTTGGATAGAAAAATAAACATAAATGGGCAAATGGCTCTTACGGAAAAACGTAAGGTAATAACTGGTATACCATGTAATTTCGGACTACATAACGAATAATAAATAAACCATAGTCCCATGAAAAATTTTAAACTATCATTTGTTTTTGCTATCGTTTCCTTGTTAAATGTTGCTTGCAGTGAGGAATCCGTTACCGATGAATTTGAAAATGCAAATGGAAATGTAGAGGAGAAGTTGATCCGTAGTGTTTCATATATCTCCCCGGAAAAGCCGGAAGACAATACAACAATCGGTTTCTCCTACAATAATGATGGTAGTTTGAATACGGTCTCCGATGGAACCGATACAAGTATCTTTTTATATGAAGACAGTGAATTGAAAACGATTACCGGATCCAATGATAACCTTAATACGGAGGAATTATATCAGTCTCCCTATGATGCCTTTGACATCGGTCAAGTTGTCTCCTACGATGATAAGGGAAATCCAGAAGTGATCGAGTTTTTTGAAGAAGAGTGGGACGATGACTTTGGGGATTATATCACTAAAGTATACACCGCAAATCTGGAATATGACAATGCTCCCAATCCCTTTTATTATACCATGAAAGCTGGGGGATTGATAGCTATGCTGGACAATGTGCAACTCAACTTTTCCATGACCCCGCAATCCCCGGAAATTGTACGGGCCCGATTGCTGTATCCTGTGAACAATCTTTCACAAATAGTCTATAAAAACGAAGAAGGTGAAATGGTCTATTCCATTAATGCCAACTTCGATTATGATGAAGATAATTATCCTACTTCAGCGGATATCACTGCGGTTTCTGTAATGGACTCTGATCAAGGAGTGGTATCATTGACATTTACCTATATGGAATAGGTACAGGTGTCGAATATCTTACAGAATATGCAAACAGGGTAATAACAATTTGATGTATGAAAAAAATAGTCTTAAGTATACTCGTAATGCTGTGCTGCAAGGGTTTGAAGGCCCAGACCTGTGAAGAGATGATGGATTTCGTGAAGTCTGAGAGCTATGGCAGTACTTTCTATAGCTACGATAGTGATGCCATTTCTAAGGTTACCTTCTACAGTGTATATATGGATTATAAAACGTACTATTTTGCAATCGTATGTTTTAAAAGAAAATACGCTTACCAATGTTCAGAATATATTTATCAAGTGGCCTCGAACACCAAAATGTACTATTCCATGAATTATATGGAAAGTGCAGGTAAGGCGTTCTGGGAATATATACAACCATACAATAAAAATTTGGGATGCGCTCCAGATTTTTAACGATAAGGAATATACATCATTATATTGTAAGTTCCTTCGCAATCATCTCTGCTTGTTTCAATACCGTTTCTGTCGCCCGTTTTTGCATGTCTGGTGGATAGCCGTATTGCCTTAAAGTCCGCTTGATAATTAGTTTCAGTTTTGCTCTTAACTTTCTTTAATCAATCAATCAATGGATGCATTTTGGTTTACTCGTTCGGTCAATATTTCAAAAGCTCTCACAGCGTTCTTATGAAATTAGATGTTCAGTTTAAAAAGATGCAAAGAATTTAAAAAAGTAAAGTGCAATTTTATACCGGTTCTTAATAATCCTATTTGTTCTATTAGGTTAAATAAAAAAACCTGAGTCAATGTCCTTATAAGTTCCAACAAGGGCAGATCGATCCAATAGTTTATTGAACTCCTCGCAGCTCGTTTCAGGAACAATGGAGCAATTGTGGCAAGCTGCTCCATTCAAAGAATCCGGCCCTTGTCCCGTTGAACTCCCTACATCCATGCATACCGGATCTGCAGAACACCATCTGGCATCTTCTATGATCTCTTTAACCAAACGATAAAAATTCGATTCCCTTCCTTGCCTGACAAGTCCACCCATAGATCCCTCGGAATCACCGGATGAAGTATAAATCAATACCCCGTTCATCCGATGGTCCCCAGAACTTGAAAAGTATATTCTCTCTCTTAGGGATGACGATCCGTAACCACAATTGTAACAAAGTCGATTGATGAGTAAATGTGCAAACGTATGAAGCAAAATGAATGAAGGCGAAAGGTCTCTATTTTGATAATCGTTGATTCTTACAGCTTGTTCGGTATGGTACCTTGCTATCAATGCCTCCAGATTGTTGTTGGCACGGGATAGCCACTCATCCAATTTGTCATCGCTGAACTTTATGAAAATTCCTTCTCCATAGACTACATGGGCAGGTAACCAATCTTTGTCTTTTAAACTTAAATCTTTTATTTTATCCCTTACCAATCTTCCATCTTCAGAATTGAGCCTTGAAAATCCTGCAAAAACCCTGGTTTCCCTTAATTTCTCGATTAAGACGACATGGTCAAAGTATTCGGATAAAAAAACGCCCTCCTCAGTTGAGGAGAATGGCTTGACCAGCGCTTTAAAATCTGAGTTCTCAGAATCCCGCCCAGTATTAAGATATTGGTACTCCTGTATGCGTATATCAAAGTCAGAATTGATTTCCAGATCAGCATTGCCTTTTCCCGATTCAAGAAAGCTTAACACGTGCACTAGCAATTCATCAAGTGCTATACGGCCTAATTTTACCTCGGTTTGATTTTCGAGAAAAACTTTAAGAAACCTTCCATCATTATCCATTTCATGGAACCTTCGTAAAGTTTCCTCTTCCCGATCTATTATTCGCTGAACCATTTCCGGTGTTGTATCCCCGGCCTGTGGTAAATACAAGGCCGATTTGATGAGGGCATAATGCACATTGGAGCTACCCTTGATCAAAACCCGCAATGAATGTTCGCAGGGCTGGGGCTGTCTGACACCTATTGGGCCCAGCCAGGGCCGATGTCCCGAACATGTTGAAATATTGGCCAAGGCTCCTTCATTCATTATCCCACCTAAGGTTCGTCTTGCTCCACACGAACATGAAATGACGATACTGGATAAATCTCCCGAACCTTTACCTGCTGAATACGTCAATACATGTCTTTGGTCATCCATCCCGTCTGGGTGGACCCATTCTAAAAAGGGGACATCTTGAATGTGTCCTTGAGGGCATACGGCAACAAACCTGACAGGGATCAATCTTCCCCTGCATTCCCCTGATGTACATCTGGGACTTTCCTGTCTATTGAGCTCAATTTGGCGCATGACACCACATCTTATACAATAATGCCATTGGGGAAAGCGTACCCCTGGAATGGTCAGACGACTGTTTTTACTGCTGTTTTTACGGAAGGGGAACGGCTTTCTAAACCTGCTTACGCCCAACAGCTGTTCCAGGCGAGGTTCCCTGATTTCAAATTCTTTAAAATCAATATGGTCATACCCTGCATTTTGGATTCGCTGTTCGATCATTTCGTCCCATGCATCAAGACCACAGATCATCAACGACTCATCATTTGGGAAATTCACAAGTTGTCCAATGCCAAAAGGAGACAACAATTGCCCTAATCTTATGTTTCTATTCATATCAACCTAAATTCATTATTCCTATTCTGCCCTCTTCATCAACCCCTCTCATGGACGTCAATGAAGGCAATGACAAGCCACCGTTTCTAATATCTTCAGTAACTTCATTGCCCCTGGCATACATTAATGGAATCCAATCTTTATTCAGTATGCCATAATTACCGGCATCTCCGTATTCTTGGAAACCATTTTTCCAGAACGCTATTCTTCTGTCAAACAATGCCAAGGTATTTTGCACCTCACTTGGGTCCACAATCCCGCATCTGGATTTGATGACCTCCCGTACCCAATCGGTAATGCTTTTAAACTCCCCTTCATTGTTGCTGATATCTGGATTACGGGTAAAATGGCCTGCACTGAAATTTCGGACAAGGCCAATGCTTACAGCATGCAAAACCCGCTCCCTTGCACTGATGGAGAAGGGGGTGACCGAAGTTGGTTCCACATAAGAGTAAATTTTATTATGGAACGACTGGAAGTGTTCATATTGGGATTTGTCCCGAGGTTTGGATGGACTGTATAACATGATGACCAGACCTGGTCCTTTTGTGTCCCTACCGACTCTTGAACTTGCCTGGATATATTCGGCAGTGGTCTTTGGCTGCCCGTGAATCAGCATCAAACCCAACCGTGATACATCAACTCCCGTAGCGATCATATTGGTGGCAAGGCATACATCCAGCGCGGATGATGTTTTTCCGGTATAGCTCTTTTCCAATTCCTTTAAAGCATCCGGGATTTCCGAGCTTGGAATTCTACTGGTCAACTCTTTGAACAGGTTCAACCATCGCTTTTCTGAATACGGTATTAATTTTCTTTTCTGAAGGATGGTCAAATATTCTCGAATATCGGCATATACCAGAGATGCGGCCATTCCCAATTCTCGAATGGAATTGAAGAACCCAAGCAATGTCCAATAATAGTCCTTGGCTTCAGTAGGGTAATCCGCTGTTCTGGTGGATTGTAGGATTGACGCATAAAGACGAACGACCGAGGTCTGACCAGATCGATAACCTGGTGCCAATACCCCGATATATTTCCTTCCTGGATGTTCAGGTGACGGTTGCTTTTCTTCCGAAAACCAAGTATCTCCAAAATCAATCCCTTGAGGGGGGAAAATGTTTAGGTTTTCGCTGGCATACAATGCCCTAACTTGTTCGGAGGCCCTACTGATGGTTGCTGAGGAAGCGACTATTTTTGGTGGTGCGTAATCCGTACCATGAAATGGATACTCCCGTTTGTTGTAATTATTGCATAAAGTAAGGACTAGACTTTCATAAAGGCCTACAACCGTACCCAAGGGGCCAGAGATCAGGTGCAACTCATCTTGGATAATCAGTTCCGGTGGTGTAATTCGACTTTTCGCCCCATTTGACCTAAATCCAAACAGTTTACTTGAGTCAAGGTCATGCGAAAGGCGACCGGGTTGCCATGGTATCATGGCAAATTTGTCCACGGTGCCCAGAACCAATGTAGGGCAAAATTCAAAGATGTCTTCATCCACAACGTAGAGCGGAAGCTCTGATTCAAAAAACTCACAAAGCTCATTTTCACAGCTAAAATAGGTCCTTGAAGTGGAGGCCGAACCATCGGTTTGAGCCAATCCCGATACTTTCTTATGCCTGCTCGGGGAATCAAGTTTGCCAATGGCGGCACCGCAACAGGGGCACTTCATCACTATAAAGTTGTAATCCGCGGATTGATAATTCTTACCGGTCAACTCTTTATATAGGAAATTGGCATCTTTTCTTTTGTTTGGAGTGGATGTTCCACCAACCCATAATCCTATGGAAAAAGGATCGGGACCCAGTTCCAACATATGATCCCCTTCCTTCCGAATCAATTCACAGGCGCAGATAAGGGAAGAGGCCCTTTCATATTGTTGGGTGGTGAGCAATCTAAGGGTGTACCGCATCAAGATGGACGTTCCGGCAACATGATCGAAATCCATGTCCTCTTTTGCCCTGATTCTTCGGGCAAAAATGGAAAAACCTGCAAGTCCAAGATAAGCTTCTGTCTTACCACCACCTGTCGGGAACCATATCAAATCCACTATTTCACGTTGTTCGGAATGTTCATCCCATATTGAAATTAGGTTCATTAATACAAAAGCAATTTGAAAGGGCCGCCATTTTCCATTATAGGGTCCCTTATGAAACTCTGCAAGATCTGTATGTTGATGAACATCTTCTTCCAAGGGTGTGAGCGCATACGAGCCATTGTCATCACGAACCCAGCTTCTTCTTGGCGTCTTGGAACGTTGTTGTTGCCAGATCATCGCCCTGTTCATCCATCTGAAACATTTGACCAGGTCGGATGCTTCATCACTCTGGGTGAGTAGCTGCACGCCTTCTTTGATCCTGCGCAAGTTTGCTTTGCACTTTGAGATGTTTCTATTTGCCGCTCCGTGAAATTTCCCATCAAGATTGGCTACGGCAAGTTCCAAGTTGGAAATCCATGTTTCATATTGACTGGTGAGCTGGTTCAAACTGTCTTTTGCATCGTCCCAATCCCCTTGATCGGATAACTCCAACATGCTTAGTGTCACATGTTGGGTCGGGGATACTTGGGGCAATTCATAAACGGGTACGACAGAAGTGGTCAAACCATAAACCATATCACTGGATTCATCCCATTGTACAGAACACCCGTGACCAATGGCGTAGGTTTTCTTTTGGCGATATAACAAAAGCAACTCCTCCTCTTCTTCAGTATCGTTGGCGGAATTCCTTTCATCATAGGGTAAAATATGGCCTCCGGAGACATCCTCGATATGTATTTTGTTTTGGAAAAGAATCAATCTGTCATTTTCTTCCTGATTGGTACTGGCGGACATCTGGTTGATGATGGTAAATGTCAGGATGCATTCACCCTTGTCGATGTTTTCTTGCCTGGAACGATTGTAAACCCTTAGCGTAAGCCATGCTTGGTCCGTATTCCATGGTGTCACGGCAACCACTTTTTCATATACCAAACCTCTGTGAGCCCCAACTTCTTTCAAATCGAGAATGACCTCCTTTATGTCCAAGGGTCTTCTGGTCCAATTTCTCCGCAATACCAATGCTCCGGATTGAGGATTCCGCTTATCTTCATATCCTGCATCGACCACTCGCTTTTCCGCAATCCCATTATCTGACCTTTCATACCATGCAGCATTGATATGCACGCTGATCGTACCTTGATCGGCTTTCATTTTGCATGTAAAACCCATGGCGGAGGGCAGGAATTCATTCGCCAATCCAATAGACTCATCGGAATCACCATCATCGGCTAAACTACCTTGGGTCGTTCTTGAATTATCTCGGTACTCGGACTGTTCTTCTTCAACATCGTCATCAGTCATCTCCGTATTTTCATCCAATTCCGTGATATTGGTCGCTTGAGGGTACAACATGCCGGCTCCATACCTCAGTTTGGGTGAACCATGTACTCTTTCCAACAAGATTTCTTCCCCTGTTGTTTCATCAGTATATGCCGGATGTGGATCTGGTCCACAGACTTCTTTTATGATGTCATCGATTATTTGGTCTCGAATCATGATGTTTGATTTATTCTCATTGCTAATAATTGATTGTAGGAATGCTCAAGTCCTTTATCCAAAACAAGATAGAATTTCAATTTGGCCCTACTGATCGATACATATAATAAACTTGTTGCATGATTGGATTCCAATTCCTCGAACTCTGTGGTGATCACAAAGGAATTTTGAAGTCCTTTATAGGCATGTATCGTTGAAAAGACAAGGCCATTATTGATATAGTGCTTCAATTCCGCGGATTGCAGCATTGCGCTGTTTTTTGCGCTTTTACAGGATAGTAAGCTAATCTTGGCCTCGGGAATTCCTTTGGTAGTCAAGTCTTTTATGATTTCTACCACCTTTTCTACCTGCTTGGACTTGATGGGGAAATAATGTTCAACCTTTTCTCCCTCCAACATACCTTCTGGACTTAATTGTTGCTCACAGCCGGTGGTGGTATGATTGAAGAACACAATTTTCTTACTGTTCCTGCAATTGGTCCTTAATGTTGGGACTTTGATAAATGCAGCTTTTGAGGCTAGTATGTCCAGTACGCTTAAAGGGTTGTCCAGATAGACCAGTTGATTGCAGAAATCTCCGAACATGACCCATTTCCCTTGGCTCAACCCTCCTTTTAACATGAAATCAAAAACATCCAGATAGGATTCGGTAAGGAGGTCTTGGGACTCATCAATGATGAGCAGGTCAAATTTTTCATCCTCCGAGAATTTCTCAAGGGCAAACATGGTTTCCAAGGGTAAGTCCAATTCATAGAAAGGTTGCTGATTCACCTCTGGAGGAACTCGTTCTGTCAAAGACATCATAAAACTGTGTAGATTGCCAACATAGGAATTGGTAGCACACAAATCAATTACCTTAGAGAGTTCAGACTTTAATCTATGCCCCAGTTTTTTATTGAAGCAAAATAACCCAACTTTCAATCCTTGGTTGACATTTCTTTGAAACCACTCCGTCGCCATTATGGTTTTTCCGGTTCCTGCACCTCCTTGAATCAACACCCGATCATTGTAATCCATAAAGGAGAGTGTTTCAAACTGCTCTTCGGTAAAATGATCGATGAGGTCCTCTTCATCCAGTATTTGGTTCAAGCTCGTATAGTTATAACTGAAATCACCTCGCAGTAGTTTGAATATGTCTTCACAATCTTTTTTCGAGGGCCTTGAATCGTTTACATTGTACCATGCCCTATCGGAGTATTTATGGTGAAAACCACGGGAAAGCGATGTTATATAATGACTGGCTGGAGCCCTAAAACCAGATCTTGTGAACAGTTGCCATGATTCTGCTTCGGGACCATGATCATAAAATTCATCCAGACCGGTAAACATTACTCCCCAACCGAATAGCAGTTTGTTGATCTTTGCTTTTAATTTAGCATGGTCACCTGCCAGCTCCAACAAATAGGATCTTAAGGAATGCATCGTATCGCTCACTTGTCTGAAAGGCCCAACTGTAGAGGTTTTTACTTGGCCATGGCGGTTTTCAAATTTCCAGATGCCTCCATCACGACTGACCTTACCGTGTTTGACTTCCAATGCGAAAATCCCCAGTCCCGGTGCCAAGACCAAAAAGTCAAGTTCCCCAGATACCCTCGTTAGATGTTTGGAGATGAACAGGGAATGGAGAATTATAAAGTTCTTTGCATTGGTATCCGTTTTGAAATGACGGAATACCTGCTTTTCCCCGTTTGAATTGGTACTGTCAATGTTGTCCGGTACAATCATCTATTTAAGAAATTTCATGGTTGAATGGTACTCTATTTTCAGATCATTTCTTTTTTCGATGCCCACGATTTCGTTTTTCTTGCCTTTTACCTCGATGCCTTGGACCTCGATGGTAAAGGTGTCATCGAGAGCGTCGTGCGATGTGCCGATCATTTCGGCAAGCTTGTCTTTAACGGCTCGATCCAGTTTGTTTTTGGCTTTTAGAATCACGGTTTTTGCCCCTAGGATGGATTTTGCCCTTTCCGAAAGTTCTTCTTTGGGATAGTGCAGCCCAAGTATCATTTTAAGGTTTTCATAGGCCGGGGCCAGCATCATCTCATCATGCAACCATCTGAGTACATTATAGTTTTCAGGGCTTCCACCGATATTCAGGGATTGATTGACCTTTTCCAATCTTTCCACCAAATCGGACATATCTTTGAGTTGATAGTGCTCTTGTCTAAGGATCTCCCGCCATGATTCCAAGGTCTCCATATAAGTGAGCATGGCCTTTGAGCCTTCCAAATATTTGGTGATGGATCGTCTGGACACATTGACGATGACAGCAATGTCACCTACCGCAACGTCCGCAATTTTGTTCGAATGGGATTCAATGGAACCCGTGATCGATTCTTTTAATGCCAGGATCCTCCAATTATGGGGGAAGAATACATAGCTTCCATTTTCAAAATGCAAAACGTTGCAATTCAGCATATACTGACCACTAGCTTCCCTATCTTCACTTGAACCTTTGTATCCGGAATATCGGAGTTCATTGAGCATCTGTTCGAACTCTTCATAGTTGTTGGCCATTGCCTTTTCATCTTCGTGATTGGGAATCTCACCACTCTTGAAATGTATCGAACCATCGATAATCGAGGCTATTTGAATAGCATCCTTAATCCTGAACCCTTCAAGTTCACTCAGGCGGGCAGGAAATTTTTCCACATAATATCCTGAATTGATTTTTCTTTTAAGACCATTTATGGTTATGGAGGATTCACACTGGTTCAAGACAAAATTTACATTGGGAATTACCTTTTTAAAAATACTCTGGTCGATATACTTGAATGAATATTCCCGATATGGGTAGCCTATGAATTTAATTCCCTGTGCAGATGCACATATATCATTATGATGTGTTACTGCACCCTGATCGGCTTCAAAGGGCAACATGAAATTCAAGTCATGGATACTAATATCCTGATAAAATAAATTAATGTGATCATCGACAAAACCTTTGGGTTGTCTACCTGAAAGCAGGTATGATTTAAGTTTGGCCAGTGCTGTGTTTATGGAGGTTTTTATTTCCTCATTCAACCCTAAACCGGAGGTATTATATACCTCGGTAAAATTATCGAGTAAACCTGTAAGTTTAAAGGTGTCCGGCCGTTCAATAGTATTTTTAAGTGCATATAGTAAAGGTCTTAAGGTTTGATAATAGGCTTTTTGTAAAAGTTCGTGATCTCCCAAAGAGGATAGGAAACTTTTGGATTCCAATGAATTGAAGATTTGATCAAACTCATTAAAATCAACCTCCTCGACAGTGATCTTTTGGTTTACAAAACGACAAAAGGTATTGTTGTTGATGTAGTCTATAAAATGGGATCCTTGGTCAAGTTGAAGTTCCAAATCAGCAATCTTGTTCTTATCCCAATTAAAACGGTATGCATCCTTAAATGAGGCATCGTCAAAGATTGTTTTGTATATGTCGTATTCGTTCCACTCACTAATGACCCTGTCACCTATTATAAATACCGGAATATTATGGCTGGTTAGATATGCTATGGTTTTTGGGTTTTCCAACATGAGTTGTGGATCATTCACAAAGACAGCGGAAACATGATTGATTAGATCATCTTCAATTCCAGGATGATACTTCATTAGGTTTTGAAGTTTGTCACCTAAATTTTGATGATCGGAACTTTTTGAAAGGGCTGAATAAAGGGATTGAAATCTTTCGACGAACTTTTTTGTTTTTAGGGATCGTTCCAGTAATTCAAGACAATCTTGAGCAATGGTATTGATTTCGGAATCTTCAAATTCAACGGTCTTCAAACTTTGTTTGACGGCCTTGACAAAGAATTCCGTATTCTTGTTCGAATCCTTATCCACACTTCCGGCAAAGCATTCAAAATCCGGGGATATAAGTAAGTTTTTATCCAGCATGACCGTTTCGGATAAAGGCTCATCATAAATGAATGTCTCTCTCAATTGCCGACGGAATTGGCCTGCCTTCCCTCTACCAGAAATCAACACGACTTTTACTGACAATGCCCCAAAGTTGGGGTTAAGATCTAGACTGAGGATTTGGGTCAATGCCTTCCTTTTTTCCAGGAATTGCTTCCTTTTCTTGCGGTAGTGAACATATTTGTTGACCATCGCTTTTCTTACAGGGTTAATGAACTGAATGTTCTGCATCTTAGTATAGGCCGTTACACCATCCGAGAATTTCATGACCAGTTTATTAGTGCTCAAATCGATTCGTTGAAATAAGGCAGTTGTTGAGAAAATATCAATTTTATCTCCGGCTTTCAGATCCAATTCTTTAATTCTGTTTTTGCTTTGATGTACATAGTCATGGAAGAATTCATTAATCAAAAATTGAACGGACATCCACAATGCTGCACTTTCTTTACAAGGAAATGTGATTACCATGGGTTCGCTACGTTCTTTTTGATGAAATTCTTCGGAATAATCCAATGCGATAGCTGTGGATGCCTGAATTACAGGACTGAATTCACAGCTGCCCAAATTCAAATAGAACCTACCTTTAGCGTTATTGAGGTATTCCTTCACTGGACCAACTTCTTTACAATATTTGCTATTTGGTATGCGAGATAGGGAGGTACAGCATTTCCCACTTGATGAAATTGGGCCGTCCTCGATCCACAAAAAAGGTAGTTGTCAGGGAAGGTCTGAATACGTGCAGCTTCCCGTACTGTCAAACTTCTACATTGGTCGGAATCATAATGGATGAAATAATGTCCATCTTTTGAAATATGACTGGTAACCGTGGTTGCCGGTTCATCTGGTAATTGAACTCTAAAACGGTCTGCGAATTTTCCAGTATCCGCACTTTTGTGATCGGGCATCAATTCCGAACTGTGTTGGGTATACTCATTTAAACGTGGAAATCGTTTGTGTTTTTCCGCGTATAGACTTGAAAATTGATATCTCATCAAATCCTGGGTCAGGTGAGATCTGGAGATATGATTGCATGCTCCATTTAATTTTGGGTCCATGTACCATGTATAAAGAGGGTTTTTGGATGAAGGAGTTTTGCAGGGAACAAATTCCGATCCAATATCTAAGGCACCGATTTCTTGATGTTGTTTTGATTTTTCGAAGCCGTTCCAAGATTGGATCATGTATTTGTATCCGCTTACCAGATGATGCCAGGTATCGAAATCATCATTTACTTTTTCATAGACCCTTTTCTTTTTTCCAGATGCTGTATAGGAACGAACAAACTTTCGATTCAAACCGCTCCTTATTTTGGGAAGGTCTCCGATAACAGCTTTTAATTTTATCGGAGCTTCACATTTCGTCAGCACGCCGGGTTCTTCCTCCAAATCTTGGCGAATCCCCAATAAAATGACCCGATGTCTCTTCTGGGGAACTCCAAATTCCTCGGACTTTATTAAAAAGTCACTGTCCTTTGCATAGATGGGATTTCCATTTATGGAAAAGGTTTCCGGAGCGGTTGACAGGGAATAAACTTTATAGGTGGGGGAGTCAAACTCGGGAAACAGTTTTGAAGGGTCATTCAAATCCCGCTTGATCCAATCGAATACACTTTCCTTTCCAACTTTGGCGGATAATAGCCCTTTTACATTTTCCATCACAAATACCTTTGGATGGAATTTTGCGATGATCCTTAAATATTGTCGATATAAGTAGACCCGATGATCTGATTTATCTATTCCTCCCACACGAGATCGTCCTGCCAACGAATATGCCTGACATGGTGGACCTCCTATCAGAACCCAATCGCGATTTTTGTCAATGCCATTTTGTATCCTTTGATCAATTAAATCCTCCGGGAATTTTTCCGAACCGAGTTCTGCCTTCCATGTTTCTGCTGAAGCTATTCGATATTCCTTGGGATAAGCATCGAATAAATCTTTCATTTTCTCTTCTCTTTTGCCCAAGTTCTCTTCTTTCAGCACATCATAGTATGCATCTGGCAACTCATTTTTGGCAAACTGCCGGAAAAAACTCCTGAACAATAAGGTTTTATGGGCGTTTTCCTCCTTTTCTATCGATAATTTAATGTCAAATACCTT
Source organism: Allomuricauda sp. MMSF_3307 (assembly GCF_030733585.1). Classification (NCBI taxonomy): domain Bacteria; kingdom Pseudomonadati; phylum Bacteroidota; class Flavobacteriia; order Flavobacteriales; family Flavobacteriaceae; genus Allomuricauda; species Allomuricauda sp. MMSF_3307. Next base: position 193,508 of record NZ_JASHIQ010000004.1, read on the forward strand.
TTTCTCGTTTTCCCATACGGATGAAAAGCCTTCTCCAAGCCCACCAGGTCCAGCGAATATATCTATAACTGGAATTTTCAAATTTTGAATTGATATATTATTTATAATGGTTTAATATTTTTTTTAATTCTGAATATTGATGTTTAAGCTTCCGACTAAAAACTGTTTTTGTTTAAAAACTTCGAAAACAATTGCCGAAGATAGGCTGTTAGAATTTTAAAAATTTGTCAATAAATGTAAGAATATTCATTGAATGAAAATATGAGGATATCTGTAATGAAATTCAAAAATGGAAAGACTTAGTGTAAGGACAAATTATTTTTACTTAAAAAAATTCACTAATGTCAAATTCAAAATAATTGGCAATTGTGTGAAGTGTTTCGACGGTAGGATTGCTTTCCGCTCTTTCTATTCTACCAATTTGATTTGCGGACATATCAATGTCTAAACCCATCTTAAGTTGTGACAAACCCCTTTCTTTTCGGTGCTTTTTTATAATTGCACCAATATTGGATAAAAGCTTATTAAGGTCTTGGTTTGACATTAATCAAAAATTGGCAATTCATTTATTTTTTATCAACACATATATGTGTTATTTTAAAAAGGTTTACTATATTTATCCCAATAACATAAATTTGCGATTCTTCGTTTAGATAATATTTGAAGCTGTCGCTTAGAGTCTCAATCTGAAAACTGGTAATTTTTGCAACGAGACAATAAGCAGATTGGCTCACGACCCGGGCGTGAGCTCTCTTATCGTTGCAAGGTATACCAGTACCTCAGGTTGATAAGTTGAGTTTTCACGCCCAACTTGTTCCTAAGCATTTGGTTTTATTTTATTCTTTTTTTCGATGTGTCGCTGACCTTTTGGTTATGGGAAACATTTGGCAACTTTTTATTGTGGGGTTCACATCGTGTTCTTGTCCTGTTTTTGGGACTTCGCACTCGGTGTTCGATATCCTGTTCCGTAAGAAGCCCAAGAATCCCATTTGATTTGTTTCTGACTATGGTTATGGGAAATACGCTGCGCTTTTTCGGTTTGTTTTTATCCTTTGTCCCATAACTGATCCTTACACTTTTGGGGTATCCGGCCCTATTGCATTTCATAGTCTTAGTTCCTTTTTGGGACCCTATTTCCAAGTACTGTTGCTACTTGGACAGGGTGGCCTATGCCTGAACCTTGGCCCTTAGGTAAGTTACGACTTTGTGGTGACTTGTGGGCAGTGCAAACAAAAAACCTCCGGACAGGGTAGGAGTTGTCCAGAGGCATGATTCAATTAACACTAACTGTTTAATCAAACAACTCAAAATTATGAAGAAATTATCGATGATTGGAAAGCGGAGCTTTCTGTCCTTGCTTTTTTATGTGCTATTGGCTCCATGGTCATGGGGCTCTGTTTCTGCTGGAACGTTTTTATCTGTTCAGGACGTGGTCCGTGGCACCGTAACCGATGTTGATGGGAATCCTTTGGCGGGTGTCAATATTGTGGTGGAATCCACAGAACGTGGGACGATGTCCGAATGGGACGGTTCCTTTGCCATTGAGGCCGATTCCGATGAGGTGCTGGTATTTAGTATGCTGGGCTATGCCCCTTTGACCGTCCCTGTGGCCGGGAGGAACCGCATTGATGTGGTGATGGAGGAGGATGTGACCGCTCTGGGGGAGGTGGTGCTCAATGCGGGGTACTATTCCGTTTCCGAGCGGGAACGTACGGGGAACATCGCCACCATCAAGGCCGAGACTTTGGAGAAACAGCCGGTGGGCAATCCCTTGGCGGCCATGCAGGGTCAGCTTTCAGGGGTGAACATCGTTCAGAACACTGGGGTGCCCGGTGGGGGCTTTACCATTGATATCCGTGGCAGGAACTTTATCAATGGGGTTTCCGATCCCCTTTTCATTGTGGATGGGGTACCCATCAGTTCACAGTCCTTGGGCTCCAATGATGTTTCTGGGCAGATATTGGGTGGGAACATTAGTCCACTGAATGCCATCAACCCCAATGATATTGAAAGCATTGAAGTGCTCAAGGATGCCGATGCCACGGCCATCTATGGATCCCGTGGGGCCAATGGGGTGGTCTTGATCACTACCAAAAAGGGTCGGGTCGGGGAGACGCGTTTCAATGCCCAGATGAGCAGTTCGTTGGGCAGGGTCACCAATTTTCTGGAGCTGTTGAATACCCAACAATACCTGGAACTGCGCCGTGAAGGGGTGGTCAATGATGGTTTTGGGGATTTTTTGGAGAATCCGGCCTTTGATTTTGCATGGCCCGATATCAAGACTTGGGACAATGATCGGTATACCGATTGGCAGGAGGAGCTGATTGGGGGGACCGCCTATAGGAACAATCTGCAATTGTCCGTTTCCGGGGGCAGTGAACGTACCCAGTTCCTGATCAGTGGGTCCTACCTAAAGGAGACCACGGTATTCCCTGGGGATGCCAATTATAAAAAGGCCAATGTGAACAGCAATATTTCACATCAGTCCGATAATGGGCGGTTCAAGATCAATCTATCCACGATCTATACGCGAGAGGACAATCTGATGCCTCGGTCGGACCTGACGAACGTTGCCTATACACTTGAGCCCAATGCCCCTGAAATCTATGATGATGAGGGCAACCTCAATTGGGAGGACAATACCTTTGACAATCCTTTTGCTGCTTTGGAGGAGCGGTTCGGACAGGCGAGCCACACGCTGATTTCCAATGCGTTGTTGTCCTATGCGTTGCTGCCCGATCTTGAGGTGAGGACGAGTTTGGGCTACAATAGGTATCAACTGGATTCCTACCGAACCTTGCCCAGTTCCGCAGTGAACCCGGGACGTGGGTTGACGCCGCAGACCTATTCTTCATTGACGCTCAACTCGGCCGATCGTGAATCTTGGATCGTGGAGCCCCAGATCAGTTGGAAGCCCACATGGAACAAGTTCGATGTAGAAGTGTTGTTGGGAACTACCTTTCAAAAGGAAACCGCCCAGCAGTTTGTGCAACGGGGGAGGGGCTATCCCAATGATCAATTGATCCGAAACCTTGCTGCGGCCAGTACGGTTGAGGTATTGGGGGATTCCGATAGTGAATATGCCTACACGGCCGTGTTCGGAAGGGTCAATATTAATTTCTTGGACCGGTATATCCTGAACCTGACGGGTAGGCGTGACGGCTCTTCCCGTTTCGGGCCAGGCCGGCAGTTCGGGAATTTTGGGGCCGTGGGGCTGGCATGGTTGTTCTCGGAGGAAAAGCTCTTGGCGGATAGCAGTTGGTTGAGCTTTGGAAAGCTGCGGGCCAGTTATGGGACCACGGGCAGTGACAATATCGGGGATTACCGCTTTCTGGACACCTATGATGTGACCGGATTTGATTATGATGGCACCACCATTTTGGAGCCTACGGGCATTTTCAATCCTTTATTTGGATGGGAATCAAATACCAAATTGGAAGTGGGCCTGGAACTGGGATTCTTTCGGAACAGATTGCGGTTGGAGACCTCTTTTTTTCGGAACCGCTCCAGTAACCAGTTGATCGGTATTCCCTTGGCGGCAACGACAGGTTTTTCCGAGTTGACGGGAAATTTTGATGCCACAGTGGAGAATACCGGGTTGGAAGTCGATCTCAATGCGATGATGGTCCAAGGGAAGGAGTTTGGTTGGTCCACTCGCTTTACGCTGACCGTGCCCCGAAATAGGTTGTTGGCCTTTGATGGCCTGGAAGAGTCCACCTTTGCTGATCGCTTCATTATCGGGGAACCTTTGACCATCGTTCGATTGTACGAGTCCCTCGGAGTGGACCCGGAAACGGGCATCTATCAATTCGAGGATTTCAATGGGGACGGGGATATAACCAGCCTGGGTGACCGGGAGTGGTTGGAGGACCTTGCCCCAAAATTCTATGGGGGTTTTGGACAAAATATCCGATGGGGCAATTTGGGGCTGGATTTCTTTTTTCAGTTCAAGAAACAAAAGGCCTATAACGAGCTTCGGGCGTTTGCAGTGCCAGGGGCAAGAAGGAACTTGCCTATCCGATTGCTGGATCGATGGCAAGAGCCCGGTGATGAGGCCACCGTACAATTGGCCTCTGCCGGACTTGCGCCTAGCGAGGATACGGGAGCATTGCAGTCCAGAAGTAATGCCGCGGTATCGGATGCATCCTTCATCCGTCTACGGAACATCACGCTCAATTATCGCGTTCCCAATTTGGCCGATCGCTTGGATATCAATGTGTACCTACAGGGACAGAACCTGTGGACGATAACCAATTATACCGGGCCTGATCCGGAGCAGCCCTCTACCGTGCGTTTACCCCAGTTACGGCAGTTGACCTTGGGCCTACAGTTGGGATTCTAACCTTATACAAATGAATTATGAGACAGATATTTTATAGCAATAGACAATTTATGATGAGCCTGATGTGCAAGGCTTTTCTATGGATGATGGTACTGGGCGCCCTTGGCTGTTCGGATTTTGTGGAGGTCGACCCTCCCAAGAATACCTTGGTCGCTGAACGGGTGTTCAGTGACCCTTCCACGGTGGAATCGGCCCTGGCCAATCTCTATTTCTCCCTAAGGGAGGAGGGAATGGTATCCGGGAATTCAGGGTTTACGACCCTTCTGGGCATCTATGCCGATGAACTGGACTATTACGCTTTCAACGGTGATGTTGTCCAATTGTACCGTCATACGGTAACGCCCCAAAACTCGGTGCTCTTGGGATGGTGGACACAGGGATATCAGGTCATTTATGCCGCCAATGACATTATTGCGGGGGTAGAAAGTGCTGAGGGTTTGACGGCCATGGAGGTGGAACGCTACAAGGGGCAGGCGCTCTTTGTCCGGGCCTATGTGCACAGTTTACTGGTGGGTGTTTTTGGGGATATTCCCTATATCACTACCACGGATTATGTGGTGAACACCAATGCTTCACGTTTGGACACTGATGTGGTATATGAGGCCATTATCGAGGACCTTCAACAGGCGGTCGCCCTGATGGATGGAGCGGATATTCCCGTGGGGGATAGGGTAGTGCCCGATGCCAATGTGGCCCGTGCCCTGTTGGCCCGAATGGCCCTTTATACCCAGCAGTGGGAGTTGGCCGCCGCTACCGCGGGGGAGGTGATCGCTGCCTTTCCCTTGGAACCGAATTTGGACCAGGTGTTTTTGAAGGAATCGGGGGAGACCATTTGGCAGTTCAGGCCGGGCAATGACCTTAGAAATACGCAAGAGGCCAATCAATTGGTAATCCAGTTCATACCTGGGCAGCGTTTTGCCCTTACGTCTTCCTTGTTGGACGCCTTTGAGGAGGGGGATGGCCGTTTGGAGCGTTGGACCGATGAGCTATCGGATAGCGATGGGACCCTTACCCTGTCCTTTGCCCATAAGTACAAGGCACTGTTCAATGAAACGCAATCCTTGGAGCACTCCATTGTGTTTCGTTCGGCAGAACAATACCTGATCAGGGCAGAGGCCAGGGCACAATTGGGGAATCTGGTCGGGGCCCGACAGGACCTCAATGCGGTACGGAACCGTGCCGGATTAGGGAATGTGAATTTGGCTGGGCAATCGGAACTGCTGGAGGCCATATATCGGGAAAGACGCGTGGAGCTCTTTGCGGAGCAGGGACTGCGCTGGATGGACCTGAAACGTACCGGACGTGCTACGGAGGTGATGGAACCCTTAAAGGCCAATTGGGAGGATACCCATGTACTGTTGCCCATTCCCGAGAGCGAATTGGAGATAAATCCCAACCTCTTGCCACAAAACCCTGGATATTAATGTTTGACAAAAGAATTCATAGGATGAAAAAGTTGGTTTATATATTAGTATGGATGATACCCTTATGGGTGGTGCACGGCTACTCGCAAACCACGAAGGATTCAGATGGTACAGCATCCAATGTAGCAACTCCCTTTCTTACGGCACAAGTAGTGGAGGGCAAGTTGTGGGTCGATGTTCCCTCGTCCCTTTTGGAAAAACCCTTATTATGGACAAGGACCGGGGATAGCAACCACTATGATACCAAGCACGTGGAATTTCGCAAGGAAGGGGAACGGCTGTATTTGGAGCAACCTCGGGTATGGTCGGAGATGGGAATCTGGTTGCCCTTGAATGGGGATATTTCCCTGGAAAAGATCTTTCTTGGGGAATTTCCGATCATGGCATATGATGGGAATGCCTATCGTATCGATATGACCTCAGTGGTATTGGATGAATCAATTTCTTGGCAGCATATGTCCTCCTTGCCCCGTTTGGGCCATCTCTCCGAGGTGGTCGGGGTGAAGCATAAGGAAGGTGAACTGATGGTACAAACCCGGATAGGGTTGTCCAAGGAGGGGGTCTCGTTTTTGGAATCTGTGTTTTTCAGCTTTCTGGTATTGCCCGAACCCATGGAGCCGAGGCCCTATGATTACCGTATGGGCTATTGGGTCGAGGATCATGATAGGACTGGGGACCAAACGGAAAATAAGGTTGGCAGCATAGGGCGATGGCGATTGGCCAAAAAGTTTAAGGACCGTGAACGGAGTGTGCCCCAAAAGCCCATTACATTTTTGATATCACCTGATATTCCCGAGAAGTGGAGGCCCTATGTCAAGGCCGGTGTTCTGGAATGGCTACCTGCGTTTGAGTCGGCAGGATTTACAAATGCCATTATCGTAAAGGAGATGGATAGTTTGGATGCATGGGAAGGCCTTAGCCTGGGCAACTCCATGATCCGATGGAAAGGGAACCAAAACATCAGAGGCACCGAAGCAGAAAAAACCAACTCGACCGTGACCTTGGTCGTTGACCATCGTTCTGGGGAAATCGTAAAGTCGGATATCCTCTTGGGGTCTACGCTCCAGCGGTTACAGGATGAGTATTTTGTGCGCTGTGCTGCACTTGACCCAAGGGCGCGGTATCCCTTTCCCGATGAACTGACAGGGGAGCTGATCCAATTCTTGGTAGCACATGAGACCGGGCATGCCCTTGGTATCAAGGATAACCACTATGGGGAGTTTCAATACCCCTTGGAGCGTATGGGCGATGCGCAATGGCTCAAAGAGATGGGACATACGCCCAGTGTGATGTCCTATGCCAGGCACAATAATATGGCACAGCCCAAAGATAGTGTTCCGCCGCACTTGTTGATCCAAAAGGTAGGTCCCACGGACCACTACTATATCCAATGGGCGTATACGGAGTTCCCCGAGGGATGGGGCAAAAAGCAGAAATCGGAGCGATTGGAAGAAATGATTCGATGGCAGGATTCCGTGCCGTGGTATCGATATAGCAATGGTAATCATGAGATTATTGGTCCAGGAAACACCAATGAAGTGGTGGAGACCAGTAATCCCGTGGGAGGGGCAAAACGTGCCTTGACCAATTTGGAGCGGGCATTGGCCCTCTTGCCAGATACCAACCAAGGTAGAACGGATATGGCGCGGAGCAAACGCATATATGCCCAGGGATTGGAACTTTGGTACCATACCATGCGAAATGTGCTTTCCATGATCGCAGGTTATGAGGTGTTCTATAAATCCATGGATCAAGAGGGAAACATGTACACCCCTGTTGATTTTAGGAGGCAGCAGGAGGCCATGGACTATTTCATGGAACAAGCCTTTGACCCTCCCCAATGGTTGACCCATCCCGATCTGGGCATGGACATTCGGTATTCGAGCCATCCCGATTTTGTGGTAAACTATCAAAAACTGCTCCTGATGGAACTGATGCGACCACAACGGATGAAACGCTTGGAGCATCTGGAAACCTTAACGGGCTTTGAAGGGGCATTGGACTGGTATGTCGAGGAGCTGCAGCAGCGGCTATTTGAGGAATCGTTGCAGGGTACAGGTAAGGTGCCTGCCAGGAAGCAGGCCATTCAAGCGCTCTATTTGGAAAAATGGAACCAAAACTTTCAAAAGGAGCGGTTCCAATTTGGGGTGGATGAGATGGCCTTTGTGCATTCCGATCATTCATTAGAGGTCGTCATGGAACAACTGTTGGATTTGAAACGTCTATTGCGGAAGACTTTAAAGCGCCATAAGAATTTGGAATCCAGCGGGCATTGGGCATGGTGCTTGGCCAAGTTGGAGGAGTTGACCGGTGGTTAAAGGATGAAGCAAATTTGTTGTATTGTAGCAGAAGTTTTGGAAAGGACTGCGAAGCTTGAAGTTTCGTTGTGTTTTGAGTTAGTGATAAAGGTGTCCCTAGGGACACCTTTAGTTTTGAAAGGACGTTGATTACTCCCTTTCGTACAGTTCAATGGTAAGACCAGGATTCTTGAATACCTGGTATTGCCCTTCCATACAGAAAACTTGACCTGTTTCAAGACAATCCGTCTGGACGGTTTGAACCCCCAAAATAGGATGTTCATAATAGCCCGTTTGGGTGCTATTGTCCTCTTCTGTGGCAAAAGCCAATCCGACGGCCATGATGATGGCAAAGGCCGGTAAAACGATTTTTAAAAATGATCTTTTCATTGTTCTATGAATTAAGAATGATGCCTACTCTATGTGAGGTTTTCGGCTTCCCCTCAGCTGCGCAGTTTTGTTGTTCTCACGGTCATTTGGTCTGTCGTCCAGACTGAAGGATGGCCCCTAATGCCATAAGCATAAAGGCTCCATTGAACAGTATGTGTTCGCGCCACCCCATGGTGGAAATAACACCCCCACAGGAGCAGGGTGTGGGATGATCGGATATCAGGACAGCGATGATGTATATCGTGAAGAGGCCAAGTAAGGTAAAGCTGGCATACAGTCCAAGGGTCCGGAACTTGGGGAACAATAAGAGGCCTGCTATGGTGAGTTCCGAAAAGGGAACGCTCCATTGGAGTAGATCGGCAAAGGCGGATAGGTAGGGCATTTGTGCCAACCGCCACTCGAAAGTATCCAAGTCCAATAGTTTGCTGGTGGCCGTGTACACGAATAACAGCACCAATAGGAGACTGGCCGTAGGGACAATGGTTAGATATATCTTTTTGGACGCCATACCATTTGTTTGGATATGACAAAGTTCGGGAGTCCCATATATCTGTAGGGGAGTTTATGTTATCCGAAAGGGATTAAATATTTGATACAATGTGGTTTAGCCCCTCATGGCCGTTGGGGTGAGTCCGTATTTGTCCTTAAAGGCCCGGGAGAAATGGGTCTTGCTCTTAAAGCCTGTCATTTGGGATACCTGTTTGATGGTGAGGGTACTGTGCTGTATCAGGGTCTTGGCCTTTCGAAGGCGTTCCTGGGTGAGGAAGCGGAAGATGGTCGTACCGTACATCTGCTTGAAACCGTACTTGAGTTTGTATTCATTGGTGCCCATTTGCAGGGCCAGTTCATGGAGTCCGGGAAGGTCCTTTTCCAGATTGTTGATGATCATATCGTGTAGGTCCCTGATGATCTGGATGTCCTTATGGTCCATTTTGACCTTATGGCGTTTGGTGCCCTTGGTGACCATCAGCTTGTTTTTGGGGATTCCCTTGGAAAAGGGCTCTCCCTTTACAAAGAACACGGAATCCAACAATAGTTTCTTGCCCTTGCCGTCCAAGGTATGGAAAGCGGAGACATTGAAGTCGTGCTTGATGGTCAGACCTTCTTGGGTGATGAATTCCAAGTGGAGCTTGGTCTCGTAACTGTCCTTTTTGATCAGTTTGGGCCATTTTTTGGTCCATTTGATCCTCGAACCTTCGGTCATGAATTGGGTGATGGGGCGACCAATAAGGTCCTGGGGCAGACAGGACAGAAGCGAACAGCTGCTTTTGGTGGCCATTTCGATAATGCCCTTTGCATCCAATAAAAGCGAGAGTTGGATAATGCATTGGGGTGCATGGTGGGCATTGGCAAAGCCCTGATGGATAAAGGAGGCCCTGATTTCCTCGTTGACCATGTTGAGCATCAACACCAATGCGGAAATATTGTCATTTTGTTCGGAGGGTTCAAGGCTATAGAAAAAGTTGCCCTTGGCCATTTCCAAGAGCATTTTTTGGATGCGTTTGACCCTGAAATCGTCTTGGTTGGGCATATGCATTGTGTTTAGGTTGGTTCATCGTTGGATGGTTCAATGCCCAAAAAGGCCAAGGCTTCCGATTTTTCTGTGAAGGCCCGGGTCGGCACTTTTTGTGCATGGGTCCCCAAATAAAAGGAACTGATCATATCGGTGATCGGGGGGTCTATCAAAAAGGCCAATGCCTTGATCCAAAGGGAACCCTCCAGGGCCAAGTAGTCCCTGGCCGGTTTGTCGATCATCCTGACGGCACGGATGTCGCATAAAACGGGCATCTCCTTACCCTTTTGCAGGTCCATGCGGTCTTGGACTACCCGCTGTGCCGCCTTTAGGTCAATACAGGGGACGCGCTTGTAAATGATGTGCAGTAGCTCATCGGTCAGCAGATACATTGCAAAACTATTTTCATGCGTTTCTTTCATAGCCTGAAAACTGGTAAACGGTCTAAATTTATAAAAATATTGTAACTTCTATTTTTATAAAGTGTTGATTACCATATATAAAGGGGTTTGTTATCTGAAAAGGATTATGAGTTATCCCAGACGGATTATTTAGGTTGCTATGGGGGTATAATCTGACAATTGCCATTACTTTTTAGGACATTTTAAACCAAACGTTATGGCAAAGATCAAACACCACAATTTTTTGAACACCGTTCATGAGGTATTCACCGATGCCAAACAGGCAGGGGTATTGCACCTCTATGCCGGAGGGGATTCCCTTTCTGGACGGACCATAAAGGTGAAGGGCAGGGACCTCTACCATTTTGGGACCACGGGCTATCTGGGCCTGGAGCAGGATGCCCGTTTAAAGGAGGCTGCCATTGGGGCCATCGAACGGTACGGGACCCAGTTTCCGCTCTCCAAATCCTATATCTCCCATCCATTGTACGCCCGATTGGAGGAAGCTGTGGGCCGCATGTATGCCCAGCCCGTAGTGATTACCAAGAACAGTACCCTTGGCCATATGGGGGTCATCCCCAGTGCAGTGGACGATGATGATGTGATCATTTTGGACCATCAGGTGCACTGGAGCGTGCAAAATGCGGCCAAGATGTTGAAGACCCGAAGTGTGCCCATCGAAATGATACGCCACAATCATTTGGGCATGCTGGAGGACAAGATCAAAAAGTACCGGCACACCAAGCAACGGATCTGGTATATGGCCGATGGCATCTATTCCATGTATGGCGACTATGCTCCCATAGCCGAATTGATGGCACTTTCCAAGACCTATCCACAATTGCATTTCTATTTTGATGATGTCCATGGGATGAGCTGGATCGGGAGGCATGGGACGGGCTATGTGTTGGATCAGATGGGGGAGTTGCCCGAGAATGTGCTGTTGTTCGGAACGCTCAGCAAGACCTTTGGGGCTAGTGGTGCGGTATTGGCCTGTTCCAATGCCAAGCTGTACGATAAGATCAAGACCTTTGGTGGACCGTTGACCTTCTCCGCCCAATTGGAGCCCGCATCAGTGGCAGCGGCTGTGGCTTCCGCCCAGATCCATTTGTCCCCGGAAATTTATGAGCTGCAAGAAGAACTGCGCCAACGAATCGATTATTTCAATCAATGTTTGGAGTCCACCCAATTGCCCTTGATCGATAGCAATGCATCGCCGGTCTTTTATATCGGGACGGGGATGCCCAAGACCGGATATGATTTTGTGAACCGATTGATGGGAGAGGGGTTCTTTGTGAACCTTGGGATATTTCCAGCGGTACCTGTCAAGAATACCGGGGTACGGATTACCATCTCAAGGCATAATGAAAAGGCAGAGATCAAAGCTCTTGTCGATGCCATGGCCTATCATTTCCCAAAATCTTTGGAGGCAACAGGGACAAGTTCCGAACGGGTATTCCACGCCTTTAAATTGGAACCCAAAACAAGGGAGGGCCATAGTGCACCGGAGGGCTTGTCCATCGAAACAAAGACATCCATCCAAGAGGTGGACAAGGAAGAATGGAACCGGTATATGGGCGGACGTGGGGTGTATGACTGGGACGGGCTTCGGTTTTTGGAATCCGTATTTCAAGGCAATGTAAAAAAGGAGCATAATTGGAGGTTGCGTTATGTGGTCATCCGGGATACCGATGGACGACCGGTTCTGATGACCTTTCTGTGCCTGTCCCTGTGGAAGGATGATATGTTGGCCCCTGCAGAGGTATCCAAGGGTGTTGAGGCTGATCGTGCGATAGACCCCTATCATATGTCCTCAAAGGTATTTTCCATGGGCTGTCTGTTTACCGAGGGAGACCATAGGTACTGGGATGCCTCCCATCCTTGCGCCGAGCGGTCGATTCCGTTCTTGTTGGCGTTCATGGAAGAACAGGAAAGGCTTTTGGGGGCCAAAATGACCGTGCTGCGTGATTTTCCGCGGCAAAGTCCTTGGAACGATCCGTTGTACGGGCATGGTTTTCTACGGATACAAATGCCCAATTCCTGTACGGTGGACCTATTGGGAATACCTACTATAGAGGTATATCTTGATGGATTGTCATCGCGGAACAGGCGGCATTTCAGGAAGGATATCGCACCCTATCTGGGTTTGGTCCATTGCCGGACCCGCTCCAGGTTGTCCGATCTTCAATTGGACCGGGCGCGCCAACTGTTCGGGGAGGTGCAATCCAGAAATTTGGGCCTCAATACCTATTCTTTTCCCGATCGGCTGTTTGAAAGTATGAACCAAGACCCCTTATGGGAATTCATCGTGCTTTGCCCAGCGGACGATTCGGATGGGGTAGTGGGCGTCATGTTCTGTTACCGTAACACCGATCAGGTCTATGTGCCAGCTTTTGTCGGGATGGATTATGGGGCGTTGGAACAATACGCGGTATATCGTCAATTGCTCTATCGTACCATTGAACGGGCCATAATACTTGGTATTCCGAAAATTGATTTTGGAATGACCGCTGCCTTTGAGAAGCGGAAGCTCGGAGCCATCGTACAGGAGAAATATGCCTATATCCAAACCCGTGACAACTTTATTCTGGAAGCATTGGGGGTGTTGGAAGGGCAGCAGTAACTCATACCATGAAATACCAGAAGCTGCTGTCGGATTTTGAGGGACAATTGGAAACCCTGGAAAATGGGAATGGCGATATCCTTTTCAAAGCGGAGAAGGGCATAGCCTTGGTCGAGAAATGTATCCGTAGGCTACAAAAGCAGATCGTGGGCCAGGAGTTCGAGACACAGGCCGATGAAATCTATTTTTTCAAGCACGTCAAGCCCCAGATCTATAGCAAGCTCATTTATTACATCAGGCTCTTTAGCATCGAGAGCAAACGCCCTCGCGGAAAGGAGGTGGCCCAGGTCAAATACCTACAGCAACAAATTGATAAGCTACAGACTTTCTTTAACGATAACCTTGAATTCTATAACTATTACCGACGCGGGGCCATGTCCATGGACGAACAGTATTTTGTCCGGGGCAATAGGGACCTGCGCCTGCCCCTGGAATCCTTTCACTTTCTGATCGATGACGAGTTCTCCACCTGTCAGGACGGTACCGTGGCCACCATAATGGCCTACGATATGCTCATTGTGTACCTACGAAAGGAAGTGGACGATCTGAACAACAATATGGAACCTACTAAGAACACTTTTATGGAAAAGCCTTCAAAATTATTTTGGACGGGCAGCAAGACAGATCTCATCGAACTGCTCTATGCATTGCATACCAGTAAATGTATCAACGGGGGTACCGTTGACATCAAGGAAATGGCCTCCCATTTCGAATATTTTTACAATATCGATCTGGGTAACTACTACCACACCTTTATCGATATCCGCTCCCGCAAAAGCAGTCGAACACGCTTCTTGGACAAGCTCATCGAAATGCTCCAACAACGCATGGACAACTTGGAAGAATAGGCTTTGGTGCTATATTCGTTTTTAAAAGGGTTTTCTTATTGCGGATAGGAGGTTGTTTTTGAAAAACAAATCGTAGACTTTAACTGTACACACGGTTAATCTGCATTAGTTGTTTGGTCCCTAAACCGTGTTCAAGTTTATCCAATCCGAGGGTAAACTTGTCAGTGTTTCGCAGTTCTAGTTTTGTCATTTTATTTTGCAATAAACCTTATAAAAGGAAATTCAACGAAAAAAGAGTGTTTAAAAAAGACAGAAATTTCCTAATTAAAAATATTCCACTATTTTTAAAAACTAAACATAAGAATAGCCTACTAGACCTACCTGAATGTTCCGAAATCCATTTTCTTTTGATGGCCGCATTAGACGGTTAGAGTACGGTCTTAGTTATTTGATCTATGTTATCCTTTACCTGGGCGTGTCATTTTTATGGCAAGAGTTTCCGTCAGCAGCGCTCTTTTTTTACCCCTTCATCTCGGTATTGATATGGTTTTTATTGGCTCAGGGGGCGAAACGATGCCACGATTTGGGAAACAGTGGTTTTTTTCAGTTCATTCCTTTTTATGGTCTGTTAATGGTGTTCCAAGACGGTAAAATTGGAATTAACAGGTATGGGCCAAATCCCAAGGAAGTTATCGTTTCTAGTAAAGGTTCAGAAGAAAATACCCTACAGTTACCACCAGGGAAGCTTTCCATTGTTCATTCTATGCTTCGGTTGAGTAGTCCAATCCTTATCAATGTGCTCCTAGCAGCAATACTAATGGAATATCTCAATGTCTCAGACATCGAACTGTTTATCTATATATTGATTACCGTTATTCCATGTCATTTTCTTGCTTTGATCATGAACCATAATTCCCATGCTTTGGGGATTGACGGAAAAGTGCAGTTCAAGGAAAGGATCATTTACTCCAGTGTATTTTATGTTTTGGTCCGCTTGTATACCCTTTATTTCAGGGCTACCGAAATTTATGTCCAAGCCATCTTTTTTGAATTGATAGTTGTGGGGCTGTTGCTATGCCTTACCTATTTTTCTTTTCAGCTTTATAAAGTCATTTTTGGAAATTCTTCCCTTACCTATGAAAATTAAGCACCATATCATTTTATCCGTCATCTTGATAATGGTCATCATCACGTTTGGCTTTACTTATAAATCCGGAGGTGGCAACAAAGCCATAGTTACTTGGTCGGAAAGACCGTTGGTCTGGGATGATTTTGAGTTGGTCAGATCCATGGAAGAAGACTATGTGGCAAGCATATATTCCAATATTGCTTGCCCTAAATTGATAACGGATAAAAATTCCAGGGTTTATGCTTACATGAATCCGAACCTTTCCGAGCGCCTAAGGGATGCCTATGATGGATATAATGTTTTGGTCCATGAACAATACCATTTCAATATTACGGAATACTGTGCCAGATTGTTGAGAAAAGAGATTGTAGCCAAAGGGCTTGGGGGCCTATCCTTTGAAACCATGGAATCCTTGCACAAAAAATATTCAAAAAAATTGGATAGCCTTCAAGGCGTATACGATAGTATTACAGGTCACAATGTCCATACCGACCGACAAAGATACTGGGAACTTCAAATAGACGATTGGCTTCGGGAGACTGCTTATTATGAAAATGAGGATATTCTCAGCTATTACAATTTCAGTAAGAATCGAACACAATTTTATCGTCATATCTATTTAACCCATACAAATAAGGTTCTGACCTCTTATCCGATTAGTGAGAATGATATCAAGTTTGGCGAATCCTATGAGGTATTCTATCGTAATCTTGATGAAACGGTCATCAAATTCTACAAAAATGGCAAATTGGTCAACGGAGGTCTTTTTAAGACTGCAATAACTCGGGTCTTGAAAAAAGAGGATGAAGTTTTTGAGATTCATTATCTGAACCCCAATGAAAGTTACAATCAAGATTTGGAAACCAGTTTGGTAAAGACCTATGTGGATGAAGCGGAAGATTTGACCGTTCATTATTTTAACCATAAAGGGGAAAGGATTAGCCAGAATTCAGTATACGAAACCCAGTGGAAATATAATCGTGACGAGCAGTCGTTTACTGCAACATACTATGATAAACAAGGAAAAATAAGCCTAAATCAAGAGGGCGTTTATCACGAAAAAAGAATATTGGATGAAGAAGAGCGGACCGTTGTCTTTATCAATCTGGATAGAAAAAAGAAATTAAAGAACGATAAGGAATTTATTGCCAAACGTGAGCTTGAATTCGACGAGAACCACAAAAGAACCAAATACAGGCTTTATGATGAGAATGGAGATTTTGCATTTCATTTAAACGACTACTATTTGGCCTATGACCATGATGAAAGGGGAAACATTATAAGAGTAACATCACTGGACGAAAATGGAAATAAGACTTATGACCAGAACGGCGCATCAATATATGAATATACCTATGACCTCTATGATAGGGAGACTCGAATTAGAAGATTCAACACAGAACACCGACCCATAGTGGCCAATGATGATTATTTCGAGAAGGTATATGAATACGATTCACTTGGTAAAATCAGATTTGAAGCTTTTTATTACCCGGGTAAAGTGCTCAAATATAGTGATACCCAATGGGGGGCAACAAAGTTTATCCACGAGGGGGATAGCATTATCAGGGAATACAACATTAATGCCTACGGGGACATCATCCATAACCAATACCATGTTGGCATTATCAAGAAAAGCCTTGACAAGAAGGGTTTGGTTGTTTCTGAAAGCTACCTCGATAGTACCGGTAGACCTGCAAAGACGGATGATGGTGTGGTGGAGTACAAATACCAATACGATGCACAAGACAATCAAATAGAAACGGCATGCTACGACTCTATTGGTGCACTTAAGGCATTTGAGACGGATGTTGCCATAATCCGATGGGAATATGACCAGAACGGGAACAAGGCAAAGACGACCTACTTCAATA
The DNA here is from genome assembly GCF_030733585.1 of Allomuricauda sp. MMSF_3307. Taxonomy (NCBI): domain Bacteria; kingdom Pseudomonadati; phylum Bacteroidota; class Flavobacteriia; order Flavobacteriales; family Flavobacteriaceae; genus Allomuricauda; species Allomuricauda sp. MMSF_3307. The sequence goes on from NZ_JASHIQ010000004.1 coordinate 210,289, forward strand.
CACAGGGTCAATTGGCACATGCCGTTGACAGCATTACCTATAACATATACAAATACAATAGCAAAGGGGGGTTATTGGAGCGGACGAATTATGATATCAATATGAAACCTGGCTTGATCGATGGCGCTTTCAAAACACGATTTCTCTTAAATCAGGTAGGTCTCGATTCAATCAAATATGAGTACAATACAAATGGAAAGTTGAAATCGGGAGTTGCGATAACCCGATTTTTTTACAATAGGTACAACAAACTGACAAGAACCGAATATTTCGATTCCTTGAATCAGAGAACCAAGGACCCAGAGGGTATCAGCGCCATGAATACCCTTTACAACAAAAGACAACAAATTACAGGTTATGAATATTTGGATGAACAAGATAGATATACCAATAATTCGAGTGGTATATCGATTCAAACTTGGGTTTTGGATGAGCTGGGACATACCGTATCCCATAGCTATTATGATAAAAATCGTGAGCCTGCGATAGGACCTTCCGGCTACCATAAAATTGTATATGAATGGGCCGATATGGGCGAATTCTCCAAAGTAAAGCGATTCGATAAGGAGCTGTCCCCAATGGAGGATGAATATGGCACTGCCATATATGAGTATATCATGAGGCCTTCCGGTTTATTTGCAGAGGTGAGGCGTTTTAACAAACAGGGCCAACTGGCCGAAAATAGCCTTGGGGTCGCAATAACAAAATATACTCCTTACCTGGATGGATTGTATTATTTGGAGAAAGAGTTGGACGCCAATAGGGAAGCTGTAAACGATACGATCAATAAAGCGGCAGAGGAAATTCAGTGAGATTTGAGTAATTCTAGAAGACATTGAATTAGCTGACATAAATCAATGGTTTTGATCCCTCTCCCTAACCCAAATGATAGGTATACTCATTGGCATTTGTACTTCAGTAAATCATTTCGGTATTTAGAAACAAATAATCTTCACAGCATTCCAATAAACCGAAAGAAATGCCATTGATCAATTCAAGGCTATTATAACTGAAAGCAATACTTCCAAAAAGTGTGGACCCTGAGTTTTCTGGATATTCGAAAAGTGGGAGATTAAAAGTCGAATAATAAATTTAAAATGGAAAAATGAGAGTCTTTCTCCTTGTTATCATTCTACTTTCGGTAATTCACAGTTGTAAGCCTAAAGGAAAGTCAGAACCTAAAGAGCAATCTTTGTCAAGAATTCATAAGGACAGGTCTTGGGGCTATCTGGACACTAGAGGGGATACCTTGATTCCACTAGGAAAGTACGAGTTTTTAAATCCAATCGACGCCGAGGGAATGATATTGGCGCACAGCTCTGGAAAGTCTGGTTATATCAATATCCATCAGGACACACTCATTGATTTCATATATGAAGATCTGGGGGTCTTTTCAAATGGTCTGGCACCGGCCAAAAAAAATGGAAAGTGGGGTTTCTTGGACCGTAACGGAAACCTGATGATTCCGCATAGACTCGATAACGAAAGTTATTTTTATAGATGTGATATTGCATCGGCAAAAGTGGATGGAAAATGGGGATTTATTGATAGGTCTGGACAAACAATAGTTCCAATCATACATGATGGTGCTCGTTACAATAGGATTGACAGTCTAGTTGGCCTTAGGCTTGATAAAAAATGGGCCTTTTTTTCCTGCAACGGAGAACAGTTGACCGATTTCGAATATGATAAAATAACAGAAGGAAAGTACGACCAAAACAACTACACGTATTTTGAGAATGGCCCATGTTTGGTAAAGATGGAAGGAAAGTTCGGATATATCGATGCAAACTTCGAACCAATTCTTCCCTTTGGCCATTTTGAAAAGTACAACGCATTTGATGGCTCCAAAAGGGCCATTGTGAGGGCTTCCTCAAAGTTTGGACTGATAGACCAAGAAGGAAAGTTCGTTCTACCACCAAAATATGACACCATAGAAAACTTCCCGTATCCCTTGGGTCGATATAGGCTTAAATTTGATGGATTGTACGGGGTTTTTGACGCAAGTGCAAAGGAAATATTGCCGATTACCTATAGGACCATAACTCCAAATTATTTCAAGAACGATTCCATAACCATCGGTACACTGATTTTAAAAGATGACAATGGAAAATTTGGTGTGACCGACCACAATGGAACGCCATTGATACCTGTGATATTTGATTCCATAAGCAAGTTTGAGGAGGTCAATGGCCATAGTTACGCCATAGTACGGCGTGATGGAAATTATGGTGTCATCGATTCAAAAAACAGGGCGGTCATCCCTCTGGAGAACGATTTTATTTATTCGGATAGGTGGATGGAATATTTGATCGTGGAAAAAAAAGGTGCCGTTGGTCTATACACCAAAGAGGGCAAAGAAGTTCTCCCTCCCCAATACGATTATCTCAGACCGTGTTATTATGATAAAAACAACAGGTTTATTGCAGGCCAACATGGAAAACTTGGGTTGATCACCAAAGAAGGGAAAACCGTCATACCCTTTGAATATGACTATATTTCGAACTGGGTGGAATATGGGCCAAACGAACATTTTGTGGTAAAGGATGGAAAACATGGGCTTATCGATCGAGATGGGAAGACCACAGTACCACCGGAGTATGACCAAATTATCTACAATAACCCAACATTGATCAAGGTGGAACGTGACGGGCTATTTGGTACCATCGACCGAAAAAACAACATAGTGCACCCAATTAAATATGAGGAAATCTATTGGGAATGGCCTTATGTTACAGGACGTCCTTTGGATACCGTATTTGTAAAATACAATGGAGCATATTTTGCTACGGATATCAAGGCCAACAGTATTGATATGGACATATCGGAGAAATTTATAGCAGAAAAATTTCGATACCTATTCAATTAAATACCAATAGGGCAAGACCAACCGCGGCAAGCCTCAGACCTTCTTTCTAAGTAGGGCAATCTTTTTATCGCAAACTCATTGCGCTATGATGACTTGTTCACTTAGCAGTAGTACTTAAAGGGACATTGATATCGAAAGACTGATGTGTCCAACTCATGAAACCTAGATCGGGTTTAAATCCTTACATTTAAATAAAACTGTCTTCCATGCCTGCTATCCGATGGCTCTTTTTGATTGTGTTTGTTTTGGGCTATTTGACGGCCTGTTCCAATGATGATGGCTTACGGCCAAGATGTTTTCAAGAGGAGAATAGAAGGGTGATAGCGACTGTTTCCAATAGAACAGGCACTGTGATAGCCCCCGATTCGGACAAGCCTTTGTCCTGCAAAACTATTTATGTGATTCAGTATGAAGGTACTATTGAAGGCTTTACCATAGGTCTGTTGTGGGGCTGTAATTTACCCGAAGAGCTCAAAGAAAATGGTGCCAGGGTAGTATTCGATGGCTATGCTTTCGAAACCTTTGAAACTGAAAATATATGCGCGCATTTTTTTGAGTTCACACAGATTGATCGTATCGAAGAATAGCCGTCCGGTTGATCGACCCATTTCAACAGAATGGTCTTGAATTGATCATATGGCATACGGACTTGATGGCTATTGGTGGAATAGGGTTTCGGATCAATATAAAGTATGGTTTTGTGGCAGGGCATTTCGTTTCCCAAGTTGGTACCAACTTGGGAATTTTGGTTTTTAGGGGTTTTGTTGCCTGCTTTTTCCAATTATTCTGGTTTTTCAGACTATATCAAAGTCCAAATGAACCTAAATGGATTCAAGTGTGATATCAAGAAAATCGTTACCAAGTTGGTATGCTCTTGGGAATTTATTCCAAATAGCTTGTAGAGTTTTGTAGTGAAAGTCAAATCAGTGGAAGGGCCATCAAATGGATTCAAACCTATGGGGTGGCCCTTTTTAAAACTCAAAAACTATGGGAGCGACCATTATTACCACGGAAGACCTGATGGAGTTCAAAGTCGAACTTCTGGAGGATATTAAGGAACTATTGGAAAACCAAACGGGGCAAGCAACAAAAAAGTGGCTCAAATCCAATGAAGTGAGGGACCTGTTGGGCATATCCCCAGGGACCCTGCAAAACCTACGGATCAACGGGACACTGCCCTTTACCAAGATTGGGGGGATATTGTACTATGACCATCGGGAGATTATGGAGGTGTTGGAGCGGAACAAGGTCAACCCGAGATTTTAGATCTTTGGCGGACGTCAATTACATTTCGCACCTGAACGGGGTCTTTGGGCAATTTGCCAAGGACGACCGTTTGCACGCCTGCCATGTCAGTATGTACATGACCCTGTTCCATTTTTGGAATGCCAGCTATTTCAGGGAAACGTTCTATATCAATAGGGCCGAAGTGATGCAACTCTCCAAGATCGGGTCCACTTCTACCTACCATCGTTGTATCAGACAATTGGAGCATTGGGGCTATATCCATTACCAGCCCTCCCATAACCCGCTTAAGGGGAGCAGGGTCAAGTTGTTCGATTTTGGGACAAGTGCCGAACAAGTATCGGACAGCTACTCTGCTCATCATCGAACAAGTAGTGAACATCCCTTAAAAGGTATATATAAACCAAGACAAACAGTTAAAAACCTAAAAAACCATGGTAGCACTGGAAATTTTAAGGGAAATACCCCGTTTGAACTACAAAATGAGAACAAACCTGTTCGAGTTGTTCGATTTCAGGACAACCTGAAGACCACCGAAAATAAAGACTACGGGGAACCCTTATGAAATTGGATTATCCACATATCATCACCGAAGGAAGCGCGACCTATCGTATCGGGGAGCTTCAGGGCCATCAGGTTATTTATGACTTTGAGAAGATGCTTGCCTATTTGGAGGTCAAGGGGAAGCTGTTGTTCGGTGAATCCTTCAAAATTTATGATGAGGACAGGGGGGTGCTGTTCCAACTGTGCAACTACATGATCCGGGATTATGACCAATGCAAGAAAGCAGGGATAGACCCCAGAAAAGGACTGTTGTTGACCGGCCCAGTGGGTTGTGGCAAGACCAGTCTAATGCGGCTGTTGAAATATTTGGTGCCCCATCAACGGCCCTATGCGGTCATACCCAGTCGGAACATTGTATTCGGTTTCAACCATGTCGGTTATCGGCTCATTGAAGATTATGGCAACGGACAATTCTATTGTTTTGATGATCTTGGGGTGGAACCTATCGGCAGACATTATGGCAAGGACTGTAATGTCATGGGAGAGATACTGCTATCCCGCTATGACCTTTTTGTCAACCACAATATAAGGACCCATTGTACCACCAACCTGAATGCCAAGGAACTTGAAGAACGCTATGGGAAACGTGTTCGTAGCCGTATGCGGCAACTGTTCAATTTGGTGGCCTTCGATGCCAAAAGCATCGACAAAAGAACATAGCTTATCCTACTCAAGAAATCCGATTTGTGATCACATTCCCTTTGCTTTAGCTGCAAGGAACAGTTACTTGAATTCATCCATATCGTTATTTGATTTGATCAACTTCTCAGTTGCCCATTCCGGAAAATGACGTTTTTCGATGAATTCATTTTGGACGCTGTTCGGGTTATGAACAATACAGATGGCAATCCACCTATTTCTTAAGGTGAAATGTTATCGTTTCACATCATTTTACACTATATATTATGTTATTCACAAATAGCTGTATATCAGTATTTTGATTGGGTATTTCCAGTACTTTTCGAGTGTCAATAAACGTCAAATCCTAAACCGTTTACGATATGCGAAAATCATTCTTCTTTACCCTTTTGATGCTCTTGACCTCCAGTGCCCTCTTGGCCCAGATCGGAGGTATCGAGGATTCCGTCAACGATATTTCCAATACCATCCGGGCTATTTTTCCCATCATACTGGGCGTTATTTTCCTGGTGGGCTTTCTCTTTAATGCGGGCCATTTTTTTGGGGAGAACTCGGACCTTAAAAAAGGCATCACCCGGGTACTGGTCTTTGTGCTGATCGCGGGGGCCGTTGTGGGCATCTTTACCTATCTCATTGGAATCGTGGTCTAATGAAAAGCTACAGCGTCTATACCCATATTCGGAAGCGGGCCATGATATTAGGATTGCCCATGGCCTTCTTCGCCCTGCAGATGGTGGCGGTCATCGGCTCCCTGATGATCATCATCTTTAGCTTTCGACTCAGTGTCATCGTGGGCCTGCTGTTGTTCAATGTCCTACTTTATGGGGCATTGGGCCAGTGGGTCAAAAGACCTTTCCGATGGTTCGGTCCAAGCCCGTTTCCCCATACCATCAGTAACAAGAACCTAAGTCCGCTCAACCATGGCTAAGATCAATCTCCAGTCCCATCACCCCATTCTCGATATCCAGAACCATGTGGTCTTTGCGAACAATGGTAATGTAGTACTTTGTTATCAAGTTGAACTACCTGAGATCTACGCCCTTTCGGAAGCCGATTTTGAGGAGATGCATACCCTATGGTTCCATGCCTTCAAGTCGCTGCCGGTCGGTACGGTCATCCACAAGCAGGACCTGTACCAACAAAAGGGATTTGATGCGGAAGGGCTTCCACGGGATACCTTCTTGCAGCGGGCAACCTATACCTATTTTCATGGCAGGGAGCATCTGGTCCATAGCTCCTACCTCTTTTTTGTCCTTCCCCTGGACAGGACCCTACAGGCAGCTAAATATGTCAATCCCTTTCGGAGAACGGAAAAGGGGTACTATCGCAAATTGGATGTTCAGGTGGCCGAATTCCTAACGGCCGTTACCGATGCGGTGACCTATATCAACCACTCCAAGAAGGTCACCATAAACCCCATGTATACGGATGCCATCCTGAATCATACCCATAGCTATTTCAATGGCTTTAATGTGGATCATGATACGGCTATCCAATGGAACAAGGGGGATATTGAGATCGGGGACCATTTTTTTGATATGATGGCAGTGAACAGTGAGGGATGCTTTAAGGGTGGCGTACAAAGCAGCAGGCCCCATGATCGGTTGAGTTCCGATGAGTTTGTTTTCCATCAGGGATTTTTGGATGGCTTGGGGCTGGACCTGACCGAAAACCATATGGTCAACCATATCCTTTATCTGGACGATACCCACCAATGGCGTAGAACCTTGGAGAAGAAAATCGAGGAGCTATCCAAAAGCTCCAATTTTGGAACCCAGAACAAAGTTGTCCTTGGAAAGATCCAAGAGACCCTTGCCCAGATCAATACCGATGATACGGCACGAATCATCAGGGGGCACCTTAACGTGTTATTTTGGCATCCAGAGCGAGAGCGCTTGAAAGGAGTGGCCTCCCAAATCAAGACCAAGTTCAAGGAGCTGGACATTCGTCCCTATCAACCCAGCAGGGAAGAGCGGAAACATTATTTTTTGAACGCCTATCCCTGCCATGCGTCCAATTTTTCCAATGAAGACCTTTTTGTGACCGACCTGAAGCACGCCCTTTGCCTTTACATCAATAGCACCAATTATCGGTCGGACGTTTCCGGGGTGCTCTTCAATGACCGCCAATGCAATATTCCTGTACTCAAGGATGTTTGGGATGCCGATAAGAAACGGGTCAAGGCCCGAAACTTTGCCATCTTTGCCCCCACTGGGGAAGGAAAATCCTTTTTGGCGAACCATGTGCTGCGTCAGTTTTTCGAATCCGGTGTCCGATTGGTCATCATCGACCTAGGGGGCTCCTATGCCAAATTTGCCCAGCTCTATCCGGACGATCATATCCTGCTGCGCTATGAACATGGAAAGAACCTGGGCATCAATCCCCTTTATATCAATGGTCAAGCGGACCTGACACCTGAACGTTTGGAGGACCTGGCCCAGTTCCTTTTGGAGCTCTTGGCCGAAAGCCATGTGACCAAATCCAAGGAGGTGGCCCTTAAAAAGGTGCTGTTACACTATTATCAACAGGTCGGGCATGGCCATTCCCTGGATACCCTTTACCAATTTGTGGATGATCACAAGGACCGGTTGTTGAGCGAACTTCAAGTGTCGGAAGATGATTTTAATGTCTATTCGTTTTTGCTCATTCTTTCGGAGTATGTGGGGAACGGGCTCTACAGCTTTCTCTTCCATGAGGATGGTGACCGGTCCTACCGTTTGGAGGACAAGCGCTTGATCGTTTTTGAGTTGGACGAGGTCAGGGACAATAAGGAGATTCTCTCGGTGATGCTCAAACTTATCAAGTCGGCCATCCAACGGACCATTTGGCGGAACCGATCTGAGAGGGGCCTGATTCTTTTTGATGAGTTTGCCAAGCAATTGAAATTTCCCAAGGTTTTGGAGAGCGTGGAGTTCTATTATCAGGCCATACGGAAACAGAACGGGGCCATTGGGATTGTCCTTCAATCCATTAACCAGTTACCGGAGAATGCGACTTCCGCAAGTATACTGGAAAACACACAGATCATCTACAGCCTGAGAAACGAAAAGGGCTACAAAGCCTTAAAGGACAGGTTCAACCTGAGCGGTCATGACCTGAACCAGCTCAAGTCCATCCGCAACCAGTTGTCGGGGGAACGGAAATACACCGAAATCTTTATCAAGATCGGAAAGGAGAGCAATGTTTACCGTTTGGAGGTCCCTCCCGAGGTCCATGCCGCTTATCTGACCGACGGGACAGAAAGCACCGAAATCATTCAACTTTATGAAGGGACGCAGGATATGGAGCAAGCCATCAAAGCATTTATTCAACTTAAAAAAGAAACCCTATGAAGACAACAAAGCTACAAGCCATCAAGCAAAAAGCTCTGACCTTGGTCATGGCCCTAACCGCTAGCCTATTATTGCCAGCAGGCGCTGCCAGCCAGGGGATGCCGGTATATGACAATACGAACTTTATCAGTATGACCAAGTCTTTGGTGGAGTCCGCCAAACAGACCTCGGAACTATTGAAGACCGTTGCGTTCCTGAAGGAACAAAAGGACAATATCGTGAAGGTGAATACGACCATCAAGCAGTTGAAGGCGGTCAGGGAATTGGTGCGGAACAACGAGCTTTTGTTTAGAACGGTGCAGCAAGACCTTCGTGATATCCTGAATTCCCCGTATATCAGGGCATCGGAGGTCGAGCAAATATCCAAGTCCTTTGAGCAGATCATGGATACCGCCATCGATGACCTTGATTTTGTCAATCAGGTGCTTTCCAGTGATTTTTTGAAGATGACCGATGCGGAGCGCACCGCTATTTTGATGGAGAAGAAAGAAGCGTCCCGGGAAATGGTGGCGGAACTGGAGGTCAAGACCCGACGCTATCGTGAGATCATTTCTTTTCGCAGGATGCAGGACATCATCAATCATCGGGAAGAAAAATATTGATGATGGGATATTTCTTGGGCATAGGATTGGAATATGTGGATGCGGTCTTTCAGACCATCAAGGACAGTGATTTTTCACAATATACCATGGTAGGGATGAAAGCCTTGGCGGTATTCCTGTTCTTGGTCAATATCCTTAAAAAATACAATGAGGGCATCGCCACCACCGATGGACATACCTGGGGACTGACACCAACGGAACTGGCCAAGAATTTCTTGATCGTGCTTTTGGTGCTCTTTTCCACCGAGGTCTTAGGGGTCTTTGATGGTATTTTGGTCGCCATTGAATCCCAATACCGGGACACGGCTCCGGCACTCCTCCCTTTACAGCTGCAGGATGTGGACCTGGAACGGGATGTGGGTGCCCTGGAAGCCGCCAAAAAAGCCATGGCCCTGTTGTACGAGGCCTTGGTGACACCCTTGTACGGATTAAAGCTGTTTGCCTTTGTGGTCGGTCTGGTCCTTTGGTTATTGGACATATTTATCTACCCGCTCTTTTTGGCAGAACGGTATTTTCTCTTGGGTATCATGCAGGCATTTTTTCCCTTGGTGATTGCGCTGTCGGTATTTGAGAAGTTCCGTAGCCTGGCCTACACCTATTTCAAGCTCTATGCCGGGGTCTATATGATGGTACCGGCCTTTTTCTTGGTCAATGTCTTTGTCAATAATCTCTACACCGAGATCACCACCCATTTTTGGGGCAGTCTCTTCGGTACGGACTGGGGCGGGGAATTCTTTGCCCCGGTCATTGAACTGGGGTCCATCGGTTTTATCGTATTGCTCAAGTTCAAGCTATACCGCAAGGCCAGCAGTTTTACCCTTCGCTTGTTCACCGGTTAATATTAGATAGTTATGAAAACTCCCTTTAAGCACATACAACAGCAATTGCGTTTGAACCGCCTCGTGGTATTGACGGTAGTCCTGGTTTCAGGTATGGTCTGTGTCGTATCCATGGTGTTGGTCGTTAGCACGCATCGACAGGCCATGGCCAATGCCTTTATGGTCAGTGACCAGGGTGCGGTACTTCCCTTACGTTGGGACTATGGGCGGGAGCATCTGGAAGTGGAAGCCCTGGCGCATCTGGAACAGTTCCATCGCTGGTTCTACGATTTGGACGCCGGAAGTTTTGAACGGAACATGGAAAGGGCCCTCTGGTTGGGCAATGCCTCCGTGGGCAACCTGTACCGTCAAAAGAAATCAGAAGGCCTGTACAATCGGCTTTTACAATATTCCCTGGTCCAACAAGTGGAAGCAGTGCAGTCCGAAATCACCCTAGGGAAAGAGGTCCATGAGTTTAGGACACGCACGGTGTTCCACATTATCCGGGGTGAGGTCACCGATACCTATGAACTAATTACTACGGGAAAATTGATTGTCGTAGAACGCAATTTTCCCCATAACCCTCACGGGTTGTTGATCACCGATTTTTTTGAAAACTCCTTACGTAAAATAGAAGCAAATGAAACTACAGAAAAATAAGATCGTCTTTGTCTTGGTTGTGGTCTCTGTGGTCCTGTTTATGACAGTATACAGCTTATGGACCTTTGGAGAGGATGAGCCCTCGGCCCTGGAACCGAATCAAATCCCTTTGCCCGAACTGGAGGGAAACACTATGGAGTACGAGTCCAAACTCGAGGCCTTGGATGCCCTTAAGGAAGAACGAAAGGTTACGGCCCCACCCCTTTATCCGGAACATATGGTGGACGAGAAGGGGTATTTCAACCCTGATTATATGGAATATGAAAAACAGCGCATCATTGATAGCATTTATCGATCTCGAAATTACGGGGAGGCGTATTCCAAGGTGCCCCAAATGGAAGTTCCCGTGGACAATGCGAAAGAGAGCGGTGAAGACATCGATGGGGCAGTGGTGCTGGAAGACCCTGTAGCCACTCAAGAAATGGCCTTGCAACAGCAATTGTTCTTTGCATCCAATCCTGTGGTGGAACCAGAGATTAATGGGCGTACCGATACGTTGGTTCGGGTTCGGGTCGATGGGACCCAAACGGTTCGGCAACATACCAGGTTACGGATGCGGCTGATGGAAGATGCCGTTGTTCATGGAAGTAGACTATCCAAGAATACGCCTTTCTATGGATTTGTCAGCTTTAAACCCAATAGGGCCATCATTACCATAGACCGCATGGCCCATAAACCTATTGATGTGGTAGCCTATGACCTTCAGGACGGTAATGAAGGAATATATGTGATGAATACGTTTCGGGCAGAGGCTACAAGGGAAATCACAGCGGATGCCATCGGGGGCATCAATATTGGGGGCATGCCGCAAGTGCGGGGAATCAAATCACTTTTACAAAGGGACAACCGTAACGTCAAAGTCACCCTTATGGACAATTATCAACTGGTATTAAAGCTCCCAAAGGGACACTAAAACCTATTTTATGAGAATTACTATACTACTGTCGTTAATGTTACTTGCCCGTCAATTGAACGCACAAGAAGTACGGGATACCATCTATGCCAATGAACATAAAAATGTGGCCCTGTTCTTTCCGAACCCCATTCGTCAAAGTATTGTAGGGGCTTCGAATTTTGTGTTTACCTATAATCGGGAACATGGTCAGTATTTTGGATTGTTGCAGGCAACACCTGGAAGGGAAAGTAACTTGTTGACCGTTACCCAGGATGGTAGGGTATATTCCTTTATTTTGAAATATGCCGACCGACTCCCCAAAATGAACTACTTTTTGGATACCGACGAAAGTATCGGGAAAGAAAGGCCGGACAGGGAAATACAGAAGAGCGACAAAGATACCCTGTCTTCCCCAAAGGACAGAACAGCTTACTTTGATAGGGCATGCCAACGCTTGCTCGAATCGGCCCATGGAACCATCGCCACAAAACGAAAAAAGGGAATCCAGCTACGGTTGCAGCATGTGGTCTACAATACTTCCGAATTGTACTTGGTGATCGAACTAACGAACAGTTCGGGAATCAATTTTGATATCGACTATCTAGAGATAAACCTGGTCAATGGAAATCTAAAACGTAAAGCTTCCTCCCAGCTGTTGCCGGCAAATATCCTATACAAGTATAAAATGCCAAATTCCGTTTTGCATAGGTCGAGCCAGAGTTTCGTGTACGTACTTCCCAAATATGTATTGGGGGATAATGAAAAATGGGTCCTGGAACTAAAGGAACGAAATGGGGGAAGGAAAGTGAAGTTGTCTTGGAAGTAATGGGTTGGAAACTACACTTCTTCCTCTTTAAATGCATAAATAAATTGGTTTGTTTTTGTGGTATGATTGCATATGCTTCACGATTACCAAGTATTCAAGGCCATAAACATTAAAATGACATCAAAGATTGCCAAAATGAAACGGTAAAGTTCAAGTATCGTGACCACACCCAAAATACCGTACGATTTGGTATGATATTCAACTAGTCTACATAATATCTGCCGTTATCGGTTCTCTTAACCTTAAAGTATTCATACACGATGATAGCCTCCTTTGAATCATTAATAAAGCCGTAGTCCGATAGCGCTGCGTGCATAGGGGGCTATTTTTACTATTAGTTCAGTTCAGGTTCAATTTTCTTATTAAAGCCAAGTCCGACATGAATCAATGCGATTTTGAAAAAATCACTTCATCCGCTTCCATTTGAAACGAGTCCTGTTTTAGTTGGTGGAGGAGATAGGCGATGACATCCTTTTTTGTAAACATCCATTTATATTCAAATCGAATAGCACTGCTATTGGCATAGCATACATTTTTATCTTCAGAGCTATCCTGGATATGGACCAATCCGTAATAGTTCTCCAAACGTTCGATGAAGTCTTTTTTGATATCCAATACCCAAAGCTCCTCCTTGGAATAGGTGGTTTTGTTAGGTGTTTGAACAAAAATTTCCGCTAGCGATATCTTCATGGAATCTATTTGTTGTACCAAGGATCAGTAGGGTTCATCATAGTTTTTTTTTTATCATTTTCTAAAATTGGATAAAGGATGGGATTAAAGTAAGCGTTCTTTAATTTGTCCAACGGACTTAAATATATGTAGAATTTATATTTTTAGGATATTGTTGTCTTAAATAAGCATGTAATCATTTCAATTCCCATAATGGTTAAGAAAGAACGGATTAGAAAGGATATGTTGCGTAAACGAAACCGTTTCCCGGAATTGAACAAGAAGCACTATGACAATTGGATTTGTGAATTTCTCTGGGAAAAGATCGTAAACACTGAGGTCAAAACAGTGCCTTCCTATATTCCCATGGAATCGGAAAGTGATATCAATCCTTAGATAGAATGTTGTCTCAAAAATAGACTAGTTGTCGTGGTGCCAAAGACACTGCCTAATAGAAGGTTCAAGAATTTAATCCTAGGGTCCTTACAAGAATTGAATGACGGGGTTTGTTGAACCAAATATCCTGCCGGGGGAATTTGTTTCATCAAAACTATGATATGATATTAGTTCCAGGTTTGGCCTATGATGCAGACGGATATCGAATTGGTTACGGTGAGGGTTATTACGATAGTTTTATGATACAACATCCCAATACCATTAAAATTGGCGTATTTTACCTTTTTCAGTAATTAGGATGGGTTCCTAGGGAATTACATAAGGCTCGATTTGAACAACTTGATATTTCCAATAGTATCGTTTTGGTGCATTTTTTTCGGATAAAATGGTTTCAAGGAGGCATTTTACAACACCAAGATGCCAAATTGTTGAAACAACAAATTCTGGATATGGTTTGACTTCAGTCCACAATAAAATCTTGGTCGGTATGAAGGGTAATACTTTTGAAATGGAAAACCCTTTATACGGTATTATTTAGTATCTGGTCAAGCTTGCCATAGAACCAATTACCTTTATTGTTTTATTATTAAATGTTATGAAAAACACCGATCACAAGCTAAAGGAACGAGTAAAGGAGTTGACCTGCCTATATGAGGTTACCTCCATCATCGTAAATTCAGGATATGATGAATTGTATACCTCTTTGGAAGCCATAGCCTATTGTTTAAAAAGAGGATGGCAATACGAGGTGGCCGCGGAGTGTGAGATTTCCATTGGAAGATATGATGTCCGGACGAGCGGATTTGATAGGCAAATGGTATGTTTGTCCAGTGAAGTCTTGGTGTTCAATAAGAGTGCAGGGACCATTACAGTCGGGTATCCCGCATCAGACTACAGTCCAAAGGATTTCCTTCCAGAGGAAAGCACACTACTAAAGAATGTATGCCTGGCCGTAGGGAATCTTTTGGAACGAAAACATATCCATGACAGCGAACAGGAAACCAAAAGGCAAATGGAAAGAAATGACCGTTTGCATATTATGGGAGAGATAACGGCGGGTATTGCCCATGAATTGAACACTCCCTTGGCCAATATCCTAGGGTTTGCGGAATTGCTATTGGATGAGGCTAAGGACCCGGGGACAAGGCGGGATTTACAAACAATTATGGACAATGCCATCTTCAGCCGGGAAATCGTAAAAAAATTGATGTTCTTCACCTGTGAAATGCCTCAGCAAATGGAGCAGGTCGAACTTAAAAGAATCGTTGATAGTGTCATACGCCTTATGGGGCCGTCACTTCGGGAAAAGGGATTGACCGTGGTAAAATCCTTTACCAAAGAAGACTTAAGGATAAGGGCCAATGCTGTGCAATTGACACAGGTCATGTTTAACCTGATCATGAATGCAGCCTATTATTCGCCCGTGGGTGGTGAAATCAAACTGGAATTACTCGATAGTAGGGAAAAGGTGATCGTTCATATTGTCGACTATGGAAAGGGTATTGAACCGGGTCAGGAAAACAAAGTTTTTGAGCCGTTTTACACCACCAAACCCATCGGGGAAGGAACAGGACTAGGGCTTAGCGTTGTCCACGGCATCATCAAAAGCTATAAAGGAACCATAACCCATAGGCCCAATACGCCAAAAGGTACTATTTTTACCTTAGAGTTTCCAAAATAACGGATATGCCCTTGAACAGAGAGAACATTCTTATTGTAGATGATGATATCAAGATTTTGGAATTGTTGACCAGGATGCTCAGGACACTTGATTACCATGTGTTTAAAGCAATTTCGGTAAAGGAAGCTTTATTTATTTTAAAGGATGCATCGATAGATCTATTGATCACGGACATCCAAATGCCCGTAGTGGACGGAATACAATTGTTGAAGTATGCCAATGAACGTTATCCAAACATGCCAAAACTTGTACTCACGGGCTATCCTTCCGTTGATGGAGCTTTAGAGGTACTTCGATCGGGAGCCATGGACTATATTACCAAGCCGTTTACGAAAGAAGAACTCAAAACAGCAGTTAAAAAGGCTTTGTCGGAAGGGAAACACCGCCAAACTTTAGCTGTGAGGCCCCCGGTCAAGAAGCATAATGAAGAGTTCAATGGCATGGTGGGGAATTCAGAGGCCTTTAAGCAAGTGCTTTCGGTTATTGATAGGGTAACGAATAACCAGGCAACGGTTTTAATTCAGGGAGAAAGTGGAACTGGGAAGGAATTGGTGGCAAGAGCCATTCATTATGGTGGAAAATTTAGTAAGGGGCCATTTATTGCAGTAAACTGCGGAGCCATACCGGAGAACCTACAGGAAGCTGAATTATTCGGTTATGCCAAAGGTGCTTTTACCGGCGCAGAACAAAACCGTAATGGATTTTTTCAGGCAGCCGATGGAGGAACCCTCTTTCTAGATGAAATTGGGGAAGCTTGTTGGGATGTGCAGACCAAATTATTAAGGGCATTGCAGGAAAAGGAAATTACCAAGGTCGGTTCCAGAACGGTGGAAAAAATAAATCTACGCGTTGTGGCAGCCACCAATCTGGACCTCAAGGAGGAAATCAAAAATAAAAACTTTAGGGAAGACCTTTACTATCGATTGACTGTGGTAGAGATTATGGTGCCCCCGCTTCGAAAACGAAGATCGGACATTTCATTACTGGCGGACAGGTTTCTACAAAAGTATGGGATAGAATACAAGGACCGTTTGTTGCGCATCGAACCGGACGCCCTCGGTATATTGGAGCGTTATCCATGGCCTGGAAACATAAGAGAACTTGAAAATGTAATTCAACGAGCGGTCATCATGGCCGATGGCCCTGTGGGCGTCAAGGATTTACCTGATTTTTTAAAATATGAAATTGAGTTTCCCGAGGAAGAGCTCATCCCTTTAAGGGAAATGGAAAAGCAATATATACAACGAGTCTTGGCCCATACTAAGGGGAATAAAAGTAAGGCAGCTGAAATATTGCAGATCAATAGAAAAACACTTCGCGACAAGCTTGATTGAATTGGTCGAATCTTGACCAATTGGGTAAAATCTACCCAAACCCAATTTTCAGTCCATTTTTTGTTCAACAAATAAATATCTGATTATCAGGTGTTTAAAAAATAAGTAAGCTCTTTTAGTAATTAGGGTACATCATTTGCCTTCTGGTTTGGCACAATGTATTAACCGGTATGGAGTGTTATTTTCTCCATCGTGATAAATATAATACAAAATGATGGCAGGACACCCATGCAGATTAGGAAGCCTTCTCCTGGAGAGCAATGAGTTTTTGACGATCAAAGGGTATTTGGAGCAATCATTAGGCTTGGAAGACTATATCCACGGCGAGCTGTTGGCACAATTGGTCGAGAACATACAACACGCGGTTGTCGTGGATGAGAATAGTATGCCAGATGATGTAGTAAGATTACATACCCATGTGACCCTAGAAAGTTCGACAGGAGCTAAGCATACATTTCAGTTAGTTCCACCCAAGGATGCCGATAGGGAAAAGGGAAAGTATTCGGTGGTTGGTGCCATGGGTTGTTCGATTATTGGACTATCAAAGGGCGATACCCTGATTTACGGTATCCCTGGACACGCCACTATATTTCGTATAGTGGAGGTGGACCAAATTGTGGTAACGACCAATGTGGAAGCTAACGGGGAAATACATTCCGATTCCTCAAAACCAGGTCAAAGCTTGGAGAGGGTGGTTGGAAGTAAGGAGACGAGGGGCAGTACTGATGACCAATGTAACCGATCGATAAGAACAATAAAAGGAAAAGGCATATGAGTGCAAAACTTTCAATTAAGCAACGTATACTGGCAGGTCTTGTACTCGCCGTGGCATTTTTATTGGTATTGGCGACTAATTTAGTGGACCGGCGCCACTTTTCCACGATTCAGCATGCGGTAGCCTCGATTCATGATGACCGGGTGGTGGCTCAAAACTTCATCTATCAATTGAGAAACATCCTTCACGAGAGTGAATTGGAAGTGGTTGAAAACGGAACATTCTTAATCGATACTGAAGGAGAAATCGGTAGTATCCTCGATGATTTCGCCAGCACAGATCTCACAAGGGAAGAAGCGGAATTCTTGAGGCGTTTGCGAGAACAATTCATTGGGTTAACACCTTCAGATGTACATATTACAAATACTGGATATATCAATGACAAAGAACAGCTTATAATCCAAATTGACGGTATCAAAAAAACCTTGGATTCCTTAGAAGAGATTCAATTGGAAGAAAGTGGACAATTGACAAAGCTTTCTGAAAAATCACTGAAGGTCAATATGATGTTGTCCAATTTGGAGGTCGGTTTTTTGATTGTTATCGCGGTGTCCATCTTAATGTTGGTTTTTCAGCCCATTAAGACATTATATCCTATTCGTTAATTGAATGAAACTAAAACAAATGTCCCATGAATGAATTTTTAAGAAGCATATGCTCTACCTGTATTCATAGATCGTACTGTTCATTGAGCAAAGAAAGAACGCACACTACGATATGTAACGAATACCAACATTATCTTGAAGAAAGTAAGTTGCCTGCGATAGTGATATCGGATGAAATGAATTAACAACAAAAGGTATACGACATACCACTAACTATTTTAATATGACAACAGTGTTAACAAAAAAGAAAAGACCGTCCAAACAAGGGATGTTGGACAATGTGATGCGTCAGTTCAACAATGCGGCTGATATTATCGGGCTCAATCCAAACATTAGAAAAATATTGGAAGTCACCAACAATGAACTGGTGGTACACTTTCCGGTACGAATGGATGATGGGGAGGTAGAGATTTTTACCGGCTATAGGGTACAGCACAATAATGCCTTGGGTCCCTATAAGGGTGGATTACGGTACCACCCAACTGTAGACATTGATGCCGCGAGGGCCTTGGCCATGTGGATGACCTGGAAGACCTCCTTGGCAGGGTTGCCCTATGGTGGGGCTAAGGGTGGTATACAATTGGACCCCACCAAGTATTCCCAGGATGAGCTGCAACGAATCACTAGGAGGTTCACCTATGCGCTTGGTGATAATATTGGGCCAGAGTTGGACATACCTGCCCCTGATGTAAATACCAATTCCCAAACCATGGCGTGGATCTTGGATACCTACATGTCGACCAAATCCCCTAATGAACGATCGAAAAACCTCCATGTAGTAACGGGAAAACCTATAGGCGCCGGTGGTTCCGAAGGTAGGGACCGCGCAACGGGCTACGGTGTTTTCCTTACCATTAAATTTTGGGCCGAACACAAAAAACTGGAATTAAAAAACAAGAAGTTCATTGTACAGGGATTTGGAAATGTAGGCTATTGGGCGGCCCATTTTCTTGTCAAGGAAGGGGCGCTCCTTACGGCCGTACAGGATGCCTATGGTAGCATTCGCAATGAAGGAGGGATTTGTCCAGAATCACTCTTGGATTATGCCAAGGCCAATAAAGGAAGTATTACGGGGTTCTCCGGAGCAAGCAGTATTGACAATTCGGAATTCTTTGGATTGGAATGTGATATCTGCATCCCTGCAGCATTGGGTAATCAGATTACCGTGGACAATGCCCCTTTGATAAAGGCGAGTCTGATTGCCGAAGGGGCCAATGGACCAACCGATGTTAAGGCAGAGGAAATACTCTTGGGGCGAGGCATCGATATCATACCGGATATTCTTTGTAATGCAGGTGGTGTAATCGGAAGCTATTTTGAATGGTTGCAAAACCGTAACGGTGAAATTTGGAGTATTGATGAGGTGTTGGAACGTTTGGAAAGAAAAATGAGGGAATCGTTCACCAAGGTTGCACACAAAACCAAGACGCAGCATATCGACATGCGGACTGCCGCATTTGTAATAGCCATTGAGCGTTTGGAGGAGACTTATGTTCAGCGTGGCATTTTTCCATAAGGAACTATCGTAACCAAAAAAGGATATCTCGAATGGAGTGTCCAAAAGAAGAAATGATTTAAACTAAAATGAAATGAAATGAAATACGGGAGCTTGTTGATTGAAAAAAGGGAATATGTTCTTTTAAAACGCCTGTTGAACCTCTCGGGGTACCATAAGGACAATGCTTGGAGAAAATCTGTTAAAAAATTAATGGATGAATTGGAAGGTGCCAAGATCCTGGATGAAGATAAAATGCCAGATGATGTGATACGGTTCAATTCCAATGTTACCATTGTCTCCGAAACGGGTTGGCATAAGAAGTTCAAACTGGTATTGCCCGCAAAAAGCGATGTCAGAAACAATTGCATATCGATATTGACCCCAATGGGGGCCGCGGTCATGGGATACGCCAACGGGGATTCCATCGTTTGGGAATTTCCATCTGGTAGTCAGAGGCTGACCATTGAGGATATTGAACAGGAAAATGAGTCCTTGAATTTAAATATGGTGCTATGAAATCAGTCGGTAGGCCCCACTTTCACGAATCCGTAAGCCGAATTATCAGTAAAAAGGATAAGTTGGAAATCACCAACTGGACTGAAACTATGGAATGGATTAACGAGGAATTACAATATCTGGTTCCTTTGGAAAAACGGTTATTGGGGAACCCTTCGCTCCATCAAAGACTTTTGGTCCTCCAAAGAGAGAATCAACTGCGGTTGGCAAACCTGTATCGTTATGAACGGAACATGGCCAACGCGATAGAATGCGATACCATGGAATGTGATGCCTATTATCTTAATACGCATGAGAAAAACAGGGATGGTTATATGAATCACTTAAAAGGATACAACCAGTTGAAGTTGCTGCTGCTTACCAAGATTTTAGAACGCTTTGGCAAGTAAAACATCAAAATAGGGCCGAGACAATGGCCCTTTTTGTTTTCTAACTGACTTTTATATGGTTAAAGGAATTGCCACGGCATAATGCAACATACATAACAGCGAACAGTCAATGTAGTAACCAATAATAGCAAGTGAGGAAGACGTTGTCATCAGGCTTAATTCAAGTTCATCTATTTAATAGTATGGAATCCGTCGTCCCAAAGGGACAGCATTGAACAATTATAAGATCTACAATGAAGAATTTTTTTTCCAATTTTAGAGGAGACGTATTTGGAGGTATCACAGCGGGGATTGTGGCCCTGCCCTTAGCATTGGCTTTTGGGGTCAGTTCGGGGCTGGGGCCTAGTGCTGGACTTTATGGAGCCATTTTTATCAGCTTTTTTGCGGCGCTTTTCGGGGGTACCCATACCCAAATTTCGGGTCCGACCGCACCAATGACCGCTGTGACCATGGTGGTGGTTGCCAGTATTGTCGCCATGAACGATGGTGATCTTGAGAGGGCGCTTCCAGCTATTTTGATGGTGTTTCTTTTGGCCGGACTTCTGCAGATCTTGTTGGGTATTGCAGGGCTTGGCAGATACATCCGATATATCCCTTATCCAGTAGTTTCAGGTTTTATGACAGCTATTGGGATCATTATTCTGGTAACCCAGTTATTACCTTCCATAGGCTACTATCCAAATGACGACGTCGAATTTGTAGATCAATATAGGCCCGAGGCGGAAGAGATAATTCTTAAGAACATTCTTCAAGAAGAATCAAAGGAAGGAATTCTTGTACTTGAAGATTTCCATGAAACCATTGCCAGAGCAGGGGAGGTGTCCGAAGAACATATTTTAAAGGAGGCAAAGACCTTGGCGAATAAGGATGCCTCCGGGGTTATAGGTACCATTAGGGTATTGCCAAGGGCATTGCAACGGATTGATTGGTTGGAACTGGCCTTGGCCTTGGCCACCATTGCCATTATTTATGGGTTCAAAAGAATCACGACCAAGATTCCAAGTGCCTTGGTGGCATTAGTCGTCGTTTCCGGGGTCGCTTACGGATTCGGTTGGGAGTATAGACCCATCCAAGAGATTCCAAGTGGATTTCCTATACCACATTTGGAAATGTTTGGATCTTTTAAGTTGAGTTCTGTTACGCCTTATATTTTTACTGCCTTTACCTTAGCCCTTTTAGGAGCAATCGATTCTCTGTTGACTTCTGTGGTCGCGGACAATATGACTAAGACCCAGCATAAGCCCAATAAGGAATTGATTGGGCAGGGAATAGGAAACAGCGTTGCAGCAGTTTTTGGTGGCATTCCGGGCGCAGGTGCCACAATACGTACCGTTGTCAACATCAATGCAGGCGGTAAGACCAGGTTATCAGGAATGGTAGCAGGCATACTATTGTTGGTAGTACTATTGGCATTGGGACCAGTGGCATCCAAGATACCTGCAGCGGTTTTAGCCGGTATTTTGGTAACGGTAGGGATAGGGGTGATCGATTATAAGGGTCTAAGGGCCATACCACATCTGCCGAGGGACGTTAAGTTTGGTCCATTCAGGGTAAGTTCTGAGGTGATAATCATGTTGGTCGTTATGATCTTGTCTTCTATTTGGAACTTGGTGTATGCCGTTGGGATAGGTCTGGTAATCGCATCACTCATGTTCATGAAAAAGATGGGAGATTTGACCGCCCAAAGGTCCGATGTTAAGACATTAAAGGAAGAAAAGGGTTGGGCGGATGAAGCTGATTTTACAGATGAACTCAAACAGAATGTCTTTATCAAGCATCTAAAAGGGCCTTTGTTCTTTGGTTCCACCAATGATTTTCAACAATTGGCCCAGCAAATCCCTAAAACGGCATCTATCGTTGTAATCCGAATGGACCGCATGCAGTACCTTGATCAGTCTGGTCTCTATACACTTGAAGATGTCTTGATTGCACTTCGAAAAGCAGGCACCCATGTGCTTTTGGTCCATGTGTTGGAACAGCCGCGATACATGATGGAGCGGGTCAACCTGATACCTTCGCTTATACCAGAGTCCCAAATTTTTGAAACATTTGAGCAGTGTACCTCGTATATCAAAAAGTTATAAGGGAATGTAAAGAATACATAAAAACAGTGTCGATTTTGCCAGGCGGCTGTTCATGGGTATATGGATTGGGAACAATAAGGAATAGGATACATTTATATTGGCTGATTGAATCAGTTTGGTGCAGGTGCAATTGAGCTAGGGTAAATTGGTAATCCCAATGCAGATCTTTGTCAGCATATTTTAGGAAACAATAAAAGTTCTGGACATTATATTGGCGGATTTCCCCAAGAAACTCAATGTAGTGAACTTACTTTGTCAACGCAGTTGATAAATGAAGTCAGCACTCGGGATTTATCCAATAAAACTGGTTAGCTGCGTTTATCGCTTCATCCAACAATGAAAGTAGCTAAGGCGGAATACATTGGTGAAGCCATCCGTTCAACAGCTTTAAACGTCAATCAATAGGAAAAGGCCTACCACTGTAACAAAAGGACGAACGAGTTCGAGGGTGTATCAAACGAATGGGACATCTAAGCGAGTATGATGACATGGTTGGAATAATTCGATGGGTAGGATACCACTATACTTTGCCGGGTTTTGCAGCACCCATACCCATAAAAAATTTCAGTGCAGCTATTACAAATAGGACGGCCAAGGCGGGGGTCCAGCTACCTATAATGTCTATGATAGCCCCAAATAGGGATGGGCCTGTGGCTGCAATGATATATCCTATGGATTGTGCCATTCCGGAAAGGGAGGTGGCTTCATCTGAATCCCGTGAGCGAAGTACCAAAAAGAGTAAGGACAGTCCGAAGGTACCGCCCAGCACAAATCCGATCAAGGACACCCATAGCCAAACCAGTCCCAGCGAGGGAACAATAAGTCCTACCAGGCCGATTACTTCTATGCCGGCCAACAAAAGCACGATGGATCGTTGGTCCCTCCGCCGACCGGCCAGTACGGGAATCAATAGAGATCCCAATATGCCCGTAGCTTGCGATAGCGAAAGCATCCATCCAGCATAGTTGGCACCGTGACCCCTATCTTGAATGATGGATGGTAGCCACGCCAGGATTACATAAAAGGTTAGTGATTGCAGTCCCATAAACAAGGCTACTTGCCAGGCCAGCTTGGATCTTAATAATGTTTTTGGACCTGTTGGGCGATTATTGCTGGGTGGAGTTCGTTTAAGTCGAGTGACTTGAGGGAGCCAAAGTAAAACAGCAAGGAAAGCACAAACGGCCCATACGGCCAGAGAGCCTTGCCATCCAAGATTATGCTGCTGGGCCAAGGGAACGCTTAAGCCTGCTGCCAAGGCGGCACCAATGGCCATAACACTCGAATAAAGACTGGTGATCAAACCCGAGTTTTCTGAGAAATTTCGCTTTGTAAGACTTGGTAGCATTACATTCCCAAAAGAAATGGCTACTCCGATGAGCAAGGTGCCAAAGTAGAGCGTAAAAATGGGACCGAACGATCTTATGACGATACCCAAGGTCAATAGGGCCATTGCCAAAAACAAGGTCCATCCCATACCTAGTCTTCTTGTAACCAAGGGGGTCAAAGTCGAAATAATACCAAAAGCAATCAAAGGAAGGGTGGTCAAAAGGCCTAAAAGTCCGTTGGAAAGACCTGTGGATGCTTGAATATCGGATACCAATGGACCCACACTGGCCAGTGCAGGTCGAAGATTCATAGCGATCAACAGTATGCCTGCGAGCAGTAGCATATTCCCTGGTTTCCATAAATGGGTCTTTTTCATGCTTTTGGATATGCCCTGAAGTAGTTTGTCCTATTGGATACGATGTTATTGGCCATTAACGTGCAACGAGAATAACTCTCGGGCAAAGTACCGTTAATTTTGGCAGTTGACCTACGAAAAGTCAATTTAATTATGTCATACATATTAACAATAACTGCTTATGGAGTGATAACTTTCTTGGGTAGTCGGCTGCAGACCATATGGCATGGATTGCAATCGGGGCAGTTCCAAAATAGGACGGGGGTTTCTAAGAGGATGGGCATGTCATTGTGGTTGACCAACCTGCTTTCATTACTGTAGTTTCCTTTGCTATCCTTAAGTTAGGTGCATTGACTGTACAGGAATATTGCGTCTGCAAACCATTTATTTGACCAATGCAAGAATCGGATATGTGAAGCCATTTGAAAATATGGACAGACATATTTTGCTCAAATATTTGAATAATTAAAAAAAAAACAATTACTTTGTTATGTAATACATAATACAATTATGAAAGGAATCATTGCAGCAACGTATGCACCGATGCATACCAACGGGTTGCTTAACACGGATGTTATTGTGGAATATGGCCGCTATTTAATGTCCAACGGAGTATCGGGAGCATTTGTCAATGGTTCCACTGGGGACTTTGTTTCTTTAAGTACTTCGGAACGAATGAAATTGATTGAGGCATGGACCGCTTTAAGGGAGCAGGGGTTTTATGTCATAAACCATGTCGGGCATACCAACCTGAGGGAGGCCCAAGAATTGGCCCTGCACAGTGCTGATATGGTGGATGCAACTGCAGCCCTTCCCCCTTTTTATTTTCGCCCGAAGACCGTGGATGAACTTGTACACTATTGCGCAGAAATTGCCAGTGCGGCTCCGGACATACCTTTTTATTACTATCATATTCCCGTACTTACAAGGGTGAACCTTCCCATGTTGGCATTCCTTGATACGGCCAAGAAGCGTATTCCCAATTTCGCAGGGATAAAATATACCGAGGATAATCTGGAAGATTTTAAACAATGCATGGAGAAGGGTGGTGATACTGTAGACATGTTTTTTGGTATTGACGAAAAGTATGTTGACAGTCTATTGGTCGGGTCCCAGGGCTGGGTAGGCAGTACCTATAACCATTTGGCACCACTTTATCATGATGTGGCCAAATACAATTCCCAAGGAAATGTGGATGCTGCCAAGCAGCTTCAGGGGAAGGCTATCCGATTTGTGCAGATATTGGAAACCATGGGAGGATATCACGGTGGGGGAAAAAGCTTTATGAGACATCTGGGACTGGATATGGGTCCTAGCCGCTTTCCGCATAGAACCTTTAATGATGACGAATTGCTAAAAGCTTTTAAACTGTTCAAAAAAGAAGGGATTTCTGAGTATTTTCCTGAGCCATGTCATAGGGATTCAGACAAACGCATTTAAAGATTTTAAATTATTATGTAATACATAATACAAATAATTATATATATTTGCTCATAACACTTAATTAATCAAACTATTACATCTATGAAACTCTCAAAGAATGCTGAAAAGAATAAGGCATCGGGTCCGATAAGGGCCTTGGGCATGAATAGGACTTCGGTCCTGTTCGTATTAGCCCTGTTGCTGAATGTATTTGCAGTTTCGGTTTACGCGCAGTCAAGCCAAATCACCGGTACTGTCACAGATCAAGAAGGGATACCACTTCCGGGTGCCACTGTATTGGTAAAGGGTACCACCAATGGTGCACAAACGGATTTTGATGGAAATTATTCCATTGAAGCTGCCACTGGGGACGTCTTGGTATTCAGTTATATCGGATTTACCGCGCAAGAAGTGGAGATAACCGACCAAACGGTTATTGATGTCATGCTGTCCCAAAGTACAGCGGTCTTGGATGAGGTTGTTGTAACGGGTTATGGTAGTCAATCACGTTCCACCCTTACCTCTTCTGTGGCCAAATTGGATACCAAAGTACTGGAAAGTGCCACGCGATCTAATCCTGCCACAGCTTTGCAGGGTACGGTAGCCGGACTTAGGGTGACCAATACCACTGGGCAACCTGGAGCTACACCACAAGTAGTACTCCGGGGCGGAACCAACTTCGATGGAAGTGATTCGCCACTCATATTGGTAGATGGTGTGCCAAGTTCCTTTTTTGCCCTCAATTCGGATGATATCGAATCGATGGAAGTTCTTAAAGACGCCGCGGCAACAGCCATTTATGGGGCAAGGTCGGCCAATGGTGTTATCTTGATAACCACCAAAAAGGGTAAGGCAGGAAGGTCTTCCATTAATTATAAATACCGTTACAGCATCAACGAAGAGCGTAACGACCAACAATATCTGGGAGCTGCGGATCACATCAATTACAATAGACAGTCCATAGCCTGGTTCAGGGAGGCAACGAATAACCCAGGTGCTTTCGGTGCGTTTTTGGATGCCAATCAAAGTGCGGGAACTGGAAACAATACGACCAATGATCCATTTACGACCCAATTGTTGACAGCGGACAATCAATATTTGCTAGATCAGCCCGGATGGCGTGCGATACCGGATATATTGAATCCTGCACAACAAATACTATTTTTTGATAACAAGGGCGTTGGTGACCGCATCTATCAAAACAGTGAATCCAAAGACCATTACCTCTCTTTTGATGGGGGCAACGAGAAAGGAACTTATTATATGGGATTGGGGCTTCTTGATAACCAAGGGCTTATCTTAGGTTCTGGTTTTAAGAGGTATTCCGGCAAATTTAGCGGATCTTACAAGGTAACAGATCGAGTTGAGGTTAACTCGAATATCCTGTACTCGCACTCTAATTTAAATTTAAGCCCTTTGGGCAGTGAGGACACTGTATTTAGAAGATTTCAAGGACAGGCTCCCACAGCACGGACGTTTGATAGCAATCCTGATGGTACCTTTTCTGATCAGTTTGCTGTAGGGCAAAATCAAGGATTTGGTAATCCATTGTATTATCAGGACAAATTTGTTCGTAAAAATCTGGAGCAGCGTTTGCAGCTTTCCGTAGGGCTGGAATGGGACATCATTGACGATTTGACCTTGTCTTTGACAGGTAGTCATTTTGCAATCAACAACCATAACGAAAGCTTTAACCGGGCCTTTAGGACAGGAAGTACAGATGGCCCATTGCGCACGGCAAGAGAGGCTTCGGTAAGTCTGGATAGGACGCTGAGGAATCAGTATACCGGTACGCTGAACTACACCAAACGATTTGGACGACACAATGTAAATGCCTTGATCGGGGCAGAATATTTTAAGGATAACTTCTTTCGAACATCTGCAGGCACACGTAATTCCCCTACCGATTTGATCGAGACCCTCAATGCAGGTGCCGAGGCCAATGGTATACCATTTAGCTTTGAAACCGAATATGTGATTACCTCCACTTTCGGTAGATTGCTGTACGATTATGATAATAGGTATTTATTCGGTTTTACCTTTAGAAACGATGGTTCTTCCAGACTTGGCAATAACAAGTACGGATTCTTCCCAGGGGTTTCCTTTGGTTGGAACGCCCACAATGAATCGTTTTTCCAGGATTGGGGATTGGAAAAGGTGTTAACTACATTTAAGCCAAGGCTTAGTTATGGTGTGAATGGTAACCAAGATGTATTGAGCAACTATGGAGTCTATGGTTCCTATGGTTCCCAAGGTGTGTATAACGGACAGACGGGATACGCCAATACCAGTTTGGCCACGCTTGACCTAAAATGGGAAAAGGCCACCACCTTCAATGTTGGATTGGATGTCTCCCTATTTGATAGCAGATTGTCCCTTATTGCAGACGTCTATACCAGGGATATCAAGGATAAATTGGCCAGTCTGACATTGCCTTACTATACTGGGTTCAGTGGTATACTGACCAATAACGGTACCTATAGGAACAGAGGTTTTGAACTTCAGGTCAATGGTGATATCATTCGAAAGGAAGACTTTACTTGGAATATGGGGGCAACGTTCACCAGAAATAGAAACTATGTGGTTGCTTTGCCCGAAAACGATAATGAGCGAAACCGACAGGGGGGCAGCTTGATTTGGAATCCGTCAACCGGCCAAGAAGAATGGGTCGGCGGTTTGCAGGAAGGCCAACGTTTTGGTGGCGACCTTATCGTTGCTTTTGAACAAGAGCGTATCTATGCCAATCAAGCTGAAGCGGATGCAGACAATGCCATTACGGACGAATTTGCTCCTGCCGCAAGTAGGAACCAGCGATGGGCGGGTGATGTCAAGTGGGTCGATCAAAATGGAGATGGGATTATCAATAACCTGGATAGAAAGGTCATCGGTCGTACAACTCCTGATTTTGTTGGGGGCTTTAACACTAGCGTGACCTACAAAAACTTCAGTCTATTTGTGCAAACGGATTTTGCTACCGGACATTTGGTTTGGAACCATATTCGTAACAAGGGATATGGACAGACACAAGGGAACTTGGCACAACCGGTGGAAGTGCTTGATTCATGGACACCGGACAACACCGATACGGACTGGCCCCGATTTGTTTTTGTGAACGGAACCAAGAACGTATGGAGGGGTAATGAAAGCGTTGCCAGCCTGCAGACCGAAGCTAATGAACAGTTTTGGGAGAAAGGGGATTACCTGGCCTTGAGGGAGGTGACGCTCCGCTATGATTTTCCATCAGCCTATTTTGGTGATGTAATCAAAAGATTGAGCCTAAACCTTACGGGAACCAACTTGCATTACTTTAAGAGCATGAGTGGTGATACACCAGAGGTTGGAGGGGTGCAGTACGGAGAATTTCCGGTGCCAAAGACGATAACTATCGGACTTAATGTAACATTTTAAAATTAGAGTGATGAAAAAGTATATATATATTCTAACAGCAATAATAAGCTTCTATTCCTGTGAAAGCGAATTGGAGCTGGACGCACCGAGTGAACTGACTACCGGAGGTTTTTGGGATACAGAGGAAGGTGCAAGAACCGCCCATACCGGCCTATTTGCCAGCTTGCGCGGGGAAGCCGCAGACTTGTGGCTGCTCGGTGAAATACGAAGTGATGTATGGGGCGGACGAACGTATGAGTCCCCTTCCAACCTAGCCTTGATCGAATCCAGTTTTACCCAGGCAACCGCTCCGTTTGGAGGATGGGCCGGGTTTTACACCCAGATACATCGGGTAAACGACTTCTTGGCCAATGTACCCAATGTGGAGTTCATCAACGAATCGGACAAAGACCATTTATTGGGTCAAGCCTATGGCTTGAGGGCATTTTATTACTATACCTTATTAAAGACCTGGGGCGATGTGCCGATTATCTTGGAACCTTTGTCCACTGTGGACCCCAACGGGTTGAGTAGGGAAAGATCTACTCAGGCTGAGGTAATGGACCAGGTAAAATCGGACATTGAGGCCTCATTGGCCGCATTTGGCTCAGATACTACTTTCTGGGAAGGCAATAGAAACTTTTGGAGCAAGGCCGCGACCTTGGCTCTCAAGGGGGATGTATATATATGGTCCGGAAATTTGATGGGAGGTGGTAGCGCCGACTTTACTACGGCCAAGGATGCGTTGGAGCAGATAGCTCCCATTGGTATTGGACTGGCCCCAAGTATTGATGAGTTATGGGGTGTGGCCAATGAAGGAAATAATGAATTCATATTTGCTTTGCAATATCAACGGGACGAAGCTTCCAATATTTACAACAGTTTTACGGGAAGGACGACGGAAATCAATCCGCAGTTCAATGCTGATGGCGAATCCATGAGCGATTTTATCATTGCAGGTGCGAATCGTTATGGACCATCCGAAAAGACCATCCTGCTATTGGATGACAATGCGGACGACAGAAAGAAGGCGACATTTATCCAGTTATACACCGATGACAATGGTGGTGCAGGATATGCCATGTACAACGAGCCTACTTACTTTGGTTCCATATTGAACAAATTTTTGGGAAGGGTAGACGCTACCGAGCGAATATTTGAAAATGATGTACCCTTGTATAGATATGCCGATGTACTGTTACTGTTGGCAGAGGCCAAAAATTACTTAGGGGAAGATCCTTCAGGGGAAATCAATCAAATTCGCCAAAGGGCCTATGGTGAAGATTACGATCCCAATATTCACGCTTATTCAAATGGTACACAAGTTGCCAATACCAACGCAATCTTGACCGAACGTTACAAGGAGTTTGTAGCCGAAGGAAAGCGCTGGTGGGACCTTAGGCGTGCGGGCGACGATTTTGTCATTGACAATATCAGTTTCCTTAACCCAGGAGATGAGTACAAGTTGTTATTACCAATTTCTGACGACATGATCGGGCGTAATCCGTTATTGGACCAAACCCCTGGTTGGGAATAAAAAGGTACGCGAAATGATTTGAGTTAGTTAGTTTAGTTATTTGATTCAAGAGAAGGAGGTCCGATTGTATCGGGCCTTTTTTCGTGGCGAAATAGAGCGCGTAAAAAGAGGTGGGATAGGATGATTTCGCTAGAACCTCCACAGAAAGGGAAGTAACCTTCACCAATAACAGTTGGTGTTGTGCGTCCATCACTTGGTAAACAGCATGTTAAATCCGGTAATGACGAATTATGTTGATAACTGCATGAGGACGAAAGCTTACTTTTTTTCGTATTTAAAAATATGATCAAAATGTGGTTCTAGATGGCGTCTCATGGCATTTCGAAATGTTTCGGGTGATCCTATTTTTAAATTGTCCAGAAGCATTCGGTGCGTTACAAACGTACCCTTGGTGTAATGGTATTCATCCAAATCACGGTTTTCGGTATCCCTTAGGTAAACGTACTCAAAAACAGGTAACAATAAACCTTGGAACCGTTGTAGGGTGTCATTTTTTGAAATTTGATAGAGCTTGCCGTGGAAGGCAATTTCTTTGTCCAAAGAAAATCGAACCTTGCCCGTATCAGTGGCCTCTTCCTCTTCAACTATGGCCTCCAGTTCATCAATGTCTTTGTCCGTCTTGTGCTCGAAGAGAAAATCCGCCATACCCATCTCCAAGATCAAACGTAGTTCGAACAGATTTTTTAAGGTTTCCGTGCCCAAAAGGGTCGGGTCCATGATGCGTTCAAAATTATTGATAATGTCGGGCTGCTTCAATATCATGCCCCGATGTTTTTTGGATTCGATGAGTCCAAGCGTCCTTAACCGCAGCAGCGCTTCCCGAACAACAGTTCTACTGACACCTAGGCTCTTGGCAAAATCCAATTCCTTGGGGATGGGATCGCCTGGACCCATCTCGTTCACTTTGAAAAACTCCAGTAAGCTCAATTCAACTTTGTCTACAAGTGAAAGGGTATCGACCGGCTTTAATTTCTTTAACTGCTTCATAGATTAACGAATTGCTGCCTTAGCGCATCTTGGATGCCAATGCTGGCAAATAAACATAATTCCTTTTAAGGAGGAGTACAAATATATTGAAAATTTATGTATATTTGTATTATGTCATACATAATATGAAATATTCTTCAATTTACAAAACAGCTCTGTTGACGGATGTCCTTCCATTTTGGGAAAAGTATTCCCTTGACCCTGCCCATGGGGGGTACTTTACCTGTCTTGATCGATTCGGTAAGGTTTATGATACTGATAAATTCGTTTGGCTACAGGGAAGACAGGCTTGGTTATTTGCCATGCTCTACAATACCGTGGAGCCAAATGAAAAATGGCTTGACATTTCCAAAGCCGGTATCGACTTCCTTCAAAGGTTTGGGAAGGACCCACAGGGTAATTTCTACTTTTCATTGACTTCGGATGGACAGCCCTTGGTACAGCCCTATAATATATTCTCTGATTGTTTTGCTGCCATGGCTTTTGCCCAATACGCCAAAGCAACGGGGGATGGCGAAGCTGGGAAAATTGCTGAGAAAACATACCAGAATATTCTGGAAAGAAGGGATAGCCCCAAAGGAAAATATGAAAAGGGTACTGGGACAAGAGCGCTTAAAAATTTCACCCTGCCCATGATATTGTCCAACTTGGTACTGGAATTGGAACACGTGCTGCCGTCCGATCAGGTGGAGCTCACCTTGGATGCCTGTGTGGATGAGGTAATGGGAACGTTCTTAAAAAAAGAGACAGGCCTCATTTATGAAAATGTCAATCTTGACGGATCGTTGAACGATTCGTTTGAGGGACGGTTGATCAATCCAGGCCACGGTTTGGAGGCCATGTGGTTTATAGCGGATATAGCGTCCCGAAGAAAGGATGTGGATTTGATGACTACTTCCAAAGAGACCGTATTACGACTTCTTGACTATGGTTGGGACGACCAATACGGTGGAATTTTTTACTTTATGGATGCCAAGGGGCATCCACCGCAACAGTTGGAACACGATCAAAAATTATGGTGGGTGCATCTAGAGGCTTTGGTGGCATTGGCCAAAATGTACCAGCTCACGGAATGTCCCAAAATATGGGCATGGTATGAAAAGGTCCATCAGTACACTTGGAGCCGTTTTCCCGACCCTGAACATGGGGAATGGTTCGGTTACTTAAATCGTCAGGGATACCCACATTTAACATTAAAGGGAGGTAAATGGAAAGGCTGTTTTCATGTTCCACGTGCCCTTTATCAATGCTGGAAAGCATTTGAAACAATCGAAAATAAAAATACCCTACAATGAATCTATTCCGTCTTATATCCAAATTATCGTTGAGTGTCCTTGTTGTTCTATCGTCATTTTCATGCAGTGACAAACAAAACTATATCATCAAAGCAAAGGCACAGCAACCTATCTTGCCTGTTTTGGTAGGAAAAGATAACAATCAAGTACTAAAGGTGGAACTGACTGTACCTGAACTTTCCGATACACTGAGTGTCGAGGAATTCGAATTCTCCTTGGAGGGGACCACTAACATAGGTGACTTGGTGGAAGCAACACTGCATTATCATGATGAGGATGATTTTGGGAAGGCATCGGTGGTCCAAAAAACGAAAAATCTGGCGGAATCATTTTCCATTAGTGGAATTCAGTCCTTAACCGAAGGCAAACAATACTTCTGGCTTGCGGTTCGCGTAAACGAGCAGCCTAATTTAATAGGGAAAATCGATGTACAATTATTGAATGTCCTATTTTCCGATGGTTCCCAGCTTGCAGTTCAAATGGAGGCGGTTTCCCAACCACAGCGTTTGGGTATTGCGCTGAGACAACAGGGTCAGGATGGTATCGATACCTATCGTATACCTGGAATGGCGACCACAAATAACGGGACTTTGATCGCTGTTTACGATAATCGCTATAATGACCCTGTAGATCTGCAAGAAAATATCGATGTAGGGATGAGCCGTAGTACGGATGGCGGAGCAACTTGGGAACCGATGAAGGTAATCATGGATATGGGGGAATTCAATGGCCTGCCGGAAGATGAAAATGGTATAGGTGATCCAGCAGTTCTCGTGGACCGAGCGACCAATACCATTTGGGTGGCAGCCCTTTGGCTTCATGGATATCCAGGAGAGCGCGCATGGAATGCTTCCCAGCCCGGATTGTCCGAGGAAAAAACCGGTCAGCTCATGCTGGTAAAAAGTGAGGACGATGGTTTGACGTGGTCATCCCCAATCAATATTACCGAGACGACAAAAAATCCTGAATGGCAACTGTTCTTTAACGGTCCAGGGGCGGGTATTACCATGGACAACGGTACCTTGGTATTTCCTGCGCAGTTTAAGGATAAGGACCGGATTCCACATTCAACAATTATTTACAGTAAGGATGGGGGGCAATCCTGGAAAGTGGGTACCGGTGCCAAATCGGAGACCACCGAAGCACAGGTGGTGCAAATATCCAAAGGAACCCTAATGCTCAATATGCGTGATGACCGTAATAGGGCCAATAGAAAGGACAGTTTGAACGGTCGATCTGTG
Source organism: Allomuricauda sp. MMSF_3307 (assembly GCF_030733585.1). Lineage (NCBI taxonomy): Bacteria > Pseudomonadati > Bacteroidota > Flavobacteriia > Flavobacteriales > Flavobacteriaceae > Allomuricauda > Allomuricauda sp. MMSF_3307. The sequence goes on from NZ_JASHIQ010000004.1 coordinate 244,236, forward strand.
GCCGTAAGCCGAGACATGGGTAAAACTTGGGTGGAACATCCAAGCTCCCGAAAGGCCTTGATCGAACCCAATTGTATGGCGAGTATCGTTTCATATGAGCATCCTGAACGAGGAAAGGTTTTGTTTTTTTCGAATCCAGACTCCAAGACCCGTCGTAACCACATCACCATTAAAACCAGTTTTGATCTGGGAATGACCTGGCCTGAGAGCAACCAAATAGAACTATATGCCGATGATACTTACGGATATTCATGTCTTTCCATAATCGATGACAACTATTTGGGGATTCTTTATGAAGGAAAAAAGGAGCTATATTTTCAAAAAATCCCCTTGAACGAGTTGATTGGGTCCTAACCTATTAAAATGAAGATACTTATAGTATACATCATTCCTATTTGTACCAAAATACAGTACGTGATCGGTATGGTAGGCTTCCTTTTTTTTGCAATCATAGGTGAAGGTTATTCACAGTCCATGGAAATAGAACTGGAAAGCGAATACCCTATTATACCCACTCCAAAGGATATCAAATACGGGGACGGAAGGGTCAGTTTTAATGGGTTCTCCATACAATCCAATGATTTTACCAAGGATACGGGAAGGTTCCTTCAGGACTTTTTAGAGGGAAAGGGGGTTCCATATGAAACAGCGGGTTTAGCCATAACACTGCAAAGAAATAGTTCCCTTGGACCAAACGATGAGGCCTATAATTTAAGAATAGATACTGTGGTGACGATTTCCGCACCATCGAGGAAAGGTGCTTATTATGCTATCGCAACCTTAAAACAATTGTTTCGAAAATTGGATGGGGCCGCACATTTACCTATGGTTACGATTACGGACTGGCCCTCATTTGCGGTCAGGGGCTTTATGCACGATACCGGAAGAAATTTTCAATCTGTAGACCAATTGAAAGAACAGATTGAGGTACTGGCCAATTACAAGTACAACATTTTTCATTGGCATTTAACCGATAACCCAGGATGGAGATTGGAAAGTCTTAAATATCCACAATTGCAATCGGACGGTGCCTTTTCCAGGGATGTGGGCCAGTATTATTCGCAAGAGGATTTCAAGGAGATTTTGGCTTTTTGTAAAGCGCGGAACATCACTGTCATTCCGGAATTTGATATTCCCGGTCATACGGAGGCGTTCCGCAGGGCCTTTGGTTTCCAAAAAATGAGTAACCCAGAGGTGTTGGCCATTCTTTTGGATTTATTCGATGAGCTTATGTCGCTTGCTGATGCCAATGAGATGCCCTATATACACATGGGCACCGATGAGGTAAGAAATAGGGCCGAGGAGGTTCCGCACGCGTTTATAGAGACTATTGCCCTTTTTATCCAGAAAAACAATCGAAAGGTTATCACATGGAAAGAAGGAATTGAACTGGACAATGATATTGTCACCGTACAGCAATTATGGGCACAGCACCCTCCATCCAAAGGGAGGCAATTTATTGACTCTAGAGCCAATTATATCAACCATTTGGACCCTTTGGCTGGAATGGTAAGGTTGTTTTTTCAACAGCCTGGCGTCCAAAAAGGTGGCGATGCTATGGCCCTGGGTGGTATCTTGTGTGCATGGCCTGATAATGCTGTGTCCAAAGAGCGTGATATTTTACGCCAGAACCCCGTCTACCCATCCATCGTTTTTTATTCTGATGCTATTTGGAACGGAAGGCCAGACTATGACCAACTGTATTGGACCATCCTTCCAGAAGTCGATTCGGATGGATTCAAGGCCTTTCAAAGCTTGGAGGAAAAAGTGATCATGCACCGTGATCTGTTCTTTTCGAGCAAAGAATTTCCTTATGTTTCCCAAACCCATGTACCATGGCAGATCATAGGGCCTTTTGATCATAATGGTGATGTTTCGACATCTTTTCCAATCGAAACGGAAATCAAGGAAAGCTACTTGATCGATGGTCATCCGTATAGTTGGAAAGGCCCTTATATGGGGGGAACTATTCATTTGAAGCACTTTTTTGGATTTCCTTCGATAACGGATGCAGAGCGCGGAACTTTTTACGCCACGACCCAAATATATTCACCCGATGTGCGCAAACAGGATTTTTGGATAGGATTTCATGGATGGTCGCGTTCCGGGGGACGTCGAGGAGGCCCTTTTCCCAAACAGGGGTCATGGCATCATACCCAACCAAAAATATGGGTGAACGGAAATAGTATAGCCCCTCCAAAATGGAGGCAACCAGACTTTCCGGTGAAATCGGACGAGGTTCCCTTTATTGATGAAGATTACTTTTATCGTGAACCGACCAAAATCCCGTTGCGGAAAGGATGGAACACTATACTCTTGAAGGTGCCTTTTGATGAGCCTTCGTGGAAATGGATGTTTACCTGTATACCTATTTTGCAAACACAGCAAGGTGTTAAAGAGGCTAAAGAATTAGAATTTAGATTAACTACCAAAGCAGAGCGAAATGACAATTAAACGGTTTATATTATGTATTGTCCTATGTTGTGTCACATGTATTTGTACCGGGCAAAATCAACAAAAACTGGTTTTGGATTCGCTGCCCCCCATAATAGGTTCAGATCTTGATGTCGGCAATGGCTTTGCAGGAATGATGGGTGGTGAACAGGAAGGTGTCCTGATTGCTGCCGGTGGGGCCAATTTTCCCAATGGACTTCCTTGGGAAGGTGGTTCCAAGGTATGGAGTGATGCCATTTATTATTTAGATGGTGGGCAATGGAACAGGGCGACAACCAAATTACCTAAGCCACTGGCTTATGGTGCAAGTGTTGTTTTGCCTGAAGGTATTTTGTTAGTTGGCGGTGAGAATGCACAGGGAAGCACAGATCAAGTTCTACTATTGCAGATAGATACTGAAAGAAAATCTGTAACCCTAACTGAGTATCCCGACCTGCCCGAACCATTGGCCTATTCCTCCGCAGTGCTGGATAATGGATATGTGTATGTAGTCGGGGGGAAAAATACCAATGCCACCACGAATTCCTTTTACAGGTTGTCCCTTGATACAAAATCTTGGGAACGGTTATCGGACTTTCCGGGGGAACCAAGAGCTCTGCATGTGGCAGCGATACAGGATACCCAGCACTCCAGAAAATTATTCGTCATCGGCGGCAGAAATCAAGAAACTGGTAAAAAATCAGTTCCACTCACCGCATTTTTGGCATATGACCTGCAGCAAGGAAGCTGGAGTAAAGTAGGGGAAGTGAAAATAAACAATACGCCGTTGGTCTTGATGGGCGCTTATGCAAGGGCCATGGGGTCTATGCACATTTTGGTTTATGGTGGTTCCGATGAGATACTTTTCAATCGGCTCGAAAATATGGCATTGGAGATGCAAATGGAAAAGAACGACTCCCTATTAAAAAAAATGGTGCAGGAACGGGACGATATTTTAAATAATCATCCCGGGTTTTCAAACAAGGTCTTATCATACAACACCATTACAGGAAAGTGGTTCGTTTATGATTCCCTGCCCAGGCCCTTGCCTGTCACCGCACTTGCTTTTGAGCAAGAAGAGGATGTGGTCGTTGTTTCTGGTGAAGTTTCACCGGGTGTCCGGACTAATGTCGTTCAAAAAATTACGGAAGGGGAGGCGGTGAAACCCTTTGGTACTATCAACTATGTCGTATTGTTCGGATACCTCATGCTATCATTGCTCATAGGAGTTTATTTTTCATATAAACAAAAGTCGACCAACGATTATTTTGTAGGTGGAGGGCGTATACCATGGTGGGCCAGTGGGCTAAGTGTTTTTGGCACTTTGCTCAGCGCGATTACCTTTATGGCTATTCCAGCAAAGGCATTTGTTACCGATTGGTCCTTTTTTATGTTGAATATGGCGGCCATTGCCATTACACCATTGATTTCCTTGGTTTTCATACCTTTTTTTAATCGATTGAAAATCACTACGGCCTACGAGTTTTTAGAGGACCGTTTTAATTATGCGGCTCGGGCCTTCGGTAGTCTGTCCTTTATCTTATTTCAATTGGGACGTATCGGTATTGTGCTTTTGTTGCCCTCTTTGGCCATATCCATAGTAACAGGTATTCCAGTGGAGATCAGTATATTGATCATGAGCTTGCTTTGTATCGCATATACGGCATTTGGTGGAATTGAGGCGGTTATCTGGACGGATGTGTTACAGGTGGTCGTATTATTGGGAGGAAGCGTGCTGGCGGTAGTATGGATCATGCTGCACACCGATAGTTCATTTGGGGATATGATTAGTTATGCTTCTGAAAAACACAAGTTCAATGTTGCCAATATGGATTTTGATTTCACTAAATCCACCTTTTGGGTCGTGACCATTGGCGGACTTGCCTCGGCAATGGTGACACAAGGAACGGACCAGACCATAGTCCAGAGGTACCTGACCAGTACAGATGTAAAGAACTCCCAAAAAACTTTGTATACCAATGCTGTTTTAACGTTACCGGCCAGTATCATTTTCTTTGGTCTGGGAACATTATTGTTTGTTTTTTACTCTGAATTTCCGGAACGTTTGTCTCCAACCATTTCCAATAACGACGCTATTTTTCCCATGTATATTGTAAAGGAATTACCGGTTGGGGTATCGGGTCTTTTGGTAGCAGGCATTTTTTCTGCGGCCATGAGTAGCATTAGCAGTAGTCTAAACTCGGTTTCCACAGCCTTTTGCAACGATTTTTACAAACGGTTCAATCAAGAGGTGGCCGATAAACGATTATTGCGTATAGCAAGAATAGTTACGGTACTTACGGGGCTTATCGGGATGTTGCTCGCACTTTGGATGGCCAACTCCAACATAAAATCGCTCTGGGATGAATTTTATAGGTATCTCGGACTATTTACAGGAGGTTTGGGTGGCATGTTCTTGTTGGGCATGCTTACAAAAAAGGCCAATGCCAAAGGTACATTGTTGGGGTTGTTTGCCAGTGCCGTACTTATTTGGTACATCAGCGTTTATACCGAGATAAGCTTTTTGATGTATGCCTTCTTTGGGGTTGTCTCCTGTTATGGGTTTGGGTACATTTTTAGCCTTCTGTTCAAAAAAACTAATGGATAAATTGGCATATGCCTGCCATAAAGCTTTGCCATGTGTAGTACCTGATGTAATGAGAATAAGGTCGGTATCCTACGATGGGTCTTGTGCTATTGTTACAATGATGTGTATCCCTTTGAAATGCTTAATTTTTCTACATAAGAATGAAAGTAAAAACTAAATTAAAAATTGCATTATTCGTTATTGGACTTTTCATCCAATGCGGAATCCCGGTTGCAAGCGCACAATTAAAACTTCCTTCCATATTTACGGATAACATGGTTTTACAGCGCAACAAACCCATTCATATCTGGGGTTGGGGAAAGCCGAAGGAGACCGTTGAGGTTACATTTAATGGAGAAACCAAATCCGATGTGGTCAAATATGACAGATCGTGGCGTATATCCTTTGACCCTCGGGAAGCAGATACTACTGGGCGGTCTTTAACGATACGACATGCAGGGGAACAATGTTCATTGAAAAATGTACTGATTGGGGATATTTGGCTTTGTCTCGGGCAATCCAATATGGAATGGCCACTAGAAAAGGAATTGCACTACGCTGAGGAAGTGAATAAAACTAACCAAAGATTGTTTCGTTTTTACAATCCCACCTACGCAGGAAAAAATGTGTACAACGAAATTTTTGGAGATTCAATCGTAAGAAGGTTGAACACACAAAGTTTCTATCAGGGTCACTGGGAAGCTAGCAATCCAAAAACGGCAAAGGATATGAGTGCCGTCGGCTACTATTTCGGTCAAGCAATCCTGCATACCACAGGGGTGCCCATTGGCTTGATCAATTTAGCTATCGGAGGGGCACCATTGGAAACTTTCATCAGTACGGGTTCACTGTCGGAATCCCAAAAATATAAGCCCAAGGTAACCGACAATTGGCTATACAATGACCATTTGCCAATATGGGTCCGTGAAAGGGGCAAACAGAACCTTGAAGAGGCGAAATCGGTACCTGAGGATACGTTAGGCCCTAATCATGCCTATAAACCAGGATTTGCATATGAAGCTGGGGTGAAGTCCTTGTTCCCATTACCTATAAAAGGTATTATTTGGTATCAAGGGGAAAGCAACGCGCAAGAAGAAGAGAGGGTAAAGGAATATGCTGATCTTCAAGCATTGATGGTTAATGATTATAGGATTGGATGGAAGGATGCACAATTGCCATTTTACTGGGCACAATTGTCCTCGATAGATACGGTGAATTATGATGCGCATCTATGGCCCCAATTCCGCAACGAGCAAAGAAAACTATTATCCATGATCACCAATGGGGGAATGGCCGTTACATCGGACATTGGGGCCAAAAATGATGTACATCCCAGAAATAAAAAAGCGGTGGGCGAACGTTTGGCTCGATGGGCCTTGTTCAAAACGTACAATCGGGATACTGTGCCATCGGGGCCCTTGGTCCAAAAAGTGGAGTTCAATAAGGGGCGATTAATGGTAACGTTTGCATATGGGGAAGGACTTGCCAGCAATGATGGGATGGAAGTACATGGATTCTCCGTGGATGGCCTAAATCCTGTTCATGCAGAAATACAACATGGAAAGGTGGTGATTCGGGTCCAAGAGAGTCCCAAATATTTATACTATGGGTGGCAGGCATGGAGCCGTGGCAATTTGGTGAATGCTGCACAATTACCAACATCTACCTTTCGTATGCCTGTAACCTCAAATCAATAATGAATCTGCTGAATTGCTGGGCATAATCAAGACAATGATACTGAAAACCTTAAATCAATATTGAAATATGAACCGAAGAAATTTTGTGAAGGACAATGTGATGCTTTCGGGAGCATTAGGACTCGGGGTACCAGGACTTTTTGCCCAGCGCAATGCGACGGATAGCAAATTGTCCAACATACCTGCCCAATTTAAGCTGAATTACGCACCACATTTGGGAATGTTCGGAGCCTCTGCAGGAAAAGACCCTATCGATCAATTGCATTTCATGGCCGATATGGGCTTTACGGCATTCGAGGATAACGGGATGAAGGGTCGCTCCTTAATATTACAGGAAAAAATGGCAAGTACCATGGAAAAGCTTGGTTTGAAAATGGGGGTGTTCGTGGCCCACGAAATCTCATGGAACAAACCTAACCTTACCAATGGAGATTTGGCGCTTCGGGAAAAATTCTTGGAAGAAATCAAGGGGTCCCTTGAGATTGCCAAACGCGTCAATGCCCAATGGATGACGGTAGTGCCCGGACATGTGGACCTACGTTTGAGCAGAGGATATCAAACGGCCCATGTGGTGGAATCCCTCAAACAGGCCAGTGCATTGTTGGAGCCCCATGGTCTGACCATGGTCTTGGAGCCCCTGAATTTTAGGGACCATCCCGGACTGTTCCTCACCGAAAGCCCCCAAGCCTATGAAATATGCAAGGCTGTGGACAGTCCGTCCTGTAAGATCCTTTTTGATATTTACCACCAACAAATACAGGAAGGAAACTTGATTCCAAATATGGATGCATCATGGGATGAGATTGCCTATTTTCAGGTTGGTGACAATCCAGGTAGGAAGGAGCCTACCACCGGGGAAATCAATTATCTAAATGTGTTCAAGCATATACATGGTAAAGGTTTCAAGGGCATCGTCGGAATGGAGCACGGGAATTCCAGACCCGGGATCGAAGGCGAGCAAGCCGTAATCGAAGCGTATCTAAAAAGTGACTCTTTTTAATGGAAAAAATAAAAAAAATCATTGGAACTGTCGGTTGTATATGGCTAGGTATGCTCATAATACATGGACAAGAATCTTACACGGAAACTCTCCCCGGATCTACAGCGACCCTAGAAATGGTATCGATCCCACAGGGAAGCTTTCTAATGGGGAGCAAAGCTGATGAAATCGGCCGAGACCTTGATGAAGGCCCAGTTCGCGAAATACAGGTGGATGGGTTCTGGATGTCAAAATTTGAAGTTACCTGGGAGCTATACAATCTCTTTGTGGAAAGGGCGATTGACCATCTTGACCACAAAACCAAAGGGGAAGAGGTTCAACTTGACATTGATGGTATATCCGGAGCAACTACCCCATATGTCGACATGAGCTTGGGCATGGGCAGGGAAAAGGATTATCCAGCGGTGAATGTTACACAAAGGGCTGCTTCTGCATTTTGTCAATGGCTTTCTGCAATTACTGGAAGATACTATCGATTGCCCACTGAAGCTGAATGGGAGTATGCGGCAAGAGCGGGAAGCGTAGACCCTTATCATTTTGGGACGGATATCTCACAGTTGGGTGGCTTTGCATGGTTCCAAAACAATAGTAATGACACATATCACCCGGTAGGCAAAAAGAAGCCCAATCCCTGGGGGCTTTATGATATGTATGGTAATGTGGCCGAATGGACCTTAGATCAATACAAAGCGGATGGCTATCAAAATACAATACTGCCTTTTGAACCAGTGGTCACTGAATATCCCATTGTGCTCAGGGGAGGTTCGTTCAAAGATGGTCCGGAGCAATTGCGAAGTGCCTCCCGATTGGATTCTAAACCTATATGGAAAGAAAGAGATCCACAGTTTCCACGCAGTAAATGGTGGTTTACGGATGCAGCGTTTGTTGGTTTTAGGGTAGTTCGCCCAAAAGAGGTTCCACCTAAGGAGGAGATGAACGCATATTGGAGCGACAACGGATTGGATTAAAAATTAGAACACACCAAAAGAATATACATATGGACAGAACAAACAACAAATCTAGAAGAACATTCATCAAGAACGCATCCATGGCCTCAGGTGCAATACTGTTGCCATCGATACACGGACACGGGATGGTCAATGTGTTTAACGAGAAAAAGTTGAAAATTGCCCTTGTGGGTTGTGGCGGACGTGGGACAGGTGCTGCAAATCAGGCTTTAGAGGCCGATGATCATGTACAATTGGTGGCTATGGCCGATCTCTTTGAAGATCAGTTGAATTCAAGCTATGGCCATTTATATGAAAAATATAAGGATACTGGAAAAATAAAGGTTAAGGACAAACATAAATTTGTTGGCTTTGATGGGTATAAAAAGGCTATTGAGCTCGCCGATGTAGTAATCTTGGCCACCCCTCCTGGATTTAGGCCCTATCATTTCGCCTATGCCATAGAAAACGACAAACATGTGTTCATGGAAAAACCTGTTGCCACGGACGCACCAGGTATCCGTAAGGTATTGGAAATGGCCAAATTGGCAGAATCCAAGAGACTGAATGTCGTGGTTGGCCTACAACGCCACTATCAGGAAAACTACATCAAAGTGAACTCATTGATTAAAAGTGGTGAATTGGGAAAAATTATGTCTGGGCAGGTCTATTGGAACAGTTCAGGCGTTTGGGTGCGCCCTAGACAGCCTGGGCAGTCGGAGATGGAGTACCAAATGAGAAATTGGTATTACTTCAACTGGGTCTGTGGCGACCATATTCTGGAACAACATATTCATAATATTGACATTGCCAATTGGTTTATCGGGGAATATCCAGTTTCAGCGCAAGGAATGGGTGGTCGAATGGTCAGAAAAGGACCGGATCATGGTGAGATTTACGACCACCACTTCGTGGAGTTCACCTATCCAAGCGGAGCGGTGATTTCAAGTCAATGTAGGCACCAGCCCAACACCATGTATCGTGTGGGTGAAGCATTCCAACTGACCAATGGGAAGGTCGATACACGAGACGCCGGTGCTGCCAAAATTTACGATGTGAACGGCAAAGAAATACGATCCATAGAAAACTCAAAAGGTCATAACCCATATCAGGAGGAACATAATGAACTATTTGCCTCCATCCGGAACAAGGGTGTAATAAATGATGCCTTCAATGGGGCCAAAAGCACGATGACGGCTATTATGGGGCGAATGGCCACTTATAGTGGTAAGGTCATTGGCTGGGAAGAGGCTTTGGCTTCGGAACTTCAGCTTATGCCTGAGCAGTTGAGTTGGGATTCACCAACCCCAACGAAACCTGATGCAAACGGCAATTATCCTGTTCCAGTACCAGGCCAGGCCAAAGTTCTTTAATGCCAGAATACTGATAATAAGTTACAACAAGATTTACTGATATGAATTCAAGAAGAAGATTTGTCCAAAATACCTCCATACTGGGCACTGCCTTGGCCTTGGCGCCCAGCTTCGCCCTTGGCGCGATAAATAAAATATCCAAAAGTAAGATCAATATCGGATTGATTGGTGTAGGGCTTAGGGGAACGACCCACCTTTCCAATTTGTTGAAGCGTGATGATGTCCATATTTCCGCTATATGTGATATTGATGCAAGCCGAATTGCCATTGCCGAAGATTTGATAGCCAAGGTGGGTAAAAAAAAGCCCAAATCCTTTGGAAGCAACCCCTATGATTATAGAAATCTACTGGACATAAAAGAATTGGATGCCGTTGTCATATCAACACCTTGGCTATGGCATACCCGCATGACAGTCGATGCAATGGAGGCTGGCAAATATGCTGGAGTAGAAGTCTCAGCGGCGAACACGCTCGAAGAGTGCTGGGATCTAGTAAACACCCATGAACGAACTGGCACGCATATGATGATTCTTGAAAATGTGAACTATCGGCGTGATGTAATGGCAGTGCTTCATATGGTAAAAAAACAGATTTTTGGTGAACTGGTTCATTTTCGTTGTGGATACCAGCATGATTTAAGACATGTGAAGTTCAACGACGGTAATACTGCTTATAGAAAGGGAGCTGAGTTTGGTGAAAAAGGAGTTTCAGAGTCCAAATGGCGTACCATACATTCGGTCAAAAGAAATGCAGATGTTTATCCCACCCATGGGCTTGGTCCAATAGCTGTAATGGCTGATGTTAATCGAGGAAACAGATTGGTTTCCATGACCTCTCATGCCACCAAGGGGATAGGCTTGCACAATTATGTTGTTCAGGTCGGTGGGGAGGAACATCCCAATGCCAAGGTAAAGTTTAAACAGGGGGATGTTATCACATCCACTCTGGAAACTGCCCATGGCGAGACGATAATCATTACCCATGATTGTAATCTACCAAGACCATATTCTTTGGGCTTTAGGGTACAGGGTGCCAAGGGCCTTTGGGAAGTGGATGGTAATAGAATCTATGTGGAGGGTCAATCGGACCCACACCAATGGGACCAGGCGGATTCATGGTTAAAGGATTATGATCATCCCTTGTGGAAAACATATGGGGATATGGCCCAGGATGCCGGACATGGAGGGATGGATTTTTTTGTGATGAATGCGTTTATAGAAAGTGTTAAGGCGAACATTGCACCTCCCTTGGATGTTTATGATGCCGCAGCTTGGAGTGCCGTCACCCCCCTCTCTGAGGCATCCATTGCCAACAATGGTGAATCCCAAGACTTTCCTGATTTTACTCGGGGCCAATGGATTAAAAGAAAATCGTTCGATTGGATGAATGGGAAGTATTGATATGCACAGTCTAAAGATTTGGTACAAATTCATTTGGCGGTCACTTGACATCATTCCTATCACTATGGAACATAAGAAGCAGTAATGAAGGGAACTATTAGTACAAAGGATAAAGAGACGATTATCGTAAAGGTTCCTGGACGGACTTGTCTATTTGGTGACCATCAGGATTATTTGGAACTACCTGTGATAGCCTGTGCCATAAGCAGACATATCACATTAAAGGCCAAAAAAAATGCAAACTGTCTTTTGAACATTGATCAACCCGACATTGGAGAGAAAAGAAGCATTGATTTGAATAAGGGCATCATTACTGTGGAAAAAGATGATTTTTTTATAGCTGCCATAGACTTGCTGGCAGATTATGGTTGTTATCCTGACCAAGGATATGATATTGTTATTACGGGTAACATTCCTATCAATGCCGGAACTTCAAGCTCAAGTGCACTCGTGGTAGCTTGGGTGGAATTTTTGATCACTTCCTTTGGTTGTGATGTGCCCGTTACACCCAAATTTGTAGCTGAGATGGCCTATCAGGCAGAAGTGGTTTATCATGGCATGCCGGGCGGTAAAATGGACCAATACAGTATTGGTCTGGGACATGTGATTTATCTGGAAACCGGTACCCCCTTGTACTACGAGACATTTGAGAAGTTTATTCCAGGCCTTATTGTCGGAGTATCGGGCATTCCAAAAGATACTTCAGGAGTTCTTCGTGAATTGAGGGATAAGGCACAATTGTCTGTTTTGACCATTAAAAAATACCTTAAGGAATTTGACTTGAGTAAGGTGAGTATTGAAAATATAGGGAGTTTCCTTGCTTATGTGCCCGAAGACTTACAGGTCTTCTTTGTGGCCGCAGTCCGCAATCATAGCATTACAAGGGAGGCATTGTTGGAATTCAGGAGACCTACACTTGATTTGAAAAAAATAGGTGCTCTGATGTTGGAGCATCATGGGATACTACGGGATTATTTGAACATAACTGTTCCCTTAATAGATAATATGGTGGATGCTGCCCTTGAAGCAGGCGCTTATGGGGCGAAAATCGTTGGCTCAGGAAGGGGAGGGTGTATTGTGGTTCTTTCTCCTGAGGACAAAGAAGATACTGTTATTGCATCCATAAGGGCGGTAGGTGCCAAGGACGCCTTTACGGTTCAAGTGGATCCAGGTGCTAGAGTAAAAAAAATAAACAATTAAACAGAGTAACATGAAATCGCTAAATAGTCTGGTTATACTGGCTGGAGGGGCTTCTTCAAGAATGAAGAAAAATGTACGGAACCTATCCATATTGAGCCCAGAAGAACTACAACAGGCTAACGAACGGAGTAAAGGCTTGATTGGTTTAGGTGCAGATGGACGTCCTATGTTGGATTATGTGCTGTATAATGCCAAAAAAGCTGGATATCAAAAAGTTTATATCGTCATTGGCGAAAAAGGGGAGTTGTTCCAAGAGTTTTATGGGGGAAACGATGGGTTTCACGGACTCGAAGTAGTATTCGCTATACAAGCCATCCCATCTGGTAGAGAAAAGCCATTCGGGACCGCTGATGCCCTTTACCAAGCTATGGAGCAGTACCCTGAATTGAAGAAGTTGCGTTTTAGCGTATGCAATAGCGATAATCTATATTCCATAAGAGCGTTTGATAGGATACGCCATACGAAATCCTCACAAGCCCTAATTGCATATGATCGTGATGCGCTTGAATTTGATTCGGAACGTATTTCACGCTTTGCGCTGGTCAAAATGGATGATGATTCTAATTTGATTGATATTATCGAAAAACCAAAAAGTGATGAGGTAGATAAATACAAAGACAACCTTGGTAAACTTAGGGTGAGTATGAACATTTTTACATTTGACGGTGAAAAGCTTTTTCCTTTTCTGAAGCACTGTCCTGTCCATCCGATACGCAACGAAAAGGAATTGCCAACAGCATTGCTGAACATGCTTGTGGAATTTCCAGGGGAAATGAAAGCTATCCCCTTGTCCGAGCATGTTCCCGACTTAACTGCCAAAAGTGACATAGTAGAGGTGAAAAAATACCTAAAGAAACATTATTCAAAAATGGATTGGTATTAAGGCCCATCAAAGCGCTCCCATTAAAAAATAAAATCATGGTTTCATTTATTGGAGTATGGTCACGATATCCGGGAATGCCCATGCATCTAGATTTACTTGAGTTAACTTCGAAATTAACCAAATAGACACGTGGCATCATCGGGTTTAGGAAAAGCCACGGAATTTAGTAAGTCCATTCTATCATGGTAATGCTTAATAACATGTGTAGTCTAAATACAAAAACAAATTTATGGTCAAATGGTAAGAGTAAGAGATAATTTTAAACCCAACATCATATGTATGATGTGTTTTGTTGGCTTCAACTTCGGTATCCATGCCCAGCAAAACACCAATGTGGATAGTCTCGGGAGACCGAGTGGTTTCAGGGACAAGGTCGCCCAATTTAGAATGTTCCCGAATAACACTCGTGATATTATTTTTTTAGGTAACAGTATAACGGCAGGAACGCAATGGAACGAATTACTGGATATTGACAATGCTGTGAATCGTGGGATATCGGGTGACACGACTTACGGTGTGCTAGAACGCTTGGACGAAATTACTGAGGGTAAACCGGCAAAAATATTCATCTTGCTGGGGATTAATGATTTGGCCAGAAACATTTCCAATGATATTATCCTAAGAAACTATAGTATCATAATCGATCGGATTCAAAAGGAATCCCCGTCTACCCAGATATATGTTCAGACCCTGCTGCCAGTGAATGGAACTTTTAAACGGTTTATGAACCATTATAACAAGGCTTCACATATTTTAAAGATCAACAGGTATCTTCGAAAAATGACTAAACAAAAAAAAGTAAACCTTATAGATCTGTACCCGCATTTTTTGGATGAAAATGGAAGATTGGATATACAGTACACCAATGACGGATTGCATTTATCGGCGATGGGTTATCGCTTATGGGCTTTATTATTAAGGCCTTATCTATAAGACAACCATTTTTTAAACAGTATGTAGGCCATTTCATAGAAAAGTATCATACTTCAATTGGTTACAAAGAAATAGCTGCCACAAGTACCTAGGTAGGTGATAGTTTCCTCTACATGATAACAAGGGGGTCAACTTTCTTCTTTTCGTGAAAAGTCAGTTATGGATGCATTGGGATAGGAAGTGACATTAAGGAATAAGGAAGTTGAGAGGGTATATAGCAAAACGATCAAAATTATATTGATACTTTTGAATCATCATGATACTTGATTTTTTAAAAAAGCCATACCCCTTTATATTCAACCGCTATAGCGTTTGGGTTCCCTCCAGTATCACCTTCCTATTGATTATTTTTTTGGCGCCCTTGGGATTTTCATCGATAGACCTTTTTGAAAGGGTGGTCATTGCTTTGGTGATAGCCCTCATCATTGCTGGTGCCATTTATTTTGGTATCAGGGGCCTAAAAAAACTGTTGCCAAGTTATATGGGCGAGGACAGCTGGACGATAGGTAAAGAGTTCCTATTGTATGCGTTTATATTATCCGTGATCATCTTATCGATATCATCTGTGTTTATCACGATGGTAATGTATCAATACGATGCTGTCACACCTTCCAACCTATTGTTGAACGTGCTTTTGAGAACATCGAAAATCACCTTTGGTATCTGTATCATCCCAATAGTGATATCCATTCTTGTTGAGCAGAGAAATTATCAAAAGAGACAGTTTCAAAAGGCAAACCAATTGTCCGAAAAACTAAAAAAAGAAATCTCAAGCATTAAAAACGAGCACTTCCTTGGGGAGGAAAAGGTCTTGTTCCGATCCGACAATGATGATATCGCATTACAGCTCAAATTTGAGGACCTTATGTTTATCAAGTCTGAAGGGAATTATATCGAAGTTCACTATCAACATAATGCTAAGATTGCTAAAAAAGTCATTCGGCAACGGATAAAAAACGTGGAGAATTCTTTGCCCAAGGAACACTTTTTTCGATGTCACAATAGATATATCGTGAACAAAAATTATATCACCAGCATTAATGGCAATGCGAGAGGTTTGAGTTTGGAACTGAGAAACAGTGATGAGACCATTAATGTGTCCCGAACCAAAATCAAGGCCCT
Source organism: Allomuricauda sp. MMSF_3307 (assembly GCF_030733585.1). Taxonomy (NCBI): domain Bacteria; kingdom Pseudomonadati; phylum Bacteroidota; class Flavobacteriia; order Flavobacteriales; family Flavobacteriaceae; genus Allomuricauda; species Allomuricauda sp. MMSF_3307. The sequence continues at coordinate 259,811 of NZ_JASHIQ010000004.1, forward strand.
TGAATCATTTTTGGTCTCCTAGGAAAACGACCTTCCCATTTATAACAAATACTTCCCACCCATAACATACCTCTAAATCCATGCTGTTCTTTTTAAGAGCGGATGTCATATTTGCCTGAAATCTGCAAACTATGATTGAGCCTTTGATGGATTTTGTGCTGTATCTGCACATTATTGTTGGTGCCCTTGCCTTGGTCACTGGGGGTGTTGCCCTAAGTAGTGAAAAGGGAAAATCGGTCCACCTTAAATCCGGAAGAATCTATGTTTTGGCGATGACGATGGTTTTTGTGACCGGTATCGCCATGGCAAGTTATACATTCAATAGATTTTTGTTTTTGATTGCGTTCCTAAGCTACTATAGTGTTTTTTGTGGGGTACGGATATTACGGTTGAAAAAGCTGCACAAAGCGCAACGACCCAAATGGTTCGACTGGTTTGCAGGGGTGGTAAATACGATCGCAAACCTGATCTTTCTTGGTTTGGGCGTCCATTATCTGTTCAAGAATGGTCCCCTTTCTGGTGGTGCCCTGCTATCCATGGGTTTTGGAATGGGCGGGTTATTGATTTCTTATGTCAACTTGCATCCATTCATTGTTAGGCCAAAGAAGGCCTATCATTGGTATTTGTCCCATATTGGAAATATGATGGGAGGCTATATTGCGACGCTCACGGCATTTTTGTCTACCCTGGTCACCCGATACGATATCATGAATCCCTTTTTGGGCTTTGCCTTGCCGTCTTTGATCGGCGTTCCCGTATTGATTTTTTGGCAAAGGAGAATAGAACGACAACATCTTCGTAAAACAAAGTAACCCTGATCAAGAATGAAATATCAATTGAAAATCCTGTACATCGTACTTGTGGCTTGTTGTCATGGCTGTAATACGGTAACCCAAATCAACATGAACGCAAAATCGGATGTGATGGGCCCCGATGTGGATAGCGTAAACTTTACGTTTAAGAAAAAAATAATCGTGGTCGATGCTTTTTTAGAGGACAGCCCAGAAGCCCATCACTTCATTTTTGATACGGGGGCGTTTTATACGAAAATTGAAAAGCAGTTGGCCGATTCTTTAAAGCTACCAACGGTTTTTACCAAAAGCAATGGCACTGCCCAAGGGGTTACAAGGGAGGTGGAAATGACTTCCGCCCGTACGATCAGATTGGGACAAACGGCCTATAAGGACATAGCTGCCGGAAAATTGGTGTATGCCCAAGACTCTTATAGCCCTTGTTTGGCCGAGGATGGTATTATGGGTGCCAACCTGATCCAACTCCGAAACTGGAAAGTCGATTTTCAAAGAAAGCGACTTTATTCCTCAAATGAAACCTTTGAAGGGGAAAAGGTAGGGCTTGAGGATGCTATGGACTTCAGTACCGGTTTTCTATCGGGCATACCAGAAATTGAAATCCAAGTAGCAGGTAAGACAATTAAAAATGTGCTGTTCGATCTAGGGTATAACGGTGGGTTGGTTTTACCAAAAAAGTATGCCGGATACTTTACGGATACCAAGTCCGAGATCTTCTTGGACCAATCTACTTCGGGCATATTTGGCAGTAATCTTGATACCTTGGAGGTAAAAGTTCTAGAACTCGCTTTGGGAAACCATAAAAGTAAAATTCCCATTGAGTTTTCTTCCTTGAACAAAGCCCTTTTAGGCAATGATGTTCTGGAGCATTTCACGGTGTACCTCAATTACGACCACGATAAGATCACCTTGATTCCAATGTCATCCATTGTCGTGGACAAACCCAAAAAGTTCATACCTGGAATATTCAATGATTCCCTTTGGACGGTCAATCGTATACATCAGGACATACCCTTAAAAATAGGGGATACCCTCAAATCCATTAATGGACTCAGGCCTAGGGAGGTCTATAAATCCCATTGTGACTATTTTATGAATGCTTCCAAATTGATCGACCAAGATAGTATCACCATTATATTGTTGAACGGCAATATCATAAAAAGCAGTCTTTAACCCATGAAAACGACCTTAACGACCATTGGCCTATTACTGTTGGGTATACATGTTACCATGGCCCAAGACTATACAGAAGCAATAGATAAAGCCCGATTTTTAATTGAAGCCCATCGACAGCAAACCAACATACCTGGTTGCCAAGTGGCGGTGATGGTGAAGGGTCAATTGGTATGGTCCGAAGGTTTTGGGGTTAGGGATTTGGAAAACGGTCTAAAGGTGACCACGGAAACAAAATTCAGGGTAGCCAGTGTCTCAAAGCCCATCACAGCAATGGCTTTGGGCAAACTGATGGAATCACACCTATTGGATATGGATAAGGATATCAGAACGTATTTGCCCACTTTCCCTGATAAGGGATATACCATAACCGCCAGGCACCTAGCGTCATCCACCTCAGGTATCAGGCACTATAATGCGAGTGACCCTGAGTTCAATACCAAGCATTATGGGTCCGTACTGGCATCATTGGAAAGATTTGAAAACGATGATATATTGTTTGAACCGGGCACTCAATATGCATATTCCAGTTACGGGTGGGTGCTTTTGAGTGCTGTGATGGAGAAGGCATCGAATACCTCGTTCTTTACCCTGATGGAAAATACCTGGGATGAATTGGGAATGGACAATACCATTTTCGATTATCCCGACAAAAGGGTTGATGATACCTCCAAGTTCTATGTGTACGATAAGAAAAGAAAGCTCGCCCCATCCGAGGATAGAAGCTTTATGTATGCCGGTGGGGGCTATCTGTCCACCGCTAATGATTTGGTGCATATGGGTGATGTCCTGATCAGTGATACCTATCTGAAACCCGAAACACGAGAACTGTTGACCAGTACCTACCAACTTAGCAATGGAACAGACACCTATTACGGTTTGGGCTGGGAGACCGGTACGAACAGATTGGGCAGTCAAGTGTTCTTTCATAGTGGATCGTTGCCTACAAGCGTGGCCCATCTTATGATCTATCCTGAAGAAGAATTGGTTTTTGCCTATTTGGCCAATACCGGGGACCATGTCTTTTTTAATGCCAGGGAGGCTCAAAGCATTGCCGAATTGTTTTTGGAAGAAAAGGCGTTCTCGAAAACTCAAACACAGGAACTGTTGGGTTCATGGCACATAGCAACAACCTCACTTCGAAATAAGGACTCGGAAGGCCTGCTACGGCTGTCGTTGGATGACGATGCCATGATTTATGGCTCCATAACATTCAAAAGAAGCAAAAAAAAGATTACATGTCCGATCATGGTTTCAACGATCCAAGTAGATGAAGTACACTTGATAGCCGTTTCTCCCATGTTCATTGACATGTATGTAACCCTTAGCGACAATGGCAAGGCCTTTACGGGTCATTGGCTGCATGATTTCAATATCAAGGGGATACCTGAAAAAGACCCCTATTGGGCGCCTCGAAAAATAGACGGAAGTAAAATTAATCATCAATAATCCTGATCAATACCATGAAACCTGCAGTCACATTTCTAATACTCCTACTTTGTAAGGTGGGTCTAGCGCAACACATCAAGACGTTTTACTATGTTGAACCTACCTCAAAAGATTTACCGGTGTTTGTCCGGGGAAATTTAGATGATAAGACCATTCTACTCTATGTGCAGGGTGGTGATGCAGCCAACGGTATCGATTTTGGACGTTCCGATTATCCGAGATGGAAAAAAACATTGGAAAAGCATGTTGCCATCGCTTATTTCGATCAAAGAGGTCTTAATAAACCGGTAAAGAAAATAGATACTTCTAACATTAACCAAATTCAAAACTTGAAGGATATCCTAAATATTGCACAATCCTTAAAAGAGAAATTCAATGCAAGGATATATTTATTTGGTCATAGCAATGGGGGCAGGCATGTGTTGGAAACACTGGGTAGATTTCCCGAAGAAAGTGGGTTTATCACTGGAGGTATAGCTTTTAATACGCCCATTACCACGGATTTCTCTTCAAAACGGTACAATTACTATCGTCCACTATATCTTAAAAACTTGGCCCGGGAAAAAATGGCCGATAGGGGTAATACGGGTTATTGGGAAGAGGCATTTGAATGGATGGAGAATCGGGATTCTATCCAAACCGCAGAAGACTCCAAAAGATGGAATGCCTATGTTGACAGTGCTTTTGAACCGGCCAAGCGCAGCATTGGATTGGGCATGGTTTTCAAAACTGTTTTCGCTCGGCCCTATAATCCGATCAAATACTTGAACAATAAGGACAATAAGTTCGTTGGTGATCACCTTTGGTATGCTCAAAAAAAGGTATGGGATGAAAACAGACAAACCCCACTATGGGCTTTTTTGCCCAAAATCCAGAAGCCTATTCTATTGATTACCGGTAGATATGATGCGATTTCAGTACCGGAAGAAATGGAAGATGCCCATCAATTGCTAACCGATTCTAAACTTAAAATCATTCAAAATGCCGCACATGAGTCCTTTTTGGACCAACCGGAAGAATTCAATACGATTATTCTAAACTATATAAAACCCCAATCATGAGAAAATTCATTGCAGTTTTTTGTGTACTACTTTCCTATGGTGCCAGTTGTCAAACGATTCAAATTGATGCCAAAAACAACAATCTCAATCTGGACCGACTACGATTGGAGCGCAGTACTTACCTTGTGTATTTCCAGAATGAGCCGAACGCCCCCAAATACAATATAGAGGTTTGGGACCGGGATATACGGCAGACTGTTGAAAATACCTATACTATTAGCGGGGTTCGGCAGAACTATAAAGAAGTCCATAGGTATACGATTAGGGTGGGTCAAGGATTTCAGCCTATTTCAGAAGAAATCGTTGTAAATGATATGGATGAAAGCCGAAAAGATGAGCTGCGCAAGTACTACCACTTTAAAGATGATAAGGTCTTTACGGACAACGATACCGTCAAGCATAACCAAGCTCCCTTTACCATGGAAAATACGGCTTTGGCTTTCAATTGGGAATTGGACTTGGAAATACTAGGGATGCTTCCATTTGAGGATTATAAGCAGTTTGACATCAATTTTTATCATCCAGGTTCCAAATCAAAACCTGAATACCATACCTATCAAAAGGTAAGGGAAGAAAAGCTGTCCATTAATGATCAAGAATTCGGTTGTTGGGTACTGAAAATAGACCACAATGAGAATCAATGGAGCGAATTTTGGATAGATAAGCAAACGCGTAAGGTTTTGCTGATGCGTGATTTTTTCTACGGACGGTTTCGTTATAAAAAGTTGGTGATTTAAAGTGGATTTTGTAAGTGCCGGATCGTTAAAGACCTTTAATACTTATTTGATAATTGTTCTAAAAGATGTTAGAGTTTGGGATTGGTTCATATTCAAATTTTTTGTCAGTTCAGATGAGTGATATACGAACAAAAAAAGGGTAGATTTATTTGAATAGCCATTCAAATTTTTTTTTTTATACTTTTATTCTATCAAAGGAGGTCAAATTATATCTCAAATGCTCTTTTTTGGTTTTGTTGTGGTACTAGGTGCATAGACTTAAAAAATGCATATAAACAATTGAATAACAGTTATATAGGTAGGTAGTTATAAGACTGCCACCCCGACATAAAACCTGACAATCTTTAGATTGCCAGGTTTTTTTGTTTTAATATCCCCTGAATGATTGTTGACCCAAGTCGTTAAAAAAGTACCTCCAACGCGGACCAGCACAGTAGCAGTATTGAAGCGAAAATTCTTGAAACACAGTAAACTCCTATCTCTTTTTTAGATCAAACAAATCCGTTCTTCTGTCCTTAAGATTCCGAACGCTACCGAATTGATGAAGCTCCCTCAATAAATCGATGTCAAGGTCCGCAATCAAGATCATTTCCGTATTGGGCGTAGCTTCTGCCTTGATGCCATTGGTAGGAAAAGCAAAATCACAAGGTGTAAAAACCATGGATTGGGCATATTGGATGTCCATATTGTGCACATTGGGTAGGTTGCCCACACTTCCTGCAATGGCAACGTAACATTCGTTTTCTATGGCCCTTGCCTGTGAACAGTTCCTTACCCTTGAGTACCCATTTTGTGTATCGGTTAGGAAAGGTACAAACAATATATCCATGCCCTGGTCTGCCAATAACCTGCTCAATTCTGGAAACTCAGAGTCATAGCAAATGAGTATTCCTATTTTTCCACAATCCGTATCAAAAACTTTGAGTTGTTCGCCACCTTGCATGCCCCACACTTTGGCTTCATCGGGGGTCACATGCAATTTTTCATACCGCTCCGTGGTCCCGTCCCTTTTGCAGAGATAGCCCACATTGTACAGTTTGTCATTTCTAATCTCGGGCATGCTTCCCGCCACAATGTTGATGTTGTATGAAATGGCAAAATTCGAAAACCGTTGGACTATCTCGGAGGTGTGCATGGCCAACTTTCTAATGGCCTCGGATTCGCTCAAGTGATTGTCCTTGGCCATCAATGGTGCATTGAAAAACTCAGGGAACAAGGCAAAATCCGACCGATATCCTGCTACAGCATCAATAAAGTATTCTGCTTGTTGCAGCAAGGCCTCGATATCCCGATAAGGTCTCATTTGCCATTGGATAAGCCCCAATCGAACCACCTTTTTCTTGATGGCCGCCTTTTTTGCAGGCTTTTCATAATAAATATTGTCCCATTCCAACAAGACGGCAAACTCTTTGGACAATACATCCCCTTCCAAATAACCTTTTAAGATACGTGCCGGGTGAAAATCATTGGACATCTGAAAGTTCAGAACGGGGTCGTGGATCTCTTTGCGCCTCACTTTTTCAATGTACTCCTTAGGGGACATCGTATCGGAATATTTGTGATAGTTAGGTATCCTACCGCCAAAGAGGATGCCCTTTAGGTTCAATTTTTCGCAGAGTTCCTTTCTGTAATCGTACAGACGCCTTCCAAGCCTCAATCCCCTGAACTCAGGTTTAATGAATACGTCGATGCCATAAAGCATATCGCCATCGTTATCATGGGAGTCGAAAGTATAATTGGCCGTTATTTCCTTATAGGAATGGTTGTCGTCAAACTTGTCATAGTCTACAATAATGGACAGTGCGCAACCCGCTATCTGGCCATTGACCTTGATTACCACCTGCCCTTCGGGAAACTTGGTCAAAAGGCTGCCGATATGGGCCTCCCTCCAATAAGCATCCGGCATTGAGGTATACGCTGTTTGCATCACATCTTTTATCTCCAAGTAATCCTCGATTTGGAGATACACTAGTTCAACCTTGTCTATGTCGCTTAATTTCATGTTATATGGGATGAAAAAATACAGCCCCTGCCCCAATGCCGAAGGCATTTTCTAAGGATTGTTCTTGGGTGCTGTATGTTTTTTGAAAAATTTCAGGGTTCTTGATCAACAATTGTTCTTGTTCACATCAGGCTGTGGTTTAAGGATGATTGATTTTGTATGTGTTTAAAAATACATCCATCGCTGTTTCCAAGTCGTCTTTGTTTTCCATAAAAGGAATATGTCCCGATGAACTTTTCCACAATACCATATTGGGGAATAAAACTCCTTTATAATGTTCAGGCCCTATGGTCCAATCATTCTCACCATAAAAAAACAACACTGGGATTTTAATAGCTGGAGTGAACGTTTTAAAATTAATCAAATAATCGTTGTGAACCATCCCAACGGCGCTGAAATCGTGGTTCCAATTGGGAATTTCCTGATAGGTGGCGTTCATTTTCGTTTGGTTCTCTTTTTGAATATTCACAGGTTTTCAAAGCTTTAAGTGTCCAACTTTGAGGGATACGTTACTGTCATTTGGAGATCGGTCAAAAATCGGTATGCCCATAAAGAATCCATCGCATAGGCCTCACTATGGTCCCTTAAATCACCTAAATCAGTCTTATCTTGGTGAAAATCCTCTACAGGGAATGAACGGGACTATTTGATGTCTTTGTCTGTGATTTGGTGTTTTCGCTGTCTGCAGGAAACCGTAAAATAAAATTAGTCCCCTTGCCCATTTCGCTCTCGCAAATGAGCTGGCCCCCGTTCATTTCCACAAAATCCTTGGCGATTACCAGACCAAAGCCAGTCCCTTTTTCGCCCTTGGTACCTTTCCTGATTTCGGGCCGTTTGTCGTTTTGAAGCCGTTGGTACCAATCCTTTTCCATGCCCATCCCAAAATCTTTAACCCCCAACTCAATATGTTCGCCTTGCTTTTGCGACCATAAAACGACCTTTTGCCCGTTATCACTGAACTTGATGGCGTTTGAGGTAAGATTTCGCAACACGACTTGCAACATGGTAGGGTCGATAACAAGAGTGGGTTGCGAAACCTCCATTTCAATAGTGATGTTTTTATCCTGGGCCATTCTGGAAAATTCATCTTTGATGGATTCCAATACCTTGTTCAAATCGCATTCCTCTTTATCCATTCCGACCCCATCCAACTGTTGGTAGGACCATTTCAACAAATCGTTGACCATGGAGACCTTATCGGAAATTTCGTTTTTAAGGTTTTCCGTTATCGGTTTGAGTTCGCTGTCTTCAATATCTTGTTGGATCAATTCGATAATGGTGACCACATTGTTCAAAGGGGCCCTTACGTCGTGTGAGAGCAATGAGAAAAGCTTGTTCTTGAGCTGATTGATTTTTTCGAGCTCTTCATTTTGGTCTTCCAATGCTTTTTTTGCCATCTGCAGGTCCGCTGTCTGCTTAGCCACTTCCGCTTCCAACCTTTTATTGGCGTTTACCTGCATTTGCATGTGTTGCTCCTCAATGGCCTTGTACTTAAATCCTATGATCAGCGAAAAAAGAATGAGCTGAAAGGTGACTAAAATGGAGGTGGTAAGGAGGATGGGATTGACATCGAAATCATAATACCGTTTTGCGAACCATGTTCCGATGTACAATAGGGCGGCCATCAGAATGGGAGTATAGGAATACAAATAATAACGGTTCAGTTCATGGGAACGAAACAATCGGATACCGGAAAAAATGTTCAGAAGTATCGCATACATCGCCATAAAAGCGGCCATCAATACCAAAAAATCGTTCAACCAACCTATTTGTGCTGTCAGGTGGTTGGTGATGTGCAACACGGGTAGACCAACCACAATTTGTTGGGTTACTTTGTAAATTTTTGATAAAAGCGGATGATTGTCAGCCGTTATGTTGAGGTAACTTTTGGTAAACAGCAAAAGGCCCGAGGTGGTGATCATGGCAGTGGTCAAGGATGCCTTGTCGGCAAGTACCGCAAACTCCCCTCCAAAAGCACCGTTCAAAAAAAAGTAAAGGCTCCAATGCAGGGTAAGCCCTAAAATCAAAATAAAATAGTACAGCAAGAGCCTGTGCTTCAATACAACGAACGAGAGCAGGTGGTATATCCCAAAAACGCCAAAAATCGATGTGAATACAACAGTGGTCAAGTACCTAAAATCAAATTGGTCCATCAGGTAAACGAAATTGGTTAAGTACTTATTTCATGAGTATATAAAAAAGCCCTTATTGGGCTAGTCTAAAATAACCATTTTTTTTAATTGTAAAGCTAGGCTTACGATTGCTGGTTATTCTATGGGTTGAACGACCTTATTGGCCTTAAAGCTGTACAGATAGGGCGCCTTGTGGGCATTTCCCGAGAACCTTTTTTCATGCCGTACCAGCGTGTTTGAGCTCAACATCTTTCGCTGGAAGCCGCTACGATTAAGTGATGTACCATAAATGGCCTCGTAAACTTGTTGTAGCTCTTTCATGGTAAACTTTTCAGGAAGCAAGTTGGTTCCAAGTAATTTCTTTTCCAGATTTTCCCGAAGGGTCTCCAAGGCTTTTTCAATAATGGTCTTATGGTCCATCATCAGGGGTGGAAGCTCATCCAGCGAATACCAATCGATTCCATCCGATAAAGGATCTGGTTTGGGCACTACTTTTTCAAAGTTGATCAACGCATAGTAGGCAACTGAAATAAACCTGCCCAAGAGCCACTGATGGGATGCCGGATCAAGACCGTTCATTTCCAAAATCCGTTTCATGGGTTCTGGGTCGGCACGGTTGGCCTCGCCAAACGTCTGAAACTGCTCCAAATAAATATCTGTTAGTCCCGTTCGCTCCCTAACCCCATTTTTAACGGCTTCATCCAAGTTCTCATCGCGCCGGATAAAGCCTCCTGGCAGGGCAAAGAGACCGGTGTTTCTGTATTCCAATATCAGTATTTTGAGCTTTTTGCCGTTAAACCCGAAAATAACGGAGTCAAAAGCCAGATTTGGGATATAATCCTCTTGTTGTAGTGTTTGCTTTTTAAGGGTCAAATCGAAATTTTTCTAAATAAAGTACAATTTTACATAAAAACAAAGTATTATTGTAACACTATGTAACAATAGAAAATCAAGGAACAATGAAAAAACAACTATTTGCCATAATGGTAGTTCTTTTTGGAATATCGGGACTTACCGCACAGCACGAAAATGCATTCCCTGTTCAGGTCACCCTCGAAAAAGGGATTATAGAAGGTTTATATGATACCCATACAGGAATTCAAAAATACTTTGGGATTCCTTTTGCCAAACCACCTGTAGGGGAACTACGTTGGAAAGCTCCTCAGCCTTTGGATGCTTGGGAGGGCGTTAAAGAAACCAAGGCTTTTGGTCCAAGACCCATGCAGACCATGGTTTTTGGCGACATGAAATCACGGTCCAACGGCGTAAGCGAGGACTGTCTCTACCTCAATGTATGGACGCCGGCCAAACGAACCGATAAAAATCTTCCTGTACTGGTTTATTTTTATGGCGGAGGCAATGTGGCCGGTGATGCGTCGGAGTATCGATATGACGGTGAGAGCATGGCAAAAAAAGGTATCGTTGTGGTTACCACCAACTATCGTCTAAATATTTTTGGAAACTTTGCCCATCCAGAACTTTCTGCAGAAGCACCTTATAAAGCTTCCGGAAATTATGGTCAATTGGATCAAAACATGGCCTTGAAATGGGTACGGGACAACATTGCCGCATTTGGAGGCAATCCAAACCAAGTGACCATTGCTGGGGAGTCGGCAGGTTCCATTGGCGTAAGCGTACAGATGGCTTCCCCACTGTCTAAAGATTTGATCAATGGGGCAATAGGGGAGAGCGGTGCTGCCATTCCACCAACCATGGCTCCAGTGCCATTGGCCGAGGCCGAAAAACAAGGAGCACAATTTTTGGAAAGCGTAGGCATTGAAAGCATCGCCGAACTGCGGAAGATGAGTACCCGTGAGATTTATGAAATCTACACCGAATCCCAGCGATTTGGATTTCCCATGGTGATCGACGGCTATTTGCTTCCCAAGCCATTGACCGATATTTTTGCCTCAAAGGAACAGGCACAAGTACCGCTGTTGGTCGGATGGAATTCCGCGGAAATCCCGGGAATGGCTTTTACCCAAGGTCCCATTACCCAAGATGGATTTGTGGCTAAGGTAAGGGAGGCGTATCCAAAAGACTACCAAAAAGTATTGGAGCTATATCCCCATAGTACGGCTGAGGAGCTTCAATGGGCCGCCACCAACTTGGCGTCCGACCGTTTTATCGCTTACAGCACTTGGAAATGGTTCGATTTGCACCGTGATCACAGCGACCAGCCCGTTTATCGTTATTTGTACAGCAAAATAAGACCACCGCTAAGAGATCAAAATTTAATGTCTGGATTGGCAGGGGGAACTGTAGAGCGAAATTCCGATGCACCACCAATGCCCAAAGCTATTGGTGCGCCTCATGCTGCAGAAATCGAGTACGCTATGGGTAATCTGCGCCTTGTGGACGATTATGCTTGGACCGCAGAGGATTACAAAGCTTCCAAGACCATGCAGGAGTTCTTTGCCAATTTCATCAAAAATGGAAACCCCAATGGTGAGGCCCTTCCTGACTGGGAAGCTGCGGAAAAAAACGACAACACCCCACCTGTAATGATCATCGATACGGAAAGTAAACTGACCGAGGCTACCGATGACACACGATATGAGTTCTTGGATAAGAACTATAACAACTGATGTTGCTAGGATGTTTGACTCCCCCTAAAGTTGGGTCCCGGGTAAAACGGGACCCTAACTAAGGGCTTTTTAAGAAGATCGAACCCCGAAATATTTTTTATCGGTTCCCGATACAACCTACGCGATTTTTTACGTCCTTTGATTCGTAATTTAAGTGTCTTGCCTTAGGCAAAAGACCATGATTGCGAACACACTATCGGGGATTTTGGCTTACTTGGAGTCCATGTCCAAAATCATCTACGGCGTAGGTTCCCGACAAATGATGCTGACTCCCTGGAATAACGGAACCGAGACTTCTTTTCCTTTGGTTCACACGTATTCATTTGATGTTTTGCCCTTCCCGTTCGGGAGGTTATATATCCCTTTTTTCACAAGGCATTATCTTATTTACGGTTCAATCAACTAAATTCTTATTGTGATGAAAAACATGATTATATTATTGACATTGGTGTTGTCTTTATCGCCCATGGTACAAGAGCAGACCATAACTGCCACTTACAACGGTTTTGAGGATGACACTTATTATTTTTCGGGTGAAGATGGAAACCCATATGAATTCCAAGATGTGGACGATTCCGTATGGGACAGTTTTGATTTGTTGGATGCATCCACGGTAGACCGTTTATATAAAGTGAGCTATACCATAGACGAGGAGTTGGACGATGAAACGGGCGACACGTACGAAAGTTATCGCATCACAAAATTGGTTTTGATTAAATAACCATAGCTATTTGAACAGAATTGCACATGTTGCAAGCATACATAAATGATAGAAAAAGAAAGTAAAGAAGACCCCTCGGCGAAACGCCGAAAAAAAAGTTCCCAAATCGGAAAAAAAATGTTGTTTGTTTCTCGATGGGGAGAGATTCTGGACATAGCCCTGGCCGTTAAAAATGAGGGCTATCAGGTTAAAATGTTCATAGAAGATAGGGCATCGCGTGAAATTGGCAATGGTTTTGTAGCCAAGGCCACCGACTGGAGAAAGCATATAGAGTGGGCGGATTGTATTGTATTCGATTATACGGGCTACGGAAAGGAATGTGAAGAATTGAGGGCTGCCGGAAAATTGGTCTTTGGGGGTACCCCGTATACCGACCGATTGGAGCTTGATCGTAATTTTGGACAATCGGAACTTCGGCGGCACAAGATCAAAACCTTGGCATCCAAGGATTTTGATTCCTTTTCAGAAGCCATTGCTCACATCCAAGCACATCCCAATGCCTACGTTTTAAAACCATCGGGGGAGACCCAGGAATTAAAGCAACTCTTATTTGTGGGCAACGACGATCGTGGTCTGGACGTGATTCGTATGTTGTACGCCTATGAAAAATCGTGGGGAGATCGCTTCGGCACTTTTCAATTGCAGCACAAGGTCAAAGGAATCGAGGTAGCCATCGGAGCCTATTTTAACGGAACCCGTTTTTTGACCCCGGTTAACATTACGTTTGAGCATAAAAAATTATTTCCAAAGGAATTGGGCGTATCCACAGGGGAGATGGGAACCAGTATGTTCTGGACAACCGATTCCCCTTTGTTCCAAAAAACACTAAAACCCTTTGAACGGACCCTCGCCGAGCAAGGTTTTCGTGGACATATCGACGTAAACTGCATCGTTAACGGGGTAGGTATCTATCCGTTGGAATTCACCTCACGTTTTGGATATCCGCAGGTCTTTATTCAGCGGTCGGGCATTTTGGAATCCTTCGGAGGAATGCTCCAAGGGGTGGCAGCGGGCACCCAAAATCAGATTCAGGTCAAAAAAGGGTTTCAAGTTGGGGCCTACATCGTGGTTCCACCTTTCCCTTATGATGATAAAAAGACCTTTGAGCTTTTTTCAAAGGATGCCGTAGTGGTATTCAAAAAGGACCAAATGGATGGAGTACATCCGATGCACGTTAAAAAAGTCAATGATCAATGGCTCATCACCGGGAATACGGGGATTGCTGTTTTGGTAACGGGGTCGGGCATTACCATGCGAGATGCACAGCGAAGCATGTACAATCGCATTCAAAACGTTATCGTCAACAATGGGTATTACCGCACTGATATCGGTGATCGTTGGCTGGAGGATTCTGATAAATTATGGTCATGGGGTCTGCTGTAGGTTCTGGTCAACATCAAAAACAGTTTTTAAAGTGGGAGGGCCCACTGGATAGCTTTACGGCAGCCATGCCAGAGGATTGGCCTCCTTATTTTCAACAATGTATTGCGGAATCCCGAGATGCCATGGAACTGTTTGTGATCACCGAAAAGGATTGTATTGTTGCGGGTGGCATGGTGTTCGAAGGTCTCCCCGCCGACATGCAGGTATTTGATGATGATGTAAGACCCTATATTGAAAAAGGATACCTCTACATAGGGTATCTATTTGTAGACCAGGCCCACAGAGGAAAACAGTTGGGAAGCCTTTGGTTGACCTGCATTAAGGGGCTTTATCGCAGTAAAGGATTTTGGCTGACCGTTGAGGAGCCCGGTCTCAGGGAGTTTTACGAAAAGAATGGGTTTACATGGGTGAAAAGCCTTAAGAAAGAAGGTGATTCCGAAGAGTTGTTGCTCAGGGAACCGGATTGATTTTACAGACCATGTAATCAAAAAAACTTCAGAACAAACCTGGGTATAAACTTCAAGATTGACTATAACAGGCTTGATGGTGGACAATAGGTTGGAGTGTAAATCACGCTTGCTGTATAAAGGAAATCTTCAATTGAAACATTTCTGCCATTTTTCTAGCCCTGAATTTGGCCTCTTCCGCCTTTTCACCTTCAAAAGAATCATCCAAAGTCTCGAAAAAAAGTGTTTTCCAGCGCTCAAAATGTTCGGCTCGCAAAGGAAGATGGGCATGCGGTGCAAAAGGACTGCCCTTGTAGGTATGTTCATCCAACAGCACGGTTTGCCAAAAGCGGTACATCTTTTCCAAGTGTTCGGGCCATCGGTCCTGAATGATATGATCGAAAATGGGACCCAATAAGGTATCCTTGCGGATTTTACCATAAAAGGTATCCACTATCAACTGTATATCTTCAATCGTTGCGATTTTTTTCTTTTCCATCATGTTGTTTTTGCTCAGATTAAATGTCCCAAGATGACCAATGTGCTAAAGCCCAGACTAAGTATCAATAGGTTAAAAGAGCTTATTGGTTTTAGCTGGGCCAGAACAGCGCCGTTGTATGCCATACAGAAAATGGTGATAAGAAAAAGCAAGACCATTTTTAGGATCATTTTGGTACTTCCCATCAAAAGGGCATGGCAGCCGCCGAACCTAAACAGCTCTGGCCTATAATGGCAATGGCGGCGTAGCCCATTTGTCCTCTTCTATATTCCCGAAAAAGTTTGGAATATATATTTTTCGGTACAACCGTACGATTATTCATAATATACCTATTGCATTAATCGAGCTTCCAATATCTCCGACTTGGGAAATAATATGTTGTTTTCCAAGTGGATATGGCGGTGCAAATCGTCCTCGAATTCCTTTAAAAGAGAGAATGTGACCCGATAGGTATTACAGGCATCCGATGGAGGGGTGTAATCCTGGCTTAATTCTGCTATCTGTCGAAATCGCTCCCCTTCGTTATCATGCTCCTGCATCATGACGTTAATAGGGGTTCGAACCGTTTCGGATGGTGCCTTGCCGTCACTTTTAAGATCAGATGGTCCATGGAGCATTTTCCGTATCCAAGGAAATAAAACGAGCTCCTCTTTTTTCATATGCATGGCCAATTCACCCGCTGAGGCATGGAAATGCTCCGAAATTTGATGCAGTTCGGGATGTTGTGCACCATGCACCTTGCAGAGTTTGGTCAGGTATTGCTTTAGGACGGGGATTTGCTGCTCCACATAGCGGTGGTGTTTTTTCTCGATATAATCGATAAGTAGGTCCAATGGCCAAGTCTTAAAGTCCGGCTGATCCGTTTTTTCAGAATTTTGCACAGCTTGAAGATCTTCCAATAGGTTTTCCAGTGTAATTCCCTTTGTGGTTACCACCTCGGATAACGTGCGGTTTCCTTTGCAGCAAAAATCAATTTTATGGTTTTTGAATACTTGTGCGGTGCGGTAATCTTCCGCTACCCATTCTCCTATTGTTTTTTCGATTGTATTGTTCATAGTACTAGGGGTTTTTATAATTCGGATAAAATTGTCTTTTTTTAGTTTAAATTTTTTTATCGTTTCAGATAGGTCAAGCCTTCTTCCAGGCCAACGGCCAATTCGTAGAGACTGGTGGTTCTGAGCATGGTGCTAAGATTGTTGCGGATGTCCAAAAATCTATCATGAAGGGGACAGGGTTTATGTTCGTTGCATTCTTTGAGGCCAAGACCGCAGCCCATATAGATTTTGTCTCCATCAATGGCCTTTACTATCATGTTCAGTTTAACGGTATCCATATCTTCCCGTTCAATCTCAAAACCTCCGTGGGGTCCTTTTACCGAACGTACGATGTTGTTTCTAGTGAGCTGCTGCAAAATTTTGGCCGTAAAGGCGACAGGTGAATCTATTTCCTCCGCGATTTCACCGACGCTTACACGCCTGCCTTCCAATGATTGCAGGGCAATGTAAACCGCTGACCGAATACCATATTCACAGGCTTTTGAAAACATCATAGGAACCTTTTGTCAATACAAAGATAAACCAAAAAATTAAATCGGACAAAAATGTCTTTTATTATTTTCAGTATGTTTTTCATCTCAATGGATTCAAATATAAACTATTATGGGTATCGATGTAATAGGGCTCCATAAAAAAAATCAATGGTGAAATCGATTCTTGGATAACATCAAAATCAATCCAATGGGCATAAGCATACTCGCCAAGATCAGGATTACCGCGTAATTACCGAGGGGTTCCCATTGCATCCATGCTGCTATTCCTTTATAAAAGATGAGCAGTTCGGAAAGAACGAAGCCCGAGAAATACCATACAAAGGGCCTTTGTGCAATTCTCATCAATCCATAATAATCCACAAAAAAGAACAGACCTATACTAACGACTCCCAAAAACGTCAAATGCAGATACCCTATGGTCAGGTCCATATAAATGGTGGCCAATCGGGCAAAATAGGGCAGGGCGGTAAGCAATTGAAGACTCATTTTCATGAGCCCGAGAATGACCACTATCCGCATGAGGGATATTTGAAGTTTCGATAAGGATAAAAGGTGGATTTTGTTCTTTACAAGAATTCCCAATTGTACAAAGGCATAACACTGAACCAAAGCGCCCAGTCCTGCTGCCACATATAAACCCATTGGCGGTTCGGTCCAAAGCACGGATAATGCAAAAGTGAGTACAATACCCCAATTGACCATCCTGAAAAACTGAGTGAAGCCTTTTTGGGGCAATTCGATACCCTTTTGTTCCAAGACGAATAAAAAAAGTGCTACCAAAGCGAGCACCATCCATCCATTGTATTGAAAGTGCAGGTAAAAGTAGATAGCCAATCGGTACCAAATGGATTGGGGTCCTAAGGTATTCATTATGGCCCCCAATGCCCATGGGCCTATACTGGAGATTACTAGATAAAGCAATGCGGCCTTGGCACACCGGAGTGCTTTACTTTGATTGAATTTCGGTTTGATGTTTTTCCAGAAATGGTACACATACACATAGGATACGATAAGAAATAGTGAGGAAAAGATGATGGAAAACAAGGCATATCCGGTAAACGGAAAGGTTAACAGCATTCCTATCAAAGTCCCTTGGGTACACCAGAAGATCCGTTGGTATGCTACGGATGAACCTTTTTTTTTCACAAAACAATAGTGGAGCAAGGTGGTCAGCCCCACATAAACCCACCCCAAAAGTGCAACATGTGAATGGGCATGGACCACGTATCGGTAATTGAATTGAAATCCGAATAAGGGAAAGGAGCGTAGCAGCAGGCCCAACAAGGCCGCAAGGCAGAAGTATAGCAATCCAAGCCGTACTTGTTTCCCATATCGTTTTTTATTCATCATACCTTATATGAATCAACGAATGTATCGATTTTTAAAAATCCTTTCGTTTGGCCTTGTACCTCAAGATTCCAATAGGCAATGCCGTCCAAAGCAATAGAATGGCCATTGAGGTGAGATAGCCAAGGTCGGTACCAAAGAATTTTTTGAAAATGGCTCCCGTATACCCCAAGAGGGCAGAAATATCCAGTTTGAGCAGTATCAAAATCCTGGAAAGATCAATGGGATTGAGCATGGTGGAAACTAGCGAAAATGTATCCAAGGGATACTCCTCAAAGATGATCAATGACATCAAAAAGAGTCCATCGTACACCACGGCCAAAAACAGCCAGAGCAACACAGCATAACCAAAACCTTTGATTTTGTTCTCATTTGAGATGGCAATCACAAACGAAAGCCCTACAAAAATAAAGGTGAGGAAGGCCCCGGTGACCAATAACAGTGAAAAATCGAAGATGGCATTGCTTCGCAACAATCCATATAGTAGAAATGGGATACCAAGGCCCAAGACCAAACTTAAGGTCAACGAGCCTGCGACCCCAAAATATTGTCCCATGAATATGGAGCTCCTTTTGATGGGTTGGGCCAACAACAGTTCGGTAAATTCCCTTGAATTGTAGTAGTACATCACACCAAAAATGGTTCCGATCAACGGAATCAGAACAATAATTACGTTCATAAGGGTAATCACCGCCTTGGATACATCATTGTTCAGAAACAGCAGTACAAAACCTAGAGCTAGGTAAAACAGAAAGTAGACATAGCTCCAACGGCTGCGTATCAGGTCGTAAAAACTGTATTTCAATATTTTGATCATGGCTTCTTGGTAGTTAAGGCCGCGATGGCGTGTTCAAAATTTATCTCGTTGGTCTGATCTAATAGTTTGCCAATACCTCCCTTGAAATAAATTTCACCTTCCAAGAGGTAGACGATTTCGTTGGCTATTTCTTCCACGAACTGCATAATATGGGAGGTGATCAAAATGGTCTTTCCGTTCGACTTTTCCTTTTGGATCAGCTCCTTTAAACGGATCAGTGCCAATGGGTCGAGTCCAGTTGTGGGCTCGTCCAAAATGATCAATGGACTGTCGAACATAAAGGTGAGCACAATATTTACCTTTTGCTTGGTGCCCCCCGATAGGGTGGACAATTTTTTGTCCAAAAACGGTTCCAGGCCAAAAAGGTCGATCAGTTCCTCTTCGGCACTGGTACTGTTTCTGAGGTCCTTGATCATATCGATCAGTTCTTGGACCTTGATGTTAGGGGGAAAATTGGCAATTTGGGGCAGATAATCAATCTGTTTACGATACTTCCATCCATGTTTGATGGGCCGATCCAGTACGGAAATTTCTCCTTGGTCGGGAATCACCATTCCCAAAATACTTTTGATCATGGTGGTTTTTCCAGAGCCATTGGGTCCAAGGATGGCATAAATGCGTCCTGGTTCAACGCTGAGGTTGACTCCTTTTAGGACGTGATTTTTTCCAAATCGTTTGTATAAATTCTCTATGGTTATGGTCATGGCCTCATCTGCATTAAGGGTTGGGCATCTTTTAAATTGTCGGGCGTAAATACGGGGGAGACCCTTTCCGAGAAATCGATGATATCCATAAAGAGGCTCCGCAGCAGTACAATGGTCTCGGGGGTTCTGTTAACCACATAGGAAAACAGTTTTACAGGACGGTAGGGTACATCGCCAATACCATCCTTGTCCAAATCGTAACCGGTATAGCTGCTCCAAAAATTGCCTTCGAACACATTGTCGTTCAGTTTACTGTTATAGGAGATGTCAAAGGAATTGTACAAAAAATTATTGGCTTCAAAACGGTTGGTATAGCAGGCGCCTACTACGCGGATGGCCCAGCCGTTACCAATAAAATCGTTGTTGGCATAGGTGATTCGGTTAGAACCCTCAATATTGATGCCAATAGTATTTTCCTCAAAGGTGTTTCCCGTGATTTCCGCATCATTGATTTCTTTGAGCAACATACCGTAGGCCGCAGTCCCCCAATTTTTTCGAAATATATTGTTTTCCATGGTAATGTGCTTGGAAAACATGACCGCCACTCCGGCACCATTGTTTTCAAAGGTATTTTTGGTATACACATCGTTGTTGGAGAACATAAAATGAAGACCATACCGCAAGTTGTCCATACTTACATTCTCACTGATGATGATTCGGTCCGAGAATTCCAGATAGATGCCGTCCCTGGTACCTTGTACATGGTTTTTGGTCACTTCCACGTCGGTGGAGTACCAAAGTTGGATACCATTTCCTGAATTGTATTCGTCCACAGCCTCACCGATAATTCTATTGTGGTACACCTTGCCGTGTGAGGATTTCTCCAAATAAATACCAAAGAACAGCTGTTCCAAAACCATGTTCCTTATCGTAAAATCTTTGCTTTGCACCACCCGAATGGCGGCGTTGTCCTTGGTGTAGCTTACCCCAACATTGATGACGAAAAGCCCATCCAAGGTAACATGGTCCGAGGTTACCCTGAAGATTTCTCCTTTTTCCTCCCCATCCACAATAGGATAATTGATTCCCTTGATCACCAAGGGTTTGTCCACCAAAATTTCGTATTCACGATACGTGCCCTTTTGTACCAGCAGGGTGTCGTAGGGCTGGGCGAGGGCAATGGTCTCTTTAAGGGAACTGTGCTCGCAGTCGCCACACACATTCCATGTTTTTGCCCAAACCAAAGGCGTCCACAGCAGGAGCAGTAGGGATAGGATAAATTTGTGATATGGATGGATTGTAGACATGAAGCAAGTACCGTTTATAAATTTCTGTGTTGTGATCTCTGAGGGCTTTTTTCAATTCTGAATTGCTACTGATTAGGATTCTTCTACCGATTTCCCGGTTATTTCAGTGACGGCAATGCGATATACCACCGGCATTTCCGCTTCCTGCAATCTTCCGGAAAAATGACTCAAGAAATGGGGTCGTTCCGCATTTTTATGATCTATGGTACGCTGCACACCCTCCGCAAAAAGTTGTAAATAATGCTTGGCTCGGTTTCCCGTAAGTTCCTGAAAATTGCCATGTACCTGCACGGATTCCCAATGACGGAAGGATTCGATTCTGTCCACTTGAAAGGATACCTTGTCGTGCTTTCGTAGGGAGTCCACTCTATGTCCGTTGGAGGCAAAACACAAAATGCTTTTTTCCTCCGGATCAAAATAATAGGTGGAGGGCACAACATAGGGTTGGTTGTTGGCAATGTAGGCCAATCGTCCCACATAGTTATCCGCCAAAAGACGTTCACATTGTAAGGGTTTCAAATCTGTCATGGTTTTTTGGTTTACGGTTTAAATCGGTTTTTGATTTCTGACCAAGTGTAAAGTGTACCGCCTTGTTCGTTTTTGATATTGATAGCTGTCTGCTCATTGGCAAAAGCACTGAGATATTCGCCCATGGGACTAGGTATATTTTCGCTGATCAAATACGTGGCCTTGGTAGCATCCACCAATTCTCTTGGTTGTTCGTAGTCGTTCACCAAGAACAGCGCTATTTCGGATTGGTCTTCCTTTTTGAGCTGGTTCAGCATACATTCAATGGCATCAAAATTAAAAACCTTGCCTTTTTGGGTGACCGATTGGGCCGCATGTTGTTGGTCCACAATGGTCATACTGCAAAAGTGGCATCCCACATGGCCGTAGTCGATGGATTTTGGGCCTATGGAACAGCTTAGGCAAAGTGCCAAGAGTATCAAATAGGGGGTAAACTGATTTTTCATGATATGGATTTTAGGTTTTGAGAGTTCTTCCATCCCATAAAGGAAGCGATTAGGGTAAGCATCATGCCTACGAACATAAGCCATCCTCCGGCGGCTGGCATAGAGGTCACATCAAAATTGAGCATTTTTACATGGCCCAATAATGGTGGTTTATAGGTCATGGGCGTTCCATCGGGATTGGTCAACTTCATAATGGCATTGGGATCTAAGTTGGTACCATAGTCTATCAACCAAAGGTTGAAATCATACATGCCCAATACCCCAAGGACGGACATCAATAGGAACCAGCCAATAAACCACTTGTAACTTACTTTGTTCAAATATCCAAAAATACCTACCAATACACCCAAAGAGATCATAATACCGATTACGATGGGAAAGGCACTGAACTCCCACATTTCCTCTGCTTTTGGGAGTGTATGCATTCCAATATAGTGGTTGAGACCATCAATATTTTGAATATCAAATTCGTTGACGCCTTGAAGACCATTGATGTGGATGTTCATGCCCAAAGGGTCAGGGTACTGAGGAGCTCCCAATACAATGTTCCAAAGTGGAAAAACGTACAATCCCAATAATAATAGTGGGCCAATGATCATAAGTAAACTAGCCTTTTTCATGTGTAGTTGTATTAAGTTGTAAACTGAATGTGGCTTTTTGGTGGGTGGGTGTTGCTGGTCTTGAAAAATAAAGCGGGCCGAACCTTTTGGCGGCCCGCTTTGTACAATGGTCCTTCAATCTACATTATTCTCCTAGGGACCATTTTAATTCTACATTCGAGTTGGCTGGGGATACGCGAACATATCCTTGCATCTCTTGGTGCAGTGCCGAACAGAAATCCGTACAGTAGAAGGGCCATACGCCGACCTGCTTGGGTTCCCATACCGAGGTTTTCGTCTGTCCGGGCATGATCAACAACTCAGAGGTGTTCTGGCCGATCATAGCAAAGCCATGGGGTACATCAAAATCCTGTTCGTGGTTGGTGATATGGAAATACACCTTATCGCCTACTTTAATCCCTTCGATATTATCCGGAGTAAAATGACTTCGTATTGTTGACATGTAAATATGCACCTCGTTGCCATCCCGCACCACTTTGGCATCTACGGGTGATTTTACGGCGTAAGGGTGTTCGTTTTCATCCAATCGATAGATTTTCTTTGATTTTGGGG
This sequence comes from Allomuricauda sp. MMSF_3307, assembly GCF_030733585.1. Classification (NCBI taxonomy): domain Bacteria; kingdom Pseudomonadati; phylum Bacteroidota; class Flavobacteriia; order Flavobacteriales; family Flavobacteriaceae; genus Allomuricauda; species Allomuricauda sp. MMSF_3307. The sequence continues at coordinate 282,621 of NZ_JASHIQ010000004.1, forward strand.
CTAAAATGTCGGCCGGTATCCCAGCGGCATAATGGGGCTCCCCATGAGTTGGAAAATCATAGATTAATTCCATTTTATCCCCGGAGATATCGTAAATCTGTGCCGAGTGCTCCATTTCTGGGCCAGTGGGCAGATATCGGTCTTTGGTGATCTTGTTCATGGCCACTACGTATTTGCCGAATGGCTTTCTGGAGTTACCACCGGGAATCATCAAGTGACCCACAGAGTAGTAGGTGGGCTTTCTGTCGATAACTTCCCAGGTACCCAATTTCCATTTTACTACCTCCGAAGAGATGAAGAACGTGGTGTACGCATTTCCCTTACCATCGAACTCGGTATGCAATGGCCCAAGGCCACCACTCTTTACCTGTCCTGCCAAAACATCTTCAAAACTCAAGATGGGAATACCATAGGCCTCACCATCAAATTTTTCGCCTTCAATGGCCGCAATCATCTTATCAAAGGAGTGTACGGTCAAGTCTGCGGAGAGTTTCCCGTTTCCGATAATATACTGTCCACTTGGGTCCACATCACAACCGTGTGGCGACTTAGGTGTGGGCAAAAAGTACACAGCTCCGGGCACTTTTAGGGGATCCACGGTCAAGACCTCTTTTTTCATGGTCGTTGTGGCGGTGTGACTGCCTTCGTCATACAAGTTGTGTGCATAATTGGCGGGCATTTTGGTGCCACCGCCATTGTTCACGTATTCCTCAATTTTCTTCCAGTTGACCGCAGCAATAAAATCCTTGTCGTTTTGGGAGGCGTTCACCTCTTGCAAGGTGTGCGCTTCCTCGGTATTGTAGGTAGTGAAAAAGAACCAACCATGCGATTTTCCCCTACCAGGGTGGGAGAGGTCGTAGTTGAAACCGGGCATCAATAATTGGAATTTGAGGTCCATATGACCATGCTCTGGATCTACACTGATAAAGGACAAAGACCCTTTAAAATTGCTCTTGTACTCATTAATGGGCATGTCCCGTTGCGGAATGGGCACAGAAAAACGCGTTCCGGCCACCACATACTCTGTATTTTCCGTAATAAAGGAAGAACTGTGGTTACCCGCACTATTGGGTACTTCGATGATTTCCTCAGTTTCAAAAGTGCTCAGATTAATACGTGCTATCCTTGGGGTGTTATTACCGTTAATAAAGATCCAACGACCGTCCAATTCCCCATTGGTCTGGGAAATGTCGGGGTGGTGGGCATCATCCCATGGCACAAAACCATGAGAGGTGTTGAGCATAGGTTTGGTTTCTTCGGAATATCCGTACCCAGATGTTGGGAATTGGGAAAAAACAGGAATTTCCTTGAACATTCGTCCAGAAGGCAACCCGTACACGGTAAGGTTCCCACTATATCCTCCTGATAAAAAGGCATAGTATTCGTCTTGCTCTCCTGGAGCCACATATACTTTTTCGGCAGCGCTCGAAGAGAGGGCCCCATTGGAACTTTGATTCTGTTGACCGCAAGACGCCAGCATCAGTGCCGCACCCAAGGTCAATATAAAAGGGTTTTTGATTTTCATTATATCTAGTTTTACTTGTTTTTGATTTATTATTGGGTAGGCGGCAAGATGACCTTGTCCACCACATGTACAATTCCGTTACCTGCGGAAACACTCGCAATAATCTTTGCGCCACCGACATAGACTTCATTGTCCTTGACCTCGACCGCTACGTTTTGATCATTGGCCTGTCCCAGCTTTTTGAAATTCTTCAAAAAGTCTTTTGAGTAGTTCCCGGGGGTCACGTGATACTTCAGGATATTGGCCAAAGCATCTTTGTTTTCCGGTTTTAGGAGGTCTTCCACTGTCCCAGGGGGAAGCGCATCAAATGCGGCATTGGTAGGGGCAAAAACCATCAATGGTCCGGCATTCACCAATGCATTTTCCAGTTCGGCGGCCTGTACTGCGGCCACGAGCGTACTGTGATCGGATGACTTCAAGGCAATTTGAAGGATATTCGGCGTAGATGCCTCATCTTCAATAAAGGCCTGTCCCTTGTTGCTTTCCAGAACAGCTTCGTCCTGGCTTGGATTCGTCACCTCTTTTTTCTCTTGAGATTGATTTTTGCAGCTTCCGAGGATTACGGACAGGGCTAATAATCCAAGCATGCTAAGTTTTAAGGTTGATTTCATAAGGTCTATTTTAAAGTTCTAAAATATTCGAGGATTGCTCTTGCCTGATCTTTGGTAAGTCCTTGGTTGGACATGGGAGATCCATTGAATTCCTTTAAAAGGTCATTGGCCAAAGGATCTTTTTGAACCATTTCTTGTGGATTCAAAATCATGTTCATTACCCATTCTGGGGTTCTTCTTTCCAAAATGCCATTGGGCGGTGGACCGATGAATTTTTTTCCGATCCTATGGCAGGCCAAGCACATTTGGTCATACACTTTTTGGCCCTCTGCCGCCATGGCTTGGTCGATTTCCGGAGCTAGGTCAACCGATTTAACGGGTCCTACACCTTTGGTGGACAGGTCGACCCTTTCGGAAGCTTTTACCACATCGGTTGAGGTCTGTGCAGGCTGTTCCGTGGGAGCCTTTTTGCGTTCCACGCTAAAACCCTCATCTTTTTTTGATTCTTTTTTTCCTCCACATGCCATCATGATGAGGGCGAGTAGAAGTGTTATTCCTTTTATGGTTGCTTTCATGGCATAAATGATTATGAATTATGGTTCAAAAGTATAGTGGTCAAAACACCTATAACATGATTTAAGTCATATAAAGGATAAAAATATCTTTTAATCTTTGATTTTTATTTAAAGCAATGCTTTCCAACTCATCAAAATATGCCATTAAAGGAGTGCTATATCTGGCGCTGAACTCCGATGAGGACCATAAGATCATGGTGAGGGATATTTTTGATGCCGTTCATGTTCCCGAAGCTTATTTGGCCAAATTATTACAGGAGCTATCCAAGAAAGGGGTTATTTCTTCCATGCGAGGCCCCAAGGGAGGTTTTTATCTCAGCGAGCAAGACCGAAAAGGTACCTTAATGGATATCGTTCGCGTTATCGATGGCGAGAAAAGGGTACATTCCTGTGTTATGGGAAGTCGAAGCTGTGATGTGGACAATCCATGTGTACTCCACAAACATGTGGGGGACGCAACTTCCAACTTCATCAAGGTGTTGGAGCAGACCACCATTCTCGACCTTATTGAAGGAAAGCGCGATTTGGAAGAATTTTTCCCATCTTAGTCAAAGTGATATAAAAACCATCGAAACCTCTGCTTTTCTTCAGATTTTGCCTATTCGAACAACAATCATCGTGGGGATTTTGTGTTGGCCTTTTTACCAATCAACAAAACTGATGCACGTCATTTGATGTTTACTCGTAGATTTGGATTTTTATTAACGTGGTTTTGGTCAAAATCTTAGTATTTTGAAAAATTTAAAATTTAACCTGCGGGTTACGCCCGCAACAATTCCAATGTTTAATTTTGCACCCTAAATCTTCGAATGTATGATTGTATGGATTCTGTTCCTTTTGGGAATCCTCGTTTTTTTAGCCCTAGATCTTGGTGTATTTAATAAGAAGGCTCACGTTATCAGTGTTAAGGAAGCCTCCTTTTGGACCGCAGTTTGGGTAACGTTATCGCTTTTGTTCACCGGGGTCATTTACTGGCTCTATGGAACAGGAAAGGTGGACAATGTGGATGGGCTGACCCCAATGGACGCTAGTTTAAAATATATTACAGGCTACCTTATTGAATTATCCCTCAGTATCGACAACATCTTTGTCATCGCGGTTATTTTCACATCGTTTCAAATTCCCCAAAAATATCAGCACAGGGTTTTGTTTTGGGGTATTTTGGGGGCCATCATCTTTCGAGCGTTGATGATTTTCTTCGGAGTGGCCCTTATTAAGAAATTTAGCTTTACCACCTATATTTTCGGAGCTTTTCTGATTTTTACCGCACTTCGTATGTTGTTTTCCAAAGAGGAACCGTTCAACCCGAAGCAGTCGTTTGTATATCGAAACCTTCGGAAAATAATGCCCATCACTTCGCAGATGCAAGGACAGAAGTTTTTCATCAAACTAAGGCATATAACCGCAGCAACGCCGTTGTTCATTGCCTTGGTGGTGATCGAGTTTACCGATATCCTGTTTGCTTTGGACAGCGTCCCGGCCATTTTGGCGATTACCTCCGACCCCTTTTTGGTCTTCAGCTCCAATATATTTGCCATTTTGGGTCTTAGGTCGATGTACTTCTTTTTGGCCCATATGATCGATAGGTTCTACTATCTCAAATATAGTTTGGTGGCCATCTTAAGTTTTGTAGGGGTTAAGCTGATCCTGGCACACCATTACACCTTCCCTGAGTGGTTTTCGTTGAGCTTTATTGCCGTCGCGTTGCTGACCGGTATTCTTGCATCAAAAAAAGAGGAAAAAAAGACGGTTTGATCAGGTTTATGGGTTGCAATAATCGCAGTATTGCGGGTTTTCGTATTCCCTTTGGTTTGAGCGCGTTTCTGTAAAGCCACACTTTTGGCAGTTGTATACGTGCGCTTTCACGGACTTGGTCGGCATCCCGCAGTATTCACAGGGCAATCCCCGTTGTACTCCTTGAATCGAAAAACCAGGGACTTGGCATTTGGGACAGCACGATTTGATGTTTTTGATTAAATCCAAGGTGGCCTGTTCAATGGCCTTCATGCGCGTAGGGTTGTTCATGGCTCGCATATCGGTTTCAGCTTGCAAGGATGCTCCTTTATGAAGTAGCCGTTCCACAGTGTGCACGGTTTCTTCAAAGGATGAAAAATCCTTCCAAACCTGCTGCACTCCATGTATTGTTTTAAGGATGATACCGTGCTCGGGTGCACCAATTTCTTTGGCAAAGGATTCGAATTCCGATAGACTTTTGATTTCTCTTTTATGGTAATTGGTCTTTTCGGTCAAATGTCGACCTACGATTTCGAGTTTGTTCACGGTATCGGTCAACATGACCATTTCCTCGTTTCCCGGGATAAAAAAATAGGAAGGGTGGGGGCCAAATGATCCTTCACTGGCCACCACCAAACTTCCCTCGACCAACTCAATTGCTTTTTTGGTCTTTGCCCTCAGTGCTTCCAAAGGAGTGCCTTTTCGCTGTATTTCTCCTGAGAAGCTTCCGAAAGCATCCGTGTCCAAATCTTCCGCTACCGTACAGCGAACCTGTAGTTCGCGCTCCAATAGGGGTGCCAAAACCTGCTCTTTCCCATGCATCGTAGCAATGGTCACGGTTCTTCCTACAAATAGGTCATTTCCGTGGGCAGGTGTTTTCATGTGTTAGGCAATGGTCAATTCTTCGTGTACTTTTCGTTTTAAAAACCCATTGATAAACTGTTCCTCCTCTTTAAGTTCCAATTCTTGTTGGTCCAACCAGTGGATGCTGGTTCCTTTCTCTGGATCCATAATAATCAGGTGAATCCATTCGTTGGTCACTAACGACTTGAGTGCTTCGTACTTCGAAAGAATGGTATTTACCCGTTCCTTTGGTGCTTGGATTACCACAGTAAGCCGCAAAGGGGAGTGGTAGGGCTCGTTATCGGCGTTGTAGAGGGACTCCCATGGAAGCCCTGTCTGTAAATCGCCGCCATTACCTTGCACTACCCCAAACTTGCCTGTAATATTGTGGGTAGTCTTGGTTCCTGCACCAAACTTTCCGTTGTCCACGGTAGAAAAGTAATAATGGTTGTTGATCCATTGGGTCACTACCATGGGCCCTTGCATAATGGCTTCCAAAGCGGTTCCATCCGTATCGTTTTTCCAATCGTAGGAATGCAGGAAACACCTTCCGTCCAGATCAATATGTTGGGTAGTTTTTCTAGGTGCGATCACAAAGCTTGCATTTTTGGCCAATCCCCATTCCGGACGGGTCTCGCCCCAGTTACTGGCATTGATTTGCGCCATGGCTACACTGTTGCCCATAGCGCCCAACCGTTCTTGGGTCGCTGTAATTTGGGCTTTTTCAAGATTTGATTTTAGGTTGTCCAATAACTGTTGATGGGATGATGGAATATCTTTGTCAAACAGTTCGATTTCATCCGTGGTCGTATTGTGCTCCGCTCCCAAGAACCAGGTTGTGTCCGGAATCTTGAGGCCATATTGATTCTCCAATAGCTTTCTAACATCGGTGTTGTTTGCCATTTTGGCCAGCATTCTTGCGTTGTGTCGCCCAGGGCTGGCCGCACAGGCACCACAATCCAAGCTGGAACCAAATGGATTGTTGGCCGAGTGGCTTCCGTGGCCTACAAAAACGACCAAGGGAGCAAAATTTTGCCATCCCATCAAATCAAAACCGGATTTTACGATAGCGGCCTGTTCCGCTATCGGCACATTTAGATCATGGGTGCTTTGGGCGTTTTGCAATTGTGGGTCGCAAACCGACTCGTGTCCTGTCTTTCTCTTGTGGGAAAAACGATAGAGCGAAGCTGGACTTATGGTACGCGCCATAAGATGAAGTCCATAAAAGAAACCGGAGCCTTCCACAAAGCCAAAGGTGGAGGGCAACATGTTTTTCATTCGTTTCATGAAGTAGTTCCAGAATTGGGAAACCTCATTTTTCCTGTCCAGTTTTTGCTTTTCAACTTCCTTGTTTTCTTGAGCCACCTCTTTTACGGTGTAGCACGAATCCAAGATTGGGGGACAGGATTTTTGTGTAATACCGTTTTGGGAGTTCTCATAATCCATGGCAATCCCGAAAAAGCCCGCGTAACCAAAGGTTTCATAAAATCCTTTGGACTCCACGTGCCTACGGATCAATTCCGAACGCGTGTCGATACAAAATACCAGTTGCGCATCGGGAACACTGCTTTTTTTCTTGTTCAAGTCGATTTCTTTGGGCGAGTTGCCAAGAGTGTGGACCAATTCCAATTGCCAGCTTTTTTCCCATGCCTTGAGCCATAAGTGTTGTAGCTCCGCGATTTCGGTATCTGGCTGAGTCTTTATTTCATTGGACAACAACGCTATACCAAGTTGTTTGGCTGTCCATAATCGAACGGCAAGATACTGTTCCAGATTGATGGGGTATTGTTTTTGCCATTCCGTTTGGTTCTGTGTCCTTAGCTTAATATACCCTATCCACCCCGGCAAAGCGGCCAAGTGTTGGGTGAATAACTCCTGAATCTCCTTTTCGGAAAAATTATTGGTAAGCTGGATCAATGCTTCCTGACTGGTTTTTGGAATATCGTTGGTTCCGATGTTCCCAAAAATCTCGTCGTAGGGAGCGAGCTTTCTCCAAGCGTTGTAGAATCCGGAGGATTTAAATGGCATCTCCCATTCTGCCAATCCTTCGTCCATAAAAGCGGACAACCACTTTACCATGGCCCTGTCCAATTCGGCAAATGGATTGATATTCTCTACTGTTTGCTCGGATTCCATCAATGGCAAATAATGTTCTGGAAGCTTTTTATAGCCGTGTTTGTGCAGTACATTTTGCAAGACCCCAGCATTGATGTCTCCATTTTCCAGGGCTTTTCGGTAAACCGATGCCTTTGGGTAAACTGAGGTTCCCAAAACTTCCTTCGCCCGCTGTACTGCCTCTGTGAAAGGCAATTTTTCGTAACCGCTCAACGGATTCGAGGTCACAAAGGAATAGAGTGGCCAAGTGCTGCCAATATGATCTGCAGCTTTTTCTATGAGTGTGCTAATGGTGGTCGGGTTCATTGTGTTTTGGTTTTATACATTAAAATGGTCTTTTTTGATGGTTGGGATAGGTTCATCAGTTTTACGTACAGCCATGGTATTTGGCGGTACACCCCTAGTTTCATCAGAAAGAAACCGGTCAAAAACACTACTCCAAATGTGATCTGTAGCGGGGTTACCGGTGAAGGGACGGATATGATTTCCATACCGGTCATAAGCGCGGATACACCATTGTAAAAGAGGGCATAGGCACCAATCCCGGCCACAAAAAGAAAGGGGGGAACTATAAGTTTTTGTAGGCCGCTGAATGTTTTTTGCTTCACGATATTGTAGGTGGCCTGTCCAACCGTAATTGACGCGATAAGCGTGAGGAAAATTCCGCTATCCCACTCCATGCCTTTTCCGGTAAGTCTGGCAAAAATAAAGGCCCCAAGTAAGCTGAATAGCAATACGACCAAGGCTTCCAACCATTTGATCTTAATGACAGGGGGATGTTTAGGGTTCAAGCGTTCGATTTCCTCCCCAGAAGATAGGAACAAGTACGCCTTGTAAAATCCGTGTAAGATTAGGTGGGCAATCGCCGCATTGAAGAAACCAAGTCCACATTGCATGATCATAAAGCCCATTTGTGCAATGGTGGAACAGGCCAGCCGCTGTTTTACATTGGTTTGGATAAGTTTGGTGAACTGCGCCAAGATGGCCGTAAGTCCCCCAATTATAAAGAGCACATCCATGGTATGGGAGGCCACAATTACAGTGGCCAAAACAGTCAATACAATGCCCGAACCGTTCACGAATCCGGCATGCATCAAAGCGGAGGCAGGGGTAGGGGCGGTCATCGAGGACAACAACCATTTATGAAAGGGAAATATGGCTGATTGGATCAATGCCGCTACAATGATACATAGGGCCGCAATCACAATAATATGGTCAGGTGTTTTACCAATACCATTGATCACACCGCTCAAGGTGATGGTGTGGTTATACGATGCTAAAAGAAGCAAACCGATACTCAGAAAAACACTACCAATCACAAAATACTGACGAGCAAAACGTTTCGCTTCCCTGGCCTCTCCCCAGCGGGAATCCAGACCTATCAAATTGGACATCACGGCTCCCATCAATAGCCAGCTGAACATGAGCAACACAATGTGTTCGGATACCAAAAAGAGCATAACGGCAATGGTAAAGCCCAAACACAGGAGCATGAATTTGGAGCGTTGCCCACGATCTTTAAAATAGGAGCTGGCGTAGGTGGTAATCACACCTCCAAAAAAGGAAACCGTGGTCCACAATAAGGCCGAAAAGCCATTGAATTTTACTAATTCGCCCCATTTCCATTCGGGTACATTGGGAAAGTGAAATGCGGTAAAGATCAGGTTACCGATAAACATCAGCCAAAATAAAACCGGGATGGCCCCGGTAAAGACTGTTTTTTCGGATGATTTCCTGATGATGGTTGTGAGTTGAGTCATTTTCGTGTTTTTTTGAGGAAATTCCTATTTGTCTTTTTCTTCTGGAACGACACGTTGAACACCGCTACGCACTTTGGCCAACAATACCACCCCTACGATAAAACTGCACAGTAAGATGCGATCTAGGAACATGGATTGATTTAGGTATGACATAGCGATCATTAGGACCATGATAAGCAGTCCCAAAAGCACGGGGATAATATGTTTTGATTTTTGCATGTTGTCTTGATTTAGCATTTGCTGATGGTTTAGGAAGTATGTTGAATTAATCCACAAATTTGAATTCCAAAACGCCGTTGATTTGAACATTGCGGCCTTCAGCTCGCGCCTGGTTGATGATCATTCGGGCTGTTTGTCTTTCTTCCTCCAATTCTCCGATGCGACTGTCCAATAGGTTGGTCTTGCTATGGTGATTCCCTTCCCAAATTTTGAGTCTTTGGATTTTGTGAAAGTTGATTTTTTCATCGATCAATGAGGAGATAACATCGCAGGCCTCACTTGGTGTGAATGTCCCATCTACCAACTGAATCGTTTTTTGTTCAGTGGTCACTTTTGATAATTGCTTTGTTTCCATGGATGTGAGTTTAGATTTATTCTTTGTTGCAAAGGTTAGGTAAATAAGTCATTAAATTTTATTTATATTTATAATAACAAACATTAACTTCTTTTATGAACTACACTTTGCACCAACTACAGATATTCCTGAAAATAACTGAATTACAGAGCATTACGAAGGCTTCAGAGGAGCTTCACCTGACCCAGCCAGCAGTGTCCATACAGTTGAAAAATTTTCAAGATCAGTTTCCGATTCCCCTCACGGAAGTGGTGGGCAGACGACTTTTTGTCACGGATTTTGGAAAGGAAATTGCCCGAGCTGCCGAAAAGATTTTGAATCAAGTACAAGAAATCAACTACCGGACCATGGCGTATCAAGGAAAATTATCGGGTCGCCTTAAAATATCGGTCGTTTCCACCGGCAAGTATGTGATGCCTTATTTTATGTCGGATTTTATGGCAGAACATACCGGGGTAGATCTTATAATGGACGTGACGAACAAAACTAAGGTCGTCCGGAGTTTGGAACTCAATGAGGTTGATTTTGCCCTGGTTTCGGTGTTACCGGATAAATTGAAAGTAGATGGTGTCGAACTGATGCCCAATAAATTGTTTTATGTAAGCAATTATGATCGGGAATTACCAAAATCGCCTTCAAAAAAGCATCTTTTTGAACGAACGCCCCTGATTTATAGGGAACCTGGGTCTGCAACGCGCAATGCGATGGAAGGCTTTATCGAAAAGAATAATTTTAAGGTCAACAAAACCATGGAGCTTACCTCCAACGAAGCTGTAAAACAGGCCGTAATTGCGGGATTGGGATGTTCCATAATGCCATTGATCGGAAACAAGAACGCACTTCGTAACAAAGACCTCAAAATTGTGCCCGTGAAAGGGTTGCCCATTATTACCAATTGGAACTTGATTTGGTTGCAATCCAAAAATCTTTCACCCGCTGCCGTGGCCTTTCTGGATTATCTGAGGGAGCGCAAGGAATTCATCATCCAGGATAAATTTGATTGGATTTCCGATTTTTCATAAAAAAAGCGCCGTACCCAAGGCATGGCGCTTTTTGATGTCTCTGTCTCAGAAAACCTTAAAGGTTTATTAGGGGTGCAACTACACCAATTTCATGTTTTTGGGATCCCAATGCATGATTTTTTTATCAAAATAGCTGGTGTTGCAGGCAAGTGCTGGAGCGGCTGCCCTAAATCCAAACTCTGCATCTTCCACAACCGTTTTACCATCACGGATGGCGTCAAAAAAGTTGGTGAAGTGATCCAAATGTGAGCTGTATCCTTCAGGAGCTTTATAGATTACATCACCTTTTGGATGTCTTTTTTGTTGTGCCTCGGTCCATTTGGTATTATAAGCGGCAGTCATCCGCTTTTGCATTTCTTCAGGGAAGGTGAAAACAGAATCATAACCTCCAAATCCGGGAGCTTCGGGCATTTTGCTGTATCCCACCGTAATATCGTCCCCATTGATGGTAATGGTGCCTTCCGAACCAATTAGCTCTATGACCTCCTGACCTCCGGTACCGCTGATGAAATTCACCCGTAGGTTCAACTGGAAAGCAGGATGCTCTTCGCTATCTGGATATTGCATGACACCGGACATCACATCGGGCATGTTCCTGCCATCTTTCCAGTAACTGAACTGTCCAGTGCTATAAATGCTCTCTGGTCCTTTTGAATTGGTAATCAAATGTGTACCGCTCAGTAAATGGATGTAAAGGTCGCCGGCAACGCCTGTTCCAAATTCCTTAAAGGCCCTCCACCAAAAGAACTTTTTGGCATCAAATGGCATTTTATCAGTGATTTCGATAAAGGTTTCCCAATCCGTGGTCTCGGCACTGGCGTCGTCTGGAATGGTGTATTCCCATGCTCCGATGGAACTTTGACGGTCCCATGCCGCAGAAACCATGTTCAAGTCCCCGATTTCTCCGGCAGCCAAGAGCTCTTTTGCCTTTTCATAGCCCACACTGCTTACACGTTGACTACCAATTTGGACCACCTTGCCCGATTTTTTTGCCGCTTCCATAACCGGATAGCCTTCATCGATTTTATGAACCATCGGTTTCTCTAGATACACATGCTTGCCTTTGGCAAGCGCATCCAATGTCATCTGCGCATGCCACACATCGGTGGTACAGATAAGCACCGCATCAATATCGTCCCTGTCCAACAGGTCCTTGTAATTTCGGGTAACGTACAAGTCCTTGCCAAATTCTTCCTGTGCCCGAATCAGTCGGCCTTCATAAAGGTCACAAATACCGGCAAGCTCTACTCCAGGAACACGGAGGGCAGTGGATAGGTCAAAATGGCCTTGGACGCCGTAGCCGATCACACCGATACGGACGGTATCGTTGCTCCCAAACCCTTTTTGATAGCGAAGTATGCGCTCTTCGGCCTTTTCTTGGGCTGCAAATGAGATAAAGGGGGTGCTTGCCGTAGCCAGCGTAGTGGCCCCAATTTGACGTAAAAACTTTCTTCTTTTGTTGGAATCGTTGTTTTTCATGTGTTTTGGTTTCTTATTTTCTTCTAGTTGACGGAATAGCTCACAAAAGCGACCTTTTTGCTATCGGGACTCCATGAGGGCACATTGATGGTGCCTTGGCCCCCAAAGAACACGGGGGTAATATCCTTAATTTCCCTTGTTTCCAGATTCATCAATCTTAACTTTACTTGCTTACCGAATAAGTGATTCTGTTTTTGGTCCGAAGTATAGGCGATATATACAATCCATTTGCCGTCTGGGCTAGGGTGGGGGAACCAATTGGAATTTTTGTCAAAAGTCAATTGTTCCTGGTTTTTGCCATTTGGGTCCATTCTCCACAATTGCATGTGCCCGGATTTATAGGAATTATAATAGATGTACTTACCATCTGGGGAATATTCAGGGCCATCATCCAACCCTTCCGCATTGGTCAGTCTTTTTTCCTCACCACCTTCCACTGGGATGGTATAGATGTCATAATTTCCATTTCGCTCGGCGCAATAGGCCAATCTTTTGCCATCTGGCGACCATCCGTGCCAATAAGAAGGCACTTTAGAGGTTACCTTTCGCGGCGTACCACCACCAATAGGAAGAACGTAAATGGCAGGTTTGTAGGGTTTGGTTGAGGGGTGTTCCCTGTCGTTATGGCTAATGGCCAGCCATTTGTTATCTGGAGAAATGCCATGGTCATTATTGCATTCGTCGGCAAAGCCGGTTTCCAATAGTTCCAGCTCTTTACGTTCAAGGTCCAAGGTATATAACTTCCCTCTACTGTTTACGATCAAATAATTTTCCGGGTGCCAATTGGGGGCTTCAAAATGCTCATTTATCGTTAGTACCGTTTCAATGCTCCCGGTTTCGATGTCTACGGTCTGTATGTAACTGGTAGTATCCATTTTTTGTTTTGTAGGGTTATTGTAGGTATGGATGGACTGTCCCACTAATTTCCATTGATTGTTCCATTTTTCCAAAAAACGTGTTTCATGGGATAGGGACACCTTTCCATTGGTGTCCACCGAAACTTCATCATGGTTCACCCATGCCATATCGCTGCCGATTTTCATTCTGTGATTGGAATGAAAGGCAAATCCACCATCTCCCATCATGCCCGGTTGAGGGGCGATCATGGTTTTTGAGGGCAGGTTGAAGGTGTTTCCATCTGCCGTAGAAACCATAATGCGTCCATAAGGCCGCTCCAGCCAGCATTCGGCATGTCCCTCTTTGTCCCCCATACGCCAGGTCCTTCCTTCTTTTTCCAATAATGTGATGATTTCCAGGGAATCTTTCGATTGCTGGGCGGATACGGAAATGCTGGATAAAATACTGAATAAAAATAGGCAGGACTTTGAAAGCGACAATTGAAATTGGCGCACGAGAAGCTGCTGAAGATGTAAAAAAACCTTCATGTTTGGTTGTTTAGTTTTGGTGTGCGCCCTAAATATACGGCTTTGCCATTATAATTGGGATGGGTTCTTTACTGTCCGTAGATGCACAGATGAGCCCAAAAAAGACAGTTTTTGGTTATAACTTATTGAATTTTAGCTCTTTGTGTTGAAATCAATTTAAATAGGGGCAATTCAAGAAAAGGGTAAAGGCTCAATCTTTCACAAAAGTCACGCAAAACGTTGTACCTTTTAAAGGGATGCTTTCCACAGAGATGCTGCCTCCCATCGACTCGATTTGGTTCTTGGTTATGAACAAACCTATACCTCGGGCATCTTTATTCCCATGGAAAACCTTGTACATCCCAAATAGTTTTTGGCCATATTTTTCCAAATCTATGCCCAAACCATTGTCAGCTACCTTCAACATAATGGTTTGTCCCTCCTCAAAAGCTGTAATGGATACGAAGTTATCTTTCTTTTTTGGATCACGATATTTGATGGCATTGGAAACAAGGTTGAGCACAACGCTCTCCAAATAAGCCAGCACCCCTTTGATCTGTAATTCTTTGGGTACATCCACCTCGATTCGGATATCGTCCTTCTCTATGATGGCCTGTAGATCCATCAGCACTTTTTGGACGATGTAGTTGAGGTGTACGGACTTTAGATTTTCATCGGTCCTTAATTTTACCTGCACCACTTCGTTGAGATGCGAAATTGTTTCGTTGAGCCCACTGGTCGCTCTGCCCAACATGGTCAAACTGTCCGATCGCTCGCTGTCGCCCAAGGTTTCGTCGTTCAAAAAGCCATTGATCATCGTCAGGTTGGCGGCATGTGACCTTAGGTTATGTGACACGATATGTGCAAAGTTCAATAGGCTGTTGTTCTGGTTGGACGAAAGTTCCAAAAGCCCCTTTAATTTATCCTCGGCCTTGATTCGTTCCGAAATATCAACCATTTGTGAGATGAAATGCGTGATGTCCCCATCAATACCGCGTGCTGCGGTCACTGTAAGTATGGTATGGACGAAGCTTCCATTTTTATGAATATATCTCTTCTCAATTTGATAAGTACTGCGCTTTCCATGGATGAGTTCTTTTAGGAGGGAAAGGTCGTTCTCCAAATCATCGGGATGTGTTATATCTTGGAACCGCATGTTGAGGAGAGCATCCTTGCGGTACCCGATACTTTTGCACAAGCTTTGATTGACGTTGATAAACTTACCGTTCGTCGCTACCAGTGCCATTCCAACAGAAGAGTTTTCCAAAGTGGACTGAAGGGATTCCTCGCTTTTAAGTAATTGTAGTTGGGTGACCTTTAAGGCGGTGATATCTTCGTTGATCCCGATCATTTTTAAGGGATTTCCGTCCCTGTCCCGAATAACCGTGGCCTCTGCCCGGATCCAGCGGGCTTCTCCGTTGGGCCATCGAACCCTGAAAATCGTATCAAAGTTTCGGATACCTGCAATTGCATCATTGACCTCTGAGGCAGTAATTTCGGCATCATCCGGGTGAACACAAGCTTCCCATGCTTCGTATACGCCTTTAAAATCATTTTTTTTGATGCCGTACAAACGGTACATATTATCATCCCAAAGTAGTTGGTTGTTGGAGATATCAAACTCCCAAATTCCAATACCCGCCGTTTTTGTGGCTATGGATAATCTATCGCTTAACTTTTTGAACTCAAGTTCGGTTTTTTTACGTCTGTCAATATCTTGAAAGGTGCCAACGATGCGTACGCATTTTCCGTCCAACAATTCAGGTTCCCCAATCGCTCTTACCCAAACTTCCTTTCCTTTTGCGGTCACAATTTGAAGTTCGGTATCCCAAGATTTACCCTTTTCCCGGCATTCTTGGACCAATTTACTGATTGTTTCACGGCTATGTCCTTCTTTATAAAAGGAGATGCCCTTCTCCAGATCGGGCACGTAATCCTGGGGAACTTCGTGGATTTCCTTAGTGATTTTGGACCAATAAATCGTGTTCCTTACAAAGTCGACTTCCCATCCTCCTATTCTTGCCACCTCTTGGGACCGCATCATCAGGTCTTCTTCCCTTCGTCTATGGGTCACATCCTCCAAAATGATGAGAATGCAAGTGGAGGATTCACTTTTGCACGAAATATTGTTGATTTTCCAATCGTACCACACATAATCCCCATTTTTCAGGACTTTACGTTTAGTGTCCGATCTCTTTTCGATTCCCTCCAAGCAGTAGTCAATATCCAATTCCAATTCATCTGGAAGTTCGGGCATTACCGAAAAGAAACTTTTCCCTTCAATATCATCTGTTAGGCCAAATTGGTCCAGCCAGGTTTTGGAGAAGTCCAAGAAAGACTTGTTCTCATCCAAAATGGCAAAGGGAAGTGCGGCATTGTGAAGGATGGATTCAGTTGAGGTCATCTGGGGCTAGGTTAAATCCAAAATACTAAACCCCAAAAGTACGTCATTATTGCCTATTTCTACCTTAAAGCATGGGTTTTAGCACTTTCCACACGTTTTCAGCGACCAATTTTTGCCCTTTTTCGGTTGGATGTATGCCATCGGCCTGATTCAGCTCGGGAATACCCGCAACATCTTCCAATAAAAATGGAATAAGTGCTATTTGTTCACGTGCTGCCAAATTTGGAAAAATGTTCTCAAATTCAGCGGTATACTCTGGACCCATATTGGGAGGAATCTTCATACCGGCCAATATGATCTTGGCATTGGGCAGCTCTTTCTGTACTTGGTCTACCATCGCCTGAAGATTGGAAGCTGTTTCGGTCAATGGAATCCCTCTCAACCCGTCATTGGCTCCCAATTCGATGATAACGATATCAATGTCCTCTTCCAACACCCAATCCAATCGATTTTTGCCACTAGCGGTGGTCTCGCCACTGAGCCCAGCATTGATCACGGAGTAATTCAGCCCCAAAGAATCAATTTTTTGTTGGATGACCGACGGAAAAGCCTCACCCATTTCTAGACCGTAGCCAGCGGTTAAACTATCGCCAAAAAAGAGTATTTTTTTATTGGAATCGGCAGACTCGGCAACTACCGTTTCTTCTGCTGGAACCGATTCCTGTTTTTCTTTTTTGGAACTCTTTTCACCACAGCCAGAAATTAGTAAGATCAAAAAATAACAAAACATTAACGGACTGCGGAAGCTTGGGATTTTCTTGGTCATGGGCAATTTTAGTATTTTGAGAGTTTTAACCAAAAACATGGTATGTCAAAGATATTAAAAGTTCAAAACCTCTCTAAAACATATAAAAGTGGGGATCATGACTTAAATGTACTCAATAATGTTTCTTTTGAGGTGGATAAGGGCCAAAGTTTTGCCATTGTAGGTCCTTCAGGTAGTGGAAAAACCACATTGTTGGGCCTTTGTGCCGGACTGGACACTACAGATCAGGGTGAGGTTTGGCTCTGCGGTTCCAATTTGTTCGATTTGGATGAAGACGGAAGGGCATTGTTAAGAAACCAAAATGTGGGATTTGTTTTTCAGGACTTTCAATTGCTACCCACCCTCACCGCTCTTGAGAACGTTGTTGTTCCTTTGGAACTGCGCGGGGCAAAAAAAGCCAAGGAACAGGGAAAGGAACTATTGGCCAAAGTGGGACTTCAGGAGAGGGAAGGTCATTATCCGTCACAATTATCCGGAGGGGAGCAGCAAAGGGTCGCCCTGGCACGTGCTTTCGCCAACCGCCCATCGATTTTGTTCGCCGATGAGCCTACTGGAAATCTTGATGACGACACAGGAACTCGGATAGAGGACCTGCTTTTCGAGCTTAACAAGGAGCAGGGTACAGCACTCGTAATTGTGACCCATGACTTGGAGTTGGCCAAAAAAACGGATAAAAGTATTCGCCTTAGATCGGGCAAAATCGAGGAAACCGTAGGGTAGTATGGGAAAGAACAACGCTGGATTTTCTTGGTTGCTCAAAATGGCCTGGCGCGATGGTCGGGCGAGCTATGGTAAACTTTTGTTATTTGTTTTCTCCATTACCTTGGGCGTGGCAGCCGTGGTAAGTGTGCATTCATTTAGCCGGGTACTGCGGGAGAACATTGCCCTACAATCGAAATCCCTTTTGGGGGCGGATTTTGTTATTGAAAGTGATAAGCCTGTCAATGATAAGGTGATGGGAATTATGGATTCCCTTGGAGGTGCCGATGCAAAGGAAATCAACTTCCTTTCCATGGCTGCTTTCCCTGCAAACAAGGGCACCAAACTCATGGAAGTTAGGGGTGTAGAAGGAGGTTTCCCTTTTTACGGGGATTTGGAGACCGAGCCATCTTCGGCAAGCGAGACTTTCAAAAACGGTGGTGCACTGGTGGATGCCACTACCATGCTACAACTCCAACTACAAGAAGGGGATAGTATCAAATTGGGGGCCGTGACCTTGCCTATCTCCGGTGCTTTGGAGAATGTGCCCGGTAGCACTTCGGTGTTTGGCGCCATTGCCCCGCCGGTCCTCATTCCTTATCGGTATATCGAAATGACCGGGTTGGTGCAGACCGGAAGCCGAATCGAATACAAGTATTATTTTGAGGCTGATGAAGGTCAGGATATGGCCTTGTTGAGCAAGGAGGTGGAACCTATCTTGGATTTGGAAGAAGCAGATTTGGATACGCATCTCTCCGAAGCGAGAAGATTGGGCAGACGGTATGAAAATTTCGCTAAATTCCTAAATCTTGTAGGGTTTATTGCGCTTTTGTTGGGCTGTGTGGGCATCGCCAGTGGAATGGGCATTTACGTCCGGATGAAAATAAGGTCCATTGCCGTGCTTAAGTGTTTGGGGGCTTCCAAACCACAGAGTTATTTGATATTTTTTGTCCAGATAGCCTGCATGGGCATCATTGGTGGTTTATTGGGAACTATATTGGGGTATCTCCTTCAACAGCTTTTTCCTGTACTCTTGGGTGACCTCTTGCCTGTGGATGTGGATATCACTTTCTCGATGCAAAGCATATTGCTGGGTCTTTTACTTGGGGTGGCCATGTCCGTTTTGTTTGCCCTTTACCCCCTTATGAAAACGCTCTACGTGTCACCATTGCAAGCGCTTCGGGTGGTACAGGAACCAAGGTCCAATTCCAAACGGGCCACTGCCGCCGTAGGCATGGGCATTTTACTCTTTATCTGTGGTTTTTCCTATTGGTTGCTGGGCGATTTGGTGAGGTCTTTACTCTTTGTGGCCGGCCTGCTGGTCGTTTTTTTGATTTTGACCGCTGTGGCCCGTTTTTTTATGGCCTTGTTAAAACGATTTTTCCCCTATTCATGGAGTTTTATGGCCCGTCAAAGCCTAAAGAATCTATTTCGTCCGCAAAATCAAACCTTGGTATTGGTCCTATCGATTGGGATAGGAACATTCTTGATCAGCACCCTTTATTTTACCAAGGATATGTTGTTGGAGAAAGCGGCCATTGAGGATAGTGCCAATAGTGCCAATATGATTCTAATGGACATTCAAAAGCAACAAGTGGAAGCCATTGCACAAACGGTGGAATCCGCAGGAATGCCGGTAATTGACAAGATTCCTATTGTCACCATGCGGGTGGAGACCTTGAACGGCCGACATGTGGAGGACATTCGAAAAGATTCCACCTCACAAGTGGGCAGGTGGATATTGAACCATGAATTCAGGGTGACCTATCGCGATAGTCTTATCGGCTCGGAAAGGATTATGGCAGGGGAATGGGTAAAACAAGCGGAATCCAATGCCGAAATCCCCATTTCCGTAAGCAGTGACTTTGCCAACATGGCAAAAGTAAACATTGGAGACCCGGTCGCTTTTAATGTACAGGGTCGGATTATGGAGACCACGGTGCAGAGCATACGCGAAGTGGATTGGAGTAGACTACAACCCAATTTTTCCGTTGTTTTTCCATCGGGAGTGCTCGAGAATGCCCCTCAATTTGGGGTCATGACGCTGCGAACATCGGATGATGAAAGTTCGGCAAGCCTCCAACAACAGTTGGTACGCGATTTTCCCAATGTTTCCATTTTAGACCTTAAACGGATTCTCGCCCTGCTGGAAGACATCTTGGGAAAGATCGGATGGATTATCAATTTTATGGCTTTCTTCAGCATTTTTGTAGGGGTTGCTGTATTGATGGGAGCTATTTATAGCAGTAAGCACCAAAGGGTAAAACAAGGAGCGTTGCTAAGGACTTTGGGTGCAAAAAGTGCACAAATTCTAAAAATGATCGCTATCGAGTATACCATTTTAGGTTTTTTGGGTGCCTTTATGGGAGTGGTTTTGGCAGTTTTGGCCAGCTCATTACTGGCATGGCTACTTTTTGAAACTGCTTTTGCACCTTCTGCGGTGCCGTTTTTCATAATTTTACCTGCGATAACACTCCTGGTTTTTACCTTGGGTGTGACCAATAGTATTGGGATTGTGAGAAATTCCCCATTGGCTGTACTGAAAAAGGAGAAAGAATAAAATTTACGGTATTGAGTTAGTAATCAACAGATGGTCTATGCTAAAAGCATAGCCTTGAAAACAAGTTGACCCTTTTCCTAACCCATTAGGCACTGTTTATATAACTAGTCTGACAGTAGACTACAATTCAATGCTATCAAAAAGGCCAAAACAATCTGTGCCAATATCCCATTAATGATTTTTAGCGAAACATGGATGAATTTTTTGTTTTGTAAAGAATCACTACAAATAATCCCTCAGGCTTTTTATTGGGACAAAAGCTGTTGTTCGAGGGGTGGCTTCTGTTGTTGACATATTTTTTTTTCAAAACTTGTTGAAATTCATTTACTTATAAAAGTACTTGGTTGCTTATAACTGCAGTACGTTAAAAAACGCTATGAAAAAGACTAGGATTTTGGGGAAATTTCCAAGGCAAGGTTATGTGCGAACTTTTTTCGTCCTATCACTCCTATCATTTTTGGGTCTTATCGCCACTCATTGTTCCCCAAGGTACTCCAATCTTGCCCCTCCTTTGGACGAATTTGAGGAATTCAGTGTAACGGGAAAGGATACCCTCCTCAACGAAAAATGGTGGGAAACCTTTCAAGATGAGCAATTGAATGCGCTGATCGATAGTGCAATGCAGTCCAATTTGAACTTGGCGGCCACGTGGCAACAGTTTGTGGCATCAAGGGCGGTCATACGCACACAAGCTTCCAATAAATGGCCGGCGATTGAAGCTTCGGCACAAACAGCCCGAACATTGCCCGAACCTGACTTCGTGGGTGGTGAAAATACCCAATTGGGTTTCTTGTCCAGTTACGAATTGGATGTGTGGGGAAGAATCGGAACGGCGGTCAATGCGGAAAAATTTAGATCGGAGGCCAGCTTTTTTGATTATCAGGCCATAGCCTTGTCCCTTTCCGCCGAAATAGCGACCACTTGGTACCAGTTGCTCGCCGCCAAGAAACAACTTCAAATTACCAAAGACCAGATCAAGACCAATGAGGCTATAATCAAATTGATTCGTTCACGTTTTGTGGGCGGACAGATTAGGGCCGTGGATATTTTAAGACAGGCCCAGCTCTTGGAAAGCACCAAGGAACAACAGATTATTTTTGAAACGAACGTCGCCCTTTTGGAGAATCAACTGGCAGTGCTGTTGGGCAAGCAGCCACAAGGTGTACTGCCTATGGAGGCAGCCAACTTACCCGAAATTCAGGAACTTCCAGACACCGGCCTACCATTGGATTTGGTGCGTCGCAGGCCCGATTTGCGACAATCCTTCGCACTGCTGTTGGCCGCCGATAGGGATATGGCGTCAGCGGTGCAAAGCAAATATCCACGGATTTCATTAAGTGGGCGGGGACAGTTTCGTTCCAATAATTTTGAAAACCTCTTCGACAATTGGGCCTATTCCTTAACTGGAAATATTTTAGCACCCCTTTTTTACGGAGGACGGCTAAAGGCCGAAGCAGATAGGGCCACAGCCATTAAACAACAACGATTGTATGAGTACGGGCAAGCTACACTAGTGGCTTTTAGGGAGGTGGAAGATGCCTTGGTACAGGATGTGAAACAAACCGAACGATTGGAAAATATCGCACGCCAATTGGAACTGGCCGAAAAAAGTAACAAACAGCTACGGGTCGAGTTCTTGAACGGTTTCAGTCCTTATTTGGATGTGCTTTTGGGACTGGACCAAGAACAACAATTGCGAAGGGATTATGTAGCGGCCCGATTGCAGCACGTACAAACCAGAATAGCGCTTCACCGTGCCCTAGCTGGGGGATTTGAAACGGGAAGGACCTTGGATGACGAAAACAGTAAACTAAACGAATTCTATGAGCAGTAAAAAACTGATTTTGATATGTTTGGCCATATTGGTCGGGGGAATCTTGATTACCGTACTCATTTTTTCCACCGAGCCTGAAGCACAAAGTGAAGGAGCCAGCATTGAAACTGCCATCTTGGTCGATATCGTGGAGGCGGAAAAAGGCACCTATGCGCCAACCATAGTAGCCACGGGTACGGTTCAGCCTGTGGAGGATGTTACCCTAAGCCCCTTGGTATCCGGCCAGATTATCCGCAGAGACCCGGCATTCACGCCAGGCGGATTTGTAAAAAAAGGCGAAGTTCTTCTACAAATAGACCCATCGGATTACCGAAATACTTTGGAACTTAGAAAAAGTGAGCTATTACAATCGGAAACCACCTTGGCCACCGAAATGGGGAGGCAGCAAATCGCTGAACAAGACCTACAGCTCATTACAAGGGACTCGCTATTTGGGAGTAATCCACTCTCGGAGGATGAAACCCAGTTGGTACTGCGCAAACCGCAATTAAATGCCGTAAAGGCTACTATCGAAGCTGCGAAAGCTTCGGTAAATCAAGCCCAATTGAATTTGGAAAGAACAACTATACGAGCACCCTTTGATGCCCATATCCTAAGTCAAAATGTGACCATAGGTTCGCAAGTGGCCCAGGGCGATGCTTTGGGAAGGATTGTAGGGACCGATAGTTACTGGGTTACGGCAACTGTACCCATTTCCAGACTGCAATGGCTTCGATTTCCGGAATCCACCAATGATAAAGGCTCAATGGTTCATATCGAAAACCCTACCGCTTGGCCAAAGGATGCGCATAGGGAGGGGTATTTGGATAGGCAAATAGGTGCTTTGGATGCACAAACCCGACTAGCTAGGGTTCTGGTCAGGGTAGATGACCCGTTGGCTACGTCTGAAGAACTTGAAGGTGCCCCAAAATTAATGATTGGAACCTTTGTGGAAGTGAACATTCAGGCAGATTCCATTCCCAATGTGGTGAGGCTCGACAGGGATTTGGTCCGAAGCAATCAAACCGCATGGGTGATGAAGAACAGTCTATTGGAGATACGCGAGTTGGATATCATCCTAACGGATAATCGCTACGCTTACGTGAGGTCAGGATTGGAGCAGGGAGATATGGTGGTAACCACCAATCTCAGCACGGTTTCCAATGGAATCGAACTTAGGACGAGGTCAGAAGAAAGCACTGCGGGCAGCAATGATTAAAGAATTGATGTGATGGAAGAAGAAAAGAAAAAGAATCGAAAGGTGCGCAAGGAAGGCGCCATTGGTTATATGGCAAGGAATTCCATTGCCACCAATCTCTTGATGTTGATACTCCTTGGTGGCGGTATTTTCACCATGTACACCATTCAAAAGGAGGTGTTTCCCGAATTTCAACTGGATTTTGTGGATGTATCCGTTGCCTACCCCGGGGCTTCTCCCGCAGAAGTGGAGCAAGGGGTGCTGCAACCGGTGGAAGAGGCGGTACGAAGTGTTCAGGGTATCAAGGAAATTGTTTCGGAAGCAAGTGAAGGCTCAGGGCAAATCAGTATTGAATTGGTTGCTGGTTCTGAACGCATGAAGGCTTTTCAGGATATTGATCAGGCCATCAACCGGATCCGTACCTTTCCAGATGATATTGAACGTCCAGAGGTTAGTCTGAGGTCTAGACAAAGGGATGTCATCCAAATAGGGCTTTACGGTGATGCGGATATTTGGACACTCCGAGTACTGGCCGAACGTTTACGTACTCTGCTGCTGAACGATCCTTCCATTACCCAGGTGGAACTCAATAATGTGCCCGATTATGAGACCCGGATAGAAATTACACGTAACAACCTCCAAAAATACAACCTTACCCTTGGCCAAGTGGCCGACATTATCCGTCAAAGTAGCAACGATGTTCCTGCCGGGGCCGTCCAGACCCAAAGTGGGGAAATTCTCCTGAGGATGAAGGAACGCAAACAATGGGCGGACGAATACGGAAATATCACTATAGTTTCGGCACCCTCTGGAGCCAAGGTAAGTTTAAATGACATTGCAACCATTACCGATGGATTCGAAGAAACCGGCTTTCATGGTCAATTTAACCAACAGAATTACGTAGAACTCCAAATTTTTAGGATTGGCGATCAATCCCCTCTGGAAATCGAGGATGCCGTTCTGGGCATTTTGGAAGATTATCAATTGCCACCGGGCATAAAGTACCGTACGGATAGCAACCGTGCCTCCGATTATCGGGAGCGATTATCCTTGCTCACCGAAAACGGGGTGCTGGCCATTATCATTGTTTTGCTGATTTTGACCCTTTTCTTGGAATACCGATTGGCTTTTTGGGTGATGATGGGCATGACAGTTTCCTTTATAGGTGGAATGATTTTCCTTCCCATGCTTGGAATAAGTGTCAATATGATATCCATGTTCGGCTTTTTGGTGGTTTTGGGAATTGTGGTGGATGATGCCATTGTAGTGGGAGAGAACGTTTATGAGTACCGTAAAAAAGGCTTAAGCCCAATGAAAGCGGCCATTGCTGGAACCAAAGACGTTTCCAAACCAGTGATTTTCAGTATCACCACAACCATAATAGCTTTTGTTCCCTTATTGTTCATGCCTGGAGAAACCGGGAAGTTTTGGCAACCACTACCTGTGGTCGTGATTGTAATTTTGGCCGTTTCATTACTGGAGGCACTCTTTATTTTACCTTCACACTTGGCCCACCTAAAAGAAGACACCAGTAAGAACAAATGGGTTCAAAAATTGGAAAAATGGCAAGGCTCGTTCGCTAACAGCTTCAACCAATTTATTGACAAACGTTATCGCCCTTTATTGGACAAATGCTTAAAGCATCGCTACATTACCCTATGCAGTGCCATAGCTTTATTATTGATTGTGGGAGGATATGGTTATAGCGGACACATGGGGATGATTTTAATGCCCGAGGTGGCTGCCGACGAAATTGAGGCAGGAGTCCGTTTACCAGTGGGCACAACGTCCGATCAAGCGGCAAAAGTGGCCCACGATATTTCCAATGCCACCCAGAGCATGTTCGAAGAGCACAATTTGTATGAAGTTGCCGAAGGCATCAAGACCAACGTTCGCGGACAAAATTTTATTGATGTGGAAATTGTGATGTTGCCCCCAGACCAAAGGGATATCAACGCAGGAGAGGTTATTGCACTTTGGCGTGACAATATTGGGGACATTGAAGGGGTAGATCAGATTACATTTGAAGCGGAAAGAGGTCCGGGAGGGGCAAGGCAAGCCATCAGTGTCGACCTCAGTCATTCGGATATCAATGTTCTGGAAAAGGCAAGTGAAGCCTTCGTGGAACGAATGGATGCTTTTGCCAACACCCGCGATGTTACCGATAATTACAACAAAGGAAAACTCCAATACGATTTTAAGCTTTTACCGCAAGGACGTAACCTGGGCCTTACCTCAAACGAGGTCGGAAGACAGGTTAGGGATGGCTTTTTTGGAGCCTTGGCCATGAGGCAACTTCGCGGAATGGACGAAATCGAAGTCCGTGTGAAACTGCCTATGGAAGAACGCAAGGATATCCGAAATTTGGAAAACTTTTTGGTCCGGACACAGGATGGGGTAGAAGTTCCCTTAATGGACGTGGTTGAGGTAGAGCAACGGGAAGCCTTCACCAGTATCAATCGTAGGGATGGCCGTAGGGTGGTGAATGTGGGAATGGATACCGAGCCCGCTAATGCCGTAGGGCGTGTAATCGCCAAGGTACAGGAAGAAACATTGCCCCAACTCAGGGCCGATTTCCCAGGAATTACATGGACCTTTGAAGGGAGCCAAGCTGACATGCGGGAAAGTACAAGTACGCTAAAGGCCGGGTTTGCCATTGCCATGTTGTTGATTTATGCCTTGTTGGCCATTGCCTTTAGTAGCTATGTGCAACCCTTGATCGTGATGACAGCCATTCCATTCGGGATTGTAGGGGCCGTTATCGGACACATTTTGTTGGGGTACGACCTTTCCTTGGTGAGTTTGATGGGGGTCATCGCCTTGTCGGGGGTTGTAGTAAACGATTCGTTGATTATGATTGATTACGCCAACAAGCGCCGTAAGGAAGGCGACCCAATTTATAAATCGATACATGAAGCGGGATTACGAAGGTTCCGACCCATCATTTTGACTACCATGACCACCTTCGGGGGACTGGCACCGATTATTTTGGAAACTTCCAGCCAAGCGTTTTACCTCATTCCCATGGCCATTTCCTTAGGCTTCGGGATTGTTTTTGCCACGGCCATCATCTTGGTCATTGTACCATGTCTCTATTTGGTTTTGGAAGATGCCCGTTTGGCGATTAAAAAAGGAAAGACCGTTGAAAAAGTGGATGTTTCGGAAACGGCTGTATCCTGATTTTTCATTTTCAAAAAATCTCTAATTGGAAATAAAAAGGTTACGTATTTTAGTGGTATGCCGACCAAGCAGTTTCATATCACCAAATCAACAGGGGAAAAGGTAGATTTTTCCATGGAGAAGCTGAAAAACTCATTACAGTTCAGCGGCGCATCCAATGATATGGTGGAAGAAATTGTACAAAAAGTACAGGATGAACTCTATCATGGCATTACCACAAGGGAAATCTACAACCGTGCTTTTTCCCTATTGAAGAAAAAAGAGTCGGTTTACGCCTCCAAATATAAACTGAAGAAAGCCATTTATGAACTTGGGCCCACGGGTTTTCCCTTTGAAAAATTCATCAGCGGGATTCTACATTATTCCGGTTTTGAAACCAAGGTTGGGGAAATCGTTCAGGGTACCTGCGTGTCCCACGAAATCGATGTTCTGGCCACAAAAAATAACATCCTGAATGTAATCGAGTGCAAATTCCATAGTGATGACGGGCTCAAATGCAATGTAAAGGTTCCGCTCTATATCAACTCCAGATATAATGACGTAAAGACACCCTTGGAAAGTAAAAGGGATAAAACATTTACCACAACCAAAGGTTGGGTGGTCACCAACACGCGTTTCAGTCAGGATGCTCTTGAATATGGCAAGTGTGCTGGACTGTATCTGTTGAGCTGGGACTATCCGCACGGTGATGGCCTTAAGGAACGGATAGATAGGCTTCGGCTGTATCCCATTACCGTTTCCACCTTACTTTCCAATCGAGAGAAACACTTTTTGTTGGAACGGGACATTGTCCTTTGTCGTGAATTGGTCAAAAATGGATTCTTACTGGATCACCTAGGTGTTTCCAACGGACGAAAGCAACGGATTCTGAAAGAAATGAAATCCTTGTGTAATCTCTAGCCAATCGATGAAAACGGTACAAGTACATTTTTTGGGCGCATCGGGAACCGTTACTGGTTCCAAATTTTATCTGTACTCAGAGGATATCAAGGTTTTGGTGGATTGTGGTCTGTTTCAAGGCGTAAAGGAACTGCGCCGGCAAAACTGGCAGCCCTTGCCCGTAGACCCCTCCGAAATGGATTATGTATTGTTAACTCACGGACATTTGGACCATTGCGGCTATTTGCCCCTTTTGGTTCGTCAAGGATTTAGGGGAAAGATACTGGGAACAGCACCTACTTTGGAAATTGCACGGATTATATTGGAGGACAGTGCCAAAATTCAAGAGGAGGAAGCCAAAAAGGCAAATGAAGAAGCCTACAGCAAGCACGACCCTGCGCTTCCCTTGTATGCCAAAACGGATGTTGGCCTCACCCTTAAACTTTTTGAACAGGTGGACGAAGGGGATACCATCGACCTGTCAGATCAATGTTCCGTTACCTTTTTGTACAACGGACATATTATTGGCTCTTGCTATTTGGAATTAAGCCTATACGGAAAGTTGTTCGTGTTCTCTGGAGATGTAGGACGGCAACAAGATTTATTGCTCAACCCGCCCAAAAAACCCGAATGGGCGGATTACTTGTTCGTGGAAAGCACTTATGGGGATAGACTGCACCCCGAAGAGGATGTGGAGGGCATACTATCGGATTTGATCGAACAGACGCTTTACCAAAAAGGAACCCTCATCATACCTTCCTTTGCCGTGGAACGACTGCAATCCCTCATGTACCAATTGTGGACATTGTACCGGAAAAACCGGATTCCCAACATTCCCATTTTTGTGGACAGTCCCATGGGAAACAATGTGTTGGACGTGTTCAGACAATTTCCGGGGTGGCATAAACTTTCGTCTTCGGAGTACCGAAATATGTATCGTCATATAAATGTGGTGAGCTCTTACGCGGAAACCTGGGAAACCATTGATGATCCAAGACCCAAAATAGTAATTGCGGGCAGCGGTATGGTCACTGGAGGTCGGGTGCTCACCTACATCAAACAATTGGCAGATAAGGAGTCCACCACTATTTTACTGGTTGGTTTCCAAGCAGAGGAAACACGGGGGAGAAAGCTATTGGAAGGAGCAACCGAACTAAAAATCTACGGAAAATACATTCCAATCAAAGCCAAGGTCCACCATTTGGAAAGCTTGTCGGCCCATGCGGACCAATCGGAACTGTTGGCGTGGATGGGTAGCATAAAAAACGTCCCAGAAAAGGTGTTTTTGGTCCATGGCGAAGCTTCGGCCATGACCATTTATAAGGATAGGATTCATCAAGCATACGGCTGGGACTGTCATATTCCGAAACTCCACGAAGTGGTTGAGATTATGCTTTAAAAGAAGCGTTACAGCTTCATGCCGTAGCTGAGATCACCTGCATCCCCAAGGCCAGGGACAATGTATCCCTTGCTGGTCAATCCCTCATCCACGGCAGCAATCCATAAATGGGTGTCCTCAGGAAAAACGTCCTGTACTTTGGCCAAGCCATCTTTGGATCCGATGACCGATATGATATGGATTTGTTTGGGCGTTCCATGGCTCTTTAAGGCATCGAGCACATTTTCCAAGGTCTTTCCCGTGGCCAACATGGGGTCGGTAAGTACCAATATTTTTCCATCCAAGGAAGGTGCAGCAAAATATTTTACAATCACTTCAAAGGCATCATCATTGTTCGGATGATGTCGATATGCGGAGATAAATGCGTTTTCGGCCCCATCAAAATAACTCAAAATGCCATGGTGCAAGGGCAGCCCGGCACGAAGAACGGAACAGAGCACCAATTGGTCCGAACACAAGAAAGAAGATTTGGTGCCCAGGGGTGTGGTCACCTCTTTTTGCGAATAATCTAGGCTCTTACTCAGTTCATAGGCCAAAATCTCACCAATGCGTTCAATATTGCGGCGAAATCGCATGGGGTCTTTTTGTATTGTAATGTCCCTGATTTCGGCGATGAAGGTATTGAGAATGGAATGGGCTTGGTCGAATTGGTGAATGATCATAGTACGGCAATTGAATCCACCTAAAGGTAAACCTTGTCCGTTACATATGAAAATGCGAGGGGAATGGATAGAGAACAGTGGGTTAACTGATAAAGATCATTGGCGAAAAAGTGAAATTTTGGCGAAATTTGATAGGAGGACTTAGAGCATCAAAAAGCTTGAATCTAATAGCGTACTATGGACTTTATTGATTATTACAAGGTTTTGGGAGTAGATAAAAAGGCATCTACCGAAGAGATTAAAAAAGCATACCGCAAACTGGCCCGAAAGTACCATCCGGACTTGAACCCTAATGATGTAGAGGCCGAAATGAACTTTAAAAGGGTGAACGAAGCCAATGAGGTACTATCAGACCCGGATAAGCGGAAAAAATATGATGAATACGGTAAGGACTGGCAGCATGCGGAGGAGTTTGAAAAAGCAAAACGTGCGAGGTCGCAGCAGGCGAACCAAGGGGATTATGGAGGATATACCTATAGTTCGGGCGGTTCGGCACAGGATTTTTCCGATTTTTTTGAATCCATGTTCGGGGGCAGGTCGGCCGGTTTTGGTGGCAGGGGACAACGCGTCCGATTTAGGGGAAAAGACTACAATGCAGAGCTGAAATTGTCCCTTATGGATGTGTACACGACGCAAAAGCAGACCCTTACCGTAAATGGCAAGAATATCCGCTTGACCATTCCAGCGGGAATAGAGGATGGCCAGACCATCAAAATAACAGGTCATGGAGGCCCAGGAGTAGAGGGCGGTCCTGCAGGTGACCTTTATATTACCTTTTCCATTGTCAACAACACCGATTTTAGGAGAGACGGAGCCAACCTTTACAAGACGGTGGAAATTCCTTTGACAAAAGCTGTTTTGGGCGGTGAAATCCAAGTGGAGACCCTAACGGGCAAGGTAAAATTGAAAGTAGCGCCCGGAACAGACAATGGTACCCAAGTCAAACTGAAAGGAAAGGGTTTTCCCAAGTATAAAAAGGAAGGGCAATTCGGTGACCTGTATTTGACCTATCAAGTAAAAGTCCCCAAAAATTTGACCGCAGAGCAAAAGGAGCTTTTTGAAGCATTGGAGAAAACCAACCTAAAATAAAAAGACATGAAAAAAGAAAACTACATATCCATAGAGACCTTTTGTGAGCTTCACGGGGTAGGGGAATCTTTTGTGTACTCCATGTATGAGTATGAGATTTTACAAGTAAAAGATAAACCCGACAAAAGAATGCTTCATGTGGAAGAGCTTCCCGTATTGGAAAAAATGGTGCGTTTGCACAACGAGCTGGATATCAATCCCGAAGGGATACAGGCCATACATCATCTTTTGGGGCAAGTGGAAAGTCTGCAAGAAGAAGTCGCTGCCCTGAAACGTAAATTGGATGCATTAAAATGATGGGGATGTCCGTATGACCGTCGTCATAGGAATATGAAAATTAGCAGATTACCTTTAAGGGAAGACAAAAAATGAAATATAATCCACATAACTATTGCATTAGTTATTGTGTTTCCAAAAGGTGATGCGATGAAAAAAATATTGGTACCCGTTGATTTTTCAGATTTTTCCAAATACGCCCTTGAGGTTGCTTCCAAATTGGCGAAGCAGCATGGGAGTGGCATTGTTTTGCTTCATATGATCGGTATGTCCGATTCCGTATTGGCCAATTCCGAACTCGCGGAAGAGGCGGAGGCTAAATATTTTTTGAAACTGGCCAAGGATAAGATAAAGGAGTTGACCGAGCAGAAATACCTTAAAGGTGTCGCTGTGAATGCCATTATCCAAAACTATAAGGATTTTGAGGAAGTGAATAAGGTGGCCCAGGAACAAGATTGTGACTTGATCGTTATGGGCTCACACGGCGCTAGTGGTATTCGGGAACTTTTTGTGGGCTCCAATACCGAAAAAGTGGTGCGCTCTTCCGACCTACCTGTTATGGTCATCAAGTCAAAACCGGAAGCGTTCCAGTTGCAACGCATAGTAATGGCTTCCGACCTTGATGTGGAGAACATTCCCGTCTACAAGAAAGCGGAACAATTTGCCGAAAGCAACGGAGCTTCTTTGGAAATGGTCTATGTGCACAGCGCTGGTGCCAATTTTATGGGCCGTGACGATGTGACGCAACGCTTGAAGGCCTTTAAGCAGGAATTGGGAAAGGACGTTAACATTAACTTTTACGACCATAATTCGGTGGAGAAGGGCATACTTCAATATTGTTTTGAAAAAAATGCTGATCTATTGGTCATTCCTACCCATGGTCGAAAAGGATTGGCCCGTTTCATCGTAGGCAGCTTGGCCGAAACGGTCTCCAATCATGCAAAAATTCCTGTGATGACCATAAGGATATGATCAATTGTCAAAAAGCAATTGCAATCGTCCCAAAAGAATGAGCTCCGATTTGTTGCTTCCGGCAAAGGCCGAAGCGATGGCCCGTGAGGTGGACATGGCCAAATCCTTGATCTCTTTGGTAAACAGGATTTTATGGTCTGTATAAAAGGCTTCAAATTCCTCGTATATCTCTTCACTGTCCTTGGTGTATTCCAATAGCCAGTCAAACACGGAAACAATCTGGAAGGCGGCATCCGTACCGTACTCATCCTCAGCGTCATCTACTTCCAACCAATGGTCGCGCACCACCTCATTGAGTTTTTCCATCTCTTTCATGTGAACACTGTGGTCCGCCATGGCAATGGAGTAGAACAATTTTCCTAAATTTTGATACAATTCGTTCTGTAGATTTTTATCAGATTCCAACATTTTCTTAATTTTTAGTCCAAGTTTAAATATACCGATCTATTCGGTAGGGAAGCATGACCAAAATCAGTATTTTTAGTCTAAGTTTTGGAAAAGTTCGAAGAAAGTAACGTATTGGGCATGTTTTCGGAGGTCATCTCCGAAGGCATCCTTATTGTCAATGCCCAGCAACAGATAACGGCCAGTAACAAGGCGGCCAACAAAATGTTCAACTATAATGAAGGCGAACTTCTGGGCCAGCCTCTGGACATCCTTATTCCCAAGCGCATCAAGCACAAACACGGGCAATTGGCCCATCGGTTTATGGGCGAGGGCAAAGCGAGGCAGATGGGAAAAGGACTGGATTTGGTGGGTATCCGTAAAGACGGGGAGGAATTTCCTTTGGAAATCAGCCTAAATCCTTTTAAGATGAAGGAACAGCACTATGTGCTGGCCTTGATCATGGATATCACCGAGAAAAAGAAAGCGGAGCAGACCATTGATTATTGGTTTCAGATTTTCGACGAGTCGCTGAACGAAATTTATGTTTTTGATGCTGAATCTTTCATTTTTATCAATGTAAACCAAGGGGCACAGCGCAATTTGGGCTATTCTATCCAAGAGCTTACCAACATGTCGGTAATGGATATCAAACCGGAAGTATCAGCAGAAGTAATGCAGCGGTTACTGTCTCCACTTATCGCAAAACGAAGGGAGAAGGTCATTTTTGAGTCCGTTCATCAGCGAAAGGACGGGACCCATTATCCTGTGGAGGTGCACTTGCAATTGTCCTATATTGAAAAGCGAAGGGTGGGTGTAGCCATAGTGTTGGATATCACCGAACGTAAAAACTATACCCAACAACTGGAAAACACCGTCGAGGAGCGTACGGAGCAATTGCGGGAAGCATTGAAGGCAGAAAAAAAGCTAAACGAGCTCAAGACAAAGTTCCTTTCCTTGGTCTCGCACGAGTTCAAGACACCCTTGTCCAGCATACTTACCTCTACCTCCCTATTGACCAAATATACCACCACGGAACAGCAGGACAAACGCGATAAGCATATCGCTACCATTAAGTCCAAGGTGCGGTACCTCGACAATATTTTGACCGATTTCTTGTCCATTGAGCGTTTGGATTCTGGCAAAGTAAATTACGCCTTGACTTCATTTCCGTTAAGCAAATTGATCAATGAGGTGGTTTACGATGCCAATACCCTGCTCAAGGAGGGTCAACGCATACAATATCCCCAGAATATCGATGGTATAGTTATCGAGTTTGATGAAAAAATCATGGGGTTGGCACTTTCCAATCTGGTCCATAATGCCATAAAATATTCTCCTGAGGACAGCGATATCGAGCTGAAGGTACACCAAGAACGGGAACAATTAAAAATTGATGTGGTGGACCAGGGTCTTGGGGTTCCAGAGGAGGACCAACCCTTTATATTTGATCGATATTTTAGGGCCACCAACGTGCTTACGGTACAGGGCACTGGTATCGGACTCAACACGGTCCGGCAACATATGCACAACCTCAATGCTAACGTAACGTTTAAGAGTGAAATTGGGCGAGGCTCGACCTTCACTCTTCACATACCAATAAATAACAAGGAAAATGAAAAAGATCTTACTGGTTGAAGATGACACCTCGCTACGCGAAAATGTGGCCGAACTGTTGGAATTGTCCGGTTTTGAAGTTTGTACGGCATCCAATGGGCTCATAGCTGTGGACATGGCCAAAAAGGAGGTTCCCGATTTGGTACTCTGTGATATTATGATGCCCGAACTGGATGGGTATGGCGTTCTTGAGGAACTGTCCTCCCATGAAAGTACACGGCAAATTCCGTTCATTTTTGTTTCCGCCAAAACAGAAAAACAGGATGTTCGCCGAGGAATGAACCTAGGTGCGGACGATTATTTGACCAAACCCTTTGAGGAAGAGGAGCTACTATCCGCCATCGAATGTCGATTGGAGAAGGCCAAACAGATGAACACCGTGCTCCAGGAACACCCTAAACAGGCAAAAGAAGACGAAATCCGTTCCCTGAACGAATTGAAGAATTTTTTTGATGACCACGGGGAATTGTTGTCCTATAAAAAGGACGAGACCATCTACAATAAAGGTGACCACTCCAATATGGTATATCTTATCCTGAAAGGGGTGGTGAAAAGTTGCAGTTTGGATGAAGAGGGTAAGGAATTGATCACCTCAATTTATTCGGCAGATGATTTTTTGGGCTTTACCTCCCTAACCGATCACCTGCCTTATCAAGAATACACAATAGCCATGGAAGATGTGGAACTTGCGGGAATTTCCAAGGAAAAAGTAAAGGGCATTTTGGAAGACAACAGGAGCGTGACCTTGGAATTGATGGATGTAATAACCGGAAACCTGACCGACATCAAAAAGCAATTGTTGCAAATGGCCTATAGTTCGGTGCGGAAGAAAACGGCCCAGACCCTTTTGCTCTTTTCCAAGGCCATTAACAGGGACAAGGACGGCGCCCTTAAAATTGCCCGTAGCGACTTAGCAGGTGTGGCCGGGATAGCCACGGAAAGCCTTATCCGCACACTTTCCGATTTTAAGAACGAAGGACTCATTGCCATAGAAAACCGCACCATTTCAGTAATCGACAGGGAGGCATTGGCACGTGTAAATTGAAAAAAATCGGTCATGATGGGGCGTAAGTGATATTTATCATTCCATTATTTTTTGTGAATGTCCATATTGCGCCATCAATTCATGACAGATGAAGAATATTCTGGTCCCAACCGATTTTTCGGAGAATTCCGTTCGGGCGCTAAAATATGCCCAAATGCTGTTCGATTCCGAAGAATGTAACTTTTATATCCTATATGTCGGTACCCTTCTGGACACGAAGAACGATGCTGAAACCATGCAGTATAGTGATGGGGATTCCGATAATACCAAAAGAAAACTTGCCGATTTGGTAAAAGATACCAGGGCACATAGTGCCGAGGCCAATCATTTCTTTTTTCCATTGCACGAGTACGGGTTTTTTATCCCAACGATCAAAAAACATTTGGACGAACAAAACATTGATTTAATCGTCATGGGTACCAAAGGGGCATCGGGTATCAAGGAAAAAGTGATCGGCACCAATACCGGGGATGTGATTACCAAGGTGCAGTGCAATACCCTTGTGGTTCCCGAGCAAGTTGAACTTTCCAAACCCCGCGAAATTGCCTTCCCAACCGATTTGAACATCTTCTACTCCTTAAAAATGCTTCGGCCCATGATTGAAATGGTGCAATTGGGCAAGTCAAAGTTTCGAATTATGCATGCACTGCAGGCAGGCGACCATCTGAATGAGGAACAAAAGAACAACAAGGAGTACCTTTTGGATTTTATGAAGGAAACCTTTCCAGAGAGCCACAGCTTTCATACCATAACCAACAAAAAGGTAAAGTCGGCCATTCAGTGTTTTGTGGAGAGCCGGGAAATCGACATGATGTTCATGGTGGCCAAGAACCTGAATTTTATCCAACAGATCCTGTTCGATTCCATTGTGGAGCAAATCAGTTTTCACACTAAGATTCCATTCTATGTAATCCACGAATAGTACATTGGAAAAAAATCATCCAATCTGATGTAAATCATAGATAATCAGCAACGGAACGGGTAGCTTTGATACTGTAGGAACCAAAAATCGAGAACCATGATCAAAGTACTTTTGCCCACTGATTTTTCGGAAAATGCTTTTCATGCCATTACCTATGCAGTAAAGCTATTGGAACACGCCACTTGTACCTTCTACTTGGTACATGCCTATACCCCTCCGGTGTATAGGGTAGACTATGCCTTGGGCAGTCCAGGACAATTGGGCCTGCCCGATGACGAAAGGAACAAGGCAGAGGAAGCCTTGGAACGGACCAAAAAGAAGATAAAGTCACTATTGCCCGTAGCCCGGCACAGCTTTGTTACCCATGCCGCCTTCAATTCCTTGGCGGAGGAACTGGAATCGGTTTCCCAAAAAGAGGATATCGATTTTATTGTGATGGGCACCCAAGGAGCCACCGGAGCCAAAGAAATTCTATTTGGTTCGAACACGGTACAAGTAATCCAGAAATCATCGGTTCCGGTATTGGCCGTTCCCTCTGAATTCGAATACCGTCCGCTCCAAAATATGTTGTTCCCTACCGATTACGAAGTAGAATTTAAAAGGGCCAATTTGGATACGGTACTCCAGATTTTGAAACTGTCCCGTGCCAAATTGCATGTTTTGCACGTAAGCTCGCCCGAAGGTCTTGATGAGAGCCAAATGGACAACAAGGGCTATCTGGAAGGTCGCCTTTTGGAACGGAACCATCAATTTTATGATATGCCCGACCAAGATTTGATTGCCGCCATCAACGACTTTCAGGATACGGTGTCTGTGGACATGTTGGCCATGGTCAGGAACAAGCATACGTTTTTGGAGCGCCTCTTTATAGCGCCTACCATCAGAAATATTGGTCTGCACAGCAAAGTGCCTTTTTTGGTATTACCGTTAAACCCTTAATCCGTTGCCATGTTACACATTTTAGCACCCACCGATTTTTCGAACAACTCCTATAATGCGATATATTATGCAGCCCGGTTGTTCGCCGATACCGATAGCGAATTTCATATCGTACACGTTTGCGGTACCGAGGGAAGTTCCGATTTGGAAAGCTCAAAATTGGAATCCACCAAAAACTTGGATGCCCTGCAGCACCGGCTCATTCGTGATGTGGGCAAAAACAACAAGCATTCGTGGAAAAAGGTTTCCTTGTGCTCCGATATGGCCAAAGGCATTGCTGATTATGCCAAGGAAAACGATATGGATCTTACGGTAATCGGCAACAAGGCCAAGGAAGAAGTAAAGGACATTCTTTTTGGGAACAATGCCATGCAATTGGTGCGGGAGATTGCCCATTGCCCAGTACTCATCATCCCCTTGGAAATTGATTTTAAAAGGGTCGATAAAATGGCCTTTGCATCAAATTATGTGAGGCCTATTCACGCAGAAAGCGTTAGTGCACTTCAGTTTTTTAGTGCGTTACTGGATAGTGTCATTGTTCCCATGAGTATAGAAGACGATAAAGGGAAAGACGCCTCAAAGCAAAATAGGGCGGATTTTTTGGAGGCCATTTCCGAGAGCGCATCCAAAGAGGTCAAACTCCCGGTGTTCGAGGGCAAGGTAAACACCATATTGGAATTTGTGGACCTATGGAGCATTGATATGCTTTGCATGGTGTACTATCCCCATCATTTCTTTTTGGAATTTATAGGAAAGGGAATCATCAAAGAGCTCAATACAAAATTGAAGATTCCGTTTTTGATCCTGCCCGACACGTCCAACTGACGAAAATCATAGGGCAGTTTTCTGACCTTGCTTATTTTATAATGGGTTAAAAGGGATGGAAAGCGAAGGAGCCATCCGAAAGAAAATGATAATTGAAAAATTGATGAAACTATGAAGCAAATAGGAATTTGGTTGGACAAGCAGGAAGCCAACGTTGTGGTATTGAACAATGGGAAGGAAAGTATGTTCACTATTCCTTCGGAATTGGATTTTTTCAACCCCAAAGGCGGGGCACGATCCAAGACCAAATGGGGCCCACAGGACGTGGTGCAGGACAGCAAGTATTTGGAAAGGGAAAAACATCAGTTAAAAAAGTATTTTGATACGCTTGCCAAAAAGGTTTCCGATGCCGATGAACTTGCCATTTTTGGCCCTGCCGAAACCCCTGATAAGTTTACGGATGCCTTAAGATCTAGACACTCGGCCCTAGCCAGCAAAATCAAATTGACGGAGACAGCCGATAGTATGACCGAAAACCAGTTTAAAGCATTGGTAAAACGCTCTTTTGGAATGGATGACCGATATCCCGAAGGCGATTAAGATTGCCCCGGAACATGATTTAGGTCATTTCATAGCTAGCTAGTTTGTACTACATTCAATCCAAATTTAATGTAACTGCCGTAACGATGAAGAGGGAGAGACAAATAGCGGTAATGCATGGAGAATTACAGACATGGAAATCCTATCTGCAGTTTATAGCGGATGAGATGGCTTTTATTCAAAGACTGCTCGATTCCTATGTATTTGAGCCACGGACTCCCAAATTGTTCGAACGTTTGGAAAACTTCAAACAACACTTCGATAGTTCCAAGGCCGAACGCTGTTCGTTATCGGAATTCATCAAAAATCATGAAAATGGACTGGGCGGCATCTTTGAATGCACGCAAGATGAGTGCGATGGCCATTACTACGAAAAGCACTTAAGCCTCAAGAATAGAGTGGACCGGTATATTGAGACTTACATCAATTTGAAAAAAGAGGTGTACGATTATGCTGGGGCCATACTCAAGAAAAAGAAGCCCTTGTACTGATGTGGCGTTGACCATATCGGAGAGTCAAGCAATTATTTAATCTGTTAAATCAACTAGTTATGTCATTGGTAAAATTGGACGGAAAGCGATTTCCATGGAACGAAAGACTGATTGATTTTTTCAGTCGGGATGCATTTGTGGATGATGATTTTTTCAATTTGGAGAAAACCCATCCATCCATGAATGTCAAGGAACACAAAGATGATTTTGAAATTGAGTTTGCCGCACCGGGATTTGAAAAGAAAGATTTCAAGATCACTATGAAAGATGATGTATTGGAGGTTTCGGCCCAAAAGCGTAAAGAGAAGACCGAAGAGGAAGAGAACTTTACCCGAAGGGAGTTCAACTACAATGCATTTACCAGAAGTTTACAACTGCCACCCACCGTAGATCGCTCCAAAGATGTTAAGGCGGTATACCAAAACGGTATCCTTACCCTTAAGGTCCATAAAATGGAAGCGGCCAAAAACAACCAAAAAAAGGTGATTGAAGTGGCATAGTTAAAAACAAGCGGCAGATGGTCTCCGTCTGCCGCAAAATGTAATTCAGTGATGGAAACAAAATCGAACAAACGACAATATCGGGAATGGTTCAGTGCAGATGAGCTGCACGAAGAGACCAGACAATGGTGTTCCGAGATGAAATTTGCCCGGGACGAGCAAAAATTCCTGAACAGCATGATCAAGGACTATACCTTGGACATCATCGACTCCGACATGTTCAAAACCATACAGCCCATTGTGGATGCG
This sequence comes from Allomuricauda sp. MMSF_3307, assembly GCF_030733585.1. NCBI lineage: Bacteria > Pseudomonadati > Bacteroidota > Flavobacteriia > Flavobacteriales > Flavobacteriaceae > Allomuricauda > Allomuricauda sp. MMSF_3307. Next base: position 321,572 of record NZ_JASHIQ010000004.1, read on the forward strand.
TTGAACATCTGCGAAAGGGATTTGGTGGAACTCTTCAAAAAGGTGCAGCTGCACGAAAACCAGCTCCAAATTATGGTAGATGAGGTCAACCAAGAGAAAATGGAGGCCGCTTATCTGGATACGCACAACGACCTTGCCAAGGAAGTATCGGATTACTTTGTACGGTACCGTGATGCAAAAAACAAGATTTTTGATATCGTATCCCAAGTAATGAAGCGCAGAAGACAAAAACGATTATTGAATTAATATAGCTCTTAAAAGGATGAAAGTACTGGTGTACAGTGCCAAGGATTTTGAAATAAAGAACTTGGAGAAAGCGAACAATGGAAAGCATAAAATAAGGTTTGTCCCAGAAGCCTTGGATACCACAACGGCGGTAATGGCGGCAGGATATGATGCCGTGTGTATCTTCTCCAACGATGATGCCAGCCTTGTGGTACTCGAAATTCTCCATGACCTTGGCGTAAAGTACATTACCCTGCGATCCACGGGCTACAACAATGTCAGCGTAAAATCGGCCAAGCGCATCGGGTTGAAGGTGGCCTATGCCCCAGAATATTCGCCACATGCCATTGCCGAACATGCCGTAGGCCTTTTGCTGGCTTTGGACCGCAAGTTGGTTCAGGCCAACACTCAGGTAAGGGCCTTTAATTTTACGTTGGACAATCTTATTGGCTCCGACCTCAACGGAAAGACAGTGGGTATCTTCGGAACGGGACGGATCGGTTCCATTTTGGTGAAAATATTCCATGCCTTCGGATGTAAGGTCGTGGCCCACGACTTGGAACGCAATCACTATTTGGAAAATCATTACGAAGTGGAATACCTTCCTTTGGAAGCACTCTGCAGGAAGTCGGATATCGTAAGCATTAATACTCCGCTAAATTACAATACCCATCATATTTTTAATACAACGCTTCTCATGGCCATGAAGCCAGGTGCCATATTGATCAATACAGCTCGTGGGGGCATTGTAAAAACAGAGGATGTACTGGCAGCACTCAAAAGCGGTAGACTTGGTGGCTATGCAACCGATGTATATGAACACGAAAGGGGTATTTTCTTTAAGGACCATAGCAAGAATGGCATTACGGACGAACAGCTGAAAGAGCTGATTGCCCTGCCCAATGTGCTACTGACCCCTCACCAAGCCTTTGCCACCAAGGAAGCCCTTGTTCGTATTGCTGAGACTACCATCCACAACTTGGATTGTTGGGAAGAAGGGAAAACCAATACCAACGAGCTGGGTTTTGAAACCATTATGTTATAGGAGTGGGCTCAATAGCTTGGCAAAGCCTTCGATCAACTTTTTGGTCCAAGGCCGGTTTTTATGTGCTTCGTAATCATCCAACAGCAAGGATCGTTCACAATCTTTTAAAAAATCCGATTTCATCTGTTGGCAAAGGGGTGCATCGTACACAAAGACCTGGGCCTCATAATTTTGTTGAAGGCTCCGATTATCCAGATTGGCCGTTCCAATGCTGGCAATCTCATCATCACAGAGCATTACCTTGCTGTGAAGAAAACCATCGGCGTAGAGAAAAATTTTGATCCCTGCCTTTAAATAGGATTCAAAATACGCCCTTACGCACCAATCCACCAGTTTGATATCGGTGCTGGTCGACATCAATATGCGAACATCCACACCGCTGAGCGCTGCGGTCATTAAGGCCTGTAAAATGGCATGGTTGGGGATAATATAGGGGTTGACGATGTAAAGATATTTCTCCGCACTGTTGATGATGGAAAAATACACCTGTTCCATCACATCAAAATCATCATCCGGACCGCTGGGCACAATTTGTAGGGAAGTATCGCGCTCCAAGGTTTTATGGATTTTGTAGGTAGAAACATCCACCTTTTTCTCGCTCGCCAGGAACCAGTCGGTCACAAACAATCGATTTAAAAAATCGACCGCCTCGCCTTCGATCTTTAAGTGGGTATCGTGCCATTTGCCCAAGGCAGGGTCGCCCTTTAGGTATTTATCCGAAATGTTGATACCTCCCGTAAAGCCGATTTTGTTGTCGATGATAATGATTTTTCGATGGTTCCTGTAATTCAATGAAGCCAAGAACCGACCAAATTTAAAAGGGAGGAACTGGGCCGTTTCCACACCTATATCCTTTAATTTTTTCAGGTATTTTTTGCTTAGCGAATAACTGCCTATACCGTCATATAGTAATCGAACGGTCACATTTTCATTCACTTTACGTTCAAACACATCCAAAAGCCTATCCGCTAACAGTCCATCCTCAAAAATGTAATACTGCAAGTGGATGTGGTCTTGGGCTTCTTCGAGGGCATGGAAGATGTGCTCAAAAGTTTGTTGTCCATCCTTTAAAAGTTCCAATTCGTTGTGGCAGGTAACTGGGCATTTGGCCGTTTTGGTAATCAAGGAAGTGATTTTGTGCTTGTTTATGGATAGTTTCGGGTCACAATGGATTCCTTCCGATTGTTCCAGCGGGCCAAACTCATTTTTTAGGGAGAACATTTTACTCTTTCTTCTGTTTCGACCAAACAAAATGTATAAAAGAACTCCTGCCACCGGAATGGTAAAAATGGCCAGTAACCAAGCTAAGGTTTTGCTGGGCCTGACACCGTTCAATAACAGGCTTACCACCATGATTAGGGCAATTAATATATAGAGGCCAATAAGAATGGGAATGAGCATTCGTTGGTATTGAGCTGTTTGAAATACATTGACAAGGTAGTAAAAGTATTTCTCCAATGAAATTGGGCTGGTCAATCATAGGAATGTTAAAATATCCCTGATTGACCCATGCCATTCAAATTATGTGGACAAAAAGTGTAACAAATCCGTAAAAAGTGATACCAAAAAATGCGGTCCAGCCACTCACAAAGATGAAAAAGGTGTCTGCTTTTGGATTTTAGGTTAAAATTAACATAAAGCTACAAGAGCACTCCTTAATTTTAAGACCCACGGATTTGAATGGATTATTTTACATACATACCCACCTTTTATCAACTCAGAATAAATCAAATAACTAACATATGAAAAGAAGAGATTTTGTACAGTACGCTGGTATGGGTGCAGGGGCCATGATGATGCCCTCGCTTCTTATGGGAAACAATATTCCCGCGGAAGCACTGCTCGAACCAGGGATGGATACCGTACTCAAAAAGAAAATGGCCGATGTTGCCCTTAACACGGCAAAGTCCATGGGAGCCACCTATGCCGATGCGAGGATAGGAAGATACCTGAACCAATATGTCTTTACCAGGGAAGATAAAGTACAGAACGTAGTGAACACTGAATCCTTTGGAATCGGAATCCGTGTGATTGCCAATGGCACCTGGGGATTCGCTTCTACCAATGATGTGACAGAGGACGGCATTAAAAATGCAACCCAACAGGCCGTAGCGATTGCCAAGGCCAATTCTAAAATCCAAAAGGAACCTGTGGTTTTAGCGCCCGTGCAAGGACATGGCGAGGTTTCGTGGAAAACACCTATCCAAAAGGACTTTAAAGAAGTACCTATTTCCGAAAAAGTGGATCTTTTGTTGAGTGCCAATGCCGCCGCCATGGAAAATGGGGCCAACTTTGTGAACTCTGCCCTGTTTATGGTGAACGAGCAAAAATATTTTGCCTCTACCGATGGATCGTACATTGATCAAGACGTACACCGTATCTGGCCGACCTTTAACGTAACTGCCATTGACCGTCAGGCGGGTAAATTCAAGAGCCGTCAAGCCTTGAGCGCCCCTATGGGAATGGGTTATGAGTATATGGATGGATTGGATTCCGAAAAATTGTCCGGTCCTGAGGGAATCAAGCTTTACAATAGGAGCTACGATATTGTGGAAGATGCCACCATGGCCGCACAACAGGCCAAGCAAAAGCTTTCCGCAAAATCTGTTGAAGCTGGTAAATACGACCTGGTGTTGGAGCCCAACCACCTTGGTTTGACCATTCACGAATCCGTGGGACACCCCTTGGAACTAGATCGTGTACTTGGATACGAAGCCAATTACGCGGGAACCAGTTTTGCCACTTTGGACAAATGGGAATCCAAGGACTTTAACTACGGAAGCGATATCGTAAACATTGTGGCCGATAAGACCCAAGTAGGATCTTTAGGTGCCGTAGGTTATGATGATGAAGGCGTGAAGACCAAAAAATGGGATTTGATCCGCAATGGTACATTGGTGAACTACCAAGCCATCCGTGACCAAGTCCACATGATCGACCAAAACGAATCACACGGTTGTTGCTATGCGCAGAGTTGGGAAGATGTGCAGTTCCAGCGTATGCCCAATGTTTCCTTGGAACCCGGTACCGAAAAATACTCGTTGCAGGACATGATCAAGGATGTGGACAAAGGAATCTACATTTTGGGCCGTGGTTCGTATTCCATCGATCAACAGCGATATAACTTCCAATTTGGAGGAACCTTGTTCTACGAAATCAAGAATGGTGAGATAGCCGGTATGCTGGAAGATGTGGCCTACCAATCCAATACCCAAGAATTTTGGAATTCCTGTGCAAAAATTTGTGACAAAGACGACTACCGATTGTTCGGTTCCTTCTTTGATGGTAAGGGGCAACCCTCCCAAGTCAGTGCCGTTTCCCACGGAAGTTCTACTTCCAGGTTTAACGGAATCAATGTAATCAATACAGGTAGGACCATTTAAGGTTTATTCAAATTAAATACTAAGACAATGGCTATATATACTAGAGAAGAAGCAAAAAAGATTTTGGAAAAGGCATTGAGCTTTTCCAAGGCCGATGCCTGCGAAATAAACCTGAGTGGAAGGAACAGCGGAAACATTCGTTATGCACGAAACACCGTGTCCACTGCAGGATATCAATCCAACCAAAGCCTAGTGGTACAGTCCAGCTTTGGCAAAAAGGTGGGAACGGCAACCATCGATGAATTTGACGATGCATCCTTGGAAAAGGTGGTCAGAAGGGCAGAGGAGCTCGCGCAATTATCCCCCGAGAACCCTGAATTTATGCCGCCCTTGGGACCACAAACATACGATGAGGCTATTACATACAAGGAATCGACTGCCAACATCACTCCGGAGTACCGAGCTGAGGTGGCCAATAGCAGTATTGTTCCCGCCGCTGCAAAAGATGTAACTGCAGCAGGCTTTTTGGATGATTCGGCCCAATTTTCGGCGATGATCAATTCCAATGGACTGTTTGCCTACAACCAATCCACCAACGTGGATTTTACGGTGACCATGCGTACCAACGACGGTACAGGTTCCGGTTGGGTGACCCGCGATTACAACGATATTGACAAGTTTGACGCTGCCGAAGCATCAAAAATAGCAATAGACAAGGCAGTGATGTCCCGAGAGGCGCGTGCCATAGAGCCCGGTAAGTACACTGTGATCTTGGAACCGGCTGCATCCGCAGATCTTTTGCGTAATATGTTTGGTTCGTTCAATGCAAGGTCTGCCGATGAAGGAAGAAGCTTTATGTCCGCTAAGGACGGAGGCAATAAATTGGGACAAAAGATTGTGGACGAAAGAGTGAATCTTTGGTCCGATCCCTTACACCCCGATGTGCCTACCTCCACATGGAACGGAGCGGGACAGCCTTTGAAGAAAACCAGTTGGATCGAGAACGGGGTGGTCAAAAACTTGGCCTATGACCGTTACTGGGCAGAGCAAAAGGGTGTTGAGCCCGTGCCATTCCCAAGCAATGCAATTATGGAAGGCGGTGACGAAAGTTTGGAAGATATGATCAAAGGAACCAAAAAAGGTATTTTGGTGACACGCTTTTGGTATATCCGAAGTGTAGACCCACAAACCTTGCTATATACTGGTTTGACCCGGGACGGAACGTTCTATATTGAAAATGGACAGATCAAATTCCCTGTAAAAAACTTCAGGTTCAATGAGAGTCCGATCATTATGTTGAACAATTTGGAATCGCTCGGACAACAGGTTCGTGTAAACGGTAACCTGATACCTTACATGAAGATTCGTGACTTTACGTTCACCAGTCTTTCCGACGCGGTATAAGCATAATAAAAACAACAAACTGGTGGTCGACTTTGTATCGACCGCCAGTTTTTTATTTTGGTAAAGATTTTAGCCTACGACCCAAATGGCATTGGATAACGAATTTTTTTTCACCCGCTTGCAGTATGAATCAGGAGATTGGGATGTGGATCAGCGTATGCCCTCCAATTTGCTTAATTCCTTGGTAGAATACACCACACTTAAGGTGGATACACAGGAAAAAATCATCCCGTTGGCCAGTGACGATATCTTTAAAAGCCCGTTTTGTTATATTTCCGGCCATAAACTGGTGCAGTTCACCAAAAAGGAACGGGAAAATTTTGAAAAGTACGTCCGTAATGGCGGTTTTGTCTTTGCTGATGACTGCAACCACGATATTGACGGTCTTTTTGCTAAATCCTTTGAACGCCAAATGGAAGAAATTTTTGGGGCTGGCGAATTGAAAAAAATTCCCAACGATCACGAAATCTACACTATTTTTTTTGAGTTTGATGATGGTCCACCTACCACTTCCCAAGAATTGAACGGATGGGGAGATGATTTGGTGCACGAATACCTCAAGGCCATCGTCATCAACGGACGCATAGGCGTGCTCTACAGCAACAAGGATTATGGATGCGAATGGGATTACGATTTTAGAAACAAACGATGGTACAAAATCGACAACACCCGTTTCGGGGTCAACATCGTGCTGTACGCATTAACTTCTTAACACTATTGATTTGAACAAAGAACTACAACAAATTGCAAACGAAGTGGAGGGGCTTTCCGAAAAATTATCGGCCCTGAAGCAGGAGATTGGGAAGGTGATCATTGGTCAGGAAGAGACCGTTTCACAGCTGTTGATTACCTTTTTGGCAGGTGGACATGCTTTGCTGGAAGGTGTTCCGGGATTGGCAAAAACCTTGATGATACGAACGCTTTCGGATGCGATTGACCTAAAATTCAAACGGATTCAGTTTACCCCGGATTTGATGCCATCCGATATTATCGGTACCGAGATACTGGAGGAAGACCACAGTACAGGCAAAAAATTCTTCAAGTTTAATAAAGGCCCTATCTTTTCCAATATCATATTGGCGGATGAGATCAACCGGACCCCTCCCAAAACGCAGGCAGCACTTTTGGAGGCCATGCAGGAGTTCGAGGTGACCTACGGCGATAAAACCTATAAACTGGACAGGCCGTTTTTCATTTTGGCCACCCAAAACCCGATAGAGCAATCAGGGACCTTTGTATTGCCAGAGGCACAACAAGATAGGTTTCTGTTATACATTAAAATTGGCTACCCGACGGATAAAGAAGAGACCGAGATTTTAAAGGCAACCACCGGAACCAAAAAGGCACAATTGAACAAGGTGTTGTCAGGAGAGGACATCATCCGATTACAACATTTGGTGCGGGAAGTCTCCATCAGCGATGGTCTGATTCAATATGTGAGCGATGTGATACGCGCCACCCGGCCCGACACCACATCAGTCGACTACGTAAAAAAATGGGTGGATTGGGGTGCAGGTCCGCGTGCAGGTCAGGCCATGATCCTGACCGCCAAGGCCAATGCCCTCTTAAACGGTAAATTGGCAGTAACTCTGGAGGACCTACAAACCGTTGCCTTACCCGTGTTGAGACATAGGGTTCTGGTCAATTTTAGGGCGGAGGCAGAAGGTATCACTTCGGACACAGTGACCCAGGAAATACTTAAAACCGTTCAAGTTAAGGACAAATAATGGCAACAAGGGACTACCACGACCTATTAAAACCGGATGTGATCAATACGGTATCGGGCCTCAGCCTGATTTCCCGAATTGTGGTGGAAGGTTTTACCTCCGGTCTGCACCGTAGCAAGAGCGTGGGCCCTGGCATGGAGTTCAGTCAATATCGGGGTTATGAACCTGGTGATGACCTACGATTGCTCGATTGGAAAATGTTGGCCAGATCGGGACGATATTACATCAAACAATCCGAAGTGGATAGCCATGTAGCCGTTAAGTTTATCGTGGATGCCAGCGATTCCATGGCACACGAGGAGCACGGCATTTCCAAATTGGGATTTGCGCGCGTCATGATCGCCTGTCTTTCCCATTTGGCACAAAAGCAAGGTGATTCCGTGGGACTCTTTGCCCTTAACGAAGATGATTTTGTAAGCATTTATCCCAAAGCGGACAGAAAACACTTTAACAGATTATTGTTGGAGCTGTTGAAGATTTCCACCAAAGGAAAGTGGCCGCAATTTTCAATTGCCTCAAGAAAAATCCATAATCGGGGCGAAAAGGAACTCATTTTTTTCATGACCGATATGTATGAGGATGTTTCCGAGCTCTCGGATTTTGTGAAGAACCTGAAAACCGCACATAACGAGGTCGTGGTAATTCAAATTATGACAGGTGCGGAAATGGATTTCGATTACAAAAAATCCGTCACTTTTGAGGATTTGGAAACCGGAACCAAGGTCAAGGTAGATGTCAACAAAGCCAAGGCTGGGTATTTGAGGGCATTGGATAACAAAATAGGACAGACCAAGGAGCAATTGCTCTCACAAGGGGTGCATTATCATCTGTTTCGGATGGATGATGATTTGGGTGATGCCCTCCAATTATTTTTAAAGGAACGAATTCGATTGGTGTAAATGGTTTTTGCGAATCCAACATATCTCTGGGCACTATTGGGACTTTTGGTCCCATTGGCCATTCATTTGTGGAGCAAAAAGGAGGCAAAGACCATCAAAATCGGGAGTGTTCAGTTGTTGGACGAATCCAATTCACGCCAATCCAGCAGCATTCAATTGAACGAATGGTTACTCCTGCTGTTACGTATGCTGATTTTGGCACTTATCGTATTGTTGATGGCGGGCCCACAATGGCGTACCAAGGGCAATCAACAACAGGTTACCTATTTGGTGGAGCCTTCGCTGGCCAACGAGCCCACTTTGACCACCATTTTGGATAGTTTACAAGAAGATGCCTCCGTAAGGTTGTTTACCAACGGATTTCCGGAATGGGATTTGGATACGGATTACCAAGCGGAACAGGAGACTCCCAACTATTGGCAATTGGCACAACGATTGGATTCGTTGCCTTCGGATAGTTTGGTCGTATTCACAAAAGCATTGGCCAGGGGCATCAAATCCAAACGACCGAACACCCAAAAGAACATCCACTGGGTGATCACCGAAGGTGAGCAAATTCTTGACCGTCCCCTCATTGCCCTCAAAAACACCGAGGCTGTTCAACTTGTTACGGTTTCCAGCAATAGCATGGGAACCCGCATCAATAAGGAAGTGATTAAAGATGGATACCAACTTACAAGGGCAGGAGATAGTTTGCAACTTGGAGAAGGAACAACTACTATCGTTCCGCTACAAACATTGGATACCCTTCTAATCAATCTTCAAGTGGACGAGGATTTTGAAAGGGAAGAAAAGTATCTTGAAGCCTCTTTTCGTGCATTGTCCGCCTATTTGGGGCAGCCTATCAAAGTTATGAAGGACAGCTCAAGCGAAAGTACCGATCTACAGGTATGGTTGAGTGAAGAACCCTTGACAACAAGCGAAGGGAAATGGTTAGTTCTGAAACCGGATGTAATGGCAAAACAGTTGATCGAGCCCGGACCTGCAAAAGATATTTTTCATTTAACCTCCCGTTTAAATCCCAAGAATACGGTGGAGCAGCGATTCACGGAACAATTGTTGGGTATTTTGGGTGTGAATAAGGAGGTTGAAAGTCTTACCAAAAATATGGACAGACGTCAGATGGACGAAGCCTCTTTAAAGCCCAATTATGTGGCGCCCAAACGAAAAAGGGAACGCGCCACTATAGTGGATATTTCACTTTGGGTATTTGGTCTAGTGGCGGGATTGATGCTGGTAGAACGATTGATATCAAAGTACAGAAAGCAGTGAACGGAGCAGCCCACATAAAACAGTTTCAGAAACGTTGGCAACAATTGCTGTATGCCGAGGCACTGTTATATGCCGTTGGTTTTGGAGGGATGATATACCTGTTTACCCACAAGATGGGATATGGTATCCTAAGCCTTTTGGTGGCCCTGGTTGTTTCCGTTTGGATCAAAAGACCTTGGAAAATAAATGAAGCAAGGGCTGTCAACTATATTGATGCCCACTTGCCACAGGCTGGATATAGCAGTGGACTATTATTGGTGTCTGCCCAAGAGCTTTCAGACCTATCAAAATTACAGCAGTACCGCGTTGCCGCCCAGTTAGAACCTGTTTTACCAAAGACACGACCACCTCAAAAACTATTCAAGGCAGCATTGGTCATGTTTGGACTGGTGCTTATCGGACTGATGGCCAATACCATCTGGACTTCCCTGAACCCATTTTCGAGTAATGGTGCACCCAATGAGGACGTTATTACTTTTGCTCCGAAGGATAGTTTGTTATCATCCATTAAAATCCCTGAGCTCACCGATACGAAAGTGACCGTTCAATACCCATCCTATACCAAAGAACCAACCGTGCAGACTTCTTTGCCCAACATCAAAGCGGTGCAAGGTTCCAGGATTACATGGCATCTCGAATTTGATGGCGAAGTACAAAAGGTTCAAATGGACCTGATGGGAGAGCATTTTGATTTTGTCAAAGTGCAAAACCAATACCGATTGACCAAGCCCTTGGAAGCTTCGGGCTTTTATAGCTTCACTTTTACCGATGGTGACGGAAACGATTATGTAAGCGACCTGTATTCCATGGAAATGGTCAGCGACGAACCACCCTTGGTACAGCTGGAGGGATTGGACAATTACAGCTATTTTGAGTTTGAGGAAGATAAGCGTTTGATGTTCAATGCCAATATTTCGGATGATTTTGGAGTTGAGGATGCCTACATCATTGCCACGGTCAGTAAGGGTTCGGGAGAGTCCGTAAAGTTTAGGGAGGAGTCCGTTCGCTTTGATCAAACCATCCCAAAAGGAAGTAAGTTGGTGCAATTGCAACAACAACTGGATTTGTACGCCCTCAACATGGACCCGGGGGATGAACTCTATTTTTATGTGGAGGCCCTGGACCAAAAATCACCAACACCCAATGTGGCGCGTAGCGAAACCTACTTTGCGGTGATTCGGGATACGGTCACGGATATGTTCGCGGTGGAAGGGAACTTGGGAGTGGACTTGATGCCCGATTATTTTAGGAGTCAGCGCCAGTTGATTATTGATACGGAAAAACTGATTTCAGAACGCGGTAAAATTTCCGAAAAAGATTTCAAGTTCAGGAGCAACGAACTTGGTTTTGATCAAAAACAATTGCGCTTAAAGTACGGACAATTTATGGGCGATGAGACCGAAATGCAATCCGCCCCAGGGCAAGTATCGCCTGAAGCCGGTGAGGCAGACCATGACCACGACCACGAGGGTGGGGAAGAGGACCTGCTGGATGAATATAGCCACAAACATGACAGCGATAACGAGCACAACCTGGTGGTGGAAGACGATCACGATCATGGCACCGAGGAAGAGAAAGAAGACCCTTTGCACGAATACGTGCACGACCATGGTGACCCTGAAGCATCCACACTTTTTGAAAAATCCCTCAAAGCCAAGCTTCGGGATGCCTTGACCATAATGTGGGATGCGGAATTGTACCTCAGATTGTATGAGCCGGAAAAATCCTTGCCCTATCAATACGATGCCTTAGAGATTATTCAGGACATTAAGAACAGTGCCCGAATCTATGTCCACCGCATTGGTTTTGACCCTCCACCGATCAAGGAGGAGAATCGACTTAGTGGTGATATCGAGGGGATTACCAACGTTACCAAAGAGGAAGGATTTGATTACGAAATGTCCTTTGCTGCCACTCGTGAAGCCATATATCGTTTGGAACTCCTCATTCAAGGTGAAACAAATTTTAGCGAACCCGATGCCTCCCTTTTTGAAGAGGCAGGAAATGAACTGGCCCAAAAAGCCATCGCCGAACCCCTTACATTTGTTAAAGTACTACAAGGACTTCGGGATTTACAAAAGGCTTCGGATAGGACCAGAGAAAGCTATCTGGAAGTGCAACGGAAATTATTGTCGGTGTTGCCCGAAGTGGATGATAACCCTGTCAAAAGAACGGTATACCCTGATGAAATCAATCAACTGTACCTAAAGGAACTGGAGGCGTATGAGTGATGGAGTGCAGCTGTTGAGCCAAAACATCTTATGGCCTGTGGTGCTGATCGCGCTATTGTTGTTGACGGTATTTGTTTGGAAGGAATGGGAACAACGGAATGAGAAACGTTTTTGGGTAAAATCGGTGTTGGCATTAATGGCCGTGGCATCTTTGGCCATGATAATATGGCGTCCCGCCACCTTTCAGGAAGAAACCAAGGGCAAAGCCATTATTCTGACCAAAGGATACCGTACCGCCCAATTGGACAGTTTACGATCTATCTACAAGCGGATTCCGATGGAAAATTATTCCCCTGGAAAAACCTTATCCATTTTGGAGGAAGCTGATTCCTTATTCTTGTTGGGACAGGGATTGGAGACCTACGACCTTTGGCAGCTCGACGATGCCACCGTATCCTTTTTGGGAGCGGAACCCCTTATGGGATGGACTAAAATTTCTCATGATACCAACATTCCCCTTGGCGAACGGTTGTCATTGTTCGCTCAATATGCACAACCAACCGAAGGACATTGGGCCATTTTAGCGGATAACGGAGGTAATCCATTGGATTCCGTAGTTTTTGGAAAGGCAAAGCAGCAAACGGTGCGATTGTCTTCCACTACAAAGGCAAGCGGCACATTTGTGTATCAACTGTGGGAAAAAGATGGTGATGGCAAAGTACTTTCAAAAGAGCCAATTCCCATACATGTGGAAAAAGGTACATCATTGCGCATTTTGATGGTCAATACCTTTCCAACTTTTGAAACGAAGTACCTCAAAAACTTTTTGGCGGAGAACGGCCATGAACTACAGGCCAGGACCCAGCTCACCAAGGACAAATACAAATTTGAATACTTTAACGGAGCATCCGAAGCAGTATATGGATTTACCAAGGACCGGTTAGAGAAATACGACCTTTTGATTCTGGATACCGATAGCTACACAGGTCTTTCCAATGCTTCAAAAAGAGCCATTGAAGCATCTGCACGTGTAAATGGTCTCGGAATTTTTGTCCAGCCCAATGAACGCATGTTCCGATTGTCCAAGAATCGTTTTCCATTGGGATTTGAACGCGATGGAAGGACTGAAATCTCCTTGGGACAAGCAGGTGAAACACTGGCAACATATCCTTATCAATTTGAAACAGTTGTCAGACAACAGCCAATAGCAATCGATTCCACCATAATAGCCGGCTACGTGCCCATGGAAAAAGGGAAATTGGGCAGTACGGTGCTGCAAAACACCTATCAATTGGTGTTGGATGGTGATGATGAAATATACGCAAGCATTTGGACCCAAATACTCAATGGAATTGCCAAACCGCAAGAATCCGAAATGGCTTTTGAGGCATTGACCCCCATCCCAAAGGTAGATGAACCCTTTTTGTTTGAAATTCGAACCCTTGAGGAAAACCCTCAATTGGAGAATTCGGATGGAAGCCCTATTGCGTTACTGCAAGATGCGAGTCTTCCGTCAAAATGGTCGGGCACCCAATATCCTAGAAAAATAGGTTGGAATCAAGTTCGGTCCGGAAAGGATAGTACGGTCGTGTTTTCCTATTACGTTTTTGATAAAGATCGATGGTCGTCTGTTGCTACGGCACATACCATCCAAGCCAACAAGCGTAAATTTGGAACGGACAACCGTTTTAGGGGCAAGTCAGCTTCCTCCAATGGGAGTTTGCAACCTATTTCTCCGCTATGGTTTTACGTTTTACTTCTTTTGTGTTTGGGTTGGCTATGGTTGGAGCCCAAATTGGTGTCATAAAGCGACACATTTTGATAAATTATTTTTCCAGCTCGGCAGATAACCTGTTCAAAATCCTATCAATAGATTGGATTACCAGTGAAATACGTGTGGTTCCCCCCGAATAGTTATCCTTGTTCAAGATTAGGTTGTTTCTTGCTACCGATGACCTATCAAATATGTTAGGATCATTTACTATGACGTACTGTCTGAACTTAAAATCCTCAATGGAAAGTTCTTTCAACAAAGGTTTCCAATCATTTAGAAATGCATACTCTACATCAATTATGGCTCGGCTTACCTGTTCCACTTCGTTTTCGTAATAATTACTCAATAGCCTACGGAGTTTATCATCGGATACCTTATCCAGACCATTCGATTTTAAGGTTTCGTACGAATTTGTTATGGCTGCGAACCGTTCAAACTGTAGAATATCGCCCAACCAAAATTTCAAACTGTCAGGATACTGTTCCTGTTCATGTTCCAAGATCTTAGTAATCGACGAAATAGCTTTTTCAAAGTTTCTATGGACCTTTTTCAAATCCATTTTATCTACTTCCAGGTTTTCGCGAATTTGTGCTAGCATTTCCTGTTCAAATGAACGGCTCTTTCTATTTTCGTTCCAATTGTTTACCTGTAGGGCAATCACTATGCCTATTACTACCAGAATGATTTCGCCAATAGCGTACTTTAGGTATTTTCCGAAGTTTCCTTCTGAAACCAACTGTTTTCTGATTCTTCTAAAGAGGGCAAACATATTACTATCGGTATCTCCAACTGGTTAAATCGGCACCTTGGGGTGCGCTTTCCGCAATGCGCTTCATGATTTTGGGCACATACATGGAATTGTACCGCAAGCGGCTGATGGCGTTCGGCAATTCTGGGTCGCCGTTCCAGCAATGTTCTGCACGATCGCCGTACAACACTTCGCCCTCATAATAGGGCTCTGTGGTACTTTCCAAAAAGTCTTCCATCAAATAAACGGCATTGTTTAAATAGTAGTTGTCCATATCCCCGCAATAAATATGGATCTTGCCCCGCAGTTTTGGGCCCAATTTATCCCAATCCCGTTCCAGAATGTGCCGTAGATCGTAGTTTTCTTTCCAATACTCGGCCACCTCGTGGTCAATGTCTCCCGTCATTTTGTCCCAAATGCGCACAGGATAGCCATCATCACCCTGTGGGGAATAGGTCGCTTCCCAAATATCCCACTGCTGTCCCGATCGGGATTTATCGCCCAAAACCAATTCCAGATGGTTTCCCTGTCGTAAAGTGGATTGGATATCGCCCAAATAATTTCTGTGGGAGGGAACTTCCAATTGCTTGTGCTCGGAATCGTAATAATATGCATTATCGTCTTCGTAAATATTGGTAAGGCAGTAGGCCCTAAAATCGATGGGGTCTGGACAGGCAGCAAAGCAGCCGTTGTACTCATCCGGATATTTCACCTGCACGGCCAAGGCTTCCCAGCCTCCGGTAGAACCCCCGTAAAGGAATCGGGACCAACCTTCACCCACTCCCCTGAACTCTTTTTCGATATATGGGATGAGTTCATAGGTAATGGCGTCGCCATAGGGGCCTTGACTGGCTGAATTTACCGCATACGAATCGTCGTAATAGGGGGTAGGGTGCTGAATCTCTATGATGAGGAAACGCGGAAAATCCGGTTCGTTCCATCTTTTGTAAAAATCGTAGGCTTCTTGTTGCTGAATGATGTTGTACCCCTCCAAGTCAAACCGTTCTGAATATTCGGGTTCCAAATTGGGGTCGGGTGGAGTAGTCCGGAAACCTCCAAAATCGCTTGGAAAATGCCCATGAAAGACCATCAACGGATATTTGGCCTCAGGATGTTCTTCAAACCCTTTTGGCAACAATACGTGGGCCCCCAAATACATGTCCCTCCCATAGAATTCGGACAGTTTTTCAGATTTAATCTTAATATGCTTGATCCACTCGGTATCCTCGGGCTCGGGGATAGGAGGGATGACTTGATCCAAGATTACGGAAACATTGTCGATGCCATTTTCACCTACTGTTATTTTGAAAGGTGTACTGTACAGATTGCCGGGAGAGGTGTTCCAATGTTGTCCCTCGCCATTGTCCATAGGAAGTTTCACGGTATGGCCCGTGGACAGATTGAAGGTTTCATACACATGGAGCAAGGCCTGTACGTTGTATTCGCCAGGGGGAACATCTTTTAAACTGGGGTAGGGATATCCAAAAATGGATTCATCAAAAGTAATGGATGTCCCGGGTGCCATATTATCCACGTTCATCCCAAAAATGAGCTGGGTATTCAATCCATCATTGATTTGAAATCGGGGTTCCTTGCTGTCATCAGTTGAAAGCATGAGCAATAATCGTCCATCTTTGTTCTCTGGACTAACGTTTTCATCGAAACTGACGGCAATATCAAATTTGGATTTTTCGGTCTGTGCGCAGGAAAACAACAAAATGGTGCAGCAACAGATAAAAAGGGAAAGCTTGGTCATAACGGTTGGATTTTAGATAGTTAAGATAGTCCATTCCAACCGTAAAGAAAAAATCCCCGACATTTAAAATTTTAAACATCGGGGATCAAAACAAAATGGTTGGTTACATACGCTTACATTAGGGCGGCTTGCGCTGCAGCTACCCGTGCAATGGGTACCCTAAATGGGGAACAACTTACGTAGTTCATGCCCACTTTTTGGCAGAACGCAACCGAGCTAGGTTCACCACCATGTTCGCCACAGATACCTACTTTAAGATTGGATTTGGTTTTACGTCCCAATTGGGTTCCCATTTCCACCAATTGTCCGACACCTTCCTGATCCAAAACTTCAAAAGGATCATGTTTTAGAATACCTTTTTCGAGATAGGTTGGGAGGAACTTTCCTGAGTCGTCCCTGGAGTATCCAAAAGTCATTTGGGTCAAATCGTTGGTTCCGAAGGAAAAGAAATCCGCATCTTCTGCGATTTTGTCGGCAATCAAGGTGGCCCTTGGGGTTTCCATCATAGTACCTACGGAATACTCCACAGTATCCTTACGTTTTTTAAACACCTCCTCAGCGGTGGCATCAATTATGGCCTTTTGTTGTTTGAACTCTTCCACAGTGCCTACCAAGGGAACCATAATTTCAGGTTTTACAATGATACCGTCTTTTTTCACTTTGAGCGCTGCTTCCAAGATGGCTTGGGTCTGCATTTCGGTGATTTCCGGATATGAAGTGCCCAACCGACAACCACGGTGTCCCATCATGGGGTTGAATTCTTCCAACTCGGCCACTTTGCTTTTTACGGCTGACAGCGAAATATGTAAATCTTCGGCCAATTCTTTTTGGGTGGCCAATTGATGAGGTACAAACTCATGTAATGGGGGGTCTAACAATCGAACGGTTACTGGGTAGCCCTCCATGGCCCTAAAGATGCCTTCAAAGTCGCTGCGTTGCATGGGCAATAGTTCTTTTAAGGCCTGTCTGCGTCCTTTAACGGTGTTTGCCAAAATCATTTCGCGCATGGCCTTGATACGGTCTACCTCAAAGAACATGTGCTCGGTACGGGTCAACCCAATACCTTTGGCACCGAAGTTCCTGGCAACCAAAGCATCTTTTGGAGTATCTGCATTGGTTCTAACATCCAAAGTGGCGTAGGTGTCGGATAGATTCATTAAGTCAGCGAACTCACCACTAAGTTCTGGTTCCTTGGTTGCTACTTTTCCTTCCAAAATATTACCGGTGGAACCATTGATGGAAATCCAATCTCCTTCGTGATATTCATGGTCTCCCACTTTTAGTGTTCTGTTCTTATAGTTGATTTTTAACGCTCCTGCTCCGGATACACAACATTTGCCCATTCCACGCGCTACTACGGCAGCGTGGGAGGTCATCCCACCACGAGCGGTCACGATACCTTTGGCAATATGCATCCCTTCCACGTCCTCTGGGGAGGTTTCAACCCGAACTAGAATACTGTTTTTGAATTTCGTGGCTTCGTCTGCAAAGAATACGATTTGACCTGTTGCAGCACCGGGAGAGGCTGGCAGCCCTTGTGCGATGACATTGGCCTCTTTTAGGGCCTCAGGGTCAAAGACTGGGTGTAGCAGTTCGTTGAGTTTGTTGGGTTCAATGCGCTTGAGTGCTGTTTTTTCATCGATCAAACCTTCTTTAAGGAGATCCATGGCAATCTTTACCATGGCTGCCCCGGTTCGTTTACCATTACGGGTCTGAAGAATCCAAAGTTTACCCTGCTGGATGGTAAACTCCATGTCCTGCATGTCTTGGTAATGGGTCTCCAATTTATTTTGATATTCGAAGAGTTCCTTGTAGATGTCAGGCATCAATTCTTCCAAGGAGGGATATTTTTCCTTGCGTTCCTCTTCTTCAATTTGGGCAAGTCTCGCCCAGCGTTGGGAACCAAGCAGGGTAATTTGTTGCGGTGTACGTACTCCGGCCACCACGTCTTCGCCTTGGGCATTGATCAAGTATTCGCCGTTGAACATATTTTCACCGGTTCCGGCATCCCTGGTAAAGCAAACCCCTGTTCCGGAATCTTCGCCCATATTACCAAATACCATGGCCTGTACGTTTACTGCGGTACCCCAATCTTCGGGATATCCGTTCATTTTACGGTAATAAATGGCTCGGTCACCGTTCCAGCTATCAAAAACAGCAAGAATGGCTCCCCAAAGCTGGTCCCATGGGTTGGTAGGGAAGGGTTTGCCAGTTCTTTTTTTGACGATGTCCTTAAAATCGTATACGAGATCTTGCAGGTCTTGTACCGTAAATTGGGTGTCCTGTTCGATTCTCCTTTTATCCTTTAGATGGTCGATAATCTCTTCAAAAGGATCCAAATCATCCTTGGATTCTGGTTTGAGGCCCATGACCACACTGCTGTACATTTGGATGAATCGACGATAGGAGTCCCAGGCAAAACGCTCGTTGCCCGTCATTTTAATGACTCCTTTAATGGATTCATCGTTGAGTCCCAAGTTCAGCACGGTGTCCATCATGCCCGGCATGGAAACCCTAGCGCCAGAGCGTACCGAAATCAATAGTGGATTTTCATCATCTCCAAAAATGGCTCCCATAGTTTGCTCAATATTGGTAATGGCATCCCTTACCTCGGGTTCAATGCGCTTGATGACCGCTTCTTTTCCTTCCTCGTTGTATTGGGTGCATACTTCTGTGGTTATGGTAAAGCCGGGTGGCACGGGTATTCCTATTCGGCTCATTTCGGCAAGGTTGGCTCCCTTTCCTCCGAGCAGGTTCTTCATTTCGCGGCCACCATCGGCCTTTTTGTTGCCGAAGGAATAGACGCTGAGTTGATTTGCTGTGAGTGTTTCCATCTTTTTATCTATTAAGAGATTGATACATGCTAATTGTTCCTGTAAAATTACTGGCTAACCTATCCGCAGAATATGATATAAATCAGGATTTTGATCAAGAAGGGTTTGATAACGTGGTCTTTAAGAGGGCAAATTAAAAATGCGCCAAATTTTTGCGAAAATTTTATCCAAATGAGGTTGAAATACCATCAAAATGTATTGGAAAACCAAAAAAAATAAAAAAATATGGGGTGTTTTTTCCTTTAAAATCAAGGCTTTAGGAAATAACTGACATATATCATCTTTTAAAAATATTTCGCAATAGATCTTTGTCCCATCAAAAACCAAAAACTATGCAATATCATATCACACATCGACCTTCGCTTTTAAAAGCAGTCATTTTTTGGCTATCGTTCGCCCTTGTTCCGATGGCACTTTTTGCACAAGATTTTACCCTCAATAATTCGGAAGGAGAAGTACTGGTTACAGGAACTTCCACATTGCACGATTGGGAAGAGGTGGCAGAGCAAAAATCAGGTTCCATCAATTTGGACAATACGGGAGAACTTCCCCAAATCACATCCTTAAAGTTTGTGGTGGAAGCGGAAAGCTTAAAAAGTGGTAAAGGAGCCATGGACAAAAACACCTATAAGGCCTTGGATACCAAAACCCACAAACAAATTGTGTTTGAGATGAAGAACGTGAAAAGCATTTCGCCCATCACAGCCACTTCCAACAAATACAAAGTAGTGGCAACAGGCAACCTGACCATTTCGGGAAGTACCAAGACCATTGACCTACCTTTTAACCTAAGTATCAACGGTGACAAGGTGGTCCTTGAAGGCAAAAAGGCTCTGAAAATGACCGATTACAATATTGAACCTCCCAAAGCTCTTTTGGGAACGATTACCACTGGAGATGATATCGAGGTTCACTTCAATACCGTTTGGAAATAATTTAATCTTAATACTCAACTAATAAATCTACAATCATGAAAAAATACACAAAATTTGGATTGTTGGCTGCTGCTTTCCTAGTTAGCCTATCGGGATTTTCCCAAAACCGTCAACTCGACAACTTCCGTAACCCGGACAAAACAGGCATCAATGTATTTGAGGCCCCTAAGGATTCCGTTTCCACTTTTGATGGGATCAAGGTACGTGTGGGAGGATCTTCTACACTGCAATTTCAGGCTATCGACCATGAAAACTCTGGAGCCGTGGAGCTGATTGAGATCGGGGATAACTTTAACTTGGCAACGGCCAACTTGGATTTGGACGTGGCCTTGGCCAAAGGGGTGCGTATGCACTTAAGGACCTATTTGTCTTCCCGTCACCACCCAGAACCTTATGTAAAAGGCGGGTATTTTCAGGTAGATAATTTGGATTTCATCAGCCCTGGATTCTTGGAGAATGCCATGAAGTACCTCACCATTAAGGTGGGTCACATGGAAAACAACTACGGTGATGCCCATTTTAGAAGAACGGACAACGCGCAGGCCATGCACAACCCTTTTGTAGGAAACTTGATCATGGATGCCTTTACCACAGAGGTAGGTGGGGAAGTATACTTTAGAAAGAACGGTTTCATTGGGATGTTTGGGCTTTCCAATGGAAAATTGAACCAAGCTGTTACCAACCCAGAGACTACAGGAGCTTCCATTTTGGCCAAATTGGGTTACGATGGTCAAATCAATGAAGATTTGCGATTGAGACTTACAGGTTCCATGTACAGCACCAACAAATCAGGACGGGTATACCTTTATAGTGCAGACCGTGCAGGATCAAGATATTACTTGGTGATGGAGGATACAGAGGCATCTGCCACCAGCAACTTTAGGTCAGGTAGGTACAACCCTGGATTCAATAATGAAATTACTGCCTTTATGATCAATCCATTTGTGAAATACAAAGGATTGGAATTCTTTGGTACCATTGAAACTGCTTCTGGTAAGACCAATGCAGAAACCGAGGATAGAAAGGCTACTCAGTTGGCCGGTGAGTTGATCTACAGATTCGGAAACAATGAAAACTTCTATTTGGCTACCCGTTACAATACGGTAACTTCCGATGACCCTTCCGGTTCCGAAGTGACTATTGACAGGTTCCAATTGGGCGGTGGCGTATTCTTGACCAAGAACATTTTGGCAAAAATAGAATACGTAAACCAACAGTATGATGGATTCGATACCACTAGTATCTTCAACGAAGGTCAGTTTAAAGGGCTTTTGTTGGAAGCGGTGATCAGCTTCTAGAAATTATAAATGTTCAAAAAGACCTAGGGCAATAATGTCCTAGGTCTTGGACATTAAAATTGTTATATTTAAGTATCATGATAACCTCTATTCCACAAATAACGAAAACACTTTTCATTGGCCTCGTGCTTGTGTCTTGGTTTTCCTTTAGCGACCCTGAACGGGAGACTAAGGTAAGGGTGGAGCCACAAAGCGAGGTAGTGATCGCTGGTACTACCAATGTCAATAACTTTACCTGCAAATACAATTTACAGGAATTGGAGGTACCCATTCGTTTGATCTACGACGAAAAATCCGAGCATATTGTTTTCAAAAACGCTGAGCTAAAGCTGGTCAATGATTGTTTTGATTGCGGTGGAAAGGCCATCAACAGGGATTTTCAAGAGTTGCTCAAAACGGAGAAGCATCCGCAAGTCGGGCTAAGATTATTGTACGTAGATCCCCCATCAGTCAATCAAAATATGGTGAGCGTTGGCTTGGAGATCAAAATCGCCGGGGTTACCCGCAAGTACCAGACCCTATTGCATTGTGAGCAAGCCAAGGATATTTGCGTAAAGGGTACTTTAGACCTGAAATTGAGTGATTTTGAGTTGAAAGCTCCCAAAAAAATGCTGGGTATGATCAAGGTTGACGACGAAATCAAAGTGCATGTTACTCTTCAAATGAGCGAAATCTAAGCATTGTACGCTGTTAGAGAAAAGAAATCCGTTTTGATAAAATTATCTAACGGATTTTTTGTTTGAGCACATATTTCATAAAACCAATAATCAGTATCTTGTGTGCTACATAAATAACTGAAACTAAATTCAAACACTTCAAATGAAACGATTACTATTGACAAAGGGTATACTTGCGTTGGCCTTTGTGCTATTGACAACCACTTTTTACGCTCAGGACAACTTTGGTGGACTTGCACTTTATACCGTTAGGGACAACATGGGAGAAGATGCCAAAGGCACTCTTCAAAAAGTTGCCGACGCGGGCTATGCTTACATAGAGGCAGCAGGCTACAATGAAGGAAAATTTTACGGAATGGAACCAGAGGAGTTCAAATCCTATCTGGAAAGTATTGGATTGACCCCTGTAAGCACGCACATGGGAATGGTTACTTTGGACAATGCTGATCAATTGATCGCCGATACCAAAGCAGCTGGTTTTACCTATTTTACCATTCCGGTTCCACCGATGGGAATGTTCACTTTTGATCGCGAGAACAGAACAATGGGGATGAAAGGTACCATGGAAGATTTTGCCAACGTACTGACAACCTTGGGGAAAAAATGTGATGCGTCAGGATTAAAGCTATTGTACCACAACCATGATTTTGAATACAAGGACAATGAAGATGGCATAAAGCCTATTGACTATCTATTGGAAAACACTGACCCGGAATATGTCAATTTTCAGATGGACCTCTATTGGGTGACCAAAGCCGGTGCTGATCCAGTGGCCTATTTTGAGAAATATCCCGGCAGGTTCAAACTATGGCATGTTAAGGATATGGGCGACGAAGGGCGATTCGCCCCTGTTGGTGAGGGAACCATTGATTTTGGTAGAATTTTGAACGAGAAAGAGGCTTCGGGAATGCAAATGTATTTTGTGGAGCAGGACAGAACTTGGGACAAGGAACCATTGGAAGTGATCAAAATCAGCCATAAAGCGTTGAAAGCGATAGGGTTTCAATAAAAACCAATGTAAGCGGTTATGATAGCATTGCAATAAAAGGGCAAGAAATCAAAAAAATATTTTTTACAACCGCTTACATTAGTATCTTTGCACCCGCAAAGTTTGGTCGCGTAGCTCAGCTGGATAGAGCATCTGCCTTCTAAGCAGACGGTCGAAGGTTCGAATCCTTCCGCGATCACTTATAGAGTTCAAACAAAAACAAAGCCTTGCATATCTTATTGATTTGCAAGGCTTTAACATTTTAAGACCTATGTTTAAATTGGTTTGATTTGGTATGTTTTGGTTTGCAATTTGGTTAGTAAATTTTTTTCTTCAAAGTGTTAACCGAATAAGATTGTAAATATCTATATTACAGCAACTTAGTATTTGACTTTCGTAGGTGATTTTAGTTCAATTTAATACAAAACCTATGAGAACTCGGTCTACATTTTCAATCAGTTTCTGGATAAGTACTGCCCGGCGGAATGACGGTACTGCTAAGATTTATGCCCGTATAACCGTTGATTCACAACGAGTTAACATGAGCCTTAAATACACGATTCCAATAGAAATATGGGATCGAAAGGGGTCGAGGGTTCTGGGTCGAACAAAAGAAGCACAGGAAATCAACACCTATTTAATGGAGGTGGAAACCGAACTTTTTCAGTGCTATCGGGAGCTTCGATCTCGAACGTCACATATAACCCCACAGATGGTTAAGGCCCACTATTTTGGAGAAGACATAAATGAACTTACTTTGAAGAATTTATTTGAGTATCACAATACGAACAATGCGCATAGTCTTTGTAAAGCTACTCTGAGCCACTACAAGACTTGTCAGAAGTACCTATTAAAGTATATTCAGAAGCAATATAAATGCGATGATTACAGATTATCTCAGCTTAATCATCAATTCATCGTTGGGTTTGAAACTTATCTACGTAAACTGTATCCGATAAATCATCATAGTAATCTTTCAAATAACAGTGCAATGAAGCATATTCAGCGCCTACGCAAGATGATTAGAATGGCAGTTGATAACGAGTGGATCGATAGGGATCCATTTCAAAAGTTTAAGATCAGAATGGAAAGAAAGGAAAGGGAATTCTTGAGTTTAAATGAACTTCAAAAAATTCAAACCTACCACACTGTGATTGAACGGTTGCGTATTGTTAAAGACTTATTTGTTTTTAGCTGCTACACAGGTATCGCCTATTCTGATATAATGAACCTTAACGAGGACAATCTCGTATTGGGTATAGATGGGAAGCATTGGATAAGTACAAAAAGACAAAAGACCAAGAACAGCTTCAAGCTTCCTTTAATGGGACCAGCATTGTCAATAATAAAACGATACCAGTATCATCCAAAAAGACAACCGGAAAAATTATTCCCTAAAATTTCCAACCAAAAGTTGAATAGTTATTTAAAGGAAATCGCAGACGCATGTGACATCACAAAAAATATAACCTTCCATGTGGCCAGACATACGTTCGCTACTACCATTACATTAAGCAACGGAGTTCCTATTGAAACTGTCTCCAAAATTTTAGGTCATACAAAATTGACGACGACCCAAATTTATGCGCGGGTCTTGGATAAAAAAATCAGTGAAGATATGAGTGGTTTGGAATCAATTCTTGAATCTAAACTGTCGGATTCAATTGATGATAACGAGAAATTTGGTAACTCTGTATTTTAATCTAGAGAATTCGTTGCATATAAGAAGGTTCCAAAACTATTGAATATTTTTAGTCCCAATCTTACCAGGACTTTTGCACTTGGTCCCTGTTGCAATTTTATTGTGTTCGGGAAGATAAGCGTAAAGTAAAATTGGAATAGGGTGCAATGACCTACTTCAAATCCTAGATTGAACCAATCGATTTATAACATCAAAGGGCTTTTCAGGTTTTCTTTGCGAGCAAAGAAAATAGGAAGAGCAAGAGGATAGCACGCTTGCGCGGTGCTATTGATTCATTTTCCTTCGGAAAAGCCCATAATTAGGGTGTTTTCAAAAATATAGAACAAAAAGGTTTATGGCATTTTTGACTAAAAAAGGCCGTCAGACTAGTAAAATCAATGGACTTTTGACTAAAAAATGAATTTTTGGACTCTAACTTAGTTGAAAAACTGAGGCTTTTGTTGTTGAATTAACTTAAATGCCCATACTTTCATTTTTCACGGAAAAGAGCGTTCAACCCAGTAAAATCAAGACATTTTTTACGGAAAATGGAAAAATACAATTGCGATTTGGATAAAAATTGCCTCGCTCAGTAGTATTAGTTAAGGGTAAGATCTGGGGCTTGCAGCGCGAAACTTGGTTTCGCTCGCCTGTGTTCAGATTTTCAATCCATGCATGGTTTTTTGAAGCCGCGTTTAATCAATCTCGGCTGTTTTTAGGGAAGACTATGTTCTTCCAGGAAAAATATTGTATTACTTCCTCAAGGATAACTCTAAATTCAATAATTTTTGAAAAAAGAGGGAAGTCAGAAATCTCGAAAATTATTCCCAACCAAAAAATGATTTAATTTTTTTGTGGTCCGATTTGTCACTTACTTCAAGTATTTCGTTCACTAAATCTGTCGCAACCGGGTTTGTTTTTGGATATCTGTTATGGTTTAGAAAATTCCTCAAGGCCTTGTTCAATTGGTTTTCACCAATCAATTCACTCAACTCCACAAATACAATGGCACCCTTTGAATAGGCTAAATAGGTCTCTCCCGGTGCCACTTTAAGCAGGGATTTCTCTTCATGCAATCCCTTTTCGGCGTCATAAATCTGCTGATGTATGGCCACACGTTCCATCATTTTTTCTTTTCCGTACAATTTTTTGTAAATCATCATTTCTGTATACATGGCCAAACTTTCGGTTAGCATGGAATAGCCTTCCCTATAGTCGGGTTCAATTTGGTTGGTACCCCACCAAAAATGGGCAACCTCATGGCCTGCAAGTTCGTTTACAACATCCTGATTGTCTCCTACGGTGAGATTGGCATTGAATGTCATATTTTCGGTCATAAAAATGGTTCCGGGATAGGCGGTTCCGGCAAAACCTTGGGTAAATGATGAGACTTCGGAATAATTGATGGATGTATAGGGGTAAGGACCAAAATTTTCGATACAGTAATCCAAAGTGAGTTTGGTGTTTTCAATAAGGTGGTCAACATTGTTTTTGTGCAATGGATGATGATAGACCGTAATGTCAATATTGTTATGTTCCACACTTTTTGTTTGATATGCTGCCGAGGAAACGGCAAAGCGGAATGGAATGGATGCCGCCGTGAATTCATAAAAATTTCTGCCATCAACCTGCCACTTCTCAGTTAATTCTCCTGTACCAACGGCTATTTGGTTTTTTGACGTGGAGATTTGCATGTTAAGATCAATAGTGTCATCGATATCATTTTTAGGTGCCTCCAGCTTTCGTAGTTCAGTTGGTGCCCCCAAACCATGTTTTTTTCTCAATTGGATGTCATCCAGTTCTTTCCCTTCATCATATCCAAATTGAGGATAATATCGACTGATTCTCATAAAGGAACCATCTTCAACAATGGCATTAAAAGGGTCATGGCCATTTATTGGGTACCATTGATAGGATATTTTAAAAGATAGTTTAGCTGAATCATTCGGTGTAATGGCTTGGTTCAGATACAGTTCAGAAATCGGCTCATCCATGCGAATCGTTTCGTTTTTGTATTGATAAACAAGGGATTTAATCTCAAAATCTTCTGGCACATAAATCAATACAGAATCAATTGGTTTTTCGTAGGTGTTTTTTAATAGATATTCGCCTTGAATGGTGTAAGATCGTTTGTTTGGATACAAATCAATCTTGGTATCCACTTTTTTGATGGTGGGTTGATGTATTCGTTGATATTTTCGATACTTTTTTTCGTAGGAAACACGCTCTTCGATTTGTTGCTCTTTCTTCTTTTTTGGAATATAGTTTTCTAAATATTGTGAACTACTGAAGGCGGCAATGGTCATGCAAACGATTATTCCAATTCCTGTCGCCAATCTTTTAGAGGGAGACTTGATCAAATTGTACACAAGAAATAAAATACCGATAAGAGAGAACCCAAAAGCGAGTCGCCATAGGAATGGAATGAGGTAAGCACCATAGCCAATAAAATCACTGTAAGTTCCACGATACCCTGAGAAGAAACGGAACAGGGAATTATCTACTATACTTTTTGCAATGGGTGTCGCTAAAAGCAAAAAACTCAATATGGAAACCCCTAGTGCTATAGTTTTGTTTTTGCTGATTGTATTGATGAAAAGTAAAAACATGGCAAACAAAAGCAAGGGAAGCGTATTAAAAATGAATACCCCAACATAGGCCTCCCAATCAAAAAGCGGGAATTTGAACACCAACTGAAAAATAATTGCCTCTAATAGCATTAGTGCAGTTAGGGATAAGATCAACAAAGAAACGCTCCCAATATGACCTAAAGGTTTTTTGGCCACATGGTAGGTAGTGTTTTCAATAATGGAAAACCCGCTGGCCTTACTCCGCCAAAAGATATCGTTTACAAAATAGACCAGAACCAAACCTCCCAACGCATGAAAAGTATTGTTGATGGTTTGTGCCAAAAGGCCAGAACTGGCATAAAGTTGGGGCATACGGATGCCTTTATTGATGTCATCGAACATTTCCACACCAACATAAAACAGCAGTAATATGGAAATGGCCATAAAAGCTATGCTTTTGAAAATATAAATGGAATCAACCTTGATGAACGAGAATATCGCTCGCCATCTTGATTCCCGTCCAAAATTGGTGGCTGTTGTAGAAAAAGGTTGTTGTAATGTGTTTTGCGGTAAGCTTGAGCCCTTTTTTTGGGACTTCCCTTTAAAATTAGGTAGAAAGGAATAGGAACGAATCCCTAAATATACCGTGCCCAGAGAGAAAAGGGCAAACATTAGTCTATTGATGAGTAATAGATCAGTGAAGGGTACAACTTTATTGTTCCGTTGATAAACATTGAGGTCATTGGCTTCATAAAAATACCCCGAAAGCCCAAACAAATCCACTAGGGCGGAAATACGTTGTACCAGTAAAGATTGTGGCATAGCCTGCGCCATAAAAGGCGCATTGGAGAACATCAGGGCTATCATGTAAAACACATACAGCAATAAACCTGAAATAGCTACCAATAGTTTATTTTTAAATGTCTGTGCAATAAAGAATAGGATACTGCAGACGAGCAATGTGTTAATGGCTCCAAATATCAAGAAGGGGTATGTAAAGTGCCAAAGGTTAAAGCCAGGGTTCATTTGGACATTTTCCGACAAATGAAGTCCGACCACGTATCCAATAATCAGAACAAAAAAACCGAGCAGGGTCAACAGGTAGAAGGAACAGAAACGGGCAAGCGCAAATGCTTTTTTCTTGATGGGAGTGGAAAAAACAATCAAACCATAGTTGGCGTCCTGCTCTTTGAACAATAACGAAAATCCCAGTACAGTGGCGATTAAAATGATGGCAAGGCTCAATAGCCCGATCATAAAACCAACAGAGTAGGAGGCATTTGCGGCAAGCTCGTCCCCAACTGAAATATTGAATTTAAACCCGGTCAGGAAACCAATGCCCACAAAAATGAGTAGGGCAGCGTATGTCGCTTTTTGCTTTACAATGGTCTGTATATCGTTTAGGATAATGGTTTTCACAATGCAGAGGTGTTTAAATGCGTAAAGTAGGCGTGTTCCAAAGTAGGGGGTGTTTCAGTAAAGCCGGCAGGGCAATCATCTGCATGAATGGTTATATGCATGACCCTTTCTACCAATTGCTTACTTATGATTTGATGATGGGACTCCAAAGTGGGCAGTTCTTCTTTGGAAATCGCTGTGCTCCATAATTTTCCATTTAACTGTTCGAGGTATTCTTTTGGCGCCCCTTGGGAAATAACATGTCCCTTTTTTATGATGGCCATTTGCGAACAAAGGTTTCTTACGTCTTCTACCAAGTGCGTTGATAATATAATGATGATGTCCTCGCTGATATCACTGAGCAGTGTATTGAAACGATTCCGTTCTTCTGGGTCCAATCCGGCCGTAGGTTCATCTACAATAACAATCTTGGGTTCGCCCAATAATGCCTGGGCCACTCCAAAACGCTGCTTCATACCGCCGGAAAACGTATGGACCTCTTTGTTTTTGACATCGGTCAGATTCACTTTTTCCAATAAACTCATGATTTGATCATGACGTTCCTTCTTGTTCACCACCCCTTTCAGCTTGGCCAAGTGTTCCAAAAGATCATAAGCGGATACTTTTGGGTAGACACCAAAATATTGCGGTAAAAAACCCAAATGCTTTTGGATATCCAGCGGGTTTTGAACCACATCGGCACCATTGAAGCTGATGTTTCCTTCCGATGGTTTTTGCAGTCCGACAATGGTTTTCATCAAGGAAGATTTACCTGCACCATTAGGGCCCAAGAGTCCAAATATTCCGTTTTGTATTTCTAGATTTAAGGCAGTAAGCGCCTTGTACCCACTGCTGTACACAAGGGATACATTATCAATTTTTAATGTATTCATGATTAAAATATGTTGGAAGAACTATGCTACATAGTCAATAATATCTCCTGGTTTACAGTCCAATGCCTTGCAAATGGCCTCTAGGGTTTCAAAGCGTACACCTTTTGCTTTTCCATTTTTAAGTATGGATAAATTGGCTGGGGTTATGCCAATCTCTTCGGCGAGGTCCTTGCTCTTTATCTTTCGTTTGGCGAGCATCACATCAATATTTATAACAATCGGCATAACTTAGATATATAAATCTTGTTCGTTTTGTAATGACAGTCCTTGATTGAAAATTTCTGAAACAATAAAAATAAAGACCCCTAAAACAAGGTGTAATGCTACAATGATGAATATTCCTGTATCAATCTCAATGAATAATGATGAAAATGCAACAAGCACTATGGGTAAAATCAAATTTGCTGAATAAAACCGCTTTAAATGTGCAATATTGGGCTGGGTAAAAAGCTTTTCCTGATAAAACACTTTGAACACATCGGAAAGCAACCAAAAAAACAAGGTATAAGACAAAACGGGCAATAAAAAGGCAAAAAGAAAATACGACCAGTTGTTGTCCAATATTAAAAAAGAAACATCGGTAAAGGGATAATTGATTACAGCCTTGGTATCCTCGATTTGAATATTGGTTTTTGTAAACCACGAGAAGACTCCGTACAGTGCAATTACCAAATAGATCCAAGCAAGGCTCTTTGTAACCGCGTACAACATTTTAGATAGTACTCTTGTTTTTTTCATTGTTTAGATGATGAATATTTCTGCAAATATATAATAAATTATTGTAAAACAATAATAAAATATTCTTTTATGAAATATTTTTATCCTTAAAGATAAGCTTCAAGAGGTACTTTTATAGGCCCATTTCATCTTTTGTAAATCAGTGACCCGGTGTATAGGGAATCTTTGTTGACCTGAAAAGTTCTTGAGAATACCCCTAGGTTGCTACTGTAGCCACCCCCATCGTTTCGGAATATTTTGCCCTTTAATATTCCCCAATTAAAAATGTAGTGGTCCTTTTCTCTGTAAATTTCAATGTCGGGCCAGTTTTGCTCATTGTGATACGTTCCTATGATGCTATCATGGGTTGAATTGGCTGAAAGCATTTGTGAGTCATTGGGATATTGTATGTCATCTTCCCTCTTAAAGCTATTATCGAAAGAGGTTTTCTCAATTTTTAAAATACTGTCCGCATGCTGTTCATTGATTAGGTTATAGGCATAATTTGCCATTAAATGAGGTAATAAGTAGGCTCTGTTATCGTTCGAAAAAGCAATCACCCCGACCTTTTTATCGGGCATGAAGGAGATGTGGAAGCTTATCCCGGCCAATCCTCCAAATCGAGTCAAAATCCTATCATTCCCATATTCCGCAATATCCCATCCCAAACTATAACCAGACCGTTGGTACGTAAAGTATTTTTTGTCCTGGGTTGCGGTTGAGGTATGCAGTTCCCCCCATGAATCTTTGTTTAATAGCACATTATCCTGATTGATATTTGCCGCCAACCATTTTGATAGATCATTGATAGTGGAAATAATCCCTCCAGAGGCGTGCATCGTGATATCCGATTTATAAAAACGTTTCTCAATTATTCCCATTTCTTTGGTCACGGTTAATGAAGGGCGAATGTCTTCAAATGCAAAATCACTGACATTGGCACTTGTATTTTCCATTTTTAAAGGAGAAAAGATATGGTCTTCCATAAGGACTTTCCAAGTTTTTCCCGTTACCTTTTCCGCTGCTATTCCAGCTACGATTGGTCCTACATTGGAATACCGATACCTGCCTGAGGGATCGAATAGAAAATCAGTGTTGAGATCATGTATCAGTTCTTTATTCCCATCCTTGTATCCCAAAAAAGCTGTTTTCCATGTCATCGGCGTACTGAAGGTCCCATGGGTATGGTTTAAAAGACTTTTGATGGTAATGCTCTTGGTATCAATACTATCGCTAAAATCCAATTCAGGAAGGTACACATTAAGAGGTTTGCCCAAATCCATGACATTCTTCTCCTCTAAAATTTTAAGTAAGGTGCCTGTAAACGATTTTGTACTGGATGCAATATAAATGGGAGTATCGTTACCCAGAGAGGCCTCTTTGCCATTTAAAATTTCCCGATTTAATGTAAATGAATACGCCAAGCCGTTTTCGTCGACCACGGCGAAGATGAAATCCCCATACATTTCCTTTTCAAGATAAATGTCTTTTACCTTGTTTTGAAATTGCGTTGCAAAACCGGGATGTTCTTTTTTGAATATATCCGTGTTTTGAAGTGTGACATTATGGTTTGTTCCACAAGCGAAAGTGATAAGTAATAGTAGTAATACGATGAAAAGTCTCATGAATTGATGTGTTTTTTGATATAAAGATTTTGACGAACAAACTCTACGCTAGGTTACATTTTTCGTACTCCTTGAGCCATCTTGAACAAACTAACTACAACAATTCCTCGAAGAGAACTTCTTTTGGTTTGCGCACTTTTGTTCTGAATTGTGTGTGGTCTTCCTCTGATCGGTAACCAATTGGGGCAATCACCGCAGCATTCAGACCTCTTTCTTCAAGACCCAAAATGGAATTGAATTTTTCTTGCTCAAACCCTTCCATGGGACAGGAATCAATTTTAAGTTCAGCACAAGCAGTCAACAAATTGGAAAGGGCCAAGTAGGTCTGTTTTTCGGACCAACTTTGCCAAGCTGCATCTGGTTTGGCCGACAAACTTTCCTTGATTAAATTCCCGTATCCTTCGAGTTTTTCCAAAGGGGTGCCTTGGGTTTTCGAGGTGGCCTGAATATATTCGTCTATATGTTCGTTTTTTCTTTCGGTATAGTTGCAGAACACGAAAATATGGGAGGCATTGGTTAGTTGATCTTGGCCCCACGCAGCTAGTTTTAATTTTTCTTTTAGTTCCTTGTTGGAAACGATAAAAACTTTGTACAGTTGAAGTCCGTACGATGACACGGATAGTTGTACCGCTTCTTTCAAATGTTCTAAATCCTCTTTCTGAATAGTTTTCGATGCGTCAAATTTTTTGGTGGCATAGCGCCATTTCAAGTTTTCCAGTAATTCCATTTTCTTATTTTTTAAAATTATATTATGATTAATTCTTTCTAGCTTTTAGTGATCAACAAAATACCCACGGTCATTGCCAAAAGGCCTAATGTTTTTTTCATCACCATAGGTTCCTGAGGTAGCCCAAACCAACCAAAATGTCCTGCCACAGCAGAAAAAATAAGCTGTCCGAACAATCCCAAAGAAATCATGGTAGAGATACCCAGTTTAGGAATGGTATAATAGTAAAGCCCGATTCCGATGACACTGAACAAGGCTCCCGTAAACCATAAATATTTGGGAATGCTGAGCAAGAGCGATGTCTTTGGAATGTTTTTGACCGTAAGGAGTACTGCCAATAATGCAAAGATCACACTAAAGAAGAAGGCCGTGAGCGAAGCCAATAGCGGATTTTTCAGCTGCACACCAAGTTGGGCGTTCAATCCCCCTTGCATGGCCAAAAACACACCGCCGATAAAAGCTAATAAAATGTTGATATACTGATTCATGATTTCACATTTGATTTCACAAAACTAGAGTGATGCCTTGGAGTAAATCTTAAGGTAGCTTAAGAAATCGGAAACGGGTTAGAGCTAATTTTGATATCTGATCAGTTGCTGGGTTTCTTAACCAAAGTCAATTGCTAAGCGATTGCCACAAAATAGCTTTGCTTAATTATGAAGGATATGAATAGGACATACAGGTTGATAAAAGTTCTTGGACGGCACAACCTATTTTTTTGGGTTATGTTGCTTTGCCCACTATTTGGTTTTGGGCAGATTGATATCAAAAAGGAAAGTCAAATT
Organism: Allomuricauda sp. MMSF_3307; assembly: GCF_030733585.1. NCBI lineage: Bacteria > Pseudomonadati > Bacteroidota > Flavobacteriia > Flavobacteriales > Flavobacteriaceae > Allomuricauda > Allomuricauda sp. MMSF_3307. Next base: position 355,044 of record NZ_JASHIQ010000004.1, read on the forward strand.
GATGCATTATTCAATGACTGGAATTTGGAAAACCACCCTGGTGGAGTAGTGGGGGTTATGAAATCTGGAGAGATACTATACTTAAACGCTTTTGGGAATGCCAGCTTGGAATATAAGGTGCCCAACAACAACTCCACATTGTTCAATATCGGTTCCATATCAAAACAATTCACGGCAATGGGGATTGTGTTACTTCAAAAAAGAGGATTATTATCCGTTGATGATGCGGTTCAAAAGTATTTCCCGGAGTATCCCATTTTTAAAAACCCAATGACCATAAAACATTTATTGCAACATACAAGCGGATTAAGGGATTTTCACGATTTGATGGCCCTTGCCGGTTGGCGAGGTGATGACTATAGAACCAATGAAGATGTCATGAGGTTGCTACAAATGCAAACGGATTTGAATTTTAAACCAGGGGAACAATTCATGTATTCCAACACGGGATATGTGGTGTTGGCCGAAATTATTGAAAGAATTACGGGAGAGGATTTTAAGGTTTGGATGCAAAACAATGTTTTTGAACCGCTACAAATGAAGAATACCTATGTAGAGGATAATAATCAACACATCGTCTCCAATAGGGCCACATCATATTATCATAGTCACGCTAGTGTTTTTGAAATGGCTCAAGCTTATTGGGCCTATACCGGTTCAGGAAATATATATTCCACTACCGAGGATTTATTAAAGTGGGCCCATAATTTTTATGACCCCAAAACAGGTTGGGGGCAATCCTTTGAAGTTCTTCAAACCTTGGGAGGTTTAAACAATGGCCACCCCATTGACTATGCCCTTGGCATTTATATAGATGAAATGTTTGCTAAAAAGCGGATACAACATGCCGGAGTAGTGGGAGGGTATCGCACTTTTCTTTGCATATATCCAGAGGAAGAATTAGGCGTCGTTGTATTGACCAATTTTTCCAACGCGCCATTTGGAGAAAAAGCGGATGACATTGTTGGCATTTTACTTTCGGAAGCAAGGGAAAAGGCAGAACCGTTGGTTCATTCGGTGAATCAAAAGGAAGCTGGGCAACGTGAAATTTCGGTGGAGTTAAGCGATTTTATGGGAACATTTTATAGCCCTGAAATTGATACTCATTACACGTTCTACGTGGAGGATAGTACCTTAAAATGTTCCCATGCAAGACATGGGGAACTTAAATTGGAGCGGGTTGGCCCGGACGAGTTTAAAAGTTCTTGGCCATTGGAAACCATCAAAATATCACGTAATCAACAAGGAGAAATAATCGGTCTCCATATATCCACCGGTAGGGTAAAAAACATGTGGTTCAAAAAAATCAATTCATCATCAATCAATTAATATCATGAGAACAACAGTCATTAACTTAACTCCGATAATGTTTGGCCTTTCAGTCGGATTTGGCCAAACCGATACGCTTTCTATCGAGAATGTGAATGTAATTCCGATGCATGAAGAAATCGTGATGCAAAACCAAAGGGTGGTTATTGCCAATGGAAAGATACTTCGGGTTGAGTCCATGGAAAATACATCGGAATATGCCACAGCCAAACTCATTGATGGTTCTGGGAAATACCTGATTCCGGGATTGCACGAGATGCATTACCATTGGCGCAATAAAGAAGGAGGGATCAAGCGTGATTTCAAATTGCTTTTGGCCAACGGAGTTACCACGGTTAGAAACATGGCGGAGTACGATTGGCAAAATCATATTGCCATTAGGGATAGTATTGATCATGGGAAATTATTTGGGCCTAATTACTATACTTCGGGACCTTATTTACAATCAAGCGATTTAAAGACCAGAGCGGATGTAGAGCGCATCATAGCACAGCATCACAAAAAAGGATATGACTTTATAAAGATTGCGGATAATTTGCCCAAAGATATTTATTTGGAAGTTTTGGAAAAGGCGGCCGAATATGATATTCCCGTGATAGGACATGCCCAGCGTGAGATGGACGTGGAGTATTCCCTTCGGATGAAATCCATTGAACACGTAGAAGAGTTTGTGTACTTGTTCGGTGAAGAACAAAGAAGTGATAGCCTATACCTGAAAAATGCGGTACAGCAAATTAAAAACAGTGGAATTGTCATTGCCCCGACCTTGGTGGTTTTTGATATGATCTTACAATGTTTGGACGACAATAGCTTCGCAAAACTTAAGAAAAAAGAAGTCGCAACATATATGCTGACCGGAGATTATGCGTATTGGGCATCCGACGAAAATCCCTATCGACAAAATTTAAAAGGAAAGGTAATCAATGGAATGGATGCTTTGCCATTGTTGGAAGGTTACTTTGAATGGATGATGAATTTCACTAAAATGTTGGCAAAAGAAGATGTTCCCTTGATGACAGGTAGTGACACTTTTGGTTTTGTGGTTCCTGGATTTTCCTTGCACGAAGAATTTCAATTTCTTCAAGAAGCAGGATTATCTCCTTATGAAATTTTGAAAGCCAGCACATTGACACCTGCCCGTTATTTGGGTTCGATGGCCATGGAAGGAACTATTACCGAAGGGAAAAATGCGAGTTTGGTCCTATTGAACAAAAACCCGCTAGAAGATATTAAAAACACCAAAACGATTGAAGGTGTACTATTGAAAGGTAAGTGGTTGAATCGAGACCAATTGGACAGCTTTTTAAAGGAAGTTGAATCGTTAAATCGTTGAAAACTCAAATAAATTAAAAATACCTATGCCACATTTTGTACTCGACTGTTCCAATACAGTCATAAAATCTCAATCCCCGGAATCCATAATGCAATTGGTTTATAATGCCGCTGAATCCACAGGTTTGTTTGACCCCGAGGATATTAAGGTGCGGATCAATCCCTTTGAACACTATATGGTTGGGAATGCAAAGGATGACTTCATCCACATTTTTGGAAACATCATGGAAGGGAGAACTACTGAGCAAAAGGCCAATTTATCAAAGCGAATTGTTTCGGAACTGAAAGGTATGTTCCCCGAAGTTCCTATTATTTCCATTAACATCAGGGATTTTGAGAAAGCGACCTATTGTAACAAAACCATGGTATAATCTTCTACTATGAAAATGAAAGTAATAACGGCGACCATTGCAATAGTTTTGATGTTTTTACAAGCTCAATCGGAGGGTATTCCGAATGTAGTCGGCACCAACCACCTTCTTTCCTCTAAAATATTGGATGAAGAGCGAGAGGTTCAGATATATCTGCCCCCAAGCTATCAAGATTCAGATAAAACATACCCTGTGGTTTACGTGTTGGATGGACAACGTTTCTTTTTACATGTGGTCAGTCTAGGTCAATCGTTCCAACAATTTCAATTGACTCCGGAATTTATTATTGTAGGGATTAACAATAGTTATCCTGATAGGTTTCGAAATTTTGGGGAGGGAAATGAAAATTTCAAGGGCTTTTTGGAAGATGAATTGATGCCCTATGTGAACGAAAACTTCAGAACAAAGGACGAAAACCTGCTTTTTGGTTGGGAATATGGTGGAAGCTTTGTTTTTCATATGATGATGGAGGAACCTACACTTTTTAATGCCTATTTGATGGCCAGTCCATTTCCCATTTTTGATGCTATTGATGATTTGGATACTTCATCCAACATGGAAACCCAGCTTTATTTTGCGGTAAGCCCCGATGAGTATGATGTAAGGCACAGTACCGAAAAATTGAACGGTAAACTGACATCAAACCCCATTGATGGGCTTGACTGGAAATATTTTGAGTTTGAATTGGAGGAACACCGATCTACAGGATACCCAACTTTGTATCATGGTCTTCGAGACTATTTTAAATATTATCAGGAGTTTGAAACGAACAACCTGAAAAAATTAATCAATGCGGGAGGTATGGCGTATGCTTTGAATTATGCTCAGGAAAGGGCCAAGCGCTATGGGTTTGAACCTGACCTTTCTCTTTGGTCACGCTTTACCATTGTTCGCAGTGCTATGCGGGCCGATGATTTTTACCACTTTGAAACCTTGTTGCATTCCATGGATAAAGATGTATTCATCCAAGAATTGATAGAACAGCGAGATTATGCCGTATCCCAAATAGCCACATTTTACGAAAAAAACAATCGGTTTCAGGAAGCTATTAAACTATATGATCTTTTGTTGAAAAAGTATCCGGATTCAGAAAGGCTGTTGACCAAAAAAAAGAATGTAACCCAACATCTGATCCAAAAACAATAGCGAAATGAAGCTTAAATATATCCTAGCCGTAGTTCTACTGAGTATTACTTTTAATCAAATCAATGCTCAGGATTCATCTAATGACCATTCAGGTGACAACTCTTATGTTTTGGACCAATACTACAAATTAAACCTAAAGGTTTTTCAAGCGGGCTCGACTCCAGAAGACGTTGACAATATTTTTGAACTGTTTACCGACGATTTCACCTATGTGCATCCCCAATATGGTGGGGTTTATTCTAGAGAAGATCTATACAACGGTTACATTCGAAACCAGAAAAATGGCGGTTATAACGGGAGTGTGGTCGATATTCAAGTGGAAAATAAAATTGTTGGTTTGAATGCCATCGCGGTGAGCAAGCGGTTTATTAGAAAAGAGGAAGGCAAAGTAGTAGAGGGAGAGGCCCAAATGGCCCTCTTTGAATTTAAGGATGGCAAAATTTCTAGGATTTATGAGTATTGGTAGTTCCTAAATGAAATAATTAACAACCAAACAGAAAAATCAAATCAATTAGAAAAATGTACTGTATGAGAGCTCTTTTATCGTTTTTATTTATTGTAATGGGAGTTTACTCCCTTCAATCACAACATCAGACTGATTCAATAACCAAGGAATTGAATAGGATACAGGAAAACAGTAATCTTGTAGGCTTCGCCGTGGCCATTGTCAATAAAGATAGTATTGTTTACTCCAAAGGCTTTGGCTATTCGAACAAAGAGCAACAGATACCTTATGCAACGAAAACGGTCCAACCTATTGCATCCATTTCCAAGACTTTGCTCGGAATGGCCCTAATGAAAGCCCAGGAAATCGGAATACTGGATTTGGATGATAAGATCAATGATCATTTACCTTTTACCATACAGAATCCATTTTATCCAAAGGAGCCAATAACCATTCGTCAACTTGCTAGCCATACCTCAAGTATTCTTGATACAGAGCATTATGGGAAGATTTACATTTTTAATGATAAAATTCCGCCCTTCTATGAAAACTTGCCCCAAAAACTCAAACAGGAGGTACAAAAAGAGGTAAACCTATTGAATAGAAACCAAATGATGCCTTCACCCCAATTCATTAAAAACCAATATTGTACAGATGGAAAATGGTATACGTCAAATGGCTTTTCAAACACGGTTCCAGGGTCTTCCTATAAGTACAATAATATGGGAGCTAATATTGCGGCCTATATTATTGCACAGGCCAGTGGTATGGAATACACTGAGTTTTTAAGGAAGCACATTTTAAAACCACTTCAAATGAATGATTCAGGTTGGGTATCCAAGACACATCATCTGGAAAATGTTTCCACATTATATTGGTACGGTCATCCCATTCCAACATATGAGTTTATTACATATGGTGATGGTGGGTTCATGACCAATATAGAGGACTTCAGTAAGTATATGACGGCAGTAATGAAGGGTTACCAAGGGGAGAGCAATATTTTAAAGGCATCCAGCTACAAGGAAATGCTATCTCAACCGGCCTCAAAAGAATTCAAAAAGAATGTCTTTTGGACTATTGATGATGAAAAAATCGGGCATAGCGGCAATGATCCAGGTATTATTTCCCATGCATATTTTCTTAGGGAAGGAAGTCATGGTATCATTGTGTTTGTCAATACTTCGGAAGTCGAGAATGATATGATATCGGTAAGGGATATCTACCGCACACTGCTTAAATATATGTAGTGGCTCTAATGATTCTTTTTAAACCCTACTTAAACATTACATAGAAGAATCATTCGAAGTCAACTTTAAGACCACAAGCAAATAAGAAATGGATATGGGCACATGTTTGCAATGCGAGTACCACCTTACTTCAATAAATCGTTTTTAACGTCCATATTGAACAATACTGTAATTTCATTACAATACCCGTTCATTCGTTGTAGATTTTCTGTAGCAGTTTTTGGTAATTTTTGCTTTGCAGTTTCCCAAGCTTTTTTATCAGGCCATTGGGCATACGCAATATAAACACCCGTTTCGGTTTTATGGAGACGGGAGCCAAGCCCTCCAGCATGTTGCATAAACCCCTCTGTTACCATTTGCCACAGCGTCTCAAAGTCTTCTTCTTGACCTTGGATAACTTTAAACTCATAGATTACCGCATACATATTGACCTTGTTTTATGGTAAGTATCAGTCCCAAGCATGAGAAGTGGAAATGGCATGCTTGCCAGCTCCACTATAGAAAAAGGCAATACCTGCAACAAGATAGATAAATAAAAGGTCTAATGTCCAACCACCGAACTGGTTTAATGTGAAAAAATACTGGATTTGGGCCATAAGTATGGCCAATAAACAATTAAAGGCGAACAGTGAACCTGCCAATCTACTTCTATACCCTAACAGAAGCATTATTGGTGCTATTATTTCCCCTATAAAAACTCCATAAACCAAAAAGGAGGGCAAATTATAGGCATCCAATAAACTGCCAATGAACCCAGTACCGTTTGTAATTTTATCGATACCATAAATCAGCATGGTAAAGGGAATGGAAATCCTAAAAAGAAGGATAGCAACATTTTTGTTTCGTTTCATGATTAAATTTTTTTTGATTTAAAAATTATATTTAAAGAATATTCCGAAATTGGTAAGTGTTCTTTTTGCGTTATTGAACTGGTCTAGATTAACAGCAATCCCTGTGGTCAGTAGCTTTTTTTGAATTCCGACCTTAACCTGCTGGAGCCCCCTCGTATATTCATTGGAATTCAAATTTGCTGTTGCCAGCAGATTCAGGTATCCTCGGTGACCTTTCCATAAAAAGGGCGTATAGCTCATTACAAGCGATTGCTCCAATGAACCTCCTTTTTGATAGGTGACGCCCATAGTATAAACTCCTAGAAAGTTTGGTGACCGAAATAAATAGGACATCGATACAGTGCCAAATGCCCCAGGATTCTTTATGCCGATAGCTGCATTTGCACTCACATTTTTGAACACGGAATATGAAATGGTGTTTCTTATAAAAAAGAGGTTGTTTTCATCGGTGTTGTACTCGGTATCGAACAGGGTTAAATTATCGACGGTCAATTTTTGATTGACTGAGTATTTGACCAAATGTTTATATGTGATAGATCGATTACCCAATACCACATCGGGATTAAAACGTAGTTCTTGTCCAAACCCAACGCCAATAACCAATACCTTTAAAAAGATGAATAGAAGTTTCCCCTTACCCATTGTTCTAAATTTTATTAGGACAAACCTACGTGCAAACCCAAAGGGAATGCTTAAGGTATATTAAGAAAGAAAAACAGCACCCTAACAAAAGAGAAGGCGTCCATTTTTTAAAATGGGACGCCTATTGAACTTAACTAGAAGATACAGTTTTATGGTCCGGTTAATGAAAAGCTTTCCAAAATACCATATGTGGCAAAACCAAGCTTGTGATAAATACGCTCACCTGCTTCCGATGCCACAAGAAATACCCTATTGCTTTTTGACTTTATTGTTTGATTTATGAGAAATCGTGTCATTTTTTTGCCCATGCCCAATCCCTGATATTCCGGCTTGGTACCTATTATGTGAATTCCTGAAATACCATTTTTGTCCAAATAGATCATTCCACAGCTTGGGAAGTCATCATTATATCTCCCCAGAAAGAGCTGCATGTTTTCTTTGTTGATTAAGGATTGAATTACAGAGGTATCTACCAAATATCCGAAAGAAGCTGATGCTGTCTTCGCAAACATACTTGCCTTGTTTCTTGAGTCCACGAGTAGAAATGCGGATTCGTCGATATCATCGTAATACAACAGGTCAGTGCTTAGGGCCATGGCTTTTACCTTAGAGGTGGAGCAAAAATTATTCGATTCCAACAATTTCTTCGTGTTTTCGCACTCGGGTATTCCAATGGAGTTTGGAATTTCACCTGTGCGAATTCTTTTCTTTAACTCTACGATATTTAAATTGTCAACCTCAATGTTGTAAACTTTACTGGGCCATGAGTGGGGCTCTGGTTTTGTAAAGGCAAAGCCTTTTTCCTTGTTAAAAGAACCGGTATGTTTTCCAATTTGTTCCCACAGTTCAAATAAATGCGCAATGATTTGTTTGTTCATGATTTCTCTTATTATATAAATCCTTTGGACTTTAGATTATTTCTTATTTCATCTATAAATGAATCCATTTCTAATTGTGTTTTAAACCTGCCATTAGGTTGATTGTGGTAGTTCAATAGATTATGAATCACAGCTTTTAGTTCCAGTTTGTCTTCCAGCCTTACCAGTTCATTATTTTCTATATCGAATGTTTTATGGAACGCACCTAAGGAAAATCGACCAACCATTTTTCCACCCCAATTGGGCAGCAATCTTTCCAAAATATTGAGGTGGGTACTACCACCTAGTTTTCCGGGCGAGGCACTTAGAAGAAGAATGGGCTTATCATGAAAAAAACGTTGATCTACCCTTGAAAGCCAATCAATGTGGTTTTTTAAAAAAGCGGAGGGAAGTCCATTATGCTCAGGGGAGGCCAAAATAAAACCATCGGCCGAATTGAAAATTTGAAATATTTCTCTCGTTTGAATAGGAATACCTTTTTTTTCGGTTTCGGGACTATAGATGGGCAATTCATATGATTTTAGGTCAAGAATTTCTATGCCGTTGTCAGGAAACTCCCGTAAGATGTATTCCAGTAGATTTTGGTTTATGGAATTGTGACTGGTACTTCCGGTAAATGCAATAATCTTTTTCATAATGCGCTGATTCTTATGTCAACGCAAACCTATTGCATGGAAGAACCTTTAATCTTAAGGTGTCTTAAGAAATGGGGTTATTTTATCTTTTTTCGAAGGGCGCTCAAAAACTCAGGGGTAATACCCAAGTAGGAAGCAATCATGTATTGTGGTACACGTTGTTCAATGCTTCTATACTTTGACCTGAATTCCAAGTAGCGCTCTTCGGCCGATTTGCTCATGGAGTTGATGGTTCGGTCCTGTAAGGCAACATAGGCCTTTTCAAACTTCAATCTATAGAATCGTTCAATGGCGGGAACTTGTTCATAAAGTTGGTTCAATGTATCGCGGTGTATTTGCAATACGATGGTCGGTTCTATGGCCTGTACGAATTGTTTGGCGGGAGTTTCGGTTAAATAGCTGTAGAGGTCATTTACCCACCAACCTTCAATGCCAAATTGAACAATGTGTTCTTTTGCCTCTTCATCCATATGATAGGCTCGTAAACTCCCTGCTGCAATAAACCGCATATGGTTGGAAATCTCACCTGCAAAAAGTAAAACTTCTTTCTTTTTAAGGTGGGTTTCTTTGTAGCTATCACATACCATTGATTCTTCCTCTGAAGTTAAATCAATAGTTTCCCTTAAATGTGATAGCAGTATCTCCTTTGCATCCAAAACCTAGAAATTGATTCAGTAAATTAATAAAAGTTAATCAATGGAACACAGTTATTGGATAAATGAACTTAAGTTTAGGTCAATCATGAACGGGTTGAACGGATATTAACCATAGTCAATCAATTCTAAAATATCCCCAGTTACTTTTGTACTCGTTAATTAATATCAGAATGAATTTGAAATTGGCATTAAGAGTATCGGGGGTTGCTTACCTGTTGATTTTTATAACAGGCTTTTATGCGAACTTTTCTGTATTGGAAACCATGGTTTTGGCTTCGGACCCAGAAGCTACGGTCATAAATTTTATGCAAAACCATGCACAAGTCGGACTGGGCATCTTAGCCTTTGTGGCCATGCTTGCTTTTGATGTAATTCTAGTATTTACCCTCTTCTATATCACTGAAAAGGTGAGCCTGAACATATCTGTAATGGCCTCGGCTTTTCGATTGCTACATGCCATTGGTTTTGGAATGGCCTTAATGTGCTTGATTGAGATTTACCAAATAACCGACCTTCCGTTAGGTTTGGAAATGCCAGAGCTTCAGCATACAGTGATGTCCTTGTTGCTAAAGTTTGATGAAATTTGGGCGATATGCCTTTTACTTTTTGGAACTCACCTGGCTTTTTTGGGCTATTTATCCTTTAAATCCGATTTGGTTCCTAAAAGTATGGGCTATCTATTGTTTTTGGCCGCAATGGGTTATTTGGTAAGCTGTACTGCACAGCTATTCATGCCAAATTATGCGGAGTATGAACAAGGTTTTGAATTGTTGGTGATGGTATTTGGGGTAGTCGGTGAACTAGCCTTTACCATCTGGTTGTTGATAAAGGGGTTTGGAGGAAATTCCTTGAAGCCGTTAGGCCCTTTCGAGCGTTAAAATATACCCATCAATGTTTTGCGATACGTTTTCGAATCCGACTCAATGATTCTGGCTTAACCCCTAAATAACTTGCCAAATGGTATTGTGGAACCCTTTGCAATAGGTCTGGTCGGTTTTCCATAAGGTCGAGGTATCTTTTTTCAGGACTGGATATCATAAATTGGGCTAATTTATCTTGATATGCTCCCAGTTCTTCTTCCACTGAAACCCTACAAAGCGATTCAAAATTAGGTACCCGTTTAAAAAGTTCCTGTTCTTTCTCTCTGGATAGAAGGGCCAGCCTACAATCCTCTATGCACTCCAAATAATGATTTGCAGGTACATTTAGGTTATAACTTTGTAAGGAGGAAATGGCATCCTTTTCTACATAAAACTCCGTGGTTCTTTCCTCCCCATCTACTAGATAATATTTTCTTACCAGACCTTTGATGTTAAAGTAGGACTCATTTGAAACTTGTCCCTCACGAAGTAAGATATGCCCTTTTTCAAAGGTTTTGATAGGGATGCATTCCGTCACAGCATTGGCCTGCTCCTCATTTAAGGCTATAGCTCCTTCAAGAAGTTGTACAATTTCACTTTTCAATTTGAAGTTTTAAGTAAATGACATTTGTGTCATGACTAAACTATGAAATCATTCAGCAACTTTGTTCCAAATCAAATAATATTTGGGTTTGTCCTGTATCCTTTTAAGGTTATTTCTTTTTTATTTTGAAGTTATTCTCAAATAATACCCGTCGGGATCTACCAATCGAAAATCCTCAAGTCCCCACGTTTGCATAGTCAATTCCCCATGTATGGGATATCCGCTAGATTTCACGTGTTTATAGACTTCTTTGATATCTTTAACTTCCAGCACGATTTCTGCTCCATAACCTTTGTGAGTAGGATTAAGATCAGGATTGAAGTGGTGATCCTTGGAAAGTTTATGGATAGGACCGATACCAATGATTACATTTCCCTTTTTGACAGGTTGGTAGGAAGTATTGATTTTTTTGCCTTCCATGGTAAAACCCAGAACGTTGGTGTAGAAGTCTACTGATTTAGTCATATCAGAAGTGAACAACTCCATTCTTAGGGTCATTTTATCTTCTTCCAAGTGTTTATCCACTTGCCTGCATGAACTACACAATACTAAAAGCATCAAAAGAAAAATTTTCATGTATTTCATCTTATGTTAGGGTTTTGTTTTCATTGGTTTTGTCATCGAAATGGTGGTTTCTTCAATAAATGCTGGTTATTCTATAGTTTCAGTTGCAAAGGAATAGAGATGCGGAATTAAAATACTTAACCTAGGTTAAGAAATAGACTTAAGGAAAGATCTTACCTAATTAAAACATAGCTGATTTAATAATTGGTAAGATTAAATCTCTTGATTCCTTTTTTAAAGAAACTCTAGATAAATATTTCTTTTAATATTTTATGATTAATTTTGCTATTTACGAAAGGAGATTGCTCATAGTAGTCTGTAATTCGGTTAGTTGCAAAACATAAGCAAGGCGAAAGCTAGCAAATATAAGGGTTGGCGGATGTGGTTCGAATCCTTCCGCGATCACTGAAAAAAGCTCCCAAACATGGGGGCTTTTTTTTCATCTCACCTAAGAGTTAAAAGCATCCTTACACCCATAAGTGAGCTGCATTACTGCCTCCTATATCCTTTGGAAACAATTGGAGACTGCCAGACCCTTAGGGTCGGTAAAATCACAAAGGAGACTGGATAAATTGTAAATCCAGGTACTTTTCCTGTAAAAATGGTATGTCTTTCCGTAATAGGGGTATGATTGAAAATACGGATACCTAGTATTTTTGAGGTTGTTAATCAACTAAATATGCTAGCATTAATTTTTGATCGACCAAGCTTGCGCATACTACCATCTTTTTTTCCTAAGTTTTGTCACATCGGATTTATCAATTACCTGCTTGTATTTTTGTGTTTGTTTGTCCATGGACTTTCATTTGCACAGGACGAAAAAGAACGCTTCTTGGATGATTTTAGAGGGACAGCAAGTGTTACCCAAAATGGAATTTCCCTTATCCCATCATTTTCTTTGGGAGATCCTGCATTAATATTTGACCTAAAATTTACGAAAGGAAGATTGAGTTTTGAACCTGACATGCGGTTTGCTCTGGAGGGAAAACCCTGGACTTTTATTTTCTGGTGGCGTTATAAGGCCATTTCCAAGGAAAGGTTTTCCCTTAGGGTAGGAGCACACCCCGCATTGAATTTTAGGACCATTTCCATTATGCGAAATGGACAGTCGGAGGAAATCTTGGAATCCAGAAGATATTTGGCGGCAGAAGTGGTTCCAACCTATAAGATTTCGGATAATATCGATGTTGGTTTGTATTATCTTCACGGAAGAGGTTTTGATGAAGGCGTAAAGCAGACAAATTTCTTTGTGCTGAATACCTTTTTTAAGAATCTTTATATAACGGAGCAGTATTATTTTGATATTAATCCACAGGCCTATTTTTTGGCCACGGATAACCTACAAGGGTATTATTTGGCTGGTTTCTTATCTCTGCATAAGAAGGATTTTCCACTTTCGATTGCTGCCATATTGAACAAGGCTTTGGATACGGAAATTTCACCAGAGGATGATTTCACTTGGAATCTGTCCTTGGTATACAGTTTTTGAACTTTTAAACATCAAGCGGAATCATTTCAGGTAATTTAAAAGTTCTTTATACCTTAAGGAAACTAACCCATCAGAATATTGAATGTAAGTCATGAATATATTTGAAAGATTAACATCGGGCGAAGAAATTCCAATGAATCATCCAGATTATGATCAAATTGGGGTTGAGGTGAACAAAACCATAGCACTTTCCACCAAATTGAATTCATCGAAAAACGTGAATGAAATTAGACAGACGTTGAGTGAAATCATTGGTTCGCCCATTGATGAAAGTACTACTGTTTTTACTCCTTTTTATACCAATTATGGGAAGAATATTTCTTTGGGGAAAAACGTGTTCATCAACCATGCCTGTAGCTTTTTGGACCTTGGGGGTATCATTGTTGAAGACAACGTCATGATTGGTCCAAGAGTAAGTATAACTTCGGAAAATCATCCCACGGCTATTGAAACAAGAAAAACGATGCTGCCCAATAAAGTACATATCCAAAAAAATGTATGGATTGGTGCCAGCGCCACAATTCTTCCAGGGGTGACCATAGGAGAAAATTCAGTCGTGGCAGCAGGTGCTTTGGTCAATAAAGATGTCCCATCCAATACTGTGGTTGCAGGAGTGCCGGCCAAGATTCTTAGAAAACTGAAAAACGGTGTTTGAATTACAGTTATTTATTCTTCTTTGAAATTAACAAAAAGAGTACACCACAAAGTAACCATGCGGGCAAGGTCATAAAGGATAAAAAGACATCAAAATAAACAGAAATACCATAGCAAAGTCCAAAGCTGATGGCCCATGCCCAAAACACCGCACGATTGAATTTCATGTTCATTTTTTCCGCATAATCCAGTATGATATTCGCTTTCTTCCCATAAAAGTGTTCGAACACGATGATTGCTCCCATAGGTGCCAAAATAAAGCCATAGAGTGCCACGAAGTCCAATAATTTCATCGCAAATGCAGGAAAGAGTCCAGCTAAGGTCGCTACGCTGCCCGCGATGATGGTAACCCAAAAAGTAGAGGTTTTAGGGATGATCGCTTGAAATGCCAAACCTGCCCTGTAAATGGTAGGGTTGGCCGTTGTCCACCCTGCCAGCACCACGGCGATGGCACCAAAGATTCCCAGTGCATTGTAGGCTAGGGGACCGGGAGCTACATTGGGAGCGTTTCCACCGGCCAATGCAGCTTGTGCTTCTGCTGATTCCAAGTAAACAGCATAAAGTAGTGCCGCAGCGATCCATGCCATATAATGGCCTACATACATCCCTGCCGCAGTGGTCCATCCAGAACTTGCCTTTTTGGCAAACCGGAACACGGAGAGGTCGGACATGCCCACGTGCATGGCCGCATTCGCGAACCAAGACCAAATGGCAACATGCCAGAAGGTATATTTGATTTGGCCTGGAAAAGGTTCACTGCCTTCTCCCCAAATATTCCAGAAATCAGAGAAACTGTTCACATCAAGATCGCGCAAAGCCACAATGCCGCTCGCCAAAAACGCAAGTACTATGATGGGGGACATATAGTTGGCCGCCTTGGAAACGGTTTCATAACCCTTGGCCGCAATAATGGAGATTACGGCCCCAATGGCCAAAACGATGATGATCCAGGTAATTCCGTTGGGCATGGTATCGGTCAACTTGGGCATTTCCATATCAAAAGGAATACCAACGGCGGTGGCCGAGACCGTAATCATGGCTCCCGCCAGAAAACAGAAAAGGATACCATTGGCCAGATTGTAAACCGTCACTAAATTTTTCCCCACGATCTTTTCCAATTGATAGTAGAGCGTTAGCCGATATTTAACGGCTATTTCGGCGGTAAGGAAACGCCAACTGAGCACGGCCAGAAGGTTCCCCAAAAGAAGTCCGATAATCAAATCAAAGGCGCTGACCCCTGTGGTCAAAAAGAGTGGCCCGATTACAAACTCGGTACCGGCTGCATGCTCACCGGCATACATTCCCAAAAAGCTTTTCCAGCTTTTAAGTTTTGATTGGGGCACTGGTTCCCTTTCGAATTCGCCACCTGCGATTTCCTCGATTTCTTCATCAATATTGTATTGGCTCATGCGGTTTGGTTTGTATCGTTATTTCTTAGGTGAATGCTGGTTAGATCAGGTGCTTATGTAGGTCACCAATATCCTCACAACACAATTGATCCATGATTTGCTGTAATTGCACTTTTAATATGGTCATGGTATGGTCGCCCCCCTTTTTGCCCAAGGCTGCGGCTCCGTACATAAAGGAGCGTCCCATGAATGTAAATTCGGCCCCTCTTGCCAGTGCCCGTGCCATATCGGGACCTGAGCGCATGCCACTGTCCATCATTATGGTAATCTGGTCCTTGTATTTGGCGGCAATACGTGTCAGTGGGGCAATGGTAGATTCCCCCGCATCCAATTGTCGTCCGCCATGGTTGGAAACAATAATACCGTCAAATCCCAACCGAATGGCCTGTTCGGTATCTTCCTCTGAGGCCACCCCTTTCAACACCAATTTTCCTTTCCATTTATCTCTTATGGGTTTGATGCGTTCCTCGTTTAACCTTCCGGAGAAGGTTTTGTCCATAAACTTGCCCAATTGCTTTAGATTGAGTCCTTCAGGGGTGTAGGGCCGCAAGGTCTCAAATGTGGGTATGCCATATTTAAGTGTTTGCATGGCCCAAGTTGGCTTGCCCAATACTTGAAGTATATTGGCCATTGTCATCTTCGGGGGCAGGGCCAACCCGTTTTTAAAATCGCGGGGTCGGTAACCAAAGGTGGGTACGTCGCAAAGCAGCACCAAAACAGGGCATCCCGCAGCTGCTGCCCTATCCAAAATATCATTTCTGACCGCCTCCTCCGCTGGATTGTACAATTGGAACCAAGCCTTACCTTCGGTAAGTTCGCTGGCCCGTTCAATATCCATGGTCGTCACGGTGCTTAGGATAAAGGGCACATTGTGTTTGTTGGCCGCTTTGGCCAGTATTTCAGGGGAATTGGGCCACATCAAACCTTGTAGACCCACGGGAGCGACACCAAAGGGGGCATCGTATTCTTCCCCGAAAAGTGTGGTCTTTATAGAGGCACCTTTAAAGTCCTTGATGTAGGTGGGCTTTAGGGTAATGTCCCGTATTTCCGAGGTATTTCTGCGGATGTTCACATCCTCGTTGCAGCCACCGTCCAAGTATTCAAAGGCAAAGCGTGGGATTCTTTTTTTGGCTTTTTCCCTCAGATCGTCAACGGAAGGATATCGGGTATCAAAACTTTGGGCCATATCAATTGGTAATTAAGGGTCTGTGTTTTTTTAAAGCGTAATTTTCTTTTAAGAACTTTTGGTCCAATTGGATATTGGAAATGGCAATGGCAGCCCCTAAGGCCGAACCTAACGATGCGTCGGTTGTTTTGATCTTCATGTCCTCCAGGCCGCGGGCCAATAGTTCCACAAAAATTTGATTATTGGCAAAACCGCCGTCAATGTACAACTGTTTGATATGGTCCTTTCCAATGGCAAGTTTTATACTATCTATCTGTAATTCCACCAATTCCATCATTAATTGGTGGTAGGCCTCTTCGTAGGAATTGAATTGTACTGGCGTTGGAATGTTTGGAGGTGCCACATCCAGACTTATCCATTTGAATTTATGGGTAAAACTGTCCTTTAGCTTGCGATAGATGTCGGCATCAAAGTTCATGGTCTTGTGATGATCTTCCGAAACTCCGAAAAGAACTGCCAGTTTCTTGATCTGTTCATTGTATTCATTGCCCAGAAACAAGCGTGCCGCTTTTACGGGAGCTCCATTGATACGCATGTAGTTGATACAATTGGAATCCGTATCCTCGTCCGTAAGGAGTTGTTTTGAAAATGGATTGAGGGCAATGCTCCAGGTTCCCGTGGAAAGCAGCAGGAATTTTTTATCAATACTGCGGATATAGGGCAACAGGGCAGCTGAACTGTCGTGGATACCCACACCTATCTTGATTTGGTGACCAAAGAGTTTGGAGTTGATACTGGTACCCGTATCCACTATCGATGGCAATATCTTATGGATTTCCTCTTGATAGACCCAGTCGTGATAATCCTGCTTTTCATAGTTCCAAAGCGCAGTATGGCAACCGATACTGGTATATTCACTGACCGGAATTCCCGTAAACAAATAGCTTAGATATTGTGGTAAATGAAGCGAATGTTTGATTTTTGAAAATACGTCCGGTTTTTCGTGTCTTAACCAATACAATTGGATGCCCGAGTTGAGCATACCCTCTCGGGTGGTGCCTGTTTCCCTACAAAACTGTATCTCGGGTCCATACTGCGCATAGAACTTGTCAATGATGGTTGCATTGATAGGCTTTGTATAATTGTAGAGAGGTGTAACCACCTTTCCCATATCATCCAAATGGACAAAGCTTGCGCCATAGGATGAAAAATTGACCGCCTTTATTTTGTACTCCTTTGCTTTGAGTATGTCTTGAAAAGTACGTTGTACCCAACTCTCAAGTGCTTTCAGGTTCTCGGTGGGGTGTCCATCCTCATCTTCAATGGTTTCCAAATAGGTGTAATCGCGATGGACTTCCTTAAAGTCCATATCAAAAAGGAAAAACTTTTTATTGGTCTTACCAATGTCAAAAACCGCAATTATTTCTTGTGCCATTTGCTTTGGATTATAGGCCTGTTGCCATCGTATGTTTGCCTCTTTCGTCTACCAATTTTTTGCGGACTTCCAAATGCCTGTAAGTGTCCAATGGGTTTAGCGCTCCACCATTGGATATTCTGGCCCGCTCCAATAGTGGGCGTACATCCGTAAGATAGGCTTCCTGTAAAATTTCCTGGCACAAGGTCACGTCATGGTTCTGTTGTGCATCACGAAGGGCCTTTTGGTCTACCAATAATGCTTTTGCGTAGGACGAGCGTATGGCCTCCAATGACTGCATCAAATCTTCCAAAGGGTCTTTTAGATTGTGACTGGCATCGATCATCCAAGCAGGGTAGGGATTCTGTGGATTGTTTTCCATGCCGTACACCAATTCGTTGAATATCAAAAATAGGGAATACGGTTTGATGCTCCCTACGGTAAGGTCGTCGTCCCCATATTTGCTATCGTTAAAATGAAATCCTCCCAACTTGCCCTTCATCATTAAAGTGGCTACTATCTGTTCAATATTGGTATTGGGCAAATGGTGACCCAAATCGACCAAGGTATAGGCTTTCGGGCCACATTCATTGGCCAACATAAAGGAGGTGCCCCAATCTTGGATTACCGTGCTATAGAAATTAGGTTCGTACGGTTTGTATTCAATAAAGAGCTTCCAATCCTCGGGTAAGGTCCTGTAGATTTGCTGCAAACTGGCCTGCGTATTTTTGAGTACGGTCTGGAAGTTGTTCTGTCCGGGAAAACTGGAACCATCGGCCAGCCATACGGTCAAACTTTTGGACCCCAATTTTTCGCCCAGTCGAATGACATCGATATTGTGTTGTATGGCCTGTTGCCTCGCATTATCGTCCGTACTGCAGAGGGACCCGAACTTATAGGAATGCTTTTGGTCGGGTTGGTCTTGAAAGGTATTGGAGTTCATGGCATCAAAAGTGAGCCCCAACGATTTGGTCAATGTCTTTATCTTTTCGGTATCTTCCGGCACGTCCCAAGGGATGTGCAGGGAAATGGCGCCTGCTGATCTGGTAAGCGCATGAATGAGTCCGACGTCCTCAATTTTTTGCTCCAAAGTGCCCGGTTCACCATGGTATGAGAAACGACCAAAACGTGTTCCTCCCGCACCCAAGGCCCAACTGGGAATGGCTACTTGAAAATCGCTTATTTTCTTTAGGATATGTTCAACATCAAAACCTTTTTTGGATAGGGTATTGGCCAAAAAATCAAAACTTTGATCATGCTTGTCAAAGTTATTTTGGTTGTGTGATGTAATGTGTTCCTTATCTAAAACCATGAGTTGATTTTTTAAAAACCGCAGGCTATGGTATAACCTACGGTCATTCTTAAATTAACTAAACCAAAAACTTATCTATCTTGTAAATGCGTTGGCCATGCCACCATCTACATTGATAATGTTTCCAGTACTTTTATCCAATAGCCCTACAAAAGCAAATACACCGTTGGCTATATCTTCAGGATATATAATTTCATTGAGCAGGTTTCGTTTGGCATAGTGGGCCGGCAGGTCTTCCACTTCAATGCCATAGGCCTTGGCACGGCCTTCGGCCCATTCACCTTCCCAGATTTTACTTCCTACGATAACGCCATCGGGATTTACCGTATTCACACGTATCCCTTTACCGCCCAATTCTGCTGCCAATAAACGGACCATGTGTTGCTGTGCCGCTTTAGCGGTTCCGTAGCCCACGTTGTTGGGTCCGGACACCAAACCATTTTTGCTGGCGATGCTGATGATATCTCCGCCCAAATCTTGCTTGTTCATAATTTCCACTCCTTGTTTAAAGAGCTCGAATTGTCCTTTTACCAGTACGTTTTGAAGTAAGTCCCAGTCTTGTTCAGTGGTCTCTGCCAATGGTTTTGAAATGGCCAAACCTGCACTATGTACGACCAGGTCCACGCCCCCGAATTCCAAACAAGCGGACTTATAAGCATCTTCAATGGATACTGAGCTGGTTACATCACACACCGCATAGCTTGCAACATCCCTTGGGTAGGTTTCCACGGCCTCTTTTAATCGGTCTTCGGCGATATCCGTCAAAACCACATTGGCCCCTTGTTCGGCAAGTTTATCGGCAATGGCCTTACCGATTCCGCCTCCAGCACCAGTGACCAAGGCCACTTTTCTGGACAAAGGCTTTTCTTTGGGCATCCGTTGCAATTTCGCCTCTTCCAGTAACCAATACTCAATATCAAAGGCCTCTTGCCTTGGTAAGGAGGTATAGGCCGAAATGGCTTCTGCACCGCGCATTACGTTGATGGCATTGATATAGAATTCACTCGCCACACGGGTGGTCTGCTTGTTTTTGGCAAAGCTGAACATCCCAATTCCCGGATAGATAATGATGACAGGGTTGGGGTCTCGCATGGCCGGACTATTGTCATGCTTGCAACTTTCGTAGTAAGCTGCATATTCTTTTCGGTACTGTTCAAAGGCCGGCTCCAGCTTTTTGAGGATCTCATCCGCGTTGGATAAATCTTCCTCAGGGTCCAGCTTTAGTACCAAGGGTTGGATTTTAGTACGCAAAAAGTGGTCGGGACATGAGGTTCCCATAGGCGCCAATCTTTCCAGATCGTTGCTGTTGATGTATTCCATGACCACATCCGCATCGGTGAAATGCCCGATCATACGGTTTTCTGAAGAACAGAGACCGCGTAACAATGGCATTAACTGTGCAGCTTTTTCCTTTCGTTCATTTGCTGGCAAGGATGCTACTTTTTGTCCACCGAAGACGCTGCCTTGCTGCTTGATTTTTTTCTCAATATATTCAGAAGCCATTTCTATGACTTCCAGACTGTTGATGTAGCATTCATATGAAGTGTCTCCCCAAGTGAACAGACCATGGCTCCCCAAAACGATACCGCGTATTCCGGGGTTATCGTTCAAGCACTTTTCCAATTGAAGTCCAAGGTCGAAGCCTGGTCGTTGCCACGGCACCCAGCCCATGGTGTCTCCCCAAATTTCCTTGGTCACTTTTTCACTGTCCTTTGCTGCGGCAACGGCAATCAAAGCATCGGGGTGTAAGTGATCAATGTGCTTAAAGGGCAACAGGCCATGCAAAGGGGTGTCGATGGATGGGGCACGGCTGTCCAAGTCATAGATACAATGGTTAAATAGTCCCACCATCCTATCCTCATCGTGGAGACCCTTGTAAACTTTCTTTAAGTTTCTCAAGCGCTCGGTATAAAGTCCTGCGATTCCCGATCGGGTCAGGGTTCCAATATCACCTCCAGATCCTTTAATCCACATCACTTCGACCTCTTCGTTGGTCAAAGGGTCCTTTTCTATGGTCTTACAGCTCGTATTCCCACCTCCATAGTTGGTAATCCTAAGATCGGAGCCCAAAATATTTGATCGGTACAGGAACAGGGCCACTTGGTCGTTTCCAAGCTCCAAAGCCTTTTTTTCGTCCCATAGATAATCCACGTGTTTAAAAGTCTTAATCCCCATCAGGTTATTTTTTTTATTATTGTTGTGGGTAAATGTAGTTACCGATTTTCTTTTAAGTGTTCTGCACTGTTAAGTAAACACTTCTTAAAAGTTACTAAAATGATGGGATTGATTGACATAAAAGAGGAATCAAAAGTACCAAAGTACAAACAGATCGTAGATTCCATTTTGGCAGCTATTGAAAATGGCAAGATAAAATTGGATGATAGGTTGCCGTCGGTGAACGAACTGCTGATCGAATTTGATATTTCTCGGGATACCGTGGTGAGGGCTTACGACCACCTTAAAAAAAACAAGATTATTGAATCCGTTCCCGGCAAGGGGTATTATGTAAAAAGGGATGAGCTTGCCCTTAAGGCCAAGGTGTTTCTATTGTTCAATAAATTGAGTCCCCATAAAAAAATTATTTATGATGCATTCGCGAGGACACTTGGTGACAATGCGACCATAGATTTTTTTATATATGAAAACAATTACCGGCATTTTAAGGAATTGATCCTGGATTCCAAAAAACGGTCCTATACCTATACCCATTATGTTGTAATCAGCCATTTTGAAGAAGGAGGAGACGATGTACTTAATTTTATCAAAAAAGAAATCCCATTGGAAAAATTGATCGTTCTGGATAAACGTTTGGACGGACTGCCCAATACTGTGTCCAGTATTTATCAGGATTTTGAAAAGGATATTTATTCGGCCTTGGTTACGTTAAACCCAAAACTTCGTAAGTACAAACAGATCAAGTTGCTTTTAAGAAAAAAGACCTATCATCCCATTGAGATTAAAAAAGGATTCATAAAATTTTGCGGTCAATATGCCTATGAGTTCGGAATCATCGAAGAGATAGAGTCCAGTGAAATCGAAAAGGAAACGGTATATATCAACCTTAAAGAAAGTGATCTAGTGGTGTTGATCAAAAAAATAAAGCAGACCAAATTTGTGCTGGGCAAGGATGTGGGAATCATTTCCTATAACGAGACGCCTTTAAAGGAGGTCTTGCTCGAAGGTATTACGGTCATCTCCACCGATTTTGAAAACCTTGGTAAAAAAGCTGCGGAGATCGTGCTTAAAAACCAGACCATCTACACGGAAAACCCATTCCACGTTATCCAGCGGAACTCCCTTTAATTTACTTCCATTTTTTGCCAACTTTCCTATCTGTATCAGAACAGTACAGAACGGAATAGTTTTGCCCTAACATTAGCTTAACATTGTCGTGAATCAGGTGTCATTCAAGGCTTATGATTCAATTTTTGACCTAAAAAAACAAACTAACTAAAGGTCTATTGCACAATTAATTAACTAAAAACAAACTATGAGGACTAAACAGACATTATGGCTAGCGGTTCTTTTTATGACAATTTTCTGTGGCTTTTCCGCCAATGCACAGCAGAGAATTACAGTAGAGGGAACTGTTACAGACGCCGAAACGGGCCAGCCTTTGCCGGGGGTTACTGTAGTGGAGCAGGGCACCACTAATGGTACAAGTGCCGATTTTGATGGTAATTACACCATTGAGGTGGCTTCAAATGGAGTATTGATCTTTTCTTCCGTGGGCTATGCGGCCCAGAACGTGCCTGTTAACGGAAGGACACAAATTGACCTTGCTTTATCAGTGGACAGCCAACAGCTTGATGAGGTCGTGATCGTGGGATACGGTACACAGAGCAGTAGAAAGGTGACGGGAGCTGTACAGCAACTTAATACACAAGAGTTGGCAGATTTGCCTGTTCCCCAAATAACGCAAAAACTTCAAGGTAGACTTGTGGGTGTTCAAATTAATCAGACCACAGGTAGACCAGGAGAAGGAGTGCAAGTTCGGGTAAGGGGTCAAGCCTCGATATTGGCGGGTAGTGACCCGTTATACGTTGTGGACGGATTTCCAATTGTTGGTGATATCAGTACCATTAACCCAGATGAGATTGAAAGCATATCCGTATTGAAAGATGCCGCTTCTACCTCCCTATATGGGTCAAGAGCTGCGAATGGGGTTGTTTTGATTACCACCAAAACTGGTAAAACTGAAAGGGGGGAACTTTCCGTCAATTATTTTGGAGGGGTTCAGACTGTTCCGCAGCAGGGGCGTCCAGATATGATGAATGCAAGGGAGTTTGCCCAGTTTAAAAAGGAATCTGCCGAAGATTTGGGCGTTCCGGTTCCAGAGCCATTTCAGAATCCAGAACAATATGGAGAAGGTTTTGATTGGTACGATGGAATGTTCAGAACTGCCGCTATCCAGAGTTTAAACCTAACCTGGTCGTCACGCACCGAACGTTCATCCCATGCTATCGTCGCTGGATACTTTGATCAAGAAGGAGTTATGATCAACTCCGATTTCAAGCGTTATTCCATGCGTGCGAATTCTTCCTTTAAATTAGGGAAAAAAGTAAATCTTGGACTATCGGTTGCACCAACCTACACGATCGATAATATTCCAAACTCAGATGGTGCCTTTTATAGTGGTAACGTAGACGGTGTTGCCGGAGGTGGTCTTATTAACAATGCCTTGTTGACATGGCCTATATTTCCATTTCAGAATGAGGATGGATCGTATCCACCAACCGCATTTACACCGGGCATCAGTGCTTTTCCAACGCCTAACTGGGTGTATGCTGCCAATGAGATTACCAACGAAACCAGGGAAACACGAATCTTGGCCAACCTTTTCCTTGATTATGAAATCATAGATGGGCTCAAATTCAAAACAACGATCAATGGTGATTTTGGTCAAACCAATTTCTTCAGCTTTAGCCCATCAACCGTATCGAATGTATTTACAGCGCTACCGCCGGTTATAGCTACGAGCACAAGGAGGCAGAACGAATATCTTAGCTGGTTGAATGAAAATACGTTAACCTATACCAAAACTTTCGGTGACCACAGCATAGAGCTTTTGGCAGGTGCTGCTTATCAAAAGTTTGATGGTGAAACGTCACAACTTCGATTGTCAAACTTTCCAGATGACCGTGTGCAAACTATTCAGTCAGCACTCAATATTGAGCGAGGAGCATCATTCAATAACATCAATGAGTGGAGTTTAACTTCTTATTTCTCTAGATTCAATTATGATTACAAAGGCAAATATTTGTTTACCCTTGCTTTAAGACGAGATGGTTCATCCCGTTTTGGGTCGGAGAATCGTTGGGGTAATTTCCCATCAGCTTCTGCTGGTTGGGTGTTCAGTGACGAAGACTTTATGCAGGGCGTAGATTGGCTCAGTTTCGGAAAAGTAAGGGCTAGTTACGGTGTAATCGGTAACAACAATATTGGTAACTTCACACAGTTTGCACTTGTAGATAATTCGTTGAACGCTGTTTTTGGAAACTCTATTGTGAGTGGTGCTGCGGTTACTACCCTTGGAAACAACAATTTGGGGTGGGAGCGTACCAACCAGTTCGATATAGGATTGGATTTGAGATTGTTTGACGGTAGAGTGGAATTCATCTACGATTACTACAAAAAGAATACCACTGATTTATTGTTCAATGTGGATATCCCACAAGAATCCGGATTCACAAACTTCAATGATAATGTTGGGGAAATTGAATTTTGGGGTCATGAGGTTGCGTTGATTACTAGAAACTTTGCCAATGAAGACTTTACCTGGACATCAAATTTCAATATTGCGTTCAATCGTAATAGGGTCGTTTCCCTTGCTGAAGGGGTTGACAGGATTTTCTCCGGTGCAGGAAACTACCAGAGTATTACCCGACCAGGCGAACCATTGGGTCAATTTTGGGGCTTGATTTGGGACGGAGTTTATGATAACCAAGCCGAATTCGACAGTTCTCCAGTGGCTGCAGAATCCCAAGTGGGTACCATTAAGTTTGCAGACGTAAATGGCGATGGAGTAATCACCTTTGGAGGAAACGAGGATGACCGTACTGTAATCGGAAACCCATTTCCTGACTATATCTTTGGTTTCACCAATGACTTTAAATATAAGAATTGGGACGCAACCATTGTAATGCAAGGGTCTATTGGTAACGACATTGCGGTTACCTCCGACCAGGGAACTACCAACCTTGATGGTGTATTTAATGTGTTGCGGGATGTGCAAGACCGTTGGAGGTCTCCAGAAAACCCAGGTAGTGGTAGATATGGTAAAACAACTGCGGCAACATTTATGGAGCGTGACTGGTTTTCCACTCGCTTTATAGAGGATGGTAGCTACCTTGCTGTACGTAATATTACTGTGGGATATAATTTCTCGCTTAAGGACGACTTTTTCCTTAAAAGAGCAAGGCTATATGGATCGGTACAAAATGCATTTATGTTTACTGGGTATCGTGGCGTCAACCCGGATGTCAGCACTACTCAAACAGGTGCAGGCCAGTTGAACGCTCTGGCTTTGGGATATGACTGGGCCGCATACCCATTACCAAGAACTTTTACCTTAGGCTTTAACCTATCATTTTAAAAAAGAAATCATGAAAAAAACAACATATTTTCTACAGCTGATTATAGCCCTATTTCTTTTTGGGTGTAGTGAGGATTTCCTTGATATTCCTCCAGAAGACTCATTAAGTAAAGCTATTTTCTTTGAATCTCAAGCAGATTTCGAACAAGCTATAAATGCTACATATGCTCCTTTGCGCGACCTTCAACAGGCAGGAGGCAACGCTCCTGGCTCTGCATGGGGTATGGGTGAACTTACATCGGACAACACGTATTATAAGTTTAACCCCAACTATAGAGCTGTGCAAGACGGCGAAGGTTTGGCCGACCATTATCCAAATAACGCCAATGCTACCATTGGAGCTAAGTACGTAACGAACTATTTGATCATTGCGAGGGCCAATCAAATTTTAGATTTGATAGATGATATTGAATTTGAAGATCAAGCCCTTCAATCGAACATAAAAGGTCAAGCATTATTTTTAAGAGGACTAAGTTACTTCGATTTGGTGCAATTCTATGGCGCCGTGCCTTTGCATACAGTGCCAGTTACCAGTAGGGAAAATGCTGCATTACCATTATCATCTGCAGATGAAGTTTATGCGCAAATTGTGAACGACGTCAGTGAGGCAATTTCGTTGTTGCCACCTAAGTCATCCCAAGAAGCTGGTAGAGCCACTCGCGGGTCTGCACGAATGTTGCTTGGAAATGTTTACGTAGTTCGAGAAAATTGGTCGGCTGCGTCAACGGTTTTGGGTGAGTTGATCAATTCTGGGGAATACGCACTTCTTCCCGATTATGCCAGTGTGTTTGAATTGGCAAACAAAAATAGTAGTGAGTCTATTTTTGAAGTCCAATTTTTGGAAGGAACAGAGGGCTTTGCTAGTTTCTTTCCATACAATCAGATACCCATGCCGTTAACTGCAGAACAAGTAGCTGCAATAAGTGGAGTGCCAAATTCCCAAGCAATTAATGAACAGGGATTCAATATTCCAACTCCTGACATTATTGATAGCTATGAGGATGGTGACCCACGAAAATCCGTATCCATTGATAGTGTAAATGTAGATGGGGTATTTTATCCATACATCAATAAGTTTTGGCAGCCACATTCTACACCAGGACTAACCGGTGTGAATTTCCCTATTTATAGATACTCCGAAGCTCTATTGTTCTACGCGGAAGCATTGAATGAAGCTGGACAATCCAGTGAGGCCATTACTTTTTTGAATCAGGTGCGGGAACGCGTTGGTCTAGCTCCTTTGGCAGGTTTGGATCAAACTGCGTTAAGACAGGCTATCATGGATGAAAGAAGAGTAGAATTGGCTTTTGAAAATAAAAGATGGCTTGATTTGGTTCGCACAGGTACAGCACAAGCGGTTATGACCGCATTCGGTGAGCGGGTCAAGGCCAATCCACAAGACTATTATTTTCCTGATGGTATAGCGCCACCACCGGTGGCTTTCACTACCATTTCGGAGTTGTTTCCAATACCTGCTGGTGAAACATTATTGAATCCCAACTTCTAACCATAGCAATATGGAACAGTTGGCAATTGAGTTGGGTTATGTTTAGTTAATCTAACCCGGTATTTACGATACCGGGTTAGTTTTTTTGTTTCCGCCTTTTTTTAAGAATATTTCATGCTAAGAAAAAAGAAAGGGAAGTTGAAAAGAGGGCAATGGTTGAAAGTTTGGAAAAACATAGATGTTTTCAAACAAACTCAGCTCTTGCATGGGGAAAGGGTTTAGTGTAAATTGACGGATGCAGCTGGAATAGGATAATTTTAGAGGTTTAGTGAAACACCTCACAGGCAGTAGAATAAGTGAAAAGATGAAAACACGAAGAGATTTTATAAAAACGGTTGGAACCGCATCAGGATTACTGTTCCTTCCCGGTACAATACTGCCTTTCGGATATAATGCATGGGATATCCCTGAAGAATGGGTGGAAGTTGAAACCTCAAAAGGCAAGATAAAGGGGGTCCGCTCCACTGGAGTGAACATTTTTAAAGGTATACCCTACGCAGGTAAAGTTTCGGGTAACCGAAGGTTCAAAAGACCTGCTCCATTAGAGCCTTGGACGGGCGTACGGGACACTTACGAACTGGGTCCTCCCGCCATTCAGGCGCCGCGGCGCAACGAACCACCACCTGCAGAGGACTGCTTGTTTCTAAACGTGTGGACACCGGCCAACGATGGTAAGAAGCGCCCTGTGATGTTCTACAGCCACGGCGGTGGATTTGTTATTGGTTCTGGAGGTTCGCAAGCACAGGACGGAGCCAATCTGGCCCGTAATTTTGATGTAGTCGTGGTACAGACCAACCACCGTTTGGGAATGCTCGGATTTATGTATCTGGACGAAATAGGAGGACTTGACTATGCGGGATCTGGCAATATGGGACTTTTGGATATCACTGAAGGAATGAGGTGGGTAAGCGAAAATATTGATATGTTCGGAGGTGACCCCAATAATGTGATGATCTTTGGGGAATCCGGAGGTGGGGCAAAAACCTCCTGCCTCTATGCCATGCCAGAGGCGGCACCTTACTTTAACAAAGCATCAATAGAAAGTGGACCAGGAGTCCGCATGCTCACCAAAGGCATGGCAGCACAGAACACCGAATTGGTGCTTAGGGAGTTTGGGTTCACCAAAAATAATTGGGAGAGACTTTTGGAGGTGCCGACTGATGAAATATTAAAAGTACAAGCAAGAATTCCATTTGTACCTCCTTTTCAAGAAAAGAAAAATACAGGGGGACTGACCGAACCTACTATAGGCGGTTTTGGACCGGTGGTGGACGGTACAGTACTACCTCATCATCCTTTTGACCCAAACGCTCCGATCATTTCCAAGGATAAACCATTAATGGTCGGGTGGAACGAAGACGAATACACCTTTTTTGCTTGGGAACGGAAGGATACCGAATTTGCCACTTTGGATTTCGAAGGATTAAAAACGAGATTGATACCTCAATTTGGGGAAGATACCCCCAACATAATCGAGGTATACAGAAAAGCACGGCCAAAGGCTTCACCGGCCGACATTTTTGTGGCAGTTTCGTCCATTGTGATGATGGGGCTGGGCTCCATAGAGATTGCGCAGCGAAAAGCTCAGCAGGGAGGAGCCCCGGTATACCTATACAATTTTGGGTATAAATCTGAAAAGTTGATTCCCGGAACAGATTATCCTATGGGAACGCCACATGCCATGGATATTTCCTTCAAATTCAACAACGAACAGCCGCCCAAGGATGGGGAAGAAGACCGACCCAGTTTTTTTGGAGGTGGACGTCCCGAGCGTTTTACCGCATCCCACAATATGGCTGCTTATTGGACTGGTTTTGCCAAAACGGGAAAACCTACCGCCAAGGATTTGCCCCAATGGCCCGAGTATCATATGAAAACCAAGCCCACTATGCGGATCGATGCCACCTGTGAGGTTATCGAGGATAGATTTTCGGAAGAGCTTGCCATGTGGAAGCAAATAGGGAGATTACCTAAAGAACAATAAATTCAAGATCAATATTATCAAAAGTATTACACCGACAACATGAAAAATTTACTAGCACTACTGATTTTATTTTCGACTTTGGCCGTTACCGGCCAGCGTAGACAGAACGCCGAACCAGAATGGACCGCAACATGGATTACCTTGGGCGGAGTCGATGCTGAGCAGGCCGGAATGTACCTGTTCCGCAAATCCTTTACCCTGGACAGCACACCTGCTGAATTCCCTATCCGAATTTCTGCTGATAACCGATACAAGCTTTTTGTAAACGGTACGCTTGTTTCCGTAGGTCCCAACTGGGGCGACATTAAGCATTGGAATTACCAATCCATGGATATCGCTAAGCATTTACAGCAAGGAGAAAATACCTTGGCCGTAAAGGTTTGGAACGAAGCCGATTTGCGTGCCGTGGCTCAGTTTTCCTTTAAAACGGCCCTAATCCTTCAAGGGCAAAACGAATTGGCCAAGGTTGTGGATACCGATAAAAGCTGGAAAGTGATAGAGGATAAGAGCTATACTCCCTTGGAACAGCACATTAGGGGTTATTATGCAGCAGGTGCCGGTGATTTTATCGATATGAACAAAGCAGTAACGGGTTGGAAGCAGCAAGATTTTGATGATAGTTCGTGGGAAGCTGCCGATACCGTTTTTGAAGCGGTGCAACAAGGTTTTGGATTCAGACAGCAAGAAGGATGGAATTTGGTGCCATCCATACTGCCCGAAATGGAATTGACCAAGGAACGCTTGGCCAAGGTACGTAAATCGGAAGGCGTAAAAATACCATCCAGCTTTCCTCAACAACCAGCCTCAATAAAAGTGGCCGCCAACTCCAGTGCTAAATTTTTATTGGATCAGGAACACCTGACCAATGCTTATTTGACCTTATTGTTCAGTGGTGGTAAAAATAGCGTAATAACCCTGCAGTATGCGGAAGGGCTGTATGATAGTGAAGGCGCCAAGGGCAACCGGGATATTATCGAAGGGAAGACCATGACAGGAAGAAGGGACAGTATCATTTCCAACGGGATGGATAATCAAGAATACACCTCTTTGACCTATAGGACCTACCGCTATGTGGAACTGGATGTGAAGACCAAAAATGAACCGCTGGTCATTAATGATATCTACGGAACTTTTACAGGGTACCCATTCCAAATGAAGGCTAATTTGCTCTCCGATAGCGAAGAACTTTCCGAGATGATGGAAATCGGTTGGAGAACAGCTCGCCTTTGTGCGGTGGATACCTACATGGATTGCCCTTATTACGAACGATTGCAATACGTAGGGGATACCCGAATACAACATTTTGTGTCCTTTTACAATAGTGGTGATGACCGCTTGATCAAAAATGCCATCAATTTGATTGATTATTCAAGACAGCCCAACGGGCATACGTTGAGCAGGTATCCAGATAGGCAAGATCAAGTGATCCCAACCTATTCGCTTTGGTATGTAAGCATGCTTTATGATTATATGATGTATGGTAGCGATGCCGAATTTATTGCGGAAAAGTTAATGGGGTCCCGTCAAGTATTGAACTATTTTATCACCTATTTGGACGAAGATGGCTCCTTAAAAAATGTTCCGGGTTGGAATTACACGGATTGGGTGCCCGAATGGAACTTTGGAATGGCTCCAATGGCCGAGGATGGCTCTTCCGCAGCCCTAGATCTGCAAATGTTGCATGCTTTGCAATCGGGGATAGCGCTAGAAAAGGAATTGGGTAAACCAGAATTTGTCACGCTATACACAACTATGGCAGATCAGCTTACGGAAACCATCAAACGAAAGTATTGGGACCAATCCAAACAATTGTTCGCTGATACCCCAGCCAAGGACAAATATTCCCAGCATGCCAATTCATTGGCGATTTTGGCCAACATTGTGGATGATGACACCAAGAAAGCTATTGGTAAGTCACTGTTGGAGGACAAGTCGTTGGCACCCGCATCCATTTATTTCAGCTATTATTTGCATTTGGCCCTCAATGAAGCGGGCTATGGAGACCAATATTTGGACTGGTTGGATGTTTGGAGAAAAAATATGGAGCTTGGTTTGACCACATGGGGCGAAACATCACAAGTAGAAACCACCCGTTCTGATTGTCATGCTTGGGGATCCAGTCCCAATATTGAGTTCTTTAGGATTCTACTAGGTATCGAAAGTGCCGCACCCAATTTCAAATCCATCAAAATTGAACCCCACTTGGGCGATATCAAAAAAATTGGTGGAGAGATGCCACACCCAGCAGGGATGATATCGGTGAACTATGAACAGTCCGGAAAAAAATTGAAGGCTACCATCGTTTTGCCTCAAGGAGTTGATGGGGAATTTGTTTGGAATGGAGAGCGTAAAGCCCTTAGCTCAGGCAATAATGTCATCAATCTTTAAGATTGAATGATGGACCCAATCAATCTGTAACCAATACAAAGCGATGAAAAACAAACTATTCTTTTTAGTACTGTTTTTATGTGGGACAATGTTCCATGTACAAGCACAATCCGAAGTTATCACAGGGGAAGATATTGCCGTGACCAATACCGAATCAGGAAAGGTGAGAGGTTACATCCATAATGGCATAGTTACCTATAAGGGTATTCCGTATGCCACAGCGGAACGGTTTAAACCGGCAACAAAGGTGGAGCCCTGGGAAGGAGTGCGCAGTTCCACCATGTATGGCCCTGTAGCACCGTTATTGACACCGACCACTCAGGTTCAGGATGAATCTGAGTTTGTATTTGATCATGACTGGGGCTACACCAACGAGGATTGTCTTCGAATCAATATTTGGACACCAAGTATCGAAGATGATAAGAAAAGACCCGTCCTTTTTTGGATTCATGGAGGTGGTTTTACGGCTGGTTCAAGTCAAGAATTACCTTCTTATCATGGTGAAAACCTAAGCAAAAAGGGTGATGTGGTAGTCGTTTCCATCAACCATAGGCTGAATATCCTTGGTTTTTTAGATCTATCAGCTTATGGAGAAGAGTATCAGGAATCAGCCAACAACAGTATATTGGATATTGTCGCTGCATTGCAATGGGTGAAGACCAACATTTCCAATTTTGGTGGCGACCCCGATAATGTGACCATTTTTGGACAATCGGGTGGTGGAGCCAAGGTAAATACCTTAATGGCGATGCCACGGGCCAAGGGTCTATTTCATAAGGCCATCAACCAAAGTGGGGCCTTTAGGGGCAATTTGACCACAAAGGAAGTTACCCAGTCCATTGCCGCGGAGGTATTGAACCAACTCTCCATCTCACCAGAGCAGGTGGACAGTCTCCAAAACATCCCATTCAAAGATCTTAGTGCGGCAGGGGCAAAGGCATTGAAAATCGTTTCGGATAAATTGAAGGAGGAAGGAAACACCTCATCTGGAGTTAATCTCAATTGGGGTCCTAGTAGGGATGGATCTGCTTTACCTTATGATTTAATGTCCGCTGAGGCGCTTGAACTTTCCAAGGAGGTACCCTTATTGATCGGCACTACCAAAAACGAGTTCGCGCCATTTGCCAACATGCGGTTTTTTAATGCATCAGAAAAAGAAGTGATGGACCATATTGCCCAAGTCTACAAGGATAAAGCGGACGATTATGTCGCAGCGGTAAAAAAGGCCTATCCCAACGATACCAAACCTGAAGACCTACTATCAATAGATACGAGGTTCCGACCAGGGGCTGTTTACCAAGCCAATCAGAAATCGAATTTAGAAGGCGGTGCACCTGTATATATGTACCTGTTTACTTGGCAATCACCTGTTTTTGATGGTAAATACAAATCACTTCACTGTATGGAGCTGCCTTTTGTGTTTGATAATATCGAACGGGCGAATCATATGACCGGTGGAGGTGAAAAGGCACAACTATTGGCAGATAAAATGAGCAGTGCTTGGATCAATTTTGCAAAAACTGGAGACCCAAATCATGCCGGGTTGCCCACATGGCCCAAATACAATACGGAGAATACCGCCACGATGCATTTGGACAATACCTGCGAAGTAAAGCCCCAATTGGACAAAGAATTGTTTGAATTAGTGGCAAGTATGCCAAGTAATTGATATTGAAAAACTAGGGTTTCTTTATCCAGAAGATTGACTGACCATAAAAAATTACAAATGAAAACCGCTTGGATCAAAACTTGCTTTCTGTCGCTTTTTGGAGTGGTGTTGCTGAATTCTTGTACCAACCCAGATACCAAAATCGACACCCTTAGAGTCGCTTACATGGAGCATCCCATGGCCGTTGAAGATACCAACCCACTGTTTGGGTGGAAAATGGTATCGGACAAGGTGGGACAAAAACAGGTGGCCTATCAAATTATAGTGCGCAAGGACCAAGATGGTTATGTGGTTTGGGACAGTGGCAAAGTCCTGAGTGGAATTTCCAATAATATTTCTTATCAAGGCGATGACTTAAAAGCTGAAACTGCCTATACATGGGAGTTGACAGTTTGGGATGTCGAAAATCGGCAATATAAAAAAGAAGGCCACTTTGAAACGGGTATCATGAATCCGGATAGAGCAGCTTGGCAAGGAGCGCAGTTTATCGGCACCAATAATCTAACACTTGATGCGGCGTCCGCTTTGTTGTTTGATTTGGAAACGGAATTCCAAATTTTAGAAGGTAACACTGCCTCATTAATCCTAGGGGCCAATGATTTTCGGTTGAATGACAAGTTTCAGAACATCAACAATGCCGAGGGGGAAAACTACTTGAGGTTACAATTGGATATTGCTGGGGTTGGAGGTGAGCAGGGTGCCAAGTTGAATATCTATCGTGTAGGATTTACCAAAGAGGACTCTGCAACGACCCCCTACATGGTTATTTCCAAGGCGAATTACCCCAATACCAACATCAACAAATTGATTACCGCTTCGAATAAATTGGATTCCCATCAACTAAAAATAGCGGTCAGTGCCAGCACAATCACTCTGTATATTGATGGAGAAAAATTGCTTTTGGAATTGGATGACCCCGATAACCCCATCCCCCCTCAATTTAGAAATACAGGTTTTACGGTAACTGGTGGGGGCGGAGGTAATTTCTTGACCTATCCCCATATCAATTCAATAGGATTTGCAGCGGAACCCGGAAGCAAAGTGGTTTATAGAAATTATAAACTGTTGAATTCAGGACACAGCGACCCTAACAATAATGAAGTATTTGGAGCCAAAACCGGTCCGGGCTATGGTATTTTTAAAGAATTTGAGGGAGTTGCGGTACAGGAAGGTGATAGGATAGTGGTGTCTAACATATCTGATGAAACTCGGGTTCAATATGCAGACCCTAGTCACGGGTCCGTGAGCATGCTACGAACAAATTTTGTGACCAAAGAAGGTTCCGAAGTGGTTAAAGCGAAATTGTACGCCACCTCCATGGGTTCCAATGAAATGTATATCAATGGGGAGCGAATTGGGGAAGATTGGTTTGCACCTGGGGCCACTCAGTTTCGGGAGACATTGGGATACTACGCCTATGATGTTACCTCCAGCATCAAATCCGGTGAAAATATCATGGGCGCCATCATTTTTCCTGGCTGGTACACGGGCTACATGACCTACACCCCCGGCAATTTTAACTTTTTTGGGGATACGGAAGCCCTTTTGGCTCGGCTAGTGATTACCTACACCGATGGAAGTAGCCAAAATGTGGTGACCGACCCTACCTCATGGAAACTGTTTCAAGATGGTCCTATTGAGTACGGTAGTTTTTTCCAAGGAGAGCGTTACAATGCGCAAAAGGAAACATTGACCTCTGTGGATGGAGATGTTAATGGATGGTCCACCACGTCTTATGACGATTCCCAATGGAAAGCTGCTGAGGTTGTTAAGCCAAGGGACTGGATCGATTTTGACATTGTTTCCCGTCATGACCGCCCCGTTCGGGTCGTTGAACGGATAAAGGCCCAAGAGGTTATGGAAACTCATAGCGAAGATGGCAGCACTTACACCTACAATATGGGTGTGAACATGGTCGGCGTACCCCACATCACCATTCCAGAAGGCTGGCTTAAAAAAGGGGATACGGTAATATTACGTTATGCCGAACAGTTGTATCCAGGCTTTGAAGGCGATGATGAGGAATATGTAGCGATGTATGGCTACAATGGTGGAAAAGGCATAGCGGGACGTATTTTGACGGAGAACTATCGTGCTGCCATGGCCACAGATTTTTATATAGCGAAAGATGCTGCTAAAACGATAATTCAACCAAGGACTACTTTTAGAGGATATCAGTATGTACAGGTTACCATTCCCCAGCATTCTGGACCTCTTCCTTTGGAAAATGTGACAGGACTGTCCTTGTCTTCAGATAACCTACCAACTGGAACTTACACAGCGGTTACCTTTGATGGAACCACAGGAGATTTGGCCAATCAACTCTTCAAAAACATTCAGCGCAGTCAATTGGGTAATTTTTTCACATTGCCCACGGATTGTCCACAACGGAACGAACGTATGGGTTGGACGGGAGATGCCCAAGCCTATACGAGAACAGGAACCTATAACTCCGATACCTATAACTTTTTTAGGCAATGGATGGTGGCTCTTCGCGATGACCAAGGGGTAGGAAGTGAAACGGAAGCTCCCGGGGGAATCGGCAGTACCGTTCCTACCTACAATATGAAGGATGATACCACTTTTGCCAATGGGACCACTTGGGCAGCTGCAGTATGTATGGTGCCATGGCAGTTGTACGTTCAATATGGGGACACCCAAATTATAGAGGAAAACATGGAAACCATGCGTTTATGGTTGGAGGGGATGGACTACTATGATTTTAGTGAGGAGTATCCGCACTTGTCTTCGAAGACGGATGGACTTGCCGATTGGTTGGCGATGGATAACAATACACCAGCCGAATTGGTGAACAATGCCATATACATTTACATGATGGAAGTTACGGCCATTATGGCTGATGCCATTGGAGAAACGGAATATGCCAAAGTGTTGCGTAATCGTCATGCAATGGCCAAAGAAGAATGGAACAGGCTATTTGTAGACCCAGAATCAGGAAGGACACGCAACTTGGAAGGACTTATTGTGCATTCCCAAAGCTCTTATGCCACACCGTTGAACTTTAATGTGTTTAACGATGCAAATCAAGCCAAGGCTGAATCACATTTGGCAGAATTGGTTCAAAAACCTTCCAATAGCAATACCACGGCAGATGGGAGTAGGGTGGTTTATCCGGAAAGAACGGGACCATTGGGAGGTTTTGGGATTAACTCGGAGCAGGTTACTGAGGACTTTTTACCCTATACCATAACCACTGGATTCTCTGGTACGCCAAACATACTTCCTTCCCTAAGCAAGGGAGGAAAAATTGAAGAGGCCTACCGTTTGTTTTCAAGTACCGATTACACCTCATGGCTGTATCCGGTAACCAAAGGAGCAACCTCCATTTGGGAACGTTGGAACGGATATAAGGCCGCATTTAAAAAGAATAACGATAACCGTATGAATTCCTTTAATCATTTTGCCCTAGGTGCGGTTGGACAATGGATGTATGAATACCAATTGGGCATCACAACGGACCATGAGCAAGGTCAGGCAGGGTACAAACAGTTTGTTTTACAGCCCCAAGCTTTTGGGAATTTCAAATCGTTGGAAGGGAGCTACGAATCCAATTATGGTACTATCAAAAGTCATTGGCAGATGAACAATGATGACCAAATGATCACATACAATGCAACCGTGCCGGCCAATACTACGGCCACCTTATATTTGCCCATGGTCTTGGATAATGATGAATACCCATCTATTGAAGGTGCAAATTATAGGGGCAAAACCATTAGAAATGGCGTATCTGTACTAAAATATGAGCTGGATTCAGGTACATATTCGTTTAGCCTATCGGAAGGTAAGCTAATGGTAGTTTCAAATTGATCTTGAATTCCAAAGAAGGTTATTGAACATAGATTATGAAGGCCAAAAGCATTAAAATAATTAGGTAAACAAGAATTGCTTGAGCCCTTTTGGACAGAAGCAATAACGTTTAAAACCAGTTGAAATCACTTTCCTTAAGCCTCTGTAAAAACAAGGGCTTTTTTGTTTCTATCAAGATATTCAACCACACCATCGAGGATTAAATTTTAAACCTGTAACTTGTAAATGAATGCGTAATCAATTTATAGGGTCCTTGTTTTTCCAACACCAGTATTGATCAGAAACAACACTTGATCTCTCCCATACGCGATTGCAGCCATACTTTAAATGTGAAACATGAAAAAGCTACTTCTTGTCATTTTGCTTCTTATAGCCATTGCGATGATTTTTATCTCCGTAAATGCCCGTATTCTTCCACCGGGCCTAACGGGTTTAGGATTTATACTGATTGCAATCATGCTCTACAAGAAACCGTAGCCACGGGCTTAGAAACAAAGTATAATATCCACCAGTTGTACCACAGCACAAAGAAAAAACCACTCTCCAAGATAATTTGACCATTAAACAACGACCAATATCCAAAGAAAGCAACATGTAATCTTCCCTAAACAAAAGCAAACAGTTGAAGGAAGCAATAAAAGAACGAATTATGGACCGTAAACAGATTACCACTTTTGATGCAATCGTCATTGGTTCTGGGCAAGCAGGGACCCCTTTGGCTTTTAAATTGGCATCGGAAGGTCAAAAAGTGGCGTTCATCGAAAAAGAACATTTCGGAGGCACCTGTGTCAATAATGGCTGTACACCCACCAAAGCCTACGTGGCCAGTGCCCGACGTATGTGGGAGGCACAGCATGGAGACGAGCTTGGGATTGAAATTCCACCGGGAACCAAAGCAAACCTTCGCGCCATAAAAGCTCGAAAGGACAAATTGGTTCAAAATTCGGTGAATGGCATTGCCAAAGGGGTGGAGAATCATGAAAATATCAGTTTTTTTAAAGGAGAGGCACGTTTTGAAGGCGATAAGATTGTGGAAGTAAACCATACATTATTGACCGCCGAGGAAATTTATATCAATGTTGGTGGCAGCCCATTTATTCCTGATGGCTATGAGGACATCCCGTATCTCACCAATCAAAGTATATTGGAGTTGGAAGAATTGCCTGAGCACCTTTTGATTATCGGTGGAAGCTATATCGGCTTGGAATTTGGCCAAATGTTTTCGCGATTGGGTTCAAAGGTCACCATTATTGAACGGGGTAAGACCATTATTGGAAGGGAGGACGAGGA
Organism: Allomuricauda sp. MMSF_3307; assembly: GCF_030733585.1. Taxonomy (NCBI): domain Bacteria; kingdom Pseudomonadati; phylum Bacteroidota; class Flavobacteriia; order Flavobacteriales; family Flavobacteriaceae; genus Allomuricauda; species Allomuricauda sp. MMSF_3307. The sequence continues at coordinate 393,275 of NZ_JASHIQ010000004.1, forward strand.
AACCAGTCAAACCATTCAACGAATGATGGAAGAGGAGGGGGTGGATTTCAGGCTCGGGGCAACTTGTCTGTCCGCCAAGAAAAATGGACAAGGTGGAATTACTGCACAAATCAATTGCTCCAAGGAGGGTCGATTGGAAATAGATGGTAGTCATCTTTTGTTGGCCGTTGGTAGACGCCCCAATACCGCAAACCTGCAGCTTGAAAAGACCGGTGTAAAAATAGATGATAAAGGATTCGTAGGGGTGAACGATTACTTGGAAACCAATGTGAAAGGCATTTTTGCCTTGGGCGATTGCAACGGCAAAGGAGCATTTACGCACACCGCTTACAATGACTACGAGATTCTTGCTGAGAATAAATTTGATGGCAAAAACAGAAAGGTATCCGATAGAATCACAACCTACGGACTTTATGTTGACCCACCTTTGGGCAGGGTCGGCATCACCAAAAAGGAGGCCCAAGAAAAGGGAATGGATGTGCTCATAGGACATCGACCCATGAAAAAAGTTGCCCGTGCCAGGGAAAAAGGAGAAACCAAAGGTTATATGAGCGTGGTGGTCGATGCAAAGACCAAAAAAATATTGGGAGCCACGGTACTTGGTGTGGGCGGGGATGAGATTATCAGTGGCTTTATCAATATGATGTATGCGGATAAAAGTTATGAGGTGATACGCGACTCCGTACAACCCCATCCTACCGTTTCCGAGCTTATTCCCACCATGTTGGAATCATTGACTAAATTGTAGAAAAATATGAAAGCTATTTGGAACAATCAGATTGTGGCCGAAAGTGCCAACACAATCATAATCGAAAACAACCATTATTTTCCACCGGAAAGCATCAATCCAACGTATTTTAAGGACAGCGATACCACTAGCACTTGCCATTGGAAAGGCACCGCCAATTACAAGACGATCGTGGTGGATGGAGTTGCCAACGAGGACGCCGCTTGGTATTATGCAAATCCCTCTGCCTTGGCGAAGGGGATTGCCGGCTATTATGCTTTTTGGAAGGGAGTAAAGATTGAAAGTTAATGAAGTTAAAAGACCAGTTTTTAAAGACCAGAAAAGAAACCGAAACGATATGCAGCCCGCTTCAAACCGAAGATTATGTGGTACAGCCCATGGAAAATGTGTCACCACCAAAATGGCATTTGGCCCATACTACATGGTTTTTTGAGCAGTTTGTCTTGGTGAAACACGACAATAATTACAAGGTATTCCATCCCGATTTTGCCTACTTGTTCAACAGCTATTACAACAATATGGGCAAAAGAACGCAACGGCAAGACCGTGGGTTCATGACCCGGCCTAGTGTTTCCAAGGTTTACGAATATCGGGAATATGTTACCAACGCTATCGAGATCATCTTGAAGGACCAGCCCAGTAATGAAGTACTCGACCTAGTTGAAATAGGGATACATCACGAACAACAGCACCAGGAACTTTTGGCCTATGATATCAAATATATCTTGGGAACACAGCCCACATTTCCCAGCATCGGAGCTTTTTTTGGATGGGAAGTTGAGCGCCAAAAACAGGAATGGATTTCTTTTCAAGAAGGTTTGTATGAAATCGGCCATACAGAGGACGGATTTTGTTTTGATAACGAACTGCCCTCGCACAAGGCCTATCTACAAGATTTCCAAATCAGCAATAGGTTGGTGACCAATGGTGAATTTTTGGAGTTTATGGAAGATGGTGGTTACACCAATTTCAATCTATGGCACGATGAAGGATGGCATTTTATCCAAAACAATGGCATTGCACACCCCCTATATTGGCATTACCATGACGGCGTATGGCAACAGTATCACTTTAATGGGCTGGAAAAGCTAAATCCAGATGTACCGGTATCCCATATTTCCATGTACGAAGCCTATGCCTTTGCCAATTGGAAAGGAATGCGATTGCCCACAGAATTTGAATGGGAAGTGGCCGCCGATAAATTGGCTTGGGGTCAACTATGGGAATGGACGCACTCTGCCTATTTGCCATATCCTGGTTTTACCCAGGCCGAGGGAGCTCTAGGGGAATACAACGGAAAGTTTATGCTCAACCAAATGGTGTTGAGGGGCGCTTCGGTAGCTACGTCCCAAGGCCACGGAAGAAATACGTACCGTAATTTTTTTCATGCCTCCAGTAGATGGATTTTTTCAGGGATTCGATTGGTAAAAAAGTAAAATTGCATGGAAGAATTTTTTGAACACGTAAAAGAAGGACTGAGCAAATCCCCAAAGGAAATTTCGTCCCGATACTTTTATGATGCCAAGGGCGATGCACTGTACCAAGGTATCATGAAGTTGGATGAATACTATCTTCCCCGTTGCGAAATGCAGATCATAGACGACAAAAGCCATCAGATTGCCCAAGATATTGCTGCGCAACATTCGTCTTTGCAAGTTGTGGAACTAGGGGCGGGCGATGGCTCAAAAACCAAGCATTTGCTCAAACAGTTCCGACCCTATTTCAGCGATTTGGAATATGTTGCCATGGATATCTCCGAAAATGTGTTGGATATCAACCAAACGGAGATCAGAAATGAAATTGAATCCATTGACTACAATGGTATCGCCGGTAACTATTTTGAAACCTATCAATCCCTCACCGAAACATCCAACGGAAGATTGGTCCTGTTTTTGGGAGCGAATATCGGCAATTATACCACGGAGGAGGTAATCGACTTTTTCAAGTTTGTACAGTCTGGATTGGATAGGAACGACTATTTTTTGGTCGCTTTCGACCTTGTAAAAGACCCCAGAAAAATCCTTGCGGCTTACGATGATAGTCAAGGAATCACCAAACAGTTCAATCTGAATTTGTTGGAACGGATGAATCGGGAACTGGGTGCGAACTTTGATACCCGACATTTTGATCATTTTCCGTTTTATGATCCTTTGACGGGGATAGCCTCCAGTCAGATTATCAGTATGAAAAAGCAGACTGTCGAGTTTTCCAATGGCTTTTCCGCATCCTTTGACCTATTTGAAGCTATCCACACGGAGATTTCCAAAAAGTTCTTTTGGAGCGATATTGAAGAAATAGCCGAGGAATCAAACATGCATATTGCACAGAATTATTTCAACACGAACAAGGGATATTCGTTTGTGCTGTTTCAGCCGGCTGGCTAGTATTTTATTATTTTTCAATTATTGCGCAACGCCTCGATGAGTTCTTCTTTATCCATATTGGACCGCCCCTCAATGCCTACATCTTTGGCTTGGTCATAAAGTTCTTCCTTTGTCCATTCCTCATAAGGACTTGCTTTTCCTCCCTTTTTTCCAGCGTCAGGAGTATTGGCAATTCTGGCGGATTTTTCTTTGCTGTACCCTTGTTCGCGAAGGGCTTCGTATTGTTCTTCGTTTTGTATGCGTGAATTTGGCATCATTACATATTTTAGTGAAACGTAAAGTCTTTCCTTACTCTATAGGAATATGCCCAAGTGCGCGGAATTAATTTGCCTCATTTGAGATTTTTATTGCCTTTGCAGATTATTTGGAGTTTGTCCAAAACTTGTCCCTACGAACGAATCACGTTAACATTAAGACGTAATGGGCTAAGTTGTACTTATCTAAGGCTATATCTTAAAAGCTTTTAAAGGATGTTTTGGCATGACAGAAGTATTTACGAATGATTGGTCCCAAGTGATGGATTTTGCCCTAAAAGTGGGCATTGCAACCATTTCTGGGCTGTTGATAGGGTTGGAAAGGGAATTTAAAGGCAAGGAAGCCGGTTTAAAAACAAATACCTTGGTCGCCATAGGTGCAGCAGTATTTGTATTGATTTCCATGCGGTTTTATGGTGAGGAATATACGGATATCACTAGGGTATTGAGCCAAATTGTTACCGGAATCGGCTTTTTGGGCGCAGGCGTTATTCTGCAAAATGAAAAAGAAGAGCGCGTAAAAGGCCTGACCACGGCAGCCACGCTTTGGTGCAGCGCTGGAGCTGGTTGTCTGGCGGCCATGGCTATGTGGCTGGAATTGGCCATACTTACGGTATTGGTGGTTATCGTAAACATTGCTTTTGGATATATCGACGATAGATTGTCAAAAAACAGTACTCAGTGACGATGAGGTCGCCCAGCTATAAAACCTATTTTGGGATGGACTTAAGTGCTTGAAATTGAACAAAACAGACCTTAAAAAAATTTGTAAGAAAAATATTTCATTTTTGAATACGATTACAATGAAATTCACGTTCTGGGATGTATGGGATGATCTTTTGAAAAAGACATGGATTTGACTATTTTAAGTAAAATTTGAATTATGAAGATGGCTGATGTAGAGCACAATAGAATAGAATACAAGCGTATTAAGAAATTAAGTGAGTTTGACCTTGATTATGGCAACCTCCACGAAGAATTCAAGGGTTTGGTGGAACTGGCAGCCCATGTGGCGGGCACCGAAATTTCCCTGATCAATTTGATTGACCAGCACTCACAATGGAGTGTATCCCGGCATAATCTGGATGTATTTCAGATGGATCTGGAATACTCCATTTGCCAACATACCATTCAGTCCGACCATATTATGGAAATACCGCACCTTGGGCGCGATGAGCGTTTTAGCGACAGGCCTTTTGTAAAGGCTGATGACGGGTTCCGCTACTACTTGGGCATTCCGTTAAAGGTGAAGACCGGGGAGAATATCGGGGCACTATGTGTGATGGACTATCAGGAAAAAAGTGTTTCAGAGGAAAAGAAAAAGTTGTTACGGCTCATTGCAAATGAGATTGTGGAGAAACTGGAGAACAAGTTAAATAGGGATGAACTCCAGGAAGCATTGGATAAAGCAACGGTACAGCGCAATCAATTGGCCCACGATGTACGAGGTCCTATTGGAGGCATTCTCGGTTTAGCTACGAGCACTGAAAATGTACCTTTGGACGAAGAAGAATTCATGCAGTATATGCAAATGATCAAAGCATCTGCTGCCAAGTTACTGGAGTTGACCGACGATATTCTGGAAAGGCAGAAGGCCCAACAACAGGAAAACTACTTTAACCTATCTGGTTTTAAGCGGCATCTGGAGGGGCTTTACGAACTTCCAGCCCGTAATAAGGAAATCCGACTGGACATTGTTATCAACCAAAAAGAAGACCATCAAAAGTTTCCAAGAAGAAAACTGCTGCCCATAGTGGGCAACCTCATCGCGAACGCCATCAAATTTACCCCTTCGCAAGGAACTATCGGTGTGGACCTCGATATTTCGGGTAAAGACGGAAAGAGGGCCTTAATGATCACGGTTAGCGACAACGGCAAGGGAATCCCAAAGGAACGCTTGGAAAATATTAAAAAATTAGCTTGGTTCGAGGACCATGGCACCGACTACGAAAAAGGGTATGGCCTAGGGCTTCAACTCGTAACTGAAATGGTCGAGGATATCCATGGAACACTGCATATCGATTCCGAAGAAGGGAAGGGTACAAGTGTACGTATTGTGATACCTTTAAAGGGTTAAAAAGTATATCCCTTTTTTTATGGTACTAAAAAGAATCCTTCCTTTTGTTCTGGGTTCCCTAGTGGTTTCTTCCTGTGGAAAACGAAGTAGAACACACGTGATCACCGATTTTTCGCAACCGGTTTTTGATACCTTGGTTCCTTACGAAAAGCCCCTTAAGCCCTATGGTGTTGCTCTTTTTAAAGTGCAAGGTTCTGTAAATGATACCATAGCCATTCGCTTTTTAGGGTTGGATAGAAAATATATGGGCTCTTTTTCAGATAATATTAAAATGGAGTATTATGGTATGATTCCGGTAGTCTTTGAGTTTGATCCATTCCAGGCTAACGAGGGTGAGGTGAGGGTAGAATACTCCATTGAATAAATAGTCTTCATGCTCAGCAAATCCCTAATGTCTGACTGAGACGATAAATTCATTTAAAAATTGAATACAAATAAAAGGCTGCCATTTTAGGCAGCCTTTCTCTTTTGGTAAACTATATAGTTTACATTTTCAACCGCATAAAAAGCTCGTGGGTATTATTATCCAGTCCATCAATCGGATTTTGGATAGAGGTCTCATAGGCATAGCCCAAATTGAACCCATTGCTGATATTGAACAGGAACAGTCCGCTGATGCTCTCATCGTGCCTATAACTGGCCCCAAACTCAAAGCGCTCCCCAAAGTCCAGGATTCCGGTTACTTCCACAGAGATGGGAGATGCATCCACATAGCGGAACATGCCCATGGTCTTAAGGTCCAATGTCCTTCCTAGCAAGAAGGTGTATCCACCGCTCAAGTAGGCGTGCATGCGGTCCACACCCAAGAAAGCGTTCCCATCCCGTTCTTGCAAACGGTCCGGGGTCAACAGCTTTGGAGCAGAAAGGGAAGCAAAATACCTATCGTGTTTCAAATAGACCCCGGCTCCCACATTGGGCGTAAAGCGGCTTTCGTAATCCATTAATGCCCCATCCTGACCAACGCCGTAAGTGATAAGGCCTTGGGTATTGGCATCGTAGGAGTTCGCGCTTCCCTTGATTCCGAAATAAAGGGTGTGCTCTTCATCCAACTGGACATTATAGGACACATCAATGGCCACCCAAGTCTGTTGTTCTATAAAAGTCCTGTCGTTTAGGATGGAGGCACCGAGTCCCACATTTTTCCCGACCGGCATCCCGAAAATAGCGCTCTGGCTCTCCGGTGCCCCTTCGATGCCTGCCCATTGGCTACGGATGCCCAAAGCGAATTCCGCAGCCTCTGAACTTCCTACGAAGGCCGGGTTGTAAATGTTCATATTGTAACGGTAAAAGGTATAGTTGGGGTCCTGTTGGGCATTTGCCGTAGCACAAACCACGAGGAACAGGGCCAGTAATCGTATGTTATTGAAAAGTTTCATTGTTGTAGTATGGTTTTTTGTTGGTATTAATAGTTGATGAATATCCAGCCTTGCAATGGTGCACTGCCATCGCCCAGGTCTATGATGTATAAATATGAACCTGCAGGAAGCTTTTCGTTTCTACTTTTATAAAAACCTTCCCAATCGTTACGATAGGATTTTGTGGCGAACACTTCGTGTCCCCATCGGTTGTAAACCTTGACCACGTTGTTGGGATAGTTGTCTATCCCCGGGATGATCCAGGCATCATTGTTACCGTCGCCGTTGGGCGTAAAGGCCTGGGCAGGTACCAATAATGGTTCTTCGTCCGTTGGGAATGCGTCATCGAAATCGGAAACGCCGTCGTTGTCGTCATCTTCGTCCATGGTATCGGGGATACCATCACCATCGGTGTCCAAGGGTTTGCTGGACGCATCGGTTGGGTTGGTTCCTTCCATCAGTTCTACCTCATCAGAATATCCATCGCCGTCATCATCCGTATCGGCATTGTCGCCAATACCATCTCCATCGGTATCCACAGTTTCACTGGCATCCGTTGGGAAAGCATCTTCACTATCCGGGATTCCATCATTGTCATCATCGTTGTCCACATTGTCCCCTAGGCCGTCCCCATCGTTGTCCGAATCGGTTACGCCATCGTTATCATCGTCGTTATCTGCATTGTCGCCAACACCATCGCCGTCCACATCGGAGGTTTCGTTGGAATCATTTGGGAAGGCGTCCTCAGTGTCTGGTACACCATCATTGTCCGCATCATCGTCGGCGTTGTCGCCTGTTCCGTCACCATCGGTATCGGTATCTTCGGAAGCATCTTTTGGGAAAGCATCCTCTGAATCCGGAGTACCGTCGTTGTCATCATCGTCATCGGCATTGTCGCCTGTTCCGTCACCATCGGTATCGGTATCCTCGAAAGCATCCTTCGGGAAGGCATCCTCTGAATCTGGAGTGCCGTCGTTGTCATCATCGTCATCGGTATTGTCGC
>NZ_JASHIQ010000005.1:0-384666 GCF_030733585.1 Allomuricauda sp. MMSF_3307
AAGTAATTTTTTCATTTTCATATAGTGTTCTCGTAAAAGAGTCCTGACCCAAGTGGCAGGGCTCTTTTCAATTTTAGGCCATCCTGAATAATCCAAGACGCATCTCGATTTCGCTCGATGTGACAACTACAGTTGTTCATTTCTTGTCATTTCGAGCACAGTCGAGAAATATAGATGCCTCAACCATTTCACTCCCACAGAAAATGACAATGGGTAATTGTAAATTGTTTGTTGGCAGCTGTAAATTGACTTACGGAATCCATTTATCCTTGCCAAAATCGGGCTTGCGCTTTTCCAAAAAGGCATTCCGGCCCTCTTTGGCCTCGTCGGTCATATACGCCAGTCGCGTGGCTTCTCCCGCGAACACTTGTTGGCCCACCATACCATCATCGGTAAGGTTCATGGCAAATTTGAGCATTTTAATGGATGTTGGGGACTTGGCCAAAATCTCTTGGGCCCATTGGTAGGCGGTCTCCTCCAATTCATCGTGCGGGATAACGGCATTCACCATTCCCATTTCATACGCTTCTTGTGCCGAGTAGTTCCTTCCCAAAAAGAAAATCTCCCGGGCTTTTTTCTGTCCCACCATTTTGGCCAGATAGGCAGAACCATATCCTCCATCAAAACTGGTCACATCGGCATCAGTCTGTTTAAAAATGGCGTGTTCTTTGCTCGCGAGGGTCATATCACAGACCACATGAAGGCTATGCCCTCCCCCAACGGCCCAACCAGGCACCACGGCAATGACCACCTTGGGCATAAAACGAATCAATCGCTGGACTTCTAAAATATTCAACCTGTGGTAGCCATCCTCGCCAACATATCCTTTATGGCCCCTAGCTTTTTGGTCGCCACCACTGCAAAAGGCCCATTTACCATCCTTGGACGATGGCCCTTCCCCAGAAAGGAGCACAACCCCAATGGAAGTATCTTCCTGGGCATCATAAAAGGCTTTGTAAAGTTCACTGGTCGTTTTGGGGCGGAATGCATTGCGTACATCGGGGCGGTTAAAAGCAATCCGGGCTACGCCATTACATTTTTTATAGGTGATATCCTCAAATTCCATGGCTGTCTGCCATTTGGGTGATTCCATAAATATCTGTTTTGTTTATCACAAAATAACGGAAATTCTACGTTATGACCGATTCTGTTTTGGATAATCAAACCTCCACTGTTTAAGATGTACAAAAAAGCTTGGATTTGGATGAATTTTGGCCAAATCGCTTCATTCGTCAGATCAAACAGGGCATCCGTCAATTGGCAGCATTGTGTTTTAGGATTTCCATATACATTTACCACATGATGCGATTTAAAACTTTGGGAATACTCTTAGCTGTATTATTCGGTTTGGTAGTTCTGGGATATTTGGTGCTCAAACGGCATATCAATCCAGACCGTTACTTTGTAAAACGGACTCCTTCATTATCTTTTGACCATATTGAAGTACAGGATTTTATAGGGGGCATTAGCTTAAGACCTATTTTGGAAGAGACGGCCTTTAATGTAGGGACTACTTATGATTTGGATGACCAATCATTTGGTTTTGAGGTGGATTCCAATGGTCATTTTATTTTGACCGAAATCCCTACAGGTGCCACTTTTGTCTTGGGTAAGGTGGAAAACAGCATATTTGACGATAACATCAATGCGGAACGCTACACGATTGCGATACCTCGAAGCTACATTACAAAACATGAAGGTTTGCGTGGCCGAATCCCATATTATGAATCTTCTCAATTTACCATGATGAGCAGCGGCGGATCAAAATACAGTTGGGCATATAAAACCACCATACAAAACCCTAAAGGCGAATCACTTCTGCTATATGCTGCCTCCAAATACATGCACGATGGCACCACCACAGCGATTGTGAGTATGGAGTAATTGATTTTTACCGGTTAAAGGAATTGCGTTAATTTTAGGTCAAAATCAACTTAAAGCATGCAACACGACTGGCTTGAAATGTGGAATACCCGATTTGGGCAGGAAGAATACGTTTATGGAACCGCTCCCAATGCCTATTTGAAGGAAAAGCTGAAAAATTTACAGCCTGGTTCCATATTATTTCCTGCCGAGGGTGAAGGTAGAAATGCGGTTTATGCCGCACAATTGGGCTGGAAGGTATCTGCTTTTGATATAAGCGAGGCAGGACAACGAAAAGCACTCCAGTTGGCCAAAAAGAAAGGTGTTGAATTGGATTATGTGATCGGTGAACTTCCGAAGCTTCACTATCAACCCGAACAATTTGATGCCATCGCTTTGATCTATGCCCATTTTCCGCCCCACATCCGCTCTAAGTATCATAAGTTGCTGAACAATTATTTGAAAAAAGGCGGCACCCTCATTTTTGAAGGCTTCAGCAAAGACCATCTAGCGTTTAAAAAGAAAAATCCGAAAGTAGGTGGTCCCAATAATGTGGATTATCTGTTTTCGTTGGAAGAATTGGAAACCGATTTCGCCAATTTTGAATTTTTGGAACTTAAAAAAACAACCATAACGTTGAACGAAGGAGATGGTCACGTGGGCAAAGGTTCAGTAATTCGTTTTTTAGGTCAAAAAAAGTAAGGGACGCCACGTTTTGGTAAAACGGACATCCCTCATCTAAACACACTATCCATGAATCAAGCGGTTCCACGATGTAAATGAGAACCACTTAAACTTATAATTCAATTTTTGTTGCCTTTTTGATGTCACGCGAAGAAGCGGCTGCCTTTATGGTATAGCTTCCCGGTTCCAGCGACCATTGCGATTGATTCTCGTTCCAATACCTCAGATAGTTCACGGGAATGTTCACGCGAAGCGTATCTGTTGCTCCTGCACCGAGTAATTTTGTTTTGGCAAAGGCCTTAAGTTCTTGCTCGGGTCTATCGATTTGAGTGGAATCCTTGGAAACGTAGAATTGAACAATCTCTTTCCCTGATGATTCCCCCGTATTGGTTACGGGAACAGATACTTTAATGGTATCATTTTCTTGCGACATTTCCATATCGCCGTATTCAAAACTGGTATAGGAAAGCCCATAACCAAAGGGGTAGGACACCTCCACACCTGCTTTGTCAAAATGACGGTAGCCCACATAAATTCCTTCTTCATAATTGGTGTAATCGACATTCTTTACCATTTCATCTTCCGGAACTTCATCCTTACCAAACAACATATCCGTTATTTGCATGGGCAAACCGTTTTGCGGGAAATTTGCATTGCTGGCATGATCTGCCACATCAACAGGGAAGGTCATGGTCAATTTTCCACTGGGGTTAACGTCTCCGCTCAAAATATCCGCTACGGCGTTACCACCTTCTTGCCCGCCTTGCCATGCGAGTACAATGGCATCCGGTTGGTTTTTCCATGAAGCCGTTTCGATAACACCACCAATGTTCAACACCACAATAACCTTTTTTCCTGCTTTTTGAAAGGCCTCACAAGTCGTGCTCAGCATCTCCTTTTCCTTGTCGGACAACAGAAAATCGTTCGCAACGACCCTGTCACCGCCCTCACCGCTGTTTCGACCAATGGTGATGATGGCCAAATCACTTTCTGAAGCGATGGTTTTCATTAAATCCTTATCGTAGCTGATCTCGGGAGGAAGATATGGATTGAACATGGCCGACATGCCTTCGGGTTTTTCAAAGGCCTCTTCATTGGCTGCCCTGTGTTTTTGATAGGCCTGCTTTGCAGTGGGGCTCACACGGAATCCGGCATTGATGAGTCCCTCTTCCAAAGAAATCGTATAGGCTTCGTTTACATCGCCAGAACCTGTTCCTCCAGCAATAAAATCATACGAATACACCCCGAGCAATGCTACGTTCTGTCCTTTTTCCAAGGGAAGTGCATCATCATTTTTCAACAATACCATTCCTTCCGATGCTGATTTTCGCGTAATGGCCGCATGGGCTTCCAAATCGGGATTTTCACCAAAGGTAAAATCGGTCATTTTTTTACTCTTGAAAATCAACGTCAAAATACGTTTTACCGAAGTATCTACGGCATCCATGTCCAAAGAACCGTCCTCGTACCCTGCTGTTAGGGCTTTCCATTGTTTTTTGGTGCCAGGCTCCAATAGGTCGTTCCCGGCATTGACCATAGCCACGGCATCGTTCCCTCCAAACCAATCGGACATCACTAATCCTTCAAATCCCCAATCGTTTCGTAATACATCGGTCAATAAATGCTTGCTCTCCGAGGTATAGGTGCCATTTACCTTGTTGTAAGATGACATAATGGTCCACGGTTGTGCATCTTCCACAATGATTTCAAATCCTTTCAGATAGATTTCACGCATGGCCCGGTCGGAAACCCTGGTGTCATTATAGTTTCTATTGGTTTCTTGGTTGTTGGCCACAAAATGCTTCACGGAAGTTCCAACGCCGTTGGATTCTATGCCATTGACCATGGCAGCCCCAATTTTCCCAGTCAACAGGGGGTCTTCGGAATAGTATTCAAAGTTCCGTCCACAAAACGGGTGTCGGTGAATGTTTGCTCCCGGGCCCAATATGACATCGATGCCATACTCGAGTGCTTCATTGCCCATGGCAATGCCCACATTTTCCACCAATTCGGTGTTCCATGTTGATGCCAACAGCGTAGCTATCGGGAATGCGGTGCAGTAAAATGTTCGATCTATACCATCACGTTTAGGTTCTATTCTGAGCCCCGCCGGCCCATCGGAGAGATTAATACTCGGAATGCCGAGCCGTGGTGTGGCCACAATGGTTCCCACCACTCCGGGAATGCCTTCTTCAGGTTCCACCATTCCCATGCCGGAAGCCATTCCAGAACCCTTCAATAAGTGGATTTTCTCCTCCACAGTCATTTGGGAAAGTACATTCGCTACCCTAGCCTCAATAGGTTGCCGGCTGTCTTCGTATACATCCAACTGGCCATTGCCATTTCGGTCCAGAAACGTGTAACCATCAATAGTGACCGACGGTATTTCTGCCTTTTCTGTGTAGTCATCCTCAAAATCCAGAAATTGTGAGCGTAAATACCACCATCCTAATAGTCCTCCTACTAAAACTAATAACAGAAGAACACCGATGGTTTTCAACGAAATGCGGAGTGCTTTTTTCATAATATATAGTTTGTGTCAACTTGACACAAATATAAAAAAGATTTAATTGTGGCAAAATGACACAAATCATTATTTTTGCTGTATGGACATCAGAACTTTTATCGAAAACGGTCAACAAGATTATTTGCCCAATCTTTCGGTGGACATGGTCATCATCGGATTTCATGAAGACCAACTCAAATGTTTGTTGCTTCAGATTGGTGATAAGTGGCTATTGCCCGGTGGGTATATCCTACGTTCGGAATCTGTGGAAGCGGCCACGGTGCGTATCCTAAGGGAACGAACTGGGTTGGAAGACCCCCACTTTAAGTTTTTGTCCGTTTTTGGCGGTGAAGACCGTAAGTTTACAGAGGAATGGCAGCAATTTTTTAAGGAATTGGACTTTCCTTTTAAAGAAAATTCTTGGTTGAACGACCGTTTTGTGACCCTCGCGCACTATTCCTTGGTCAATTTTGAAGAGACCCGACCGGTAATCGGTAATTTGGACTCGGCTTTTGGTTGGTTCAACATGAATGACCTCCCTCCTATGTGGATGGACCATCGGGATATTGTACTAGAGGCCAAGGAGCGGCTCAAGGAAGATGTACAACAAGAACCATTGACCTACAATTTATTGCCTACGGAATTTACGATGCCACAATTGCATCAATTGCACCAAACCATTTTGGAGGAAACCCTGGACCGTAGCCGTTTTCAAAAGAAAATGATAGGTTCCGGTTTTTTTGAGCGTTTGCCGAAGCTCCAAACAGATGCACCTGGCCGGAAACCTTACCAATATCGGGTGAAAAAGGTATAGTGCAGGCAGGTTCTTTTTGGTTTGACATGGAAATGCTCTAATTTGGAGGCAACACTAAACCTCCATGTCATGAAAAGCCCTCTTTCTTTATTTTGCAAACAACAGTTCAAAACGCATTGGACTGTGACCGTTCTTTTGCTTTTTACCGCTTCGTTATGGTCCCAAGAGTTTGATACCGTAAAATTGGACCAATATTTTGATCTCCTGGAAGAGAACAATAAGTTCATGGGCAGTGTTGCCGTCTCCCAAGCCGGTGAGTTGATCTACACACGTTCGGTGGGGTATTGTGACGTCACTTCCGAATCCAAAGCAACAGTGGCTTCCAGATATCGCATTGGTTCCATTACCAAAACATTTACAGCAGTATTGGTTTTTAAGGCCATATCGGCAGGAAAACTGTCTTTAGACCAGACCTTGGACCAGTTTTTTCCAGAGGTTCCAAAATCGGAAAATATTACCATCAAACAACTGTTGGGCAACCGAAGCGGTATCCACAATTTTACGGATGACCCTGCGTATGCCACCTACATGACCCAGCCAAAATCTGCATCAGAAATGGTGGAAATCATTGTAAAGGCGGGAAGTGATTTTGAGCCCGACAGCAAATTCCAATACAGTAATTCCAATTTTGTGTTGGTGACCTACATTCTGGAAAAGAGCATGGGAAAACCCTATCCCGAACTGCTTGAAGAATTTATTACAAAGCCCTTAGGGCTTGCCAATACCTATGTTGGCGAAAAAATTGGCACAAAGGCCAACGAATGTAAATCGTACATGTACCTGGATAAATGGCAAGAACATCCAGAAACCGATATGTCCATCCCTGTTGGTGCAGGCGCCATAGTTTCCAATCCAACAGATATTGTCAAATTTAGTGATGCCCTTTTTGGAGGCAAATTGCTTGATTTGGAGTATGTAGAAGCCATGAAAAAGATTACGGACGGCTATGGATTGGGATTGTTCAGCTTTCCTTTTCATGAGCGAACCAGTTATGGTCACACGGGAGGGATAGATGGATTCTCTTCTTTATTCGGTCATTTTGATGACGGCAATGTATCCTTTGCCCTTACCTCAAATGGCAACAATATGAATACCAATGACATTGCCATTGCCGTTTTGAGCACGGTCTGCAATGAGCCTTTTGAATTGCCAAAATTCAATACTCATGAAGTATCACCCGAACAATTGGAGGGTTATGTGGGCAACTATACCGCCCCGGATTTTCCTTTGGACATAAGTATTTTCATTGAGGATGGGGTGCTCAAGGGCAGAGCTACGGGTCAGCCAGCATTTACTTTGGACGCTGTGGACGAGCATCAATTTGAATTTGTCTCCGCAGGTATCGAAATGACCTTTGATCCCGAAAAGAACACTCTACTTTTTAAACAACGTGGGGTAAGAGTGAATTTTAAAAAGAAGTAACATCAACTTAACGTGAGAGGGGAGAATAAATCTATCTTTAGGACAAAAAAGCCATGAAAAAAGTATTTCTATTGATGCTCTTCCCATTTTTGATGTCATTTCAATGTGAGGACGATTTCGAAAACGCTGGATTTGAAACATCATACAAAATTCAAAACAACTCCAATGTGGATCTGTTCTACATTGATGAGTCCAACCAAATTTCGCAAATAGCCAAACAGTCATCCAGTATCATTGGCTCTACCCTGAACAATGAGACGATAGCGGTCATGCCAACAGCGTCTTTACGCTTTGAAGCCATTAAACTGTATTCTTTGGTAAACGAGGATTATGTATTGCGGTATCAGCAAACTCCTGTTGATGACGAATTGTGGGTGTTATCGGAACCTTTGGAAAATGTTTTTGAATACACTTTGATCATTACGGACCAATTACTGGATTGATGTACTTTGGGCAGCATTAAAGGGTTCAACCTTTATGCTTCTCCTCAATCCATTTGGCCATATATTTGGTGCTACTCATGGTTTGATGCTGTAACAGTTTTCCAATGAAATTTTGTGAGCGATGGGCTTCCAAATCCATCATCAGGTGTTCCAATCGTTCTTCCAAACTACTTTGTAAGCTTTGCCTATCATACAACTGTTGGAGCAATGCATTACCGTTGTATTGGGCACTTTCCCAACTTTTTTGGTCTCGATGCAATTTCACGGCAGCTTGGACAAATGCTTCCCAATCATCGGCAATAAATCCGTTCCATGCCAAGTCAGCATGCATGCCCTCGCCACCTATGGTGGTGGTTACGCTTGGGGTTCCGGTTTGCATGGCATCCAACAACTTTCCTTTGATTCCTGCTCCAAATCGAAGTGGAGCCAACATCACCCTGGCACTTTGGATCACCCTGAACGCATCTTCCGCCCATCCCTTAACGTAAAAACCGGTTATGGGGTCGTGTATTTCGTTGACCTGTTGCGGTAGATATGCGCCATAAATTTGGATTTCAGCATTGGGCAGTTGATGGCGAATTCGGGGCCAAATTTCATTTTTCAAGACCTTTAGTGCATCCACATTGGGTGCGTGTTTGCCATTTCCGATACTTATGAAACCATTTCTGGCATCGAATGGAGGGTTTTTTGCAGCAGGTATACTCCCAACATCTACCATAAACGGAATACAAAGCAGCAAATCCGAAGGGACCTTCAACTTATGCTGTAAAATTTCCATTTCGTAGCTGGAAATCATCAACGTAAGATCGCAGCGATAGATGCTAGCAATTTCCCGTAACGTTGTTGGATGGTTTTTCCAATCTTCAATCTCAAAGATTTGGTTCTTTTTAAGTGCCTCTTCCCTACTCTTGCGCAGCGCATGTAAATCTTCGGTATTGAGTATACGCAAGGCACTTGGTGCGTGTTCCGCCACGCGCCACCCAAATTGTTCCTCTACCATAAAACGGTCGAACATCACCACATTGGGCTTCAATTGCTGTATAAAATCATCAAAACTCGAATGGTTGAGTTGGATGTGGACCGTTGCAATGTCCATGGTTTCCAAATCCAAACTGAACTCGGTTTTACTTGCCGTGCTGGCAAATGTGATCTGATAACCAAACGCCAAAAACGCCTCCAACAATTGTTGCATACGACTTCCGGCCGCAGTTGTTGTGGGTTCGGGCCATACATAACCAATTACAAGTAGTTTTTTGGACATGGAGGTAAAAATACAAAGATGGCCGTATACTATTGGGGATTAAAATTTAAACTCAACTATCAAGTTCAAGCTCAAATTTCAAATGCAATGGTAAGTGTAAGTTCAAGCTCAAATCCAAAAAACGGAGCTGCCGACATTCCTGACAACTTGATCTACATCTTGGCCGCAAACATTTTGGAGATACTGGAACGGAGCTTTCGTTCATAATCTTCCTCCAGCCATTCCTTATAGTTCTTGGTATTGTTCATGATGCAATAGGAATATTGCTTTACACGATACGAAATCTCATCCTTGAGCTCCTTGGCCAAGATTCGGGCATCAAAAACATCTTCGCTATTTTCCACACAGATTTTCGCGTGCTGTTCAATACTCTTCTCCAGTACAATTTTTGATTTTTTGCCCTGGGCAAATATCTTTTTGTACTCTTCCTTCACATCAAAGGTGATGTTCTCCGACTTGCTGAATTTGGCGCGAAGTTCTTCGGGCATCTCATAGACAAAATCCCGCTCAATTTCCTCATCATTTTTGATGTTTTCCAGATAAAAATCAGGAAAATGAAAGATTTCTTGCCAGTCCACAGGTGCATCCCAAGGTCCGAAACGGGCAATATTATTTCCCATGTCGATTACATTGAACTCATCTTTGTCAGGAAGCACCCTGGATCCCCTTCCAATCATTTGGAAATATAGGGTGAGTGATCGTGTAGCCCTGTTCAAAATAATGGTTTCCACCGTGGGTTCGTCAAACCCGGTGGTCAATATACTCACCGAGGTAAGGATGGCGTCGGGCGTTTTGGCAAACCAATCCAGAATATCCTTGCGTTCGGAGGCCGTGTTCTTGTTGTCGAGGTGGCGAACATTATACCCAGCCTTTTTAAAGGTCTCGTACACATAAAGGGATGTATTGATTCCGTTGTTGAAGATCAGCGTTTTGGTCCCCTTGGCAATTTCCTCGTAGGCAGAGAGCAATTTCCCGAGCATGCTGTGTGCACTGTAAAACTCGTCCGAGGATTTTACGGTATAGTCACCATTAATGCCCAATTTAAGGGTGCGTAGGCTAACATCATAATTATACAGGTTGGCCCTGGCCAAAAAGTTCTTTTCAATTAATGATTTTATCGACTCCCCAATGATCAGGTGCTTGTAATTGTCCTTCATGGGCAGTTTGATGTTGGAGCTCAACGGAGTGGCCGTTACACCTAAAATCGTAGACTTCTCGAAATATTTGAACAGCTTTCGGAACGAGTTGTAGTGGGCCTCATCAATGATTACAAGGCCTACATTGTTGATTTTTACTTTTTCTTCCTGAAGGCGGTTGTTCAAGGTTTCCACCATAGCCACAAAGCACATATAATCATCCTGGTCGTAGAGTTCCTTCACTTCACTGTTGATGACTTTGTTGGCCACGCCAAACCCTTTGAGCATTTTGGAGGTTTGCTTGCTCAGCTCGATACGGTGGGTAAGTACCATCACCTTTTTTCCGGTCTGTTGGATAAACCTTCGTGTAATCTCCGAAAACACTACGGTTTTTCCTCCTCCCGTGGGCAATTGGTACAAGATATTACTGCCCGCAGGAAGCTTGTCCAGTTGCTCGAAGATTTTGTTCAGGTCTTCCTCCTGATAGCCGTAAAGCGTTTTCTTTTTGATTGAGTTGTTTACTTCCAAAGGGAAAATGGCATTTTGGATTCTTAAATAAAAAACCCTACAAAATTAGGGGTTTTTTGTACTTGTGACCAATCCCAGAGGTTAATTCTATCAAAATAGTATCAACAATTCCCATTTGGCCCCCAATTCAACTTTTTCGATGATTTACTCATAACATTTTGATAACAATAACAATTTCGACTTGGAAAAATGGAGATTATAATGTATAATGATAGCTTGTAACACTAGTAAACCAGATATAAGAATGAGGCAGCTTAAAATTATCAAACAGGTCACGAACCGCGAATCCAAATCTCTCGACAAATACTTGCAGGACATCAGCAAAATCGATTTGATCACCGCACAGGAAGAAGTTGAGCTAGCACAGAAGATCAGGGCCGGAGACCAAGCTGCTTTGGAAAAGTTGACCAATGCCAACCTCAGGTTTGTGGTCTCCGTGGCAAAACAATACCAAAATCAGGGCCTTAAACTCCCAGATTTGATCAATGAAGGAAACGTGGGTCTGGTAAAGGCCGCCAAACGCTTTGATGAAACCCGAGGGTTTAAGTTTATCTCCTACGCGGTTTGGTGGATCAGACAATCCATTCTGCAGGCCTTGGCAGAACAGTCACGTGTGGTACGATTGCCATTGAACAAAATTGGTTCCATCAACAAGATAAAAAAGACCTTTTCCTATTTGGAACAGGCACATGAGCGCCCACCATCGCCAGAAGAAATTGCCAAGGAGCTGGACATGACCGTTTCCGAAGTGAAGCAATCCCTCAAGAACACAGGGCGGCACGTATCTATGGATGCACCTTTAAAAGAAGGGGAAACCTCCAATTTATATGATGTATTGAACGCCGGGGATTCGCCCAAACCGGATAAGGGCCTTATGCACCAATCCCTGAACACGGAAATCAACCGAGCCTTGGATACGCTCTCCCCACGGGAAGCGGACGTGGTTCGTCTGTATTACGGCATTGGGGACCAACCCTCCATGACTTTGGAAGAAATAGGCAGTACGTTTGATTTGACCCGCGAACGCGTAAGACAAATACGGGAAAAGGCCATTAGAAAATTGCGACATACCTCCAAAAGCAAGATCTTAAAATCTTATTTGGGATAGGTTGCCTTAAAATATGTAATAGAAAAGGGGATGCTGATTTTATCAACATCCCCTTTTCCATGATAATCACTTAAATAATTAGGATCTGCTCAACAGACTGATATCAAAGTCCGTAAGCAAGTCTTTCAAATCTTGAATAAAATTCAAGTAGGCGGTGTTTTCTTTGTTCTGGTTGTTCATGGTAACAAATTTTGGGTTTGTTTGTTAACTATAGGTAATCAAGTTCAGCAAGTTGGTTTACTGTTAAAATTTCGTTGAGTTCTTGCAAAAAAGCCAAGTATTCCTCACCGTAGGTGTCGTACAACATCGTAATCTCAATTTAAGTTTGGGTCTTTGTATAACGTGATTTCATTTCAAAGATTATGTGCTTTCCTCAAATTGTGGTGAAACACCTGCTTCGGGTGGTGAAATCCTTTTTTATTTCATGTTCAAAATGTCCAATGCTATCTCAAAATCCAACTCCTTGTCCACTTTGCTGGGACGAATGTTGAACTCGTCATAAATAAAGCAAAGGTTCATGGGCAATCTTCTTCGTTCGGTTTCTGTCATCAATCCCAATTTTTCCTGCAGTTCATTCTTAATTTGAAAGGCCTTGCTGCTAATTTTGGGATTGTCATGCGACTCCAGTTCCTTCAAAAAGGGTATTTCCTTATGGTCCCCTACTTCCAACATTTCATTCAACAGCAACAATTGGCACTCAAGGTCTGTAGTATGCTGAAACAAAGGGTAAAAAACACTTTGCAAGTATTTGGGAAGCTCATGGGTCGCCATCTTCACTTTTTCACAAGGTTCTGAATATCTCCATTTCAAAATCTATCTGCTCTTGAATCTTGGGATATTCCTGCAGAAATTGGTCGTATAAAAAATTCAAATGTCTTTCATCCCTATCCGTTTTGCATAATCTTGAAATCTGCTGAGCAACTTCCAGCAGCCCAAAAGTTTTCATCATGCGCAGGGATGGTATTATTTTTTGACAGGAAAGCTCCAGTTCCACAAAGTTTTTGTTGATTAGATTGACCTTGGCACTTCCGATAAACTCAAAAACATGCTGTTGGAACATGCGAACCAATTCTTCCAAAAGCTCCATTTGGCCCATGCAGTCTTCCAAAACAGGCTGAAGGTCAATTTTTTGGGAAGAGAAACCAGCTTGCAAGCTCTTTTCTATAAATTCAAAATCGGTGGACATACCGTCTACATTTTTATGTTGATTTTGTGTGCTTTTCTTCGGATGTTGGGCCAGTTTTTTAAGTTCATCCACAAGTTCCTGTTGCTCTGGGGACAATGTTGTAGCTTCAAGTGCGCTAACAAGGGAAATCAATTTGTCCGGATTCACCTCGTTAAACTCCCTTTTGTCCAAGCTTTGGATACCTACTTTTTCGTAGATGTTTTCGAGCTGTTTCATTTCCGAGGCCCCAAAAACTTTGTTTTCCAGCCCCATTTTAAATACCTCAAAGGACTTTTTAAGCTTTCCGGCCTCTACCACGCCCAACTCTTCGTAGGAGAATGAGCTCAATCCGATTTCCAACTTTTCCAGATACGTTAATAGTTCTCGTGTTCCCAATGTCTTGTGCTAATGGTTATTATTACACTTAAAAGTGTTGATTATAGCCAGGTATTACAATTTATTGTTCCGTAGCATTCGGATTTTGTTGTCAAATTGCGTTATTTGTATGTGTAAAAAAACCAACCATGAAATATTTAAGTTTACTATTGACCCTTGCCTTACTTGTCTCCTGTGCGGAGAAAAAACCTGAAAAAACAGAAAGCTTGGAAGAAAAAGCACAACGGATTCATGATTCCGTGATCACTATCGATACGCACGACGATATCAACGTGCAAAACTTTACGGATAGCATTAACTACACCCAACGACTGGAAACCCAAGTCAACCTTCCCAAAATGAAAGAAGGTGGATTGGATGCAGTCTTTTTGATCGTGTATACAGGTCAGGATACGTTGACCACCGAAGGATATGCCAAGGCATCCGAAAATGCCATGGCCAAGTTCGATGCCATTCACCGACTCTGTGAAGAGATAGCACCGGACCAGATAGAATTGGCTTTAACTTCGGACGACGTAAGACGTATTGCCGCATCTGGCAAAAAAGTGGCCATGATCGGAGTTGAAAATGCTTATCCCATCGGTGAAGATCTATCCAAAATAGAGGAATACCAAAAAAGAGGAGCGCTTTACATGTCGCTTTCCCATAACGGTCACAGCCAATTCAGTGATTCGAACACAGGGGAAAGAGATAGCGTTTGGTTGCACAACGGCCTAAGCGAATTGGGCAAGAAAGCGGTAGCAGAAATGAACCGTGTAGGAATCATGATCGATGTGTCCCATCCCTCCAAAGAAGCGATGAAACAAATGATAGCGCTGTCCAAGGCTCCCATTATTGCCTCGCATTCTTCTGCTAGGGCACTTTGCGACCACAGCCGAAACTTGGACGACGAACAGCTGATGTTGATGAAAGAAAATGGCGGTGTGGTGCAAACGGTGGCCTTTAGCTCCTATTTGAACACTGAAAAGCACGAAGCCCGATCTGCCTACATGACCGAAGTGTATAAAAAAGTAGCGGATTCCTTAGGGGTTGCGTGGTACGAGCGCTCACAATTTGCTACACTGACCGATGCGCAACGGGAGGAGTTTTTCGCAAACTACCGAAAAGTGATGAACATTGGTGAGGAATGGGCCGAAACAGATGCTTCTGCCCCACCAGCTGTCAATGTTGCCGACTTTGTGGACCACATTGACTATATGGTAAAGTTGATCGGTATTGACCACGTAGGTATCAGTTCCGATTTTGATGGAGGTGGCGGTATCGAAGGCTGGTCCGATGCCTCGGAAACCTTCAATGTTACCTTGGAACTGGTCAAAAGAGGGTATACCGAGGAAGAAATCGCTAAATTATGGGGCGGTAACCTTTTACGCGTCTTGGATGAAGTTCAGGCCGTGGCCCAAACCATGGATTAGGAAGCGGCTTTATCCTCTTCTTTTTCTTTTTTCGCCAATCGGTCCTTTACGTATTCGATCTTGGTTTTTCCGTGGGCCTTCGGATTCCCGTTTTCGTCCAGGTTGACCATGATAATATTGTCTACGGTAACAATACTTTCGTGGGTCATCTTGTTTCGTACTTCACAGTTGAGTGAAATTGAGGTGACCCCGAACTTTATGACTTCTATCCCGATTTCAATGATATCTCCCTCATGAGCAGTACTCATAAAATTGATTTCGGACATATATTTGGTTACGATTTTCTTGTTTTCCAACTGAATGATGCTGTACAATACCGCTTCTTCGTCTATCCAGGCCAGTACCTTGCCCCCGAAAAGCGTTCCATTGGCATTCAAATCTTCTGGTTTAACCCATTTTCTTGTATGAAATCGCATAGTTGAAATATTTTGAATTCCATTGCAAAGTTAGTCCAATACCTATAAGAATATGCTGGCCAACCCTTTAAATTCATGTGAATTGTGAATTTGAAACTTTTGGGTGGGAACAACTGTTGAGTGTGTAATTTTTGCCGTTTGGGATTTTTAACTTGATGAATTCGGCGATTTTTAATCGAACAGCCCTTTCTGCGGCGGCAGTGTCGTTTTGGGAATATGGAGGTCAAACCCCAATTTGGAGTTTAGTTGTTTTATAAAATAAGCCGATAAGAGGGGTGATTCTACCTCCATGTTTTGATGCACAAAAAAGTGAATGTGTTCGAGCCCCATGGTTATCCACGAAGACAATCGGTCGACCCAATCATCCAAACGGGGATAATCCGAAGGATGGTTGGCCCCGACATAACGAATAAAGGCCTCGTTAGTGGTCAATCGCATATGCATAAGGTCTCGTCTGCCTGCGGTATCCACCAAAACATTGGTGATGTTGTTTTCTTCCAATAAATGGAAAAGTTCCTGTGCCACTTTTTCATCATTGAACCAATCGGTGTGTCGAAATTCCATGGCCAGCGGAAATTCCTTGGGCCAATATTCCACAAACCGCACTACCCTATCCCAGTTTTTGGGGCCAAAGTTATTGTGCATTTGTAAAAAGATGGTGCCGAGTTTGTCCCCAAGCAAAGGGGTTACGGCCAAATACCGGTCCACCGCCTCGAGCGCCTTATCGTTCATACGGCGCAAATGGCTGACCTCATTGGTCATTTTTGGGAAGAATTTGAAGTCCTCCGGGGTTTTGTCGCGCCATTTTTCATAAGTATCCGCAGGAAAGATGCGGTAAAAGGTCGCATTCAGTTCAATACTGTTGAATTGGGTCGAGTAGTATTCCAGTTCATCCTTTGTGCCCCTTGGGTAAAAATTCTTCAAATCTTGCCTGTTCCACTTGGCACAGCCCACATATACCTTGGTTTTAGTGCCAGTCTTGGTTTTGGACAAAACAACTTGGGTGTCAGGATGGTCAGGAGGAATGGTAAAATCGACGTTTTCAGGATGGTCTACTTTTCCGAATTTCATGCTTGTAACTTTTACTCGCCCTAAAATAATCATTTAAAAGGGTGTTCATAACATCGTTGACAACTATTGCCCTATTTAAAAGTGTGCGGTGGTTGATTCTGTAATTTTATTAAAAATCACAGCAATGGATTCAACATCCGACCGCCGATTGGACATTCGTCCCACAATTTCATCTGCACATTTTAACAGCCAAATGGGTTTTGACGAGCATTTTCAGAACAAGACCCTTCGCCCAGTGCTCAAACTCCAAAATTATTTGTTGGTAGAGGCCTTCAAAAATTATGCGAACAAGCATAAAGGTGTTTTCTACGAACTTTCTTTGGAGAAGAAGTTCCAGTATATTGAGCGGGCCATCCAAAAGGACATCAAGTTCCGAAATTCCCTAAAGGGAATGGTTATTGGCCAGTTTACGGTGGAAGAATATCGCGACTACATCACCAATTCCTCCGCTCTTAACAAACGGATGATGAACATGGTGGTGGAACGTCTCAAGGACCAAATACAGCTTTTAGAGGAAGAAACGTTATTTCAGAATTGACTCGCCGTTTAAATTAGTGGTGAGAATTTCGCTCATTAGATCAAAATAAGGGCGAATGGCCTTGTAGGACCTGTCCACTTCATCCAAAAAAGTGGGCGACAACACTTCCGAGTCCTTGAAATTCCGCATAAAAACGAATTGCTTTTTTCGGATAAGGTCAATATCGGGGTGTTCTTTGTCAAATCCCTTGGGAGCCGTTTTCACTTCGTCGCCCTGTAGCTCGCCCCAAATCGATTTTAATTCGGGCTGGTTGATAACCTTGCGAAATTCATCCGCGTCCATCTCCAATTCTTTGCGTATACGAAAAAGGTCTTCCTTCTCCGGAGCCCAAAACCCAACACCCAAAAAGGATTGACCGGGCTTTAGATGAATGTAGTATCCTCCTCGTAAATGTGCGCCCAATCGGGAAAAGAAGCCAGCAAAATGGGCTTTATACGGACTTTTATCCTTGGAAAAACGTACATCCCTATAAATCCGGAACAACTTCATTTTTTCAATCTCATCATGATGGCTCAAATTAAGTTTGGCCGCTTCCAGAAAATTTTTGACCTCCGATTGCCGTTTTTTGAAGGTTTTCTTGTTTGCTTCAAACCAATCCCGGTCATTATTTTTTTCCAATTCGGTCAAAAAATCAAAAACTTCCTTTGAGATGGTTACATTGGATGCCATATATCGGTAATATGTTATTTTTACTCTAAAGTTAGCCTTTTATACCGTTGTTTGGTAAGGTTTTGTCTAATTTTAGACTATAAACCGCAGTATGGACAAGGAGAGAATTATAGCCGAACTCATTAGGCACAAAAAGCTGCCTTACTTGGATTTTCGTTTAAAGCAGGAGACCGAGGATTT
The DNA here is from genome assembly GCF_030733585.1 of Allomuricauda sp. MMSF_3307. Taxonomy (NCBI): domain Bacteria; kingdom Pseudomonadati; phylum Bacteroidota; class Flavobacteriia; order Flavobacteriales; family Flavobacteriaceae; genus Allomuricauda; species Allomuricauda sp. MMSF_3307. Next base: position 17,613 of record NZ_JASHIQ010000005.1, read on the forward strand.
CACGGATACGCTTTTTCACACCTTATTTGACGCCAATACCCCGGTAGCGGTCAATCTGGAATTATTGGAAAAAAAGTTCAATCGGCTGATGGACATGGCCTGTTGGGACTTGGAAAAGCCCAGTGAGGAACTCTGGAACGAATACGTGGAACATTTACCACAGATTCTGGAAAACCTGATTTTGGATGCCGAGGCCATCTTAAATTGTGACCCGGCTTCCCTTTCCATCCAAGAAATCTACATGGCCTACCCTGGTTTTTATGCCATTGCCATCTATCGCTTGGCGCACGAGCTTTATGCTGAGGGTGTTCCTTTGATTCCACGAATGATGACGGAATATGCGCATAGACAAACCGGGGTCGACATCAATCCTGGAGCTACCATTGGTAAATCCTTTTTTATCGATCATGCCACAGGTGTTGTCATAGGCGAAACCGCCGTAATCCACGACAACGTTAAAATTTACCAAGGGGTGACCTTAGGTGCCTTGTATGTGGCGAAGAATTTGGAAAAAACAAAACGGCACCCGACCATTGAAAACAATGTGACCATATATGCCAACGCTACCATTTTAGGCGGTGAAACCGTAGTGGGGGCGAATTCCGTCATTGGTGGTAATGCATGGATTACTTCCTCCGTGCCGCCCAACTCAACTGTTTATCACAAACCAGAAATCAAAATAAAGACAACCCCAAATGTCTAACAGCATACTAGACCTTATCGGAAACACCCCCATGGTGGAATCCAAGGTATTGAATACCAATCCTAACGTAAGACTTTTTTTTAAACTTGAGGGAAACAATCCCGGTGGAAGCGTTAAAGACCGTCCCGCCTACAACATGATCAAAAGTGGTCTGGAGCGCGGTGATTTTACCAAGAACACCAAACTGATTGAGGCCACTAGCGGAAACACTGGTATTGCATTGGCCATGATAGCTAGCCTTTTTGGCCTTGACATTGAATTGGTGATGCCCGAAAACTCTACAAAAGAACGGGTTCAGACCATGCGTGCCTATGGCGCAAAGGTGACCTTGACTTCTGCTGATGTGGGTATCGAAGGTGCCCGCGATTATGCCGAAACCAAGGTAAAGGAAGAAGGCTTTAAGATGCTCAATCAATTCTCGAACAACGATAATTGGAAAGCGCACTACAAAACAACGGGACCTGAAATTTGGAAGGGTACCGATGGTCAAGTCACCCATTTTGTTTCCAGTATGGGAACTACAGGTACCATTATGGGCACTTCTACTTTTTTGAAGGAACAGAATCCGGACATACAAATTGTGGGCGTACAACCCACGGATGATGCAAAAATTCCAGGCATACGAAAATGGCCCGAAGCATACCTGCCAAAAATCTTTAATCCTGAAAAAGTGGATACTGTAATGGAAGTCAGTGAGCAGGAAGCGATTGAAATGGCCAAGCGTTTGGCGCGAGAGGAAGGCATATTTTCCGGAATGAGCAGCGGAGGTGCCGCTACTGTCGCTTTGCGATTGGCAAACGCTTTGGAAAGTGGCACCATCGTTTCCATTGTTTGTGACCGCGGGGACCGGTATCTGTCATCAGACTTGTTTGACTGATTTCTTCAGGATGTTTTTATATCCATTTTTGTGCGTTTCATGACGGATTTTTCGCATTATCCAACATTGTTTGCGGGTCATCGATTTCTTTGAAATAGTACTCCAAAAACCCCGTTCTTTAACTTATTAATAGTCCCAAATCGAAGTTAAAGATGCATACAATATCAAAAATCATCACTTGGAAAAGGAATATCTTGGCCAGTGTAGCGGTTTTGGTTAGCTTGATAGTGTTGAGCTTTTATGGAGTGTACACCAATCAATTTTATTTTTTAAAGCCGGACAATTACATATTTCCATTATTGGCATCCGTTCACTTTCTATACCTCTACGTGGTCTGGTTTAAAATTACCGAAGATGAACTTCCCGATCCAAAGATGCGCAATATTGAATATGTGCTCTATGCCATAATGATTGTATACCTTTTTAAAATATATGATAGCGTAGCTGTTTTAAATTCCATAGAACTCTACGGACAACACGTAATCCCAACTACCTTTAAGCCCATCGCGACACTCTCCGTGGTACTCTACAGTATTTTACCGATTCTGACGCTTTACACCTTTTGGTTAAGGAAACGATTTGTGGGTGTCTATAATTTTGAGAACTACAACGACAACCTAAACATTTGGCAATAGCTTACAGGCCTCGGATATAGCTTCCATAAAGGTCCTTAAACTGATAGCCTTGCCGAAAGCGGTGTTTGCTCAATTTTTTATAGGCCACCAAGCCCCAAAGCAGTAACTCTTTCAAGAAATATATGTCTTCTCTTGAGGCATCGGGCTGGTACTCCTTTATCAGTTGGTTTAATGGGCCGATGGAATCCAATTTTGATTTGTAATCGTTATCTTTTTCATCATCCAATAAATCGAAACCTTCGCCATCAAAGAACCAGCTCACCAATTCATCATATTCATTTTCTTCTTCCTTGCGCTGAAGCTTGTCGATTTTCGGGAAGTAATTAGGGAACAAGGATTTTATCGCATCTTCAATCAGGTTTTCGGCCACTGAACCTGCTCCCTCCTGCTCTCCTTCGTATACCAATTCTATTTTTCCAGTAATTGAGGGCACCACACCCATAAAATCGCTCAAACGCAGTGTGGTCTTTTGATCTCCAGCCATAATGGCCCTGCGTTCGGCAGTACTCAATAAATTTTCAAAAGCGGTGATGCTCATACGTGCACTTACGCCACTTTTGGCATCTACGTACTCACTTTTTCTAGCTTCAAAACTGATTTGTTCCAGCAAATCCATGGCGATTTCGGGAATATAGACATAATCAGACTGACGCTTGTCCAATTGTGCCTCCTGCTTGGTTATTTTTTTCGCCACCTCAATATTTTCAGGATAATGCGTCAATATTTGGGAGCCAATCCTATCTTTCAATGGGGTGACAATACTGCCCCTGTTGGTGTAATCTTCGGGGTTGGCCGTAAACACAAATTGAATATCCAAATGTAACCTAAGCTTGAAGCCTCTGATTTGTATGTCACCTTCTTGCAGGATATTGAACAACGCTACTTGAATCCTTGCTTGAAGGTCAGGAAGTTCGTTGATGACAAAAATACAACGGTTGGCCCTTGGTATCATCCCAAAGTGAATCACCCTGTCATCCGCGTAAGATAATTTTAGATTGGCCGCTTTAATGGGGTCCACATCACCAATCAAATCCGCTACGGTTACATCAGGTGTAGCCAATTTTTCATAGAAGCGCTCACTGCGGTGCACCCAACTGATTGGCGTTTCATCCCCTTTTTCATTTATCAATTCGGTTGCAAATCGGGATATGGGCGCCAAGGGGTCGTCATGGATTTCGGAACCCTTCACAATGGGCACCCATTCATCCAAAAGTTGCACCATCAAGCGGGCCAAGCGTGTTTTGGCCTGCCCTCGAAGTCCCAATAAGTTGATATTGTGACGGGATAAAATCGCTCTTTCCAATTCTGGGATTACGGAATTCTCATATCCCCAAACCCCTTCGAAGACTTGCTCCTTTTTGGCTATCTTTTCCAAAAGGTTCTCCCGAAGTTCATCCTTAATACTTTTGCTGGTATAACCCGCCGCCTTTAGTTCGCCAAGCGTATTGATTTTGGTATGGTCCAAGTTCATATATTGTTTTATCCTTTTATTCTTCTTTTTCTATTCTGTTCGTAATCTTCAAAAATCATTTCGCCCAAACCTTTAAGGCCCGTGTAAAAGGCCTTTCCCTTGTTGGCCTTGGTAAATTCCCGTACAAACTGCATCAAATAAGGGTCTTCTGCGATCATAAAGGTGGTTATGGGAATATGGAGTTTTCTGGCCTGTTGTGCCATGGCATAGCATTTTTCAACAATATATTCGTCCAATCCAACGCTATTTTTATAGTAGTCTCCATTGGGAAGCCGCAAGCATGAAGGCTTTCCATCCGTAATCATAAATATTTGTTTGTTGGTGTTCCGTTTTCTGCGAAGCATATCCATAGCTAGCTGCAATCCGGCAACCGTATTGGTATGGTAAGGTCCCACCCTCAAATACGGCAAATCCTTGATAGGGATTGGCCATGCATCATTTCCGAACACCAAAATATCTAAGGTATCCTTTGGATAACGGGTTGTAATCAGCTCTGCCAGAGCCATCGCCACCTTTTTGGCGGGGGTAATGCGGTCCTCGCCGTACAGAATCATACTATGGCTGATATCAATCATCAACACCGTGCTCATCTGGGCCTTGTGCTGTGTGTCTTCTACTACCAAATCCTCCTCGCTCAAGGAAAAATTATCCAATCCGTGATTGACCTGGGCGTTTTTAAGGCTTTCCGTCATGCTGATGTGTTCCAACGAATCCCCAAAACGGTACTCCCGGAACTCACCTGTATGCTCATCTCCCTTGCCTGATTTTCCGGTTTTGTGGTTGCCAGAACCACTTCGTTTGATTTTTCCGAAGATTTGGTCCAAGGCCCGTTGACGCAGCATTCGTTCCAGTTTGGCGGTAATGGAAAGATTACCACCTCGACCACCGTTTTCCTCACCTTCTTCACCTTCGCCGCCTTGGGGATTATCCATATCGAATTCTTCACGGATATACCCTTTGGACTTCAAATCTTCTATAAAATCGTCGATGGTATAATCGTCGTCGGTAAGCTCGTATTCCTTGTCGAGTTCGCGCAGCCAGTCCAAAGCCTCCTCCACATCGCCCGAAGTATGGGTGACGAGTTCTTGGAAAATCTCAAATAGTTTTTCGAACGGAGTTTGGTCCGGAGCCTCGTATTTGGTAAAACGGAACCCTTTTCTTGTGTTCATAGCCATCACATAAATTTACGGTATTTCGCTGTAAAGGCTAAACGTTTAGAAAAAACTTAACGGATTTGTTTAATGCCGTTTTTCGAGGACTTGGGCGATATCGTTGAGCGAATAGCCCTTCGCCTGCAAAAGAATGAGGTAGTGAAACAACAAATCGGCACTCTCATTTAAGAATAGCTCCTCGTTGTCGTCTTTGGCCTCTATCACGGTTTCCACAGCTTCCTCCCCCACTTTTTGGGCAATTTTATTGATGCCTTTTCGGAACAAGGATGCTACATAGCTATCCGGATTCTCTTGGTCATTTTTCCTTGATTCGATCACAGCTTCCAAGGTTGATAAAAAACCATAGCCTTGAACATTTTCCTCGGCCCAACAGGTATCAGTTCCTTTATGGCAGGTAGGACCAACTGGATTTACCTTGATCAAAAGCGTATCGTTGTCGCAATCCACTTGCATATCCACTAGGTTCAAAAAGTTCCCGCTTTCCTCGCCTTTGGTCCATAATCGCTGTTTGGAACGACTAAAAAATGTGACTTTCTGGGTTTCTTGGGTTTTTTCAAACGCTTCTTGGTTAATGTAGCCGAGCATCAAAACATTTTTTGTTGTTGCATCTTGAACAATGGCCGGCACAAGTCCGTCTGAATTTTTATTGAAATCTATTTGCATTTTGTATGTATTGTACGTGTCATATCGAGATGTCATCCTGAGCTGTCACCCTGAGCGCAGTCGAAGGGGCGGTCGAAGGAGCAGTCGGGATATGACAAACCTAATTTATATCCTTACCGGAATTCCTTCCTCCTTTAATTCTTGTTTGAGCGTATTGATTTCGATTTCCTTAAAATGAAAAACACTGGCAGCCAAGGCAGCATCGGCTTTTCCATCTTTGAAAGTGTCCGTAAAGTGTGAAATGGTCCCTGCCCCACCTGAAGCGATTACCGGAATATTAACCAATTCGGACAATTTGGCCAATGCTTGATTGGCGAAGCCATTTTTGGTACCGTCGTGGTCCATGGAAGTGAACAAAATTTCACCTGCACCACGCTTTTCTACTTCCTTTGCCCATTCAAAAAGGTCCAATTCCGTGGGAACCTTCCCCCCTACCAAATGTACTTTCCATTGTCCGTTTATTTGTTTGGCATCAATGGCAACAACGATACATTGAGAACCGAATTTGGCGACCAATTCATTGATCAATTCGGGCCGTTTTACCGCTGATGAGTTGATGGAAACCTTATCGGCTCCATTTTTCAGCAGAATATCCACATCCTCTATGGACGAAATTCCACCACCCACGGTAAAAGGGATATTGATGGTCTCTGCTACATGGTAGACCAGTTCGGCAAGGGTCTTTCTTTTCTCTTCGGTGGCCGAAATATCCAAAAAAACCAACTCATCGGCACCTTCTTGGGCATAAATGGACGCCAGTTCCACAGGATCGCCCGCATCGCGTAGGTCCACAAAGTTGATTCCTTTTACGGTTCGTCCGTTTTTAATATCCAGACAGGGTATAATTCTTTTGGTGAGCATTTAGAGAATACTATTATTCATTCTTGGCATTTAGGTTGACACCTCCATAAAATGCCAAATCCTTATTCTTTAAAATCTTTGTCCAAAGCGCTATTTGCCCAGTGTGATAGGATAAATGTTCCGTGACGTGGATGATGTTTCCCACACCGGAAAAGTTAAAGCCCTGAACATTGCGCTTGCGCAATAATTCATTGATGGGAGCATCATAAAACGCCCTTTTGGCATCGGACAACGTATCTTCCAATTTTTTCAACAATTCCGCCTTTGTGTAGCCCGATTCCGTTGAAAATTCCTCATCCCGCTTGCGCTCATCTTCCAAATTTTGAATGGACGCTATCCCATATTGGGTAATGTTTCCACACAAATGAAGGATAAGATTGGCAATACTGTTGCTCGATTCGTTCGGTTTTTCCCAAACCTGCTCTTCCGACAGTTGTTCCAAACAAATTTTGATCATGCGAAGGCTCTCGTTCATTCGATACCCTGCATTCCAAACCAATTCTTCCTGGAGTTCTTTTTCCTTATCCATTTTCAAGAATATAATGTTCCAATTGCTTTAAACTGATCTTGCCTTCATAAATGGCTTTGCCAATGATTGTGCCTTCACAACCAAGATCGGCAAGTTTGGGGAGTTCGTCAAAGGTGGAGATACCACCACTGGCAATTAAATTTAATCCTTTTTTGGTTTCGGACAGCATTTTTTGATACAAGTCAAAAGAAGGACCCTGCAACATGCCATCTTTGCTGATATCGGTACAGATCACATATTCAATTCCTTTGGATTGGTACTCTTGTACAAAAGGAATCAGCTCCAGGTCCGATTCTTCCTGCCAGCCGGATACGGCAACTTTTCCATGGTTCGCATCGGCTCCCAATATAATTTTTCTGGCTCCGTAGGTTGACAACCAGCTCAAAAAGGTATCCCTATCCTTTACCGCAATGCTTCCACCTGTGATTTGATGTGCCCCGCTTTCAAAAGCGACGTGTAAATCATCTCCAGATTTTAGACCACCCCCAAAATCAATTTGTAAATTGGTTTTTAAGGCAATGGTTTCCAGTACTTTGTAGTTGACAATATGTTGGGACTTAGCGCCATCCAAATCCACCAAATGTAAATGTTTTATACCATGGGCCTCAAATTCCTTGGCCACTTCCAACGGATTTTCATTGTAGATTTTTTTGGTGCTGTAATCACCTTTGGAAAGACGGACGCACTTCCCGTCAATAATATCTATGGCTGGAATAATTCTCATACTTATATTTTTAGAAAATTTTGGAGAATCCCACTCCCCACCTCACTGCTCTTTTCTGGGTGGAACTGAACCCCATAAAAATTATCCTTCTGCAGCGCTGCACTGTATTCTACATCATATTCTGAGGTGGCAATGGTTTCCTCCCCAATCGGAGCATAAAAACTATGCACCAAATAGATATAGGATTTCTCGGGAACATTGGTGAACAATTTGCTTTTTAGATTTGAAATCTGGTTCCAACCAATTTGTGGCACTTTTACCTTTTTGGAAAATTTCACCACATCCAAATCAAAAATGCCCAAACCTTCGGTTTTCCCCTCTTCGGAGGAGTGGCACATCAACTGCATCCCCAAGCAGATACCCAAAACGGGCTGTTTCAGCGTTGGGATTACCTTGTCCAATCCAGTTGCCCTTAACTTTTCCATGGCTGAACTGGCCTCCCCGACTCCAGGAAAAATAACCTTGTCCGCATTGCGTATCTCTTCAGCATCATGGCTTAAAACCGCTTCAAAACCCAAGCGTTTTATGGCAAACATGATACTTTGGATGTTTCCTGCTCCGTAATCGATTATTACAATCTTCATTTATTCTTTAATCTTTTGTCATTTCGAGCATAACGAGAAATCTGGATTTCTCAGTCGTAAGCTCCTTCGACATGACAGTTTTTATAGCATCCCTTTGGTGGAGGGCAGCACCATTTTTTCCGCATCTCGCTTCACCGCCATTTTTATGGACTTGGCAAAAGCTTTAAAAATAGCCTCGATTTTATGATGCTCATTGGTGCCTTCTGCCTTGATGTTCAAATTGGCCTTTGCACCGTCCGTAAACGATTTAAAAAAGTGCATGAACATCTCAGTTGGCATATCGCCCACCTTTTCACGTTTAAACTCCGTATCCCAGACCAACCAGTTGCGTCCACCAAAGTCTATGGCCACTTGTGCTAGGCAGTCGTCCATGGGCAAAGCAAATCCGTAGCGCTCAATACCCAGTTTGTTGCCCAATGCTTTGGAAAACAACTCGCCCAAGGCTATGGCCGTGTCCTCGATGGTGTGGTGTTCGTCCACCTCCAAATCGCCGTCCACTTTGATTTCCAAATCCATTTGTCCGTGTCGGGCCAATTGGTCCAACATATGGTCAAAAAAGGCTAAACCTGTATTGATGTCACTTTTTCCGGTTCCATCGAGGTTGATTTTGATTTGGATGTCCGTTTCATTGGTTTTTCGGGATATTTCTGCTACCCGGTTTTCCAGTTTCAAAAATTCATAGATTTTTTCCCAATCGTTGCTTTCCAAAGCAATGAAGTCGTCCAATTCCCCGCGTTTTACAGTGATTTCATCGGTTCCTAAATGGGTTTCATCATTGATAAAAATTCCTTTGGCACCCAAATTTTTGGCCAATTCCACATCGGTCAATCGGTCTCCGATGACGAAAGAATTTTTCAAATCGTATTCCTCTGAAAAATAGGCAGTCAATAGTCCAGTACCCGGTTTACGGGTGTCCGCATTATCTTTCGGAAATGTCCTGTCGATAAAAACACTATCAAACACAACACCTTCATTTTCAAAAGCTTTGATGATAAAGTTGTGAACGGGCCAAAAGGTATCTTCCGGAAAGCTATCGGTTCCCAACCCATCTTGGTTAGTGATCATGACCAGTTCATAATCCAATTCCTTGGCGATTTTCCCCAAATACGTGAATACCTTGGGATAAAAAACCATTTTATCAAAGGCGTCTATTTGCTCATCAACAGTTTCCTTGATGATGGTTCCGTCACGATCAATGAATAGTACTTTTTTGCCCATCAATTTAATTCTTTTAAAATAGCAATCAATTTTTTGTTCTCTTCTGGCGTTCCTACCGTAAATCGAAGGGTATTTTCGCAGAGCGGTTGGGTACTTCGGTTTCGGACCACCACTTGTTTCTCCAATAGTTGTTGGTAGCGTTTGTTGGCATCATCCACTTTGGCCAGTACAAAATTGGCATCGGTGGGATACAATGCTGTCACAAATTCCAAATCTTTCAAGGCTTTGATCAATTCTTCCCTTTCGTCAAGGATTTGCTTCACCTCTTGTTTCACTAAATCCTGATGCAAAACGCGCTGTAAGGCTCGTTGCTGGGTCAATTGGTTGACGTTGTAAGGTGGTTTGATTTTGTTCAGTATTCCGATGATTTCTTCGGATGCATAACATATCCCCAATCGGATGCCTGCCAGTCCGTATGCCTTGGACAAGGTCTGGGTCACGATTAAGTTGGGATACTGCTTGAGTTCGGATACCCAACTTTCATCGTTCGAGAAATCAATGTAAGCCTCATCAACCACCACCAAGCCATTGAACGATTCCAATAGTTCCTTGATTCCTTTTTTCTGAAAGGCATTTCCCGTAGGATTATTAGGCGAACAGATAAAAAGTAACTTGGAATTGGAATCTGCCACCTTCAAAATTTCAGTCACGTTGGGTTCGAAATCCTTTGTCAACAACACTTCTCTGTTCTCCACCGCGTTTATACCTGCCAGCACCTTGTACATTCCATACGTTGGTGGCAAAGTGATAATATTGTCCTGATTCGGTTCGCAGAACGCCCTATAAATCAAATCCAATACTTCGTCACTGCCATTTCCCAATAAAATTTGCTGCTCCGTTAATCCTTTTTGTTCTGATAACACGGATTTCAGGCTCCGCTGATACGGGTCGGGATAACGGTTGACGCCATTATCGAAAGGATTTTCATTGGCATCCAAAAAAATCATCTCCGAGCCATCGGAAACGTATTCATCACGGGCCGAAGAGTACGGCTGTAGCTTACGAACCGATTCCCTCACCAATCTGTTTACATCGAAGCCTTCCATTATTTCAAACTTTTTAGTCTAAGGGTCACGGCATTTTTATGTGCCTGCAATCCCTCTGCTTCCGCCATCAATTCAATGGCACTTCCAATACCTTGGATGCCTTTTTCGGATATTCTTTGAAAAGTCATGCTCTTCATAAAACTGTCCAGATTCACGCCGCTATATTGTTTGGCGTAGCCATTGGTAGGCAGGGTATGGTTGGTACCCGACGCATAATCGCCTGCGCTTTCCGGCGTAAAGTTTCCGATAAAAACTGAACCGGCATTTATGGTGTTTTCCAAATAGTACTCCTCATTTTCCACACAAACGATGTAATGTTCTGGACCATAAGCATTGATGAGTTCCAAAGCTTCTTGGTCATTTTGGACCAAAATCAATCTGCTATTGCCTATGGATTTTCGTGCAATTTCTGCTCTTGGCAATTGTTCGATTTGGCTTTCAATCTCCTTTTCTACGGCATCAATCAACTTTTCCGATGTGGAGACCAAAATAACCTGACTGTCAACGCCGTGCTCTGCCTGACTCAACAAGTCCGAAGCCACAAAGGATGCATTGGCAGAATCATCTGCCACGACCAACAGTTCACTGGGGCCGGCGGGCATATCGATTGCTACTCCGTATTTGGTGGCCAGTTGCTTTGCAACGGTTACATATTGGTTACCGGGGCCAAATATTTTGTACACCTTAGGAATGCTTTCCGTACCAAATGTCATGCCTGCAATTGCCTGAATGCCTCCCACTTTAATGATTTGCGTTACGCCACACAATTGGGCGGTATATAAAATCGCTGGATTGATTTCCCCATTTTTATCCGGGGGACTACAGAGCACTATTTCTTGGCAACCAGCCAATTTTGCCGGAATGGCCAACATCAAAATAGTTGAAAACAAAGGCGCCGTTCCTCCCGGAATGTACAATCCTACTTTTTGAATGGGACGCTTTTCCTGCCAACATGCTACGCCGGGCATGGTCTCAATTTCCAATTTGGGCGTTTTTTGTGCTGCGTGGAACTTCTCAATATTGGATTTGGCCAAATTGATAGCCTGTTTCAGTGCATCGGAGACCGCAAGGCTCGCTTTTTCCACTTCATCATCAGTTACCAACAGGGATTCCAATGTGACCTTGTCAAATTGGGCCGTATATTTTTTGATGACCGCATCCCCATCTACCTGAACCTCTTTAAAAATACTATTTACGATTTCCTCGATGTCGGTAACTGTCTGGGTGGGGCGCTTTAAAACTTCATCCCATTCTGTGGGTTGTGGATAGTTGATACGTTGCATTACAATACCATTTTTTCAATAGGACAAACCAATATTCCTTCGGCACCCGCTGCTTTCAGCTCGTCGATGACCTCCCAAAATGTTTCCCGATTGATTACGGTGTGCACCGAACTCCAACCTTCCTCGGCCAAAGGCAATACCGTGGGGCTTCGCATTCCCGGAAGTATGGAAATGATTTGGTCGAGTTTGTCATTTGGGGCATTCATCAATACATATTTGTTCTGACGTGCCTGTAGCACCGATTTAATCCTGAATTGGATTTTTTTCAACAACTCTTTGCGCTCTTCCGAGATTGTGGGCGATACGGCCAAAACGGCTTCGCTTGTCAGCATCACTTCGACCTCTTTCAGATTATTTTTGAATAGGGTGCTTCCACTGGAAACGATATCGCAGATTCCGTATGCCAAACCTATGTTCGGGGCAATTTCCACAGAACCGTTGATGATGTGCAAATCTGCCGTAACCCCTTTTGATGCCAAATACTCTTTCACTGTATTCGGGTATGAGGTCGCAATCTTTTTACCTTCAAAATCCTTGATGGAATTGTAGGTTACACCCTTTGGGACGGCAAGGGACACACGACATTTTGAAAAGTTCAAACGTTCTGCGATGGAAATATCCTTTCCTTTTTCAATCAAAACGTTTTCTCCAATAATGGCGATGTCCACTACCCCATCCCTCAAGTATTGGGGTATGTCGCCATTACGAAGGTAAAATACTTCCAAGGGAAAATTACGCGAGGTAGCTTTCAATTGGTCCTTCCCATTGTCGATGGAAATACCGCAATCTTTTAAAATGGCCAGGGAATCTTCATTTAAACGGCCACTTTTTTGAACTGCAATTCTAATTTTTGTCATTTTTCAATCGTTTTGTCCGAAAAACCAAAGGGGTGCAAAAAATAAACCCGTTTGATTTCTCAAACGGGTTAGAATATATTTTAAAAACAACAATACATTTCTACCTCGCTTGAGAGCAAGTATAAAAATGATGATGTGTGTTTTTGTTTCTCATTGCATTTCAAAAGTAGGACATATTTTTATATCAAAAAAGCGAAAATTAGTTATTTCCCAAAATTAACGGAAGGCCATCATCACCAGAACCTACCACTACCACCTTGGCATTGGGAGATTGCGATAATTTTAAGGTGGCTTCTATACCTTTGTCCTGCAATATCTTGTCCGTAAGCGATGCGCTCAAAATTCGGTTCGCATCCGCCTTACCTTGAGCCTCAATACGCTGCCGTTCCGCTTCTTTTTGTGCACGTTCCAATCTAAACTCATACTCCAATGATGCTTGCTCCTCTTTCAATTTACGCTCAATGGCTTCTTTGATAGTTGGTGGCAAGGTAACATCGCGGACCAGAATATCATCCAACTCAATATACTGCTCGCTCACAATTTTCTTGGTTTCTTCGAAAATCTCGTTCTGGATGGCATCCCTTTTGCTGGAATAGAGCTGCTCTGGGGTATATCGACCCACTACACTACGCGCAGCAGACCGAATAGTTGGAAGAATAATACGATTGAGGTAGTCTTCCCCGATTTCTTGGTGCAGTTTCCCTAGCTCGTTGTACTTAGGCTTGTACCAAGCCGATGCATCCAATTGAATGTCCAGACCATTGGATGACAATACTTTCATTTTTTCAAATACTTCTTGTCTCCTCACTTCGTAGATATAGACCCTGTTCCAAGGTGCCACCAAATGGAAACCTTCGCTCAATGGAGGCTCCTCGGTAACCACACCGCCACCAAAGGTCTTGTAAAGCACTCCAGCTTCCCCGGAGCCAATGGTTATGGCCGATTTGGAAATGATGATAATCAAGAAAATAATCGCCGCCAAAGCCGGCAGCGCAATCTTTGGTAATTTATCCATGTTTAATCACTATTTATATTAATCCATTATATTTTCTGACAAACCACTCCGTAGCTAAGGAAAGTACCATTACTCCCAACAGAATACGGAAGTCTATCAAAGATACAACATTATCCCTGCTCTTTTGAACAGGGAGAAATTCTTGTGATGAAATCAAATTGGCTTCTAGTTCGTCCAACTGATTTAAAAAGTACAATCGCCCCTTATTGTTGTTGGCCAATCGTTCCATTTTCTTATAATCTGCGGAAATGAGTTGCTTTTCTGGGTTGAAATCCAGGATTCGGAAAGAACCGGAACGACTCAAATTCTCGCCCTTTACGGTCACGGTGAAATTATACCCGCCAGCCTCCAAGTCGCTCAAATCCACTTCGTAAAAAGCTCCTTTCAACAACATAGGAGCTTCTCTCGAAAAATCATTGTCTTTTCCCTTGATGGAAATGGACAGACTGGCATTGCCATCAAATTGGTAGGCTTCATCAAAGTAGGAAGCCCTGATTTTGGCCATGCTGGCGTTGTCGAACACCAGCTCATAGTCCAACTCCAATCGATTTCGCTGTTTGTTCGAGCCTAAATAGACCATCAAACTACCTATGAAATCATCAAACCTTTGAAAATTTTGGTCGTTACGATATACTTGTGCCCTCCATCGCCAGATATCTTCCCCAAAAAGTACGGCTTCCTTGGTGTTGGACACAGTCAAAATTGCAAATAATGGCTTGTCTAGTTGGACGCCCTGCAATTGTTGGAACATCAAAACTTCACTCTCTTTATTCAGTTCAATGTCGCCCAGTGTACCTTTTAGTGGCGGAAACCCATCTACGGAAAAATCGCTTAGTCCAAAAAGCCCAAAGGCATTGTTCAAAACAGGGAGAATATCTTCGGGTTGTCTGCTTCCCGTCACCGAAAAGCTCTCTTGAACACCATTTAAAAAGTTCCAATCCGTTTTACTTCCTGTAATGGTAACATAATTGGCTCCTGAATTTTCCAAAAATGTGTACACATTTCTGAAATTACGGTTAGGCTGATACAAAATAATCACTCCCATTTCTTCCAGTTGGGATTGGTCTGCGGTGGGTTTTAATAGTGTAACGGATCGTTGTTCGTTGGATTCAATGGATTTTTTTAACGCTCCAATATCCGGATGAAGCATATCGGAAACGATACCCACATTGGTTTTTTCGTCTATCACCTCAATAGCGGTTTCTTTGATATTATTGGAGGTATTTCGCTCATTGTCCAAGGCCTCCACTTGAATGGTAATCGTTTTGATCCCCACACTTTGCGCTTCGACCAAGGTATTCAAGGTTTGACTGTTCTTGGTTGCGTTGAGATTCACACGTTCTTGGTGCACCCTACTCCCGTTGATGGAAATGGTCACCGTGCTCGAAATCGGCCGGGTACCTTGATACCGAATGGAAGTTTCTATCGGAAAACTATTTCGTAGAAAGGCGTATTTATTCACGTTGATGAGTCCAACCGCAATATCCTCGTATTGGGTGGTATCCCCCACAACAACTGGATGCACGCTCGTATTCTCGTTTAGTTTGACATATCCATAATCCTTGCCCAAAGTTTGGTTCCCATCGGAAAATAGGACGATGGCATTGTTGCCATTTACAAAAACTTCGTTCAACGTGGAAAGTGCGTTGGAAACATCGGTATTTCCTTGGTTAAACCGTATGGAATCAGTTGCCGAGACGGTATTCCCAAATCCATATTGATGAATCTTGAACCTTTCGTTCAATGCATCATTCGCTTTCAGTTGTGTTATGGCCTGGGATATTTCGGATTCGGAAGTGGCATCCTCCATAGAGCTGGAATTGTCCACCAAAAAAATCAAGTTTGCTTTTTCCACAAAATAATCCTTGCTCACAAACTTAGGATTGATCAAAAGCAAAAGGCCGCAGAACAAGGTAACAAACCTCAATGCGGCCAATATTATATGCAGTGAACCCTTTCTAGGATTTTTATAAAAATATTGAAAATGGACAAGCGCAAGCGCGGCAGCTACTGCTATAACAATAAGAAATACCGTGCTCAACTCCATTCATTTAGGTTAACATTCCACCGTCAACATTCAATACCTGCCCTGTTACGTAGTCGGAAAGGTCCGATGCCAAGAATACGCAAGCATTGGCCACATCCTCGGGGCTTCCACCACGTTTTAATGGAATGCCTTCCCTCCAACCTTGAACCGTTTTTTCGTCCAATTTCTCGGTCATCTCTGTTTCAATGAAACCCGGGGCAATGGCGTTGCAGCGAATGTTTCTGGATCCCAGCTCCAAGGCTACGGATTTGGTAAACCCGATCATTCCTGCTTTGGAAGCGGCGTAGTTGGTCTGCCCTGCATTTCCTTTCACCCCTACCACGCTGCTCATATTGATAATGGAGCCCTTGCGTTGTTTCAACATGGTGCGTTGTACCGCTTTGGTCATGTTAAACACAGACTTTAAGTTGATTTCGATAACTTGGTCAAAATCAGCTTCTCCCATACGCATCAACAAATTGTCTTTGGTGATTCCAGCGTTGTTGATCAATACATCTATTCTACCATCAAAATCCTCCAGAACCTGGGCCACAAGGGCTTCAGAGTCTTCAAAACTGGCGGCATTACTTTTATAGGCTTTGGCTTTAACGCCCATTTCGGTCAATTCCTTTTCCAATTCCAAGGCAGGACCTTCGCTGGAACTGTAGGTAAATGCCACATTGGCACCATGTTTTGCAAATACTTCGGCAATTCCTTTACCGATTCCCCTACTGGCTCCTGTTATGATTACGTTTTTCCCTTCCAAAAGTTTCATACGATGCTTGTGTTTGAATGGTTATTAACCAAATATAGTTGTTGTTTTATGTTTAGACGAAAAAAAATCCCGCATAAAACGGGATTTAGTATGGTTTTAACGGTTGGTTACCCAACCACTTCTTTCACTTTTACGCCGATTTCAGCGGGAGAGTCCACCACGTGGATACCGCAATCGCGCATGATTTTTTTCTTGGCTTGGGCCGTATCATCGCTACCGCCCACAATGGCTCCAGCGTGACCCATGGTACGTCCTGCAGGTGCAGTTTCGCCAGCAATAAAGCCTACAACGGGCTTTTTGCTACCACTTTCCTTATACCATCTGGCTGCCTCAGCCTCCAATTGACCTCCAATTTCCCCGATCATCACCACACATTCGGTTTCCGGGTCGTTTATCAATAGTTCAACCGCTTTTTTGGTAGTAGTACCAATAATGGGGTCTCCACCAATTCCAATGGCCGTGGTAATTCCCAAACCTTGACGAACCACTTGGTCCGCAGCCTCATACGTCAGTGTTCCAGATTTTGAAACGATCCCCACTTTTCCCTTTTTGAAAACAAAGCCGGGCATGATGCCTACCTTTGCTTCTCCAGGAGTAATTACACCGGGACAGTTTGGACCGATCAATGTGCAATCCATATCCTTGATGTAATCGTTGGCTTTTACCATATCGGCAACAGGAATACCTTCAGTAATGGTAATGATTACTTTGATTCCTGCATCGGCAGCTTCCATAATGGCATCCGCAGCAAAAGCGGGCGGAACAAAAATAATCGTGGTGTCGGCACCCACTTCTTTTACAGCTTCTTCCACTGTGTTGAAAACTGGTTTCCCCAAATGTTCTTGACCTCCTTTTCCAGGGGTAACGCCACCAACCACGTTGGTTCCGTATTCAATCATTTGTTCGGCGTGGAATGTTCCTTCACTACCGGTAAATCCTTGTACAATTATCTTTGAATCCTTGTTTACTAAGACGCTCATATATTTAACTTAATGTAGAAATACAAAAATATGGTTTACTAAAGTTTTTATCTATTGATTTTTTAAATCTTTTTGAGTTTTTGCAAGATTTCCGGTATCCTTTTGATGGATGCAATCTGTTTCAACTTTTCACGTGCTTCCTCGGCCGGGTAACCGAAGTACGTTTTACCTCCTTCGAGTGATTTTGAAATACCGGATTGGGCCAAAATCACCGCCTTTTTGCCAATAGTCGCTCCGCTGGTGATACCTACTTGCCCCCAAAGAGTTACTTCGTCCTCGATAATGCAACATCCTGCAATACCTACGTGAGAAGCAATCAAACATTTTTTGCCTATTACTGTGTCGTGCCCCACTTGGATTTGGTTATCTAATTTGGAACCTCTACCAATGGTGGTTGACCCTGTAACTCCTCGGTCTATGGTGCATCCCGCGCCGATATCCACATAATCCTCGATAACCACGTTCCCTCCAGAAAGCAATTTATCAAAACCTTCGGGGCGGTTTTTGTAATAGAATGCATCAGCACCGAGCACGGTTCCTGCATGGATGGTGACATGGTCACCAAGTACACATCCATCATAAATGGTCACATTGGGGTGAATGACGCAATTCTTGCCAATTTTTACGTGATTACCAATGAAAACATTCGGTTGAATCACAGTTCCCTCTCCTATTTCGGCTGTTTCAGCGATGGATGAAGCTGCACTTTTAAAGGGTTTAAAATGGCTGGTCAGTTTGTTAAAATCCCGAAAAGGGTCATCAGATACCAATAAAGCTTTGCCCTCTGGGCATTCCACTTCTTTGTTGATGAGCACCACTGTGGCCTTCGATTGAAGCGCTTTATCATAATATTTGGGATGGTCCACAAATACGATATCGCCCTTCTCGACCACATGGATTTCGTTCATGCCCAGAACGGGGAAGTCATCAGGCCCTACAAAATCGGCTTTAATGATTTCCGAAATTTCCTTTAAAGTATGCGTTTTAGGGAATTTCATTCCATCTATTCTTTGGCACGTTCCAAATAGGCCGCTTTCTCCGTATCGATTTTTATCTTGTCACCCTCATTAATAAATAGGGGTACATTGATCGTTGCTCCTGTCTCCACAGTAGCAGGTTTGGTCGCGTTGGTGGCCGTATTTCCTTTCACTCCGGGCTCGGTGTGCGTTACTTCCAAAACCACACTTGCGGGCATTTCCACCGAAAGGGGCATATTGTCCTCCGCATTGAAAATAATGGTCACCACTTCGCTTTCCTTCAAAAGGTCAGATGCATCAAGTGCATCTTTTTGCAAAGCAATTTGGGTGTAGTCGTCCGTATTCATAAAATGATAGGTGTCTCCTTCATTGTAGAGATACTGGTACGAACGAGTTTCTACGCGGACATCTTCGATTTTATGTCCTGCAGAAAACGTATTGTCGACCACTTTTCCAGTGGTCACACTTTTCAGTTTGGTACGGACAAAAGCAGGTCCCTTACCTGGTTTTACATGAAGAAACTCTATAATTTTATAGATGTCGTTGTTGTACCGGATGCACAACCCTTTTCTTATATCAGAAGTACTTGCCATAAATTTAATTTGAACTAAAATAACCTTTCATAATT
This sequence comes from Allomuricauda sp. MMSF_3307, assembly GCF_030733585.1. Taxonomy (NCBI): domain Bacteria; kingdom Pseudomonadati; phylum Bacteroidota; class Flavobacteriia; order Flavobacteriales; family Flavobacteriaceae; genus Allomuricauda; species Allomuricauda sp. MMSF_3307. Next base: position 36,637 of record NZ_JASHIQ010000005.1, read on the forward strand.
CCTCGCTGCGAATCCCTTATAAATTGAAGGATTTCATCCCTTTCTGGAGTTGCCTCCATCTCCGCTTCAATGATGGATGCCGCCTGGGAATTGTTGTAGTTTTGTTGATACAGTATTCTATAAATGTTCTGGATTTCGCGAATCTTGTCCGATTCAAAACCTCTTCTTCGCAATCCGATGGAATTGATACCCACATAGGATAGCGGCTCCCGTGCTGCCTTTACATAGGGAGGTACATCTTTACGCACCAAGGAACCTCCTGTTACAAAAGCATGGTTACCTATGGATACAAATTGATGTACGGCCACCATTCCTGCCAAAACCACATTTTGGCCAATAGTGACGTGACCTGCCAACGTGGAGTTGTTGCTGAAGATACAGCCATCCCCTACCAAACAATCGTGTGCTACGTGGCAATAGGCCATAATCAAGCAATTGTTTCCGATCACTGTTTTCATACGGTCAGAAGTACCTTTATTGATGGTGGCACATTCCCGAATGGTGGTGTTATCCCCAATCACAACAGTGGTATCCTCTCCTTGATATTTTAAGTCTTGGGGCATGGCCGAAATAACAGCTCCTGGGAAGATGCTGCAGTTTTTTCCGATACGCGCTCCTTCCATAATGGTGACATTGGAACCAATCCAAGTGCCTTCCCCTATGGTTACATTATTATGTATGGTTGTAAAGGGCTCAATAACCACGTTTTTCGCGATTTTGGCCCCTGGGTGTACATATGCTAATGGTTGGTTCATCTACGAATCTGTATTTTTTGTTTTTACGATTTGTGCCATCAACTCAGCTTCAGATACCAATTTTCCATTGGCATATGCATACGCCTGCATGTGGCAAATACCTCGCCTGATGGGAGAGATCAAATCGCACTTAAATATTAAGGTATCCCCCGGCACTACTTGCTGTTTAAATTTCACCTTGTCAATCTTCATGAAGAAGGTCAGGTAGTTTTCAGGGTCAGGAACCGTACTCAGCACCAAGATTCCGCCTGTTTGGGCCATCGCCTCAACCTGCAGCACTCCTGGCATTACCGGTGCTCCAGGGAAGTGCCCTACGAAAAACGGCTCGTTCATGGTCACGTTTTTCACGCCCACTACGTGGGTGTCCGACAGTTCCAGAATCTTGTCCACCAATAAAAAGGGTGGACGGTGTGGTAATCTGGCCATGATTTCGTTCACATCCATCAAGGGTTCTTGATTCAAATCATAGCTGGGAACCTTGTTCCTTTTTTCTATTTTGATGATTTTGGATAGCTTTTTCGCAAACTGCGTGTTCACAAAGTGTCCGGGCTTATTGGCGATTACCTTACCTCGGATACGTGTTCCGGCCAAGGCTAAATCCCCAATGACATCCAAAAGTTTATGCCTTGCAGCTTCATTCGGGTGGTGCAAGGTCAAATTATCCAAAATACCATTGGGCTTTACCGACAACTTTTCCTTTCCAAAGGCCTTCTCCAATTTTTTCATGGTGGATTCAGAAATCTCTTTATCCACATAAACGATGGCGTTATTCAAATCACCACCTTTTATAAGTCCATTTTCCAACAACATTTCCAGTTCGTGCAAAAAACTGAAGGTGCGGGAATCGGCAATCTCGGTTTTAAAATCGGACATGGTTTCCAAAGTGGCATTTTGTGTGCCCAACACCTTGGTGCCAAAATCGACCATAGTGGTCACTTGGTACTCATCTGCGGGGATGATGGTGATTTCGCTCCCAGTAGTCTCATCCTTATAGGAAATAACGTCCTTCACCACATATTCCTCGCGTTCCTGTTCTTGCTCAACGATACCAGCCTCTTCCAAGGCTTCCACAAAAAATTTGGAAGAACCATCCATAATGGGCGGTTCAGGCGCGTCCAATTCAATGAGCACATTATCTATGTCCAGCCCTACAAGTGCTGCCAACACATGCTCTGATGTATGGATTTTTACACCGTTTTTTTCCAGATTGGTCCCTCTTTGGGTATTCACCACATAATTGGCATCTGCCTCGATAATGGGTTCCCCTTCCAGGTCAATTCGTTTAAAGGCAAAACCATGGTTTTCCTCAGCGGGAAGGAAGCTCATGGTCACATTTTCGCCTGTATGCAGTCCTACACCTTGTAGCGTTACTTTTTTGGCTATGGTGCGTTGTTTATTGCTTGGTTTGCTCACCTTTTACTCTTTTTTCGATGTTAGAGATTTGATTTGCCAGCTTGGGCAAATTCTTAAAGTGTACATATGATTTGTTGAAGTCGCCATAATTCAAGGCTGGAGAACCCTGCAGCACTTCATCATCTTTTACATTTCTTCCGATACCCGATTGGGCTTGGATACGGACCCTGTCCCCTATGGTGATGTGTCCTACGATACCGACTTGGCCTCCGATCAAACAATTTTTGCCGATTTTGGTTGAACCAGCAACCCCAGTCTGTGCAGCGATGGCAGTGTTTTCTCCAATCTCTACATTGTGTGCAATCTGGATTTGGTTGTCCAATTTGACGCCTTTCCTTAGAATAGTGGAGCCCAAAGTTGCCCTATCGATAGTCGTGCCCGCACCAACATCTACATTATCTTCAATGATTACATTTCCTGTTTGTGGTACCTTGCTGTATTCACCGTTCGCATTCGGTGTAAATCCAAAACCATCGGCTCCGATAATGGCTCCGCCATGTATCACGCAATTGTTGCCGATAATGGTCTCGGAATATATCTTGGCTCCAGCAAAAACGACAACATTATCGCCAATACTTACATTGTCGCCAATATATGCGTTGGGATAGACTTTTACATTATCACCGATTTTTACATTGTCGCCCAAATAAGCAAAAGCACCTAAGTAAAATTCATTACCGTAAGTGGCGGTCTCGGAAATGTAGCAGGGGTTTTCAATCCCAACTTTGTTATTCTTTACTTGATTGTAATATTCCAGAAGCTTGGAAAAGGATTTGTAGGCGTCATCTACCTTAATCAAGGTGGTAGAAATGGATTGCTCCGGCACAAAATCCTTGTTCACAATGGTAATGGAGGCTTTGGTGGAATAAATGTAAGAGGTGTATTTTGGATTGGCCAAAAAGGTCAAAGAGCCCTTTTCGCCTTCTTCAATCTTGGACAGTTTATGGACAGCGATTTGAGGATTTCCCTCAACTTCCCCTTCTAAGATTCCGGCAATTTGGGTAGCTGTAAATTTCATTGGTGCAAAAGTAACAAAATTTGTTAAACGGCTTTCTTCGGATAGCAGCTGTAATATTTGGTAACCGTTTTTGCCAAAGCTTTTAAGCTAAGTTGGTCCGACTCCTTAAGTACATCCGAAATTTTTCCGTTCTTTTTCAAAATCTGAATTGCCTCATCCCTACTGTAGGCCTTATTGGAAATCTCGCCCTCAAACACAAAATTGGAAGCTTCTTCAACGGAAAGATCATGCTTTTTGATGATCCAATCCAATTTTTCATTCAATTTTTCTTGCGCCATGGGCCGCTTTTTCACTTTTACGTGCAAAAGTCTTCGTTCCAGTAGCATTCCACACAATTTGGAAAGCACAAAATCTTCGTTGGACTGCCAGCTCTTTAATGCGCCAAGGATATCAATGTCATCCAACTTCGCAAATGTTTCCAGCACTTCCTTATCGAAGTTTAAGGTACCATTGTTCTTTAAAAAAAACAATAGCGGGCCACTACCTGCCAGACTCTCCCCTTGGCTCAATAACCATCTGGCCCGTTGCATGATGCGCACCAGCAATTGTTCGGCCACCAATCCGGTTTTGTGGAGATATACCTGCCAATACATGAACCTTCGGGCCATCAAAAACTTTTCTACGGCATAGATCGCTTTTTCTTCCAAAACCAAATTGCCATCCACCACATTGAGCATGGAAATCAAACGCTCCGAATTGATATTTCCTTCGGTAACCCCAGAATAAAAGCTATCCCGTTTAAGGTAATCCAAACGGTCCATGTCCAGTTGACTTGAGACCAATTGGTTCAAAAACGGTTTTGGATAATCCCCTTTAAAGATGGATATAGCGATATCCAACTGACCGTTGAACTCGCTGTTAAGCTCCATCATAAAGCGCAGGGAAATCTGCTCATGACTTATTTCTTTTGCCACAAAGCCTTCCAAAGCGTGGGAAAACGGGCCGTGGCCGATATCGTGAAGCAAGATGGCGCACAACAATCCTTTTTCTTCAGCCTCCGTGATTTCTACATTTTTTACCTTTAACACCTGAATGGCCTTCGTCATTAAATGCATGCTTCCCAAGGCATGGTGAAACCGGGTGTGGTGGGCTCCGGGGTAGACCAAATAAGAAAGCCCCATTTGGGATATGCGCCTCAACCGTTGGAAGTAAGGATGCGAGATGAGACTAAAAATTAGTTCGTTGGGAGTTCCAATAAAACCGTAAATTGGATCGTTGAAAACATGAAGCTTATTGGTTTTTACCAAAGTTTTTCGTTTTAATTCCCACAAAGATAATCACTATATGAACAAGATTACAATTCTTTGGGTCGATGATGAGATAGACCTTTTAAAACCCCACATCCTATTTTTGGAGAGCAAAGGGTACAAGGTGGTCACCAGCCAAAGTGGCCAAGATGCGCTTGAGGAAATTCGGGAAGACTTTTTTGATATTGTTTTTTTGGATGAAAATATGCCAGGGCTTTCTGGCCTGGAAACCTTGACCGAAATCAAAAAATACGATGGTTCCATTCCCGTGGTGATGATCACCAAAAGCGAAGAGGAATATATTATGGACGAGGCCATCGGGTCTAAAATTGCCGATTACCTCATTAAGCCAGTTAACCCCAACCAAATTCTACTTGCCTTAAAAAAGAGTTTGGACAATTCCCGCCTCGTCTCAGAAAAAACCACTGCGAACTATCAGCAGGAATTTCGGAAAATCGCCATGGACCTTTCCATGATTAATTCCCAAGAAGAATGGGTAGAGCTATATAAGAAATTGATCTATTGGGAGCTCGAACTGGAACAAATCGAGGATTCGGGGATGTTCGAAATATTGGAATCGCAAAAAGTGGAGGCCAATTCGCAGTTCGGGAAGTTTGTGGACAAGAATTATAAAAGTTGGTTCAAGGAAGGTGATGCCCCGGTGATGTCCCATACGCTTTTCAGAAGCAAAATCCAGCCCGAACTGGAAGGCCACAAAACACTTTTGGTGGTCATTGATAATTTGCGGTACGACCAGTGGCTGGCGTTCGAGAAAACCCTATCGGTACACTATAAAAAGAAACAAGAGTGTGCCTATTTCAGTATTTTGCCCACCGCTACACAATATGCCCGTAACGCCCTCTTCTCTGGCCTGATGCCGGCCGACATGGAAAAACAATATCCTGATTGGTGGAAAAACGATACCGACGAAGGTGGCAAAAATCTTCGCGAATCCGAATTTCTGGGAGAGCAGCTCAAACGCTTGGGGCTCGACCTTAAATGGGAATACCACAAAATCAACAACCTGAAGCAAGGGAAACAATTGGCCCAAAACTTTAGGGCACAAAAAGACAACGATTTGACCGTAGTGGTCTATAATTTCGTAGACATGCTATCCCACTCCAAAACCGAAATGGAAGTGGTAAAGGAACTGGCTTCCAACGACAAGGCCTATCGCTCCTTGACCTTGAGCTGGTTCAAAAACTCACCTTTGTTGGAAATCATTCAACAAGCGCAGGATTTGGGCATGAAGTTGATTTTGACCACAGACCACGGCACCATCAATGTGAAGCAGCCGTCCAAGGTGATCGGTGATCGCGAAACCAGTCTTAACCTAAGGTATAAGACCGGGAAAAGTCTTACCTATCAAGAAAAGGATGTGCTATCGACCAAAAATCCGCAGGAAATACATCTGCCCAACATCAATTTGAGCAGCAGCTATATTTTTGCCAAGAACGATCTATTTTTTGCCTACCCGAACAATTACAACCACTATGTGAGTTATTACAGGAACACCTATCAGCATGGTGGAGTCTCCTTGGAGGAAATGATTGTTCCCTTTGTAGTATTGGACCCCAAATAAACAAAGCGTGAAGAGACAATTTCAGTTGGATGATATCCACCAGATAGCCAAAGAGGTCCTTCAAAACGCACCCAACAAAGTGTTGTGCCTGTATGGCGATATGGGTGTGGGCAAAACGACTTTGGTAAAAGCAATGGTAAAGGAGCTCGGCGCCGTAGACATTGCCAACAGCCCTACGTTCGGACTTGTAAATGAATATTGCGATGCAAATGAGGTGCCCCTAGCCTATCATTTTGATTTTTATCGCCTTGAGGATGAAATGGAAGCCTTGGACATGGGCTTCGAGGATTATTTGAATTCCAATGCCTGGCTATTTATAGAATGGCCCCATAAGGTCGCCTCCCTTTTGCCCGAAGATGCTGTGGGGATATTCTTGCACTTTATCGAAGAAAGCACGCGTTCAATCGAGTTAAATGTTTCTTAAAACACAATCGGTCTATCTTCAAAGAAATTATTGCACAGAGCAAGCCGATTTCGATGAAATGACATTTTTTTACGTTAAAAAACCAATTTTATCGATAAAAGGTATGGTTAGTTGAAATATTTTCCTACATTTGCTTTGTGAATGAATTCATTTATTAACCAAAAACTCTTTTACGATGAACACTAAAAAAGTTTTTTTTGGATTGCTAGCTGTTGCATTTTTGGCAATGACCGCTGTTTCAACAAGCGTTGTTAAAGCTGACAGTGACCAAACTACTAGCATTAAAAAAAGTCAGCTTAAGAAATTATAGTCGACTTTATCCTAATTGAAGCAATAATCCCTTTTTTCGAGAAGGGATTATTTTTTTTACAATAATCCGTCCTTTTTTTAGTTATCTACAACAATGAAGGACAAGGCCAGAATCAGAAAGAAGTTTGTTATTGAGGGTGTGGTAGCGTTATTTATCGCCATATCCCCTCTTTTATTTTATGGATACAAGTATTTACCCGTTGGTGCCGAAACATGGACATTCCTTGGTATAGACTTCGGTCACAATGGTTTCGATGATGTTAGTTTGGCATTTTATTACTATTTGAACAAAGTAGTGCCCTTACTCTTATTGGTCATTTGGTTCGTTACCTCCAAAAACTGGTGGTACCATGCCATTTTGATTCCAATAGCTATGTACAGCTTCCAGTTATTCACTGTACTGAATTATTCTAATAGTGAACGGATCGATGAAAACGAAATTCTGTACGTCATTGCAGTGACCATGGTGGTCATACCCATTGTATATTTTATTAGGGTAAAATTGGTGGACAAACACGTGCACGGCATTGATTTGGATGCCATGGATACCGAGCTTCAAATTCTTAAGGAAAAAGAGGAATTGCGCAAAGAGCGCGAGAAATTGGAACAGCGCAGAAAGACTGCTTCAAAAAAAATGTAAATTTGCTCGAATACCTTTAGGTATCTTGAATAGATTTACTGTATATGAGCCAAGCTTCCTCTCCTTTTAGCAAACAACAACTGCTTCCCCAAGAAGAAACCCTGGAGGTCATCAAACAAAAGGGCGAGTTATTCATTGGAATTCCCAAGGAAAACCAATACCAGGAAAAGCGGGTTTGCCTTACCCCAGATGCCGTAAACGCCATTACCGCCAACGGTCACCGTGTATTGTTGGAATCCGGAGCCGGCGAAGGGGCTAATTTTTCCGATATCGATTACACCAATGCAGGAGCAGAAATCACAAGGGACACCAAAAAAGTGTTTTCCTGCCCGTTGATTTTAAAGGTGGAACCCCCTACTCTTTCCGAAATAGATATGCTGAACCCGCAGACCATTGTAATTTCTGCGCTTCAAATAAAGACCCAGAACAAGGAGTATTTTGAAGTCATGGCCAAACGAAGGCTCACGGCCATTGCCTTTGAATACATCCGCGACGATGATGGCAATTATCCTGCGGTGCGCTCCTTAAGCGAGATTGCGGGCATCTCCTCTATTCTCATTGCTTCCGAACTGATGTCGAACCCATCAACAGGGAATGGATTAATGTTCGGTAACATTAGTGGTGTTCCGCCGGTGGAAGTCGTCATTATAGGAGCTGGAACCGTGGGCGAATATGCAGCACGGTCGGCCCTGGGATTGGGTGCCAATGTAAAGGTGTTCGACAATTCCATCAGCAAACTCAGAAAACTACAGACGAATCTGAACCGGACCTTGTACACCTCTACCGTGCAACCCAAGAACCTATTAAAATCACTGAAACGCTGCGATGTGGCCATTGGTGCGACCCGTGGAAAGGATCGCTCCCCTATTGTGGTATCCAAATCCATGGTGGAGAACATGAAAAAAGGTTCCGTGATCATCGATGTAAGTATCGATATGGGTGGTTGCTTTGAAACCTCGGAGATCACTACGCACAGAAAACCCACTTTTGAAAAGTACGGTGTGGTCCATTACGGCGTGCCGAATATCCCATCGCGCTATCCGCGAACATCCTCTATTTCCATCAGTAACATCTTTACGCCCTATTTATTGAAAATCGGCGAGGAAGGAGGCCTTGAACATTCGCTCAGGTTTGACAAAGGATTGCGCAATGGACTTTATATGTACCACGGTATTTTGACCAACAAATCGGTAGGCGATTGGTTTGGGCTGAACTACAACGACATTAATTTTCTTATTTTTTAATTGAAATGGCATTTTTGAAACGATTGGGATGGTACTTGGTTGGCCTATCCATTGGATTGATTTTTTTGGTTTTTATACTGAAGAAAAAAACAGGGGAAGGTGGCTTGGATTTTTGCTATTTGCCCAATTGCAGGGTACTCAAGGATATGCGCTCCAAACCCATCGTCTTCTCTGAGACCTTGCCCGAAGCCTATCGCGATACGCTCCTTATACAATTTTTTTTGAAAGATGGAGATGTGGATTTTGGAAAGAGCGACACCAAATCAGAACCGTGTAAAACATATTACATTTCTCATGAATACAAGGGACAAGAATGGGAACTTACCGCCAAAAATTGTGAGGAGGAAGTATTGGTGGAACAATTAAATGCCTTGGACTAATCCTCCAACTTCCTACGTTTCCGTTCCTTTTCGATCAGGGCCAGTTCCCTGGAGGTTTGTCCGGCAACAGAGGTATTTTCTTCCGCCCTGCGGATCAAATAGGGCATTACATCCCTCACGGGTCCGTAAGGCACATACTTAACGGCATTGTACCCCTGCGCAGCCAAATTGTAGGTGATATGGTCGCTCATCCCAAACAACTGTCCGAACCAAATTCGTCCATCGTTGGATTCGATGCCCCGTTCTTCCATTAAATCCACCAGTTTCAAGGTACTTTTCTCGTTATGCGTGCCAGAAAAGATGGAAAAATCTTTCAAATGCTCCATCATATAATCAATGGCAGCATCAAAATTTTCATCAGTCAGGCGTTTGTTTTTACAGATGGGGCTTTCATATCCTTTTTCCTCTGCCCTATCGTTTTCTTTCTCCATGTAAGCACCGCGCACTACCTTGGCGCCAATCTTAAATCCTTCTTCCTTGGCCATTTCGTGCAACTTCACAATATAGCCCATACGGTCCCAGCGGTACATTTGAAAGGTATTGTAAACAATCGCTTTTTCCTTGTTGTATTTGCGCATCATGTCTAGGACCAAATTGTCCGCGGCATCCTGCATCCAGCTTTCCTCGGCATCAATCAGCAAGGCCACATCCAGTTGGTGTGCCTTTTGGCAGACTCTGTCAAAACGGTTCACCAAACGGCCCCACTCTGCTTGTTCGTCTTCCGATAGCTCACTTCCTCGGGATACTTTTTCAAATAACTTAAAACGACCAAAACCGGTGGGTTTGAACACCGCAAAGGGCATGGCATCCTTTTCCTTTACAAAATCGAGAATCTCCAAAGTCTTCTCCATGGCAAAGTCAAACTGATTGTCCACCGACTTGCCTTCCGCGGAATAATCCAAAATGGAGTACACCCCGTTACCATACATATTGTCAATAATGGGCAAACAGTCCTTTTCGTTGACCCCTCCGCAGAAATGGTCAAAAACGGTGGCCCTGATCAATCCCTCTACGGGCAAATGGGCCTTTATGGCAAAATTGGTCACCGCAGTACCGATACGCACCAGGGGTTCCTTGGAAATCAATTTGAATAAGAAATAGGCTCGCTCCAACTGGGAGTCCGACTTTAGCTCAAAGGCTATTGCAGTATTCTCAAAATTTGGTCGCATTAATTATCATCCATTAAAGATTCAAAGATAAGTACGCAAACTAGAACCGTATATATAAAAATAGTCTTTATTTAGTGGTGTAATTAAAATTATGGAGTCGGTTAAATCACAGTCCTACGAGGTACACATCAACGAATTGGCCAAAGCTGCTCTGAACCAGCATGTTGGTCAAAAAAAGTATTCCAAAATCTTTCTTTTGGTGGATGAGAACACCAAACTGCATTGCAAGCCTTTGTTTTTGGATATGTTCGAGCATGAGATCGATTCCATTTTAGAGATTCCTTCGGGGGAAGAACACAAGCACATCCACACGTGTTTGAAGCTCTGGGAAGAACTTTCCCATTTGGATGGTGACCGGAAAAGCTTGCTGATCAACCTAGGTGGCGGTGTGCTTACGGATATGGGCGGTTTTGTAGCATCTACCTTTAAGCGAGGCATCGATTTCGTAAATATCCCCACTACCCTGCTCTCTATGGTCGATGCTTCCATTGGAGGAAAAACGGGCGTGGATCTAGGGTCATTAAAAAACCAGATAGGGGTCATTAACCAGCCACAAATGGTCCTTATCTTTCCGGAGTTTCTGCAAACCCTTGACGAACGACAGACCAAAAGCGGTTTTGCAGAAATGCTGAAGCATGGTCTCATTCAGGATAAAGAATACTGGAACGACCTGACGAACAATGGCAACTTTACCGACCCTGCCCGTATCCAAAAATCCATTGCCATTAAAAATGAAGTGGTGCTGCAGGACCCTACAGAACAAGGTCTGCGCAAAATCCTGAATTTTGGCCATACCCTTGGGCACGCCATCGAATCCTACTGTTTGGACAATCCGAACAAACGTACTTTGCTGCACGGTGAGGCCATTGCTGCCGGGATGATTTTGGAAGGCTACCTGTCCCACGAGCTCCGAGGGCTCTCCCGATTGGACGTGGACGATATCAAAAATGGTTTTTTGGCCCATTTTGACCGTGTGGAATTCACCTCGGAGGATATTGATGCCATTCTTCATTTGTTGAAGTATGACAAGAAAAATTCCCATGGCAATGTGAATTTCGTGTTGTTGCAAGCGATTGGAGACGCCGTTACCGACATTAAGGTTCCGGAGGAATTGTTCCCAAAAGCTTTTGCTTACTACAGGGAATAGCCCTTTTATATACTCTTTTTTTGCGTTCGCAACTCTTTGGTCAAATCAAATTCGAAAATTCCTAGTTTAGGATTAATGTAATAACTGACCATTATGAAACGAATTTTGATTGACTACAAAAAACTGGATCACGCCGTAGCCGCCAGATTAATCGATGCCTATCCCTATGGTTATGGCGATGACGACATCATCACCATTAAAAAACCGAATGGCGAAGTGCTGGAAGTAGTGGAAGTACGTACTGAGGATACCATCTATCTGGTAAAAATCAGCAAGAGTCTTTCCAACTTTATCGCCAATTTTGAAGAAACTATTGAAAAAGAGTTGGATAAGGAATTGGTGGCTTCGGAATTTGAGGAGGATTCTTTCGAGGCTTACGAACCTACTTCCGATGAGTTGGAAAGTGAGGACACTTATTAGGCTATAAATATCTTTCCCTCAAAATGCGAACATGGTGCGCTTGGTGACCACTGGTGATAAAACCCAGTGCGCGAACACTCATTTTTGAGCCGCTGGCCACACCCACCCTTTTGAGCGCTTCCTCGTCCAAAGAAGCAAAAAGCGTGATGGAGGAATCCCGTACGGCCACATATTCATCGATCAAATCCTTTTTACTGCGATTATTGGCGTTCGAAACAGGAACATAGGCATCCTGGTCAAAGCCGGGGAATTCACTTTTATCGTTTCTGGCAATACAGAGCGCCCTATATTGAAAAATCCGTTCCGTATCCAACATATGTACCAATGCCTCCGCCAAGGTCCATTTGCCCTCGGCATAGGCATAGGTTAGTTTTTCTTCGGGGATTTCTTCCAATAAGGATAGCAGAACCTGCTTTCCATTCCGTAATTCATCCAACAAATCAATGTCCCCCAATGCCATCACGTAGGTATGGTAAAAGGGATTGTATTCCGAAGTGGGAAGTTCCGAAAGTAACATAGGTGTAAAAAAGGATTACAGCTCGTTGAAGATGGTATGCATCAACCGTCGCTTGTCGTTGATACTCTCCTCCAAGGATATCATGGTCTCGGTTCTACTGATACCGTCGATATCATCAATCTTGAAGATGATGTTTTTCGCATGCGTGGTATCCCTAGCCCGGATCTTGCAGAAGATATTGAACTTGCCCGTGGTGATATGGGCCACGGTAACGTAGGGTATTTGGCTCAATCGCTCCAAAACGAACTTGGTCTGGTGCGTTTTCTCCAAAAATATCCCGACATAAGCTATAAAGGAATAGCCCAATTTAACATAATCAAGTGTTAGGGAAGAACCTTTGATGATTCCTGACTCTTCCATTTTTTTGACGCGGACATGAACCGTACCTGCGGAAATCAGCAACTTTTTTGCGATGTCCGTAAAAGGGGTACGGGTGTTATCGATCAGCATGTCCAAAATTTGGTGATCTATTTCGTCGAGTTTAACTTTGTTCATTACATTAAATTTTGCAGCAAAATTAGTTAAAAAAGGAAATTTACGTAATAAAATTGGTTATTTTTTAAATAAAACGCAAGAACCTCACCCAAACTACTTTAGATTCTTGAATTCTCGAAGCAAATCCAGTATTTCGTGCTGTTCCGGCGAAAAGCCAAAATCCTTGGAATCAATACATTCTATGGTCTGGTGCCCATAAAAGCCATTCAAATCGCCTATTTCCGCTATCTCGGGGCGGAAAATAATCTTTTTGTCTTGCAGCACTTCTTTAAACCGAATCCCAACGGACTGTCCGGTTTCAAATGCACCATTCACCAGCTCTGGATGTTTCACCAACACATCAAAAAACAATTTGTGGTTATTGGGAATGGAAAAATAGTCTCCCGTATTAAACGCTTCGATGGTATCGTTCGCTATAGTATGCAAAGCTTCAACCAAGGCCACAAAAATCAGTTCACGTGTTTTCTCCCTTTCATAGTCATTGGGATAATGGCCAGATTCGAACAATACGGTGGGAATGCCGAGCATTTGGAACGTATCCCCTACGCAGTTATCGTTAAAGCCATCATCATACCTGCCAATCTGCCCGGGAATCAATGTTTGTAAACGATGGTTCATGGCGGCAATCAATTTCATGGCCACTTCCCTATTGGGAGTAATTTCCCGCTCAGGACTGCTCGCTGGGGATAAAAAGGAAACCGTAGCTGGTTTATTTTTCTCACCTGCGCTAAATAAGGTACGTTGGTCATGAAGATTAAAACAATAATCGGGCTGAAACCGTTCGAACAAATCCCGCAGGGCAATGCTTTCTGGTTGGGATAGATTTTTAGCATCCCTGTTCAGGTCGATTTTGTTGCTGTTTTCACGGGTATAATCGTTAGCTCCATCCGGATTAAGCATTGGAACCACCATAAGGGTGCATTCCTTTAAAATGTGCTTTGCATCTTCCAAATCGGACTGTAGGTAATTCACCATATCCCAGACAGCTTTGGTAGTGGTGGATTCATTCCCGTGCATTTGGGACCACATGAGGATTTTTTTACCGCCATCCCCCATGGTAAAGGCATGTATGGGAATCCCCTTGACCGAATCGCCTATATGGGTTAATGGAGAGGGTACTTTTTCAAAACAGCCTCGAATGGAGTCCTTATTGATATACCGACCTTTTATGGACTGTTCTTTAAACCGTGAATAATCTAGCATGGATTGATGGAATTAAAGTTTACAAAAGTAACCATACACATTTTTACAAATGTAAACAGTTGAAAGAATCTGATGGATACATTTGTATCGTCCAGAATAGCTCATTTTAAGGTAAGTCTATACATTTGTAAACCCTACTTTAGTTAAATAATCTATATACTTGAATATCAATACTATAAATATCATGACCTGTAGTCTTACTTTATATATTTAAACCCTCTTTAACGATTTTAATAATGAATTTCGCATGAATAGATTATCTTTGGAATATAGTAATTTACATTTGTGAATAAAGATATTGTCAAACGTATAGAGCTGGTTATTGAGTATTTGGAATTGTCCGTTTCGGCCTTTGCGGATGAGATTGGTGTACAGCGTTCCAGTATCTCTCATCTACTCAATGGAAGAAATAAACCTAGCTTGGATTTTATTATGAAGTTGGTGAACACCTACCCCGAAGTGGATCTTTATTGGCTCTTGAAGGGACAAGGAAGTTTTCCTAAAGATGAGTCTCTACCTGAGAAATCTAAAATTGAAACTCAGAAGGATATTTTTCCGGAAGAATTGATTCCTGATAACCCCCAGCTTGAATTTCCTAGCCCTTCCCAAAAAAACACTCCAACTGGGCAACCTAACAAAATTGTGTTTTTCTACCCCGACGGAACTTTTAAAACGTATCACACAAAAAAGGATTGATGCTTTCACGTTCTTTCCGTTACTTTGTATTTATGATAAAACGTTTATTTCCTACCCTGTCGATTTTTTTGATGTTTGCCTGTGGTCAACCTCCTGAGCGTAATTGTGAAGATTTTAAAACGGGTTCTTTCTCTTTTAAGGCAACTATTAATGGTGAAGAAAAGGAGACCGTCTTCCACAGAACCTTGGAAATGGAAATTGACGAGTTTGAAGGCAAAGTGGATTCTTCTTCTGTTCGTTGGATCAACGATTGTGAGTACATCCTAAAAAACCTAAACCCTAAGAATAAGGCGGAGGAAAGACCTATCCACATTAAAATACTCACCACTTCGGAATCATCCTATACGTTTGAGTACAACATTGTGGGTGAGAATAAAAAATTTAAAGGTACCGCGGAAAAAATCGAAGATTAGAACGCTGCTTTTCCCTACGATTGCTCTTAGCGCTTGCTAATTGGGCCGTTGGTAAGCCAACTCGGGACTGGATTCCTTGTGCTTTTCAAATAATCGTTGCTGCTGCTTCACGGTAAGCGTGCTGCCGTCGTGGCTCCATCCGGGAGGTCCAAAGATATACATCAGTTTATGCGAGAGCTTTTTGGATTTTTTGACATCATTCCAAATATCCTTGAACTCGTGGGTCAATATTACCACGGGATTGTATGAATTCGGCGCATGAATCACTCCGTATTTTACATCGATATCATCATCGAGTTCTTTCCAAGTACCGAACATCTTGTCAAAAATATTCAGGAATCCTCCGTGGTTTTTATCCAAATACTCTACATTCTGGGCATGGTGTACTTGGTGCATGGTGTGGGTGTTGAATATTTTTTCCAAAAACCCAAGCTTTGGAACGTAAACCGTATGCAATTGAAACTGCCAAAGCGCTTCGATACCCAAACATACCAAAACCATTTCCGGAGGAAAACCGATAGCGGGCATCCATATATAGAAAAAGGGTTTATACAAAATCGTAAACCAACCGTTGCGGATGGCCGTACCCAAATTGAAATTATCTGAGGAGTGGTGCACAATATGCGCAGCCCATAAAATACGGACTTCGTGGTTGGCCCGATGGAACCAGTAATACGTAAAATCGTCTGCCAGTTGGCACAGAATCCAAACGTACCAAGCATAACCAAATGAGGCATAGCCCATAATATTGGTCCTTACCCCGTCAACTACTGGATTAAAGAGTTCGTAGGTTCCTTCAAACAACAGTATGGCAAAAGCAACTTTGAACAACGGCCCCAAAATAGCGGAACCTATTCCCATAAAACCACTGGCGGCCAAATCTTTCCAATTGTAAAGCTCGTCGTGATCGTGGGTTTTGCTGTATGTTAATTCAAGTAAGATAAAGGCAATGAATACTGGCACGCCATAGACCAGGGGGTTTGTAAAGTCCATAAAGAAATTTTAAGCAGTGTGTGCTTTTGACATGTGTTATTCTAAACGAGCAAATTAACTATAAAAAGGGTTAAAACAAAGTAGTTTGGTCGGAACCATCATTCTTTGTTTCAATATCAGTATCATCGTTGTCTATTTGTTCTTCGTCCACTACTTCGATATCCTCGGTCCTAGTTTCCTCCGGCTCTTCGTAAGGCAGTGGGCTTAAAACATTAATACTTTTTACTTTTTCCGGAGTCAGTTGGTTTCCAATGGCCTTTATACCCTTAACTGCAATAAATTCCTCAACATTCACCTCCAAATTTGGTTTGGGGTCTTTGCCTCGCGGTTTTATGAACTCTACTTCCAACATGGGTCTCCAATCTGTGGATACCAGTTCCAAGTAGGATTTCGGGTCTTCGTCAATGACAACTTCCTCTTTGTTGGGGTTTTCGATCAAGAATCGTTTCAGGTAAAAACGTTCTTTGTCCCCAACATAATGCACCACAGAAATAGGTTTGTCCGGATTCCATTTCTCCAGTACGATCATATCATCGCTAAATCGGGTGAGCAAATCAGGCGGAATGGTTTTAACAATCCCTTTTTGGTCGACCACCAAAAGCAGGTCATCCCCTTTAAATTCTCCCAGAAGCTCACCTCTTCCATCTACATTCAGGCGGTTGACCACATCATCGAACCAAATTTTCCTAGGTTTAAGGGTGGATACGCCCTTTTCTTTGAGTTCGATGCGCTTTACGGCGTATTTGGTGACCAAATTTCCTTTGGAGCTTCGGCCTTTGATCAATACATCAGAAAAGTCCAGGTCCCATTTTAATTTTTTGATGCTACCGGACTGACGGAGCATTATGGTAACCACTTCTGCCTCACCATTGGGATTGGCCGAAAAGTACAAGACTTCCGAAGTAGGTTTGTCACCGGCAAGCTCGTATATCTTGTCCCTCGTCATGCTGGTAACGTTGAATCGCTTCACATAACTGGGCCCACCTTTCATGCTTTTGTAAATCATGTTGTAGGTGGTGCGCTTGTCCTTCTTTTTGAATACGGCCACGTGGATGATGTTTTTCCCAACAAACACCTTGGAGTCCACTTTGGTGACCATCATCTCCCCTTTTTGGGTGAAGACAATAATATCATCGATATCGCTGCAGTCGGTTACGTATTCGTCCCTTTTCAAGGAGGTTCCAATGAAACCCTCCTCCCTGTTGACGTATAACTTGGTATTTCTGATTACCACTTTAGTGGCCTCGATATCATCAAATATTTTGATTTCGGATTTGCGTTCCCGGCCTTCGCCATATTTCTTTTTGAGTTCTTTGAAATAAGCAATCGCATACCCCACCAAATGCTCCAAGTGATGCTTTGTCTCGGCAATCCTTCCCTCCAAACTATCAATAAGTTGTTGGGCCTTTTCCAAATCAAATTTTGAAATCCGTTTGATGCGGATTTCGGTCAGCCGAACGATATCATCCTTGGTGACTTCCCTTTTTAAATGGGAAATATGGGGCTTCAATCCTTTATCGATGGCAGCGATAACACCTTCCCAGGTCTCTTCTTCCTCAATATCCCGATAGATCCTGTTTTCAATAAAAATACGCTCCAACGAAGCAAAGTGCCACTGCTCTTCGAGTTCGCCCAACTGTATTTCAAGTTCTGCTTTAAGTAGTTCAACCGTATTGTCCGTTGAACGCTCCAACATTTCCTTTACCCCTATAAATAAAGGCTTGTTATCCTCTATGATACAGCCCAGTGGCGATATGGAACTTTCGCAGGCCGTAAATGCATAAAGTGCGTCAATGGTTTTATCCGGAGAGATGCCATTGGGCAAATGCACCAAAATCTCCACTTCTGCCGCAGTATTGTCCTCTATCCGCTTAATTTTGATTTTCCCCTTGTCATTAGCCTTTAAGATGGAATCAATTAAAGAGGATGTGTTGGTGCCATACGGGATTTCGTTGATGACCAAGGTGTTCTTGTCCAAGGTCGATATTTTTGCACGAACCCTAATTTTTCCCCCTCGCATGCCATCGTTATAATTGGTCACATCAATAATCCCGGCGGTGGGAAAATCGGGAACCAAGGTAAATCGCTTGCCTTTCAGGTGCTTGATGGATGCATCAATCAATTCATTAAAGTTGTGGGGCAATATTTTGGTGGACAGACCAACGGCAATCCCTTCTGCTCCTTGTGCGAGCAAGAGCGGAAATTTCACAGGGAGATGGACAGGTTCCTTTTTCCGGCCGTCATACGAAAGTTGCCACTCCGTAATCTTTGGGCTGTACACCACCTCAAGGGCAAATTTTGACAATCTGGCCTCGATGTATCGAGAGGCTGCGGCGCCATCGCCAGTTAAAATGTTCCCCCAGTTTCCTTGGGTGTCAATCAGCAGGTCCTTCTGCCCTAGCTGCACCATGGCATCAGCGATACTGGCATCACCGTGCGGGTGGTACTGCATAGTATGTCCCACTACGTTGGCCACTTTGTTGTAACGTCCATCGTCCAGCTCCTTGAGCGCATGCATGATCCGGCGTTGTACGGGCTTAAATCCATCTTCGATGGCAGGCACGGCGCGCTCCAAAATTACATAGGAAGCATAATCCAAAAACCAATCTTTGTACATCCCGGTGACCTTCACCAGGCTATCTTGGGACTCGTCTTGGTTTTCTAAACTTTCATCGTTCAGTTCTTCGTTCTCTTCCATTTAGAAAGGCAGCATTTATTTGGGTTGTAGTTGGTTTTCTTCAACAAGATCAAGCTCCACTTTAAGGTTGTTGATGATAAAATCCTGTCTGTCCGGCGTATTCTTACCCATGTAAAACTTCAACAGGGCATCAATGCTCATGGCCTTGTCGAGCATTACAGGTTCCAACCGGATATCGTCACCAATAAAATTTTTGAACTCGTCCGGGGAAATCTCGCCCAATCCCTTAAATCGGGTGATTTCAGGTTTTCCGGAGAGTTTCTCTATGGCTTGTCTTCTTTCCTCCTCACTGTAACAGTAAATGGTCTCTTTTTTGTTGCGCACCCGAAAAAGTGGGGTTTGGAGGATGTATAAGTGGTTTTCCTTGATCAATTCGGGAAAAAATTGCAAAAAGAAGGTAATCAACAGCAAACGGATGTGCATTCCGTCCACATCGGCATCCGTGGCGATTACGATATTGTTGTATCGAAGATCTTCCATGGAATCCTCGATGTTCAACGCCGCTTGCAATAGGTTGAATTCTTCGTTCTCGTACACGATTTTTTTGGACATTCCATAGGAATTCAAAGGCTTTCCGCGGAGACTGAACACCGCCTGGGTATTCACATCACGTGATTTGGTGATGGAACCGGATGCAGAATCACCCTCGGTAATGAAAAGGGTGGTTTCCAATCGCCTGTCCTTTTTCATGTCCTGCAAATGAATACGGCAGTCGCGTAATTTTTTATTGTGGAGACTGGCTTTTTTGGCACGTTCCCTGGCCAGCTTCCTTATGCCCGAAAGTTCCTTGCGTTCCTTTTCGGCCTGTACTATTTTTTTCTGTAGCGCTTCCGCCGTCTGTGGATTCTTATGCAGATAATTGTCCAGTTGTGTTCCGACAAAATCGTTGATAAAGGTCCTGACCGTCGGTAAATCCCCACCCATATCGGTAGAACCCAATTTGGTTTTGGTCTGACTTTCAAAGACGGGCTCCATTACTTTGATGGAAACCGCAGAGATGATGGATTTCCTGACATCCGAAGCATCGTAATTTTTTCCATAAAAATCACGGATGGTCTTAACCACAGCTTCCCTAAATGCAGATTGATGCGTCCCCCCTTGGGTGGTATGCTGACCGTTTACAAAGGAATGGTACTCCTCACTGTACTGGGTCTTGCTGTGGGTCATGGCCACTTCAATGTCATCCCCCTTCAAATGGATGATGGGATACAGGAAGTCGTCCTCATTATTGTTGTCCTCCAATAAATCCTTAAGGCCATTTTCCGAGTAGAACTTTTCACCATTGAAAACGATGGTGAGACCTGGATTAAGGTAGACGTAGTTTCTGAGCATGCGTTCCACATACTCGTTTCGGTATTTGTATTTTTTGAAGATGGTTTCGTCGGGTGTGAAACTCACCTTGGTTCCCTTTCGGCGTGAAGATTCTTCCAACAGCTCTTCATTGATCAGATTTCCGGTTTCAAATTCGGCCGACTTGGATTTTCCGTCCCGGTTGGACTCCACGCGAAAATAGGTAGAAAGCGCATTCACGGCTTTGGTTCCCACTCCATTCAATCCGACGGATTTTTTAAACGCACGGGTATCGTACTTACCACCAGTATTCATTTTGGAGACCACATCCACCACTTTGCCCAAAGGTATGCCCCGACCATAATCCCGAACATGGACGGTATTGTCCTTGATATTGATCTCGATGGTCTTTCCAGCTCCCATCACAAATTCATCGATACAGTTATCGATTACCTCTTTGAGTAGGATGTAAATACCGTCGTCCGCAGAAGAACCATCGCCCAATTTTCCAATGTACATCCCCGGGCGCATGCGAATATGCTCCTTCCAATCCAGCGAACGGATATTATCCTCAGTATATTGGGTATCTGCCATTAGTAAAGGGTTAATCCTTGCAATATAAAATTTCGGAGCAAAAATAAAAGGGTGCGGATAAGAAAGTAATCAACAATAAAAAAACTGTATTGTTGATAGCTATTGGAAACAATCGCCCTCAGCAATCTCTTGTTTTGTTGGGTTATAGGCGTTGTTTTCTATAGATGGCTCCAAGTCAATATCGTTCACAAAAAGAGCTTGCAATCCACAAAAATCAGTTAATACAGGGTTGGAGGCGATTTGGATGGAAGTACATTTTTGTAAAGAGGTCAGTCCATCAATCTTAGTTAATTTTACATTTACATCAATCTTTAACAGTCCAACCTCCTCAAGATTATTAAAACCATTTAATTGGCTCATATTTTCATTGTTATGAATAGTAAGTGAGTTCACTTTGTGTAAATTTTCAAAACCACCAAGATTATAGGTCCCAAAGTTTGTTGAAAAATCTATTTCATCAGCTATTTCTAGACTATCGAAAGCATTCAAAGAATTTATACCATTTACAAACATTAAAAGCCATGTTAACTCTTTAATGACGTGGAAGCCTGAGATGGAAGTCAGATTTCTATTCTCCACAAATTGAATTGCCTCGGGTGAAGTCACTAATTTTTCAAAGCCTTTAAAGCTGGTCATTTCCCTATTGCGATTTACAAAAAGATATCCCTGCATTTCTTCAACCTCATGGAAAGAGTCAACTAAAAAAGAGCCACTATTAGATTTAATGGTTAAATATTCCAACTTTTTTAGCTTGGAAAATCCACCTATATAATCAACCCCTTCGTTCTGTTGAAATAAGAATCCTCTCGTTTCACTTACCTCATTAAATGTATCAACAATTTTTAAGGTTTCATTATCAAATACTTGTATATCCCCTACTGTTTTCAAGGCATCAAATCGATTTATTGAGGTAAGTTTATTATTTCGATAGATGCTTAATAATCCACCTATGTTAACCACGTTTCTTAAACCACTTAAATCATTTAAAGCAAGATTGTTTTTAATATAAAGCACTCCATTGATATCGGTTAAGTTTTCCAGTCCATTTAAATTTTCCAAGTCATCCATGTAATTTATCCAAAGTGAACCAACTTCCTTAATAGACGAAAGTGCCTGTAGACTCGTTATTTTTGAAGACGTAATTTGATTACCTCCGCAAAATAACCTTCCCGTGATTTTTGTGTAACCGATTGCTCCAAAATCTTCAACCTCTTGTTGAGTACCCAGCACTACATCACCTTCGAATACAATTTCTTGCGGTTCGGAATTGAGTGTTGTAGCATTCAATTGTTGACCATAAGATGTACCCTTGCTATTTGTAGCATAAGACCTAAAGTAATAGGTCGTATTGGGTTCTAAATTGGTTATTTGCGCAACAAAGTTTCCTGTACCAGAACCAGAAGATTTTTTGTTAGAGCTTAAGTCAGGATTCGAATTTAATCCCCAAACAATGCCCTTGTCGGCTATGTTAGCTCCACCATCATAGGATGCCGATCCACTGACGGTGACCGAAGTTTGGCCGATAGTCGTAACTTCCACTGTGGAAATAGTTGGAAGGCTAATTGGGTTTTCTGTTTCAATTTCACCCGAATCATTGGAAGAACATGAAGCCAATAGTAAAAAAAGTAAAACAAAGGGGGTAAATAAAATTTTCATCCAAAACATATTTGAGAGCAAGAAACAAATTAATATGTTACTCTGGTAAGTTTTTTCGACGAAATTTGAAATAAAAAGACTCAACTAACGGTTCAACTATTCTTTGTAGATTTTTTACTTTGAACGGAGAGGTAGGTCACCCCAAAAATCACAATGGACATTCCGGCCAATTGCCAATAGGTCAGTTTTTCGTCCAAAAACACATAGGCCAACAAAATAGTGGAGACCGGCCCCAAACTTCCTAAAATCGAAAAATTGGAAGCACCAAGCCGCTCAATGGCAGCGGATACCAAAAAAGAAGGAATCAACGTGGCAAAAATGGCCATGGCAACCCCGTAGGCATAGGCTTGCCAAGGATATTCCATAAAACCCCATTCACCCGCAAACAGATAGTGCACCACAATGCAGAGGGTAGAGACAATCATGGCGTAGCACGTAAACCGAAGCACGCCAAACTTGGGAATCAACCAACCACTGCCCACCAAATAGGATGCGTAAGTGATGGCGCTCAGCAACACCAGAAAACCGCCCACCAAAACCTCATTTCCGCCCAGGTCGAGTTCGTCCCAAAAGGTAATGAGAACACCCAAATACGTGATCAAAATGGCAATGGTCTGGACTTTGGTTATCCTTTGCTTGAAGGCTAGCCAACTCAAAAACACGACAATGGTGGGGTACACGAACAAGATGATGCGCTCCAATCCCGCCTTGATGTAATTCAATCCCAAAAAATCAAAATAACTGGCCAGATAGTAGCCAACGAAGCCAAACACAAAGAGCCATGCATAATCTTTGGTTTTGATTGTTGTGTTGGTAGTCTTTCTTCGGATCAAAAAGAGAATAAAAATGTAAAACGGTAGGGAAAAAAGCATGCGAAACAGGAGCAAATCCAAGGTGTCCACTTGGTAGCCATAGGCCAACTTTACCATCACGGCCTTGGAAGAGAAGAGTACCACTCCCAAAACCCCGTACAAAACGCCTAAACCTTTACTGGACATAGCACAAAACTAGATTTTGTCCAAAAGGTAGAAAAACAAAATAATGGATGGATTACAACGCCCAAGGGCTACACATTAAACCTGAAGTGCATCACATCACCGTCTTTAACGATGTATTCCTTACCCTCTACCCTCATTCGGCCGGCTTCTTTTACTTTGGCCTCGCTACCGTATTTCACATAATCATCATAAGAAATGACCTCGGCACGGATAAAGCCTTTTTCAAAATCGGTGTGAATGACCCCAGCGGCTTGCGGAGCGGTCGCCCCAACAGGTATGGTCCAAGCGCGAACTTCTTTAACCCCTGCAGTAAAATAGGTTTCCAAGTCGAGTAGTTTGTAGGCGCCTCGGATCAATTTGGCGGAACCCGGCTCCGAAAGTCCCAAATCCTCCAAGAACATTTGGCGCTCTTCGTACGTTTCCAATTCGGTGATATCGGCTTCCGTACCCACGGCAAGGAAGATAACTTCTGCATTTTCATCAGCTACCGCTGCCTTCACTTTCTCCACGTAGGCGTTGCCATTTGTTGCGGATTCTTCATCCACATTACAGACGTACATCACAGGTTTGTCGGTAATCAACTGCATCGGCCTCACATATTCTTCTCGGTCATCCTCGCTTAAAGTAATGGCACGAACGGACTTTCCGGCCTCCAAACCTTCCTTAAGGGCAGTCAAGACAGCTTCCTCCTTTTGTGCTTCCTTGTTTCCTGTTTTGGCTGCACGCTTTACCTTGTCCAATTTTTTCTCCACACTCTCCAAATCCTTCAATTGGAGTTCCATGTCGATGGTTTCCTTATCTCGAATAGGGTCTACGGACCCATCCACGTGCACCACATTATCATTGTCAAAGCACCGAAGCACGTGCAGAATCGCATCGGTTTCGCGAATATTTCCCAAAAACTGGTTGCCCAATCCTTCTCCTTTGCTCGCTCCTTTTACCAAACCGGCAATGTCCACAATCTCCACGGTGGCAGGCACCACGCGTTCAGGATTAACCAATTCTTCCAATTTCTCCAATCGCTGGTCGGGAACGTTTACCACGCCAATATTGGGTTCTATGGTACAAAAAGGGAAGTTGGCACTCTGCGCCTTTGCGTTGGACAAACAGTTAAAAAGAGTCGATTTTCCTACGTTGGGCAATCCTACGATACCTGCTTTCATCTAATTACATTGTATTTTGAGGGTGCAAATATAGGGTGAAGTTTTGTGACTGCCCATCAATAATTTTGTAGGAAGAGGTAGAAAATGACAATGAACACAGCCATCATGCCCAATATGGCAATCAATGACAGTGCACAGCCCAAGTGTCTCCAAATACCGTTATATTCTTTTTCGTTTTCTTGCATAAAAAACCCCGAACTAAGGTTCGGGGCTAAATTAGATCATTTTTATTTTTTATCCATCGGGATGCATAAACTTTTGCTTGCCCAACAGTTCTTCCTCGGTTTCCACATGGTCTTCATCCGGAACGCAACAATCCACCGGACAAACGGCCGCACATTGCGGTTCTTCGTGAAAACCTTGACATTCCGTACATTTATCGGGAACTATATAGTAGATTTCATCGCTTACAGGCTCTTGGACTTCGTCGGCATTTACTTCTTTCCCGTTCGGAAGCACCACATCGCCCTTCAATGAAGTTCCTTCACTATATCTCCATTCATCTGCACCTTCGTAAATAGCGGTATTTGGGCATTCTGGCTCACAAGCACCGCAATTGATGCACTCATCTGTTATAATAATTGCCATAATTTTCTTTTCCTTTTGGGCTGAATTTTATCAGCATGCTTACTTTTGACAAAAATAAACCCTACTAAATTAGTGTACAAATTTAATGGCACCGGATACAAATACCATAAAAGCTTTTGTTAAACTTGGAGAATTCCTAACGGATTTTTGTGATACTTATTACGATAACCATCGGAATATCAATGGGGAATTGAAAGAGGTCGTTGTGGCGTCAGGTCATCAAAATGGCTGGTTTACCGAAGATAATGTGCTGTTCGCCCTGCAGCAATGGGGTAAACTGCTGACCGAGAAAAACATTATGGATTGGATGTCGCACTACAAGTTCAATAGCGATACTCAGCCCAAAAGCATTGGTATCGTGATGGCTGGAAATATACCTTTGGTCGGTTTTCATGACTTTTTGTGCGTCCTGCTTTCGGGCCACAACGTTTTGGCTAAACAATCTTCCAATGATAAGCTCCTCCTACCCTATCTCGTTCGTTTTTTGATAGCACAAGAGCCATCTCTTTCCACTAAAATCAACTTCGTAGACGATAAGCTCAAGGATTTTGATGCAGTGATTGCCACAGGAAGCAATAACACCAGTCGTTATTTTGAATACTATTTTGGAAAAAAACCGAACATCATTCGAAAAAACAGAAATTCGGTGGCTATTTTAACTGGAAATGAGACCCCTGAGGAATTGAATGCCTTAGGAGAGGATATTTTTCGGTATTATGGTCTGGGTTGCCGCAATGTATCCAAAATTTTTGTGCCCAAAGACTACAATTTTGATGTGCTGTTCCAAGCACTGTACTCGTACAAGGACATCATCAACCAGCATAAATACGCCAACAATTACGATTACAACAAGGCTGTATATCTCATGAGCGAATTCAATATTTTGGACAACGGCTTTTTAATTCTGAAAGAGGATGAGGCCTTGGCATCCCCTATTTCGGCGTTGTTTTACTCTTATTTTGAGGAAGAATCCGAATTGTTGGCACAATTGAAAGAAATGGATGAACACATCCAATGTGTGGTTTCCAAAGGTATTCAAGGACACCATATCGGTTTTGGCGAGACCCAAAAGCCCAGTTTAAAGGACTATGCGGACGGAATCGACACCATGGAGTTCCTACTTCAACTTTAATGAAATCCTAAGCTTGGAAATCGTTCCTATATCCAACAATTTTTAAGACCTTTACCCCTTAAACCAAGGAAATGAAAAAGCATAATTTTAGCGCAGGTCCCTGCATTCTGCCCGCAGAGGTCATGCAAAAGGCATCTGAAGCCGTTTTGGAACTCGACGGTATCGGACTTTCACTCATAGAAATCTCACACCGCAGCAAAGAATTTGTCGCCATCATGGAAAATGCCCGTTCGTTGGCTTTGGAACTACTCGGCCTTGAAGGGAAAGGATATCAAGCCCTGTTTCTGCAAGGTGGGGCAAGCATGCAGTTTTTAATGGCCGCCTATAATCTTTTGGATACTAAAGCGGGTTATGTGAATACTGGAACTTGGAGCCAAAAAGCAATCAAGGAAGCTCGTCTGTTCGGCGAAGTTATAGAGGTGGCCTCTTCACAGGAAGATAATTTTAAGTATATCCCAAAGGGATATGATATTCCCACCGATCTTGATTATTTGCATTTGACCTCCAACAACACCATTTATGGAACACAGATCAAGGACTTCCCTAAAACCAATGTGCCTTTAGTGTGCGATATGAGCTCCGACATCTTTTCCAGACAATTGGATTTCTCCCAGTTTGATTTGATCTATGCTGGCGCACAAAAAAACATGGGGCCCGCCGGAACCACACTAGTTGTGGTGAAAGAAGATATTTTGGGCAAAGTGTCCCGTAAAATCCCATCCATGATGGATTATTCCGTGCATGTGTCCAAAGAAAGCATGTTCAATACGCCACCTGTTTTTGCGGTGTATGTTTCCATGCTCACCATGCAATGGTTAAAGGATTTGGGCGGTATTGCCGCTATTGAAGAAATCAACGAACGTAAGGCCAATCTTATCTATTCCGAAATTGAACTCAATCCCGTATTCTATGGAATTGCTGCCAAGGAAGACCGTTCCATTATGAACGCCACCTTTAATATTACTGATGATGAACTCAAGGATGTATTCGATGATATGTGCAGGGAAGCCGGAATAAGCGGAATCAATGGACACCGCTCCGTTGGAGGTTACAGAGCCTCCATGTACAATGCCTTACCCATGGAAAGTGTTGGTGTTTTGGTAGACATTATGAGTGAATTGGAAAAGAAAGGATAATCTCGATGGTGGCAATTTTAGCAAACGACGGAATGGCCCAAAAGGGAATCGACCTTTTGGAAAAAGAAGGGTTTGAAGTAAAAACAACGCATGTGGCCCATGAACAGCTGGCCAATTATATCAACAAAAATAAAATTACCGGTCTTTTGGTGCGCAGTGCCACCAAGGTCGATAAAAAAATTATCGATGAGTGCCCAGACCTAAAGCTAATTGGACGTGGTGGTGTTGGTATGGACAATATTGATGTGGCCCATGCCGAATCCAAAGGAATCATCGTTTTCAACACGCCAGAAGCTTCCTCCGAATCGGTTGCAGAACTTGTATTCGCTCATTTGCTCAACGGAGTCCGCTTTTTGCACGATGCCAACAGACATATGCCCCTGGAAGGCGATAGTCAGTTTAAACAACTGAAAAAAAGCTATGCGGCAGGTGTTGAGCTAAGGGGAAAAACCTTAGGGGTTATTGGTTTTGGCAGAATTGGTCAGGCCACGGCACGCATGGCCTTGGCCCTTGGCATGGAAGTACTTTTTACGGACCATACCACCAAGAAAGCTACCGTATCCATTCCTTTTTTTGATGGAAGGTCCATTGATTTCGAATTGCAAAGCAAAGATGTAAAAGAAGTGCTTACCCAATCCGACTTTGTGAGTCTGCACGTGCCTTCGCAAGAAAACTACGTGATCGGAAAAAAGGAGTTGGGATTAATGAAACCGGGTTCCGGAATCATCAATACCTCACGTGGCGGGGTATTGGACGAAGTAGCACTGGTAGAAGCACTGGATAACGGCCATTTGGCCTTTGCTGGATTGGATGTTTTTGAATCCGAGCCCAAACCCGAGATTAAGATTTTGATGAATCCGAAAATATCTCTGAGCCCTCATATTGGTGGCTCCACCATAGAGGCCCAACAACGCATTGGTTTGGAATTGGCACAAAAGGTCATCAATTCATTAAAATAAAAGGTTTGTGCGTAGAAATATCCGACCAAACCCCACTTTTTTGTACATTGCTCCCCTAACCTTAACACTAACACAATGTCAGGATTATTGGAATTGATCAACAGCCCTGTGGGCAAACAATTGGTCAGTGGTGTTGCCGGACAAACAGGGCAACCCGAAAATAAAACAGCCGAAGTATTGAGCATGGCAATGCCGCTTTTAATGGGAGCCATGAAAAAGAATGCAGCTACACCGGGCGGTGCGCAAGGACTTATGGATGCACTTTCTTCCAAACACGACGGTGGAATTTTGGATGATCTGGGAGGCCTCTTTGGAGGCGGTGTCGACCAACACGTGATGGATGATGGTGCTGGAATTTTGGGCCATGTGCTCGGTTCCAAACAACCACAGGTGGAAAATGCACTGAGCAGTAAATCAGGGCTTGACGCTGGAGCCATTTCACAGATTTTAAAAATTGCTGCCCCTATTCTATTGGGTTATTTGGGAAAACAGACCCGTCAGCAAAACGTCAGCAGCCCCGAAGGCTTAAATGGATTGCTTGGTGGATTGATGGGAGGCAACAAAGCGGCCGCCAAACAACAATCGCTTATTGAAACCTTTTTGGACAGTGATGGCGATGGTAGCGTTATCGATGACCTTGCCGGAATGGTATTGAACGGTGGAAACCAGAAAAAAAGCGGACTCGGTGGCGTATTAGGCGGACTTTTTGGAAAGTAAGCCCTAAGCTTAACGATATTTAACAAGGCCATTTGAAAGTTCAAGTGGCTTTTTTTGTATTTTAAGGGGTATGAAAAAGAATGCTCCCATTGCACTATTTGGCATTTTAATGCTCTGTATCAGCTTTGTATCCTGTGGTTCTCAGAAAATGGCATTAGACGTTTCGGAAGAAGAAAAGGCCATGTTCAACTCCGCGGATGAAGAACCTGTAGAAATTTCTGATGATAAGACGGAATACGAGATTATCATTATAGAACCCGGTTTTTATACTTGGTTGAATTCCATAGCCAGACCAGAAGGTTACTATTCACAAACCTTCTTGGAAACTCGAAATGCTGTTATGGTGATGAACTGGAACAATAGGGTTGTACAGCCCCAATTATGGAATCCCAATCTGTATGAGTTGCCCATCGATTATGACCCTAGCATCGACTATGGTTACGAGGTGAATTATAAGCTTTATAACTATTTCATCTACTTTCAACGGAAATACAACCAACGATTGGGGCCCTTTATCCCAAGAATATAAATCCGTACTTTTGTGCTCAATTTATTGAGATGATGCAAAAACTAAAGCAGCGTTGGGAAATCCAAAGAGCCTGGCAAGCGCTATTTCCCGTTTTGGGCGCCCTTTTAGTCTTACTTACCGCTTACCTGATTGCCCGAAGCCTCTTGCACGCATTTGGGCTAAACAACACCGTATATGAATGGTTCTTTACCATCGGGATTACACTGATAGGGTATTTTACGGCCGTAAAGTTTTTCTTATGGTGCTTTAAAAAATTGGAAAACAAGTGGAAGGTGACCTATAAATGGGAAATGATCGCCATCTTTATCGTTTTTGCAATCACAGGGAGTATTTCCGGCAAACTGGCAGGCCCCTTGGTCCATTGGCTCGGTTTGGATGGTGAAAACGTACATTCGGCGATTTATTGGACCTTTCGAATACTATTGATTTTTCCTATCTATCAGATTTTGTTGGTTTGTATAGGCTGGTTGTTTGGACAGTATCAATTTTTTTGGAATTTTGAAAAAAAGATGTTGAAACGCATGGGATTGGGCTTTATCCTCCCATAGTTTATAGTTTTTTTAACATATAAAGAGGATTCACCTTGTTTACTTTTGTGCTGTATGGTTATGAAACCTCATAAACACATTTTTATCATTGGTTCCCTTTTGATGGCATTGGCTGTTCTGGCCCCTTCGCTCATCAAACTAGGACATAGCTTATATGAGCACCATAACGAAAAGAAATGTGTGGAATATGGCAGCAATCATATCCATGATGGGCATTTGGATTGTGATTTTCATGACTTTACACTTGCCAACAAAGTCCTGTTCACTTCCACATTCGACTATACACCCGTAGCTACGCCAAATATAACGTATGTAACGGCTTACTACGCGTATATGTTCAAGCCTATTAAAGCATCATTTCAAAGCTTAAGGGCGCCACCGGTGGTAGCTTAGACCACCGTCGTTGTTCAATTCTCACAGGAGAAAATTCAATCTTACTTAATTACATTCCATTGGTATTTAGCTGCAAAGCAATGGCTATCATTGCGTTTATTTCGTTTTTCCCGGTTTTTGGTGTTTCCCAACAGTGTGATGATACACTGTCTGGACAGGTCATGGATTATCATCAAAAAACACCCTTGGAGGGTGCATCACTTTTAATCCTTGAAACCAAGACAGAGGTGACAACGGCTGCCAATGGTGCGTTTACATTTTCCAATCTCTGTTCGGGTACCTACACGCTAGAGGTATCACATCCTGAATGTTCGACCATTTTGATGAACGTTAGGGTCGAGGGGGACACGAAAATTGAAGTGAAATTGGAGCATCACTTGGAAGAATTGGACGAAGTCAAAGTGGTGGGAAACATTATTCGCGACAAGACCAATTCCGCCCAGGAGGAAACACTTAACCTAGATATGTTGGAAAACTATAGTGCCGGCAATTTGGGGGATGCCTTAAAGGAATTGGGCGGGGTTTCGTCCTTGAACACAGGCGCCAATATTGTAAAACCGGCCATCCATGGGTTAAATGGCAGTCGTGTTTTGGTGTTGAACGATGGTGTTCGGATGCAGGATATGGAATGGGGAGCAGAACACGCTCCTACCCTTGACATCAATTCGGCTGGCTCGGTTTCCGTCATCAAAGGTGCCTCAGCCCTTCAGTATGGTGGTGATGCCATAGGCGGTGTCATTGTAGCGGAGCAAGCCCGAATTCCCCTGCGCGACAGTATTTATGGAAAAACCATACTCAGCGGTGTGTCCAACGGAAGGGGCGGAAATATCGTGTCCGAGCTGACAAAGTCCTACGCGAACGGATGGTTCATCAAAGGGCAGGGTTCCTATAAACGTTTGGGAGACCACGAAGCGCCCAATTATGTGCTGTCCAATACGGGTGTCCAAGAAATTGCAGCTTCCCTCCAATTGGGGAAACATCTGTTTTCTTGGGGATGGGATGCCCGGTATTCCTATTTCAATACGGAAATTGCCATTTTAAGGGCCTCGCATATTGGAAACGTGGACGATTTGATACGTAGTATCAATAGTGGGGAACCTACCATCATAAGGCCTTTTACCTATGACCTTCAAAACCCTCGACAAAAAGTGACCCATCATTTGGGAAAGCTTAAGTTTTACAAACGCTTTGAGGGTCTTGGAAAGTTGAACGTACAGTACGATTTTCAAAGTAACCGAAGGTTTGAGTATGACATCCGCAGAGGTGAAAGGGACAATATTCCATCCATCGATTTGGAACTGACCACTCACACCCTTTCCACTGATTTTAAGTGGGATACCAAGGACGATATCAACATTCTTGTAGGTCTTATGGGTAGGTATCAAGATAATTTTGCGAATCCAGATACCGGAGTGCGCCGATTGATTCCCGATTATGAAAAAGTTGACTTTGGCAGCTTTTTGATAGGTGAATATCGCGTTACCAATCAATTATTGTTGGATGCCGGAATCCGTTACGATTACAACAGGATTGATGCCCAAAAGTTCTATCGTACCTCCCGTTGGGAAGAACGTGGATACGATGAGGAATTTCAAGACTTGGTCGTTGAGGATTTAGGCACTCAGTTATTGGTGAATCCAGTTTTGGATTACCATAATTTTTCAACGACGGTTGGCGGAAAATACCTGACCACAAATGGCCTGCAGTTAAAATTGAACTATGCCTTGGCACAGCGAGCACCCAATCCATCCGAACTTTTTAGTGATGGGTTGCACCACTCCGCTGCCAGGATAGAGCTCGGGGATTTGCGTATCGAAAACGAAACGTCGCACAAGATTACCACTACTTTGGAAAAGGATTTTTCAACTTGGGGAATTCTTTTGGAGCCTTATGCCAACTGGGTTCAAAACTTTATTGTTTTAGAACCGACAGGGGTTGAATTTACGGTTCGTGGCTCATTTCCAGTTTGGGAATACCGCCAAACCAGTGCTCGACTTTTGGGTGTTGACTTTTCGGCGTATTCCAATTGGACCGACCATTGGATCACGGAACATAAGTTCTCCTTGGTGAAGGGACAGGATACAGATACCAAAACCGCTTTGATCAATATTCCTGCAGCCAATTGGAGGAACTCGGTGACGTTTTCCAAACCGGAATGGAATGGTTTCGAAGCCTCGTTGGAGAGTGAGTATGTATTTCGTCAAAATGAGACACCGGATAACATCATGGTGTTTTCTCCGCAACAACAAGCAGATGTGGTGTTGGAAATCAATACGGCTCCGGAGGCTTATCACCTATTGGGGTTCCGATCCAAAATGGAATTTCCGTTTTCCAATAAAACCAAGTTGACCACCACTTTGGCCATAAGCAATCTTTTAAACACAAATTATAGGGACTACCTAAACCGACAGCGATTCTTCGCCGACGATTTGGGTCGAAACTTTACATTACAACTAAAGCTCAATTATTAATTTAATTAAACTAAAAATGAAAACAATCAAATCACTTTTATTATTCGCTTTTATCGGACTTACTTTTGTTGCCTGTTCTGATGACGATGATGCTCCAGAACAAATCAACGAAGAAGAGACCATAACTACCATGACGGTTTCTTTGGTTGCTCCGGGTGGTGGAACTACAATCACCCTTCAATCTCAAGATTTGGACGGTGACGGACCCAATGCCCCTGTGGTCACTGTTTCAGGAAACTTGGCTGCCAACACCTCTTACAGTGGGTCAGTAGTATTTTTGGACGAGACCGATTCTCCGGCCGAAGACATTACGGAAGAAGTAGAGGAAGAGGATGATGAACACCAAATATTTTATATCACTTCTGGCAGTATTACCAGTGTAACCTATGATGACCAAGATGGTAATGGAAATCCTTTGGGATTGGCGTTTACTTTGGAAACCGGCGATGCTGGAAATGCAACCTTGGCCGTAACCTTAGTGCATGAGCCCAAAAAACCCAACGATGGAACATTGGCCGATGCTGGAGGCGAAACAGATTTTACTGAAACGTTCCAAATTACAATCGAGTAATAACGGAAAAATAATTGGTTTAAAAATGGAGTGCCAAATTACGTTTTGGCACTCTTTTTTTTGCTCAAAAGATAGGTGTATATCCAAGTCAGTGTAAAAGTGGGAATCACATCCATTCCCGGAACCAACTCTTCGGCGAAGGTGATCAAACCAGCGGCCTGCCCTACCCGGCCCTTGTACAATCGGGTCATGAGCCATCCTGCAACGGGGGCCCAGATGACATCGGAAAACTCACCAATCCCCGGGATTACAAAGGATAGCATACCAATGGCATCAAACAGCAACCCTAAAAACAAGTTGCGATACTTGTGGTTTTTTTCTTCTGACATACGGGAAAAATAGCAATTCCCTCTTAATTGGGAAAGTAGTTTAGGACAAATCGGAGCTCACAAGCTTCAAAAATTCGTTACGGGTCTCAATTTTTTCAAATTGGCCACGGAATCCAGATGTCGTGGTAACCGAATTTTGTTTTTGTACACCGCGCATCATCATGCACATGTGCGAAGCCTCAATAACCACAGCAACACCCTTGGGCTGCAGCGTACTATTGATGCACTCCAAAATATCATGCGTCAAACGTTCCTGTACCTGTAACCTTCTGGCAAAAACGTCCACAATTCGGGGAATTTTGCTCAAGCCTACAATATGCCCATTGGGAATATAGGCAACATGCGCCTTTCCGAAAAAGGGAAGCATATGGTGCTCACAGAGGGAATACAATTCAATATCCTTAATAATCACCATGTCGTCATAATCCTCTGCAAACATGGCGCCTTTGAGAATTTCTTGTGGGTCTTGTTTGTAACCTTGGGTCAAAAAAAGCATCGCTTTTGCGGCACGCTCAGGGGTTTTTAGCAGTCCTTCCCGGGTGACATCCTCCCCAATGTCTTCCACAATTTTGGTAAAATGTTCCTTCACCTCGTTGGTGATTTCAATATTGTATTCCTCGAGGTTCCTATACGGTGCCATGCTTTAGCTTTTTTGAAAAATGGTTGTTCAGTTTTTTGATCTTTGGATCAATTATAAATTGGCAATAAGGTTGTTGCCGATTGTCGTTGTAATAATTATGATGCTCTTCCTCGGCCAAATAAAAAGGTTTTGCTTCGGATATGGCCGTCACAATGGGTGAAGAAAATATATTTTCCTTTTCCAATAATTGGATAAAATCTTCTGCCAATTGTTTTTGTTCCGGGGATGTGTAAAAAATTTCGCTTCGGTATTGCGTACCCACATCATTGCCCTGTCTGTTCAACGTAGTTGGGTCGTGCGTAGCAAAAAAGACCTCCAAAAGTTCAGGATAAGATATTCTTTCTGGGTTGAAGGTAATTTTTACCCCTTCGGCATGACCAGTCCGTCCAGTACAGATTTCCCTGTAGGCCGGGTTCTTGATAGTCCCTCCAGTGTAGCCTGAAACTACTTCCTCGACTCCATTCAATCGTTGAAAAACAGCTTCTGTGCACCAAAAACATCCACCTGCAAAAATTGCGGTCTCCAATTCGTTATTATTTTGTTTATTCATTTTGATTCAAAGTTAAACAATATTTGTCGTGGAAAACACATTCTAACAAATATTTATGGAATGATTGGTCGAAATAATATCTAAAGCCTTTACTTAAAACGGTTTATAAGTAATATCACCATTTTATAAAAGGTCGCTTTGGGAACTATTTCTTCAGAAATCCTATTGCTCCATTCAAAAAACCTTCCAAGTGATACATACATATGCTGAAAATAGCTCCTTTGTGATACGACAGTAATCCTTATCTTCGACCATCCAAGATGTACATATGATAAAGGCCACAAATATTCAAAAAAGTTACGGAGATCTCAAGGTATTGCAAGGGGTAAATCTGGACATACAAAAAGGAGAGGTCGTTTCGATAGTCGGAGCCTCCGGGGCAGGGAAAACCACGTTGTTGCAAATTTTGGGCACCTTGGACACACCGACGAATAAGGGAGAAAGTACCTTATTAATCAACGATACCGACGTGAACCAGCTCAATGATAAGGCTTTGGCGCAATTTCGGAATGAGCACATTGGTTTTATCTTTCAATTTCACCAGTTATTGCCCGAATTTACTGCACTAGAAAATGTCTGCATTCCAGCCTTTATCAAAAAAACGCCAAAAGCAGAAGCGGAACAGCGCGCGAAGGAATTACTGGATTTTTTAGGGTTGAAAGATCGTTATCACCATAAGCCCAATGCCCTATCGGGTGGCGAGCAGCAGCGCGTGGCCGTAGCCCGTTCCTTGATGAACAATCCTTCCGTGGTCCTGGCCGATGAGCCTAGCGGAAACCTGGATTCGGAAAGTGCGGATAATCTGCACCAGCTATTCTTTAAACTGCGTGATGAGTTTGGGCAAACCTTTGTATTGGTCACGCATAATATGGAATTGGCCGATATGGCCGACCGAAAGCTCACCATGGTGGATGGTTTGATTGTTTCCAAGGATTGATATGACCAAAGCGGAGCTCAAGGAATTTTTGGATGCCAAAGTGGAGGAATATAACCATCCTCGATTTTTGGAGGATGATCCTTTGCAGGTTCCCCACAGGTTTACCCAAAAAAAAGATATAGAGATCAGTGCTTTTTTAACGGCGACGATTGCTTGGGGCAACCGCAAAAGCATCATCAATAATGCTACAAGATTGATGGAATTGATGGGCCAAACGCCCCACGATTTTATCATGAACCATTCCGAAAAGGATTTGGAGCACCTCTCCCTTTTTGTCCATCGTACGTTCAATAGCGTTGACCTTGGTTATTTTGTAACCAGTTTGCGCAATATCTATTCAAACCATGGTGGATTGGAAACCGTTTTTACCCGTCACCAGACCAAAAATTCCATGCAACCGGCCATTTCTAGGTTCAAGGAGGTGTTTTTTGAACTACCCCACGAACAACGAACCCAAAAACATGTCTCCGACCCAAATAAAGGCTCTGCCGCCAAACGTATCAATATGTTTTTGCGCTGGATGGTGCGGGACAACAGCACTGGTGTAGATTTTGGGTTATGGAAAGATATTGAACCGGCCAAACTCTCCTGTCCTTTGGATGTGCATTCGGGCAATGTAGCACGCAAACTGAAACTACTCAAACGCAAACAGAACGATGCCAAAGCCTTGTTGGAACTGGACAAAAACCTCAGAAAGCTCGATGCCAATGACCCTGTAAAGTATGATTTTGCGTTATTCGGGTTGGGGGTTTTTGAGAAATTCTAATCCTTAGCATCAAGATACTTAAGGGCTGATGCCTTAAAACTAAAAAAGCCCGCTGAACTCACCAGCAGGCTTCTATATCTCATGTATTATTTGGTGAAAGGATATGTGGTGCCCAAAATCGTAATGGTGGAGTTCGTGTAGTTCAGTTCGATATCTTTGATATCGCCCAGTTCAACGCTCAAAATCCCAGATTTTACGCCACGTGGCACTAGAACAAAGTGCAAGGGTTCAATAGTGCTCAACGAATAATCCAACCCGGACGAGCTGATTCCCGTTTGCAGTCCATTCAGCAAATATTCATCATCCCAAATGTTCAAGGGCGTTTCACTGCCCGAAATCCAGGTTCGCTTCGAATCTTCTTCATATTGAATGACATCCCCTGTTTTAGTGGTGATCTTTCCATCGGCAATTTCCACACTGTATTCCAAGTATCCATCGGCATTTGCGCCCAAATTTTCAACCACATGGGTACCTTCAACCTTGTAATCGTTATGGTAATAGGAATCAAAAGTAGCTGTGTGTTTACTTCCTGGCGCTCCATACCAATTTGTGGAAACGATGGTCACCACTCCTTTACGAAGAACACCGTCTTGGCCTAAGGTGCCATCCTTGAAATCGACGGTAATTGTTTTGGGAAAATTAACAAAATCAGCAGGGGAAACGGTTATCTCCACTTGTGATGTCGTATTTGGCGTTGTTTTCGCTGCTGAACTTCCAGCACTGTTCTCGGCATCCAAAATGGCATCTCCATTACTATTGCCCACATCCTGGAATATCTTGTTGACCAAGACATACTCCGTAAGGGCGTTAACAGCTGCGTCCGGAGTAGTGTCCGGTGTGGTATCTTCTTTGTCACATCCCATGACAAGAAGAACCAACGTAGGTATGATAAGTTTTTTCATAATGTGTAAGATTTGTGATTACAAAAAAACAAAATTCAACCAATTACTATGTTAAAATTCCTTTCTTTTTTTTCGCTAAACACTGATATTTAGTTTCTTACCATCATATTTCTCCCATATAAAATGAAAGAATCCCAACTGAAAGTGACGATATGCCCAGAATCAAGAACCAATTGGGTGGTTGAATAAAAATTGTAATTGATACGTTTTTGGTGTATTTTTACATCACATCAAATAATCGAATCATGGCACGTCAAAGTATTTCTTTTACCAAACCCAACGACGAATGGCTTAAATCGCAAGTAGATAGCGAAGAATATTCCAGTAAAAGTGAGCTTGTCAATGATTTGATACGCCAAGCCAGAAGGCAACAAGCCCAAATCGATTGGATAAAGGCTAAATTGGAGAAAGCCGAAAAAAGTGGATTCACTATGGATAATAAGGAAGCTATTTTAGCCGAATCCAAGTCAAAACTGAATGGCAAAGTATAGGTTAAGTAATACCGCAAAAGAGGATTTAATCAGAATCCATCAGTTTGGTGTTCAAAAGTTCGGTCTTGCCCAAGCTGACTTCTATTTTGAGACTTTCTTTCAATATTTTGATATTATTGCACAAAACCCCTATTCTTTCGAATCGGTCGACCACATCAAAAAAGGTTATAAACGCTGTGTTTGTGGTTCAGATAGCATTTATTATAGAATCAATGCGGATATGGTAGAAATAATGGCCATCATTGGACGACAAGATGTAAATGATGTTTTATAAACCCGCAATCATCTTCAGCCCCCAAAACCAAAACCAGGCTCAAAATCCAAGGCAATTGTTGCTCCGTCATCGGCAATGGACCGGTAAATGGCCTCCACGATCATCATATCGCGTTTTCCCATTTCGCCAGGGGCTTTGTTGGGCTCACCAAACAACACATGGCGTGCAAAATCGTCCATTTGCAATTTTTGTTGACTCTCATGCGGAAATTTAATGACATCTCCCCTCGAAGTTTCACCACTCAGTGGACCGTAGTTAT
Organism: Allomuricauda sp. MMSF_3307; assembly: GCF_030733585.1. NCBI lineage: Bacteria > Pseudomonadati > Bacteroidota > Flavobacteriia > Flavobacteriales > Flavobacteriaceae > Allomuricauda > Allomuricauda sp. MMSF_3307. Next base: position 75,293 of record NZ_JASHIQ010000005.1, read on the forward strand.
TGGCCGGCTGTAGTCGAAACCATCCTGAAGAACCCGAAACATACATGGCGTTTGCATTAAAATTATGGGATGTGGAAATATTCCCCACAGCTCCGCTCGGGAACTTGAACTGTGCCGTTATGGTTTCGTCGGTATCCTTAAAATAATCGGGACAGGTACTAAATTCCTGTGCCGCTACCGATATGGGATTCTCTCCCGTACCATAAATAGTACTCTGAATGGCATAAACGCCCATATTCACCAACGCACCCCCACCGGAAAGTGAACGGTCCAAGCGCCACTGATCTGGATTGCCCGTGGAGCGATAGGCAGCATCGGCCGACACAAACAACACATCACCAAAGGTCTTTTCACGAACAAACTCCTTAACCTGTTGGGTATACGGTTCGGAATGCAGGCGATAGCCCATACCTAGTTTTACGCCCGCGTCCTTGCAGGCATCAATGATTGCATCACATTCGGCAACACTGATTCCCATAGGCTTTTCGCAAATCACATGCTTGCCGGCCTGGGCCGCCCGAATACTGAATTCAGCATGCATACTATTGGGGAGCACCACGTAAACTACATCAATATCCTCGTTGTTGGCGATATCATCAAAATTCTGATAATTGTAGATATTCCTTTTCGGGATTCCATACTTTTCGGCCCAGATTTGTTCTTTGGCCGGAGTTCCCGTTACAATCCCTGCCAAATAGCAATGTTGTGTATCTTGTAAGGCAGGTGCCAGTTGATAGGTGCTATAACTTCCCAATCCAACCAGCGCAATGCCCAATTTCTCCTTTTTCTGATTGACGCCCATGGCGCAGGCAAATGGAGCGGATGATAGCAAAGCGGCTCCGCCGATTCCTTTTGCGGTGAGGCTGTTAAAGTTTCTTCGTGTTATGTTTTTCATGTTCAATCGATTTAAGAAGGTTCTTAAATGTACACATTGAAAAGCACTTTGCATCCAGAATTAGGCCTTGTGTTGGGCAAATCACAAATTTGAAGTACAATTCGACTATTTTTCGTTAAGAAACCGTGCATCTGTTAGAGACTGCATAAATGCTACCAATGCCTTTTGTTCCTTGTCGGTCAAGTGCAACGAATCTGGTGGCAATGTTTGATAAGGTACCTCCAGTCCCATTCCCTGACCTCCGCCAACATTATAAAATTGGACTACTTCTTCCAAGCTCTCGTATACGCCATTGTGCATGTAGGGACCTGTCAATGCCACGTTTCTCACCGTCGAAGTTTTAAAGAAGTTCCTTTTTTCCTCTACCTCATAAGGATGGAATTGTCCCGGGTCGTCATCCAAAATAGGGTGGTCAAAATCAGCATTTTTTGGTACGCCCAAATTCTCGAATTCGGTTTCCATATATTTTGGGGGCACCGTACCATTGAAGGCTGGAGGAAAATGACAAGTGGCACAGGCTGCTTTTCCCATAAAGAGATTGAATCCCAATTTCTCTTCGGAAGTGAGGGTATTTTCCGATCCTTGCATGTTCTTGTCAAATCTGGAATCGAAAGGGGCCAAACTTCGGATGTAGGTGGCGATGGCGTGCCTCACATTTTGGTTGGTCACTTCACCATCGTACAACTCGTCAAAAGATGAAGCGTACACATCGTCCTCCTTGATTCTTTGCTCCACTGTGTTCAAATCTAAATGGAATTCATTTTCATTGTTGACCACGTTCACGATCTGGTCTTCCAATCCATCTGCCCTTCCATCATAAAAAAGGCTGCGCTGATACACCGCGTAGGTAAGCGTGGGCGTATTGCGCTGGAGTTCGATGCCGTCTATCCCCAAGCCCTTTTTATTTCCATCTGTAAATGCTTTGCTTTCCAAATGACAGGTAGCGCAGCTCATGGTTCCCGTGCTGGAAAGGGAGGGGTCGTTAAAGAGTTTTTTTCCAAGGGCAATTCGCTCATCGGTAATGGCCGGGGAACCTTGGATGGTAAATTGGTCCATATTAAAAAAGTCCTTGCTGAAAAGGTTGTTTGCCGTGGGGTTTAGCGAACGGGAAGTATTTAACGCTATTCCCCAATCGGTTGCGGTTTGGTTGACAAGTTCCAATTGTTTGTTGGTATGATTTTTAATGAAGCCATACCTGTCAAAATCATCAAAAGTGCTCGCTTTTAAGCTATTGATAGCTGCTTCAATTTCCATGTTCCATTGATGGTACAAATCTGGACTCTTAAATGCTTCCTGATAAATGGAAATCACCTTTGCAATGGTTTCGTAGTTATAGATGGCTTCGTTCAAGGAGTTCGACAGCATGGGAGAATCAAATCCCGTAATGCCTTTGGTTGCAACGTTGACAATGGCATCCCGTATCATTTTTAGGTGATGTCTGTCTCGTTGGGTATAAATGATGTGGTTTCTGCGGATGTAGGGAATACGCACCTGAAGATAATCGAGCACCAATTGTAGCTCTTGCATGGGCACCTCCTCTTCGGCAAACAACAATTCTTCCAATACCTGAAAACTCCTTGGGCTCAATTTTTTTATGTCCGTATAATCATCTATCTCAATTTTGAGGAGGTTTGGGGCGTTCATGGAGAGGTAGTTCTGATAATCATAGGCAATCATCATAGGCTCCGCCCTTTTGTACCATTCCCTGCTCTTTAAAAAACATGCCCTATTGTGCGCCAAGGAAGCTGAAGTATCCAATTTTTGGATGTAATATACGGCACTGTCCAAGGTTACAAAATAGTGGTTCCTGATTTCTTCGTTGAACATGGATTCAGCATTGGCACTGGTCTGTTTTTTGGGCGGGTTTTGCTGTTTGCAAGAGACGAAACTCAAAAAAAGAAAACATATACCCGTGAAAAAATAGGTGGGGAATCTCATTATCCAATAGTTTTAAAAATGAAGAAAAAGGCTCCCTTTTGACAGGGAACCCTTTAAAAATTTCTATTACGGTCGTCTTACCTAGGCAATCCAGTAATCTTGAACAAGAAGGAACCTTCCAAAGATGCTGCTCCTTCATCAATGGCCGTCGGATCCACGAACTTGGCACCATCGGCGCGGAAAGTGGCTGGATTGCTGCTGTCGTATGACCATCCGTGTACCTGCGCACCACAAATAAAGGTGGGTTCGGCAGCCCCAATAATATCGGTAACATCGATCATACCGGTAATTTCCCAGTAGTCATCTATGTTACCAATGCCCAATTGGGCAGCGGCAGCTTGGTTACACTCCATCACTTCTGTGAAATTTCCGCTCATGATATCATATTGCCATAGTTTGGCATACCCTTGAATATCGGAGTTCAAAGAAGCATAGCCATTAGGGTCTTCTTGCACGTAAACGTAATTTTCGGTAACTACAATGTTGTCGGGAGAGTGCATCCCATCTCCTTTTCCACCCTCCAAGTCACCATCTATCACTACGGTAAGTTTGGCATCTCCAGTTGGGTTGTCGGGATTGAGTTCCAATTTGTACACCCTTCCAAATGATGTTCCTCTGCTGGCCAAATCTGGGTTGTTGGAACGGATTCGCCCTGTTGCGTTAAAGAAAACCGTTCTGTTATTTTCTGCTGAGCCTCTTCTCCAATCGATATCCTCTATACGCTGAAATCCGATGGCAACGGAATCAATTGCTTCTTGGTTCAGTTCTTCCAAGGTTCTTTCGGTCATTTCTACCCATTCCACATCATACTCGATGTCTTGGGCCATACCCATTTCAAATTTTTGTCCGCCTTCACCTATGCCGGTCTCTGCAGTGTTCTTTCCTCTAAGCACATACAGCTTTCCGCTGTTAAGGTCGCCCAAACCACCAACATACATTCCGAAATGTGCGGATGGGTATTCGTTTTGGCTATCATCATCGCCCATAAAAACAACAGTTTGACCGGGGTAAGCGTTTTTACCAATGGCCACGGCGTTTTCGGTTGACCATTCTCCAAGGGCGGGCAAACGCTCAGCTTCTACCCTATCATCGGGAGAACGGAACGGGTTGATTTTGTATACGCCTTTGGCATTTCCGCCCCATTCACCCCCAGAAAGATACAGCGGTCCAAATCCATGCTCTTCCATCGTAATCGAAGAACCGGAACATTGAGCGGTAAATGCAGTAGCTGTGGCATTCACGATGTAATCTCCTTCCATTGGGCGTAGGTCGGAATTGACGCTAATCCTAGCAATGGAATAATCGGCCTCCAAATTATTGACCAAGGCGAAGGTACCATCTTCATAAGGATAAAGGGCGGCACCATCGGTATAGGCTCCAAAAACAAATGTGGAATCAGATGGCAGAATATCGGCCGAAGTCATGATCATCTCCAACTGGGCGGTACCTGCAAAAGCACCTTTAAATTCAAATACGTTATTGGGAACCACGGAGCTGGTCAAAGGTGTAAGGTCTTCAAGGGTCAAATCCTCTCCGTCCTCTCCATCTTCTCCATCCACCCCATCTTGGCCGTTAATGCCATCGGTGCCATCAATACCGTCTCTTCCATCCTCACCTTCACAACTGGTGAGTCCAAAAGAAACCAAGGACATAATAACTAGTCCTAAAAATAATCTGTTCATTTTCATAAGTGTTCAGTTTTAATGTTATTAATGTTGTTGGGGTAAAACTAAACACCCTTGTTTAGGATAGGATTATCTGAAAATATGCATTGTTTTAAGTTACTTTTAACATAAGGTTACTATGTAAACTTAAGTGGAATTCAATGTTTCAGCTTGATGAATTTAACGTTAACCGTTTTTTTGGTTTTACAAGGATGGTCTTATAACCCAAATTCCCTATTTTTATAAACAAGACTAATTCAACCAATTCATATGAAAAAATGCTTACTATTAGGCCTTGTGCTTTGCACATCGATGGCCTTTGCGCAAGAACGAAAAATTCCTGTCGACACTACGATTACCACACAGCATTCCGTAACCATTAATGGTGCGCGAATCGATTACACAGCTACCACGGGTACCCAACCTGTCTGGGACGAAATGGGAAAACCCATCGCTGCATTGCATTACACGTATTATACGAAAAACGATGTCCGGGATAGGGCGTCACGTCCTTTGTTGATTTCCTTTAATGGTGGTCCCGGTTCCGGCTCAGTTTGGATGCACTTGGCCTACACCGGTCCACGTATCCTTAAAATTGATGATGAAGGTTATCCCGTGCAGCCCTATGGAGTTAAGGAGAACCCTTATTCCGTATTGGATGTTACCGATATTGTTTACGTAAATCCGGCAAATACCGGATATTCACGAACCATTCCCGAAACAGGGAAAGAGGTGGACCGCGAAAAATTCTTCGGAATCAATGCGGACACCAAATACTTGGCCGAATGGCTTAATACCTTCGTAACCCGAAATAACAGATGGCGTTCCCCTAAATATATCGTGGGCGAAAGCTATGGAGGTACACGTGTCATGGGACTTTCATTGGCACTACAGAACCAACAGTGGATGTACCTGAACGGTGTGATTATGGTGTCTCCTGCCGATTACAAAGTGTTCCGTGACAACGACCCCGTTTCCAGTGCCTTGAACCTACCTTATTTTGCAGCCGCAGCATGGCATCACAAGGCACTGCCATCCGATTTGCAAAGCAAGGACCTACTTGAAGTACTGCCAGAGGTAGAAGAATTTACCATCAACGAATTGTTGCCTGCCATCGCCAAAGGTGGCTTTATTCCAGATTCCGAACGTAAGGCCATCGCCGATAAAATGGCCAGATATTCTGGATTAAGTTCAAAAGATATCATTGATCATAACTTGGATGTTCCTACACAATTTTTCTGGAAGGCTTTGATGCGGGATAAAGGTGGTTACACCGTGGGACGTCTGGATAGCCGCTATTTGGGCATCGACAAAACCTTAGCAGGCACAAGTCCGGATTACTCGCCAGAGTTGACGTCTTGGTTGCATAGCTTCACTCCTGCCATCAACTATTATTTGCAAGAAGAATTAGGGTTTAAAACAGACATCAAATACAATATGTTCGGTCCTGTTCGGCCTTGGGATGATAGCAATGACAATGTTCGGGACAATCTTCGCCAAGCCATGGCGCAGAACCCTTATTTGAACGTTTTGGTGCAGTCTGGGTATTATGATGGTGCCTGTACCTACTTTGCCGCCAAATACACCATGTCCCAGGTAGACCCAAGCGGTAGAATGAAAGACCGTTTCGAATTTAAAGGCTATCGCTCCGGACATATGATGTATTTGAGAAAAGAGGATTTGAAAACGGCCAATGAAGATATCAGGGCGTTTATTTTGCGTACCCAAGCCAACGGGAAGAGCGCGAAATACTAGAATTAATTTTAGAAGTTTAAGGGCGGGTTTTAACCTGCCCTTTTTAATTTATAGTATCAAACAGTTAATTTTTTTCTATATCTAAAGATGGGGTTTGGTTTTCACGCTAATATAGCAGACAAATTTAACAGAGGGCTTTTAAAAAAGAGAGAGCCCAGGTCTAAAGATGATGTTTATGGTGAAAAAAGCGTTACAAAATTATATTTCAAAAAATCTACTCCAAAGAATATAACTCGCATTCGAAAGATGATGTCTATTCAAAAACAGAAAGAAAAGCGACAGATGTTTTATGTTATTACAGGAATCTTATTGTTCTTTATCGTGCTGTATCTGCTATTTTTAAAATAATAATTCTCTATTTTTAACAAAACCCAACACCTGTGAAAAAACACACACTATTCTGTATCATGTTATCATTCTTAGGACTGTCGAGCGCTTCAAAAATCAATGCCCAAGATTGGCCCAATTTGGAAAAGTATCAAACCGCAAATGCCGAACTTGCCGCTCCTACGGATGGGGAAAACCGTGTGGTTTTTATGGGCAATTCCATTACCGAAATGTGGAAGGATGCCAACCCCGATTTTTTTAAGGAGAATCCGTATGTAAATCGAGGGATTGGTGGCCAAACTACACCGCAAATGCTGCTGCGTTTCCGTCAGGATGTTATTGATCTACACCCGAAAACAGTAGTAATTCTGGCAGGCACCAACGATATTGCGGGCAATACCGGGCCGATGACCTTGGAGCAAATCCACGACAATATCCTATCCATGGTAGAATTGGCAAAAGCCAACGGTATCAAGCCCATTGTTTGTTCCGTACTTCCTGCTTTTGACTATCCATGGAGGCCGGGTTTACAGCCCAACATCAAAATACCCAAGCTCAACAGCATGCTCAAAGCCATGGCAGGATCTCAAGGAGTCATGTATTTGGATTATTTTTCGGAAATGGCGGACGACAGAAACGGACTGCCTTCAGCATTGACTACGGATGAAGTCCATGTGACCAAGGAAGGTTACTCGGTTATGGAGCGTATGGTGAAAAATGCCATTGAACAAACCCTAGGTCAACCTTAATAGACTTTATTTTCTGGCACTACGAAATGGAATTTAGTTAGCTTTGAAGATGCAAAATGGCAAAGTCAGCATCATAATTCCATTTAAAAACACGGAAAATTTTCTTCCTGAATGTTTGGATTCCATCCGTGACCAAACTTATAGGGATTGGGAAGTGCTGGCTGTCAACGACCATTCCACTGATGAAAGTTTTGACATCCTTAGCTCCTATGCACGACAGGATGAGCGAATCAAACTGTATCAAAACAAGGGAAACGGAATCATTCCCGCGCTACAAACAGGCTATGCCCAGTGCCAAGGTGATTTTATAACCCGTATGGATTCTGATGACATCATGAAACCCCATCGTTTGGAAGTAATGGTAAATTCATTGCAAAAACACGGAGCTGGGCATGTTGCTGTGGGCCAAGTCACCTATTTTTCGGATAGGGGCATCAGCAACGGATACGAACGTTATGAAACATGGCTGAACACGTTGACCGCTACGGGGACCAATTTCAATGAAATCTACAAGGAATGCGTGATTCCCTCCCCTTGTTGGATGACATATCGGGAGGACTTTGAGCAATGTCAGGGTTTTGAGCCCAACCGCTACCCCGAAGATTACGACCTTACGTTCCGTTTTTATGAACAAGGATTCGCCATCATTCCCTGCGAACAAGTACTCCATCTATGGCGCGATTACGACACGCGCACCTCGCGTACCCATGAACACTACGCCCAGAATTATTTTTTGGACATCAAACTGCACTACTTTTTAAAGCTCAATTATGACACAAAACGACCTTTAGTGGTCTGGGGAGCGGGATTCAAAGGGAAAAAGATTGCCAAAAGCCTTAAAAAAAGAAATCTGGAATTTGTTTGGTTATGCGATAACCCCAAGAAAATCGGCAAGAAAATCTATGGTAAGCGCTTGGTCCATTTTGAGGCCTTGCAGGGACTCAACAACCCGCAGAGCATCATCACCGTGGCAAACGAACAGGCCCAAAAAGAGATTCGAAGCTATTTTTCTGACTTGAATCAATCCCCGATGCTGGATTATTTCTTTTTTTGTTGATTTACCCCTTCTTCAAAATAGATTTCTCGACTGCCTGCCGGCTAGGGGCGGACGCTCGAAATGACAATCATTAATATTCGTGAAATTCGTGTCAGAAAGAGAATCTTTGCTGCGCTCAAAATGACCGTTAATTTTTAATTGTTAATCGGTCATTGATCAGGGAAGTTTGAATTTGGAATGTTTTAATGCCTATCTTTGACCAAGCAATGATGGGAATGCAGTTTAAACATCCAGAAATTCTTTGGGCACTTTTTCTTCTAATCATACCCATTTTAATCCATTTATTCCAATTACGCCGCTTTACCAAAACCCCGTTTACCAATGTAGCCATGCTACAAAAGGTGGTTTCGGAATCAAGAAAGAGCAATACCCTTAAAAAATGGTTGCTACTGTTCACCCGTTTATTGTTGTTGGCGGCTATCATTTTGGCGTTTGCACAACCCTTCTCTTCTTCGAATACCGCGCTTCAGGAAAAGGAAACCGTGGTGTACTTGGATGATTCCTTTAGTATGCAGGCCAAGAACAACGGTATTTCCCTTTTGGAAAAAGCGGTTCAGGATGTTGTAAAAAATATTGACCAGGAGCGTACGTTCAGCCTTTTCACCAACGAAAGAACTTTTGCCAATGTGAAACTGTCGGATGTGCAAAATTCCTTGCTGTCCCTTCCCTACTCCTACAATCAACTGAACCTGGACGAGATTGGCCTAAAGGCCAACAGTCTTTTTTCATCAAATAACGGGACCATTAAAAACCTGATTGTACTGTCCGATTTTCAGGAAAGAATTTCCGAAGGGAACATCCAATTGGATACGACCATCAGGACCCACTTTGTACCGATGGAGCCCGAGGAGATGGGGAATATTTCCATTGATTCCGTTTTTGTGCAGGAGGGACTGAACGACCAAAAGACGTTAAAGGTTTTCTTGAGCGGGGGTACAACGGATAATCCCTTGCCCATTTCACTTTTTAATGACAATGAATTGATTGCCAAAACTGCGGCAAAATTCAATTCGGATGGCTCTGCCGAAGTGGAATTCACTATTCCTGCCAACCAAAGGCTGAACGGACGGCTGAGCATTATGGACAATGCCTTGGGGTATGACAATCGTTTTTATTTCAACATCAACGATAAGAAAAAGGTAAAGGTTTTGGCCATTAGTGAATCGGATAGCGACTATTTGGACCGTTTGTTCCGTGATGAGGAGTTCGAGTTTCAAAAATATGGATTGGCCCAATTGGATTACAGTGTACTGGATGAACAAAATGTAGTAGTGCTGGATAACTTGACTTCCATTCCCAATAGTCTTCAAAATGTTTTGCGCACCTTTAAAAATGAAGGTGGTTCGTTGATCATTGTGCCGGCAAGCACTGCCGATGTCGCATCCTATAATTCGCTTCTGTCCGCTTGGTCAGGTACACAATTGACCCAGAAAGTGGTTTCGGAAACACGATTGACGCAGATTACCTTTGACCATCCGCTGTATCGCAATGTTTTTGAACAACGGGTCACCAATTTCCAATATCCATTCGTTAAGGCCTATTATAATGTACAGACCAGTCTACCTATAGCCTTGGCTATGGACGGAGGAAATCCATTTTTGCTCGGTGACGATGGTTTTTATGTCTTTACTGTTCCATTGGAATTGGAGAACTCCAACTTCATCAATTCACCGCTGATTGTGCCAACCTTTTACAACATGGCCCAATCGAGTTTACAGCAATCCAGACCTTATCAAACCATTGGGGAGACTTCGGTAGTTGATGTCCCAGCAGAGATGGGCAACGACGAAATCTTGAAGGTTTCCAAGGAGGGGTATGAGTTTATTCCATTGCAGCAGAGCTTTCCAAACCGGGTGCGATTAACATTTGACCAAAATCCGACCGAAGATGGGATTTATGGAATCGAACAAAATCAACAACTACTACAAAATATAAGTTTCAACTATCCACGAACGGAGAGTCAACTCAAATACTTGGACCTAGGCTCATTGGAAAATGTGAACACCATGGACTCCATCCCCGAGCTGTTCGAATACCTAAAAGCGGAAAATGACATTGCTGCTTATTGGAAATGGTTTGTTATTTTAGCGTTGCTTCTGGCGCTCATCGAGGTACTCATTCAAAAATTTGTTACATGAACATTCTGCTGAAGTCTGCGAAAATTGTATGCCCAGAGAATAGGGAACTTCACTTAAAAAAACGTGATATCCTTATCAAAAAAGGGATTATCGAAAAAATTGGCGCCTCAGTGGAAGCCCCTGCGAATGTAAAAACAGTGGAGAAAGCCAATCTTCATGTTTCCTTGGGATGGTTCGATAGCAGCGTCTGCTTCGGTGAGCCGGGCTACGAGGAGCGGGAGACCATTGCAAACGGACTTTTAACGGCCAGCAAAAGCGGTTTTACCGATGTGGTGCTCAATCCCAATACCTATCCTGTGCCGGATACCAGTTCCGATGTGGTGTTCCTAAAGGAACGTAGCCTTGGAAAAGCCACTAAACTACATCCCATGGGCACTCTTACCAAGAATGCGGACGGTATCGATTTGGCAGAGTTATACGATATGAAAAATGCGGGAGCCGTGGCCTTTTATGACTTCAAAAGGCAGATTTCCAATCCCAATTTGCTCAAGATTGCCTTGTTGTACGCCCAAAACTTCGATGGTTTGGTCTATTCCTTTCCACAAGATGGGGATATCAAGGGAAAAGGAGTGGCCCACGAAGGAGAAGTTTCCACAAAACTCGGACTAAAAGGTATTCCTGCTTTGGCCGAAGAGTTACAGATTGCACGGGATTTGTTTATCCTGGAGTATGCTGGGGGAAAACTTCATATTCCCACCATATCCACAGCGGGTTCGGTAAAGCTTATCGCAGAAGCCAAGAAAAAAGGATTGGACGTGAGCTGCAGTGTGGCCATCCATAACCTGTTCTATTCCGATGAGACCTTGGTCGGATTCGATACCAATTTTAAAGTTTCACCGCCTTTACGAACAAAATCGGATAGCAAGGCATTGATCAAAGGTTTAAAAAATGGCACCATTGATTTTGTGACCTCCGATCATGTCCCCATGGATGTAGAACACAAGCGCGTGGAGTTTGACAATGCCAAAAATGGAAGTTTGGGGCTGGAATCGGCCTTCGGTGCCCTAAATACACTATTTGATTTGGATGAAACCGTAAAGTTGCTCACTAACGGCCGCTCCCGATATCAGATAGAAAGCCCAAAATTGGAAGAAGGTGCCAAAGCATGCCTTACCCTGTTCAATCCAGAAGGCGAATATGTGTTCGAGGCAAAAGATATCCTCTCTACCTCCAAAAACAGTATGTTTGTGGGCGCTTCCTTAAAGGGAAAAGTATACGGAATCATCCATAACGATTTAACTACTTTGTAATGAGCGATTCAACTCCTGGAAAAACCACTGCAATTGTGGCCTATATCACCATTATTGGCTGTTTGATTGCCATTACCATGAACATTGAACCAAAAAATAGCTTCGCGCGTTTTCATATTCGGCAAGCCTTTGGGATTCATATCCTGTTTCACGCCTTGGCCATTCTACTCACGTACTCGGGCATCGTTTATTTATCCTTTTTTGTCTATGCCTTTTATCTTTTGATTTGGATTTTTGGATTCTTACAGGTATTGAATGAAAAGACAAAACCGTTGCCATTTATCGGCCCATTCTTTCAAAAATGGTTTACCTTCATATCCTAAATCAATAGCATGTCCCCAAAATCACTATCGCTTACGCATTTGGTGCGTCCATCATCCAAGGTTTCCGGTAACATACCTGCCATTTTTATGTTTCATGGTTACGGCAGCAACGAAGAAGATCTATTTTCGTTTGCATCCGAGTTACCGGGTGAGTTAATGGTGATTTCCGTAAAGGCGCCATACGACCTGGAACCTTTTGGACATGCGTGGTATGCCATTAATTTTGATGCGGAACAAGGAAAATGGAGCGATGATGATCAAGCCAAGGAATCGAGGGAAAAAATCGTTGCTTTTATTGATGAGGCCATCAAAGCGTATGACCTTGATGCGGAAAACATTACCCTTTTAGGCTTTAGTCAGGGAACCATTTTGAGCTATGCGGTGGCCTTATCCTACCCTGAAAAAGTGAAAAATGTTGTGGCCCTCAGCGGCTACATCAATGAGCGGATTCTAGTGGATGATTATACCCAGAAGGACCATAGCAAGCTCCAATGTTATGTTTCCCATGGACAAGTGGACCAAGTTATTCCTTTGGAATGGGCGGAAAAAGCCCCAGAATTCCTAAAAAAGCTAAACATCGACACCACCTACCATGAATTCCCGGTAGGACATGGCGTTTCACAACAAAACTTTTTTTCCTTTAAAAAGTGGTTGGAGGAACGCATTTAATGCCTTTCTCAGCTAAGTGTATAAAGTAATCTTGACCCAATCTCGCAATTAATACTCCTGCGGGGCGTAAAGTAAATGCTGGGCCAAGGTGAAGTCCACACTTAGGTCGTCCTTCAACTCATATTTTATGATAAGGTCGCCCCAGTACTTACCATCGGAGAAGTCGGCCAAAATCCACTTGTGATTCAGTACTTTGATTTTGTTGATTTTAAAGTCACTTTCCATCCCTTCGTAGGGGATTAGGGGGTTGTCTCCTTTTTGTTCGTTGGTTTCCAGTAACTTATCCCGAATGTACAGCGATGGATTTTCCAAATTCAGATGGTCGTAGTACGCCAAGGCGTCATCATTGTTTTCCAAGGTAAAGTATTGCATGTCCAGCACTTTGAGGTGCATGGTCTGAAGGGAATCTTCCAATATTGTCACTTCATTTTTGAGCTGCTCAACATCGGAACTTAGGGCTTTTTGCATATTATTTCCTGTGACGTATTGAAAAAGGGCCAACAGGGCAGCAAAAACAAATAGGTATAGAAAAATTCTACTCTTCATGTATTTAAATCTTAATTTGTAGGTTATCGTAGGCCAAATGTATGTTTTCGGGCAGACTTTTTTCTACCTCGTCATGAAATCCCAACAAATGGCTAATATGCGTAAAATAGGTTTTGTCGGCGCCAACTTCCTTTGCAAAAGCAATGGCCTCATCCAGACTAAAATGGGAATGGTGCGGGTCTACACGAAGTGCGTTTACCACCAGCACCTTGGCACCTTTCATTTTCTTGATTTCCTCTTCCTCTACCCTTTTCACATCGGTCATGTATACGAACTCACCAAAACGGAAACCAAACACTTTCAAACGGTTATGGTACGCTTCAATGGGAACCACATTTAGTCCACCCAAAGGGATGTTTTTATCCTTTTCAATCGGATAGACCTGCACTGCGGGTGCCCCAGGGTATCTATCCTCATCGGCAAAAATATAATCAAACCGGCGTTTTAGGGAATCGATTACCCGTTGATGGGCATAAATGGGAATATCGCCCTGTCTAAAGAAAAAGGGGCGAATATCATCGATACCGGCAGTATGGTCTGCATGTTCGTGGGTAAACAGGATGCCGTCCAACTTATCGATGGGATTGGTGAGCATCTGCTGCCTAAAATCAGGTCCGCAATCGACCACAAAATTGTAATTCTTCCACGAAACGAGCACGGAAACGCGCAAACGTTTGTCTTTTGGATTTGTGCTTAGGCATACGGGATGTTTGCTTCCGATGATGGGAATTCCCTGTGAAGTTCCTGTACCCAAAAAAGTAACGGTCATCTTATCGTCCATTAAAACCAAAATTATAACTTATTTATTTAATAGATTGCACGAAGAGTGTAACTTTGCTGTACACATAAAATACAGGATATGCCTAGCGTACCAAGCAACGAAAATGCTTTTGAAAATATACCGTCCATAAAGGCAAAAACCCTACGCATCAACTTGAACAGGGACATTTATGGAACTTTTGCCGAGATTGGTGCGGGACAGGAAACGGCCAGGCACTTTTTTAGGGCCGGTGGAGCTTCGGGAACCATTGCAAAGGCGATGAGCGCCTATGATAAATCGTTCAGTGATGCCATTTATGGTGTGGAAGAAGATGGACGATATGTGACCCAATCGCGGTTAAAAAAAATGTTGGAATATGAGATGCAGTTGATCGAGGAACGCATCAGCCGTGAAAACAACCCCAACTATTTGTTCTTTAGTTACGCCAACACGGTGGCCACCATCGATTTTTCCAAACGTTACAAAGGTCATGGATGGGTTGGTCTGAGGTTTCAGCTGGACCCCGACCAAAAGGAATATGACGAAATCATACTGCACATCCGATTTAAACAGAACGAAGCTAGGTTACAGCAAGAAACACTAGGTATTCTTGGGGTAAACTTGATTTATGGGGCCTTTTTTAAATTTCATAAGCCCAAAAAGCTTTTGAAGTATCTCTACGATCATATTGACCATGATACTTTAGAGATTGATATGATCAACTTTACAGGTCCCAACTTTGCTGATGTCGATAACCGTTTGATGAGCCTACAGCTTATCAAGAACGATATGACGGATGCCGTAATGTTCGGTCCTGATGGGAACAACCTGTTGCCTGCGGCAGTACTGTACAAGAAAAATATCTTGGCCCTTCGTGGTAGTTTCAGGCCAGTGACCAAGGTGAATATGGACATGTTCCAGAAATCCTACGATATTTTTGTTCGGGAACAGACGGTGGAAATGGAAAACGCCATCGTGGTCTTTGAGATTACCCTGTCCAACCTAAAAGCCTCTGGTGAAATTGACGAGCAGGACTTTATGGACCGTGCGGAGCTGCTCTGCTCCCTTGGTCATACGGTTTTGATATCCAAGTTCCAGGAGTACTATAAATTGGTGGAATACTTTAATAATTACACCAAGGCCAAGATTGGTTTGACGATGGGCGTGAACAACTTGGTGGATGTTTTTGACGAAAAATATTACCGACACTTGAGCGGTGGTATCTTGGAAGCCTTTGGTAAATTGTTCTTCAAGGATTTGAAGGTATACTTGTACCCTATGAAGGATCCCGAAACAGGTCAAATTCTTACCAGCAACAACGTTAAGGTCCATCCCCGAATGAAGGAGTTGTACAAATTCTTCAAGTACAATGGTAAAGTAATGGATATTATCGATTACGACCCAGAGGTCCTTCATATTTTTTCGAGGGACGTCCTCAAAAAAATCATCAACAAGGATGAAGGTTGGGAAAAAGAACTTCCTGAAGGGATTGCCGAAATCATTAAGGAAAAGGACCTGTTCACCCGGAAGGTCCTGGAAGAGAAGGAATAAAATAAAAGAGGCGCTGATAGTAGCGCCTTTTTTATTTTAAATTGTCAGGTCGAACGTAGTCAAAACCCCTTAATTATCAATGTGTCTTAAGTTCTCGATTGCGCTCGAACTGACAGATAAACAGCTTTTTTAATTTGATACATTTTTAAAGCCTATGCCAAAATCTGTGCAGCGTGGTCTTTGGTCTTTACTTTCTCGATCACGTTTTCCACAACGCCATTACCATCCACAATAAAAGTGGTTCGGTGGATACCATCGTATTCCTTTCCCATAAACTTTTTTGGTCCCCAAACCCCAAAGGCATTGATCACCGTATGATCTTCATCCGCCAATAAAGGAAAGGGGAAATCGTACTTCTCTTTAAAGTTGGATTGTTTTTTCTCCGAATCGGCACTCACGCCCAGTAATTCGTAACCCTGTGCTTGCAGTTCCTTGTAATTGTCGCGTAGATTACAGGCTTCTGCGGTACAGCCAGGAGTATTTGCCTTGGGATAGAAAAATACGACCAGCTTTTTTCCTTTGTAATCGCTTAGATTAATTGTGTTACCGTCTTGGTCTTTTGCGGAAAAATCAGGTACTTTATCTCCTACTTTTAACATATTCATTTGCGTTGCTATTAAGTTTATTGTTTAATACTTTCGCTATCAAAGTTAAACAAATATGACCAAACAAGAAAAGGTTGATTTTGCCATCAAAACCTTGGACGAACTCTACCCCACCATACCTATTCCATTGGACCATAAAGACCCCTATACCTTGTTGATTGCCGTTTTATTGTCCGCCCAAAGTACAGATGTAAGGGTAAACCAGATTACTCCATTATTATTTGAAAAAGCGGACAACCCATTTGATATGATAAAACTCTCGGAGGAGGAAATTCGTGAGATCATCAAACCTGTAGGCCTATCCCCTATGAAATCGAAAGGGATTTATGGTCTTTCCAAAATATTGATCGAAAAATACAATGGTGAGGTCCCTCGTGATATTGCTTTATTGGAGGAACTGCCTGCGGTGGGACATAAAACAGCTAGTGTAGTGGTATCGCAAGCTTTTGGCATTCCAGCATTTCCAGTTGACACCCATATTCACCGACTCATGTACCGATGGGGCTTTAGTAATGGCAAAAATGTGGTACAGACCGAACGCGATGCCAAACGACTTTTCCCGGAAGAAATCTGGAATCGTTTGCACCTACAAATCATTTGGTATGGAAGGGAGTATTCGCCAGCTAGGGGCTGGGACTTGGAGAAGGACATTATTACCAAGACCATTGGCCGGAAATCGGTAATCAACGAATATCATAAAAACAAAAAGAGCCGCTAATTTCGGCTCTTTTCGTCAGTTTGATCCTTAAATTAATTCAATGTTACTTCAAACTGGTGCGTTTTGTAGTCAACTACATGAATCGATTTTGAAAAGCTAAGTAAGAAATCAACAGTTTTCTGACTCGCTTTTACCGTTTTTACGGATTTTTGTTCTTCAGAGTAAATGTTTTCCATATTCTAGCGTAAGTAATTGTTTCCATTATATAACGACGCTAGAATTGAATTATTGCAGGCTTCGACGTATTGCTCGATTAATTCGTTAAAACGATATTCTTTCTTTCTACGATTTTTCTCAAATTGATGAGCGCGTAACGCATTCTACCCAAGGCTGTATTGATGCTAACGTTGGTATTTTCGGATATCTCCTTAAAGCTCATATCCTTGTAAATACGCATGATGAGCACTTCCCGTTGATCGTCCGGAAGTTCATCGATTAACAAGGTCAGGTCGCTTTCGATTTGATCTTTGATGATTTGCTTCTCGGCATTCAACTTTTCATCGTGGATTACGGAAAAGATGTTGAAGTCATCGCTGCCCTCGAATTTGGGCATTCTCTTGTTCTTGCGGAAGTGGTCGATGACCAAGTTGTGCGCAATACGCATCACCCAGGGCAAAAATTTGCCTTCTTCGCTATATCGTCCTTTTTTCAAGGTTTTGATGACCTTGATAAAAGTGTCTTGGAAGATGTCCTCTGCAACATCCCTATCCAAAACTTTGCTGTAAATAAAGCTGGTGATTCGTTGGTTGTGCCTGTTAATCAGTATTTCAAGAGCCTTCTCGTCTCCGTCAATATAATTCTTTACTAAAATCGAGTCTTTAATCTGTAGCTGTTCCATACAAATTACTTTTTTTGGGTTAAAATCACAGCCCTTCCTTTACCAAGAAAGACTTTAGTTATTCAGTTTTTAATCTTTAAAAAAGTAATTATTCTGTATAGGCCTATCAGGATTTTAATTACACTTCAAATATAGATCAATAGATAGGCGATCTAAAAATCTATGTTGTGAGTTGACGATTTTTATATGTTAACTGGTGCAATATACGTATTAAGTGCAGTGTATCGTATCTTTGAAACCCTAATTTTAACAAATGGCAGTCAATATAAACGTCGATCCCAAACAAAATATTATCATAAAAGGTGCCAAACTGCACAACCTTAAAGATATTGATGTTGTTATTCCTCGTAATAAATTGGTGGTAATCACTGGTTTATCCGGTTCGGGCAAATCCAGCCTTGCTTTTGATACGCTCTATGCCGAAGGACAGCGCAGGTACGTGGAAAGCCTATCCTCCTACGCACGCCAATTTTTAGGGAAGTTGGACAAACCCAAGGTTGACTATATTAAAGGTATAGCCCCTGCCATTGCCATAGAACAAAAAGTAAATTCAACCAACCCAAGATCTACGGTTGGTACCACAACAGAGATTTATGATTATCTAAAACTATTGTATGCCCGTATCGGGAAGACCATCTCCCCCATTTCTGGCAAAGAGGTGAAAAAGCATACGGTCACCGATGTCATCAATCACATTAAAGGATTGAACGAAAGGGAGAAATTGCTGTTATTGGCTCCCATAACCATTTCAGAAGATAGGGAAACCCTCAAATCCTTGGAACTTTTCTCCAAACAAGGCTACGCACGTATAAAATATAATGGAGAAGTCATTCGAATAGATGAGGCGCCAAAGGACATTGGCAAAACTTTTCATTTGGTGGTGGACCGTATTATTGTAAAAGATGATGAGGATTTCTACAATCGATTGGCCAATGCGGTGGACAATGCCTTTTTTGAAGGTAAGGGCGAATGTGCCATCGAGAACCTTCAAACAGGAGAAATCAAAACCTTCAGTAATCAGTTTGAGTTGGATGGGATGAAGTTTTTGGAGCCCAATGTCCACTTGTTCAGTTTTAACAATCCCTACGGGGCCTGCCCCAAATGTGAGGGCTATGGTGATGTAATTGGTATTGATGAAGATTTGGTGATTCCCAACACCGCCTTATCTGTTTACGAGAATGCGGTTTTCCCGTGGCGTGGCGATAGTATGGGCTGGTACCGCGACCAATTGGTGAACGCAGCCTATAAATTTGATTTTCCTATCCACAAGCCCTGGTTTCAGCTAACGGAGGAACAAAAACAATTGGTTTGGGACGGGAACGACCATTTTACAGGAATCCATAAGTTTTTTGAGCAACTGGAGGAAAAGAGCTATAAAATCCAGAACCGGGTGATGCTATCGCGCTACCGTGGAAAAACCAGATGTTCTGTCTGTAAAGGAAAACGGCTCCGAAAAGAAGCCGACTACGTGAAAGTGGGCGGAAAATCCATTTCGGAACTTATCGAACTGCCCATCAAAGAATTGATGCCGTTTTTTCAAGAAATACAACTAAGCGAACACGATACAGCCATAGCGAGCAGATTGCTCAAGGAAATTACCACCCGTTTGGATTTCTTGGACAAGGTAGGACTGAGCTATCTGACCCTCAACCGAAAATCCAATACGCTATCCGGTGGAGAAAGTCAACGTATCAATTTGGCCACGTCGTTGGGAAGTAGTTTGGTCGGTTCCATGTATATTTTGGACGAACCCAGTATCGGCCTCCATCCCAAGGATACCGAAAATTTGATAGGTGTGCTAAAATCACTGCGAGATTTGGGGAATACCGTAATTGTGGTGGAGCACGATGAGGACATTATGCAAGCCGCCGATGAAATCATCGATATTGGTCCAGAAGCAGGTACATTGGGCGGAAAAGTGGTCGCTACGGGCAATTGGGAAAGCATCCTTACTTCAGATTCTTTAACGGCGCAATATTTGAACGGAAAGATGGAGATTCCTGTTCCAACAGAGCGCAGAACCTCAAAACATTACATTCAAATTAAAGGAGCACGGGAAAACAACCTCAAAAATATTGATGTGACCTTTCCTTTAAATATGTTGACGGTGGTCACTGGCGTATCAGGGAGCGGCAAAAGTACCTTGGTGAAAAAGATAGTTTACCCATCCATTTTAAAGGAAACAGGAGGGTATGGCGAAAAAGCAGGACAATTTACGGCCATGGAAGGCAAGTATAGCCATATCAAACATGTGGAATTTGTGGACCAAAACCCAATCGGGCGTTCATCGCGATCCAATCCCGTGACCTATATTAAGGCATACGACGATATCCGTAGCCTCTTTGCATCGCAAAAACTGAGTAAACTTCGTGGTTATCAGGCCAAACATTTTTCGTTCAATGTGGATGGGGGGCGATGTGAAAAGTGCAAGGGCGAAGGAGAAATCACTGTGGAGATGCAGTTTATGGCCGATGTGCATTTAGAGTGTGATGCCTGTGGTGGCAAACGCTTCAAAAAGGACATTTTGGAAGTCCAGTTTGAAGGCAAAAATATAGATGACATCCTGAATTTGACCATTGATGAGGCCATTGCCCACTTTTCAGACCATCAACAGGATAAAATCGTTACCAAATTGAAGCCCTTGCAAGATGTAGGGCTGGGTTATGTAGCCTTGGGGCAGTCCTCCTCTACCCTTTCCGGTGGTGAGGCCCAGCGTATCAAACTGGCTTCTTTTTTGGTAAAGGGCCATACGAAGGAAAAAGCACTTTTCATCTTTGATGAGCCCACTACGGGACTTCATTTTCATGATATCAAGAAACTGCTCAAATCCTTTGATGAGCTTATAGCCAAGGGACATTCCATTATCGTGATCGAACACAATATGGAATTGGTAAAATGTGCCGATTACATCATCGATTTGGGTCCCGAGGGAGGTGCCATGGGCGGCCATCTGGTAGTGGAAGGCACGCCAGAAGAAATTGTGGGCAACACGGATTCGTATACAGCGGGCTATCTAAAGGAGAAGCTCTAATCTTAATGGATTGATATCCAATGGTGTTATCTGGATAACTTGTAATCCGAATTTTCTTATTTGCTTTTTAATGAAGTTGCTACAAATGCCATATAGCTTCACTTCTTTGTATCTATATTCTTACAAATTAGATGCTGTAAAACGCATCCGTCAGATCAGAAGGGGCATTCGTTGATCCAAAAGGGGCATCCGTCAATTGGTGTCCTCAAAAAACTATGGTTTTCTTTCTTTTGTGCGGGAAATTGAAATACTTCCGCCCATAGTAATTAGGGTGGGTTTGAAGTTTAAAAATGTCCTACTGCTAAATCAAATCATTTTGTTCTGCATGCTCAAAAGTTCTACCCATGAAAAACCATGATTCAAAAAACCTACTTGTGTCAATAATCAAACGTAACACAATTGTTGCGGTTGCTTTAGTGCTTATGCTTGTTGCGACTGGCATACTAAGGGCTAACCGTAACTCAATCGAAAACGAACTATTTGTACCTTCCATATTACTTATAAAAACTGGTGTAGCGAGAGATGCCACTGGATCAGAAAATGGTTGTGCCATTATTGAGTACACCTTTACAGTGACCAATACCAGTACCAATGGGGAGATACTTACTGGAGTTCAGCTTACTGACCCTTCCTTGGGAGGACTTGTGGCAGGTCCAGCAGAAGGTGATGTCAATGTTATTGGCGAAATGGATCCCGGGGAAACTTGGATCTATCGGGCCAATTACGTCATTCAACCAACCGATATTGTGAATGGTTCTGTTACAAACCAGGCCAACGTGGAAGCTGATGTTCAGGGACAGCCAGGGGTAACGGTATTTGATCTTTCAGATGACGATGGAATAAATCCCAATGATGAAACTGTAACTGACCTTAGTTTTTGCCAAGGCAATATTGGACTTATAAAAACAGGTGTAGCCATTGAAGACATCGATGCTGGCCCTGGATGTAATTTTGTCCTCTACACATTTTTGGTCAGCAACGAAGGTGGGCAAGTTCTGGAGAATGTGGAACTTATTGATCCACTTATTGGGGTGGACCCAATAGCGGGTCCTATTGCTGGGGATACCAATGGTGATACTTTTTTGGACACCGACGAAGTATGGCAATATGCCGTTCTTTACAATATCACTCCCGAGGATATCAATAATGGTCAGGTAGTGAACCAAGCCGAAGTCACTGCGGATATACAAGGTTTTGGTACATCTGTTTCCGATTTATCTGATAATGATAGTTACTCCGAAGATGAAGCTACCGTGATAGAACTTACCCAATGTCAAGGTGACATTGCATTGGTCAAAACAGGGATTGCCATTGAGGATATTGATGCCGGAACTGGCTGTAACTATGTCCTTTATTCTTTCACCGTAACCAATGTAGGGGCGCAACCCCTTCAAAACGTTTCGATAGTAGACCCCTTATTAAATGGGGATATACCCACCTATCTTTCTGGCGACGACAACGATAATGATTTGTTGGATATAGATGAAAGCTGGTCATATTTCGCTATCTACGATATTACGGCATCCGACATTTTAAACGGTCAGGTAGTTAACCAAGCCGAGGTGTCCGCCCACGTGGAAGGCGAACCTCTAAACACCGTATCAGATTTATCGGATGATGATAGCATATTGGAAGACGATCCAACAATCATAAGTCTTGCCGATTGCCAAGCAAATTTTGGTATTGCCCTTATTAAAACTGGTTTTGCAGTAAATGATGTTGATGCAGGTGCAGGGTGCAATTTTGTGCTGTACACTTTTTCCGTTACCAATGTTAGCGGCGAAACCTTAGAAAATGTTACCATTACGGATCCGTTGTTGGAGGGTGTTCCTATAGATTTAGTTGCTGGTGACGACAATGATAATAGCCAAATGGAATCTGATGAAGTCTGGATATTTACCAGTGCATATCCAATCCAACCATCAGATATTGCAAACGGTTCGGTCATAAATCAAGCTGAAGTTAGTGCAACTGTATTGAACGAACCAGATATCATCCTTACTGACCTTTCTGATGACGATAGCTTGTTGGAAGATGACCCTACCGTAGTTGACTTGACCCAGTGCCAAGTACCAAATATAGGACTCATTAAAGAAGGTGTGGTTGTTGACGTCAATGAAGATGGCTGTTTAGAAAGTATTTTATACACCTTTACAGTTACCAATACCGGAAACGCAGACCTTGACGAGATTACCTTGGAAGATCCATTGTTTGGAGGCAATATTCCTGGGCCAATAAATGGAACAGACGTAAACAATGATGGTATCCTTTCTGTAAATGAATCTTGGACCTATGAGGCATTGTATGCCATTACCCAACAAGATATCGATAATGCAGCCGTAGTAAATCAAGCTACCGTAACCGGGTATACCGTTGGAAATGTCATGGTTCAAGACCTTTCGGACGATGACAACCTCTTCGAGGACGAACCCACTAGAACTCCTGTCCCTGATGATGCTTGCACAGACGGCGCAGCAATTGGACTGATCAAGCAGGGTGTATTGGTAGATAACAATGGCGACGGTTGTATAGAAAGTATTCTCTACACCTTCACCGTAACCAATACAGGAGGAATAGATTTGGACGAGGTAAACTTGGAAGATCCATTGTTCGGAGGTCCGATACCAGGACCATTGGCAGGAACAGATACGAATGATGATGGTATTCTTTCAGTTGGCGAAACCTGGACCTACGAAGCCTTACATGGCATCACGCAAGAAGATATTGACAATGCAGCCGTAATCAACCAAGCTACTGTGACTGCTGAGCCGGTAGGTTTCGACAGCCAAGTTTTTGACCTTTCCGATGACGACAGTCTTCTAGAGGATGAGCCCACTAGGACGCCTGTCCCCGATGATGCCTGTACCGATGGAACAGCAAGCATAGGATTGATCAAAGAAGGTGTTTTGATAGATGCCACTGGTGATGGTTGTATAGATAGCATTCTCTACACCTTTACTGTTACCAACAACGGAGCTTTCGACCTTGACGAAGTAAACTTGGAAGATCCACTGTTCGGAGGTCCGATACCAGGACCAGTAGATGGTACGGATGTTAATAACGACAATATCCTTTCTGTTGGCGAAACCTGGACCTACGAAGCTGTGTATGCGCTTGAACAAGAAGATATTGACAATGGTGCCGTGATTAACCAAGCCACTGTTACGGCAGAACGGATCAATTTTGAGCTTCAGGTGTTTGATTTGTCCGATGATGACAATTTACTGGAGAACGAACCTACCAGAACCCCAGTTCCAGACGACGCCTGTACCGATGGTGTGGCCAGTATCGCCATGATAAAGGAGGGAGTTCTGATTGATGTCAATGGTGACGGCTGTTTGGAAAGTATTCTCTACACTTTTACCATTACCAACAACGGTGCCTTTGACCTTGATGAGGTTATTTTGGAAGATTCCTTGTTTGATGGTGAAATTCCTGGACCTGTAGATGGTACGGATGAGAACAATGACGGTGTCCTATCGATAGGGGAGACATGGACCTATGAAGCCGTATATGCCATCACACAAAATGATATCGATAATGGGGCTGTGATCAATCAAGCCATTGTAACCGCCCAACGAATCAATTTTGACCTAGAAGTGTCGGACTTTTCAGATGATGACAATTTCTTGGAAGATAATCCCACAAGAACGCCCGTAACAGATGACACCTGTACCGAAGGAAGTGCCAGCATTGGTCTCATCAAGGAAGGAGCTTTGGCCGATATCAACGACGATGAATGCGTAGAGAGCATCTTGTACACATTTACCGTTACCAATAATGGTGGTGCAGACTTGGACACTGTGGTATTGATAGACCCTCTGATCGACGGTGAAATTAGTGGCCCAGTTAATGATACTGACATCAATAATGATGGTATACTTTCCGTAGGAGAGACTTGGACGTACCAAGCTTTGTACGCTATTACCCAACAGGATGTTGATAATGGAGCTGTCCTCAATCAAGCGACAGTAACTGCCGAACCATTGGGCTTTGACTTTGAAGTGTTTGATTTTTCCGATGATGATAGCTTTTTGGAAAATGAACCTACAGAAATTGCTGTTCCCAACGATGCTTGCACTGATGGTAGTGACGGAGGAGATGGCGGCGATGGTGACGGCCTTAATGGCATTGGCCTTATAAAGCAAGCCACGTTGTTGGACAGCAATAACGACAATTGTGTGGACACCATCGGATTCACCTTCACCGTGTTAAACGGTGGTATTGGGAATGTAGAAAATGTGGTACTCACCGATGGGTTATTGGGCGGCGTTATTTCCGGCCCTATAGAAAACAGCGATGAAAATGAAGATGGTATACTGTCGTCTGGAGAAACGTGGACCTACGAATTCGCCTATAGTCTAACGCAAACAGATATTGATGCAGGTGTATTTATTAACCAAGCTACCGTGGTCGGTGATATTGTTGGTTTTGATTTCCAACTTCAGGACCTATCCGACAATAATAGCTATACCGAGGATGATCCAACAGAAATTACCATTCCAAACAATGCGTGTTCAGATGGTGGAGCTATAGGGTTCCAGATCTTCAATGGTATTACACCCAACGGAGATGGATTTAATGATTTCTTCAGAATCTTAGGCATCGAAAACTATCCAAACAACAACTTGAAGATTTTCAATCGCTGGGGTGTTCAGGTATACGAAGTGGATGGATACGGACAAGGAAACAATCTGTTTTATGGAATTTCTGAGGGAAGGGCCACTTTGCAGCAGGATAGGGAACTCCCGAGCGGAACCTATTTCTATATCCTAACCTTTACAGGCACAGAAAATCCAGGTGAAGAAAGTTATACAGGATATCTCTATATCAACCACAATTAGGACCAAAACAAAATCACAACAAAGAACCAAGAATAGTAATGAGGATGACGAATCTTAAAATAAATAGAAACCATTGCTTAGTGGCATTGACGTTTCTCTCAGCCATAATAACCTCCTATGGGCAGCAAGACCCCCAATTTACCCAGTATATGTATAATACACAGGTAATCAATCCTGCCTACGCAGGATCTAGGGAAATACTGAGTTTTGGCTTCTTGGGTAGGACACAATGGGTTGGATTGGATGGTTCCCCTGAAACGGGAACCTTCACGGTAAACTCACCAATAGGCTTGTATGATAATATGGGGCTCGGCCTTTCCATAGTATATGACAAAATTGGTCCCGCGATGGAGTCAAACATAACTGTAGATTACTCATATTCAATCAATCTGTCATATAATTATAAATTGGCATTTGGTTTAAAAGCAGGTATGGACGTTTTGGATATCGATTACACAAGGCTTACATTATCTGAACAGTCTGACCCCTTTTTTCAGTCGAATGTAGACAATAGGCTTAGGCCCCAGGTTGGTGCAGGGCTTTACTTAAATTCCGATAGGTTCTATGCAGGATTGTCAGTACCCAATTTTTTGAACACTACACATTTTGATGAAAGTTCCCTACAAAATGCCAACACCAATGATATTGCCGTAGAACGTTTGCACTACTTTTTCATTACAGGTTATGTATTCGACCTAAATGAAAACTTGAAATTTAAACCAGCAACATTGGTAAAATATGTAAGTGGCTCTCCACTGCAATGGGACCTCTCCGCCAACTTTTTGATCAATGAAAAGCTTACACTTGGAGCATCCTATCGCTGGAGTGCAGCCGTAAGTGCCCTTGCCGGATTTCAAATAACACCTGGATTCTTTGCAGGATTTGGTTATGACTATCAATCGACCAACATCGAACAGTATAGCAATGGATCTTACGAAGTGTTCCTTCGCTTTGATATTTTCAATAAAGCCGATCGTGTAATAACCCCAAGATTCTTCTAAAAATAGCAACATGAACTCAAAGAATATTATTTATATCCTTTTCGCCATTTGCACCCTACAAGTAGGTTTGGCTCAGGAAAGCAAGATTAAGAAGGCCAACGAGGATTTCTTCAATTTTGATTACATAGATGCACGAAAAATATATCTAAGTGTCGTAGAAGATGGTTACTCTTCCGCTCAGGTCTACAAAAAATTAGGAGACACTTATTATTTCAATAGTGAATACGCCGATGCGGCTACATGGTACTTGAAATTGGTGGACACCTACCCCAACGAAGTGGAATCTGAATACTATTACCGTGCCGCCCAAAGTTTAAAATCCATCGGGAAATTGGAAGAATCCAAATCCCTCATGGAAAAATATATGGAAACCTCGGGAGCTACCTACCCCAATTGGGATACCTATCAATATTTGGCGAGTACGCAAAATAACCAGTATCAAGTAAAAAATATCACCGATGGGATGAATGGGTCAGATTTTGGACCATCCTATTATGGTGATAAAATTGTATTCGCTTCTTCTTCCATCGATACCGAAGGAAGCAAAATACACGATTGGAACGGTCTTCCCTATCTAGACCTGTTCGAAGCTGAGATTGATGAAAATGGTCAGCTGAAAAACATTAAAAAATTGGAGGGCGATATCAATTCCCCTTATCACGAATCGTCAGCGGTCTTCACCAAAGATGGCAAAACCATCTATTTTACCCGAAACAACTATATCAATGGTAAAAAGAAGCGTGGAAAGGAACGTTTGGTGACCCTTAAAATCTACAGGGCGAGTTTGCAAGAAGATGGTACATGGGGCAATGTTGTAGAACTTCCCTTTAACGAGGATTCCTACTCTACCGCTCATCCAGCCCTAAACCCTGAAGAAAACCGACTATATTTTTCTTCCAACAGAAATGGAAGTTTAGGAGCCTCCGATATTTGGTATGTGGATATTTTGGGCAACGGTAATTATGGGCAACCCGTAAATCTTGGTTCAAAAATAAATACCAAACAGCGGGAATCGTTCCCATTTATCAGTAAAACTGGAGATTTATATTTTGCCAGTGATGGCCATACCGGACTAGGCGGTTTGGATATTTTTGTCGTCTCCTTGAACGAAACAGGCCCCTACCCTACAGTGACCAACCTTAAAAAACCCATCAACAGCAATTTGGATGATTTTGGTTATGTGATGGACGAGACGGGCAAAATAGGCTATATATCTTCCAATCGTTTCGGTGGCCAAGGCAGCAGCTCGGATGATATCCTTGCGTTTACTGCTGATTGCAAGATTACGATTCAAGGTATGGTAACGGATGCAAAGACTGGTGCGCCCTTACAAGGTTCAGATGTCGTATTGCTTGACAGCAGTAGCAAAGTGGTTGCCCAAAAAGTTGTTGATGCCAATGGACGTTATGACTTTGGTCCTTTGGCGGATTGTAATGATCAATACGCCGTTAGGGCATCCTTTGCGGAAAAAGAATATGAGCCCTCCGAAAAAGTTGTACAGACCCAAAGTGGTGTTGACAGCATGGAAGTCAATCTACAACTTACTCCACCCGATTGTCCTGTGGACGATTTGGGATGTAGATTATCGCTACAGCCTATCTATTTTGATTTTGATAAGCATAATATCCGACCAGATGCAGAAGTGGAGCTGGCCAAAATCCTAAATGCAATGGAAGCATATCCACAATTGAATATTCATATTGAGTCCCACACCGATTCCAGAGGAAACGATGACTACAATATGCAATTGTCTGAACGAAGGGCAAAATCTACTCTCGAATGGTTGGTAAGCAAGGGAATTGATAGAAACAGATTGTCCGCCAAAGGATACGGCGAATCCCAATTGATCAACAATTGTTCCAATGGTGTAAACTGCTCCGGGGAAGAACACCAATTAAACCGAAGATCCATGTTCATAATAAAATAGACGGTAATTTTTTTGTAGTCATGATTACTGAAAATCAGCGTGTTACAATTTGTGGCACGCTGATTGCATTATACAAGGTGGATGTAAATAGTTGCATCTAGAACTTAAAACCTTGTAGTATGAAAAAGTTAGTACTCCTTTTAGCAGCGGTTGTTCTTGGAATACCGAGTATCCAAGCCGAAACAATCAACCATGTAGCTACCACAACAAACTTTAGACATGGAAATTCATTCATTTTTGTGGAAGGTGGTGTAACGTTCTCCGTTTACCCCGATGGTGAGTTCGACTTCTACATGGATAATAGAGTAAACGTAGGCGTAGGTGCGCAAATAGGTAATGTTGGAGTCACATTTAACTCTGGATTCAATTATAACCCATTTGTACAATATGATGACTATGGAGCTGTAATTCAAATAGAGAACATCCCTATATTTTATGATTTCTATGGTCGTGTCTCACAAATTGGCAATGTAGATATCTGGTACAACAATGGAAGACTCCGTAGAATCGGTGGAATGCACATATTCTACAATAGAGGCGTTTTTAGTCACTATACAGGATTTATCAATGTATACAACAGAAGATATGTATATAGACCCTTCCATAGATTCTTTGTAAGACCGGCAGTTGGTTTCTGTAATGTCTATGCAAGACCTTATAGAAGGTATTACACACCTGTAAGATATACGTACTACGCTCCTTACCGACACAACACAAGAAGGGCATATGCCAGCTTGGGTAGGGTGTATCGAAACGATAATAGATATAGAAGAGAGCATATCTATCGTAACGACAGAAGAGTATCCGTTAGGGACAATAACGTTAGAAGAGCTGATTACGGCCGAAGCAATGCGAGGGTTTCCAGAAATGATTCCCGAAGAGGAAATAGCATGGCGAACCGTTCCAGCAATTCGGTACAAAGACAAAGAGTTGAATCTCGAAATGATAGAAGCAATTCTTATAGAAAGTCAAATAATAATGTAAATAGACCGGGAAGAGCAACGGCTTCCAATAACAGAGCGAACCGTTCCTCTTACGAGAGAAGTTCCAACTCCAGAAAAGTGAGTCCAGCTGCCACAGGAAGAACTATCAAACGTTCTGAACAGAGCACCTATAGAAAACCAAAGACCGTATCGAGAACAACTAATAGGTCTGCGGTGAAAAGGGACAACTCTTCGAGAAGGGAAGTTGCCAGAAGTTCAAGGCCCAGTACAAGAAAAAGTACCGCAAGCCGTAAAGAAAGTTCTAGGGCAACCGTAAGTAGAAGCTCCAACGCTCGAAAAAGCAGTGCGAGAACATCGAGCTCAAGAGGTTCTTCCCGAAGAAATAATTAGATCGTTTTTTTAGGTTGGTTAGTTGTTTTACCCCGTAGTTGATTTATTCGCTACGGGGTATTTTTTTTAAGCCATTTGGATAAAAATCCCGTAACGTCCTCAGATATATTAAAGCGGTATAAAATCCCCACATACATCAGCACCACCAGAAAAGACTTGAATGCAATGTTCAGAATGGGATGGAACTGGAACTGGACCAAATCAAACAATACAGCCAATAAAACCAAAGTGGCAAATACCTTAAAGGTAGCCGAAGTAAAAGGCAAAATGCCAAATTTCATTTTCACAAAAACCACCTTTACCATATTAAAAATAAAAATGGAGATAAAACTGGCAGCCGCCGCGCCTTCAAGGCCCCATTTGGGAATCAACAGATAATTCAGGAAAATGGTCAGTGCCGCCAAACAGACCCCAAAGACCAGTACCGTTTTGTAATACTGTGAATTGTATAAAATAGAGTTGATATTGCCCAAAAGGGAGTCCATCACCTTGGCCAACCCGATCAAAAACACAATCGTAAAGCCGTTTCGATAATTTTTGGGCAACATCAAATACAAATCGTTCAGATTAAGAATGATGAGTACAAACAAAATACCTGATGCAATAAAAAGCGTCAGCGATGTTTTTTTGTACAAATTATCCAATCCCACACTGTTTTGGGTATTGAGCAATTCGGCCGTAAGGGGATAGGTAATCTGGTGCATGGCCCTTGATGGCACAATAATCACCGTAGCGATGTAAACCGAAACCCCATAATAGGCCACATTCTCTATGCTGATGAACTGATTGAGCATCACCTTATCAATCTCTAACAAAATCAAGGCGGCCGAACCTCCTAAAATAATCAGGAAAGAATAGGACAAAATTTCTTTGGTATATGGTGGAAATGTAAAAACCAATCGGGGCATTCTTAACTTGAATGCGTATAGTTTGATGATAAGAGTCCGTAACAGATAGAGTCCGACCAAGCATTTAAAAAACAAATCCAGCGAAATCAATTCAAAATAGAAAAGAATCAATAATATGGAAACTCCAATACGGGCAAACACCTCCTTCATAAAATTCCCGAATACCGATTTGAGATGTACTTTGGCCCAGGAATAAAATACCTCAAAATAGCCCATCGCCAGCCCTACAAAGAACACATACCAAAGGTAATCCTTCACCATGGGGTTTACTTGGGACACCCAATTCCCGATAGGTTCGTACCATATCAGTCCAATGAGGGCCATAGGAAGTATTCCCAACAATGGAATCAACAGCATCAGCGTAAAGAACCCATCTTTTTCCGTTTCCAAGTGATTACTGTAATACTTCACCATGGTGTTGTGCACCCCGAAAGCCATCAAAGGCATCAAAATAGCACCTGAGGCCAAAATGAAGGTAACCAGTCCATAATATTCATCTGGAAGGATTTTCGTGTACAAAAACAAGGTGTTGATGGCTCCAAAAAAGAACCCCAAATAGGTCACCACCGTATTTTGTATGGATTGTTTTAGTACAATGCCCATTAGATAAATTTAGCCAAAGATTCCGTTAACGCCCTTCTGTGATAGTGCTCCACTCCTACCGAGTCACAGTTCAAATTCCCTTTTTCATATTTTTGAAATGCCTCCAAAACTACACGTTTTAAGGACGCTACATCCTGGTGCAGGCACATATGTCCAGCTTGGTGCTCCTCTACCATATTACCAGCTTCCCATCCTTTGGGCCCGATGGCCAAAATAGGACGCTTGGCATTCAGGTATTCAAATAACTTGCCCGGAATAATGCCCCGGGTCTCTTCAGCATCAATTTCCAAAAGCAATAATAATTGCGACTTTTGTTGGGTTTCCAGCACCTTGGGATGGGAAAGATAACCGAGTTGGGCCACATAAGCTGAAAGTCCATATTCCTTGATGGATTGGAGCACTTCCTCCCCCACTACTCCGGCCAATTGTACCTTGAGGGACTTTTTGAAGCTTTCGTTTTCGGCAATCAATTCCTGTAATGCTTGCCACAACCCCAAGGGATTCCGGCCTGTCAACAAAGAGCCCACATGCGAAATAGTGAAGTCGGCATCCTGTTCCACGGGCTGCAGTTCATCATCAAAACCATTGGTGATCACCTTAATGGGTTTGGGCGTTATGGCTTCAAATTCTGATTTTGTGGTGTTACTGGTCACCACAATTTTATCCGCTTTCACCAACACAGACCTTTCCAGGGCTTCGTGTTTTAAGCGGGATGATTCGGTCAGTCGTAGCTTTTTATGATATCCAATCGAAGTCCACGGATCTCGAAAATCCGCAATCCATTGAATGTTGTATTTCTTTTTGAGTCCCAGTCCAATCAAATGCAGACTGTGTGGTGGTCCCGTAGTAATGATGGTCTCAATACCCTCGTCTGCAATCACCTTGGCCAAATAGGAAATGGATGGTTTTACCCAGAGTTTGCGGGCATCCGGAATGAAAAAGTTCCCCCGAATCCACAACAGGAGCTTTTCCATAAAGGAAGGATTTTTTTCCTTGATGATTCCAGCACTGATGGTCTTGGTCTTCTTTTTGGATAACAGCGAAGCCCACCCATAAGGCTCTTTGATGGGCTGTTTCAGAATTTTGATGTCCGCTGGAACCTCATCTACCAATTTGTCATCCACCAATGGATAACTTGGATTTTCAGGAACATACACGATGGGCTGGATACCGAAATCTGGGAGATATTTGGTGAACTTTAGCCAACGCTGTACCCCTGGTCCCCCTGCTGGTGGCCAATAGTACGCTATGACCAAGACGTTACGCATCTGTCTTTTCCTTTTTTCTGCGGAACAGGGTCAAACCAAGTCCCCCAACAATAATCAGACCGAGCAGTGCATTCGCCGCCAAGGTGATTTGGCTTCCCGTTTCCACCACTTCGGGCTCAAACCTGAACTCGATGTTATGCTGACCTGCCGGAACCTTCATGCCGCGAAGGGCATAATCCACGCGATAATGCTCCTGTGGCGCACCATCGATAAACGCTTGCCAACCCGAAGGATAATGCATCTCGGAAAAGACCACAAAACCATCATTTGGGTTGTTGGTGGTATAGGTAATATTGTTCGGGCGATAATCCACCAAATCGATACGGGCCAAAGAATCCACTGAATACCGAAGTTTGGTCAATTCGGGATATTCCGAAGTGTTCACCACGGCCTGCGTTTTGGAATTGAAATCTTTTAGCTTCAGAATTTCTTCGTTGGCGGAAGAAACGGGCAACAACTGATCCACAAACCATGCATTGCCGTTGGCGTCGGGGTTAACAGCGGGATAACTGTTTCCCTCCTCATCTTGCTGAATGATGTATTTGACGTTCAGCATGTTCAACACCTGAAGGTTGTTTTGGTACAAGTGATACTCGAACAAATTTTGCAGCGCCCTTGGTTTAGCGGCATGATAACCTCCTATGGATTTATGGAAATAGGATGTACGCGCTCCGTTGATTCCTTCTTGAGGGTCGAACACCCGGTAAATAGAATCGTCCTGCTGGATCATTTGGTCGATTTGATTGGCCTGAAACGGTTGGTTGACCTGTCGCTGGCGTACAAAATCCCCCTCATTCACATACCTCAGGTCCACACCTACCAAATCAAACAGAATCAAGGTGCCCAAGGCAAAAACCAGTATATTTTTATTGATTTTATCTTTGATAAAGAACCAAAGTACCGCCGCGGCCAAAGTCACATAAATAATGGAACGGATGGTGTCGTTGATGTATACCGCTTCGCGATCCCGCTGGATCATGGTCATCAATTCATCACCAAAGTACCCGCGATAGGTTTCATCACGGAGCCCTTCAAAATCAAAGAAGCCTTTGAGCAAGAAAATCAGAATACCAAGTCCCAAGGAAATAAAGAAGCTCAGTTTTAAAGCTTTTAGCTTTTCTTTTTTATCAACGGAAGATTTGAACAACTCGCGAATCCCCAAAATTCCCAAAACGGGCAAGCAAAGTTCCAATACCACTTGAATCGAAGAAACCGCCCTGAATTTATTGTACAACGGGAAATAGTCAATCATAAAATTGGTGAGCAACGGAAAATTTTTACCCCAGGAAAGTAATAGCGATAAAATGGCGCCTGTCAACAACCACCATTTCTTTTTTCCATCCACCAAGAAAGCACCCAAAACAAATAGGAAAAATACAATGGCACCCACATAGGCCGGTGCTGCCACGATGGGCTGGTCGCCCCAATACAAGGGCAGTCCACTGGAAAATTCCAGTGCTTTAGAAGGTGATAGCCCTTGGTCAGTCAAATACTCATAAGCCTTGGAATCCCTTCCTAAATCCTCATTGCCCGACCCGCCGAACAAGCGAGGTGCGAACAAATTGAGCGACTCGGCAATTCCGTAGCTGTATTGGGTAATGTATTCGTAATCCAACCCGGTGGACACAGCTTTTTCACTCCCATCCGGATTAATGGTGAGTTCCGATGTGCCCCGAGTACTCCAATCGGCATATTCCTTAGTGGCCAAGAGACTGGTCGCATTCGTAAAAATGGAGAGGGTCACTGCCAAAATCAAAATACCTACAGAGGCAAAAAAGTGCTTTAATTCCTTTTCCTTGATGGCATAAATCAGATAAACAAGGCCCATCACCAACACCAAAAGCATAAAATAATAGGTCATTTGGTAGTGGTTGGCACTGATTTCCAATGCCATGGCCAAGGCCGTCAAAATAAAACCAAGGATATATTTTTTTCGGAAAACGAGGACAATCCCCCCTAAAACCATCGGAATATACCCTAGTGCATGCGCCTTGGCATTATGGCCCACTCCAAGAATAATGATCAAGTAGGTGGAAAAACCAAAGGCTACGGCACCCAAAGCTGCCAATCGAAAATCGACCTTCAAGCACAGCAACAGGATATAGAAACCAATCAAATAGAGAAAAAGATAGTCGGCAGGCCGTGGTAAAAACCGAATCAAGCGGTCCAGTTCCTTGATGTAATTATGCGGGTAATTGGCACCCAGTTGATAGGTGGGCATACCGCCAAACGCACTATTGGTCCAATAGGACTCCTCCCCTGTCAAATCCTTGTACGCATCCCGTTCTTGGGCCATGCCCTTGTACTGGGCAATATCGGACTGAAAAATGGCTTTTCCCTGCAAAACCGGATAAAAATAGACCAGTGAGGCAAGGATGAACAAAGCGATAACACAAATGTGGGTGATAATGGCTTTTGGAGAAAGAGTCATGGATAGGTTTTGATTCGGCAAATATTAATCAATTTCCTCAAAATCTATGTATTCTCCAACTTTTTTTGAGGAGTTGGAACGTCGGGGCGGTTTTTTGGAAATAATGGTCTCCCCTTCCTTAGGTTGCGCAGTATCAAAATCTTGTCGGTTCCCAAACTGCTCATTAAAGCGTTCATTGGTCTTTTTTACCGCATAATTCAAGAGTTTTGGCGCCAACCACTTCAACAGGAATTTAAGCCCGTAGTATACTAATATGACAATTAAAATCGTTTGTAATAAAACCATATAACCTCAGTTATCGAATCAAAGTTACACTGTTAGTCCCTTAAACCCATCAAACGTATCTTAAAATAGTATTAAAAACCCAGTTATATGGACCTTTCCATGATCAAAAAGTCACTTTTTCTTTTCGTTCTGTTACCCACTTTTTTATCCGCCCAATATACCGATGTCATTAATTCCAACCGACCCGGTAGGGCCGCCAGTGCCTATTCCGTTGGAAAAAACGTGATTCAGGCAGAGATTGGGATGCTCTACGAGCAGCAGGACAACGCCGACCTTAACTCGGACTCGAATATTTTTGGGGCAGACTATGCTTTTAGGTATGGGTTGCTTTTTGAGGAATTGGAAGTGATCGCCGAAGGATCTTTTATTACCCAGAACATTCTCTATCCCGATTTGGGAATCGAGGGAACACTGACCAATTTTTCCAGAAACCGCGTAGGACTAAAATATCTGGTGTACGACCCTTATAAAAATCCCGAACGTAACAAGCCCAATTTATATAGTTGGAGGGCCAACAACCTGTTCCAATGGAAAAACCTGATTCCTGCCGTTTCGGTGTACGGAGGGGCCAATTTTGTGGTAGGAGACAATCCCTTTTATCCCGGTGAGCCCACCGTTTCGTACCGAGGCGGCATTCAAACACAAAGTAGGCTTTCCCCAAGGGTGGTATTAATTTCCAACATTGCGTACGACCGTATCACCACCGATTTCCCGGAATGGCGCTACGCCCTATCGGTCACCCATGCTTTTCGTGACCCAAGGTGGAGTGTTTTCTTTGAAGGGCAGGGTATTTCCGGCGAACGCTATTCGGATATCATTTTGAGAACAGGAGTAGCTCGTTTGATCAATCCCAATTTTCAGGCGGATTTTCATTTGGGTTCCGGCTTTAATAACGACCCTTCTAGAATTTTTGTAGTACTTGGTTTTTCCTACCGATTGGATTTTCATAAGGATGAAATGATTCCAGTTATTGAGCAACAATCGGGCATGAACGGGAAGATTAAAAAGAACGCCAACAAGCGAAAATCCAAAAAACGTAGAAAAAACCGCAACGGACCCATCGATTTTTAAGTTTTGTAACAACTTCATTTTTCTACTGCAAGTAATATTCATAATATTGGGTATTAATTTGCAACTATGGTTACCGTTCAGCAGGTTCAGTCCAAATCCGACCTTAAGCGCTTCGTAAAATTTCCGTTCAGCCTGTATAAAGGGTCACCCTATTGGGTACCGCCCATCATCAAAGATGAGATGGCCTCCTTTGACAAAGATGTGAACCCGGTTTTTAAAACCGCCGAAGCCCAATTCTTTTTGGCCCTTAAAGATGGTAAGGTGGTTGGACGCGTAGCGGCTATCATTAATTGGTTGGAAGTCAAGGAACAGGGACTCAAAAAGATGCGCTTTGGATGGTTTGATTTTATTGATGACCTTGAAGTTTCCAAAGCCTTGTTGGACAAAGTCAAGGAAATTGGACAAGCCAATAATTTGGAATTTATGGAAGGTCCTGTGGGCTTTTCCAATTTGGATAAGGTCGGCGTGCTCACAGAGGGTTTTGACCACATTGGTACCATGGTGACCTGGTACAACCATCCCTACTACCAATCGCATTATGAACAGCATGGTTTTACCAAGGAAAAAGAATACCGGGAGAGCAAATTCCCTGCAGCCAATGCGGACCCAAAACTGTTCGCCAAAGCCAATCTTTTGATCAAAAAGCGATATGGCCTCCGCGA
The DNA here is from genome assembly GCF_030733585.1 of Allomuricauda sp. MMSF_3307. Classification (NCBI taxonomy): domain Bacteria; kingdom Pseudomonadati; phylum Bacteroidota; class Flavobacteriia; order Flavobacteriales; family Flavobacteriaceae; genus Allomuricauda; species Allomuricauda sp. MMSF_3307. The sequence goes on from NZ_JASHIQ010000005.1 coordinate 112,441, forward strand.
AATGAACTTTGAAAAAAGCGCGGACATTATGCCGTGGGTGGACAAGATGTTCGACCTCTTCAACGAGACCTACGCCAAATTGTCCTCTTTCGTAAAGATTACCGATATCCAAAAGGAGTATTTTAAAAAGAAGTACATCAGCTTTATCAATCCGGAGTACATCAAATTTGTGGTGGATGCAGAAGATAATTTAGTGGCTTTTGCCATTGTGATGCCCTCTTTTTCCGAAGCCTTGCAAAAGGCCAACGGAAAGCTGTTCCCCTTTGGAATTTTTCACTTGCTCCGCGCCAGAAAGCATAGTAAGGACGCTATTTTCTACTTGATCGGCATCCATCCCAAATACCAAAACAAAGGCGTTACTTCCATTATTTTCAATGAGTATTACCATGCTTTCAAAAAGCGCGGGGTGGTGAACTGCATCCGTACCCCGGAATTGGAGGACAATATCGCCATCCAACAAATGTGGAAGCACTTTGACCCCAAGGTCATTAAGCGCCGTAGGACGTATGTGAAGGATATTTAGCCAACCTACAAACCACTTCTACACGATTTCCTCGTTGAGTTTGCGTTTGTGATGCCATTTTTGACGCTATGGAAAAACCATAGTTTTTTTAAGGTTTTGCCCTAGCGAAATGTTGCGGGCGATTTGTATTTTGCAAACCGCAGCCCCTCCCCCATATTTTAGTAAAAAATCATTTGGTTTTTGTAATCCAGGATCATGTATCCATGGTATTCCTTTTTGGATACCAATAAGCTGATTAACCTCCTGGATACCTTTGCCAATTTTTAAAAAAATAGGACAATGACATTTCTCGGATTAGCGGAGCACATCCTGCAACAGGTGGACAAACCACTCACCGCCAATGAAATTTGGAAACTTGCGGTAGACCAAGGACTGGATAAAAAACTGAACAGCTCCGGAAAAACGCCTTGGACCACATTGGGGTCCCGGTTGTATGTAATATCCCGGGATAATCCCGATTCCAACTTTAAAGCAGTCGGCAAAAGACCAAAACGCTTTTATTTGCAGCACAAAAGCTATAGTATCGACTTTTCGGAATATGAAGAAGGGAAAACCGAGGAGGAAACCAATATTTCTACTGCACAAACAGCCCTCTCCTATCAAGAAAGGGACCTACATCCATTCTTGGCCCATTATGCGTTTTACAACCTAAAATGTTATTGTAAGACGATAAATCACAGTACTTCCGATAAAAAGAGTTTTGGGGAATGGGTACATCCCGATATGGTTGGTTGTATTTTTCCCATTGACGAATGGGACCATGAAGTCTTGGAGTTGAGCTCTGCGGTGGGGAACACTTCTGTGAAATTTATCTCCTTTGAGCTGAAAAAGGAATTGAACCTATCCACTTTGCGTGAAAAATTCTTCCAAACCGTATCCAATTCCTCTTGGGCGAACGAAAGTTACCTGGTGGCTGCGGAAATTTCTAAAAACGAGGATTTTCTGGCTGAGTTGGCTCGACTGTCCTCCGCATTTGGGGTCGGTGTTATTGAGCTGGACGTTAAGGAACCCAATTCGGCCAACTTACGGTTTCCCGCACACACCCGGGAAAACCTCGATTGGGAAACCTTGAATAAGCTTACGGGCATGAACAAGGACTTTAAGCAATTTGTAAAACGGGTACGTATTGACCTCAAAAGCAACGAAATCCGAAAGGAGAAATATGATAAGGTCTTAAACGAGGAGCAGTTGGAGAATGTTATCAAGCAATCGTAAAATGCTATATTTGGAGGTGACACAACACCAAATCAAAAAAAAGAAAGAACACAGATGTCTGAAGACCAAAAAAAACTGCTCGAAAGCCAATTATGGGGCATTGCCAACCTGCTCCGCGGAAAAATAAGCGCCGACGATTACCGCGACTATATCCTCGGCTTTATCTTTTACAAATACCTATCTGAAAAGCAATTACTGTACGCCAACGAACTGCTTGTGGGTGAACCGGTAACCGATTATAAAAAAGTAACCGACCCAGAAACCCTGGCCGCCATCAAAGAAGAGTCTTTGCTGAAATTGGGGTATTTTCTGCAACCTTCCCAATTGTTTTCGGTATTGGCCGCCAAAGGCAATGCCGACACCGAAAGCGAAAGCAACTATATTCTCGAAGATCTTAAAGCTGTGCTCAACCACATTGAGCAAAGTACCATGGGCACCGAATCCGAAGAGGATTTTAATGCGCTGTTCGAGGACTTGGACTTGAATTCCACCAAAATTGGTAGAACCGTAGGTGCGCGAAATGAAATTATTGTAAAGATCTTGATGTATTTGGACAAGATCGATTTTAAATTGGACGACATCGAAGCGGATGTACTGGGCGACGCCTACGAATACCTGATTGCAAAATTTGCAGCAGGGGCGGGCAAATCGGCAGGGGAATTTTATACGCCACAACAAGTATCCAAGATCTTGGCCAAAATTGTGACCACGGGCAAAACAAAGATCAAATCGGTGTACGACCCCACCTGTGGTTCGGGTTCCTTGCTGTTGCGCGTAGCGCAAGAGGCCGATATCAGTGAATTCTACGGGCAGGAACTCAACCGTACCACCTACAACTTGGCACGGATGAACATGATCCTGCACGATGTGCATTTCCGTAATTTTAGCATTGAGCAAGAGGACACGCTCGAAAATCCCCAGCATCTCGACAAACGCTTTGAAGCCGTAGTGGCCAACCCACCCTTTTCGGCGCATTGGAAAAGTGATGCCAACCCATTGTTTAATACGGACGAACGCTTTAGCCAATACGGACGCTTGGCACCCAAGACCAAGGCCGATTACGCTTTCTTGACCCATATGCTGTACCAGTTGGCGGACAATGGTATTATGGCAAGTGTTTTCCCGCATGGGGTTTTGTTCAGGGGCGCGGCCGAAGGGCATATCCGCGAATACATCATCAAAGAAATGAATGCCTTGGATGCCGTGATTGGTCTGCCCGCCAATATTTTTTATGGCACCTCTATCCCTACCTGTATTCTTGTGTTGAAAAAATGCCGTGAAGCGGATGACAACATTGTGTTTATCGATGCCAGCGGAGACGACCATTTTGTAAAGGAAGGCAACCAAAACGTATTGCGGGATGAAGATGTAGAAAAGATAGTAAACACCTACCGCAACCGTGAAACGCTAGACAAATACAGCTATGTAGCTACATTGGCAGAAATAGCCGAAAACGATTACAACCTGAACATCCCCCGCTATGTGGATACGTTTGAAGAAGAGGAACCGGTGGACTTGGATGCCGTTTCTGCGGAATTGAAAGCCATTGAAACCGAATTGCAAAGCACCAACGAAACCATTGCAGGCTTTTGTGCGGAACTGAATATCGCAACACCATTCTAGGCTATGGCAGAAGTGAATTTGACACCTGAGTTGAGATTTCCTGAATTTGAAGGGGTATGGAATAAAGTTTTTTTAAAAGATGTAGCCATTTTTTTAGATGGACAAAGAGTCCCTCTTAGTCAGACAGAAAGAGCAAAAAAACAAGGTGCTTATCCTTACTACGGTGCTTCAGGTATAATTGATTATGTAGATGATTATTTGTTTGATGAAGAGCTAGTTTTGCTAGGAGAAGATGGTGCAAATATACTAACAAGAAGTACCCCACTTGCTTTTGTAGTTACTGGGAAGATTTGGGTCAACAATCATGCCCATGTATTAAGGGCAAAGTATAGCACTCCTTTTCTTGCGGAGAGTCTTGAAAGAATAAGGTATGATAAATACAATACAGGAACGGCTCAGCCAAAACTCAATTCTGAAATTTGTAAGTCAATAAGCTTATACTTCACCGAACCCGAAGAACAACAAAAAATCGCGGCCTTCCTTACAGCCGTTGACCAGCGCATCCAACTTTTGCAACAAAAAAAAGCCAAGCTGGAGGAATACAAAAAAGGCGTGATGCAACAGATTTTTTCTCAGCAAATACGATTTAAGATAGAAAATGAGGATGGTGAGCTTGTAGAGCCACCGGATTGGGAGGAGAAGAGATTGGGGGAGATTGGAGAAATAATTACTGGAAAAACACCAACTACAAGTGATAAGGAGCTGTGGAATGGAGATATAGATTTTATTACACCAACAGATATTATTGATGAAATAAAATATCAAAAAATAGTTGCTCGAACTGTTTGCGAAACAGAGAAAATGAGAATTCTACCAATAGGTGCGATAGTTTATACATGCATTGCTTCAATTGGTAAAATGGCAATAACTATGAAACCCTCAATAACGAATCAGCAAATAAACGCACTCATTGTGAACGAGGAGCATTTAAATGAGTTTGTCTATTACTCTTTATTGAAACAAACACCAAAAATTAAATCTACTAAAGCCAATACAACATTACCAATTATTAATAAAACAGAATTTTCTAAAATCAAGATTGCTCTACCTAGTTTATCCGAGCAAAAAAAGATAGCGAATTTCTTGACTTCATTGGATGAATCCATTGAATCTCTTGGCAAACAAATAGAAGCCACCACCACCTTTAAAAAAGGCTTGCTGCAACAAATGTTTGTGTGATATGAGTAAAGGTTCCCAAATAGAGATCTACCAAGCAAAAGATGGCTCTACTCAAATTAAAGTGCAATTTGAGGATGACACCGTTTGGCTTACTCAAGCACAAATGGCAGAGCTTTTTGAGACGACGCCCCAAAATATAACAATGCACTTAAAAAGTATTTTTAAGGAATTGGAACTAGATGAAAAATCAACTTGTAAGGATTTCTTACAAGTTCGAAAAGAAGGAGCAAGACTGGTCAAACGAAAGCAACTACATTACAATTTAGATGCGATTATTTCGGTTGGTTATCGCGTAAAATCAACTCGTGCAACCCAATTTAGAATATGGGCAAATAGTGTGTTAAAACAATATTTAGTAAAAGGATATGCCATCAACCAAAAACGCCTGACGCAAAAGGAAGAAGAAATTCAAATCCTAAAAAATGGCATCTCCATTTTAGGTAGGGTCATTGAAGAAAAAACGGCACAGACCGACAATGCTTGGATCCAACATTTTGCCAAAGGCTTAAGCCTTTTAGACGATTATGACCATGAAAACCTGGACAAAAAGGGATTGACCACAAGGCCTGCCCATTATCCCACACTACAAGAGTACCAACAGCTGGTCAATCAAATGCGTAGCGAATTTGATTCGGATGTTTTTGGCAAGGAAAAGGACCATAATTTTCAAAGCTCCATTGCACAAATTACCAAAGGTTTTGGTGAAACAGATTTTTACCCAAGTTTAGAAGAAAAGGCCGCTACTTTATTGTATTTGGTCACCAAAAACCATTCGTTTGTTGATGGCAATAAGCGTATTGCTGCCGCTTGCTTTTTAAAATTTTTAGACGCGAACAACATGCTTATCAATCAAAAGCAAACGTCTATTATAGGTAATGATACCTTGGCCAGTCTTACCTTATTTATCGCTTCGAGCAAGCCCGAAGAAATGGAAACGGTAAAACAACTGGTAGTAAGTGTTTTAAACCGGAATAAATGACCACACAACCCGAACAAATATTAGAAAACAATGTAGTTGCCCAACTAGAAGGATTGGGTTACGAAAAGGTGGTCATCCGCTACGAAAATGAGCTGTTGGCCAACCTGAAAAGTCAGTTAGAAAAACATAATAAAGTACAATTAAGCGAAAACGATTTTACGCAAATCCTCAACTACATCAACAAAGGCAATGTATTTGAGCGGGCCAAAATATTGCGCGACCGTGTGCCCTACACCAATGCGCAAGGCGAGGTGAAAACGGTAGAGCTCATCAACCAGATTCATTGGTGCCAAAATGAATTTCAGGTAACGCAGCAAATTACCATGGAGGGCGCGCATAAGAATCGTTACGATGTCACCATTCTTATCAATGGCCTGCCTTTGGTTCAAATCGAGTTGAAACGCAGGGGATTGGAACTTAAAGAGGCGTTCAACCAAACCAATCGCTATGAAAGGCATTCTTATGGCGCTGGTCATGGTCTGTTCCAGTTTGTGCAAATATTTGTTATCAGCAACGGGGTCAACACCAAATACTACGCAAATTCACCCTTAAAAGCACGTTCGTTCAAACAAACCTTTTATTGGGCCGATGAAAACAACCGTTTGATCACCCAGTTGGCCGCATTTTCGGAAGTGTTTTTAGAGCCTTGCCACATTTCCAAAATGATTACCAAGTACACCGTTTTGAACGAATCGCAGAAGATGCTGATGGTGCTTCGCCCCTATCAGTTTTATGCCGTTGAGCATATTGTGGAGCGGGTAAAGACCACAACCAAATACGGGTACATTTGGCACACCACAGGTTCGGGCAAAACATTGACTTCCTTTAAGGCTGCTCAAATTCTCACCAACTTAAAGGAGGTTCATAAAGTAGTTTTTGTAGTGGACCGTAAGGATTTGGATTACCAAACCACCAAGGAATTTAACGCTTTCAGTAAAGGAAGCATTGATGGGACCAACAACACAAACACACTGGTAAAACAACTTGCAGGCGATAATAAACTCATTGTAACGACCATTCAAAAACTCAATACGGCCATAAGCAAAACCCGCTATTTGGGCAAAATGGAGGCCTTAAAAAACGAGCGTATCGTTTTCATTTTTGATGAGTGCCACAGAAGCCAGTTTGGAAAAACACATGAAGACATCAAAAAATTCTTTTCAGCATGCCAGATGTTCGGGTTTACGGGTACGCCTATTTTTGAGGACAACGCGGGAACAAATCAATACGGTAAGCGTACCACCAAAATGCTGTTCGGCGATTGCTTGCACAAGTATGTCATCACAGACGCCATTCGAGACGGAAATGTGCTTAAATTTTCGGTAGAATACATCCGCACATTTAAAAAGAAAGACGATATCCTTGACATCAATGTAGAAGCCATTGATGAGGCGGAAGTAATGGATGCACCTGTTCGCTTGGATAACATCACGGAATACATCATTGCGAACCACAACCGCAAAACCCATAGCCGGGAATTTACCGCCATCTTTTGCGTATCGAGTGTTCCCATATTGATCGAGTATTATAAATTGTTTTTGCGAAAAAAGGAAGAGGGCAAACACAACCTTCGGTTGGCAACCATATTTTCGTATGCCGCCAATGAGGAAGACAAAGATGCAGTCGGATTTGTTGATGATGACGAATTCTTGATGGCAGCCGAACCAAAAGCGGAATACCATACCCAACATACCAGGGACGAGTTGGAGGATTTCATCAAGCACTACAACAGGCAATTCGGAACAAATTACACCAGTAAGGACAATCAATCCTACTACAACTATTACAACGACATAGCCAAGCGGGTAAAACACCGTCAAATTGATGTTTTGGTGGTAGTGAATATGTTCTTGACAGGTTTTGACAGCAAGCATTTGAACACATTGTATGTTGACAAAAACCTAAAATATCACGGATTGATTCAGGCGTATTCCAGAACCAACCGAATTTTGAATGAAGTTAAATCGCAAGGGAACATTGTTTGCTTTAGAAATTTGAAAGAGGCCACCGATGAAGCCATTACCCTATTTTCAAATAAGAATGCGATTGAAGAAATCATCATGCAACCGTATGAGGAGTACGTTACGAAATTCAACCAGGCATTTGTCGCTTTATTGCAGATTGCTCCAACGGTAAACAGTGTCAACGAGTTACCAAGCGAAGAAGAAGAATTGGCATTTATTCAGGCTTTCCGCGAATTGATGCGCTTGAAGAACGTATTGGCAACCTTCACCGAGTTCCAATTTGACGATTTGTCCATGACAGAGCAGACTTTTGAGGATTACAAAAGCAAATACCTTGACTTGTACGATAAGGCCAAAGGACACAACCAAAAAGAGAAGGTCAGCATTTTAGGCGATATCGATTTTGAATTGGAATTGATTCACCGTGATGAAATCAATGTAGCTTACATTTTAAAGTTACTTGCCAAGTTGAAAGATGCAGCGCCTGAGGAGCAAGAAAAGCAGAAAAAGGCTCTGATTGAAATTGTGGCAGGTGATGCACAATTGCGAAGTAAACGGGAACTGATTGAAAAGTTCATCCAAGAGAACCTGCCCCATATTTCAGATTCGGACGACATTCCAGACGAATTTGAAAACTATTGGAACGAGGAACGAAAGGAAGCTATGAACCAATTGAGCAAAGAGGAAAATCTGGACAAAAAACAACTTCAGGAAGTCATCGGAAAATACATATTTACCGAAAAAAAGCCACTTCGCGATGATGTAATCGGTCTAATGAACGAGCGTCCCGCCCTTAAAGAACGGGCAACCGTAGCCGAGAGGGTTACTCAAAAAATCATGACCTTTGTGGAAACATTCATAAGTGGCATACACGGATAGATGAATGATGTACCTTAGAAATGCAAAGTAAAGCATGGGTGAGTTGGTAGGCTTTCCTAAAGGACACAAAAGAATCCATTTCTCCAAAAAATTAGTGTATTACACAGTTTGATGAAAGAGAAGAAGTCTAAAAGAAAAAATCATTTCATCACAAGAAATTAATCGAATCAGCGTTTCAAGTTACGTATGATAGGTCGGATACGAAATAGCAGACTCACCAAATACCTTTGCGGATTAATGGGGCTTTACCTACTCAATATTTGTGTGGATACGGCAGACCCTAATCCTGAGTACATTCCCGAAGACCTATCCTATAATGATCAAGAAAGTATTGTTGAAATCATCGTTGAACAATTTTTAGGATTTGAAGATGCCTTTGTGGAATATGATGACCCAGATTCGGAAGAGCACAACAAGAAAAAGAATGTGAAGATTGATTTACTGGTATATTCAACCCAGGGCAATGAAGGACTTAAGCATTCATTGAATCTCAAGAAAAAACTATATCTCGACCATGGCGCCCGCCTAACAATGGGTTTTTATGATATAGACAGTCCACCTCCCAAAGTTTGATTTGTTACCTCGACGTTTACTACCTATGACCTAAAGGTCATGGGCAACCTTTAACGCTTTTAAAACAAATCAAATGCATATCAAAAAATCATTGATGCCATTACTATTATTATTGGCATCCAGCAGCTACACCGTTGCGCAAATTACCAATGCCGAAAAAGACAGCCTATTTATTGAACAAGTGGAAGACCATAAAGAACCCGATAAGGTCTTGCACGCAGAACCCTTGTATATTGACCTCATACGGGATTTAGGTGCAAGGAAAGGGGAAAAAGAATGGAACATAGGTTTGGGAATTACGGATAATTTAAGATTCGATTCCTATGAGGCTCTTATCGAGTATGAATGGGCTCCCATGGACCGATTGGGTTTGGAAGTAGAACTACCATTTACATTTTATGCACCAGTTAGTGGTGCTGGCAACAACACGATTCCTTCCAATAGCCTGAACAGTCTAAAAATTGCGGCGCAGTGGTCATTCTTTGTCAATGAGCCTATGGCCACCTCGATGGCTATCGGGTACATTAACGAGTTTGAGCTTTCTGATTTTGGAAATTTTGGCAAGCCTCTGATCAGTGGAAATGTGTACAACCCCTTTTTGGTCGTTGCCAAACGCTGGGGCAATAACTTTCATTCCTTACTCTATACAGGACCAAAGGTGAAGCAGCATTTTGCATCCAATACGATTCATACGACCTATGATATCAATACAAGCTTTCATTACATGATTTCGGGTACACGGAACTTTATCGGGATTGAATTCAATAAAACCCTAGACTACGGTAAGTTCGATATGACCATGAGACCACAAATGCGTTTAGGTATTGCCGACAACCTTTTGGTCGGTATTGTGGCAGGTATCCCGGTCAGTAGGGATAATGAAAGATTAAGTTCCTTTGTTCGGCTTATATGGGAGCCTGGACATCATAAAGAGAACCGAAAACCCACATACGACTAAGTCGTAATAGTATATTGAATTAACAAAGCGCAGTAAGGTAATCTCTCCCGGACTGCGCTTTATTTTGTTGTAGGATTGGCTCAACTCATCTTCGGAAACTCCCAACCATTATGATATTGGGGCGTCAATAAGGCATCTGCTTCCGTATGGTTGAATCTATTGTTCGCAGCATCCCAAAACAAGCGTTCCCCTGTTTTGTAGGCGATATTGCCCAAATGGCTTACCATGGCGGCATCGTATCCCACTTTGATAGGAGCTTTTAAAATGGATGCATCACGTTTTTTAACCGCTTCCAAAAAGTTTTGGGTATGGAGGTCCAAACCGTTGCCCCCACCTGTTTGCAATGGGACAGCCTCAATTTTTGGCCCTAAATCTTGATCCCAATTGGGACGGTCCCGCTCTGGAATCACCTCCCAGCCACCACGGTCCACCACCAAGGTGCCGTTGTTTCCGATAAAGGCGATACCGTGATTTCGTCCGTAGTTTCCGCCATCAATTCCAGTAGCATGTTCCCATAACAGGGAAAATTCACCAAAATCGTACACCGTTTGCAGGGTATCGGGTGTTTCGGCTGCATCGTTGGGGTACGCAAACTTGCCTCCCATGGCCATTACGGATTTAGGGACAGAGGCTTTCATCCCGAAAAGTGCGTAGTCTATCAAATGCACGCCCCAATCGGTCATTAAACCACCCGCATAATCCCAGAACCATCTAAAGCTAAAATGAAACCTGTTTTTATTGAACGGTCGGTTTTCGGCAGGCCCCAGCCACATATCATAATCCACACCACTGGGCACGGGACTGTTGGGCAACACGGGTACGGACTGCATCCAACCTTGATAAGCCCAAGTCTTCACCAAACGAATCTGTCCCAATTTTCCGGAATGCACGTAGTTAATGGCATCCACAAAATGGGGCTCGCTACGTTGCCACTGCCCTATTTGAACCATCCGGTCGCTTCCCTGTACTTTAGCGAGCATGGCTTGGCTTTCCGCCACGGAGTTGGCAATCGGCTTTTCGCAATACACATCCTTGCCGGCATCAATGGCATCGGTAAGCTGAAGACAGTGCCAATGGTCCGGGGTGCCAATAATGACCATATCGATATCGGTATCCTCCAATGATTTTCTGTAATCCGAGTACCATTTCGGCTTTTTGATGCCTGCCTTTTCTAAATCCGAGGTTCTTTCCCGAAGTACATTTTCATCCACATCGCAAAGGGCGACCACATCTACCTCGCTATTTTTTAACAGGGAAGTCAAATCCGTAAAACCCATGCCCTTACAACCGATCAAACCTACCTGTATTTTGTCGTTGGGGCTTATGGTTTTTCGAATGGTGGCCAACAGCTCGGTGGGAAATACCATGGAGGCTCCCATTCCCGCTACGTACAATCCACTGCGTTTTACAAATTGTCTTCGTGTTCCCATCTTGTTCAAATTTGGGATAAGATACAAAAAAACGTCCCTTGAAGTTATTGCTCCAAGGGACGCGAATTGATTTATTTCTAAAAACGCTTACTTCTTTGTAGCAGGGGCGTTCAACTTTTGGCTCATTTCCATGGAAATGGCAGAGCGGTCGAACTTTAAACGGCCGGCCATGGTTTCGATGACACACGAAAAATCGTTGTCGTTCAATTCCACAATTTTGCCGTGAAGCCCACTTTTGGTGATGATTTTATCACCTTTTTTCAATTCTGAAGCGAATTTTTTCTCATCCTTCTGACGTTTGATCTGCGGGCGAATCATAAAGAAATACGCCACGGCAAAAATCAAAATCAGCGGTAAAAATGATCCTAAGTTTTCCATTGAGGTCTTTTAATTATTTTACAGGACCTGCTGGTGTAGCTCCTGGTGCTTGCACAAATGCCTTGATTCTCAAAAGTTCGGAACCTTTGGCAGTATTTGCGGTAACGGTAATCGTTTTGGTCACCTGGTTTTGTCCGGAACCGTTGAATTTTACCAACAATTCTCCTTTTTCTCCTGGTGCAATAGGATCTTTTGGAGGATTCGGCACGGTGCAACCACAGCTACTTTTGGCATCGGTAATAATTAAAGGAGCGTTTCCTGTATTGGTAAAGGAGAAAACAGTTTCTTGCGCTTCACCTCTTTGGATGGTTCCAAAATCGTGCTCTACTCTATCAAAGGTCATTACGGGTACCATTTTGGCGGCCTCATCCCTGTTTACAGCACTTTCAACATTGTCAGCAACTATCTTTTCAGATGCTTTGTCCTTGCATGATACGCCCGTGATGGCGACTACCATGATCAAACTTAAAATTGTTGTTATTCTTTTCATGATTAAAATTTGTTTTCCCAAAATTACGGAATAATTGTTTATTGCAAACCCCTTCCTATTTTTTGAAGCCTTCCGTCAGCTTTATACTCCTTTGCCAACTTGTCCAAAACCCCATTGATAAAGATACTGCTCTTGGGCGTGGAGTACTCCTTCGCTATCTCCAAATATTCGTTCAGCGTTACTTTTTCTGGAATCGAAGGGAAATTGAGCAGCTCGCAAATGGCCATTTTCAACACGATGGAATCGATTTCGGCTATTCGGTCGTTGTCCCAATTGGGCGTTTTGCCCTCGATTTCCTTTTCCCATTTGGCATCATTGAGCAAGGTCTTGGTCAACAGGTTATTGGCAAAATCCATATCCTGCTGGTCCTTGAGCAGGGCCGGCAAAAAGAAACGGTCTCCAGAATCGGGCTTGGCCTTTTTGAGGCGCTTTACCAAAAAGGTGTTCACAATGGGGAAATCATCCACCCAGGTCAATTTATCGTCCTCGAAGTAATCATAGATCTTTTCGTTCGGTGCAATGATTTCCTTAAAAAGTTGAATCACCATATCCCTGTCCTCCGCATAATCACTATCCGCAGTGGACATATACTCCTTGTAGATATCACTGGAGACCATGGCCTTATGAATGATCTTAACGTACTCGTCGTTCAAATACCAATTGTCCAACTTACGCTTGGAAAGTTCATCTTTCAACGCTTGATTGTTCACCAATTGCAATAACAATCGATTTTTGACGAATTTTTGTGGGTCGGGATATTTGTCCTCCTCCGTGGCCACGTACTTTTTGGAGGAGTGGCTGACATGTTTTTCGGCCAAACGGTGCAATTCCGCCAAAAGGCTTAAAATTAAAAGGTACAGTACATACATGTTTTCAATACTTACCCTTAGGAATTTTTCCTGTTTTTGCAAGGAGTCGTCCTTGGATTGCACCAATGCATAAATACATTGCATCACTTTTACCCTAATGTGCCTTCTGGTTAACATGTTTAAAGAACTTTTAAAGTCATTGTTTGGCTTTCACAGCGCAAAAGTAATCTTATATTTGATTCTTACCTACCAAACTTGCTTTCTTATCAGTTTTATAACGTTTACTTTGTTTGGTATGGTATATATTTGCGGGATTGTCGGCGTATATCGCAGCAAAAACCACCTTTTTCCCTTTTTATGAAGGAACTGAAACACCTAAATAAATACTTCAAAAAATATTGGCTCAAACTGCTTTTGGGCATATTGATTACCATAATCGCCCGCGTTTTTTCCTTGGTGATGCCATCGTATGTGAACAAATCCATACAGGCAGTCGAGGATTTTATGTCTGATGTGATCACCCTTTCCGATGCCAAAGGATTGCTGCTCCAATATATTTTGATCATTATCGGGGCGGCCTTGTTATCGGGACTCTTCACTTTTTTGATGCGGCAGACCATCATCAATGTGTCCCGCTATATTGAGTATGATCTAAAAAATGAGGTTTTCGACCATTATCAGTTATTGAGCCTTAATTTTTATAAAAAGAATAGGATCGGTGATTTGATGAACCGAATCAGTGAGGACATCAACCAGGTACGTTTGTATGGCGGTCCGGCCATTATGTACGGCATACAGACCTTGACGTTGTTCGTTTGTTTGGTGCCCTTGATGTTCATTAAAGCCCCTACTTTGGCGGCCTACACCTTGCTCCCACTTCCTGTTTTATCGGTTTTGATTTATCAGATCAGTAAAATCATCCATAAAAGAAGTACCGAAGTGCAGGAGTTTTTATCCACACTGTCCACCTTTACACAGGAATCGTTCTCCGGGATTTCGGTCATCAAGGCCTATAGCATTGAACCTAGGATAAACACCGAACTGCGGACGTTGGCACAAGAGGGCAAGGATACCAGTATGTCCCTCGCCAAGGTGAATGCCTGGTTTTTCCCCTTGATGCTCCTATTGATCGGTATCAGCAACGTATTCGTTATCTATATCGGGGGGCGACAGTACATCAACGGAGAGATTGAGACCATAGGAATCATTGCCGAATTTATCCTGTACGTAAACATGCTCACCTGGCCCGTTGCCGTGGTGGGTTGGTTAACTTCCATCGTACAACGAGCGGAAGCCTCCCAAAAACGAATCAATGAATTTTTAAAGGAGGAACCTTCCATACAAAATCAGGTAAAGGAACCAACGCCCATTGAAGGAAACATTGAATTTAAGCATGTAACCTTTACCTACGAAGATACCAATATCACCGCGCTCAAAGACGTATCTTTTAAAGTGGAAGCAGGACAGACGGTAGCGATATTGGGGAAGACCGGATCGGGGAAATCAACCATTTTAGATTTAGTGGCGCGTTTGTACGATACCACATCAGGAGAAGTGTTGATAGATGGCGTTCCCGTGCAACAATTGAATTTGGACAGTCTTAGAAGCTCCATCGGGGCGGTACCGCAGGATGCCTTTTTGTTTTCCGATACCATAGAGAACAATATTCGTTTTGGCGATGAAAACGCCACCCATGAAGAGATTGTGGAAGTAGCCAAAAAAGCTGTGGTCCACAAGAATATCGAAGGCTTTGCCAAAAAATACAACACTATTCTTGGCGAAAGGGGAATCACCCTCAGTGGTGGCCAAAAGCAACGGGTTTCCATTGCAAGGGCACTATTAAAAGATCCCAAAATCTACTTGTTCGACGATTGCCTTTCCGCAGTGGACACAGAAACGGAGGAAGAGATTTTGAACAATCTAAAACAATTATCCGAAAGCAAAACCACCTTGATTGTGAGCCATAGGGTCTCTTCGGCCAAGAATGCGGACAAGATCATTGTGCTGGAGGAAGGAAAAATCATCCAAGAAGGTACCCACGAAGAATTGAACAATACCGATGGGTATTACAAGGAGCTCTACATCAATCAGCTTTCGGGTAAAGAATCATAAAAAAGTTGCTGAATTAGCTTTTTTTTTACATTTTTGGTGACATAATTCATCATTAGCACCAAATACACTATACCATATGGGCCAGAAAGATACAATGGATCAGGAAGAGATTTATTCGAAAGTCTTAAGAGCAGGAAGAAGAACCTACTTTTTTGACGTAAGGAGCACCAAGGCCGGAGATTATTACCTCACTATCACCGAAAGCAAAAAATTTACCCACGATGACGGGTCTTTCCATTACAAAAAGCATAAAATTTATCTGTACAAAGAAGATTTCAGCGCCTTCCGCGAAATTATGGAAGAAATGATGGACTATATCATCGACGAAAAAGGCAGTGAAGTGATTTCTGAGCGCCATCAAAAAGACTTTAAAAAGGAAGAAGATAGCTTTAGTGAGAACGGAACCGCATCGGACAATAGCTTTACCGATGTGAGCTTTGATGATATCTAAAAGCACTTCTTTAAAAAAATAAAACGGCCTGTATTTTTGCAGGCCGTTTTTTATTTTTATTCTTTGGAAGATGACAACCCTAAAAAAGTATAAAAATGGCGAGGACACCGAGTAATATGCTTCCCTTGGGCACCAAGGCACCAGATTTTGAACTTTTGGATACGGTTTCGGACAAAACCATGGTTTTACAGGAGCTTACGGGAGAAAAAGGCACCGTTGTGATGTTTATTTGTAACCACTGCCCTTTTGTGATCCACGTTAACCCTATGATCGTAAAGCTGGCCAAGGACTACCAGGCCAAAGGCATAAACTTTGTGGCCATATCGAGCAATGATGTGGAAAACTATCCCCAGGATGCGCCGCATTTAATGAAGGAAAAGGCCAAAGAGGAAGGTTACACCTTTCCGTATCTGTACGATAAGACCCAAGATGTGGCCAAAGCCTACGATGCAGCCTGCACCCCCGATTTTTATCTGTTTGATGATGAGATGGAACTGGTGTACCGCGGCCAACTGGATGATTCAAGGCCAGGAAACGGGATTCCACTTACTGGTGCAGATCTCAAAAATGCCATGGAGGCCGTTTTGCAAGGAAAGGAAATCAGCACCGACCAAAAACCAAGTCTTGGGTGCAACATAAAATGGAAGGCCAATTAACCTCTTTTTTTTGATGGAAACTACTTTACCAAAAACTACCTTGGTCTTGGAACCGGTAACGGAATCGAATTTGGATATCTATTTGACGGTCGGGGTGCGCTCCTACTGCCAACACTATCTGCATTTATGGGAAAACAATGACCCTAACCCATATATTTCCCATGGGCTCACCAAGGAAGTTGTACAGCCGGAACTAAAAAACCCAAATGCGCTCCACTATTTGGTACAATGGGAAAATAATACGGTCGGCATCTTAAAATTGGTAAAGGATTGCGGCATTGACGAACTATCCGACCACGACACCCTTAAGGCCGAAAAAATATATTTGTTGAAGGAATATGCAGGCAAGGGTATCGGTAAAGCGGTGCTTGGTTTTGTGGAAGAAAAAGCTCGGCAACTCAACAAGAAAACCATATGGCTGGATGCGATGCAAAAAGGAAAACCTGTTCTTTTTTACCAAAAAAACGGTTTCAACATCAAACGGGAGAGCGAAGTAACCTTACCTCACGTCCGACCGAGCGAAAAAGCCATGTGGATTTTGACCAAGGACCTTTAAACTACCATCCTTCGCGTTTTAACAAATTTTCGATGTGCGCGTAATGATGGTTGCTGTGCCAAGCGTAACGCGCTATATTTTCTTTAAGGGTCGTTTTCTGGTTGCCATCGGGGTGGACAAAACTTCGCTGCAATTGCGCTTCGGAAAGCCCTTTCAACAAATAGACCAGTTTCGCATGGACCGCGCGTAAATGCTCCAACGATAGCTGTATGGGTGCCGTACGTGTATCAAAAAGTTCGGCCCATGCTTTTTCATTATAGGGTTTTATGGTGGGTGTATCTTCGGTAAGCGCCCATTTGAAGCGAATGTAACTGTTGTGATGGCTGTCGGAAATGTGGTGCACCAATTGGCGTACGGTCCAGCCTTCGGGCCGGTAAGGGGTATCCAATTGCGCATCGGTCAATGGGCTTACCGTTCGGGATAAACGCTCTGGTAGTTGCTCCAATACCATGATCCAAGCATGCATATCCTTTTCAGTGATTTCTTCGGGGAGTTCAAACTTTCCAATGGGGTACCGTAGTTGTTCCAATTTATATTTTTCCATAAGCTAAAAGTAACAAGTTTTAAGGATTAGCTATCCATCCGACCAACTCTATTTTTAATACACTTTTAACTGATTTTCCCATAATTAACGAAATAATCTAGTAATTTTGTAGGGTATTAATTTTCAAACCTAAAAATCAGAACATATATGGCGACTTTACGATTGGGAGATACTGCTCCCGACTTTACAGCAGTGACTTCGGAAGGCACATTGAACTTTTACGAGTACCTTGGCGATAGCTGGGGAATCCTATTTTCCCACCCTGCGGATTTTACCCCGGTGTGCACTACAGAGTTGGGCACAGCGGCCAAGTTTAAAGACGAGTTTGACAAACGAAACGTAAAGATGATGGCCCTCAGTGTGGATGGTGCTGCATCTCACGTAGAATGGATCAAGGATATCAACGAAACACAGGGAACCGAGGTGAATTTTCCGATTGTGGCCGATGTAGAACGTAAGGTGTCCGACCTCTACGATATGATCCACCCCAATGCCGATGATACGCTTACCGTACGTTCCGTGTTTATCATCGACCCCAACAAAAAAATAAAGCTTACCCTTACCTATCCGGCCTCAACGGGACGTAATTTTTACGAACTGTTGCGGGTCATCGATTCGCTACAATTAACGGCAAACCACAAAGTGGCCACGCCAGCAAACTGGAAAAATGGTGAAAAAGTGGTGGTAAGCCCTGCCATTCCTACCGAAGAGGCGAAAGGCATCTTTACCAAAGGAGTGGAAGAAATCAAACCGTACCTGCGTTTGACCCCCGATCCGACGTCATAATCAATTTATTTTGAAGAAAAAAACTGATTCCCAATAAATTAAACGTACCTTTGGACTCAATTTAATTTTTTTAATTTATATTATGAGTAAAGGAACAGTAAAATTCTTCAATGATTCTAAAGGTTACGGATTTATCACTGAAGATGGTTCAAACACAGATCACTTCGTACACATTTCTGGTCTTATTGACGAAATCAGGGAAGGTGACGTTGTAGAATTCGAGCTACAACAAGGTAAAAAAGGATTGAACGCCGTTAACGTACAAGTTGCGGAATAGACGATATAAACTTTTTTTCTAGATGAGCCCGGGCAATTGCCCGGGCTTTTTTTTGGTCAATTTTTTTTACTCGCTACGCAACCCTTTTGATTTTTGTTTATCTACGAAGTGAACACTGTTTCCCCATAACCATTAAAACCGTATAAATGAACACCTTTTTTGGAGTACTTTCGTTTTTATTGATCGTTAATGCCATGCTATTGGTTTGGAGCGTTAACGGTTCCAAAAAATAATTTTAAATAACGTAAGGGCAATAGGTAGGGTTTTTTATCGTTGGATTGTTAAGCAATAAACACGTAACGACCATGACCACTTTTTTAAGCATTCTTGTTACCTTACTCGCCCTTAACGCCTGCTTATTGTTTTTGAGCGTTAACCGGGCCAAATAAAAAAAGCCTTCATTGCTGAAGGCTTTCTGTTTTTTTAACTGCGTGGGATTGTCTTATTTCACGTTCATCAGCTCCACATCAAAAATCAATGTTGCGTTGGGTGGTATAACCCCTCCGGCACCTGTGCTTCCGTAAGCCAAGTGTGATGGGATCACAAAACGGGCCTTGTCACCCACTTTCAAAAGTGAAATTCCTTCGTCCCAACCAGGGATTACCTGTCCAATGCCCAATACAAAGTCAATAGGCTGCTTTCTTTTGTAGGAAGAATCGAAAACCTGACCATTGACCAATGCCCCTTCGTAATGTACGGATACCGTTTTGCCCTTTTGCGCTTGGGTTCCATTGCCTTTTTGGATGATTTTGTACCGTAATCCGCTATTGGTCTTCTCAAAACCGGCAGCCAATTTTTCCATTTCGGCTTCTGCCCTCGCCTTCTGCTCCGCAATTCGTTTTTCACGGGCACCTTCAAAACTTCTAAACGCTTCGATGGCGTTCCATTTTTTGGCTTCATCCCCTACCCTAACGATTTCCAAGGTTTCTATGCGGTCGCCTTGTGCAATGGCATCCACCACATCTTGACCTTCCTGTACATGCCCAAATACGGTATGCTTATTGTCCAACCAAGGAGTGGCCACATGGGTGATAAAAAACTGGCTACCATTGGTTCCCGGTCCAGCATTTGCCATGGAGAGCACTCCAGGGGTATCATGTACTAAATCGGGGTGGAACTCATCATCAAATTTATAGCCAGGGTCTCCGGTCCCTGTTCCTGTGGGACATCCACCCTGGATCATAAAATCGGCGATTACCCGGTGGAATGTTAAGCCATCGTAATAGGGTTTTCCCTGTGGTTTTACACTGTTTTCCATATTCCCTTCGGCCAAGGCCACAAAATTCCCCACGGTACCCGGGGTTTTGTCGTGGGTAAGTTTTACCAATATGTCACCTTTGGTGGTATTGAACTTTGCATAGATTCCGTCTTGCATGGTATGTCTGTTAATCGGTTTGTAAAAACTTTTCTGGTGAAATTCCAAGACTGCAAAGATAGGCGTTTATGCGAAAGCCGGAAAGCTAGGGAATACGATCCGATTCATTTATATGTAAGCGATTTGTACCAAAACAGGGAATACGAAGACAATACCGCTAAAAAACACTATTTTAGATAGATAACCGAAGCCAATCATTTTTTGGCACAGTGAAACACTAATCGATTTCTTATGAAAAAGTATAAACTAATTGGTACAGGATTGGTCTTGATTCTGCTTACCGCATGTGCAGAAAACCCGGTAGACCAAAAAGTCGAAGCTGAGCAGCTTATGGAATTATCCAAAGCTTGGGCAAAATCAGTGAAAAACAAAAACGTGGACAAAATGCTTTCCTATTGGGCCGACGATGCGATTTTAATGTCACCTAATGAACCTGCTATTGTTGGAATCGACTCTCTTAGGGCCATGGTTGAGCGTTCGATGAAAATTCCGGGATTCGAAATTAACTGGAATCCGCAAGAAGCTTTTGTTTCGAAAAGTGGAGACCTGGGCTATGTAATTTTTAAGAATTACATGACCATGCCAATCGACACTCTGGGAAATACAAGAACAATTTATAACAAAGGTGTTGAGATTTGGAAAAAGCAGGAAGATGGTAACTGGAAAAACGTAGTGGACATTAGCAATAGGGACCCATCCATCAATTCGATTGACTAAAAACGCTCGTCAACCTTGGCTAGCACTCATTGTGTTTCAGTCCCACACCAAAGTAAAAAAGGAAATTAACGGCTGATTTCTGTGGAGAATAATCCTGCGGATGATCCCACAACAAAATCATAGCCAAAATTGTTGCACAACTTTATCAAGGACCAAAGAAATTATTGGTTGACTTAGAACCAATCTATTTGAATTATGAAAACAATCACTCTCTTTTCTATGTTATTTTTGTTGGGAAATACGCTCTCTGCTCAAAACGATGAGTTCATAAAAAACCTATGTTCTGGAAAATGGCATAAGTCTTATTGGTTGGATGAATATGGTCAAAGACAACTCTATTCAATGCAGATAAGTAAAAAAAGTTGGAAAGTATTCTATCCCAATGGGAAAGTAAAAATAGGCGCTGGAAAAAATGAATATTTTGGGGAATGGGAATTTGATCCCGAAAGCAATACATTACTTATTAAAGATAGAGGGACAATAATCCGTAGCAAAATAGTAAGACTTACTAAATCTGATTTCGTTTATACCGTTAGAATTCAAAATTGGGAAAATGAGTATGGCTACAAAAAATTGAATATAAAATCCAAGCGTTGATTTTCTTAAACTTAGAGTTGTAATAAAAAAACTTAAGCAAAAGATGGAATAACTCATTGCTGTCGGATATTCAATTAGCACATTTTACCATCAATTATCTTCGCTGTAGGTTGACATTTTTCAACTTCCAGCTTCGCCCTCTCCATTTGGCCTTATCCTTTTAAAATTTAACTGTAACATATCCCAGAGGTCTGTTACTAATCCATTAGAGGTACAATTAAAACTTTATTGAATGATGATTCGAGATGGTTACCATCAGCTTTCCGATGGCAGAAATTTAAGCTTTACCGAATATGGAGATGCACAAGGCTTCCCCATTTTTGCTTTCCATGGATTACCCGGTTCCCGCCTTTGGTTCAACGAAAATGATGAAGTTTCCAACTCCCTTGGGATAAGATTGATTACCGTGGATAGACCAGGATTTGGTAATAGTGACCCAAAACCGAAAAGAAGCTTTCTCGACTTTAGCAAGGATATTGAAGAATTGTGCCAACAGCTCAGCATCAAAAGATATTCTGTTCTGGGTATCTCAGGGGGTGGCGTTTATGCTGCGGCATGTGCATTACAAAACTTTAAAGCAGTCCATAAATGTGGGCTAATTTCCACAGTAGCTCCATTTGAAAATGGGGTGCCGCCCAAAAACATGGCTGCCGAGAACAGGAATGTGTTTATACTAGCACGAAGGTTTCCATGGCTATTGAAACTGATGCTCAACCAACAAAAATCCTTGATCAATAAAAAACCTGACCAATACATGGCGGCAATCATGTCAAACACAAAGCACCTTTGTGATTCTGACAGAAAGATTATGGAGAAAAAGGAAAATGCCGAATTTATGTTGACCCACATGGGGGAAGCATTTAAAAAAGGGGTCAAAGAGACCGTTAATGAAGCTAAACTATTCTGTAAAGATTGGGGTTTTGATGTAAAGGCAATCGATGTCCCCGTTGAGATTTGGCACGGAACCGAGGATACCCTGTCCCCCATAGAACCTATACGGAAACTGGCCAAAAATGTTCCACGCTCCCAAAAAAACTTCATTTCGGGCAAAGGTCATTTTTTAACGGAAGAAAAAGATATCTGGGAAAAAATACTGTTGTCCCTCAAAACAGAGTAACCCTATTAGTGATTGTAGTGCTAAGGCTTCCATAAAGTGTTTACCCCATTTCAATTGCTACTACCAAGGGATTAGTTCCCATCTTCTTGTTAAATTTAAAACGGCAAGCCATATAGGGTTCAGATTAAATATTGTATTTTTCGTCATAGACGTCTACAACGATGGTGTCACTAACCAATACAAATAAATAGAATGGGGAAATCATTTTTCAATTTTAAGCACCTAAAAGGAGATTTTACGGGCGGCTTGGTGGCTGGGGTGGTAGCTTTACCGCTTGCCCTTGCGTTTGGAGTACAATCGGGAATGGGCGCTACGGCAGGTCTGTACGGTGCCATAGCCGTAGGTATTTTTGCCGCATTGTTCGGTGGTACCGAAACACAGGCCAGTGGTCCTACCGGCCCCATGACGGTGGTATCGGCGGCAGTGGTCGCCTTCGGTATTCAAATGAACGGCTCCTTGGACAATGGAATGCATATCATCCTGCTGACCTTTTTGTTGGCGGGGTTGTTTCAAGTGGTTTTCGGTTTTTTGAATATTGCCAGTTATGTGAAGTACTTCCCCTACCCTGTAATATCAGGCTTTATGAGTGGTGTGGGACTTATCATTGTAATTCTCCAGATATTTCCGTTGGTCGGGCTGGATTCGGCCAAATCCACCTGGGCCGTTATTCAAGATGTGCCCCGCCTTTTTGAAGAAGCAAATCTATCTGCATTGCTCTTGGGCGCTATAACGATTGCCATTTATTTCCTGTTCCCAAAAATAACCAAGGCCATTCCAAGTGCTTTGGTCGCCTTGATTGGGGCTACATTGGTTGCCTATTTCATGAAAATGGATGTGCCGCTGATCGGTGAGATTCCGGCAGGTCTACCCGCCTTTCAACTTGGGGGCATTCTAAGTGTAGACCCAAGCTACTTCCCTAAAATCATCGAATACGGTCTGGTGTTGGCCGTTCTGGGGAGTATTGATTCTTTGTTGACATCGGTTATTGCTGATAATATGACCAAAACCAAACATAACAGTAATCGAGAGCTCATCGGACAAGGTATTGGAAATATGTTGGCCGCAGCAATCGGCGGGATACCCGGTGCAGGAGCCACCAAAGGAACCGTTGTGAACATCAATGCAGGCGGAAAAACAAGATTGTCAGGCATTATTCATGGGTTGTTCCTACTTACCGTTTTGCTGGGACTTGGAAAGTTGACCGCCTATATTCCCCTTTGTGTATTGGCCGGTTTGCTTATTCCCATTGGCTTTAAGATTGTTGACTTCAAGGGCTTAAAACACCTATTAAAAGTTCCTAGAGCAGATGCCGTTGTACTATTTTTGGTGCTGACCGTAACCACTTTTGGAAGCTTGATTCATGCTGTGGGCATAGGTATCGCCTTGGCTTGTCTGTTGTTCATGAAAAAGTCTGGGGATATTGGAGAAAAAGGTCTCCAAGTGGAACGATTGGCAGATTTGGAAGATGAAAAACCGTGGCAGGATGAAATGGAAATCTACGAAAAGTATAAGGACAAAATCGTTATTAAACACTTGTACGGACCTTTGTTTTTTGGTTTTACATCCTACCTGAAAGATCAGGTAAAAGCCCTGCCGGACGATATCGAATCCGTGATACTGAGAATGGACCGGGTACCTTACATTGACCAATCTGGACTATACACCTTGGAGGATATTATTTTTGACCTTCGTTCCAAAAACATTGAGGTCATTATTGTTGGGCTCAAAGAGCAACCTTGCGACATGCTCAAAGCCATTGATATTATTCCCGATTTGATTCCAGAAGAAGACCTGTTTAAAAATATTGATGATAGTTTCTCCCATTTACGGGAGCAATTCAAATCCTGATGGAAAATTTCCGAATGATGGATAGTAGTATCATTTATTGGCAATAACCTTTTCATAGCTATAAGAATCAGTTTTAGGAAACTACCGGATGTAACATTTTTTGATTTCTGCATCTAAAGCGCAAATTAAATACAGAAATCATGAAAAAAATCTATCTTCTTTTTACGATCTTACTTTCCTGTGCCACCCAAGCACAACAAACCGACCAACCCATTCACGTGCAGGTCAGCGGTAGTGGCGCACCTATTTTGCTCATCCCCGGTTTTACCGTTCCAGGCGATAGTTGGGAGGCTACCGTCAATCAATTGGAGGAAAACTACGAATGCCACGTGCTTACCCTCGCAGGCTTCGGGGGAAAAAGTCCCATCGAATTCCCTTGGCTGCCAAAAGTGAATGCATCCATCGAAAACTACATCCAAGAGAACCAGCTCAACGATTTGACCATTATCGGGCATAGTTTGGGAGGGACCATAGCAACTTGGCTCGCCAGTAGGGAAAACAGCCAGATTGCAAAGCTCATATTGGTAGACGCATTGCCGGCAGCCGGTGCGATGATGATACCGAACTTCGACCCTGAAAACCTAGCCTATGAAAGCCCGTATAACAACCAATTGCTGTCCATGAACGATGCTGATTTTGAAAAAATGGCCCAAGGGATGGCCCAAGGCATGAGCTTACGCCCTGAAGTACAAGAAAAGATCAAGGACTGGATACTATTGTCCGATAGAAAAACCTATGTGTACGGCTACACGGATTATTTGAAGCTGGATATGAGGGAGGATCTCAAGAATATTTCCATTCCGGTGACCATCATCGCGGCCGACAAACCCTATGGCAAGGAAATGGTGACACAAACCTACAAAAATCAATACGCTAACTTAGCCCAATACGATTTGATCATCGCCGAAAATGCCGCGCACTTTGTAATGTTTGACCAGCCGGAATGGTTCATAGAACAAATCCAAAACATAATAGCAGCCCACTAAATGGATATAACAAATCAATTTTCCCAAATATATGAGATGCATGCCCCTAAAGTGTATCGGCTATGCCTGGGGTATGCATCGGGGGACGAAGATTTGGCCAAGGAGTGGCAACAACAAACGTTCATAAAGGTGTGGAACCATCGAAATGCCTTTAAGGGCGACTCGTCCCTGAGCACCTGGATTTACAGAATTGCCGTAAATACCTGTTTAAGCGACTTGAGAAAACCAAAGAAACACGTTCCCATCAACGAAGCCATTTTGGAAAATGATGTAACCGATGGGAATTCCGAACAGCGGGATACCCAAATCAAGAAAATGTACCAATGCATCCATAAACTTACCCCAAACAACAAAGCTATCATCCTTCTGGAACTGGAAGATGTGCCACAATCTGAAATTGCTGAAATGCAAGGGATTGCATATGGCGCACTTCGAACACGATTGAGCAGAATTAGAAATTCACTTTTAAAATGTATCACCAATGAAAAACGATAATTTATCCCAAATATGGAAAAGTCAGGACAGTGACTTGTCCCTTGATAAGCCTGACTCCATCATTAAAAAGGCCAAAAAACAACGCAACGGACAATTCATCACCATCGCTGTGCTATCGGTGACCTTGATAATTTTGATAAGCTTTACCATCACATACGCCAACAGTAACTGGAATAATTTTACGCTGGGCCTTTTATTGATGATTTCCAGTCTAGCTTTTAGGGTCATCATCGAGTTTATAAGTATGTACCGCAAAGAAAGTCGGCTGATTGCGCTGGACAACGTGGCCTACCAAAAATACCTGAAAACGTATTATCGAATGAGATTGAGGGCAAATTACATCATCACACCCCTTTGTTTTGGCGTGTATATTTTCGGGTTTACCCTGCTGCTGCCCTATTTTAAAAAAGAATTTTCTGTAGGATTTTATAATTATATTCTTATTTCTGGAATAGTCTCGCTTGTTATTGTAGCTTTGATTATCATAAACAGTATTGCAAAAGAACACCGTTTTTTAAGGCAATTGAAAGGAAAGTAGGCAAAAACCGTATGGAAAAGACAAAAGGCAGCGCGTATGCACCCCATAAACATAGAGAGCTATTTTGGTTGCTAGGAACCATAACATTGGTACTCTTGGGACACTTCCTCCTTTTTGGAAAACAGGGGTTCGTGGAAGGTGGGACGGCCGATATCAATATTCACGATACCTATCTCATTTTTCCAAATGTGGATATGATATTACTACTGGGCGTTTTCCTGTTTTTGATCGTGTATTCGGTGCGAACTGTTGGTAGTGCCTTCAAAAATAGAATTGCCAACCTTATTTGTATGGCAGCTATTATAGGGTTTATAGCATTATTGACAGGCATTCATTCCATAGCACAATCCTTGCTTCTTGAAACTTTGGCAACCGCACTTATTTATGTTCAATTGGCATTATCGTTTTTCTTGGTCTTTATCGGGTTCAAAACCGGGCAACACCTCAGGAAATAACTTGACCCTTGAATGTGGCTCAAATCAGGTTTATATCGATTTATATCAGATAATTTCTTATTGCTTTTTCTTTTCCTCAGGTATTCACTACCTTATCCATACGGGTTCAGGTAATTTTTTGTCCAAAACAACACCTATTCCATGGGATCATTTCCTGAATCCACCCTACACCGTTTTTCAAGATGTCTTTGGAATAGCTAAAAAACTATAATGAATCAATTTTTACAACAATGGGGCGATGCTGCATACATCACTGTTGGCTTTTTTTGGATGGCCTTATGGGCTTTCGTTTTGGGGTACGCCATCAGTTCCCTCATCCAGGTATTTTTAACGGAAAAACGTATGCAGCAAACCATGGGAGACGCTGGCGGAAAAAGTGTGCTGCTTGGCACCTTTTTTGGATTTATAAGTAGTTCGTGTAGTTTTTCGGCCTTGGCCACTTCCAAGTCGTTGTTTCAAAAAGGGGCAAGTTTTGTATCCTCCATCGCATTTCTGTTGGCCTCCACCAACCTTGTGATTGAGCTCGGCATCATCATCTCAATTTTTCTGGGATGGCAATTTGTAGTGGGCGAATACCTCGGCGGAATTTTGCTGATTCTTTGCAGTTGGTTGCTCATTCGGTTGATCAACCCCAAAAAACTCATCAAAAAGGCCAGGGAACATTTGGAGGCATCCAGTTCATCCTCCATATCCGATAAGCCCTTAACAGAAAAACTTCGGTCCCAGGAAAGTTGGGCCAAGGTGGGCAAACAATATGCCATGGAATGGAAAATGGTATGGAAGGATGTTACCGTTGGTTTCACCATTGCCGGGATGGTCTCCGCTTTTGTTCCCGATTCGTTTTTTCAAACACTTTTTATCAACACGGGTAACGGAGAGCAGGCATTTTCATTTCTCACCTTGCTGCAACACGTTGTTGTGGGGCCTGTCGCGGCCTTCCTTACTTTTATTGGCTCCATGGGCAATATTCCCTTGGCCGCCCTTCTGTTTGGAAAAGGAGTCAGTTTTGCCGGGGTCATGGCCTTCATTTTTAGTGATCTTGTGGTTTTTCCCGTGCTTCGCATCAATGCGAAATATTATGGCTGGAAAATGTCGTTATTCATCCTCTTTCTCTTGTTTACTTCATTAATAGGCGCATCCCTCCTACTGCATTACGGTTTTGACTTTTTCGGTCTAATCCCAGAGAATGTTGGCGAGCAAATCACAGAAAAGGAACATTTTAAAATCAATTACACTTTTTGGCTCAACTTGGCATTTCTACTGGTTACGGGACTTCTGGTTTACCTCGGATTTGTGAAAGGTAAAAAGGTGAAGCACCACAAAGAGATGGCGCCCAAAAGTCCTCTTCTGGAAAATATATTGAAATGGGCCGCCCTGATTTGTTACGTTTGGTTGATTATCGGTATTCTTTTAAAATTTGGACTTTCGTCATATATTTAAATATTGACCTAAGAACCAATGAACCGTCCAAAAATCAATATTAAAAAAACCCGTTTGGACAAGTCCATTGAGTTTTTGACCTTTTTTCTCCTTCTTGGTGCTGCCTTACTCCTTGCCATTTGGTATGCACAACTGCCGGAAAGGGTTCCAATACATTTTAATTGGCCCACAAAAGATCGGAACGGAATGGACTCAAAAGATGTGCTTTGGGCTGGCCCCGTCATTCTTGGTGCCCTTATCTTGGGGATGTTTAAACTCAATCAATATCCATGGATTTTCAACTACCCTTTTGAGATACATGAAGGTAATGCCGAACGTCAATACCGCATTGCTACGCAGCTGCTTCGATGGTTAAACCTGCTATTGGCCATTTTGTGTATTGTTTTGACCGTCCTATCCCTTCTCGATGGCCTTGAGGTAGCAAAACATCAATAAATCAAATATGCAGTACATGTTATATGAAATCTTGAAACCCCATTAATCGAATTTGAAGAAAATTAGAAGTAAATAAAACTAAGGTCGTATCTTGACCATAGCTAGAAATGGTTGCCCAATGAAGAAAATCCGTAGCCTCGTATTTGAATACCTACAAATAGCTTTAGCTATTTTGTTGGCCAGTATCGGGTTGAAAGCCTTTTTGCTTCCCAACGGCTTTTTGGACGGTGGGGTTACCGGTATCGCCATTTTATTGGGCGAATTTGTTCCCATCGAAATCTCCTATATTCTCCCTATCATTTCCATTCCTTTCTTTATTCTGGGCTGGCTTACCTTGACAAAAAGGGTGATGATCAAATCCGTAATTTCGGTTTTGGTGCTGGCCGTCGTTATCCATTTTGAAAATTTTGAAGCGGTGACAAACGAAAAGTTGCTCATTGCCATTTTTGGGGGCATTTCTCTCGGAGCGGGTATTGGATTGGCCATAAAAAATGGTGCCGTGTTGGATGGCTCGGAAATATTGGGCATTTACTTGCATGACAAATTCGGTATTCCCATCGGAACCATCATCTTGCTCTTCAATACCGTGCTTTTTGCGATTACGGCATGGCTCATCTCCATAGAAATTGCATTGTATTCCATATTGACCTTTATCATCACGGGAAAAGTAATCGATTTTGTCTTTGAGGGCTTTGAGGATTACATTGGTTTATTGATCGTGAGCCATAAACAAAAGGAAATTCAAGATGAGCTTTTGAACCAAGTGGGATTGGGGATGACCATTTACGGAGGCGTACGAGGATTTGGTAGCCGGGGTGAAATCAACAATGTGGAAGTAATTCAAACGGTGCTCAACCGTATTGATTCCAAAAAGGTACATCGGATAGTGGATACGATTGATGAAGATGCGTTTATCATCGAGTTTGAGGTGAACAGCGTAAAAGGGGGAGTTCTTAGAAAATATCTGAGTCGGGAGAAAACCAGAACCTTGTCACCCGACCTTTACAATAAAGATCTGTAAATCCGTCCCCGCTCCATCAAGACTTTTCATAAAACCAAGAGTGACGGTAGGCGGCTGTCTAAATTCCATAATTTTTATTGTATTTTTCTACCAAGAACAATTGCCCATTGAAACCAGAGCATCAAAAATACCTGGAGAATTACCTTCAACAATTTTCACATCTAACGACAGAAGAACTTGAATTACTCCAGTCGCAATTATCCATCAAGGAGTATGGCCAAAAAGAGTTTTTCTTTGAAAGCGGAGAGGTTCAGACCACAATGGGCTATGTAAGTAAGGGATTGCTTCGCAGATATTATATTAACGATAAGGGAAAGTCCATTACCACTGGATTTGTAAAAGAAAACGAATACGCAACCGACTACCCTGCCTTTATCCGCCAAAAACCTTCCAAATATCACATGGAATGCCTGGAACCTTGCACCATCATTTTACTATCATACAAAGATATTCAGCAAGGCTACGAACAATTTAAGAGCAATGAAAGATATGGCCGGCTCATTGCCGAGCAGGTGCTCACAATTCAGACCGATCGTACGGAGAGTTTTCTGTTCGAAACTGCGGAGGAGCGCTATCTTAATTTTGTAAAGAACCATCCCGAGCTACTCAATCGGGTAAGCCTCACCCATTTATCATCCTTCTTGGGGATAGAACGTCAATCGTTGAGTCGAATCCGAAGTAAAATTGCCAAAAAGTAAGTTTGTCACATATGTGTCAGGTTAGGCCGAGCATTGCATCGCATCTTTGCTGCATCAAACAAAACAAGATTAACATGATGCCAAGAAATCCATCCTACACATTGACCTTATTTTTATACGTACTCTTCTCCATAGCAGCGTTCAGTCAACAAAACATCCACAAGGACATACAAGAACATACTGAGATGATATTTGATAGCCTTGTAAAGATCCGTCGGGACTTTCACCGACATCCTGAAGTTGGTGGTGAGGAACAGCGTACCTCGCAAAAGGTAATCGAATATCTGAGCTCACTTGGTTTGGAAGTTAAAACTGGAATTGGTGGCTATGGGGTTGTTGGTATTTTAAAGGGAGGCAAACCCGGTAAAAAGATAGCATGGCGGGCCGATATGGACGCTATGCCATCCAATGCGCCCGATGTGGTAGCTTTTGCATCGGAAACTGTGGGGGTTCGTCATATCTGCGGTCATGATGTACATACTACCGTAGCACTTGGGATGGCCACTGTTTTGGCAGCGCAAAGGGAACGGTTGGAAGGAACCATCTATTTTGTCTTTCAGCCTTCCGAAGAAAATATAAAAGGAGCCTTGGCCATGATGGACGATGGATTGTTCCAGCTAATCGACCCCGAAGAAATGTATGCCATGCATGTAACGCCATTCCCTGCCGGTACCATTGCCGTAAAACCAGAGGAAATGTTCTCCGACTACAAAAGGGTGGATATCAGATTCAAGGACATTGGCAATACCGAAGCTTTGACGGAATTCGTCAAAAAGCAGGTCCATGGTCTTGAAAATGTTCCCAAAAACAGTAAGTTTTGGAACATGCAAAATATGGGCGACCCAGAAATTGGTATTGCGGGCCCCAAATCCATTTACACCGATTACACTACCGTAGATAACAGAAATTTCAAGGTTAAAGAAACGGAGGAAGGTGTTAAAATCAGTGCTTTTTTAAGTTTTAGCGACAAAAAACAGCGGGATGCGGCCTTGCCCGAACTTAAAAAGCGAATTGACGAATCGGATTTTGCCAATGATTTTTTGGGAGCAGAATTGGTACATGTATTTCCCACGCTGGACAACAACGAAAGACTTGTAAACGAAAGTTTGGAACAATTATCAAGTATCTACGGTGAAGATAGGGTGCTTCGCCTGCATGGGGTGGTAGCTGATGGTAGGAGTGATGATTTTGCATTTTTTCAGCCCAAAGTGCCCAGTGTGTACTTTTTTATGGGCGGCTCCAATTACGAAAAGGGTATCATCGCACAAACACATTCACAAAATTTTGCGGTTGATGAAAGCTGTATCCGAACAGGGGTCAACCTATTCGCTTCTTTGATGGTGGAACGTTTGGAACCATAAAGGTTCCTGATTGTGGGTGGTTTTTCATACATGGTCGAATCAAATCATTCCAAAAAACAACCATTTTTCATCGAAAATATACCATCCATACAATATAAATGCCCATATATCAGCGGTTTAATATCTTTAGGACAGTATCAACTTCAACCAACCACCATGTCCGGAAAAAAAAGAACCAATGGCTACACCCGAAATTATTTTTTCGTCTTCAGTATCATCATATTACTATTGGGATTGATTGCATTTTCTGATAACTTTTTGTTTGATATTGACCAAGAGAGCAATAGTGATCCAGGCTTTATAGTTCACGGTATTCTGATGTATGCGTGGTACACCATTGTTCTTGTGCAAACCAACCATATTAGAAAACTCAGCATCAAATCACACATGAGGTTGGGTATGATAGCTTTTATCATCGCCCTTTTGATTATATGTTCAATTGGGTATCTCTTTATGATAGGTCAGCCCTACGAGGAACTTCCTTTCTTTGGTAAGGCCAACAGATTTTTTTATGCTGCATTTATTGGGTTGCTTTTATTGGCATATCTGAAGCGTGATAAACCAGAATTACATAAGCATGCCATAGTGGTTGCCATTCTTTTGCTCATGGAACCTTTGCTGAGCCGTGTTGGAATGAACACGGGAACGGATCCTGCCATCATTGCTCCTATCATTTGGTTGATTTTATGGCTGTCACTTTTTGTTTATGACATTGCAAGCAGGAGAAGACTCCACTTTCTAACTTATGGAGGTTTTATCTATTGGATTGTGGTTTACAACGTCATTGTATCCTAAAAAAAAGTGCACTAGGTCTAATTTTGTTGTAAGAGGCCAGGCTTTTTGATAGCTTTAGAACTATTATCGCTGCCTATGAAAAAGATTACACTGCTTTTTAGTATCCTTGTCTTAACCGTGTTTGCTGCTTTTGGGCAAAGTTCCAACTTTGTAGGGACCTTCATAAACACTTCGGAAAGTATTTCCATACAATTTAAACGGGTGGGCGATGAATACCATGGTATGCTGGCCGCAGTGGGAGCAAGCTTTGCCATAAGGGCCACTGGTACCGACACTCGGCTGAACGGTCAAATCTACGGTTTGGATGGGCCTGTTCCGTTTGAAGCCAATCTCTCCGGTTTGCAAATGAGCGTTCGTGCCACGGGATACAATGAACCCTTTTACAAGTATTCCGACCTTCACAATTTGGGCAGTTTCGATTTGACCCCCTACATGAGGGATAATAGCGGTGTTTCGGGGAACACTATAAATGGAACTCCAAATCCACCATCACCTGTAAATACTGACGGTCAATACCCTGAACTTGACAACCAAGGGTTGCTGAACATCATTTCTGGGAGTCAGTTGGTTTTTTACCAGCGTACCTCATACGTAAACGATAGCATGGCCAGTTCCATTACCTATGTGAATTTTTGTGCCAATGGTACTTTTTCAATGAACACGGATGGTTCGTTCAGTGTGGAAGGCGATTATGGTGGCAATGCCCAGGGAGCTTCCTACGGAAATAGCTCTGGAACATGGCAATTGGTATCGTACCAAGGTTCACCAGCGGTTTATCTTCAATATTATAACGGTGATACCAGCATAAATCCCTTCAATGAAAATGAGGTAAGGCAGGGAAGATGGCGCCGAGGAAACACCCAATACGCATTGCAGCGGAACAAAGTCCGCTGCAATTAAGATTTTTAAAGTGAGCCCATAAAGAAATTACTCTCCCATGGCCGCCGCTACGGCAGCAGAAAGTCTTTTGTAGGTTCCATTTTGCAAGCGCTCCCTGATTGCTGAGAAAGCGTCCAAGGTTTCCTCGATATCTTGCATGGTGTGTGTTGCGGTT
Organism: Allomuricauda sp. MMSF_3307; assembly: GCF_030733585.1. Classification (NCBI taxonomy): domain Bacteria; kingdom Pseudomonadati; phylum Bacteroidota; class Flavobacteriia; order Flavobacteriales; family Flavobacteriaceae; genus Allomuricauda; species Allomuricauda sp. MMSF_3307. The sequence continues at coordinate 145,755 of NZ_JASHIQ010000005.1, forward strand.
GGAATCAAACGAAGCAAGATTAACCCCTTCGGAATTACGGGATATACCACAATAGAACAGAAAATCCCATGGTTTTCACGCAGATCCTTCACCAAGGCCATCGCTTCGGGAATACTACCATTTAAGTAAACGGGAGTAACGCAACTGGTGGTTGTACCAATATCGAACCCTCTCTCCTTTAATCCATTTTGAAGTGCGTTCACATTCTCCCAAAGCTTAGCTTTAAGCTCTGGCATGGTACGCAGCATATGTAATCTTTTTAAGGCGCCTTTTACGTAAACCATAGGTAATGATTTAGCGAACATTTGCGACCTTAAATTATATTTTAAGTATTCCACGATTTCCTTTTGAGCTGCCACAAAAGCACCGATTCCGGCCATTGACTTGGCGAAGGTGGCCAAATAAACATCAATATCATCCTGAATGCCTTGCTCCTCGCCTGCTCCGGCCCCTGTTTTACCCAAAGTTCCAAATCCGTGGGCATCATCTACCAACAATCGGAACTTGAATTTTTTCTTGAGCGCTACGATCTCCTTAAGGATACCTTGCTCACCGCGCATTCCAAAAACTCCTTCAGAAATTACCAAAATACCGCCACCGGTCTCGCTGGCCAGTTTGGTGGCACGCTCCAAATTCTTCTCCAAACTTTCAGCATCGTTATGCTTAAAGGTGAAGCGCTTGCCCATGTGCAAACGAACACCATCAATAATACAAGCATGGCAATCCACATCGTATACAATGATATCGTCTTTGGAAACTAAGGCATCCACTACGGACATAAATCCTTGGTATCCAAAATTGAGCAAATAAGCAGCTTCCTTGTTCACGAACTCGGCCAATTCCTTTTCCAATTGTTCGTGAAAATCGGTGTGGCCGCTCATCATCCGTGCGCCCATAGGATAGGCGGCTCCGTGCTCCATAGCGGCTTCTCCGTCCACTTTCTTGATTTCAGGTAGGTTGGCTAAACCTAGATAGTCATTGATACTCCACGTTATAACGTCCTTTCCTTGAAACTTCATTCTGTTGGAAATTGGTCCTTCCAACTTGGGAAAAACAAAATAGCCTTCAGCCTGTGAGGCCCATTTTCCCAAAGGTCCTTTGTTCTCAATGATTCTATCGAATAAATCTCTCATCTACCTTAATGTTAATTCATCTGCAAAAGTATAGATTTTTACGAACCTTGCATAACGAAATTTTCAGATAAAAAAAACGGCGATGAAATTTCATCGCCGTAGTTGAGGTATTATAGGGTACTGGTTTATTTAATATACTTGATTTCCTCGGGTACTTCGGCGTTCTGGATATCAAAGAAGCCTTGATTTTCCATCCATTCGTTACTGTAAACTTTGCTCATGTACCTGGAACCGTGGTCTGGGAAAACTACCACCACATTGCTATCTTCGGTAAATTCTCCTTCAGTATTCAACTGGTACAGGGCTTGGGTAGCAGCACCACTGGTGTAACCGGCGAAAATACCTTCGGTATGGGCCAATTTGCGGGCCATGTGAGCGCTTTCACCATCGGTTACCTTAACATATCTGTCAATGGTGTTGAAATCGGTGGCGGCAGGTATCAAGTTTTTACCTAGTCCTTCAATTCGATATGGATATACTTCGTTGTGGTCGAATTCCCCTGTTTCGTGATATTTTTTCAAAACGGAACCGTATGCATCAACACCCAAAACCTTGATGTTGGGGTTTTGCTCTTTCAGATAGCGTGCAATTCCCGAAATAGTCCCTCCTGTTCCGCTACATGCTACCAAATGGGTAATTTGACCATTGGTCTGCTCCCAAATTTCAGGTCCAGTGCTGGAATAATGGGCATCAATATTGAGCTCATTAAAATATTGGTTGATGTATATGGAATTTGGTGTTTCACTATGCAAACGTTTGGCCACCTCGTAGTAGGAACGGGGGTCATCTGCGCTCACGTGCGCTGGACATACATAAACATTGGCTCCCATGGAGCGCAACATATCTATTTTGTCCGGTGATGACTTTGAACTTACGGCCAAAATGCACTTATACCCTTTCACGATACTTACCATGGCCAGGCTAAAGCCTGTATTCCCTGAGGTAGTCTCAATAATGGTGCTGCCAGGCTTTAAGATGCCTTTTCGCTCCGCCTCCTCGATGATATGAATCGCAATTCTATCTTTTGCGGAATGTCCCGGATTGAAACATTCCAATTTCGCATAGAAGTTTCCGGTTAGGGGGGCAGTAATTCTGTTTAGCTTAACTAAGGGGGTACTTCCAATTAGGTCTAGGATATTGCTGTGCGCATTTATCTGTTTCTTCATAACTGGTATTAGGTAGGGAACAATACCCTCAAAGATAAGGCATTTGTTCGGTGCAAATGTAACATTTTATTTTTAAAGGGCTTTTCCTTCCAAGTCCAAAATGAAGGCATACTCCTTTGCTGTTTCCTTCAAGGCCTCAAAACGGCCCGATGCCCCGCCATGTCCTGCATCCATATTGGTATCCAAAAACAGGAGGTTGTTATCTGTTTTGTATTCTCTTAATTTGGCCACCCATTTGGCAGGCTCCCAGTACTGTACCTGGGAATCGTGCAAGCCCGTAGATACGTACATATGCGGATATGCCTTGGCCTCCAAATTATCGTATGGCGAATAGGATTTCATATAATCATAATATTCCTTTTCGTTCGGATTTCCCCATTCGTCATACTCGCCCGTGGTCAATGGAATGGTATCGTCCAACATGGTGGTGACCACATCCACAAAAGGTACCGCAGCAATGATACCATGATAAAGTTCCGGCTCCATATTGATGATGGCTCCCATCAAAAGTCCACCGGCAGAACCACCCATGGCATATAAATGCTCGGAACTGGTATATTTTTGTTCTATCAAAAATTTACTGACATCAATGAAATCGGTGAAGGTGTTTTTTTTCTGCAATAATTTTCCATCCTCGTACCAAGGTCTTCCCAAATATTCGCCGCCACGCACGTGTGCGATGGCATAAATAAAGCCACGATCCAACAAACTCAATCGGATGGACGAAAAATACGGGTCCATGGTAGCTCCATAGGAACCATATCCATATTGCAACAACGGACTGGTGCCATCCAAAGGAGTATCCTTGCGATAGATAATGGAAATGGGTACTTTTTTACCATCCCTTGCGGTAGCCCATAACCGCTCTGTTTTGTAGTTGTTTTTGTCGAATTTGCCTCCCAAGACTTCTTGCTGCTTCATCACAGTCTTGGTGCGGGTTTCCATGTCAAAATCAATAACGGCGTAAGGCTCGCCCATTTCATTGTAATAATACCGAAGCACTTTGGTATCAAAATCCAAATTCACCGAAGGTCCTGCTACATAGGTTTCGCTTTCAAAAGGCAAATAATAACTGTCCGAACCGTCCCATTTGGCAATTTTCATTTGGCTGAGCCCGTTCCTGCGTTCGGTGACCACATAATAGTCCCTGAAAATTTCAACATCTTCCAACAATACCTCTTCATCATGCGGGATAAATTCTTCCCAATGTTCCGATGATGTATTGTTTTCGTTTGTTTTCATCAATTTAAAGTTGGTCGCACCATCCCTATTCGTCAACACGTAAAAATCACCCTCAAAATGGGAAATGGAATATTCCACTCCTTTTTCACGTGGCGAAAACACCTTGAATTTTCCATTGGGATCATCGGCATCCAAAAAGCGATATTCAGAAGTAAGCGTACTACTGGAACCGATAACAATATAATCACGGGATTTGGTCTTGTACACAAAAGTGTTGTAAGTGGAATCCTTTTCGTGAAAAACCAGCTCATCTTCATCAGCTGAGGTACCCAAAACGTGCTTAAAAATTTTATCTGACCGAAGGGTTACCGGATCTTTTTTGGTGTAGAAAAGCGTTTTGTTATCGTTGGCCCAGACGGAACTTCCGGTAGTGTTCTCAATGATATCCGGGAATATTTCGCCCGATTCCAAGTTCTTTATTTGAATGTTGTATTGCCTTCTGGATATAGTATCCGTACCAAAGGAAGCCAATTTGTTATCTGGACTGATGGAAACGCCCCGAAGGTTAAAATATTCGTGTCCTTCGGCCATTTGGTTGCAATCGAACAACAACTCTTCTTCGGCTTCCAAGCTCCCCTTTTTTCTGGAATAAATGGGATACTCTTTGCCTTCTTCGTAACGGGTAATGTACCAATAACCATCCAATTGGTAGGGGACGGATTCATCATCTTCTTTGATTCGGGCCTTCATTTCCTGAAAAAGTTCCTCCTGGAATTTTTGGGTATGGGCGGTCATTTTTTGGAAATAGTCGTTTTCCGCATTCAGGTAATCGAGCACCTGTTGGTCTTCCCTATTGTTCATCCAATAGTAGTCATCGATTCTAACATCACCATGTTTTTCGAGCTTTGTTGGATGCTTTGGGGCTACAGGCGGAATAATATTCATGGCTTCGTCTTTGTTGTTCTTGCAAGCGGTGGCAAAAATAAGGCATAAAACCAGAACAGATATTCTTGAAATCATTTGTTTCATGGAAAGTGTTTTGACCAATTTACTACTTTTGTCCTTACGTTTGACAAATAGTAAAACACGGCTTGTTTTGATAGTGAACGGACAAGCGAAAATTGTAAAGATATGTTTGGAGATTTAATGGGAATGATGGGCAAAATCAAAGAGACCCAAAAGAAAGTGGAAGCGACCAAGGAACGATTGCATACGGTAATGATCGATGAGGCGTCCTCTGATGGATTGCTCAAAGTGACCTTGACGGCGAATCGTGAGATTAAATCCATCAGTATTGACGATTCTTTATTGGAAGAAAAGGAACAACTGGAGGATTATTTGGTGTTAACCCTAAATAAAGCCATTGAAAAGGCTACTAAAATTAATGAAGCTGAATTGGCGGCTGTAGCCAAGGAAGGCATGCCCAACATTCCGGGAATGGATGCTTTTATGAAATAATCCTCGTGAGATATTAGTATTGAGACACTAGATTTTAGAATTCAGTCGTCCGTTCGAGTGTTTCCGAAGGAAACGTATCGAGAACCTTTTACTGCAACACTTTTTTAATAAAAAGAAAACAAATACACTTCTCGATACACTTTTGGCTTCGCCAAAACCACTCGAAGTGACAATTCAGCCCTATCATGTCAGTTCGAGTATTTCCAAAGGAAATGTATCGAGAACCTTTTACTGCAACACTTTTTTAATCACAAGGGAACAAATACACTTCTCGATACACTTTTGGCTTCGCCAAAACCACTCGAAGTGACCAACCGGCAATATTATGTCAGTTCGAGTGTTTCCGAAGGAAATGTATCGAGAACCTTTTACTGCAACACTTTTTAAACAAAAGAAAACAAATACACTTCTCGATACACTTTTGGCTTCGCCAAAACCACTCGAAGTGACCATACAATTATCCTATACTTTTCAAAACCTTTAAGAAATGCTGGTGCATGCTATCGGTGTAATCCAAATGGGTAACTATCCGTAGTTTGCCCTGGCCCATCCCAATGATGGAGACCTTATGTTTGGTCAATTGCTCCAAAAATGCTTCGGATGACATTTTATGCTCGTTGATTTCAAAAATGATGATATTGGTCTCGATGGGCTCCACTTTTTTGATAAAATCCAGGGTCTGGAGTACCTCCCCTATTTCTTCCGCCTTTTGATGGTCTTCCGCTAGTCGGTCTATATTATTGTCCAAAGCATAGATGCCAGCGGCCGCCAAATAGCCTGATTGGCGCATACCGCCTCCAAAAACTTTTCGGATGCGAAGCGCTTTGTCGATATGGTCCTGACTCCCTACCAATACAGAGCCAACAGGGCACCCCATACCCTTGCTCAAACATACACTAATGGTATCGAACAACGAGCCGTAGGCTTTTGGGTCTTCTCCTTTTTTCACCAAAGCGTTCCAAAGTCGGGCACCATCCAAATGGTATTTTAGATTGTGCTTATCACAAACGCTGCGGATTTTCCTCAATTCCTCAAAATCCCAACAGGCACCACCTCCTTTGTTGGTGGTATTCTCGATACAGACCAAAGTGGTCAATGGGCTGTGATAAAAATCTGGTGGATTGATGGAGGCTTCCACCTGTTCGGCCGTCATCATGCCGCGATGACCGTCCACCAACTTACAGGAAACCCCACTGTTGAAACTAACGCCTCCTCCCTCGTAATTATAGATATGGGCATACTTGTCACAAATCAGCTGATCTCCGGGCTGGGTATGTAGTTTTATTGCTGTTTGATTGGTCATAGTGCCACTGGGAAAAAAGAGCGCAGCTTCCATCCCAAAATAATCGGCAACCTTGGCTTCCAGTTGATTGACGGTAGGGTCGTTTTTAAAAACATCGTCCCCTACTTTTGCATTCATCATAGCCTCCAACATTCCTGCCGAAGGTCGAGTGACCGTGTCACTTATTAAGTTTATTTCCATAAAATTGTTTAGTCCATACAGTCCATTCCAATAGGTGACCCATCGGGTATTGTGGACACTGGAATAAGTTTGAATTCTGAAGGTTCTTTCATAAAGGCATCAATACGCCTTACCATTTCCGCTGAAATTGCATTTTTACCATCTGTCAGCAATTGAGTCTTAAGATTTTCCAACGCTTCATTGGCGACGGCATTGACCTGTGGATGAACGGCATTGTGAGCTGCAAGATTCATTAGGTGATACAACACCCTAAAATTAATGGTATGCTGTACTTCTTCTTCGTAGTCATCACGATGCGAGCGATCTATGGTCGCTTTAATTGTTTCATCCAACACCTCCTTAAGTCCCATTTGATTTTTATCCAAACTCTTTTGCTGAATCAATCGGGAAGCCCGTTCTGGGTGCAACAATAATTCCAACGTCATGTCGGCCGCTGTCTCGGCCACGGAAAGTGCATCAAAACTAACGCCAGTGCGACCCTTGAAAGATTCCCTGGAACGATTAAAACCGATGGCACGTGGCGGAAAGAGGTCCAGTTTATCCTTGGGTACCGCAATGACTTCGGCATCCAACGTTCTTAATATAGACTCCAAAGCTTTCTCCTGAACCGCTTGGTTAACTGGTTTTACCGGGGTTTGTCCACCTCCTTTTACGGCATAGTTATAATCCAATCCGCCGATGACTTTGGAAACTGCTTCGGTTTGGTACCTGTGGAAAAAGTAAATTGGTACGAATACATCTTCGAGTACCGAATACGTCTCTCCAGTCCTTATGTTGTCCACAGAAAAGTTTTGGATCGCCTTTTTCCTGATTTCCAACATTTTTTCCAGTTCTTCACTGGCAATTTTACCATTGTCCCACAAATGGGCCAAGGCGTGGGCACCTCCTTGTGGACGCGCATCCTGATCGGAAATATAGCGCAGTCCTTCCTGCTGTGCTTTCTCCAAAATAGCGTTCAAGGCTTCCTTCTCGTTGGTGCCACTTGGGAAATCGGAATAGGCATAGGCTACAGTTACTTTGTCCCACTCTCCAATACCGGTATCGTAGGCGTTTTCAAAACTGATATCTCCTCCTTTGAGCTCAAATTGTGGATGTGGATAATCCATTACAGAAGCCCTATTATTGGTACTTGCCGCAAAGTTATGGGCAAACCCGAGGGTATGTCCTATCTCGTGTGCGGAGAGTTGGCGTATTCTTGCAAGGGCCAACTCCAACATGGGTTGATAATTATCATCCCTTTCCGCAAATGGTTGGTTCATCAAAGCTTGTGCGATCATAAAATCCTGTCGGATTCGAAGACTTCCCAAGCTCACGTGACCTTTCAGGATTTCGCCAGTTCGTGGATCTACCACGCTGGCTCCATAGCTCCATCCCCTTGTGGAGCGGTGCACCCATTGAACTACATTGTAGCGAACATCAAGAGGGTCGGCATCATCGGGCAATATTTTCATTTGAAAGGCATCCTTATAGCCAGCAGCTTCAAAGGCCTGGTTCCACCATTTTCCACCATCCAACAGTGCAGAGCGAATGGGCTCCGGTGTTCCGTTATCCAAATAATAAATGATGGGCTCAACAGCTTCACTAACTTCGGCATTGGGGTCTTTCTTTTGCAAACGGTGTCTTCTAATGAATCGCTTCACCAAGGATTCCTGAACCGGTGTCGCATAATCATAATATGAAAAAGGATAACCGCCACTTCGTGGGTCATATTCCCTTTTTTCAAAATTATCATCCGGTAATTCAATCAAGGAATGGTGCTGCGCAACGGTGACCAAGCTGGGCGTTGGTGTCACGGAACGTATCCATGCACCTTCTGGTTCGCCTTTAAAGGTAAGGGTAACATCGAACTCCACATTTTTTGGAAATGCCTTGGTACGGTCAAAGGCCCAAGCGCTTTTGGATTTATCTAAGCTGTACGAACCCTGTTTGCCCCGTTTCAATCGGTTGGAAACCCCATGGGCATCGCGCATCAAAAAGTCCGTGAAATCTATGAGATAACTGCCCTTGGACTCCTCCACGATTTCAAATCCTTCCAAAATGGATTTGGCAAAAGCCTGCTCCACCGATTTTCTTTCCAGTTCATTATCGGTAATGGCCCGGAACTCCAAATTGGGCTGTACCAGTAGGAGTTTTTTCCCTGCCTTACGGAAGAAAACGACCTGTTCGTTGCCCAACTGACCGCGATCTAGGCCAATATCATTGCTACCGATACCGCTACTAAGGGAATACACATATAAAAAATCCTTCTCCAGATCATCCACTTGCAGATAAATCTTGTCGGTGGAATCGTCATAATAAAAATCAAAATAGCCCTTGAATTTCTGAAAATCCTTGGTCCTTTCGAATGTTTGGGCCCCGAGGGAGGCACAAATAAAGTAGCAAAGGGCGATGAGTGTAGTAGTGTTCTTCATGAGCTGGTTGAATTAGTGCCTTAAAAATATGGAAATCATTTTAAAATTCACCTGCCAAAAAATAGTACTGCGATTAAAAAGGGAAATTCATAAAATCTACCCTGCCCTATTGCAGATTTTTATTTTTTGTGACTTTACTGTTCCCTTTTTCTATTCGAATAGTATTGAAGATATCTTAAGGTCATGTGCCGAAAGAAACTTATTTTTACCTCAAAATAGATTACATGGTAACCACAGATCAACAAAAAGATCTTATTGAGCGCCTTGGTGCGTTAAGGAGGTATCTTTGACATCGATGCCAAACGTATTGAAATAGAGAACGAGGAAGAAAAAACCCTCGCTCCCGGTTTTTGGGACAATCCGCAAGAAGCCCAAAAACAAATGCAGTCCATAAAATCAAAAAAGAAATGGGTAGAAGACTTTGAGGAGGCCAAAACTCTGGTCGGCGACCTTGAGGTCCTTATGGAGTTCCTACAAGCTGGGGAGGTTTCCGAAGAGGAGGTCTCCAAGCAGTTTGATAAGGCCACTGACGCCATCGAAAAATTGGAGTTCCGTAACATGCTTTCGGAAGAAGGTGATGAACTTACCGCCGTGCTCCAAATCACCGCTGGTGCCGGGGGAACAGAAAGTTGCGACTGGGCGTCCATGCTCATGCGCATGTACATGATGTGGGCCGAAAAGAACGGTTATAAAATCAAGGAACTCAACTACCAAGAGGGTGATGTGGCGGGGATAAAAACGGTAACCCTGGAAATTGAAGGGGAATATGCCTTTGGGTGGCTAAAAGGAGAAAACGGGGTGCATCGTTTGGTGCGCATATCCCCTTTTGATAGTAATGCGAAGAGACACACCTCCTTTGCATCGGTGTATGTGTACCCACTAGTGGACGACAGCATTGAAATTGAGGTGAATCCTTCCGAAATCGAAATCACAACGGCACGTTCCAGTGGTGCAGGCGGACAAAATGTGAACAAGGTGGAAACCAAGGTTCAATTGGTGCACAAACCTACCGGAATCCAAATTTCCTGTTCCGATTCCCGTTCGCAACACGATAACAGGGCAACGGCCATGAAAATGCTGAAATCGCAGCTCTATGAAATCGAACTGCGCAAAAAGCAGGAGGCCCGGGCCGAAATAGAATCCTCTAAAATGAAGATTGAATGGGGGTCGCAGATTCGTAACTACGTGATGCATCCGTACAAATTGGTAAAGGATGTGAGAACCGGGGAAGAGACCGGTAATGTGGATGCCGTTATGGATGGCGATCTGGATGCATTTTTAAAGGCCTATTTAATGATGATGGGGCAAAAAGAAGAACAAGATTAAAATAAAGACATGATTAAGATTTATCATAACCCAAGATGTAGAAAGTCCCGAGAAGGTCTGGCCATTTTGGAAAAGTCAGGCAAGGCATTTGAAGTGGTCAAGTATCTGGATGATGTACCCAGTAAAGAGGAACTGAAAACCTTGATTGCGTATCTGGGCATTGCTCCGATTGACCTAGTTCGAAAAACCGAGGCGATTTGGAAGGAAAAGTTCAAGGGAAAAACGTTGACGGACGAGGAAGTGATCACAGCCATGGCAGAAAATCCAAAACTGATTGAACGACCCATTGTTGTAAACGGAAAAAAAGCGGTTGTTGGCAGACCGCCAGAGAACATTTCCAACTTACTATAAGCTTGATAGCCAGTTACATTTAACACCGTTTCCAAGGGTTTTTTCAACCTAAATACTATCTTTATCCCATGAAAAGAAAACAAATCCTCTTCTATATCACTCTTTTGACGGGTATGCTTTGTATAAACGATTTGTCCGCGCAATTTGGCTATGGGTCGCCTTATGGCAACCGCAGTATGTACGGCAGGGGCAGAACCTCAATACCCCAAGCGGGACCTGTAGAAACCCAAAAGGAGGAGACACCCCCAACAGCAGAAGAAATTGTGGATTCGCAAATGCCTTCCATCACGGAAGCCCTTGAATTGGACCCTTTTGAACAGGCCGTGGTACGCACCTCATTGGTTCAATCCGTACAACAGCGTATCGAACTTCAAATATTGCAATTGGAACCTCTTAAAATGAAAGAAGAGGTAGAAAAAATCAAAAGGCGCCAAGATGCGGAACTGAAGGCCGGACTTCCCGAAGATAAGTTCGAGGCCTTTATGGAACTACAGGAAAACCAATTCAAGGCCAAGAGGAAAAAGAAGAGAAAAAAGGACAAAAAAGACAAGGGTTAACAATTCTTTAAGGTCATTCGCAGGCTCAATTCCGTTGTTGAGGGATTAATATTTTATGTGCATTTATTTTCTGTCAATTTTGTGGCATAAAAATCAAACTATGCACAGGATATTTATCCCGTTATTGCTTCTGACCCTTACCACTTTTCAAAGTGTAGCACAGCAAAATCAATCATCCATTACCCTTTCTGGGAAGGTTGTCGATTCCGAATCAGGTCAACCCTTGGAGTATGCCACCTTTGTGCTGCAAAATGCGGACAGTCCGGATCAAGTTACCGGAGGCATTACCGACCTTTCGGGTGCGTTTGAAATCGAAACTGCTCCCGGTAAATATAATATTCGTGTAGAATTCATTTCCTATAAAACTTATTCCCTTCAAGCACAAACCTATAATTCAGATACCAACTTGGGCACTATCACCCTATCGCCAGATGTGGCACAACTCGCAGAGGTAGAAGTAGTAGGTGAAAAAACCACTGTTGAGGTGCGGTTGGACAAAAAAGTATACAACATAGGTAAGGACATCACCACTAGCGGTGGTAACGTCAGCGATGCACTCGGGAACATTCCTTCGGTTTCTGTGGATGTAGAAGGAGGCATCAGCCTTCGTGGAAACGATAACGTACGTATTCTTATTAACGGTAAGCCATCTGCTTTGGCAGGTTTCGGGTCTACCGATATATTACAGCAATTACCTGCCGACGCCATTGAAAAGGTCGAAGTAATTACCAGTCCTTCGGCCCGTTATGACGCAGAGGGTACGGCAGGTATTCTTAACATTGTCCTTAAAAAGGAGAAAACCCTTGGAATCAATGGTTCCATCAATGCAACTATTGGTGATCCGTTGAATGCCAGGGTAACCTCCAATTTTAATATCCGGACAGAAAAATTCAATATTTTCAATACGCTGGGATACTTTAAAAGAAAACCCCCAGGAAATGGATTTTTCGACAACAGATATTTGACCGACTTAAGTGATTTTGACCGAATCATTGAAGACAGGGACATCAACCGCGATGATAATGGTTTGAGCCTGAACATTGGAATGGAGTATTTTTTGACCGAGAAGTCTTCCGTAACCGGTAGTTTTTTCTACCGATGGTCCGATGAGAACGATTTGACCGAAAACGACAACCAACGTTTTATGGACGGCGAATTGAGCAGCAGGACCTTTCGGACCGAAAATCAGCTTGAAAACGACAATAGTTATCAAGTATCCTTTAACTACACCAACCGTTTTAACGATGATGGACACGAATTGACGGCAGACTTTCAATATTCGTATGATGATGAGGATGTACTGACAGAAATCCAAGAAAGCAATATCGTACCCAACACGGATTTGTTGGCAAGGGAAAATATTTACGAAATCCAGACCCAAGATGATATTTTGGCCCAAATCGATTATGTGTTGCCTATGGGCGATGCACAATTTGAGGCAGGTTACCGTGGTACGTTTGAAAAAGAGGTGAGCGATTTTCAGTTGGACACCTTGAACATTGGAACAGGTGAATTTGCAACCAACAGGGATTTGACCAACATCTTTACCTATCGCGAAAACGTAAACGCCATTTACACCCAATACGGAAACAAGTATGGTAAAATTTCGATGTTGCTTGGTCTTCGTTTGGAAAACACAGAGCTTATTGGTAGCGTAGATTCAACTATTGATGGCGAGGCCTTGCAGGAAATTGTAGGCCAAGATGTGGATTTGAATTTTGATAAGAATTACTTAGGGCTTTTTCCAACAGTGAACCTTATCTATGAGATTTCAAAAACTGAAAATATATCCCTTGGTTATAACCGTAGGATCAATAGGCCAAGAGGGTGGTTTATCAATCCATTTCCTTCCCGTTCAAGTAGGACCAATGTTTTTCAGGGTAATCCGGACTTGGACCCAGCCTTTGCCAATGCATTCGATTTGGGATATTTAAAGCGTTGGAAAAAATTGACACTTACCACATCGGTGTATTATCAAAGAGAAACCAATTCCTTTGAGCGTATACAGGAGGAGACCGGGGAAATCACTTCGGATGGTATTCAAATAATTCGTTCGGTTCCCATTAACCTTTCCACCAATGAACGTATCGGTGCCGAAGCGGGAGCCATTTACAACCCTGCCAAATGGTGGCGCATAAATGGAAGCTTTAACTTCTTTACGTTTAGTTCCGAAGGAACTTTTAATGGAGTGGATTTTGGTGCTGAGAACACAAGTTGGTTTGCAAGAATGAGCTCCAAATTTACCTTGCCCAAGAAAATAGACCTTCAGTTGAACTCTTTTTATAGGGGACCAACACAAAATGCACAAACGGAGAATAAGGGGATTTTCTCCCTTAACTTGGCCATCAGCAAAGATTTGTTCAAGGATAACGCAACCGTTTCCTTAAATGTCAGCGATGTTTTTAACACCAGAAAGCGAATGTCGTTTACGCAGACCCCTACTTTTACCTCCGATAGTGAATTTCAATGGAGACAAAGGCAGGTGAACCTATCCTTTATTTACAGATTTAACCAACCAAAGGAACAACGTCGTCGCGGAGAGGACAGACAAGGTGGAGGTGATGATGATGAGGGACAATATTAAGAAACGGTAGAGTTCCCCCGAAACTTGAACAGGAAAAGCAGCCATTCGGCTGCTTTTTTTATTTTGTCACTCCGTACATGAACCCAAATTATGGGGCAAAAAAATAGCCTTCGATCATACGAAAGCTAAATAGTGGATAAAAAAAAGGAGCCAATTGGCTCCTTAGATATATTTTATTCTTCGAGTTGGGCACGTTTGGCCTCTCGTCTTTCTTTGAACATTTCCCTAAGGTTTCCAATCAACCAGTAAGGTACCACAAAGGTCAATAGGAATATCATCAACCAAAAACCGATTGTCAAAATTGTTAGAAACGCTAAAAAACCTAAATACTGGTCAAATTCGAACATCTTTACTCCTTTTGTTTTAACAAAGATACTTTCTTCTTATCAAAAAAAGCAAATGCTAGGGCAAAAAAAGTGTATTTATTGCCATCAATTACCATATAAATACCCGATATCCTACCTTTGTGAAACAAAATTTTAAACTATGGGTTTTAGGATTGAAAAAGATACGATGGGCGAGGTAAAAGTACCCGCCGACAAATATTGGGGAGCCCAAACGGAGCGTTCCCGCAACAACTTTAAAATTGGGCCCCCTGCATCCATGCCCTTGGATGTGGTTTATGGTTTTGCCTATCTGAAGAAAGCGGCCGCATTTACCAACCACGAATTGGGCGTGTTGAGCCAGGAAAAAAGGGATTTGATTGCACAAGTATGCGACGAAATACTCGAAGGCAAACATGATGACCAGTTTCCATTGGTTATTTGGCAAACCGGTTCGGGTACCCAAAGCAACATGAACGTAAACGAAGTGATTGCCAACCGCGCTCATGAAATTGCGGGCAAGAAAATCGGGGAAGGCGAAAAAACCATCCAGCCCAATGATGATGTGAATAAAAGTCAGTCCTCCAATGATACCTTCCCTACGGGAATGCATATCGCAGCCTACAAAAAAATAGTGGAGGTCACTATTCCCGGGGTAGAGCAATTAAGAGATACGTTGCAGAAAAAATCCGAGGAATTCAAGGATGTGGTAAAAATCGGAAGGACCCATTTGATGGATGCCACTCCCCTAACCTTGGGACAAGAGTTTTCGGGCTATGTTTCCCAATTGAACCATGGCTTGAAAGCTTTGAAAAATACACTTCCCCATTTGAGCGAATTGGCTTTGGGCGGTACTGCGGTAGGTACGGGCCTAAACACCCCTAAAGGTTATGACGTTCTCGTTGCCAAATATATTGCCGAGTTTACTGGAAAACCATTCGTTACTGCTGGTAACAAATTTGAGGCGTTGGCCGCGCACGATGCCATCGTGGAAAGTCATGGTGCCTTAAAACAACTAGCGGTTTCTTTAAACAAAATTGCGAATGATATCCGTATGATGGCCTCTGGACCTCGTTCCGGTATCGGGGAAATCATTATTCCTGCCAACGAACCCGGAAGTTCCATTATGCCCGGAAAGGTGAACCCTACCCAATGTGAGGCATTGACCATGGTCTGTGCACAGGTGATGGGGAACGATGTGGCCATTTCTGTTGGTGGTACGCAAGGACATTACGAACTGAATGTTTTTAAACCGATGATGGCTGCCAATATTTTGCAATCTGCCCAATTATTGGGCGATGCCTGTGTAAGTTTTGATGAAAACTGTGCCGCCGGTATTGAACCCAACCACGAGACCATTAAAACCTTATTGAACAACTCTTTGATGTTGGTAACTGCCCTTAACACCAAAATTGGGTACTACAAAGCGGCCGAAATTGCCAACACCGCTCATAAAAATGGCACTACCTTAAGGGAAGAGGCCGTTAACCTTGGATATGTGACCCCAGAGGAATATGATGAATGGGTGAAGCCCGAAGATATGGTAGGCAGTCTTAAATAGAGAAATGCCAATCTTAAAAATAGAAAAAAGGCCCGTCCAAAATTGGACGGGCCTTTTTATTTATGGTGATAGTGTGTTTACTATTTCAATTCGAAGCTAGATGTACCCAATAGTTTCAATTGGTTGTCATACACATTAACCATGTAGTTTCCTTCTTGGAAATCACCACTTGGCTTGTTAATGTAGTCACATACATCCAACGCATCATTCTCGTAGTAGAAGTTGGTTCCTTTACTGTAGGTTAAGGAGTTACCTTCTTCTGTAGTCTTGGTCAAACCTTCGCCCAGTACATTGCCTTGTGGCCCAAGAACCTCAATATAGAATTCTCTGTCACCAGCCTCAGCAATTACGTTATCGGCAATGGTAAAGCAAACTTTAAATTTATCGGTAGCTCTGGCTCTTCTGGTAGAAACCAATTTACCGCTGTTTCTTTCTTTAATGGCATCAACGCTGATGGTGCTCAAGTTAAGCGCAGAACCTCTTTCCACGGCATCGGCCAATTGAGTGTTCTGGATGATCAAAGAATCGTTGAAAACGGTTTGTTGCTCCAATTCGGCAAAAGTGCTGTCTCTTTGCATGGCCAACAAGCTGTTGGACTGTGTCAAGGAATCAACTTGCTTCAATAATTTTTCCCTTTCAGCTTTAAGCACGCTCACTTGTCTTCTATATCTTGAAAGAGTAGCAATGTCTGCCTTCATGCTGCTTACGGAATCGATATACTTTGCGATGTTGTCCCTAGCGGCAACCAACTCTTCGTTGGTGGCGTTGCTCTCCAAAATTGCTTTGTCGTACTCAGACTTCAAATTGTTCAAATCCTCTACAACCAATTCCTTCTCTTGGGTAAGGGCTTGTGTAGTTTTCTTTTTATCTTGGTACAGACTTACCGTGTAAATAATAGTTCCCAAAAGAACTACACCCAACAGACCAGCAATTACTTTCAATCCGTTATTGTTATTTTTTGTTTCAGTCATAACTTTTTGTTTTAATTGATTTTGCGTTTAAGGTTTTTTAATCAATCATGTTCAGTTTATATACGCATAGTATTTTGGTTTGGACTATTTGGATGAAATATTCTTTGAAAAAAATTACAATTCTCTCCGTAATCCCTTATTTTTAAGGGTATCTAAAAAAATAAAGATGAAAAGAAAATTCTTGATTACAGCCACAGCATTGCTCCTTGTTCTGAATTCCTGCAAGGAGAAAACCGAAAAAAAGGACTCCTCCACCGAAATGGAAGAAACGGTCACTGAAATGACGACCACTACGGACCCTGCCAAAATCACACCTATTGAACATGCCACTGCTGTAATCGAGTGGGACGGACATACCATATATATAGACCCTGTTGGTGGCGAAGCTGCTTTTGAAGGGCAACCATCACCAAATATGATATTTATTACGGATATACACGGTGACCACTTTAATCCCGAAACCCTTAACGCACTAAATCTGGAAGGGGTGCAAATTATTGCTCCCGAAGCTGTGAAAATGCAAATGGAGGAAAACCTCTCATCCAAAACCACCGTTATCAATAATCGTGAAACCAAGGAAATGGCAGGGTTCACAGTAAAGGCCATTCCCATGTACAACCTTCGTGAAGAAGCCAAAGACTTTCACGTGAAAGGCAGAGGTAATGGCTATGTCTTTACGTTCGGTGATGAACGCATCTACTTTTCGGGCGATACGGAAGATATTCCAGAAATGCGCGCATTGGAAAATATCGACAAAGCCTTTGTATGCATGAACCTTCCCTACACCATGACCGTAGAAAGCGCTGCCGATGCCGTGTTGGAATTCAAGCCGGACCAAGTGTATCCGTATCACTTTAGGGGAAGACCGGAGGTGAGCGATGTGGAAAAATTTAAAACGCTGGTAAACCAGGGTGACTCTTCCATTGAAGTGGTGCAATTGGACTGGTACCCGAGCGAAGATTACTAATCAAATGAAATAATGTCCTAACTTCACCGTTAGCATTACGAACTTAACAACCAAATCAAATACACTTTAATATGGTTCCCAAATCCCATGTTCTAGTAGTTCTTGTGCTGATTTTTGCGGCACAGGCTACCTACGCCCAATGTGATAATTTCTATTCAAAAGTTACCTATGCGCTGAGCCATGGCAAAAAAGCGATGGAAGCCACCAACTTTGAACATCAAATGTATTATGCCGAAAGAGCTTTGACAGCTTTGGAAAAATCAGAAGATTTTATGGCGGAATGCAATTGTGACAAAGCCAAGAACAAAACCTTGGATGCCATGGAAACTTTGGATAAAGCCGTTGAACCGATTGACTGGGAAGCTGGCCGATTCTTTACCAAAAAGGCCGTTGGCGAAATCAATGAATTGATTACCATCATCGATGAATGCACTCTCGGTACTTCCAGCGCTGTTGAAGAAACCGTAAGTTTTTCGGAAGAAACCGAAGATGCAGAGCCAACCACCGAAACAGCTTCCGTGGCTGCCATGGAAATGGAAATGATCAAAGTCTTTGAAAAACACGCCGATGACAAGCTCAAATCGGCAGAACAAGCCATTAACCAATTGATAGAACTTTCCAATTCCATTGGTCCGACTGCTGCTGGGGAAGACCCGAACAGTTTATCGGCGCACCAAAGAGCTTATTTGGAAAAAGCCAAAAGATTATTGGAGGAAGGCATCAAAAATCTCGGTAGAGCAGAATAGTTCCTCCATTCTCCTATTAACGAATCAATTTTTTGTACTTGATACGCTTGGGCATAATATCTGTTCCCAAGCGTTTCTTTTTGTTCTCCTCATAATCTGAGAACGAACCTTCGAAGAAATACACTTGCGAGTCGCCTTCAAAGGCAAGAATGTGGGTACAAATCCTATCCAAGAACCATCTATCGTGGGAAATGATTACGGCACAACCCGCAAAATTTTCCAAACCTTCTTCCAAGGCACGTAATGTGTTTACATCCAAGTCGTTGGTGGGCTCATCCAACAGCAATACGTTGCCCTCTTCTTTTAGGGTCATCGCCAAATGCAAACGGTTACGTTCCCCTCCCGAAAGCATGTTCACTTTCTTGTTCTGTTCGCTTCCAGAAAAGTTAAAACGGCTTAGGTAGGCTCTTGAATTCACTTGCTTCCCTCCCATCATAATCAGTTCCTGACCATCGCTGAAGTTTTCCCAGATGGTTTTTTCAGGATCTATATTGGAATGTGACTGGTCTACATAGGCCAACTTAGCGGTATCCCCAACTATAAATTCTCCTTTATCCGGGGTCTCTTCGCCCATGATCATTCTAAAAATGGTGGTCTTTCCTGCTCCGTTCGGCCCAATAATACCCACAATGCCCGCCTGTGGCAGTTTAAAATTGAGATTTTCGTACAGTAATTTATCGCCAAATGCCTTGCTGACATCCTTTGCCTCGATAACATTGGTACCTAAACGGGGACCATTGGGAATGTAAATCTCCAACTTCTCCTCCATCTGTTTTTGGTCTTGGCTAAGAAGTTTATCGTAATTGTTCAAACGGGCCTTTTGTTTGGCCTGTCTTCCCTTCGCTCCTTGGCGTACCCACTCCAGCTCTCGTTCCAATGTTTTTTGACGCTTACTTGCTTGTTTGCTCTCTTGTTCCAAGCGTTTGGCCTTTTGGTCCAACCAACTGGAGTAGTTTCCTTTCCATGGGATTCCTTCACCTCGGTCGAGTTCCAAAATCCAACCCGCTACGTTATCCAGGAAATAACGGTCGTGGGTCACGGCGATTACCGTTCCTTTATATTGTGCCAAGTGATGTTCCAACCAATGTACCGATTCGGCATCCAAGTGGTTGGTAGGCTCATCCAATAGCAAAACATCGGGTTCTTTCAACAGCAAACGGCAAAGGGCCACCCTTCTACGCTCACCACCAGAGAGTACACTGATTTTTTTATCTGATTCTGGGGTACGGAGCGCATCCATCGCAATCTCCAACTTCGTATCCAACTCCCATGCATTGGAGGCATCAATTTGATCTTGAAGAGCCGCCTGCTTGTCCATCAACTTTTGCATCTTGTCTGGGTCCTCGTACACCTCTGGCAGACCGAACATATCGTTGATTTTGTTGTATTCGTCCAAAATGGCAACGGTTTCGGCAACGCCTTCCTTCACCACCTCAAGCACGGTCTTGTTTTCATCCAATTGTGGTTCCTGTTCCAAGTATCCGACGGAATACCCAGGAGAGAAAACCACATCGCCCTGATAGTTCTTATCTACCCCGGCAATGATTTTCAACAAGGTGGATTTACCCGAACCATTGAGACCCAAAATCCCGATCTTGGCCCCGTAGAAAAAACTTAGGTAAATATTTTTGAGTACAGGGGTGTTGGCCGATTTATAGGTCTTGGTTACCCCAGACATGGAAAAAATGACTTTCTTATCGTCTGACATCTACTTTAAATTAAATTGTTTGTGAAAAGAGGCTACACTCGTCCTTTTAAGGCGTTGAACACCCACGCTACGGCAAAAAATCCTATTCCTACGGCAGCGAAACCATATCCTGCCACTTCATCATATTTAAATGCTCCAAGTGCAATCATTCCCAAGCCGACCAAAATCATAATCCAAGTAGCATAGGCCAGCACTGTATTCTTATTCATTCCCATTGTGTATATTTCTGAAGAGGTTCAAATATCGGAAAAATCGGGATAATGTAAAGTTATTATTAAGGATTATGTTTCAAAAGGAAAGCTTACTCCGCATTTATTCCGTACACTGTCCAACAACTCAGCCAAATCCAAGCTGTTTTGATGTGACCAAAGGTCACTTTCTATGGTATTGTTCCGCAAACATTGGTGCACTTCCAAGATCTCGTAGTAGTACCCGATGCCTTTTAAAGGAAGATCAACCTTGGAACTTTCATCATTTTGAATGAAGGTATATCCATCTGCCTCGTGCCATCTGGGATTTAAATGTACTTGTCCTTTTGTACCCGAAATTTCTGCCTCCATTTTGGAATTGCTGGTAAAACCGCTGTAGAGGATGGATTGTGCATTCGGATAATCAAAAATCATACTGGTCTGGAGTTCGGTACCATTCTTATGAAACTTGGCCTTTGCCATAATTTCAGTGGGCTTCCCCAACAACAGATAGGATAGGAAAATGGGATAAATTCCAATATCCAACAAAGTCCCTGAAGCAAGATTGGGATTGAGCAATCGTGAATCTTCATCCCTATCCAAAGCATAGAAAGCAAAATCAGCATGAATGTACTTGAGGTCTCCCATTTCGCCCGCGTCCACCATTTGTTTCAATTTTTGAATGGATGGATTAAAACGTGACCACATGGCTTCCATCAAAAAAGCCCTATGTTTTTGTGAAGCTTCGATTTGCGCTTCCACCTCTGCCCTATTCACACCGATCGGTTTTTCGCAGAGCACCCCAATACCATGTTGTAATGCTTTTATAGATAATTCTTTATGGAAATTATGTGGGGTGGCCACGTACACCACATCAACTGTTCCGGATTCAAACAGTTCGTCATAACTGCCAAAGCTATGCTTTGCGCCATATTCGTTAGCGAATTCTTGAGCCCTTTCCAGAGATCGGGAAGCCACGGCCGTAAGTTCGGCATCATCGACCAACAAAAGGTCCGAAACAAATTTTCTTGCAATTTTTCCTGGGCCTACAATGCCCCATCGTATTTTGGTATCCATATAGTTCAAAAGTAATGATTATAACTCCTTATCTTTAACCTGCTAAAAGAATTTGACAGAGAATGGATTTAAACTTCAATAAAAACGAAGACCAGAATAAGCTAAAATTGTCCGAGTTGAAGCGTAGACTCGCCCAAATAAAACTCGGTGGTGGTAAAAGCCGTATCGAAAAACATCATGCCAAAGGCAAAATGACCGCTAGGGAGCGTATCGAATATCTGTTGGATGACGATGCCGAAGCCATAGAAATCGGTGCATTTGCCGGTGAAGATATGTATGAAGAGCACGGAGGATGCCCTTCTGGAGGCGTTGTGGTAAAAGTGGGACACGTTCAAGGAAAGCAGTGTGTGGTAGTGGCCAATGATGCGACCGTTAAGGCCGGAGCATGGTTTCCCATTACCGGAAAAAAGAACCTGCGGGCCCAAGAAATTGCCATTGAGAACAAATTGCCCATTATTTATTTGGTGGACAGCGCTGGGGTTTATCTACCCATGCAAGACGAAATTTTTCCCGACAAGGAGCATTTTGGACGCATTTTTAGGAACAATGCCGTTATGAGCAGCATGGGCATTACCCAAATTGCTGCGGTCATGGGAAGCTGTGTGGCCGGTGGAGCATACTTGCCCATTATGAGCGACGAAGCGTTGATTGTGGATAAAACGGGAAGCATCTTTTTAGCCGGAAGTTATCTAGTAAAGGCGGCCATTGGGGAGAGTATCGACAATGAAACCTTGGGTGGAGCCACTACGCATTCCGAAATTAGCGGTGTTACGGATTACAAGGCGAAAGATGACAAGGATGCCTTGGATAAAATCAAAAACATTGTGGACAAAATTGGGGATTTTGATAAGGCGGGATTCAACCGTTCCGAAGCCAAGCCTCCAGCAGAAAATCCTGATGACATTTTCGGAATCTTGCCCGCTTCACGAAGCGACCAGTACGATATGTTGGAAATCATTAAACGATTGGTGGACGATTCCGAATTTGAACAGTACAAAGAAGGCTACGGACAGACCATATTGACGGGTTACGCCCGAATCGACGGCTGGGCCGTGGGCATTGTGGCCAATCAGCGTAAAGTGGTGAAGACCAAAAAGGGTGAGATGCAATTTGGCGGGGTGATTTATTCCGATTCTGCCGACAAGGCCACTCGATTTATCGCGAATTGTAACCAAAAGAAAATCCCATTGGTGTTTTTACAGGATGTGACCGGATTTATGGTGGGCAGCAAAAGCGAGCATGGCGGCATCATAAAAGATGGTGCCAAAATGGTGAATGCGGTGAGCAATTCGGTAGTGCCCAAATTCACCATTGTGATTGGAAACAGCTACGGAGCAGGAAACTATGCCATGTGCGGAAAGGCCTACGACCCTAGGTTGATTGTAGCCTGGCCGAGCGCCGAATTGGCAGTGATGAGCGGAAACTCTGCCGCTAAAGTATTGCTCCAGATTGAAAAAGCGAGTTTGGAAAAAAGTGGCAAAGCAGTGGACGCCGAAAAAGAAAAGGAACTTTTTGACCAAATCAAACAGCGGTACGACGACCAAATATCGCCGTACTACGCTGCTGCTAGACTTTGGACGGATGCCATAATCGACCCCTTGGATACCCGTAAATGGATTTCGATGGGCATTGAGGCAGCAAACCATGCGCCAATCGAAAAAGCGTTTAATATGGGAGTGTTACAAGTGTAATCTAATTTGAAACCACACTTGGTGCATTGATCTTAAACAACTCTTGATACACATTCTTTAGGCCCAAACGGAAAACTTTGATGTCCATTTTTTGGTTTGGAGTGCCATAATCGGTGTAAATGGTCGCTTTTAAGTAAGATGGTGTCAAACTCTTGTTGCCTTTATAGTTGATGTTGACTTTCCAAAGTCCGGGGAGCGAACCATCTATGAGGTACTCCTTTATATTGTAGCCCAGATTTTTCTCGTTCATGATTTCCTCGGCATTATCGGCCAAGCTATGCTTCCAAGTGTAATACTGGTTCTCGGGATTAACGAACATCAAATCAAACTCTGCTTCCCCATCACTCCATTCAAATACCAAGCGGGTCCCATTAAAATCTTCTTCGGCAACATACAAGGACTTTTCTCCTCCATCATTTAAAATGGCTTTTCTTTCCAAGGTCAATAGGTTATTGTACTCCCTTTGGAAGATGGTGGCAAAATCATTTTCTCCATCTGGTAAAAACTCTTCATCGACCAAATATTCGTAACGGGCGAAGATGGAAGCGGCTTGCTTTATTTGCCCAGCGGTCCTATAACTCTTGGCCATATCCAGATAGCTTTGCACATAATTCGGCCGTAAAATAAATACCTCCTTATAAATGTCATTGGCCTTGTCGAAACGCCCTTGCTCTTCATAGAAATACGCCAAGGTTTTTAGCAATACCGGGTTGGTTTCCATTCGTTTCCAATGTTCGTCCACAATAGCGTCTGCCATATCGTAGGCTTTCCATCTTTTTGAAAAGTGTTGAACAGCGTCCAAAATAAAGTAAGATGAATTCGAATAGCTACCGGCATATCGTTCAAAGATTTCTCTTGATTCTGCCATGGATGAGCTATTGGCAAACTCTTTTAAATACTCTGGTGCATTTTGTCGGACCTGATTTTCGGTAAGCACGTCCCGTTGCAAATAATTATTGCGCAAACGGGCCTGGTCCACAACCTGAGTTGCGGCCGGAGTGCCTGTTTTGGTGTTGATGACCATCACTCCACCAGCACCAACAAAACCATAAGGGACTGTTAAGGAAAGGCTTTGAATTAAAGCAATACGCTCAGCATTGTTGATATCGAACCAAAGCGGTGTATCCGTAAAAATCAATCCATCAATATCATAAATTACGGGTGCGGAGTTGTTTATTGACCCAAAACCTCTGGCGTAAATGTCACCTCCATAAGTACAGTCGCCAGTTACCACGATTCCTGGTATTCTGACTCTGGCGAAATCGAGCAGGCACACAAAAATCGCATTGATATCCTCTTTGCGAACCACATTAACTCTTCCCGCTGCGGTTTCGGTGTCCAAATACCCATAGGCCGTTTTTACAATTCTTGGATTCTTCTTATATTCTGCGGCTAAGTCCTTTTGCGACTTTCTTCTACTAGCAGTTACCTCTACCTCGTCCAAGTCATTGATATCAGGGAACATTTCCAAATTTAAAATTTGGGTCACATCCTCCACTTTAATTTGAAGAGTTTTAAGACCTGTATAGGAATAGGTGATAATGTCACCTGTTCTAGCCTCGATACTGTAGTTTCCCAGTTCATTTGAAAAGATGGTCTCGTTGCTCCCTTCAATGGAAATGGCCACATCTTCAATGGGACGGGTGCCATCTGTAATGGTACCTCGAATTGTTTTAAGTTCTGCGGTTTGTGAAAAAGCGCAAGTAGTAATCACCAAAAATAACACCCATAAATTTTTCATAGCAGTCGGATTTTGCTACTTAAATTATGAAAATAAATGGCTCAATGATACTTTACTTACAAAATTTTAACAACCCAACTAATTGCCTAAATGGGACTTAGGTCGGGGAATCAACAAGAATTCGGTTTGTCTTCCATTAACATATCGAAACCCATCTTCTCCAAAAAAACCTGCTTCTTCCAACATAATACGGATATCCCTGTTCCATTCTGGAATATTCACTGTTGTATTTAGTTCGATGGCGTATGCAGTGTTAGGATTCAAGGGGTAATTCGCTCCGTCATCCTTCATTACTCCGCCTTGTGCATCCCACATCCCGATGGTGGTGCCAGCAGAGTGGCCGTAAGATCCCAAGGGATGCGTATAAATGGCAGGTCTGAGTCCTGCATTCTTGGCATCTTGCAAGGCTTTGGCCAAAATATCGTTGCCCACGCGCCCTTTCACCATATTTTGGGTCAAAAAGTCCTGCACTCGGTTGCCATCATACAGGGCGTTCACCAAAAATGATGGTGCCTCAGTTTCCTCTGGTTTTAATACATAAGCTAATTCTTGGCAATCGGTATTGAGGCGCAAATAGGTGATGCCAAAATCGCAATGCAACAAATCGCCTCGCTGAATGACTTCATCGTCGGGCCTACCAGAAAATGAATACAGATGTCCCACCAGTTCTTCGCTGGTACGTTGCACATCTACCGTTGGGTGAAACCATGTTTCCAAGCCCAAATCGGTCACTTTTTGACGCATCCACCATTCCACCTCGGTAGTCGTGGTGACGCCAGGGGTGATGACCTTTTCGGAAAAAGCCTCTGCAATAATATCGTGGGTGATATCTACCAATTGATTAAAAATGGCCATTTCCCGTGGAGTACGGGTTTCTATCCAGCGTACGGCCAATTGTTCTGCCGATACTACTTTTGAATGGTGTTTTTTAGGCAAATTGGCCATGAATTCATCGTAATCTGTCTTATCCAAACCGTCAGCAATATTGTGGTCTTTTGAAAAATTCAGTCCGATTTTCTCGGGATTCCGTTCGGTAATCAACTGCATTAGTCGCTTCCACTGGTCCGGTTCCTTTTCCTTGTCCCAAGCCGACTTGATGCTCTTGCCAATATCATAACGGGCCACGGCCAACTTTTCTATGGTATTCTTTTGCTTGTCCCTGTAAAACAGAATAATGGTTCTACGTCTTGCGTTCAGCCAAGTGGCGGGCAGCATTGTTTTTAGTACGGGGTCTTCGTTGTATTCCCTAGAAATCAACACCCACATGTCCAATCCTGCCTGGTCCATCAACTGGGGCAACAAATTATTGAAACGTTCCTCCAAGATTTCATCCACGACCCTTGCGCGCTCCACTTCTGGAAGGATTTGTTGGGAAATGGCCATAAATGGCAAAAGCAGTACTACTAAAATGGTTTTTCGCATGGTTGATTTTTTGAAGTTTTGAATGTACGAAACTTAGCTAAGTTGTTCCAATATTTTTTTTCGGTCGATTTTTTGGGTCTTGGTTTCAGGGAACCGTTGAAGACCATAAATCTGTTTGGGAATTTCATATTTGGAGAGTCCTGGTAGTCGTTTCATTTGCTGAAAGAGGTTTTCTTTGTCCACCGAATCAGCCTCTATAACCAGTATGAGCTTTTGGCCAAGCGCTTTATCAGGCTGTCCAGCCACAAAGAATCGGGAGGCTATCAAGGACGATAGCTTTTTCTCAATTTGCTCGGGAATCAATTTGATTCCACCGGAATTGACAACGGAATCATACCTGCCCACCCATTTGAATCGATGTGCATCCAATATGTCCACCAAATCGTTGGTGACCACTTTTTCGTCCGAAACTTTTGGTGCTTGAATCACCAAGCATTCTCGCTCGTCTTTGGTGACGGAAACATGGGGAAGGGTTTCAAAATAATCCATCGGTTTACCATTGATACGCTTTACGGCAATATGGGTAATGGTCTCCGTCATTCCATAGGTTTCATAGGCTTCCGCAGGTATCTCTTGAAGTTTTCCCCTCAAATTTGAATCGACCGCCGCTCCTCCGATAATAAGTTTTTTTATCCGCTGCAATTTGTCCAATGAATTTTGTACTTGAAGCGGTACCATCGCCACAAAATCGTAGTCCTGTTCTTGTGCAGACAATGGGGTTGATGAGGGTTCCACATAATCCAAAGAGAGTCCGAGCATCATGGCGCGGACCAACATCATTTTTCCAGCGATTCCGGTGCAAGGTAAGCAGAGTAAAGCGCTGTGCTTAGAACGCAATCCAAAATAGTGTCCCGTAGCCTGTGCGGAATTGACCATATGCTCCTTTTTGAGCTGAATGGTTTTTGGTGCTCCTGTGGAACCCGACGTCTGAACGTTCAAAGCAGATTCATCAGAAGTCCAGTCCTTTAAAAAATCGCCTATGGTTTGCTCGTAATGGGAAGCAGACATGGTAAGCTCGTTGGCTAACTTCCGTACACCATCCAGACTGTATGCGGTACCGTTCAGCTTAAAATCAGGATGGATGTTATGCCAAGTCGGATTCCCCATCGGTCAACACCATAAATTCTTCCTTGTACAATACGCGCCCAAATAATCTATCCTTCCAGTTTTTCCAGCCGTATTTTTTGGAGAAGTACATCAATAATAATGGATATACCACAAATACGGGAATCAAGACATCCCAGCCCAAAGCAGGCTCGGATACATCCTTAAAAATGGAATTGGTCTGGAAAGCGGTCCAATCTGCCGTCACCAATAATGCCGTTATCAAATTATTGGCTGCATGAAAACCGAGTGCCAGTTCCAACCCTTCGTCCATCAAGGTCAAAATACCCAGAAAGAATCCTGTACCGATATAGTAGACCATAATACCCAAACCTAGCTTTTCAACCTCTGGATTGGCGATGTGCATTAAACCAAAAAGACTGGATGTTATGAATAAGGGCAACCACCTGTTTTTGGCCATCAACCCTATGCCCTGCATCATGTGGCCCCTAAACAGATATTCTTCAAAACTGGTCTGTAACGGAATCAGTAATATGGCAATTATGGCCAATGGAATGAATTTGACTAGATTAAAGTTTAACTCATATTTCTCAGGAGAAAAAAAGATGTCTACTCCAGTCAAAATAATGGTGACTCCTGCCCAAAGTCCAAAAGCGAACAAAATTCGTTTCCAATCAATTTTCTTACGGGATGTTGTTAACGAAGTAATGGATTGTTGATGCACTAAAAGTGTCCACCCAAGTACCACAAAAAAACCGACCACCAAAGGTGCCAACAATAGAATCAGAACTAGATTGCTCCCAAATTGGTCGATTATTTGCTGCATCGCGTCCTCAACACTAATTGGAGAATTTATAGTGGTGATATAGTTGAGCACCATAAATCCGATAAAACCAACAGGAAGCACCAAGTACTTCCACATACCGATATTTCCCTTATACCCTTGCTCTATATACATATTTGTTCTATTACATCCATATCCCAGGCATTATCCTGTCTATAAAAAAGTTGCCCTCCTGAAACCTCCAAAGGGCTATTGATATTATTGGTAAACAAACTGCCCGTTCCCAAACCTTGTGGCATGGTCGTTTTCAAGGTGTGGGTAAACTGTGCAATGGCATTTAGGCCAATATTGCTTTCCAAGGCGCTGGTAATCCACCAGCCTATGTCTTGTTTACCGGCCAATTCTATCCATTCCCTGCTACCCTTTATTCCTCCCACCAGACTTGGCTTGAGTATGATGTACTGTGGTTGTATAGTTTGTAGCATTTTCTGCTTTTCCGTTACATCAAAAACACCAATAAGCTCCTCATCCAAAGCGATGGGCAAGGGGTTTTTTTCGCAAAGCAGGGCCATATTATCCCATTGTCCCGCTTTTATGGGCTGTTCAATGGAATGTAGCTGAAATGAGGCCAATTGTTCCAACTTTTCCATGGCTTCGTTGGGAGAAAAGGCTCCGTTCGCATCAACACGTAACTCTATTTCATTGGGGAAAAAATTATCCCGGATTGACTTGAGGATGGCCAATTCCTTGTCAAAATCAATGGCTCCAATCTTCATTTTGATGCAGCCAAAACCAGCTTTCAACTTTTGCTCCAATTGCTTGAGCATATATTCCTCATCCCCCATCCAGATCAGTCCGTTAATAGGTATGGGCGCTTCTTTTTTGGTAAAGTCCGAAGTAAACAACTCAAAGGGGTTTTGGGAAGCCAATGACAAAAAAGCCTGTTCCAACCCAAACTGAATCGAGGGAAACGCTTCTAATTCTGCCAATAGCTTATCCTTTCCCAGTTGTATGTTTTCACAGGTCCAAACTAATTTTTCTTCGTAATCAGGTCGATCGTCCGCGCTGAGCCCTCGGAGAATACCGCACTCCCCAATTCCAAAAGAACCATTGTTTTTTAAAATCAGGAACCACGTCTCTTTTTGGGTCATCACACCACGTGAAGTGCCACTGGGGACTTTAAAATTGAGGGTATACTTTTTATAATTTGCTTTCATGAAGTAGCCCAAATTTAAGTATATTTTGTTTCTAAAACAGTAGGTATGGGAAGTATCCATGGAAAAACGATTTGGATAACCGGGGCTTCGTCCGGCATTGGGAAAAGTTTGGCTTTGGCCCTTAGTAAATATGATTGCAATTTGATTCTTTCATCCCGTAGGGAAGACGAATTGCTCGAAGTAAAAGACCTCTGTGATACTTCAAGTACTATTTCCGTTCTTCCATTGGATCTAAAGGACCACAAAGGAATGCAGGGCATTGCCAACAAGGCTGTTGGTTTGTTCGGAAAGGTGGATATTTTGGTAAACAACGCTGGAATAAGTCAGCGGTCGCTGATCAAGGACACAACGCTCGACGTGTACCAACAATTGATGGACATTAATTATATGGGGACGGTAGCGCTTTCCAAAGCCATTCTGCCCAACTTTATGGCCAATCAAAGTGGGCATTTTGTAACCGTCACCAGTTTGATGGGCAAGTTTGGTTCCCCTTATCGTTCCGGATACTGCGGGGCCAAGCATGCCTTGCACGGTTTTTTTGATGTGATGCGGATGGAACACGAAAAAGATGGAATCCACGTGACCATGGTTTGCCCGGGATTTGTACAGACCAATGTGGCCAAAAATGCCTTGACCGCCGATGGCTCTCCGCAAAAAGAAGATGATATAGCCACGCAAAATGGCATATCCCCTGAGCTTGCAGCACAAAAAATACTCAATGCCATCCAACGCAAAAAGTTCGAAGTCTATATTGGTGGCAAGGAAGTAAAGGGCATCTACCTCAAGCGATTTTTCCCAAAACTATTGCACAAAGTGGTACTGAAGAGTCAGGTGCGCTAGGGCTTAACTAAAGTTGAACCAGAAACGAACACCTTCTACCTGCCTATCGATATTCAATTTGGACTGCAATTGGTTCACCAATCTATTGATCAAGCGAATACCCATGGAGGAATGCGCCCGTTCATCGGAATCCTCTGGCAGGCCTACACCGTTGTCGGTATATTCAAAGTAGCCCTGATCTCCATTTTTGCGCAAATGAATGTAGATTTTGCCGTTCTCATCATTCTCTGGAAAAGCATATTTGAATGAATTGGACACCAATTCGTTTAAAATCAATCCAAAGGGAATAGCACGGTCAATATCCAGTTCGGTGCCCTCGGCATCAATGGTGATGCTAATGTTGTGCCCTCCTTTTTTGTAAACGGATTGCACGCTATTGATCAAACTTTCAATGTATCCCTGCATTTCTATTACCGATAGGTCATCGTTCTGATACAGTTTTTGATGGATCAACGCCATGGCCTTCACCCTACTCTTTCCTTCTTCCAAGGCTTCAATGGCCGCCTTGCTTCGGGTGTTTTTGGTTTGAAGGCTCAAAAGGCTGCTCACCATTTGCAGGTTGTTTTTTACACGGTGATGGATCTCTTTTAACAGGGAATCCTTCTCCACCAAAGAATTCTCGATAATGTGCTTTTGTTCAGCGATCAATCGTTGGTTTTTGATACTCTTCAGATAGGCATACACCAGACCTGCAAACCCTAAAAGAGTGAAAATCAAAGAAATGAACACCAGATTAATTCGCTCATCCTTGGCCTTCATTTCACTTCGGGCCAGTTCGTTGATGCGCTTTTGTTCATCGATCAACCGTTGTGAATTCTCCAAATCCTCATTAGCCACGATGGTGACCAGTTGTTGTTTGATCAAGGCCGACTGCTTTTTGGCCAAGGAATCCTTTATGCGCTCGTTACGTTTGTAGTAGATTGATGCGTTTTTGTAGTTTTCTACCTTATCATAGAACGCTGCCAATAAACTGTTTCTTTTAATGGTCTGTAAAACGGTAATGTTGTCAAACTCCGTATCCAAATGCTTTTTGGCCTCCCTAAAACGCTCCAACTGAAGGTTGGCCTCCGCCAAGAATAGGGTGTTTTCAACCACTTCGCTATGGTCGTTGTTGTTGGGTGATTTTTTTAAAGTTTCGATGCTGGTCTCCAGCAAGGGTATGGCTTCTTCAAACTCACCGAGCATCACATGGCACTTGGCAATATTCCCCTCGATTTCGGCCTGTAGCAACTGACTCTCAAAAATATCGGACTCACTTTTTTGGGTCGAAATATCGTTCATGTAGACTCCCAAGTACGAATTTGCCTTTTTCAGTTCGCTCAACGCCGTGGGTGCAGAATCGTCCAAGCGCAGGTAATTGCCCACTTTGCTATGGTATTTGGCCAATCCGTACGAATCGTTGTCCGCAATGGTAGGCTTTACCTCCATAATGTATTGGTTCCTCGCCTTTCGGTACAGGCCAAGGTTACTATAAATGTCGTAAAAGGCTACATTGTTGGTAATGCCCAGCTCCCGCTTTTGCTTTCGGATCTCAATCTGCTTGTCGAACAATTGCAGATTGGCGTAATTGTCGTCCAGCACATCCAAAACCACTTTTTGGGAAGCATCGTCCAAAGAATCCTTGATGTCATAAAGTTCCTTGGCCAGGACGGTACTCTTGTCGTATTCCCCAAGGTCGTTGTAGACTTGGGCTTGCATCACTTTGTATAAGCGGATAGCGGTGGTATCCTTTGTTTTTTCTGCGTTGGTCAAGTATATTTTGATGGTATCCAACCAATCATAAGCGGAATTGACGTTGTATCGGTCCAACGAATTGAAAAAGACCTCGAACCGTTCTGAAGCTAGGCCGGTATCCTGGAATTCTTCAAGTACACTATCCTCGTTTTCCGCATTGGTTTGTGCGAAAGAAGTGAAAAGAAAAGCAAAGTATACTGAGGTAAATAAAAATCTTACGTAACGTCCCATTAATTAATTTGATACAGTGGCCCGGAACAGTACCGAAGGCCCTATATTATTATCGTGCCCTTTTTTCCTTTATTGCCCCGATAACCAAATCAAATGTAAAAATGGAATGTTATACCGATTTGCAAGCTATGGGGTATATAAAGAACGCTAGTTTGGTCGTAAAATTAAATGTCAGTGGAAAGAGATGACCATTTATGTTGTGAAAGTGTCCATTTCTGTTGTGAAAAGTTATCAACTGTATGTCAAATGGCATTTTGTCGATGTTTTGTGCTTTTCATGGAGAAAACACAGTATTACGAACCACCTGAAATTGAAAAAGGCCCTGCTTTTTACAACAAGACCCTTTTACGAGAACACTATATGAAAATGAAAAAATTACTTTCTGATTTAATAACACTGCTAAAGTAGGCGCGAGAGTCCATGTGGAGAAAATATTGTTGTGAACCTACCCAAAACTGTGGTCTTGCCCCCAACAAGCTGTTGTTGGTAAAAAAAAACGCTCCCGTTGGGGAGCGCTTGGTATCTTATAAAGGAAATCCTTTAGCTGTTCATGGAGGACAGGATAAATTCCTTAAAGTCTTTGGAAATCGGTATCAAATTATTATTGATCATGATATCCTTGGAGTTGATGGCGTCAATGTGGTCCACATTGACGATGTAGGATTTATGTGCCCTGTAAAATTTATTTTTTGGCAATTTTTCCAAATAGTCCTTCAGCGGAGAGCGCACCAAGAATTTTTTATCTGCCGTATTGACTTCCAAATAAACATTGTCTGCCTTAATGAACTGGATATCACTAAACTGTATACGATAATACAAATGTTGCTTTTTGACGAAAATGGAATCCTTCAAAATGGAATTGGAGGTGATTTCATCCGCTGCATCATCATCCGATACTTTCTCAACCCCTTTTTTGTTGTAGTTGAAATTGGATAGCGCTATCTCGATGGATGTATACAGGTCCTGTTGTTCAAAAGGCTTTACCAAATACCCATCCGGCTTTACGGTTTTGGCATTCTCTACCGTGGCGCGGTCGGAGTTGGAGGTTACAAAGATGAATGGAATATTATACGTTTCACGAATGTGCTTGCCCAAATCGATTCCTGTCTTGTCCGAAGCCAAGATGATATCAATCAAAACAAGGTCTACATGATTATTTTTAAGGACATCTACGGCTTGTTCGTATACAATCACATTGTCCACGATCTCATAACCGATTTCCTCTAACATGGATTGCATATCATCGGCAATGATGACATTATCCTCTACGATCAAAATTTTTATCGGATGTTCCAAGTTCCTTTAAGTTTATTTGGTTGTATATCAAATTTACAAAAAAATATTAACTGAAATTAAGAATAATACCGCTAGCAAAAAGGTGCTCAAAGCGACTTTCTTCAGTTCGGCATCTAGATGACCTGGATTTTGGGTCTGCATCACTTTGAGCAGATGAATCAGCAATGGCACAAAGGCCAGCATGAAAAAGCTGGGTTTCCAACCCCAGCCTTCCAACCAAATAAAGACAGAAAAGCACAACAGGGCCGTAATAATCAAAAAACCATGATAAATTTTACCCCTATCAAAGCCCATTTTTACCACCAGCGTTACCTTACCATGCTTTTTATCGGAAACCATGTCCCGCAAGTTGTTCAAATTGAGAACGGCGACACAGAGCAACCCAATGGCGACGGCAGGTAAAATGGCAACCGCATCCAACGATTTGGTGAACAGAAACATACTGCCCAAAACACCTAGCAGACCAAAGAACAGGAAGACAAAAAGGTCACCCATACCTCGATAGCCATAGGCTTTGGAGCCAATGGTATAGTTTATGGCGGCCCAGATACTCAGCAGCCCCAACACAAAGAATAGAATAATGTAGGGCAGGTTTTCCAAACCGAATGCCAAATAAATAAGCGCTAAAGCGATGAGCAGGGTCAGTATCGTGGAAACAATAATCCCATTTTTGAGCGACGCCCGAGTTATGGTACCGCTTTGCAGGGCGCGTGCCGGACCAATGCGATCCTCGTTGTCGGTTCCCTTTACACCATCCCCATAATCATTGGCGAAGTTGGAGATTACCTGAAAACCAATCGTGGTCAACAGTGCCAAAACAAATAGGGTCCCATCAAAATATCCTTTATAGGCAGCCAGTGCAGTACCTACAATAATCCCTGATAAAGAAAGTGGGAGTGTACGAAGTCTAGCCGCTTGTATCCAAGCCTTTGTGTTTCCCAAGTTTAGTACGGATCTTCAATTTTAACGCGTTGGCCATCAATATAAGAGGCTACAAACGCGTCTTCAAAACCAATTTGAACCAAAAATTTTCTAAACTTTTGGGCCTCCTCCAACGTTTCGTAGTTGCCCAAGGAGTAGGCGTAAAACGGATTGGTCTTTACAAAAAGTGTATTGGTCAGAGCTTCCGAAGCCAAGGTCACATTGTTGTCCACAAAAGACTTTACTTGTACGGAGTAGATTTTTTCCTTGTTCAAAAATTCCTTGGCCAAGTAAAATTCCTTTACCAAGCTCAATTCTTGGTTTTGTTTCTTCAGATTATCTATACGGGCCCTGATCACATCCAAGCTGTCCAACGAGAACAGGACATTGCTCTGGTTCTCAAATTGTTGTTTGCTGCTCAATCCGGCAGTGAAGGAGGTTATGGCAAGTGTACCGATAACGAATAGGCCAACAAATCCCAAAAGGATATTTCGCTGTAATTTGATTTTGCGCAAATCCTTATTCTTGAACTTGATCTGATCAAGAAGTCTTTCGTTTATAATCTGGGCCTTATCTATATCCTTATGAAGGTCCAACAAATCGCTTTCTTCAATAAAAGGCATAAGTGGAGGAAATTATTAAATTAAGCCATGCTAACCGCAAGGCAACCAATACGTTAATCTGAATCCCTACAAAAATAAAATTTTTGGGTTAAGAAAAAAACTTTACGGCGCTAAAGCTACCATAAATAGGGTCTTGGCGTTGTTTTTGGTCTAAAGTAAGCGGATACCGTCTTCCTGTATACTGATTTTGCGTTGACGGTACAGAATACCCACCCCTTTTTTAAAGGCTTTTTTGCTCAAATGAAGGGTCTTTTGGATTGTTTCGGGCGACGATTTATCGTGCAAGGGCAAAAAGCCACCACTTTGCACAAGTTTGTCCAAAATCATTTTGGCCGTGGGCTCCAACATTTTGGCTCCAATGGGCTGTAGTGAAATATCCAGTTTTTTGTCATCCCGAACATTTTTTACAAAACCATTCAGGCCATCGCCCACAGAAACCGGTTTGAAGATATCACTGTCAAAAATGAGTCCTTTGTGACGATTATCCACGACGACCTCCCAACCCAGCGGAGTTTTTCGATACACCAAAAGGTCCACTGGATCATTTTGTTCGTAATCCACACTATCGTTGGACAAAAACTTATCTATCCTGCTCGAGCCCGTAAGACGCATACTTTCCTCGTCCATGTAGCAATGGACAATATATTTTTGACCATCCTCCATTCGTTGTGATTGCTCCCTAAATGGCACCAACAAATGCTTTTCCAATCCCCAATCCATAAAGGCGCCGTAGGCTCCCACTTCGACCACTTGCAAGTAGGCAAACCCATTACGGACAATTTTGGGCTTCAATGTGGTGGAGATGGGGCGTTCCGCATTGTCCAAATAACAGAACACTTCCATTTCTTGGTCTATTTCAAAATCCTCGGGCACGTATTTATTGGGCAACAAAATTTCCGTTCCTTCCTCATCTCCCAAAAAAAGCCCTATACTAGTGCTCCTGAGCACCTTAAGGGTATTGTAGTTTCCCAGTTCTATCATGCGGTAAAGGTAGTTGTAAAAACGGGTATAAAAAAAGCTGTCCACAATCGAACAGCTCTTTTTTAATAGTGAACATCCTAGTTATATACTGATTCCTTACCAAAGTGCTTGGCCAAAATATAGTAGATAACGGCACGATGCTTGTTTTTTTCCGATCGTCCGTACGTATCAATAACGCTGTTGATGGACTCCATTAGTGCTGGGGTATCAGCCAGCCCCAATTTTTTGATCAAGAAATTGTTCTTTACGGTTTCCAGCTCCTTTTCGTCGGAGCCGGATACTTTGGATGCATCCAAATTGTAAATGGCAGGGCCCAATCCAACCGCTACTTTGGTCAACAAATCCATATCAGGATCTTGTCCAAATTTGTTTTTGATGTCCGCAGCGTACTTTTCGATCAATTCGTCTCTTTTACTCATAATCTGTTAGTGTTCTAGTTTGATTTACAGTTAAGCTTCTAAGATATAAAATCAAAGTACCCAAGCAAAATTTTATTGTTCAAAACCCGTGGTGTGGCGACTTCCAAGATTTTTGGCCGTTCCGATTTCCCGTAAAAAACATGGAGCGAATCTTTCAGTTCAGTTTCATTGTTCGCTTTCAAATAATCGTAACCATACATCTTCGCCAGGTGTTCCGCCGATAAATTATGGCTGGTCTCAAAAAAGGTCTCAAACTCCTCGGTCTCCTCCATTCCGGGTAAGATCCTAAAAATACCTCCTCCGGAATTATTGATGAGTACAATCCTAAAATCGGGACGGGTATAACCGTTCCAAAGGGCATTGCTATCGTAAAAAAAGCTCAAATCGCCTGTAAGCAGCACTGTTGGGGAATCGCTATAAATGGAACTGCCTAGGGCCGTGGATGTGCTCCCATCAATACCGCTGGTACCGCGATTGCAGTATACTTTTAATGATTTATCCAACGCAAAGAGTTGGGCGTAGCGTACCGTGGAACTATTGGCCAAATGCACCTGATACCCTTTGGGTATTTTTCTGATGATTTGATGAAAAGCGGTAAAATCCGAGAACGGAATCTCATGGAGATAGTCTTCGCGCTTCTTTTCGTAAATGTCTTTTTTGGTTTCCCAAAACCGTTTGTAATGGCTTTCTCCGAAACTTTCTGTCGCAACCTCCCTAAAAAAACGGTTGGGGTCTGCTTTGATGTGTTTGGTCAGGCAATAGAAGGTATTGTTGGCCTTTTTCATATCTATATGCCAGTGTTGTTTGGGCTTGTATTTTCGTAGAAAGGCCTTTATTTTTTTGGATACGATCAATCCACCAAAGGTGACCAATAGGTCGGGTTGCAAAGCATTGAAAAGCTCTGCTGCATTATTGGATTTTTCGATAGGCGCGATAATGCTATCTATGCTTTCGAAGAATTCCGGATGATGCAAATTGGAAGTGGTTTCGGTAAACAAAACGGTATCCGGGTCCTTGGCCAAAAGCTGCAACACTTCCTCTTCCAAGGCGTTGGGATGGTTAACCCCTGCCAGGACCATTTTTCGTGGAAGACTCTTCCAAATAGCGGCCAGGGTCTCCCAATCTTCATGTTCCGTATCGGCCACATTTTCAGAAAGCTGGTAATTTTGAAGCTGCACCGACGGCTCCTCTACGCTACCGTACAAGGGTTCCTCAAAAGGAATATTGATGTGCACCGGATATTTTTCATCAAAAGCAACTGAAAGTGCTTTGGCGATTTCCCTTTCGTTATAGTCCTGAACGTGTTCCTGATTATCATCCAATAAGTGCGGGCCATATTTTGAAATGGTTTCTGTGGCATGGGAAACATCCTGCTTCAAATTGGCCGAATAACCGATGTGCTTTTCCATCACATTTTTCTGTCGAATGGTCTGTCCGTCCCCGATATCGATACGGTAGCTTGGTCTGTCTGCAGAAATCACGATTAAAGGGATGTCACTATAATAAGCCTCTGCAACTGCGGGATAAAAATTGAGCAACGCACTTCCCGAAGAGCAAATTACGGCCACTGGTTCGCGCAAATGCTGGGCCATGCCCATGGCAAAGAATGCGGCACAGCGTTCGTCCACAATACTAAAACACTTGAAAAATGGATTCTTCGTAAAACTGATGGTCAACGGGGCATTTCTGGACCCCGGTGAGATAACTATGTTCTTTACGCCCCTTGCTTTAAAGTACAGTATCAAGGTCTGCGCTGCCGGAATATCTGAATACGTCATGGACTACAAAAATACGCTTTCTGCAGATTAATTCCTTGCTACAAATGGCTCCATTTTACAAAATACCGAGCATGGTCTTGCTTTTGTTTTGGGTTTCAATCCATTCACTTTCCGGGTCGGAGGCCTCTGTGATCCCGCCTCCCACAAAAATAAAAGCTTTGTTACTTTTCAATTCCATGCAACGAAGATTTACAAAAAGTGATGTTTCCCCTTCTTGTGCGAGGTTGAGTTCCCCCAAAAAACCTGTGTAGTAGGTTCTTTGGTAGTTTTCGTTCGTCGCGATAAACAATTG
The DNA here is from genome assembly GCF_030733585.1 of Allomuricauda sp. MMSF_3307. Lineage (NCBI taxonomy): Bacteria > Pseudomonadati > Bacteroidota > Flavobacteriia > Flavobacteriales > Flavobacteriaceae > Allomuricauda > Allomuricauda sp. MMSF_3307. The sequence goes on from NZ_JASHIQ010000005.1 coordinate 183,982, forward strand.
GGCCTCGCTCGTTGGAATGCCACAAACTGCAGGGGTTGGGTGCAACGCCCTGATCACTTCCCTCACTTTTACATTGGGCAACATGGTACCTCGAACTTCGGATCGAAGATGCCATAAATTGCCCGCCCTAACGGATTCTGCCTCATCAATCTCGAGAACTTCCATGGCATGGGCCAATTTGTCCCCAATATATTCGGACACCATTTGTTGTTCTTGAATTTCTTTTTCACTCCATTGGGGTTCCTCATTTTCGATATGGGGAAGGGTCGCCGCCAAGGACATGGTCTGCAATTGTTTATTTTTTACCCGGACCAAGGTTTCTGGGGTGGCACCGCACCAAGTCCCCACTTTAGGGTGATGGAACAAATATCCAAATGCATTGGTATAGGTGTTCAGAAGGGTCTTGAAAATTTGTATCGGGGATTTGGCAATGTCCAATGCAATCTGCCTTGACAAGACTACCTTTTGCAGTCTTCCTTTTTTAATTTCAGCAATTCCCCGTTCCACCAATTTTAAGTGATTCTCACGCCCTAATTCGTCCAAATTAACATTGGCAGGACGTTGTGCCTTCTCAGGGGCATATTCGGCCGTCCAAAATGCATCGGGTTGGATCAATATGGCCTTATCCGCCTTATCGAACGGTGCAAAAACAAAGCCGCTTTCCGTAAAATCCTTAGTCAGTTTTAAATCTGTGGAAGACTGAAAAACACCGTACATTTGGGTAGCATCAGGCTTTCTGTAAATGACAAAGGGCAAGCCTTTTTCCAGACTCTCCCCTGCCTTATCGAAGATGGTATCGAGGTCTTTATTTTCTAGGTAATGCAATGGTGGTCAATTTACAATTGGAGATGAGCTGGCCTTCTTCGTCGGTGATTTTTATTTCCCAAAGCTGCGTGGTCCTTCCCTTATGCAAAATGGATGCCCTGGCATAGACAAAACCTTCCCTTATGGACTTTACGTGATTGGCCGCAATCTCGATTCCACGTACAAAGAACTTTTGACCGTCCAAAAAAATGTAGGAAGCAGCACTACCAACACTCTCGGCAAGGGCGACGGAAGCTCCTCCATGGAGCACACCATCGGGCTGATGCACCCTTGGCGTAACCGGCATTTTGGCCAAGAGAAAATTCTCCCCAACATCCACGTAGGTGATATCCAAGGTTTCCATCAAGGTGTTTTTGCAAATTTCGTTGCAAACGGACAAAATCTTCTCTTTGTGTTCGTTCATCGTTCTACTTTTTTGTAAAATTACACAAAGCTCCGGCAATAGCGAACAAAGTCATTCCAATCATGTCCAACCCAGAAAAAACGGTAACCTATTCCACCGAAAACACCTATCTGACCAAAAACGAACTCACCCCAAGAACCAAGAATGTTTGGCTGATTTTTCATGGTATTGGTTATCTGAGCCGCTATTTTGTCAAATATTTTGAGGGATTGGACATGGAGGAAAACTACCTCATTGTGCCGCAAGCACCCTCCAAATACTATTTGAAAAACGAGTACAAATACGTTGGTGCTAGTTGGTTGACCAAGGAAAACACGGCTATGGAGGTGAAAAACGTCCTAAACTATATTGATGCCGTGCTAGAAGCAGAGCATATTCCGGAAAAAGTCAATTTTATGGTCTTCGGGTTCTCCCAAGGGGTTTCGATTGCGACCCGTTGGCTTGCGGGCAAAAAAGTACGTTGTAAACTCTTGGTCCTCTACGCTGGTGGTATTCCCAATGAGCTCACTGCTTCCGATTTTGATTTTCTGGATTACGATTCAACCGAAGTCAAAATCATCTATGGCGATCAAGATGAATTTCTTACCCCTGAACGATTAAAAGGTGAGAAAGTAAAAATTGATGGATTGTTTCAAGGCCAGGCCGAAATCATCACCTTTAAAGGAGGTCATGAAGTCAAGCCGGAAATCATAGCGAAATTATTGGAATAGTTAATTGGAGGTCTGTTCCTTGGGTTCTGCTTCCTTAAAGTATTCAATGGTACGGGTGGTGTAACTATTTCCTGGCGTCACGATTTTTTTTACCCAATTACGGGGGGTATGGTTATCAAACTGAAAAATATACTTATCAGTGGACTCGGTGTTTACCGTTTTGTGGACCACTTTGCTCAAAACTCCATCCGTATACTGATAAAAACGCTTTTCTTGGGAAACAAATTCCTTTTCGGCCATATCATATAAAAAGTCTTCGCTAGTGACCAATTTACCGGCTTCGTTAAAGACCTCCTCGTTAGCTGTATTGGGTTCTCCGTCAATATATTCCTTGGTGAGTACTACTTTTTGGGTTTTGTTTCCAACCTTTTTGGTGGAGGTACGTACGGATTTTTGCAAAATTCCATTGGTAAAAGTACTGACCGTTTCCTCGTTTTTCACTGTGGAATAGTCAAAAGTGGTTTCGTCCACACCTTCCCCGTTGGAAGTGGTGATGCGCATCAACTTGCCTTCCTCATCATAATAGTATTGCTGTTGCTCCAGGAATTGCTTATCGTACGAAATGATTTTTTCGGTAATGGTCTTGGTTGGAACGGTATCTACTTCATAAAAATTGGCCATGGAAGTGGATTCGTCGAGAACATTGTTCTTGTAACTTTCCATCCGTTTCTCCAATAATTCCCCATGCTGATATTTGTAGTACGTAATATCTTGGTCCGTGTCGTTATATTGGGTCACGGTTTTAGTCAATACCCCCTCCCTGTTGAATTCGAACAACTCTTTGCCATAATTGGTGGATACCAAACACGATTTCACCTTACCATTAAGGTCAAAGTCCTTCAGGGTAAAAATCTGTACTTCTTGGGACCAAATCCCAAAAACGAAGAACAACGAAAGAAAAGATGTAATGGCGTAGTGTTTTTTCATGTTGTAAAATTAATCGTAAAAACAACAACCGAAAAATCTTAGGACACATATCATGCCGCAATAGGAAAGAAATATCTTAAAATTTACGTTGGGGGTCAAAAGGGGCTATACCCATGGATAATTCTTGCCCGGAAATGATCTCGGTGACCAATTTACCTGTAGCAGGGCCCAAGCTCCATCCCATCATGGCATGACCGGTAGCAATGGTGAGGTTATTCATGTGCTTAACCCTCCCAATGTAAGGAAGCCCATCCGGTGAAACTGGACGAAGTCCACATTTGGCCTCGGCCTTGGCCTTTTCGGGGATGCTCAAACCTTCATAGTAGCTTTCCACCCCTCTTGCTATGGCCTCTACCCGCTCCTTACGAATGGTATGGTTGATTCCCGAAAACTCCATAGTGCCGGCAAATCGGGTAAAACCTTCCATAGGGGTGACAGCAATCTTTTTTTCCATCAAAATGGCGGGGAACGTAATTCCCGTAGGCTCTTCCATGTTGATTCGATACCCCTTTCCTGCTTGTAGGGGCAGTTGTAATCGGATTTTCTTTGATAGGTCGGACGTCCATGAACCTGCAGCCAGAACCACTTCATCGGCCGAGTAGGTTGCTTTTTCCGTTCGAACATCGGTAACCCGGTTTCCTGAAACCGACAAGTCGGTTACACTTTCATTTTTATGGATCTCAACACCATTTGTTTCAAGGAACTCCAACATATTCCTCATGATCAAAGGTGGTGTTGTATGCCTATCGCATTCCCAAAGTATGCCACCATTCGCATTGATGGTTAGGTTGGGCTCCAAATCCTGTAATTCCTGTTTGGTCAATAATCTACTGTTCAATCCCAAATCCTTGGCCTTTTCCACTACTTCCATTTCGTGGTCGCGGGCCTTATCGGTCTGGAACATCATCAACAACCCTTGGTTGCCAATTTCAAAGTGGCCCAAATCTCCAGAGGCTTGGATTCCTTCAAACAGCTCTCTGCTCAACAGGTTAATGTCGCGAATTACCGGCATTGCCTTCTCTACCTTGGCTTTGGTGGAGGACTTTTTAAAGTACCATGCCCATTTGATGAAATCGATATCCCATCTGGGTTTCATATAAAAGGGGCTCGAGGAGTTGAACATGTACTTGATTCCTTGGGTAATCATGCCAGGTGAGGCCAAGGATACAATATGGCTTGGCGTTAAATAGCCTGCATTTACAAAAGAAGCTCCGGCCGAAATATCCGATTTGTCCAATACGGTCACCTGATGTCCTTCCTTGTGCAAAAAATATGCTGTGGAAAGACCAACGATTCCTCCTCCGATCACAATCACAGTTTTGCTCTTGCCCATAGTGCGCCATTTAAGGGTTTCCACAAATTCGAAGTGCCAAGATACATAAAGGACTTGATTCCGTTAAAATGGTCGATGTGATTTCTTTAACTAACTTTTGACTACTTTTGGGGGATTTTGAAAACCAACTCTAATGAAAAAATTACTTCTATTGATGCTGGGGTTGTCCTTGGCATGCAATTCTTCCCAAAAAACCGTTTCCGAGGCAGCCAAACCTATGGCGGACCCTGTGCCGTATGCCGAAACAATTACCGAGGCAGACCTCAAGGAACATTTATACACCTACGCTTCGGATGAGTTTGAAGGAAGGGAAACCGGCACTCCGGGACAGAAGAAAGCCGTGGAATATATCAAGGCGCACTACCAATCCTTGGATGTTCCTCCTGCCAAATCCAATGGGGATTACTTTCAAAAAGTGCCGTTGGAAGTTTCAAAAGTTCCTGTGGGAAGCCTAAGTTTTAATGGTCAAGCCTTTGAACTGGGCAAAGAAGTGGTGACCTTTACCTCTGCCCAGGGCACTTATAACGAAATTGTGTATGCAGGATACGGTATCGAAGATGGGGACTATTCCGATTACAGCGGCATCGATGTATCGGGCAAATTGGTACTGATGAAGGCGGGCGAGCCTGTGGACAGTGATGGAAATTATGTGTTGTCCGGTACCTCAAAAAAATCGGAATGGAGCAATCTGTCCGAATCCATCAGCAAAAAAGCATCCATTGCCAACGACAAGGGAGCCAAAGGCGTTTTGTACCTCGATGTTCAAAACTTCCCAAGATTCCGAGGATATTTTGATTTTATCAGAACCAATGACAGCGGAAGAATGCAACTTGCCGGGGATACCGACAACCCGATGCTGCTTATCTTGGACATGCCTGCTGCACAAGCCATTAAGTCTGATATTGAGGAAGACGACGTTCCTAAAGTTGTACAGGCCGATATTGATTTGAATTTGACAAGTGGCAATGACCAGATCGATTCCGAAAATGTGGTGGCCTTTATTAAAGGAAGTGAAAAACCGGAGGAATATGTAATCATTTCCTCCCACTTAGATCATATAGGAGTCACTGCCGATGGGCAAATCAACAATGGTGCGGACGACGATGGTTCGGGTACCGTGGCTTTGTTGGAAATCGCTCAAGCCTTTAAAAAAGCGGCCGATGAGGGTAACGGCCCCAAGCGTTCAATAGTTTTTCTGCATGTGACGGGTGAAGAAAAAGGACTGTTGGGATCAAGATATTATACCGATGTTGACCCGGTCTTTCCTTTGGAAAATACCGTGGTGGACCTCAACATTGATATGATCGGGCGTATTGACCCCAACTACGCTGGGGCGAGAAATTACTTATACATAATCGGTTCGGACAAGTTGAGTACGGAACTGCACAACCTATCCGAAGCGGTGAATAAAAAATACACCAACATTGAGTTTGATTATACCTACAACGATGAAAACGACCCCAATCGTTTTTACTATCGTAGCGATCATTACAATTTTGCCAAGAACAATATTCCGATCATCTTTTATTTTAACGGTACCCATGCGGACTATCACCGCCCAGGTGACACTCCCGATAAAATCAACTACGATTTGTTGGAAAACCGAACCCGGCTTATTTTTTACACGGCTTGGGAAATTGCCAACAGACCTGGAAGATTGGTGGTTGACAAAGCTGCGGATTAAGAGATTGACCTTTTTAGATAGAAAAGCCCTCCGATGTGGGGGCTTTTTTTTGAAAAAACAATGCTTTGGTCATTCGGAGCTTGTCTGGAAGTCCCAGTATTCGTTAAATCCTCTATTGTTGAAAATGATTCATTAATTAAATACAACTACCCTCCCAATACACTACTCAATCTAAACATCGGCAGATACATGGATACTAAGATGACACCAACGAAAACACCGATGACTATGATAATGATAGGTTCCATCACGGTAGAGAGCATTTTGGATTTCTGTTGTACTTCCGTTGCGTACTGCTGATTCAGCTTTTTGAAGATATATTCGGTCTGATTCGTCTCCTCGGCCACTTTGACCAACGATACCATTTTATGGTCAAAGACTTGGTTACCTTGTAAACTTTGATGTAGGCTTACCCCTTTCAATATTCTTGCCTCCATGGTTTCCAAGGCATCCTGCAAGGGAAAGAACATTAACATCTTCTTTGCCATTTGGACACTGTTCAGCAAAGGTACCTTTGAGGTGGTCAAAAGTGTCACCGCTTGAGTGAACTGTGTCATATAGACCAATCTGATGAAATTGCCCAGATACGGAATCTTAAGCATCAGATAGTCCCATTTTCGTTTGAAGGCTTCCTTTTGCATCAACGGTTTTCGCAATACGATGAGTACTGCTAACCCCAACAAAAATAGCAGACCATAGCCCTCAATAAAATTGGAAATGCCAATAATGTACTGGGTTATCGTGGGCAGCTCCACTCCATTTTGTTCAAAAATGTCCTTGAACATGGGAACCACCATCCTAAGCATAAAGACAACCACCAAGATGGCCGTACAAAAGATGATCAACGGATAGGTCAACGCATTGACCAAATTTCTTCGCTGCTCATTTTTTTGGGAGAAGAAAGTGGCCAATTCCTGGAGTATGGTTCCCAAATTTCCGCTCTCTTCGCCAATTTCCACTGAGTAATATTCGTACTCCGTAAACTCCTTTCGTTGTTGCAGGACTTCCGAAAAGCCGAGGCCACTGTCCAGCTCCAGTACCATTCCTTCCAAAAACAGCCTCACTTTTTCCTTTTTTTGGTTGGAGGCTACAAGTTCCAGGGCTTCGCGCAGTTGTAGTCCTGCCTTCAACAAAATGGCAAGCTCGCCATAAAAACCCTCCTTTCGTCTGGAATTAAAGAAGGAACCGAACAGGGTTATCTCCTTTTTCAGCCATTTGTCCACTTCATTTTTTTGCTTTGGTGTAGTGTTGGTCTGATTTATTGTATGTTCCAATTTAAAGCCCATTGTCAGTCGATATAACTTGTTGCAGCGTTCTCCTTGTACACAAATAGCCTCACCCGGTTATGCTGTCTCATATACAAATCCAAGGCATCTATCTCGCCATTGGTTACGGGCTCTGCTTTAAAATAGGGAGTGAGTTCACGAATGTCCACCTTAAAGGTATCCTGAGCTTTCACCACCATTTGCTCCATAAAATGGTAACGGACCTGTTGCAATTCATTTACCATGATCATCTCCTTTGTCTCACTCTCGTACCAAATTCTATCATGCGAATGGAAGTCTGCCCAAAGGCTCTGTTTCAACCTCCGTATTCTGGCGGCCTCTGAATAGTTTGAGGCAATGCCGCTCATTTGTACCTGCACCAATCGCAAAACACTGTAGGCCATGCCCACCACCAGTGCGGTGATCAGCAATACCACAAGCATTTCGTGGAGCGTAAAGGCTTTTATGCGTTGGGTCAGCGTATTCATCTTATTTGGTATAGGTAACTTCCCTGTTATTGATTGTATTTACCGCCAAAAAAACGATTGTCTTTGTTCCTTGAACCTCCTGTTCTTGCACGGAAATATCCCATGCGTCCAATTCACCATAATAGGGCAAGGAAAGTTTTCCATGGTCAAAGGTATATTGCAAGAACAGCAGTTCCTGTCTTACGGGCTCATCGTTTGTTGTAATGGTGGTGGAAAACAGGGCGTTCAGGGTCAAGCTGGCCATCATGAACACCACCACGATCAGCACGGTGGCGACTAAAGTTTCCATAAGGGTTGAGCCCTTTATTCTCTTTAGTACATCCATTTGACCACGCTGTTTATTTGTTTGTCCCCATAGACCAAACCGCTGAATTCCTTTGGCAATAATGAGGCGTTTATCTCACCGTTGAACAGATGGTTCAGGTAGGTGTTTCCATTTTCAAAGGCGACGAACGAATCCGTAATGACACTGCCATAGACGCTACCTTTTAGCTCCAGGCTCTGTTCGCAATAGATTTCACCTGCCACTTTTGCTCCCTCGTCAATAGTCATGAACAAGGGCAGTCCCCCTTGTTCCTTTTTGTCCAGATAAACTACCGAGCCCGCTACGATTGATCTTCGTCCTATTGAAATGGCGGGTTCCCTTGTCCTATTGATAGTTGTTGTTTTGGATGGGTTGCTGTTTACAGCCAAAACAGTCGGGTATTCCAGTTGGCAGTTGTTTCCCACCATTATCCTTTCACTCGAAATAGCCTGAAAAGATCCTTTGACCCCATCCCCTATTGCAATTCTTGGGGCAATCAGGACAACATCTCGCAACCTTGCAGTAGAATTGATACGAATCTCATTGGTCGCCCGAATGACAATGTTTCCTGAGAGTGATACATTTCCTAATTCGACAAGGTTGTCCTCGATGAGCAGGGTCTCATTGGTAAAACTGTTTTTTACATCGGTGTCCGCCCGCAAGTTGGTACGGTTTCCCTTGAAGTTCTGGTATGTACTGGTAAATTGTTGCAATTGTTGTTTGGCTTCCTGATGGATACTGGGGAGTTGTCCTTGGCTTCTATAGCTGTTGCCATACACCAGTTGGGGGCCTGTATACCCATGCCCTCCGATATTCCCCATCTTGATGCCCCGTTCGGGCAAATAGGCATCCCCCACAATCTTGGCACTGCCCGCAACGACCAAGGGTCGGTTGGCATCCTTGATATACAGGGCTTGGCGCTCCCCAGCTTGATGACCCACAAGGGCCAATTTCTCAAAACGCAACTTCCCCTTTTCCGATACCACTTTCCGTTTTTCAATAAGTCCCCAATAATCCTTTGAGACCGTTGTGTGTATCCCTGAAATATTGGAATCTAAATTTCTTTGTTGTCCACTGTGCATAGGATTGTCAAAGGATGTCCTTAATCCAGAATTGGTCTCTTGGATAAGGTCTACCAAGGTTTCCGATCGTTTGTCCAAGAGGGCGTTGCTGTGGTTCATCAAAATGAATCCGAAAAGCAGGAGCACGATGATGGTTCCTATGAAGAGTACGAACTGTAGTGCACCCGCCCTGATTTTTGTAAAGAACATCATTGCAGCGATATGGTTTCCGATTGTCCTCCGTAGCGGACCTTGATTTGCCTATCATTCCCGTTGACCAAGGTCACACCATTGATTTCCTCCTTAAGGGACATCATATGTTGCTGCCCATCTATGGAAATAAAAAATAGGGTGTTTCCCGTACTTGATTCTGTGACCAGACCTGAGTATATAATATTTCTTTTCTGGACCGGCTCTTTTTTAATCGTTCTTTGGGCCATCTTCTTTTTTGTGCCGGGAAGGGTACCTAAAAAGGGGTCCCGATAGTCAGCATTAATGGAGAAAGAATCCTTGGTGTTTGCGATTTGGACCAGCTCGGATTTTGTGACCTGCATCGGCGGTATATCGGGTTCATGGGTCAGGGCCTTGATCACCTTAAAACCTATGATGCCCCATATCAATAGCACGAGGCCTAGAAGCGTGTATGTTTTGGCGCTTTTGCTCAATTGGCTATGGTATAGTTATCGGTTTTGCTCCCATTTTCTGATGAAACCAATTGCAGTTTAGTGGAGAGAGCCACATCCTCGTCCCAATTGACTTGAAAAACGCTTGTCGAATAGAGAGTCTCAAAACCACTATTGAAGGCCTTGACGCGCCATTCATAGTTCCCGTTTAGCAGGTTTTGCTGCAACTGGGTGGGCAAATATCCCAAGGTGTCCATTTCAATGACACTGTCCATAAGGATTTGAGCCGCATTTTCAAAATTGGGGGTGGCCACTTGCACGGTATACCCCGTTGCCTCTTCCACATTTTCCCAGTTTAGGTTTACCGTATTGTTGGTCAAAATAGTGCCATTGGTAGGTGCCAATATGTTGATGGTCTGGGCAGAAATATCAGGAACCTCCAGAATGTCCTCACAGGCACAAAGACCAATAGAACCTATTAGCATCATCAAAATGATTCGTTTGTTCATAGCTTCAAGTAGTCAGGTGTTTTGTTCAACTTCTCTGGATTGGCCTTAGTATTGCCAGGGCAAGCACCTCCATCAAAAAGGATTTGGGCTATTTGCAGCTGTCCTCTCTTGTCCTTGTTCCAACAAAAGGAGGCTGTTCTGTAGTCGAAAATGTACATGTCCGAAAGTTTAATTGAATCGCCATTTCTAGCGTTTCCCATCTTAAGGGATAAGGCTCCAGATTGATCCGTAGTCAGGTACAGTTTTTCGGTCTCATCCATTTTTTCGGACAGATCCGCATTGACCACAAAATACATGGAGGAAATGACTTCTAGTTTGGTGTTTTCCTTGAGATAGGTTCTCAGGTTTGCATTCAGCGCATCATTGAGCGCCTCCACTAGATGCACGGCATCGTTTATTTCAATTTGGTAATACTTTAATCCCGTCAGTTGGGTAGTGTCCATGGTCTGGGTCAACGGTGCCCTCCCCATTCGCTCCCTAAAGCGGTTGTATCGAGCTCTGGCCTTTCCAGAAAGTGGAGTGGATTCCAAAGAAACGCTTATGGGAGTGGCCAAATGGGGTTCCCCTACCTTTTGGAATTCTTTTTTGAACAGTGAGGATTGCTGTTGGCCGATAGACCCTAGTACCGGAACTTGCGAACCAGACTTTTGCAATTGGCGCAGGGGACCACAGCTGCAAAACATGGCAGCCATGAAAATTAGTATCAATGTAGGTCTCATAAGTAACATTTGGGCACCCTTGATCCTCCCTTGAAAGGATAAAATTAAAAATGCTGTAATTAAGGTGAGGTTGGGAGAAAAAGGTAGGGGTCTTTTTTTTCTCGTATCATAGATACGATAAATTTAAATAGTTGACAAATGTTTACCCTTGAAAACATTGCAGACCACCGTAAATCTGTTTTTATATAATATGAAAAGGGATAGCGATACCCTTCGGCTCCGCTCAGGGTCCGGTTGGGCATGGGCATCCCAAAGGGATAATAGTCGGTAAACCCTTTTAGGCCCGCTTCGTTGCCATCTGTTCTAAAAACCACCCGCACATTCCCCAAGTGGTCAACACTATTTTGTCTTATGGCAGTGTGCAAACTCATTTATTAATTTCAATTCTAGTCAAAAACCACGGCTCCAACAGTGGCTCTCTTATTTTATTCTGTATGGCACAAGCGGAACGCTTGCGCTAGCGGGGGACACAAGACTAGCGACTGGATGATGAATCTGCACTTATATAGACAGGCAGGTCAAAGTATATTTTTCGAGTTATAAAATCCACCGTATCTAATGCTTCATTTGATTTCTCCAATAAAAATCCCTTCAGATTTTTTTCCGTAGAATCTTTTAACTCTAAATCAAAGACCACATCATGATTGGCATTCTTGAATTTTCCTTGAGGCTTGAACCTCTTTTCCAAATTATAGATGGTGTCCCAGTTGTAGCTTTCTTCATTGCTAAAATCGTTCTTTAAACCTTTTCCTTTTGGGAGACACACATAAAGTTCACTTTCATATGATATCAATGGTTGTGCTAAAAAAAAATGTATCCTAACCATATCATCCTTTGAAAAAGTGGTCTTGACTTTATAATAGTTTCCTCCAATAGTATCTCCTTTTTGATTGTACTTCCAGTTTTGGTTCAGGTATGGCTCTCCGTCAATATTTATAAACTCTTGTCTTTCCTTTATTTTGCCATTATTCCCGTAAAACTTCCAAGTACCTATTTTAAAATTATATTTGAGCAATTCTCCTTCACTTACCACTAAACAATCCTTCCCAAAGTTTTTTTGGTATACCGCTTTGTTGTCTTCCCAGCTTATTTCACTTTTCGAGAATTTGTAACCGGGTTCATAAAAATGTACCGAAATACCTTGTCTTTTCCCGTCTAAATATTCATATTTTGACTTTAATGCCCCATCTTCACTATATTCACGCAGGGTGCCTTCATACTTTGAACCTTTCAACGGAACCCTAATCTTAACATTGCCGTTAGTGTGATATGTAACTTTTTCCCTGTTGGTACACCCAGTAAAAAATAAAGTCATCAAGATTAGATAGCATATTCTAGTTCCCATAAAGCTGTACTTTTTGGATTGAATCCCATTCATAAGTGTTTCCAGATTCAAAATAATTACTAATTCTACCATTACTTGATCTTACTCCTTTATATTCTCCTCCAATACCTCCCGAATGAACGCCATTTTTCCAAGCCTGAAGAAGATAAGTGATAGTATCATTATCAACAGGCTCGATAATAACAGATGCAACGTTATTCGCCTGATCAACAGCACTTACACCATCCCGTGCAGCCCTCAACATATGGTTTACGGTATTGGGCTTGTGCGCCCAAAATCTCAGGTTGCCACCATTTGAACCAGGTATCAACCAGTCATTATAGTCTTGGGAGCCATATACCTCGCCGTGCTTTCCTTTGGTATTGCCATATTCCTCGCTGCCGTTACCGTAAAACTTTTCCCCGCTCAATCGGCTCTCGAACCAGTCCCATCTTTTACCGGTAAAAGGATTGTTGCCCCTCATCTTCTCTGCCCCAATAGTCGCTCCAGGGAGTGGGGTATAGTTTAAGTGTGTATATTGGAAGCCCTTACCAGAAAAGTCACCATTGGTAATAAAGGTATCCCAACCATCGGCTCCCTGTTGGGCCACGCTCCAATTGCCTTTTTCCCCAACAATTTCTCCACCGCCATTAAAGGTTTTCCAAAGCCATGCCCCGAACTTGGATTTCCAGCCACCATCTGGATCTACACCATTGGCCCAATCATTGCCCATTGCCAAATATGGAGAATTGTATTGCCCATAGGGGTCAGGGGAGAGCCACCTCATTATCCTGGAATCATACATCCTAAGTTGGAAGGCGTTCAATCCGGTCTCCTTGTCCTCCTCGGCATATTGGCCCTGATAGCCGTAACGATAGCCATTGGCATCCTGCATGTTCCTGTTGGGCATCGCCATCCCGCCGGGATAGTAGTCCGTATAGCCCTCCAAATTGGCATGGTTGTCCTCTTTCATGTCTTACTTTTCTTGACAGTATAAACATTTGACCATTTCTCGTGCCAAAACCTTTTTTCTGCATTAAACAAGAAAGAAATAGGGTTGATTGGTAGAATTCTGATGAACGTCCTGAATAAAACTTTGAAAAACTTTGGATTTTGGGAAACGTTTGTTGATATTCTTAAATTTAGAATTTTCTTACCAAAAGTGTATCCTAAAAAATACTCTAGAAGCAAAAAATATAAGAAGTAAACTATCAATTGAAACACCCAAATCCTGTTTGCGTCCCAAAAAGGAAAACCTTTATTTTGTACAAAAGGACCATTAACGTCAATAAAAAACAGATACAATAAACTAATAATTGAAACAATTATTAAATCAATGTAAAATGAAATGAGTCTTCTAACAATTAAGGATTCCAATAACTTTCTTGTGTTAAACTTCTTTTCCATTTATTCGTTTGTTTGTTTCACCCCAAATTTGATGTATGCCTCTATACCATAAATGAAATTTATCGACCCGCCAAATTCCTGTTCCGAGCTAACACTTTTGATTTTTGTTTGGCCTTTATGAGTATCCTCAGTATGATACTCAATAATTAGATTAGTTAATCCAGCACTATATGTGACCTTATTTATACTCAATTCATTATTAAAATTGACACCTGCTCCCAAACCTTTGCCAACTGATAATCCAAAGTCTTGATTGGGGTCTTCGGGTAAACCAGCAAAAGTATGGTCAATGGGGCCTGTTTCAGTATTATAGCCCCCTCCAATTGAATAAATAGGGTTTCTGCCTGCTTCGCCAAATAAAGCAAAAGTTGAACCAAATGCTCTCACATCTGCACCAATCCCACCAACGTTAAAATCTGCTTGGGCTTCGACATAAAACTCTGTTTTTGGATAACTATATTGTTGTTGAGTATTTAATCGAGTCCACCAAGGGTTGTCTTTTTCCCACGATGTTTTAAAGGAGCCATTCGTGACAAATGTATCCCAACCATCTGGACCTTGCTGGGCAACGCTCCAATTGCCTTTTTCTCCAACAATCTCGCCACCGCCGTTGAAGGTTTTCCAGAGCCAAGCACCAAATTTGGTCTTCCAACCACCATCTGGGTCCACACCATTGGCCCAATCATTGCCCATTGCCAAATATGGAGAATTGTATTGCCCATACGGGTCAGGTGACAGCCATCTGTTTATCCTCGAATCGTACATCCGAAGTTGGAAGGCGTTCAATCCCGTCTCCTTATCCTCTTCTGCGAACTGCCCTTGATAACCATACCTGTAGCCGTTGGTATCCTCCAGATTTCTATTGGGCATCGCCATGCCGCCGGGGTAATAGTCCGTAAACCCCTTTAGGCCAACTTCGTTGCCTTCCGTGCCAAAAACCGCCCGTACATTTCCCAAGTGGTCAACACTATTTTGTCTTATGGCAGTCTGCAAACTCATTTATTAATTTCAATGCTAGTCAAAAGCCACAGCTCTCGCCGTGGCTCTACATAAATTCTGATAATATTCTTTCTTTACCCCACAACTTTTATCACTATCAAAATAAGTGCCGTTACTACTAATAGACCCGTAACGGCCGAATATTTGTGGCTCTGAGCATCTTTTAGGCTTCCATTGAAGCCACGCAAACACCATATCAATAATCCTCCGAAAAATTCAAGTATTTGAAAGTCGACCATTTTTATTAATCTTCTCTTCTGGTATCCTGTATTATTAGCTCCATAGCTCTACTTAAATCCGTATCAAAATCTTTAAATTGCTTGACAGCATCATTATTGTTGACTCTTATATTGTGCTGTCTTATCATGTCACGATACGCCTTTGATCTTAAAGTAGCATGGTTAGGCCCTGTAAATTGCCCCTTTGTCGCCTTCGAAAAAGCACGATATAAATCAACGGATGAATCCAAAGTTTCGAGGCCTTTTTTAAAAGTGCTTCCGTAACCCAAAGTTGCAACCGTTACTAAGCCGTCAACACCAGCATCTGAATTGTTAGGTATAGACCCTTTGAACCATGGTCCGTTTCCAAAATGAGACCCGGTCAAAAGCACCTTCACATTGTCGGCCGTGCCAAATGTCAACTCTGCACCTACATGCTTGATAGCATCCCAATTATTTTCAGGTGCAGCCTGTCTCCACATTTGAAAGTTGTTTATCCCGGTTAACGGCGTAATCTGTGCAGGTATAGTGTTTTTCCACGCACCTGTATAGTTGAAGGTCACCGAGGTCTCGTATTGCAGACCACCGACATGTGGGTTGAACACTTCTCCACCGGAACTGGTGTTGAACCCCCATTCTCCATTGCTCTTATAAAGTTCACCAGGGTTTAGACCCGCATTGACCGCTTTGTTCCTTGCCCATTTTGCAAATAGTTTCCATTTCCAGCCGCCGTCCGGATCTATTCCATTTATGGGGTCGTTGCCCATACCCAAATATGGCGAAGCATATTGCCCATACGGGTCGGTGGTGAGCCATCTTCCTATTCTACTATCCCATAAACGCAACTGAAACGCTTCCTTGCCCGTCTCAGGATCTTTTTCCTGTCCTTGGAAGGCATAGCGGTACCCTTCGGCTCCGCTCAGGGTCCTGTTGGGCATGGGCATCCCAAAGGGATAGTAATCGGTATAGCCCTCCAAATTGGCATGGTTGTCGTCTTTCATGGCTTACTTCTCTTGACAGTATAAAGATTTGACCATTTCTCATGCCAAAATATTTTTTTATCATTAAACAAGAAAGAAATTTGATTTACAGGAATGATTCTAGCTAAAGATCTTACCAACACTTGTAACAAATTGATTTCATTATTTTCACCTTTTATTTTAAATCTAAAAAGACTTTTCCCTAAGGTACTCTTAAAAAAAAACTCACAAACTGTGAAGTAAATTATATAAGATATTATTTGAACCAAAAGAACCTTGGAATCATCAAATCGTGATTGAGGATTGTTGGCTGTTTTAAAGAAAATAGTGGAATAAACAAAATATGCTGGTATCGAAAAGATTAGTGCATCCACGTAAAAAGCTACAGCACGACGAATTATATCATTCATTATGGTAGGATTTAAATATTAAAAAAACTCTTTTATTCAGGGACACCTTGGGATATCCAACCAAATTCAATGTTAGCCCGAACACCGTATACTGCATTAAATTCTCCGCCAAAAGACCATCCGTATCTATCCTGTTTAACTTTGCCTAAGTTATGGATGGATTCGTTATGAAAAATCTTTGTATGCTCTATGATTCCATAATTAGTAGTTGTTGATTCTCGGTTGAATTGAGTGTCATAGTTTTCGCTATAACCAAAAATTCCATTGACTCCCCATCCTGTTTCAGTTCCACCCTTATTTTCGTTATATGGGTTCTGTATAAAGGAAAGGTTAGTGAAATCTCCTTCCCAAAAATCTGCTTCGCCTCCAATCGAATAAATTGACTTCTTCCCTGCATTACTTTGTAAAGTAACATTTCCACCTGCTGCTTTCAAATCAAAACCAAATCCACCATAATTAAAATCAGCTTGTGCTTTAACATAAATTGGCAACCTATCAGGGGTTTCAACAGAATTTGCAACATTGAAAAGGGAAAAACCAGAGCCTGGCACAGCAGCAAAATCCCTACGATGTTCAGGTACGAAGCTACCATTGGTAATAAACGTATCCCAACCATCTGCACCTTGTTGAGCCACACTCCAATTGCCTTTTTCCCCAACAATTTCACCGCCGCCATTAAAGGTTTTCCAAAGCCAAGCACCAAATTTGGTCTTCCAACCACCATCTGGGTCCACACCATTGGCCCAATCATTGCCCATTGCCAAATATGGAGAATTGTATTGCCCATACGGGTCAGGGGAAAGCCATCTGTTTATCCTCGAATCGTACATCCGAAGTTGAAAGGCGTTCAATCCGGTCTCCTTGTCCTCTTCTGCATATTGGCCTTGATAACCATAACGGTAACCGTTTGCGTCCTCAAGGTTTCTATTGGGCATCGCCATCCCGCCGGGATAGTAGTCTGTAAACCCTTTTAGGCCCGCTTCGTTGCCATCCGTACCAAAAACCGCCCTCACATTGCCCAAGTGGTCCGTTAGCTCGTACACATAGGCCTTGGTATTGTTGTTGCCGTTATAGGCTATGCCCAGCCTGCCCGCTCCGTAGATCGGCTGCTCCACCAAGGCCATGTTCCCGAACTCGTCGCTGTACACGGCCATTACCTGCCCGGCCACATCGCGCACGTAGTAGGTGCTGCTCTGCAGTATGCCGTTATCATCGTAGGTCTCCTTTTTTACCCTATGGTTCGCCAACGCTCCACCGCGCTTGTCACCAAAAAGCCCAGTGGGCTTTTCTTGCTCCAACGTGTAAAAGAACTTTACCAAGGGGTGGCCCAGGTACTCTACCTCGGTTACCAGCCCACTGGCATTGTAAATATAGGTAATGTCTTCCATATTGTTGCGTGCCAAATACCCAATAGTATTTATCGTGTTGGGCACAAGCGGGACGCTTTCGCTAGCGGAGGATACTTGGATTGTACTCTGGAAAATACTCTATTCTATATTGAAATTTTGTTGAAAAATATTTTTCCTTAACCTTGAAAAACAAGGTGTCGTTCTTGGTAATTCCAAGAAGTTCAACATTTTGTTCTGTACTACTTGGATGCCCGACCAAAATTTGATAATTCGGTTCCATTGGCGAACTGTTTTCAATCCAATCCTCCTTTGGAGTGTCCAATAAAGTTTTGTTTATTTTAAAAAATGTTTCCCTAGAGGGCAATATTGTATCGCCATTTGGATTAACGAGGCGATGTAGGTAAAAATCATTCAATTCACTAAATGAACCTTTTACTTCTTCAAATTCGTCTTTTTCGGAAATACTGACAAGATAATCATATACTTCTTTAATTTCTTTGGGAACAACAGAGTCATAGACAGATGTCGAAAACCCGGCGTCCCCATCGTCCATAGAAAGATCAAACATATAGTAATATCTCGCTAGATGGTTGTAATATGTACTGTCAACCTTATCCATATCCATTTTGGAAGCAAGGGAGTTCAAAGAGTCCTTTTCGGATTTTTTTAGTTCTCTGAACAATAATTCGCCAAAATCCGATTTATAAAGTTTACCGTTTTCAATTAAAATTTCAGTAGCTTTAGGATAAGGGTTGTTTTCAGTTAAACTCCATAAAAAAACATCCAACTCCCTAACTTCATAATTACCACATGACTGTGATAAAATGAATAAAAACAAAATAGCCCAGACTTTTAGTTTCTTACCTGTAGAACCTACTGAATATACTTGGCTGATCTCTTTGTATAATCTTCCTTCCATATTTATTAAATAAACCGTAAAATGTTTTATTATTTTTAAAATCAGAAACCTTGCCCCCATAAGCCGCATGAATGCCCATTTGGGAAAGTACATGAGCTTTAAAATTATCCGTTGTATTCTTAAACTGGGGTCTATTAACTTGAAATGCATGAATATCGTAGTGACCAGTGGCAGATCCTGGAATATCCAAAATCACATGCCCCATAACTTCATGTCCATTAATTATATTTCTGAGATTCTCTACAGTAGGCTCAAAAAATTCGTCAGCTACGGAACTTCCATCTTTATTTACTCCTCTTTGAATCAAATAATTATCCTGTGTGGCAAGACCTGCATCATAGTTTGCGCCACTTTGAAAATTTTGAATGGTAACTTTTCCAATCAAATCCAACCCATCTTGAAGGTTTGCATTGGCGATAAAGCTTTCGATATTATCTCTTATGCCAGGACTGGAAAAATCGAAAGAACTCAAATATGTTCCCCCAGAACTAGCCAAATCCCCTGCGGTCATATTGGAAAAGTCGATATTGCCGTCATAAATAATGGCCTCGCCCGTGAAACCTTCGACAGTGTTGCCCCTGTAGCTTCCATCACTACCAAAAACAGGATTTTCCTCCGCATAGCCACCATCGGAATCGGTCATCGATATTGGATTGTTTCCCATCCCTAAATATGGAGAATTATATTGTCCATAAGGGTCTGTTGTCAACCACCGTCCTATTCTACCATCCCATAAACGTAATTGGAACGCTTCTTTTCCCGTTTCCGGGTCCTTTTCCTGTCCTTGGAAGGCGTAGCGGTACCCTTCGGCTCCGCTCAGGGTCCGGTTCGGCATGGGCATCCCAAAGGGATAATAGTCCGTAAACCCCTTTAGGCCAACTTCGTTGCCCTCCGTACTAAAGACCGCCCGCACATTCCCCAAGTGGTCCGTTAGCTCGTACACATAGGCCTTGGTATTGTTGTTGCCGTTATAGGCTATGCCCAGCCTGCCCGCTCCGTAGATTGGCTGCTCCACCAGGGCCATGTTCCCGAACTCGTCGCTGTACACGGCCATTACCTGCCCGGCCACATCGCGCACGTAGTAGGTGCTGCTTAGCAGTATACCGTTTTCGTCGTAGGTCTCCTTTTTTACCCTATGGTTCCTATCGTTGTAAAAGAACTTTACCAAGGGGTGGCCCAGGTACTCTACCTCGGTTACCAGCCCACTGGCATTGTAAATATAGGCAATCTGCTGGGAATTATCCTGTACCAATTGCCCTATGGCATTGTACTGGTAATTGCCCGGGGCGTGGCCCTCCAGGTCGTCCGCTTCGGGCACATCGCCCACGGCATCCTCTACCCACAGCAATTGGTTGGGTTTTTGGGGGTCGTAGTGGTAGGTGAGGTCGTCCATATCGGTGATCCCAAAGAAGGGGTCCTTTTTACGTTTTAGGCGTTGTATGTTGCCATTGGCATCGTAGGTTATGGGGCCCACATCGTAGTCGGCAGTATTGGCCTTGGGGTCAAAATTGGCCCCGGTGAGCCAGTTGTTGCGGTCGTAGCTGTAGGTATAGTGGCCCGGCAGCCCGCCATTTACTGCGGTTTGCCAGCGTATGCCCTTTATGTTGCCGTTCAGCTGGTCGGTACCGTAAAGGTCGGTCACTATATTGGTGTTTTCGGGGCGCTGGTAATCGCCCAAGTGGTAGTCCAGCTGCATGCCAAAAAGGTCGTTGGCGTCGCCTCCGGGGTCGTTGGTGTCGTCCAGCGAGGGGTGGTTTATGCTCTTTAGCTGCCCGGCCAGGTTGTACACATAGTCCAGCCCTTGTGCGCCCTGGGCCATCTCGGTCCGCACCAAGGTGCCGGCATCGTTGTACATGTACTCGGCATGGGGCACAAAGGTGTTATCGTCCACCGAGGTTTCCACCAGTGCCAATTGGTCGCGCTGGTTGTAGGTATAGCGGTGCACAAACTGGTCGGGCTGTGCTTTTTGGTAGATCACCTTTTTTACCTGTCCGGTCAAGGGCCAGTATTCGTAATTTAGGGTCTTGGCGGCTTTCAGGCCGGCTATCTCCTGCACCAGCCACACTACCCTGCCGTAGGCATCGTAACTGTAGTAGGTGGTAGACATGCCATTTTGGGTCTTGGCCACATTGCCCGCCAAAAAGGAGGGGTCGTGGTATTCGGGCGCCAAATTGGCGAGGAACAGGTAGTCCTGTTCGGTCAACTGGTCGTAGGTGGTGCCCACCACATCTTCCATGGGTTGTTGTGGCAGGGGGGCATCGGGGTCGAGGTCCTTAAAGAAGACATTGGTGAGCACCCCGCTTTTTATGGGACGTGCCCAGGGGTCGTACTCGGTAAAGGAGACCCTGTTCCCCGTTTCCTGCTCGGTGTTCTGGGAGTAGCGTATTTGGCCATCGGCCCGGTACTTGAACCTTGCGGTGCCCTCGTCGGGGCTGCGGGTCTCCACCAACTGGCCCAGGGTGTTGTAACGGTAGCTGGTCTGCAATTTGTTGCCGTCCTTATCGGCCAAGGGCTGGAGCGATGCGGCGAGCCTTCCGGCCTCGTCGTACAGGTTAAGGCTGTAATCGTAGTAGTTTACCTGGTAGGTTACGGTAATGCTATTTGGCTGGTAATTGTCCAGATCGTTTACGGCCACGCGGTAAAAGCCGGGCAGTAGGTTTTTGGGCGTGGTGGGCTCCACGGCATCGGAGATCAGGTTGTAGAGGGTCACGGCATTTTCGTTGCTCACAGCGATACTGCCTTCGGCACCTTTGGACAGGTGGATGTCCACATAGCCCTGGGGGCCAATGGGGAGTTCCATGGGCAGGGATATGTCCCCGTCCCCTCCCGATCGGGCGGTGGCCAGCAGTTTTCCGTCGGTATCAAAAAAGGTGACGTTCTCGTTGCCGTGCAGGTCGCGCACCACGGTTTTTAGGGTGCGTATGTTGTGGTATTTTTCCTCACCAAAGGCGTTTTTTTCGGCCAGTTCGCCCGAGGCGGGCATGGTAAAGCTATAGGCTTGGGGCCATTGGTCTTGCGGGGTTATTTGCTGGTCGCCGTTGGTATCGGGCTTGTTGCCGCCCACCACGGCGAGCGGGACATTGGGGATCAAGTCGCTAAAAATAGTACGCACAAAGGGGTGTGCGGTAAGGTCTTGGTAGGGGTGCGAGGTAAGACCGGTGTAATATTGCCCCAAGGGGCCATCGGCGGATACGCTGGCGGGTTCGTATGGATTTTGTTCAAAATCGGTGGTGGTGTAGGTAGTACCGCCCGCGTTGGTGATAAAGGTGGGATGGTACTGGAACTGGTCCTGCCCCGGTATGGGCGCCGACATGGTGGAGAGCGCGGCACGCCCTTGGTAATCGTAAAGGGTGGCCTGCCCCCATAGGGTATTGGTGGTAAGGTCCCAGCTCTGGGTCTGTACGTGCTTGCCCAAATCGTCGTAATAACGGCGGGCGTTGGCTTTTAGGTTGGTATTCATATCGTAGTCCCACACGGTGATCATGTTCCAGTTTTCCTTTTCGGGGTCTTCGGGTGTTTCGGGCTCATCGGGATTTCCGTTTACGGCGATCTCTATATCGTGTCGGGTAAGTATCAAGCCGTTCACAATATCGCTGGTCATTACGCAGTGGTAGGTTCCTGCGTCTTGGACTGTGACATTGTTGATATTATAGTCCGGGGCATCGGGTGCCCCATTAATGG
The DNA here is from genome assembly GCF_030733585.1 of Allomuricauda sp. MMSF_3307. NCBI lineage: Bacteria > Pseudomonadati > Bacteroidota > Flavobacteriia > Flavobacteriales > Flavobacteriaceae > Allomuricauda > Allomuricauda sp. MMSF_3307. Next base: position 206,120 of record NZ_JASHIQ010000005.1, read on the forward strand.
ACTGGCCGTCCTTGTACCATTGGTAGTGGTTCTGGGTTCCGGATATGTTGGTGGATAGGACAATGTTATCCCCTTCCTGCAACTGGATGAGCTGCGGTTGGTCGGTTTTTTGTTGGGGGCTGTGGTTTAAGGAGTATTCAAACAAATTCAGGAAGTAATACTCCAAATTACCAAAATCGAAACGGTTGTTCCGCACGTGAAACGTAGTCAACGGCAGGATACTGAATACTTGTGGGGGAATATCGCCGGTTAAATCATTATCGTTGAGATGCAGTCTTTCCAGTACCATTAAATTTCCCAGTTGTTCCGGTATGCTTCCGCTCAGGTTGTTGAAATGTAGGTTCAATTGGAAAAGGTTGGTGATATTACCCAGTTCCGGAGGTATGGAGCCACTAAGTTGATTGTTCTGCAGGCTTACGAATGAAAGGTTGTTGGACAGGTTCCCAAGCTCAGGGGGAATAGACCCGCTCAATTGGTTGGTGTACAACGAAAGTGAATAAAGGTTTGTTATGTTACCAAGTTCGGGCGGTATGGCACCTGTGAGCAGGTTGTTCGAAATATCGAGAATATTCAAGGGGAGGTTGCCCAATTCCGGAGGAATGGGACCGCTCAATAGGTTGTTATAAAGTGATAACCAAGATAGATTTGGTAAATTGCCCAGTTCGGGAGGAATGGAACCGCTTAATTGGTTGTTTTGTAGCGAAAGCTCGTTTAAGTTGATCAAATTAGACAACTCTGGAGGAAGGGTTCCACTTAGATTGTTGCCTCCAAGCCTGATGACCTCTAGGGCGGTCATATTGGCAATTGCTGTGGGAATACTGCCATCAAATGCGTTGCTTTGGAGGCTTAGAATCTCCAAACTAGTCAAGTTCTGTAATTGTGGTGGAAGAGGCCCACTAAGTTGGTTGCCATACAGTGTTAGGTATTTTAAATTGCCAAGATTGTTCAGTAATTCCAAGGGAATGGATCCTGTTAGTTGGTTGCCGGAAAGATTGAGCGAGCTAAGGTTTACCAAGTTGCCCAAAGAAGCTGGGATAGCTCCGTTCAGATTATTTCCTTCGAGCCTTAGGAGAGTTAAAGCGGTCAGATTTCCGATTTCATCGGGTATGTTTCCGTTCAAATTGTTCCATCCAAGATTCAGGGATTGCAGATCAATCAGGTTGCCAATGGTATTTGGAATACTACCCGTAATATCATTCAAAAATAGATTGAGATTGGTAAGGTGCACCAAATCTCCGATACTGGCAGGCAAATTGCCTGCAAGCTCATTGAATTCCAGATCCAATTCCGTTACATGGCCATTCGCTACGGTGACCCCGTACCAGGCATTGGTCACAAAGCCGTTAAAATCCCATTCGTCCCCGATAAAACCATCGGTTTCCGTGGCCCAATTGGGGCCATTGGTGGCATTGTAGAGGTCCAGCAGGGCCTGTTTTTCGGCCGGTGTCACTTGGGCTTTTACCCCAATGAAGCCGCTTAGCATAAGTAGGATTACAAGTATATTACGTTTCATGGTGTCTGTTTTTGGTTCTGGATCATGTTGTTTTTCCATCTGTGGGCCTAAGGTTCTTGTATGGGTTCTTCGTTATTGCCGCCTCCATTGCAATCTCCCCGTTTATGGTTGCCACCGGCTTCTACGATTTCTTGGGTAATCATATCCCGCACCCTGCACCAGTACACGGCTCGGCTTCCCGCACAGCTGGTACTTATTCCTATAAAGTTTTGTGCTCCCCATGGTCCAAAAGTTGGTTCCAAGTTTCCGGGACACACGGAGGCGTCCGGTGGATTTTCGTCTACGCAGTTCTCTACAGACCATTGGTACTCGTACTGCCCACTACCTCCACTGACGTTGGCCACTACATTGGTGTTTGACGCATTATAATCCTGAACGCCCAGACTCAGCTGAAGCTGCGAATTTGGGGGTTCGGGAGCCAAGTCGCTCTTGTAATGGTAGTCGTATTCCTTTACTTTTTTAAAGCCTCCGGTAAGAACTTGGTCCACATTGATCACCTCACTGTAAATGCGGAGCAGTCGCCCGGCCTCGTCGTACTCGTATTGGGTAGCCATGTTGTTCGGGCCCAATATGTGGGTGAGTTCGTCCCAGGTGTTGTACACATAGGAAGACATGGAAGCCGAGATGGGATGCAGCCTAAAATCGTCTACAACCACGTTACCTCCGAGTGAGGTAACGTTTACCTGGGTATCCGAGGGGATATAGGTGTAAAAGTTGAGCTGTACCCAATCACCTGCGAATACTTTTTCGGCAGGATGGAAATTAACGGTGTTCCCTCCTACCTGCAACGCTACGCTGGCATGGTTGGCGTTTTTGGCCCAAAGGGATGCTTTAAATTTTTTGGACTCCGCATTATGCTGCACGGTTACCTCAAAAGCACTACCTCCATTGTTTATGGATAGGGCGTGATTTCCGGTATGGGCATCTGAACTGTTGGCCGCTGTACCCTTCTTTACTCCACCTCCAAAATTGCCTTGGCCATCGTGGTCCTCGGCACCGGAGTAAAAGGTTTCCCCATAGCCCGCATTGCACACCGCTATGGTCTTGGTATCGTTATAACCCATTTTGCTGGCGGCGAGGTTGCCGTTAATGTCCTTCATCTCCAATGGTGAGGAAAAGTCGTTATAGCGGGTCACTTCGGTGAGCTGCTTCCATTGGCTGGGCTGCTGGGCATTGGGTTGGGACCAATCAAAACCATCATCGTCGCCCACATAGTCGGTGAAGTAGCCGTTGCCGTCCCTTTCCCCGTTCCAGGTAAAGGTCTTGTGTTTGCGCCATACATCATGAAGAACAATAAATTCTTGTTCATTGGGAAATTCACCCAACCATTCACTTACCTGATACAATTCTGGTTGCCATGTGGTAATGTTGGCACTGAGTTTTTGCCATTGGTTATTGGCATCCTGAATTTCGGTAATTGACATGGCCTCTTGGGCCAGCATGTTATTGTTGCCGGGGTTGTCCGCCTTGCTGCCCATGGAGGGGTATTGGTGATAGGCGGGGATTACTTTGGATTTCAATTGTTTTCCATCGCTCAATATTGCTCTGGACTCCGTAAGTTGCCCTGTGTAAAAATCATATTTTAAAAACTGCTGCTGCGATGTAAACCCATTTGCCGTAATCTTGGTTTCTGCTAAAACATTGGGGATTTTTTCTTTACTGGAGGAGGTCATAAAATATATGTCCTTGCCAGGTAAATCCACCAACCTTTTATAAGCATTAAAGGACTCTTGCAAAACACCTTGTTGGTAATCGTGCTCTTGAGACAGGTAGGTGTTTTCCAATTGATACACCATTTGGTTTTCTGAATTGAATTCTACGGCTTTGATCAATCTCCCAATATTCGCCGAATAATCTTTCATTTCAAATTTACCAAACGACATATCCACATCTACTGCATTAAGGGAGACATCTATATAGGCAATGCTTTGCGTTCTTTTTAGCTCAAATACATTTTCAACATACACACCATCAGCCGTATACTGCAGTTGTTTTGGGACTTCAAATTGATACTCCTTTTTTGAAATCAATTTATCGTTAGCATCTCGCCTTTCCGTAGTCACATATTCATAGATTACCATAGGATTGGGTAACTCCGATATGTAAGGCACCTCCCTGTCCCTTTTGGAAGGAGCGTAAGAGGTCACCCCAGACTCTTGGTGATAATGATCTTTGTAGTTGTATACTGTTTTGGTGGTATAGTTATCGGAAACAACCTTGAGTTCTTTGACCCTGATACCTCCTCCTTCCGCAGCATGTAAAGGTTCCTTTTGGGCGAATATTTTGTATCGTGCCCTATTGCTTCCTTCCCCTGGCCTTTCACAAGAGTTTTCATCTTTTGCTTTGGACCAATCTACCGTCATGTCCACTACATGATGATATTCATTATCGTAATACACCCAATTCTTTTCGTTGCATGTTTTGTATTCCCTGCCCGATTGCCGGTTTTTGTCGGGGAGAGATAAAACCAATAGATTGTTGGAAACTTGCTGTACCAAACTATTTTGCACGGCAAAGTCACCTACCCAGTTGCTTTCGGTATTGGTGTAATGCCAATAGAGCACATCAATTTCCGTTGTTGCCCCTGCTTCAAAATAGTCCATAAAGTTTACGTGGTATTTTTGTTCCACCCCAGGGTCGTTTCTAAAACTAATGGTCTTGGGTCCGTTGGTGGTTCCTGCAAACTTAAACTGCAAACCATGGTCAAAATAGGTGGTAGGTCTGGCATACTCGTTCACATATCTATCATTTTCGTAGGTTACCTCAATGGAACCTCCCAGTGGTGTGGTAATCTTGTTGAGACTATACATCATGGCCTGGTTCTCATAGTACCCCCAATCATCGATATTGTCTTTGTTGAACGGAATAGTCTTGGCATAGTAATCAAATTGGTAAGGAGGAATCAACTGCACCCCGCCTTTGCCTAAAGTGCTTACAGAATTTAAGGTCAGCTTCCCAAGACTTAGGTTATTTCCATTGGTCTCACGCCCAAGCGGATAGGTTTCATCATACCCAAAATCAATGGTTTTAAGGGATTTAGGCATTATGGTCTCCCAATCGATATCATTGGTGTTCAAAATATTATCGTAATATTCAGCATTCCAATAATGAGCAGGGACCAATTCTTCTGTTTTTGAATGAACTGTTCCGTTAGTATCAATATAAACAACCGAAATTTTTGCTTCTGCCGACAATTGCCCCCCTGGAGTATTAATCGGGTCGTCGCCATGGTATTTTTTTATGTTTTGGGCATCGCTATTTTTGAGTAAAATAATCTTTTCCAGTCGTAACGATTTTTGTTCTTTCAGTTCTGCATAAAACCAAAAGTCTGATTTTGAATAATAATAATAATAAGGTGCAACCCAATATTCTATATCCAAATGTTGTCCTTGAAAATAGTAAGTATTGTTAGGTCCTAGTATAGCATTTCTTTCAAAAGGGACATGATAATATTTAGGGTCTTCTCCTTCTGATATTTTAGTTGCAAAACTTTTATTGTCCTCACGTTCGCCTTTTACAAAAAGAGCCGTATGTGTTCTGGTCTTTATTTTATCCAAATAATAGACTTCTTTAATGCCCCAAGAATAGGATTTAGTGCTCCCGTTCGTGTGGTACCCTGTTTTTGGGGATCTCCATCCAAATCCATTTCCCCATCGGCCATATTCAAAATCCACCCAATAGCCATAATCTTGTTCATCGACCTTGTTGTTGCCGTTTTTGTCAATATAATCTGGTCCTGTGATAGCCGTCAAGAGCCAATGTGTCGCATAAGGTTCAAACTGTTGTTCCTCAAAAAACTTTTCCTCGCTATTATCTTCATAGTTAGCGATTCTTCTAAATTCCTCCTTATGATAAACGGGGAGCGAGTAATGATAAGTTTTACCATCAAGGGCAGTAATCCTAAAAGCTCCAATGCCATCGGTTGGCATACCTAATCTACTGAACCCAACATCTGATGGATGTATCACAAGGGATTCGGATTCTAAAATTTGTTGGTTTGTATAAGCTTCAACATATCTCCCTTTCCTCAATCTTTCATTTTCTTCATTATAGGAATCATAAACATTATTATCAACAATACTATTATCATCAAAGTATTTTTCTTTGGTATTAAATACAGTTGGGTGGGCATAATCAAAATTTGGTTGAGGAAGGTCCCAATTGCCCGAACCCACTTTTAAATAGGAGGAGTATTCATTCTCAAAATAAAAATGAATATTTTCATCATCAATCCTTTTCGAAAAGTTTTTGAATCCGTCAATTGGCTTTAAGTAATGTGCATATGAATTGGGCGAATGATATTTCCCGCTTTTACTGGTTTTTGTTCTTAAAGTTGTTCTTGGCATAATCAATGTGCTTTCTTCCATCAGTTTCGGGGCTATAGATCCACCAATACCCTGTGCTGTGACATTGTAGGTATCATAATTGACAAAAGAAAAGTTTGCTCTTTTTAATTGCTCGTTTGTATTGGATTCATACAATACCTCATAGGAATCAAGACTTAGTTGATCTGGATCAATCAAATTTTGATAAGTTTCCTCAATTTTACCTGGATATAAAGCACCATTGTGAACCGAGTAACTGGCATCAAATGCCCATAAAGCTGTTCTCTTATATGAAAAGTCAAGCCAAGCAACTGGAAAAAATGGTAATGGAATCGCAACATGAGTTCCAGATGTTTCAAAATGAATAGATGAATTTAGACTGCTTCCACTACCAGTTAGAAGGTTCATTCCCCCAAAGGAAAAAGAAGGAGATAGATTGCCGTTTGAGCTCAGCGTCGTTCCAGTTCCAAAGGGGCCTTTTGAAACTCCCAAACTTAGTTTTCCACTAAGACCTTTACCTTTAAAGCTTTGAAAAAGCGAGACTCCTGCATTTAAGTCAAAGGCTTCGTTTTTTCCCATACCAAAAGATCTAGAAGCCCCAATACCTATACCATTTGTTCCAATATACCCACCCAAAGAACCTATTCCAGCTATACCTGCACTTGTTGACATTCCAAAATCATAGGTGGACTCCCCTCCTGTAGCCTTAAACGAGTTATAGTTAAGTGATGCTGCTAAAGTTGTCAACTCAGTCATCGTAGTTACTCCTAATGATATACTTTTGGCAACTCCAACATTGTTGTACAACATGGTGTATTTTTTAGTCTCCATCCAATCGTCTGGTACCCCGGAAACACTTCTGTTTATGGCCCCTGGATTTATATTCCAGCCCAATCCCACCCAAGACGCTTCTTGGTCCAATCCTATACCCGCATGGTATGAGAGGGCCAAGGGATAGCCACCTTCTGGGGAGGGTACATTTAAAAGCGGCAGCACATAGCTTAAATCCCCTGTGGCCAAGTTCACCATATCGGTGGCATCCACAGGTTCAAAACTGGCAGCCTCAGGTAATCCTGGTCCACCACTAGAAGCATAAAGAAGATTAATCGGAGTAAGTGTTGTCAAAAAATTAAGGGTCAGGAATATTGCGATAATCCTGTGGGACGGTTTGGTGGTTTTCATTTTCATTACAGTGTTAGATTTGGTTTAATTACATTGTGTGTTGTAGTAGTCAACAATTTCTTCCAAGTGTCCTCTTTTGAGTTCCCGGTTTTGGATCTTGGATACAAGTGCAGGGCAATCCGCAAAAAATTCGGAAGCCCTTTTTCTAAAATTTAAGGCGACCCAGGCGGAAGAGGCCAAGTAGGTTGCCTCTTCTTCGTTTGTTTTTCTCAAGTACGAATAGGTCATGCTTCCCCAATAACCTGTGGTCATCATTCCACCATTGGGCATGGGGGTCATCATCATACTACCTCTTACAACATCTCGGTAAGAGACTACGTTTTTGCCATGGTTGGCCAACTCCAATACTTTGGGGTTTTCCTTATCCTCTATTTTTACCCTTACATAAATGGTAGGCTCCGTATCCTCGAAGAGTTTTAAAGTGTCCACCTGATCAAAAGTGTAGTTTTCTCTCTTGGCCTTCTTTTCTTTTCTAAACTTAATCATGTCCCAAGCATTGAGTTTGGCAAAACCCTCCAATCGGTCCCCGTTTTTCAGTACAAGCAAGGCCTTGGTTTTCTGTGCGCTTGTAATGGAAGTACACAGAACCATGGCGATGATGACTACCAGTATTGATTTCATGCTAAAATTTTAATTGCGGTTGTTTTTTTATGTTCTCCGTAGCTAGCTTAAAGGTTACTTCCCCAGTTCCAAAACCTAGGTCTTTAATGGACAGATAGAGGTGTTCCCCAGTAGAGACATCGGTACTGTTTCTGTACACCAATAAAAGTTCTGTGCTGCTTCCCATTCCGTACATTCTTGGATAGCTGTAGTCCAATAGTTGCAGCGTATCCCGTGTATCGTTGGTTAGGGTAATCTTCTCGGCCATACCAAAGGCCAATTGGTTGACCATGGCACCATATTCGGAGCGGTTTTGCACTTTCTGGGTCAAAAGTTCTTTTCCATTGGCACTTATGCCCAAATTGAAATAGAGATAATCGGAATACTGTTTTCTAAGTTGATCTACCCTTTCGGTATCCACATCTTTGTCCATAAATTGGGATACCACCAGGTCGGTTGGCCTATAGGTCAATGCATAGTCGATGCCGTTCACCGATTTTTGAAGGTGATATCCGTTATCCGGGTTTTTGAGATACCCATACAAGTCTTCTTTGGTATCGAAGGTTTTAGGCTTGCACGCCATTGCCAACAGCACTGCCAATAGAGATAAACAAAGATGCAATTGTCTATTCTCCATAGTACTGCTTGTTCAAACCTTCCAACACTTCCTCTGTAAGATCGGATGCTTTGTGGGCATACATAATATTGCCGCTACCCTGCGCCCCAAAAATGATCTGATACCCATGATTTTTACCGTATTCGGTGATGTAATCATTGATATCGTTGATGATGGTTTGCGTCAACTTTTGATCCTCTTCTTGAATCTGTTTTTGTATGGCTTGCTGATAGTTGTTGATTTGTTGTTGTTTGTTTTGCAATAGTTCTTGCTTTAAGGCCAACTCCTTCTTGGTCATGGAAGACCGTTCTTTTTCATACGCCTTAAGCTCATCTTGCCAATCCGTCATTAAACTATCCACATTGGATTGCATAACGGCGGTTTTTTGCTCGAAACTTTTGCGATCCACCTTTGTTCTTTTGTATCCTTCCACAAGTTTGTTCACATCTACATAGACCAGGTCAACTTTCTTGGGCGAAAAAATGTATGAGAACGCACTTGTCAGCAAGGCAATAACCGCTATTAAAATGGCCCATTGATTTATTTTGATTGACTTGGACGATTTCTCTTTAGGTGTTTTTTTCATCGATTTAATTGATTTGGGACGTATTGAATTTTTATGGTTTTTAAGACCGTATTGCGTTTGTGTTTATTTTGTGATGTTTAGGCACATCTTTTTTATGAATTGTGTACACTTTGGTAGGTTGAAGAATGATGAGGATAAACTAAAAGACATACGTATTATGCCCAATTGGAAGAAATCCTAAATCAAAAGTGTACGCTGAGCATGCTGGTTACATTTCAAGCATGTACAACGACTACGTAGTACACTTACATTTGAAATATAAATGCCTTATGGATTTGTTGAAAAGTAATTTTTTCGGGAAAAAGTAAAACATAGCTCTCATTTAAGTTCATTAGTGTTCAATTAATGTCTTTTGGGGCTATGCTAAAAATGGAATATCCAAACTTGGATGGTCAAATATATAATTTTTTTTAAAAGTTGAAATTTTTACTGAAAATTTTAAAAACCAAGAAAATAATTTTCATTTTCAAAAAAAACTTTAATATTTGTTCAAGACTTTTACAAGTTTATCAACCCATAAATCTTATTCAACTATGACCTACAATTATGAATTTATGGAAACGAAAGGTTACTGCGCTTAACCTACAGGAAACCCTGATTGTCCTTGCCATTATCGGCATTTTGCTCCTCTTGGCACTGCCCAATCTGATGCCCTTGATCTCCAAGGCCAAAAGCATTGAGGCACAGACCCAGCTCAAGGCACTGTACAATGCCCAGACCACCTATCGGTACATGTACAGTAAGTATACTTTAGAGATGAACGAACTGGATTTTGTTCCCCCGCGCACGGTACAGGAAAACGGCACCGCCAATTACCGCTATGAAATCCTTTCAGCGGACAATGCCACCTTTACCGCCCGGGCCGAGGCCATCACGGATTTTGACGGTGATGGTGTCCTCAATGTCTGGGAAATCGACGAAAACGGTAATCCCAAACAACTGGTCCAGGATTGATGATGGTATTGCAGCTACTTTCCGCTGTGGGCCTTGGTATCATGGCCTATCAGGATATGAGGGATCGTGAGGTGTCATGGCTATTGTTTCCCTTATTGGGAATCTCCTTAGGTCTTACCTTTGGACTTCAAGTGGGCCTTACCGTCTTTTTTTATGCCACCCTTTTGAACCTTGCATTGGTGACCGTTATGGTGGGCCTACTTTGGGCCTTCACTAGGTTCATCTTTAGAAAACCCTTTTTGAACGTAAGCTTTGGCCTGGGCGATCTGTTGTTGCTCTATGTGTTCGCATTGGGATTTCCCACGATGACCTTTGTATTCCTACTGGTCGGGTCACTGCTTTTTTCTCTACTAGCCTTTATGCTGATGAAGCTGGTATTACAATCCCAGACCGTTCCCTTGGCCGGTCTTATGGGCGTATTCCTTATCGCCATGATTCTTTTATCATGGATGCCCGGCACCCCATCCTTATACACTTACTGAATGTCACAAGTCTCCTATAAAATACCCACAGAACTGCAACAGCGCATCTCCGCGGACCAAGCGTTTTACTATCGAATCGTGCCTGTATCACAAAACGATAATGGACTGGTCTTGAAAACCGATAACGAGGCCCTTGATGCCCTCTTATCGGAACTCAACATTGTATTGGATACCCCAGTAGTGCTGGAATCTTGCGGTTCCGAGGAAATGCAACAATACCTGACGACCAACTATAGACAGCGTGCGGACCGACAGGTTTCCCAAATGGGATATACCACCGATTTTTTGGAAAAGATATTGCTCGAGGCCAAGTCCATCGGGAGCAGTGACATCCATTTTGAGCCCTACGAACACAAAAGCCGGGTACGCCTTCGTTTGGACGGAAAGCTATTGGAATATTACAGTATCCCCCTATTGGATTACCCTACCATGGTCAATAAAATCAAGATCAGGGCCAATCTGGACATCTCTGAAAAACGCTTGCCCCAGGATGGGCGAATCACGGTCAGTTCCCATGGCGAGGAGTTCGATATCCGGGTCTCCTCCCTGCCCACCCTGCACGGTGAAAAATTGGTGCTGCGGATACTCAGCCGGGACACCAGTAAGATCGATCTTGCATCCTTGGGCATGACCGCCACCGAACTGCAGCGGTACCAAGAAGGCATCAAAAAACCCAACGGCATCGTCTTGATCTCCGGACCTACGGGTTCGGGAAAGACCACGACCCTGTATGCCACCCTTAAACGGCTCAACGATGGGGCGACCAATATCCTGACCATCGAGGACCCCATTGAATATACCTTGGAAGGGATCAACCAAGTTCAATTGAAGGAAAACATCGGACTGGATTTTTCCAGTGCCTTACGTACCTTCTTGCGCCAAGACCCTGATATCATCATGGTGGGCGAGATTAGGGACGTCAAAACGGCTAACATGGCCATCAGAGCTGCCCTTACGGGGCATTTGGTGCTCTCCACCATCCATACCAATTCCGCTTGGGCCACCATATCCCGCTTGATCGATATGGGGATTCCCCCTTTCTTGATCGCCAGTACCCTGAACATGAGCGTGGCGCAGCGTTTGGTCCGCAAGCTTTGTACCCATTGCAAACAACAAACTACGGTTGACCCAAAAACATTTCCCATGGGTTTTGCCATTCCCAAGGATTTGGAGCACCACTCGATTGCGGTGGGCTGTAACGAATGCCATCATACGGGTTACCATGGCCGTAAAGCCCTTTATGAGATACTCCCTGTCCAAAAAAATCTGGAGAACGCCATCAAAGAAAATGTTTTAGAAATCGATGCCTATATGGACGAGCACCATATTCCCAGTTTGCGGGACAATGCCCTAGCCCTGGTCCGCCAAGGAATCACTTCCGTCGAAGAAGTCTATGCCCTATTAAGCCACTGATCTATGAAAAAATATATTATACTCATCCTGTTCCTATCCATGGTCCAATGGGCCTTTCCGCAATATGATGGGGAACGCATCCAACGGATACAGAACCAATTGGAGCTCTTGGCCGCGGACTATCCGGCCTATAACGAGACCCTGAAACTGGACATCAATGTGACCAATGTGACCCTGCCCAATTTTCTGATCGCGGTCTCCAAGGTACACAACCTGAACCTGAGTGTTTCCAATGATATTGCCAATATTTCCATTGTCAACAACTTTTCCAATGTGACCATATCGGAACTCTTGGTCTTTCTCTGTAAGGAATACGGGCTCACCATTGATTTTACGGGCAGTATCCTCTCCATCAAAAAATACGTAGCTCCGCTCCCCGAGCCCGAGGCAAATGCCTTTGGCATTGATATTGACCCAAGCACCAAACTGATTTCCCTTGATATCGCAGATATTCCCTTGGGACAGGTTTTTCGAAGGATTATGGAGCTCTCCGGCCATAATCTGCTCTATGCCAACAATCTTAAAAATAGGCCCTTGAACGTCTTTCTAAAACAGGTTCCCTTTGATGCCGCCATGGAGAAACTGGCCGCACTCAATGGACTCTCACATTCTAAATCAAGGGATGGTTTTTACCTGTTCAGTGCCCAGGAAGCGCAAACCGAACGGGGAAGCGCCACTTTTGGCCGGGGTGTTCGTTATGAGGTCTTGGACACGCTCAACATGATCCTCAATGTGGATTTCAATGCTACGCCCATCTCCGATATTGTGGGGGCTTTGGCCCAGGACCTTCGCTTGGACGTATACACGGCAACCCCTTTGGAAGAGGCCGGCAGCGTCACCTTTCATGCCAAGCACATCTCCTTCGACGACCTATTGACCCATATCTTTGAGAGTCGACAGCTCGGGAACAATGTAGTGGAGGAAGGACCGGTTACCAATGGGCGGACCCGTACCCGAAACCAAATCAATGAACCCAACGCCACCAATGCTTCCGACCTTACCCGATTTACCTTTAAAAAAGAAAACGATATCTATTTCTTTGGGACGGCAGACCAGCTCAGTGTCCGTGAAGTGGAGGTTGTTCAAATGATGCACCGATCGGTGGAACTGTTGGGCGACCCTACCTCCTATTCCGGGGGCTATCGCACGGCTGGTCGTACCAGTAGCGGCAGCATCAATTATTTTGGCAATGGCCAAAATCAGGGACTATCCGGGGGACAGAACAATTTTAACAACACAAGGAACATCAGCACCAACGGTTCCAGTGGTTTTGGTAACTATCAGGATACGGCGGAGGCCTTGGTAAATATCGTTCCCGATGAGATCAAATCGGAACTGGACATCAAGGTGGATTTTGAACTGAACAGTTTTTTGGTCAGTGGGCCCTCGGCCAATATCGAACGTTTTAAACGCTTTATCGAAGAGATTGACAAACCGGTTCCTGTGGTCTTGATCGAAGTGATGATCATTGAGGTACGCAAATCTTCCCTTGTGGAAACTGGCATCAGTTGGGGCATCGGGGATAAACCCACGGAGACGCGCGGCAATCTGTTCCCCAACACGGAGCTCAACCTTGGGGCAAAGACCGTAAACAAGGTCATTGGGGGCTTTGACGGTTTTGGTTCCTTCAACATCGGAAAAGTGGTCCCGGAGTTCTTTGCCACGATCAAGGCTTTGGAAGAAAACGGCAACATCAAGATTCGGTCCACACCCAAACTTTCGACGCTGAATGGTCACAGGGCCAACCTATCCATTGGGGAGACCACCTATTATGTGGTGACCAATCAGAACTTTTTCGGTTCCCAGGTACCTACCACCTCGGAAATCCGAAATTACGCCCCTATCGATGCCGAACTAGGGGTGAGCATCAAGCCACTGGTCTCCGGGGATGGGCAGGTCACCTTGAACATCAATGTCATCCAGTCCGATTTCAGTGGTGACCGGATCGAAGAGGATGCGCCTCCGGGATTGACCTCCAGGGAGTTTAGTTCCATCATCCGTATGCAAAACCAAGACCTGGCGATTTTAGGGGGTCTGGAAGAAAAAGTAAAGGACGATTCCGGTAGCGGCGTTCCTTTTTTGGCACGGGTTCCGGTGATCAAATGGCTCTTTAGCCAAAGAAGGCGTGAGGACACCAAGCAAAAATTGACGATTCTGATCAAACCTACGGTAATCTATTGATGATGTTGGGCAGACTGAATATAAGTGGACATAGCTACCAAGGCTTGGAAATCTTTGAGGTCGATGGGCTTGTCCATTATGCCTTTTTGAAGCTCAAACGCAGCAAGGGGGAATTGGAACTGATCCAAAGCTTCACAACGGATACCCTAACGGATTTGACTTCCCATATCGACCCCAAAAAGTCCTTGTGGGTAGAGCTCAACACAACACGGGTGCTCAACAAACCCTTAGGGGGAGACCGGCCCAAATCAATGGAACAATGGGTCAAAACGGTCTTTCCGAACCTCGACCTGGAACAATTTTATTTTCAGATCATGGATCGGGACAAGCTGCCCGTGGTCTCTATTGCAAAACGGTCGGTCGTGGAGGAACACTTGGCCGAACTCAAAGAACATGGATGGGTCCCCGCTGGGCTATCCCTAGGTGTCGCCGTGCTTTTGCCTTGCATGGATTTTTTGGAACCCCCGATACAGGGCTCCAATTTCCGGATCGCTTCTACGGATGACGGTTCTTGGAATGTATCACCAGCAATATGGGAACCCGAACATACTGTTGAGCTTAATGGATTGGAGTTGCCTGCAGTACACCTGTTGTCATTTTCGCACCTATTGGGCCACATACAGGGCTTGGAACCAGCATCGAACCTGACCGGGTTCAATCAAGAACTGGAACATCTTGCCATCAACAAACGATTGTTCCAAATCGGGCTTCAATGGGGACTTGGGTGCCTATTGGCCTTGTTATTGGTGAACTTTATGTTGTTCTCCCAGTACCGTTCCAAGACCTTGGATGCGGATGGGTCTATAGATCCAGCCCAACAGGCCACCTTGTTGAAGCAGGTCAAGGAACGGGTCGAGGTCAAGGAAAAAAAATTACACGTGCTGATGGGATCATCCAACTCAAGGGCTACCTACTATTTGGACCAGATTGCTGCGGGCCTGCCAGAAAGCATTCTTTTGGAAGTATTGACCTATCAGCCCCTGACGCGGCCCATTCAACCGGACAAACCCATTAGTCTCGGTGCGGACCAGATCATCATCTCTGGGCAGACCAACAATAAGATGGAATTCTCTGGGTGGACGGCCCAATTGGAGTCCATGGCATGGGTACGCGAGGTGGAAATCGAACGCTACGAATACACCTCAGGCACTGTGGATAATTTCAGTCTAAAACTATATTGTGATGCGATTGGACAAACGAAATAAATTATTCATAGGTGGATTTGTCCTTGCCTTGGTGGTATGCTATCAGCTGGCCATCAAAAAGACCTTGGCCCTGCGCACCCAATATGTGGATGACAGCAAGATCAGGGAACAGACGAAGGACCTGCCCCAAAAACTGGTCAACTTAAAAAAGCAGGAGCAGCAGTTGGACACCCAATTTGCCGGCCTGAATTTGAAATCCACCAATATGCAGCATGAATTGCTGCGTTTCCTGAACGAGCAAGGCAGCGAACATTCGGTGAAGGTCATCGACTTTAGCGCACCACATGTCATCCGCGAAGGAGAAACCACCACAAGCACCTATCAGTTTATATTGGAAGGAGGTTTTAGCAACATCTTAAAAGTGGCCCATGCTTTGGAGACCAAGGCGAATTTTGGGGGGATTTCCCATATGGCATTTGAAAAGGAAAAGAATCTGCGCAATGGGAAAAGTTTTTTACAAGCTTCCATTTTTATTCAACAAATGGAATAACGAATAAAAAAATTTTCTCAAGTTCGTCCTAAAAACAAAAATCCCGAACCAATTCAGGTACGGGATTTTTTTATACTCAAGGGTGGAAGACCGGGTTCGAACCGGCGACCTCTGGAACCACAATCCAGCGCTCTAACCAACTGAGCTACAACCACCATTTAAAGCGGATGCAAAAATACTTTTTTGTAATGATTCGACCAAAATATTTTTCAAATTCCAACAATTTATTATTCCCGCCCCATTCAAGGGCTTCACCAACCAATTGATTTTCTGTTACCCTGCGTTCAAACGCCAAACCGTATAATTTATCGATAAAATGCACGTTTTTAAGACCAAACACACATTTTTGGGCATTTCACAACATTTAATTCCCATCGTGTCGTTTTAAAATTAGTTTTACAGCAAATATTTTCAACTTGGTGTTGTCAGAAAAAAACTTCATACCAAAGCATGCCACGACCATGTTGCGCATTTTACTTTGCGCCTTCATGCTCGCCGTATCGCTACCGGTTCTGGCACAATCCTCCAACGAAAGGGATAGCTTGGCCTACCGTCTTCAGCGCTTGGAGTCCACCAACCGTTTTAACCCTAAGGACACCACACATATCAAACTATTGGTGGAACTTGCCTTTTCGTACCGCTATTTGGAAATGGATAGCCTTTATTCCATAGGAAAGAGAGCTTTGGAGTATAGCGAAAAAATAGATTACACCTACGGTAAAGTAAAGGGGTTGGACGCACTCGGTAATTACTATTACAACAAAGGGGAGCGAGAAAAATCCATGCCCTTGTTCCAAGAAGCCCTTAGATTGGCAACAGAAGCCAAGGACATTCCCTCCGAACTTTCCATTATAAATGCCATGGCCCAAAACTATAGTTTTGAGGGCAATTATGCCGAGGCATTAAACCTCAACCTGAAGGGCATAGATTTGGCAAGAGAGATTGACAACCAACCGATGCTGTCCGTATTGAACGAGAATATTGCGGGATTGTATGCGGACCAAAAAGATTTTAAAAATGCCCTGATGTTCTATGACACTGTTCAAAAAATAAACAGGCGATTGGGCGATGAGGTAATTGACGCGGAAACACAAAGCAACATGGCGTCCCTATACAAGGATGCGAAGGATTACAAAAATGCCATGTTCAATATAAACAGGAGCATCAGCACTTTTGAAAAGCATAAAGTATATGATTGGTTGGCCTATGCCTACGAAGTAAAAGGCGATATTTATCTTGATCAAGAAAAATACAAGTGGGCGCTATACTGGTACGATCAGAGCAATATGTTGTTCAAACATCAGATTGAAGATGACCGGATCAAGATTCAATTGATGAACGGGATGGCCAAAGTATATTTTGGTTTGGAGCAGGACAGTCTTGCTTTGGCTTATGCCCAAAAAGGCCTTGCATTGTCCGATAAAATCAAATCCTTGCAAGGAAAAATAGATTGTTCTGAAACTTTGTACAAGGTTCACAAGAAAAATGGCAATACTCCTGAGGCATTGGCCTATCTGGAAAGTTTTAAAACATTGTCCGATTCCCTGTTCAAGGATAAGAACAAACAAAGTCTTTCCCTTTTGGAGACCAAATTGCAATACGAACAGGAAAAACAGGAACTTATCGAGGCCAATGAGACAGCCTTGGCCAAACAAAGGAACTACATCTATTTTTCGGTTATCATCCTTATGATTCTCAGCATCATCACCTTTGTGATCCGCAGAAGTGAGAACATCCAAAGAAAACTGAACAGGGAACTCAAGGAAAAGTCCACTGCCGTAACCCAACGGGAAGCGCAACTGCATGAAATCAATAAGACCAATACCAAGCTGTTCTCCATCATCGGCCACGACCTTCGGGGCCCAATCGGTGGGCTACAAAGCATGCTAAAGCTATTTACGGATGGTGAAATAAGCACCAAGGAATTCGTATCCTTTATCCCAAAGCTAAAAACCGATGTGGATAATATCTCTTTTACGCTGAACAACTTGTTGTCTTGGGGTATGAACCAACTCAACGGAGTGGTGACCAAACCTAAACGGGTTTCCCTTTCAAATTTGGTGAACACCAATATTCAATTATTATCGGAGATTGCCAACAGCAAGTCCATTAAGATTATCAACCAACTACCTGAAAATCCAAGGATTTGGGCCGATAGCCATCAAATGGATATTGTTGTCCGAAATATTTTGAGCAACGCCATCAAGTTCACCCCCGAAAACGGATTGATTACCATAACTGCCGTGGAAAAGGCTGGTATGTGGCAGGTATCCATTCGTGACACGGGTATTGGAATGACAGCGGAAATGCAACGTTCCATTTTCAAGGACTCTTCCAACATCACCACTTACGGTACCAATAATGAGAAAGGCACCGGCCTGGGACTTTCGTTGTGCAAGGAAATGGTGCTTAAAAACAATGGTGAAATTTGGGTGGACAGTGTTCCACGCAAAGGGACTACCTTTTACTTTACCGTGCCCAAAGCGGTCAACCGCTACCAAAAAGCTTCCTAGATCAAGTCGTAAAGGCTGTCAACACCCACAAAGCGCTCTACGGTAAAGCCTTCGGCATATTCCACCCCGATCATACGACCTAAATCCCGTGCGCGGTAATTCACGCTATCCGTAAAGTTTTTACTGCTGATGGGAGTTTCAGGCTCTTTACTATTGGGATCATAAAACTGCGAAGCATACGCCATGATGGCTTCCGTTTTCTTATCGATAAAACCCGTGACATCGACCACAAAATCGGGATCAAGGTTTTTCCACTGTATAAAGTGATACACCACTTTGGGTCTCCAGGCGTCCTGCCATTGGTCGTCCCCATCCATTTTGGTATCAATTTTTCTGAGTCCGCTCAAAAAACAGGAGTCGCTCACGAGTTTGCTTCCTTTGGCATGATCAATATGACGGTCCTCCACCGCATTGCATATCACAATGTCCGGCCTATATTTTCGAATGATTTTGATGAGTTCCAATTGGTGTTCCTTATCGTTCACAAAGAAACCATCGGCAAATTCCATGTTTTCCCGAACGGCAACGCCCAAGATTTCGGCTGCCTTGGCCGCTTCTTGGTCCCTAATTTCGGCCGAGCCCCGTGTGCCCAATTCCCCGCGGGTCAAATCAACGATGCCTACTCTTTTTCCTTTGGAAACTTCCTTTGCAATGGTGGCACCAGCCCCCAATTCGGCATCATCGGGATGCGCTCCAAATACTAAAATATCTAATTTCATAGGTGTTATGCCGTAACGGTCATGGATTTTACTTTGGTAATGGCCTGTTCTATATCAGCAATCAAATCTTCTATTTCCTCTATTCCTAAAGAAAAGCGAATCAATGAATCCTTTATTCCTTGTTTGGCCCTATCTTCTGGACTCATAAGGGAATGTGAGGTTTGCGTTGGTGAAAGCATTGTACTCTCTATCCCGGCCAAACTCATAGATGGCTTGATTAGCTTCAACTCCTTGAAGAAGAGCGATGCATCAATTTCTGGATTCAACTCAAACGAAAGCATTCCACCAAAACCTGTCATTTGCGATTTGGCCAACTCATGTCCGGGATGATTTTTAAGTCCTGGATAATACACATTGTCCACATCTTTACTTTGACTCAAATAGGTGGCCATTTTCATCGCATTTTCATTTTGTGCCTTCACCCGAATGGCCATGGTTTTCAAACTGCGCTCCAACAACCAAACGGTGTATTCGCTCAAGCTACCTCCAAAACAGATGCCTGTTTGCCACACCATATCCATATGTTCTTTTGATGCCGCTACCACACCTGCCGTAATATCCGAATGTCCGCCCATATATTTGGTTGCACTGTGCACCACCACATCAATACCAAAATCAGCTGGGGTTTGATTAATGGGACTGGCAAATGTATTGTCGATCATGGACAGGATTCCTTTCTTTTTGGCCAAATCGGCTACGCCCTTGATATCTGTAATGGTCAATAAGGGATTGGAGGGCGTTTCTAGGTACAACACCTTGGTATTGGGTTTGATTTCTCGTTCAAAATCGGATACCTCCCAACCTTCGGTGAAAGAATACTCGATTCCAAAGCGCTCCAACTGACTTACCGCAAAATGGTAAGTACCCCCATAAATGGTCTGTTGCAATACCACATGGTCACCCTGCTGTAAAAAAGTCATTAAGGCCGTGCTGATTGCCGCCATGCCGCTGCCAAAAATCAAAGCGGCTTCGGTATGCTCCAATGCTGCCAATTTTTGGCACAGTGCTTCTTGGTTGGGCGTGTTGTAATATCTGGGGTACCGTTTCACATCCACATCCTCAAATTGGTAAGAGGTGCTCATATACAAGGGGGATACTGCCCCTTTGAATTCTTTGTCCTCCAATTCCCCGACATGGGTACATATGGTGTTCACTCCTTTTTTATCGTTGTTCATGTTGAGCCAGTCTTTTTAGTTATAGTTTGAGTTTGCTTGGGTTTTGCCTGTTGGAAAATAATGAAAGAATCTCTACGGTGTTTGAGCCCATTCGATAGTACAAGTTCGTATATCTGCCAATTACGGCTCTTCTTACATCCTTTTTTGCGCTGGATGCTTGGAACAATTCGGGATTCTTAGAAATCAACTCCATAACATGGTCCAATTCACGAGAAAAGTTTTTTAACTCCCTCTCTGTCCAATGTTCCTCCAAATAGGCAATGATACCTTCCAGTTCCAAAATGGCGTTTTGTGTCCATAAAATTTTATAACCACTTGCCATATATTTTCTTCACACTGGAATGTGGTTGGGTATTGCCAGAATCTGCATCTTTTATTCCCTTTGAAATGGAATCCTTTTCTTTTTGAGAAAGCCCTTCCCACCAATCGGCCCTTTCACTGTCCCTAAGCTTGATTATTTTTTCAATTGTGGATTCATCATCCAAAGTGGAAAGCCATTGGATCAATTCAATCTTTTTATTTTGAAAATTTATGTCCATGTCCTCTAAATTAAGGTTTTCAAATGGATTGTATCAAAGATACGAAACCCATCATACTTGGACTTGCTTCCATTTTCCTTTTTTGAACCATACCATGGCCAATACCGCCAATAATACTTCGGCCAAGGTAATGGCCAAGAAAACACCAATGGCACCCCATCCCAAAACCAAAGCGGAAACATAGGCCAATGGCAATTGGAAGAACCAAAATGAGATCAAATTGATCTTGGTAGGTGTTCTGGTATCCCCTGCCCCATTGAAGGCTTGTGTGACCACCATGCCGTAAGCGTAAAAAATGTAACCAAGGGCAATTATCTGCAAGCAAAGCGCGCCACTCTTTACCACCTCTGGGGTAGCGTTGAACCAAGAAATGATGGTTTTGGCAAAAATTAGGTAGCCCAAAGATACCGTTCCCATAAAAATGGCATTGTATTTCCCTGTTTTCCAAACGGAACGCTCGGCACGTTCGGGCTGTTTGGCACCCAAGTTTTGCCCTACCAAGGTCGCTGCGGCATTGCTCATACCCCAAGAAGGCATCAAGGTGAACATCATTACCCGAATGGCAATGGTGTATCCTGCCAATACTTCGCTACCGAACTCCGACATAATGCGCATCAAAAAAATCCAGCTGGAAGTACCTATCAAAAACTGGGCAATGCCTCCTAAGGATACCTTGATAAGATTCAGCATGACCTTAAAGTTCAGAACCAAATCCTTGGCCAGTAACTTTATTTTGCCCCAACCAAAGAACAAAATGCCCAATTGAAAAAGCACCGCGGTTCCCCTGCCAATGTTGGTGGCAATTGCTGCACCTTTTACGCCAATTTCGGGAATAGGTCCAAAACCAAAGATGAACATGGGGTCCAAGATAATGTTGAGTCCGTTGGAAAGTACCAATGCCCACATGGCAATGGAGGCATTCCCCGAACCACGAAAAATGGCATTGATCAAAAACAAAAGTGTAATAGTGATGTTGCCACCAATCAACCATTGGGTATAACCGTAGCCCTCGGCAATCAATTCAGGTTCACCGCCCATCAAGGCCAAAATATCCTTGGCATATATGATTCCGATTATACCTATCAATACAGAAATCAAAACGCCCAAACTGATGGCTTGTACCGCCGCAATCCGTGCGCCTTGCACATCTTTTTCTCCGATTCTACGGGCCACAACAGCGGTTGCGGCCATACTGAGCCCTATGGCCAATGCATACACCAAAGTGATGACCGACTCTGTAAGCCCTATCGTAGCCACCGCATTGACGCTTACTTTGGATACATAGGCAATATCCACCAATGCAAAAATGGATTCCATGAGCATTTCCAAGATCATGGGAATAGAAAGCATAAAGATGGCCTTACGGATGCTTCCAGAGGTAAATTCGGTTTCCTTGCCTGAAATCGCTATCCAGAAATAGTAGATGAATTTTTTAAATGAATGTGTATGATGATGTGTCATTATCTAAGAATTATGTGTGAAAAAAGAAAGTAAATGTCAGGTTCACCGAAGGAGTTTCGGCTACTGGATTGGCCCTAGGCCAACGGTGACATCTATCGCGTACATAATTCTTATAACTTCATGATGGGGCAAAGATGCAAAAAAAAACGGTTACATTTTCTATAATTTTTTCGTTTTGCTGAATTTCAAGTCATTATTTTCGTAGCAGAACCAACCAAAACTATTGAAGACCATGCACATTAAACGTTCAATCCTTATCGGAATACTAGCTTCTACAACATTGATATGCTCCTGTAAAAAAAATACCTCAACTGCTGATACCGAAGAAAAAACAGGTTACCAAGGACAAGGCAAAAGTCCCGTGGTGCCCACGGTGGACAAACCAGTTCAAAAACAATGGAGAGGTGTTTGGGCTTTTAATGACAGTACCGTGTATTTTTCCAACCAATTTGATGGTGCCCGATTAAATGGCGTAGCCTACGATGGCAATGATCACTACACCATTTGGGTGACGGCTGAAAATACACCCATCAACGTAAGTCCGTGGTATGCTTTTCAGGTTTGGTCCAAGGAGCCGCGTGAAATAACCGTTCAATTAAACTATCAGGATTCAAGAAGCCGATATTACCCAAAAATAAGTACGGATGGAAGGAATTTTACTCCACTGGATAGCACACGGTTCAAGGCTATCAACCCGGGTGAAGGTGAATTTGGGATACAGGCAGCTCCCGAGTCTGCCGAAATTACGCTCAATATCAACGAATCCCCAACTTGGGTGAGCGCCCAGGAACTATATACCTCTGCTGTGGTACAGGAATGGGTAGACTCGTTAAGTCAAAAAGCGTTTGTTGAGAATTACCCTATCGGTCTTTCCAAAGAGAAACGAACGATGCACCTCATGGAAATCAACGAAAATTCGGAAACGCAAAAGGCATTAATGATCATTTCCCGACAGCATCCACCTGAAGTCACCGGTTTTTTGGCGATGAAATCGTTTATCGAAACCATTGCTGGCGATTCTGAACTTGCCCAAACATTCCGGAAGGAGCACACGGTTTTCGTGGTTCCGCTCATGAATCCAGATGGAGTCGATAACGGCCACTGGAGACATAATATGGGTGGTATTGACCTAAACAGGGATTGGCAAAACTTCAACCAGCCTGAAACGAGAAATGTTCGCGACTTTCTGGTGGAGAAAGACAAAACCTATGATTTTGTTTTCGGGGCCGATTTTCATTCTACTTGGGATGATATCTACTACCCGATTGACACAACGGTGACAGGTGCAGAAGGAAAAATCATCTTTGATTGGATAGCAAACATCAGTGAACGTTTACCACAAAAGAAAACCAACATCAGTCCTTCGGATGAGTTGGACCCTACCATGGTATCAAGCAAATATTTCTACGTAAACCATGGAATGCCCGCCATTGTATTTGAACTAGGGGACAATACATCCAGACCTTTCCTAAAGGAAAAAGGCAAGGTTGCCGCAGAAGAAATTATGAAGCTTTTGATGGAACAATAGGCTATTTTTTGGCGTAGTGTACTTTGTAGCGCCAGAAACTGATACCGCCCAGAATGAATACCCCGAGTACCGTGTACCACACAAAGCTTGGGGTTATTACTTGGTCACCGCTTGCGTAACTATGCAACCCTACCAAGTAGAAATTCACCCCAAAATAGGTCATCATAATACTGGCAAAGGCCACGATACTGGCAAAATTATAGGCCCAAGTACCCCGTAGTCCGGGTACCAAGCGCATGTGCAACACAAAAGCATAGACCATAATCGAAATCAAGGCCCAAGTTTCTTTGGGATCCCATCCCCAATAGCGTCCCCAGCTCTCGTTGGCCCATTGTCCGCCCAAGAAATTACCGATGGTGAGCATGACCAGTCCGGCGGTGAGTGCCAATTCGTTGATGACAGTAAGCTCCTTGATATTGATATCCATGCGCTTTTTATTCTTCTCGGTGGTCAGGACAATCAACAATAGCGCAACCACTCCCAAAATCATACCTACCGTCAATGGCCCATAGCTACCTACAATGACCGCTACGTGAATCATCAGCCAATAGCTATTCAATACCGGTTGTAAATTGGCGATGGCCGGATCTACCCAGCTTTGGTGGGCTATCCACAATAACATAGATGTTACAAACGCACTCGATGCGATGGTAAGCTCACTTTTTCGCCCCAAAGCCAAACCAATGCCCATGGTAGCCCAAGAAACATAAAGGATACTTTCGTAGGCATCACTCCAAGGGGCATGACCAGAGATGTACCAACGTAAAATCAATCCGATGGTATGCCAAACAAAGAACAGGATTATGGTTCCTTTCAACAAATAGGCTGTGGCGTCCAAAAATTTGCGCTCCTTAAAAATTTTGGCAATCAATACAAAGAACAATAACACCCCAACCAAGGCGTAGTACTTGTACAAACGGTTGAAAAGGTCAAGTTTATTGTAAATGATTTCCGTTTTTATCTTGTTTTCGGAGGGCAATACCTCTTCCCCATGATTTTTTTGGTTTTGCTTGAACGCTTCCAGCAAACGGTCGGGTTGGGAATAATCCCCACTAGCAATCGACTGTTGCAACGAGTTGAGATAGTACGGCATCGCATTCCTAACAAAATTGGAATAGAGCGAATCCTGAAGTTGGTATTGTCCAGAACGATATTCCACTGCCGAAATCCATTTGTTGTTCTCGTCGTTCAACAAAGGGAATATTTTCACAATTTGCCCGCTCAGGGCCATATCGAGCAAGCTCAAACGCTCCCCTACTTTCTTGAAATCCTTTTCAAAGTTGGATGGATTATTCGTAGAGGTGGCCTTTTCCAGATAGGGACGAAGCTTGTAAGACCCTTTGGCATCGAAAAAATCGGTGGCTTTTACAAACTCGGTTCCTTCGGGCACCCCAATTACTTTTCGGATGCTATCATTTTCCTTTTTGCCCAACGCAATAATATCGGCGGTGTACCAAACCCCAGGGTTCAACATCATGGAAAGGAAAACCTGATTGGCAGAAAGGTCTTTGTACGAATCATCTCCACTCAATTTTCGCAATAGTTCCGATGCGAAGGTATTGATGGGCTTCATCCGTCCGCCCTCATCCTGAACCACCAAAGCTCCAAACTTTTCGGCATGTTCCTTGGCCACCGTGGTCGCTTGAATCACCGAATCAATCTGGGCCTGAGTGGGCATGGAGCTGTGCTCATGACCATCGTCTTCTTGTGCCTGTGCAAAACCAAAGGCAAGCAACAAGGTCAAGGTAGTCAATGCCGCTTTTTTGGCTTTTAGCTTTTCCAATCGCTCTTGTAAATCCTTAAAACGCGTCTTTCCAAAAAACATAATGCCCATCAAGCCGATATAAAGTAAGAAATAGCCTATATAGGTTATCCAAGTTCCCCACCAGTCATGGTTTACAGAGAGTACCGTACCCCGCTCATCAGGGTCAAAACTCGACTGAAAAAACCGATAGCCTTCGTGGTCGAGTACGTGGTTCATATAAATGTCATAATCAAAAGGTCTTTCGTCGTGAACAGTGACCTTGCTCATAAAGGAAGCGTAACCTGCTTCCGTACCGGGATATTTTTCTGCAATAAAGTCGTTCAACTCAACAGAAAATGGCAATTGATAGACTTTGGAACCGTAGCTCAACGTAAAGTCCAAACCACCTACATTGAACTTATCCGAAAAATTGGAAGTTCCCTTGCTTCCCAAGAGTTTAACCTCCTTGGTCTCCCCATTGGCTGAAATGGAAACCACGAGCGCATCTTGGGTGACCTTTGTAATCTCTTCATCCGGGACTTTTACAATACCATATTTCCCCTTTACGATGGGTTCAGGAACCACAAACTGCATTCCGCCCATGTTGTATAGCGAACGTAATTGTAGCGGTTGAATGCTATCGGTAACCACATCACCCTGAAACTGGTCCGCCATCCGCATAAAGTTTCCTTCAAATGGAGTTTTGATGCGATACCCATTTTCTTCATCATAAAAAATATTGATGGCGCCTTCCGTTTCATTGTTCAGCGCAAAAAGAATATTGTGTACACTGGCAATTTTACCATTCTCTAAATAGTGTTCATGCCGCTGTCCGTTGCCCGCTTCTACAATTTGTAAAAACTCGGTCCCATTTTCATCGGGAATCAACCCTTTTTTGGCTCCTCTGATGAAATCCACATAGCTTATGGTGAAAGGTTGACCGTTGAAGTCGGACTTCCAAGGCAAGCTGGAACGTTTGCCTTCGGGAGTAACCAAAATATCGTCCTCCAAGACTCTTCTCTTTGTTTCTCCGTTGATATCCCCATCCACGTAAGCGGTCAAATAGGTCTTGTCAGAATAAAAAACATTCTCGGTAGCTCCCTCCCTAATGGGCATCATCCCTTCATAACTGATATATCGGGTGACAAACGCACCAACAATGATCAAAATCCAAGAAAGGTGGAGTACTAAGACGGGCCATTTTTTCCAATCCAACAATCGATATCTGTAAATATTTCCCAAAAAGTTGATCACAAAAAAGACCATGATAACCTCGAACCAAGTGGCATTGTAAATGTAAATTCTTGCGGTTTCAGTACTGTACCAGCTTTCCACAAATGTTCCTATGGCCATTGCCGCGGCAAAAACCAGAAAAAGAACAGCCATAAGTCTAGTGGAAAAAAGCGTTTTCTTAAGAATATCGATCATGGAAATTCAATCTACTTTTGGCTTGCAAAAATACGGCCTTTTGATAACTTTTTTGTTTACGATGGGCATAAAAATCTAATAGAATTGTTAATTCTTTGGATTCTTCATCAGTCTTTAATTTGTAGTTTTGCGCATGCTTTCTATCGTGATTTTAGGAACGGGAAACCTTGCAAAACACTTGTTTGATGCTTTTTTGAAGGCTGAAGATATCCATGTGGCCCAAGTGGTGGGAAGAAACAAGGAGGCCTTGTCCCAATTTTCAGAACAGTGCAGCGTTTCCAATGATTTTGGAACCATCGCTGATGCCGATGTTTATTTGATAGCTGTAAAAGATGATGCGATTGCCGAGGTCTCTAGCCACTTATTACCTAAAAAGGGAGTGGTCGCCCACACCTCAGGAGCTATCGGACTTGAGGTCCTTCAAACGGACAACAAAGGTGTTTTCTATCCTTTACAGACCTTTACCAAAGGTAAACCTGTCTCGTTCCAATCCATTCCTATCTGCATTGAGGCCGAATCCAAGCAATCATTGGAACTATTAAGGAACTTGGCCCGTTCCATTTCGGAAAACGTGCACCATATCGACTCGGAACAGCGAAAAAAATTGCATCTTGCAGCCGTTTTTGTAAACAATTTTACCAATTACCTATACGGTATTGGTGAATCGATTTGTTTGAATGAGGGGCTGACTTTTGACCTGTTGAAACCCTTGATTTTGGAAACGGCGGAAAAAGTTCAGCAACTAACCCCAAAGAAGGCACAAACCGGTCCCGCACGCCGAAATGATTCCGAAAGTATGGAAGCGCATTTGGAACTGTTGAACGATGAGGAACATATAACACTATATAAATTATTGAGTCAAGCCATAAAAAAGAGGCATGAAGAAGAATTATAAAGAACTGTTGAGCAGCATTACCACTTTTGTTTTTGATGTGGACGGGGTGTTTACCGATGGAACCGTTTTGATTACCACCGAAGGTGAATTGCTTAGAAAAATGAGCGTAAAGGACGGTTTTGCCTTAAAAACCGCTATATCCAAGGGCTACAATGTCTGCATTATCACAGGCGGAACCAACCAAGGAGTAAAAGAGCGCTTGAAAGGATTGGGCGTGACCGATTTTTATATGGGTGCACATTTTAAACAGGAAGCGCTGGAAGAATATCTGGACATTCACGGAATCGACCCCGCTTCGGTAGTGTACATGGGTGATGACCTTCCGGATATTCCTCCAATGAAAATGGTGGCCTTGGCCACTTCACCACAAAATGCCGTTCCGGAAGTCAAAGCCATTTCCGACTATGTTTCCCACAAGAATGGTGGCGAAGGCTGTGTTCGCGACATCATTGAACAGGTACTGAAAGTACGTGGGGACTGGAACGATAATTTCAGTGCGAAGAATGACTAATAATCCACTCAAAGAAAAACTCAAGGACAAAAAGATCATACTCGGTTCCGGTTCTCCAAGACGGAAAATGTTTTTGGAAGAATTGGGACTTGATTTTGAGGTCAGGCCCAAATCGGTGGAAGAAGTCTATCCCACCGAATTGCAAGGTCAGGAGATTTCGGAATATTTGGCCCAACTCAAGGCCTCCCCTTTTTTGGATGAATTGAAACCCGACGAAATCGTCATCACCTCGGATACCGTGGTGTGGCACAATAACACATCCCTTGCCAAAGCCGCCGACCAAGCGGAGGCTTTTGAAATGTTGCGAACCTTATCTGGAGACTGGCATGAGGTGATTACCTCGGTTTGTTTTACTACAAAAAAGCAACAGCAAACGGTGAGCGGCATCACCAAAGTGAAGTTGAAGGAGTTCTCCAATGATGAAATCAACTATTACATTGAGACCTGCCAACCTTTTGATAAAGCGGGCGCCTACGGCATCCAAGAATGGATAGGGATGATTGGCATTACGGAAATCCAAGGATCGTACACCAATGTGGTAGGCTTGCCCACCGATTTGGTCTATGCAACCCTCATGCAACTGTAGCCCATGATTGATTAGAAAGGGTAAGTTCAAGGAACCTGCTACTTTCTCGCTCATTGTACCATTACCGCGCATTTAAAGGGAAGCTGCCATAAATTAGAAAAAGTTAAGTATCTTGAAAGAAACCGACTTTACTAGTAACTTCGAAAAAAATGCGTTTATGAAATCTGTCCTCCCGACCTTCACCACTACGTTTCTATCCTTACTATTGGTACTTGTTTTTGGATGTAAACAAGAAAACAACACGGAAACATCGGCTGAATTGCCTTCAAAAAAAGAGATGGAGCCAGAAGCTCCCAAACGCCCTATTTCCGACAACTTTAAAGAGTATTGGTATGCAGGCGAGGCAGAAATCACTTCGTACCAATTGAAACAGGCCAGATATGGAGAGCTGCGCGATGGCAATGCAGTCATGATCTATGTTACCGAACCTTTTTTGGCCAAAGAACAAGTAAAGGCAAATAACAGCAATCCAGATAATGTATCGGTCCTCAAATTGAACGCGACCAAAAACTTTTTAACCGGTATCTACCCCTACTCCATCATGAGCAGTACTTTTTATCCTGTTTATGACAATCAACATGCCCTAAAAACAAGTTTATCGGTGCAGGAATGGTGCGGTCATGTGTATTCCCAACTGAATAATCGGGAAGAATTTGAATTTATGTCCCATTCTTATTTTGAAGGGGAGGCAGACCAAAATTTTACCATGGACAAAGCAGCCCTCGAGAATGAAATTTGGACCAAAATCCGGATTGCCCCTGAAAACTTGCCCGTTGGGGATATCACTATGATTCCCTCCTTGGAGTTTCTTAGATTAAGACATCAGGAAATCAAAGCGTACCAAGCCACGGCTGAAATAGCCTCAAAAGATGGCATCACCACCTATTCTATTTCCTATCCCGAATTGGAACGAAATTTGATGATACATTTTACGTCCGAATTCCCATTTTCCATTGAAGGTTGGACGGAAGAATTCAAGAGTGGTTTCGGGGCCAACGCAAAAACATTGACAAGTACGGCATCGAAAATAAAGACCCTCAAAACGGCCTATTGGCAGCAAAATGGGAACAACGATTTGATCTTGCGGGACAGTTTAGGTTTGTAACACCGCGTCACGGCTATGTTAAAACTCCTCTAAATTGACCCCTAACTAATGGTTTACTGTCTATATTTGAAGCAACCACTAAACAACCAACTATGAAGCATTTTTGGATTATCCTTTCCATGGGCGTGATGTGTTTTACGAACCTTTTTGCCCAAAAACCGGATAAGCTAACTTCGGCAGAACTTTTCCACGAAATCCAAAAACTGAATTTTTTGGGGACCGCGCTCTACGTTGCGGCCCACCCAGATGACGAAAACACAAGCCTTATCTCTTATTTGGCCAACCATGATAAAGCCCGGACGGTGTATATATCCCTGACCCGAGGGGATGGTGGGCAAAACCTTATTGGCCCCGAACTCAGTGAACTTTTGGGCGTATTGCGTACTCAAGAACTTCTGGCAGCGAGACATATTGATGGTGGGGAGCAGCGTTTTTCCCGAGCCAACGATTTTGGTTTTTCCAAACATCCGAACGAAACCCTTAAAATTTGGGACAAGGATATGGTTTTGGCCGATGTGGTTTGGGCCATTCGGAATATCAAGCCCGATGTGATCATCAACCGTTTTGACCATAGAACCCCTGGCTCCACTCACGGTCATCATACCTCCTCCGCGATATTGAGCATGGAAGCATTTGATTTGGCCAATGACCCTAACGCATATACCGAGCAGTTGGATTTGACCTCCCCGTGGCAGCCAAGACGTATTTTCTACAACACCTCGTGGTGGCAATACGGCAGTCAAGAAGCCTTTGAAAAAGTGGACAAATCAGGTATGGTCAAACTGGACGTGGGCACCTACTACGCCGAACTAGGGCTCTCCAATAACGAAATCGCCGCAATGTCCCGTAGCCAGCACCTGTGCCAAGGATTTGGCCGGCTGACCGATAGAGGTTCGGACAATGAGTATATTGAACTTCTTAAGGGAGATATGCCCAAGAACAACAATGTATTCGAGGGTATCAACACAACATGGTCCCGTGTGGAAGGCGGTGAAGCCGTAGGCAACATTTTGTATGAGGTAGAGGCCAATTTTGACTTCCAAAATCCATCAAAGCATATTCCACAGTTGGTAGAGGCCTATCAGCTATTGCAACAAGTAAAAGACGAGCATTGGAGAACCTTAAAGTCACAGGAGCTCAAAAATATCATATTGGCCGCTTCAGGATTATATCTGGAAGCCAGCTCGGCAAGTGCTTCTGCCACACCTGGCAGCAAAGTAACGGTCAACATCGAAACCATTAACCGATCTTCCCCAAGCGTTGTACTCAAAGAAATCCAAATGATCGGGGTTGATGCTCAATTGACTCCCAACAAGACGTTGAACGACAATCAGCGGGAGAATTTTGAAATCAATTTTACCGTACCCGAAAGCACCACATACACCAGTCCTTACTGGCTCAAGGAGCCTGGCACTTTGGGCACTTACACGGTGAACGACCAAAATTTGATTGGCCAGCCCGAAACCCCAAGTGCATTTAAAGCTGTTTTTAAAGTGCTGGTCGCGGGGGTTGAAATTCCCTTTGAAAAAGAAGTAGTACACCGCTACTCTCGTCCGGACAAAGGGGAATTGTACGAGCCTTTTGCCATTTTACCGGAGGTGACTTCCAAAATTGATGAAAAAGTATTGATTTTCGCTGATGCCGATTCCAAAGAAGTACAGGTAAAGATTAGAGCTGGAAAAAATGATGTTTCAGGTAGCGTTAGCTTGAGTCATCCTTCGGGCTGGGTGGTTACACCGAGTAGCATCCCGTTTTCCATTGCTCAAAAAGGAGAGGAAATTTCCGTTGCTTTTCAGGTTACTCCACCAGATACCGAAAGTGAGGGTAAAATTGCCCCAAAAGTTACGGTCGCCAACAAGGTTTATGATAGGGAGTTAATAGAGATCAATTATGATCATATTCCAAAACAGTCCGTTCTGCTTCCTTCTGAGGCCAAAGTGGTCCGCATGGATATCAAAAAATCCGGAGAACATATCGCCTACATCATGGGAGCTGGGGACAAGGTACCCGAGAGCTTGGAACAGATTGGTTACCAAGTCCATTTGGTCGACCCAAACGACATCCAGAACGGGGATTTGGATAAGTATGATGCCGTAGTAGTGGGCATACGCGCCTACAATGTGGTGGAAGCCCTTAAGTTTAAACAGCCCGTTTTGTTCGACTATGTACAAAATGGAGGCACCATGATCGTTCAGTACAACACGGCCGGACGATGGGCCAGTCAATTTGAAAACATCGCACCTTACGATGTTACGCTTTCTAGGGATAGGGTAACCGACGAAAATGCCAAAGTGGATATTTTAGCGCCAGAACACCCCTTGGTCAATTTCCCAAATACCATTTCGGAAAAGGATTTTGATGGCTGGGTACAGGAACGCGGACTTTATTTTCCAAGTCAGTGGAGTTCCGAGTTCACCCCTATTCTTTCCATGAAAGATGAAGGCGAATCGGAAAAACAAGGAAGCCTTATTGTAGCACCTTATGGAGAAGGTCACTATATTTACACGGGACTAAGCTTTTTCAGGGAACTACCTGTTGGGGTTTCTGGAGCATATAAACTCTTTGCGAATATGCTTTCCATAGGAAAGAGTGAGGTAAAAAAACAAAGCAATGTCAAAGGATAATATGGACACCAAATTTGAATGGAAAAAGGAATACAGCATTGTGATTCTTTTAAATGCCATTTACATATTGGCCTTTTACCTCATTATGATTTTAAACAATTAACTCCCTGAATGGCATTACTCGACTGGATTATTCTTGGTAGTACCCTACTCTTCATCGTTGCCTACGGTGTTTGGAAAACGCGCGGCAACAAAAATGTGGACGACTATGTTCGTGGTGGCGACGATGTGAAATGGTGGACCATTGGATTGTCCGTTATGGCAACCCAGGCGAGTGCTATCACCTTTTTGTCCACGCCAGGCCAAGCATTCCACGATGGTATGGGCTTTGTGCAGTTCTATTTTGGACTCCCCTTGGCCATGATTGTTATCTGCTTGGTATTCATCCCCATCTACAAAAAACTTAAAGTATTTACCGCTTACGAAATGTTGGAAGGTCGCTTTGACTTAAAAACACGGACACTCACGGCCTTATTGTTTTTGGTACAACGTGGACTTGCAGCGGGAATCACCATATTTGCCCCTTCCATTATTCTTTCTGCGGTATTGGGATGGGACTTGCGTACGCTTAATGTGATCATCGGGATATTGGTAATCATTTATACCGTTTCTGGGGGTACCAAAGCGGTGAGCGTTACCCAAAAGCAACAGATGTTCATTATTATGTTGGGGATGTTCTTTGCATTTTTCTTTATCATGGGAGCATTACCAACGGATATTTCCTTCGGAAAAGCGTTAAAGATCGCTGGTGCCAACAACAAACTCAATATTCTTGATTTTTCTTTTGACACCAATAACCGTTACACCTTTTGGAGCGGCATTACCGGTGGTTTTTTCTTGGCCTTGGCCTACTTTGGCACCGACCAAAGTCAGGTGCAACGCTATCTATCCGGTAGGTCGGTACGGGAAAGCCAGTTGGCCCTGATTTTCAACGGTATTTTTAAAATCCCGATGCAGTTTTTTATCCTTTTGGTGGGTGCCATGGTCTTTGTGTTCTATCAATACAATTCCTCCCCCCTAAATTTTAATCCGGCCGCCACCGAAGCTGTTATGCAATCGGAATATGCCAACGATTATAAGGCACTTGAGGAGGATCATAAAGTACTGGAAAAGGAAAAAAGAATGGCGCAACATTCCTTTTCGTCAGCCTTGGAACTGAAAGAGTACAACGCTATTGAACAGGCCAAGCAAGACATCATAAAAATCAACGAAAAAGAGAATGCAAGCCGGGAAACCGCCAAAGATTTGATTGCCAAAGCAGATGGCAAGGTAGAAACGAATGACAAGGATTATGTGTTCATTCACTTTATCCTAAACAATTTGCCCATGGGACTAATCGGCCTACTCTTGGCCGTCATCCTATCCGCAGCCATGTCCTCTACCGCATCGGAGTTGAACGCTTTGGGAACCATTACAGCTTTAGATCTTTACAAAAGAAGCATCGGAAAAAATCACTCTCAAGAACATTATCTTAAAGCGACCAAAGCCTTTACATTGCTTTGGGGTATCATCGCTATTATCATCGCAAACGTAGCCAACCTTTTTGACAACCTGATACAACTGGTAAATATTATCGGTTCCATTTTTTACGGGAACGTTTTGGGAATATTCCTATTGGCCTTCTTCTTTAAGTTTGTGAAAGGCAATGCTGTATTTGTAGCTGCCATTGTCACCCAAATTATTGTAATCATAGGGTGGTATCTGGATTGGATGTCCTATTTGTGGTTGAATGCATTTGGCTGCTTGCTCGTAATCATTTTGGCCACCATTACACAGGTGTTCGATAATTTCCTGGGCAATTCATCGGCTATTGAGGAATAAAAAAACCCACTTAAAAAAGTGGGTCTTTATATCAACTTGAATGAGCTTGATTACATTTTAGCCCACTCTTGCAATGAATCCTTGTTCATTTTTACATAATCTTGGTTACCCGCGGCTTGCGCAGCGGCCAATGAACGTTTGGCAGCCTCGATGGCAGCTTCCTTATCCCCCATCTTTGCATAGATAAGCGATTGTGTTCTCATCATCCAATACGCACTTCCATCGCCCATTTCAACGGCCTTGTCCACCCACTCTTTGGCTTGCTGCATGTTCATACCTTCAGCAAAATAGTAGGAACCTGCTGCGAAATAATCGTTTGCGGTCAAATCCTCCTTGTTGGCCATGGTTTCCTCAATGCTCTTAGTGGCCTTGCTCACGGTAGGAACAGTGAAGTCCACCCCAACATAGGTGTTCTCCCACATAATGCCCAAAGTAGCACCGTTGTTGTGCAAATCATCAATAGTGATGGTGAAGGACTCGATGGGCATTGGAATATCCATAGTCTCTACTTTTACGGTAGCAGCGACTTTGGAAGCATCCCACTCTTGGGGAGTACCCCAGTTATCGGTAGCCGTGTAAAAGAAAACTTCCCAAACAGCTTCGTTGGGTCTGGTAAAAATAGCGTAAGTCCCTGCTTTCAATTCCTTTCCTTCTACGGTGACATCATCGCTAAAGGAGATGGTCGTGTTCTGATTGGCACCGGTTCTCCAAATGGCATCAAAAGGAACCAAATCACCAAATACTTTCCTTCCCTTCATCGCAGGGCGGGAATACTTAACGGTTACGTCGGTCAATCCCACTTTTTGTTCCAATGTGGAAAATGGGCTCGGAGCCGGGGTCTGTATCTGCGCTTTCATGGAAAAGCCGATAGACATCATACATAGTAAGAGTGTAAATTTTTTCATAGTTATTGTCTGTATTATTTGTTCAGCAAAGCAAAATTAATACAAAGCCTTGCTCCATTTGTTAATTAAACCTTAAAACAAAAGTAGGTAATAAATGGGTAGGTTTTAATTTTTGTTTAACTATTTATTGTTTTAATTAAACATTTTACTCCTATCTTTGTGTAAATTCTAATGAATGCAACTGTATCAACTACAATCTAAGCAAGTTTTTCCCATTAGTCAACAAGAAGCGTGGGAATTCCTATCAGACCCCAAAAATTTAGCTGTCATTACACCTCCTCACATGGGGTTTCATATTTTGGCGGGAGCCGATAGGCCCATGTTCCAAGGTCAGGTCATCCAATATATTGTGAAACCCTTTCCCATGGTGTCTACCAAATGGGTAACGGAAATCACCCATGTAAAAGAAGGGGAATATTTTGTGGATGAGCAGCGTTTTGGGCCCTATGCCCTCTGGCACCACAAACACTTTTTGAAAGAAGTTCCCGAAGGTGTGGAAATGGAAGATATTATCGATTACAAATTACCTTTTGGTATTTTGGGGCAGTTGACCCATCCCCTACTGGTAAAAGGTCAGCTCCAAAAAATATTTGAGTTTAGGGAGAAGAAACTTGCCGACCTATTTGGTACGGTTGAAGGAAAAGAAAACTATTTAAGCATCAGAAAAATATAATATGGAAAAGAATATACTATTGATCGGCGGATCGTACGGAATTGGATTGGAAATGGCAAAAACACTATCCAAAGACCATAAGGTGTATGTTGCCAGCCGAAGCAATGATGAACTCAGCAATCTCGACATCACCCATATTCCCTTTGATGCCTTAACGGATGACCTTTCGGAAAAGCAAATTCCAGAACAACTGGACGGCTTTGTATATTGTCCGGGAAGCATCAATCTAAAACCCTTTAAAACGATGGGAATGGACACCATCCAAAAGGATATGGAAATCAATTTTTTTGGACTGGTCCGAACCGTGAAAGCGATTATGAACCGGATGAACGAAGGCTCCAGCATGGTGTTTTTCAGTACTGTGGCCGTGGGGACTGGAATGCCCTTCCATACCAGTGTTTCTGCAGCCAAAGGAGCTATCGAAGGTTTTGCACGTGCTCTGGCAGCAGAATATGCCCCAAAAGTGAGAGTGAACGTCATTGCGCCATCTTTGGTAGATACCCCCCTATCCGAACGTTTGTTGAGCAATGACAAGAAAAAAGAAATGATGTCCGAAAGACACCCATTAAAACGAGTGGGCACGGCACACGATATTGCCAACATGGCCACTTTTCTCCTGGATGCCAACAATTCATGGATTACGGGCCAGGTAATCGGGGTAGACGGCGGAATGTCCAGCTTAAATGTGAATTCATGAAAGACAGCATCATCGTATTTTGGTTTAGACGCGATTTACGGTTGGATGACAATGTAGGTCTGTACCAAGCCCTTCAAAATGATGTCCCTGTGCTTCCTATCTTTATTTTTGACAAGGAAATTTTGGAAAGTCTGCCCAAAAATGATGCAAGGGTTACCTTTATCCACGGTCAAATCCAAAAAATAAGCAAACAACTCCGCACCAATTACGACAGCGGCGTAGCGCAATATCACGACAAACCCATCAAAGCGTTTGAACAGCTTATCAAGGATTATGACGTTGAAGCTGTTTACACCAATCATGACTATGAACCTTATGCCAAAGAACGCGATAAAGAAATCGCCGATTTTTTAAAGGAAAACGATATACAGTTCAACACCTACAAAGATCAAGTCATATTTGAAAAGGAGGAAGTGGTAAAGGACGACGGAGACCCCTATGTCGTTTACACACCGTACATGCGCAAGTGGAAGGAAAATTTTAATCCCTCCATTCATGTAGTGGAGTACGATACGCTGAAAGATTTGGGCAAAAACCTTTATCAGTCCATATCCTTGCCCCAACTCTCCTTGGAAGATATGGGCTTTGAAGAGTCCGACATTAAAGTTCCCGATTTTACCGTTACCTCCAATTTGATTCAAAATTATGAGGACACACGCGATTACCCGGCCAAGGAAAAAGGAACCTCCCGTTTAGGTCCCCACTTGCGTTTTGGTACCGTTTCCGTTCGAAAAATGGTGAAAAAGGCCATCGATGAAAAGAACGAAACCTTTTGGAACGAATTGATTTGGAGGGAATTTTTTATGCAGATCCTATGGCATTTTCCGCATACCGTGGATAATGCGTTCCGTTCCAAATACGATAGAATCGAATGGCGCAACAACGAAGAGGAGTTTGAAAAGTGGAAAGAGGGCAAAACTGGATATCCTTTGGTAGATGCAGGTATGCGCGAACTCAATGAAACAGGCTACATGCACAACAGGGTTCGTATGTTGGTGGCCAGTTTTTTGTGCAAGCATTTGCTAATCGATTGGAGATGGGGCGAAGCCTATTTTGCTGAAAAATTATTGGATTATGAAATGGCGAGCAATGTGGGCAACTGGCAATGGGCCGCAGGCAGTGGTGTGGATGCCGCACCTTATTTTAGAATCTTTAACCCGACCACGCAGATAAAAAAATTCGATAAGGACAAAGAATACATCAACAAATGGGTTCCCGAACTTCAAGAACTCGACTACCCAGACCCTATGGTCGACCACAAAATGGCTCGGGAACGCTGCTTAAAAACCTACAAGGAAGCGGTAAGTTGATGCATTTTCTTTAAATTTAGGAGCTGTTGTAGTTTTGTGTGACGTCTTGTTGACAGCACATGAAACAGCGGTAAATAACTAACTCAAAACCTAAATGATGAAGAAATTTTCAACCTTACTCTTTTTGGGACTGGTCTCATTGAACCTATCGGCCCAAAAAATGTCAAAGGACAAAAAAGCGGTCGTCGCTTCCGTGGAAAAGCACAAGGAAAACCTTATTCAAATCAGTGATTCCATCTGGGCACTGGCCGAAACAGCATTCGAGGAATCGATTTCCTCAGAATTGTTGGCCGATTATGCCGAGAAAAACGGAATGACCGTCACACGTGGTGTAGCCGATATCCCGACCGCCTTTGTTGCTACCTACGGTTCAGGAAAACCCGTAATCAGTGTCTTGGGCGAGTTTGATGCCCTACCAGGCCTTTCACAGAACACGGTTCCCACCAAAGACCCACGAATTGATGGTGCTCCCGGCCACGGATGTGGGCACAATATGTTCGGGGCAGCCAGTTTAGGCGCTGCCATAGCTATCAAAGAACAAATTGAGGCAGGAAACATTAAAGGAACCGTCAAATTCTTTGGGACACCAGCCGAAGAGAAATTTTTTGGAAAAGTTTGGATGGTAGAAGCCGGGCTTTGGGACGATGTTGATGTAAACGTAAGCTGGCACCCATCTGCCGAAATTGAAGCCGACGTACAAAGCGGATTGGCCCTGGTCGATTTCATGATTGAATTTTACGGTCAAGCTGCCCACGCATCTTCCGACCCATGGAACGGACGCAGTGCTTCTGACGCCTTGGAACTATACACTACGGGAATCAACTACTACAGGGAACATATTAAACCTACATCACGAATCCATTACCACATACAAGATGGTGGTCAGGTGGTTAATGTTGTTCCTGACTATGCCCGTCTGTGGGTGCGTGTGCGTGACCCCAAAAGAGATGTGATGCTTCCCACCTTTGAACGGGTAAAGGCCATGGCAGAAGGCGCCGCAATCATGGCCAATGTGGACTATAAATATTCCTTGATTTCAGGAATTTATGAAACCCTGGTCAACCGTGAGGGAGGCCAAATCATGCAAAACAATCTGGAGCTTTTGGGACCCATTACCTATACCGATGAGGAAATTACCTATGGTAAAGCCATTCAAGAGGCCACCGGAAAACCCCAAGTGGGTATGGATGGTGAAGTACATCCTTTGAAAGAAACCGAGGAACTGCCCGGAGGAGGCTCTACCGATGTTGGTGATGTAAGTTGGAACGTACCCAACATCAACCTAGGCGTAACGGTTGCTCCAAAAGGAACACCATGGCACTCTTGGGCCGTTGTGGCCTGTGGGGGTATGAGCATTGGCCATAAGGGAATGATTTACGCATCCAAAGCTATGGGCATGACAATGTTCGATCTTTTTGATGACCCAAAATTGGTAGAAAAAGTAAAAGAAGAATTTAAGACGAGAAAAGGTGATGTTAAATACGAGGCCATGATCGATGGTCCGCCACCAATTCCCGGTAAATAAATGGATTATAATAAAGAGACTGACTAAAAGGTGGTTAATTGTCAGTTCGAGCGGAGTCGAGAACTTAAAATAGGTTGACATTCAACGATTAGGTCTCGACTGTGCCTAACCTGACATAGACAAAAAGTCACCATTTTTTGGTCGGTCTCTTATCTTTTAAAAAATTGCATGATGAAAACTCCTGTTCTACAAACTTTTCCATTAAGCACCCCTTGGCAAACCTTGGATCCTTTTCTTTTTAGTGTGTATCATTTAGATTATTTCCCAAAGGGAAATGGGGAAATGGGACCCGACCCATCCCTTTTGAAAGGACGAAACTTAGGAAGTGATTTTGACCCGACCCAAAAGTGGCGCATGTATCACGGGCAGTCCATTCCAGGATTTCCGTACCATCCGCACCGTGGTTTCGAAACCATCACCATTGTGAACAAAGGATTTTGTGACCACTCGGATTCTTTGGGTGCCGCGGGCCGATTTGGTGAAGGCGATGTACAGTGGATGACCGCTGGAAGGGGGGTTCAACATTCCGAGATGTTCCCCCTGCTCAACGATGATGAAGAAAATCCCTTGGAACTCTTTCAAATATGGTTAAACCTGCCTAAATCGGGAAAATTTGTCGACCCGCACTTTAAGATGCTTTGGCACGAGGATATTCCCATTGTGGAGGAAGAAAATGCAAAAATCAAGGTGATAGCCGGTCCCTACAAAAATGTTGCCCCACCGCACCCTGCCCCGGATTCCTGGGCGGCCGACCCAGAAAATGAAGTGGCTGTTTGGAACATTCATGTAGAGCCTGAAGCCGAATTTGTGCTGCCGAGTGCCAGTGCATCGGTAAACCGAGTACTTTACTTTTATGATGGTGATGAAATACATATTGGGGATAAAAAAATAAATCCCAGTTTTGGGATTGTTTTGGACCCCACCACCGATGTGAATATCAAAGTTGGTTCCGAAACCGCCCATTTTATGTTACTGCAAGGAAAACCCATTGGCGAGCCCGTCGCCAAATATGGTCCCTTTGTGATGAACACCCAAGAGGAAATCCAAAAAGCGATGGAAGAATACCGCCTTACCCAATTTGGGGGATGGCCATGGCCCCACCCGGACCATGTTCATGATAAAAACAAGGGGCGCTTTGCATTATATCCTGATGGGAAAATGGTCGAGAAAAATTAAAATTTTTCTGACAAACCCTTATTTTTTAGGGGTTACAGCGATTTTTTTGTTTTCGATAATAAGAATTATTTCTATTTTAATTCCTGACAATCAAAGTTTTGGAACAAACTTGCTTATCTCGTCAGACAAATGGAAATCAATTCATTGCGATTTTTTCATATTAAGTTCTTTCTACTTTTTCTTTTGATGGGAAATATGGGTTTTTCCCAAACCAAGGAAATGGATAGCCTTCAAAACCTGCTTAAAACTGCTAACGATACCACACAGGTGAATCTATTAAGGACATTGGGCATTAAATCCAGATTCATCGACAAGGAACAGGCGGTTGCCTACGGGTTGCAGAGCCTCGAAAAATCAAAAGAAATCGGTTTTAAGGTAGGTGAGGCCAAAGCTCTCTACTCCTTGGGGCTGACCCATGGCATGACCGATAGCTATGCTAATTCTCTGGAATATTTGAACAAATGCCTTGCGGTTGCCAACGAAAACAAGGACTACAGTATGGTCTGTGATGTTTATAATTCCATGGGGATTGTATATAAACGCATTGGGGATTATCCTTCGAGTCAAGAAAGCTATCTAAAAAGTCTCAAAGTAATCGATTCGTTCAATCTTCAAATAAACGCTGCTTCCGTGTACATCAACCTCGGGGTTTTACACGATTTGATGGATGAAAGGGAAGAGGCCATTGCCAGCTACCAAAAGGCGCTGGAAATCTACGACGGCCCAGACCCAGAAGCCATGAAAAACGATGTCGAAGTAAACTTGGCCATCATGAGCTATACGGACGGGGACTACCAAACAGCTTTGGACAAATTTTTGAAAATTGTACCGTATTGGAGGCAAGAAGGAAACAACATCAAATTGTACGACCTGTATAGTAATATTGGCCATTGTTATTTGCAATTGGAACAATGGAATAATGCGGAGGAATATCTTTTCAAAGCCCTTGATTTGGCTAACCAGCTGTCCCTAGAGCAAGGAAAGGCATTCGTGTATCATAATTTGGCAAGTCTAATGCTCAATCAAAGTAAGCTGAAGGAAGCCATAGGTTACTCCAAACAAAACCTTGACGTTTTACAAGGTATGGAGGGAACGTTTGAGCGTAAACGAGAGGCACATCAAAAAGCTTATGAAATCTACGAGGCTTCAGGACAGCTTAAAAAGGCTATTTTTCATTTGAACAGGGCACAGGAGTACAAGGATAGCCTGATGAACGAAGCCAAAGTAAAGGAAATTCAAAATTTACAGGTGCGACACGAAGTATATGTGAAAGACCGTGAAATTGAGGCTAATACCTTGGAATTGGCGCTCCTGAATACCAGAGTGGAACAAAATAGAAAACGAACGCTTTACCTTATCGTTATATCTATCCTATTGCTCTTCTCCGCCAGCCTGCTCTATTTCCGATATTTGGCAAAGAAAAGGTCCAATGCCATTCTTTCCGAAAAAAATAGATTGATATCGGAGCAACGAGATACTATAGGCCAAATGAACAGGCAGTTAGAAAAGCGGATGTTACGGGCCCAGATGAATCCCCATTTTATTTTTAACTCCCTCGGTTCCATACAGCACCTCATTAGTACCAACGATAAAAAAGGGGCCCTCACCTACCTCTCCAAGTTTTCAAAACTACTTCGTCAGGTGTTGGAAAGTTCGGTGAACATAAGTTTGGTGCTAAGTGAAGAAATAGAGCTGCTCAAAATTTATGTGGAACTGGAAGCTTTGCGTTTTGACCATTCCTTTTCCTATCAATTTGAAATCGATGAGAATTTGGATATCGATGCCCATGAAGTTCCCATGCTTTTGGTACAGCCTTATATCGAAAATGCCATCATACACGGATTGATGCCAAAGGAGGGAAACAAGGAGCTTAAAGTTTCTTTTACCGATAAAGGAGATAATATCGAATGTGTGATTGAAGACAATGGCGTAGGACTGACCCAAACGGAAGCACGAAAATCCAACCGGATATCCCGTGGCATGTCCATTACGGAACGAAGGATACAAGCACTTAAACAGCACTCTGCCCAACAATTGGTTAAAATAGAGAACCTTTACGAGAACCGTTCAGGTACCCGTGTAACCATCTTGATCCCGAAAGAATAAGTTTAATTATACCCTTACGATATTGGCTCCAATGGCACGCAAGCGCTCATCGATATTTTCGTAGCCACGATCAATTTGCTCAATATTGTGAATGGTGGATGTTCCCTTTGCCGACAGTGCTGCAATCAAAAGGGAAACACCCGCGCGAATATCTGGCGACACCATGGTGGTGGCCTTTAGGGTGGATTTAAAGTCATGCCCAATAACCGTGGCCCTGTGTGGGTCGCAAAGGATGATTTTAGCCCCCATATCAATAAGCTTGTCCACGAAGAACAATCGGCTTTCAAACATTTTCTGATGAATCAGGACTTCGCCTCGGGCCTGTGTGGCCGTAACCAAAATAATACTCAATAAATCAGGGGTCAATCCAGGCCATGGCGCATCGGCAATAGTCAGGATAGAACCGTCAATAAAATTTTGGATTTCGTATCCATCTTCATGCTTGGGAATAAAAATATCATCGTTTCTTCGCTCTACTGTAATTCCCAGCTTACGGAAAACAGTTGGAATCTGGCCTAAATCGTCCCAACTTACATTTTTAATGGTCAGTTCGCT
This sequence comes from Allomuricauda sp. MMSF_3307, assembly GCF_030733585.1. NCBI lineage: Bacteria > Pseudomonadati > Bacteroidota > Flavobacteriia > Flavobacteriales > Flavobacteriaceae > Allomuricauda > Allomuricauda sp. MMSF_3307. The sequence continues at coordinate 249,263 of NZ_JASHIQ010000005.1, forward strand.
CTGGGTCATGGCCGCCAGTCCAATCCAGCTACCAATTTCAATCATATCGGGAAGCATGGTATGCTCCGTTCCCTTTAGGGATTTCACGCCCTCAATGGTCAACAAATTGGAACCGATACCTGATATTTTGGCCCCCATCCGGTTCAGCATTTTGCACAACTGCTGTAAATAAGGTTCACAGGCTGCATTGTAAATGGTTGTGGTGCCCTCGGCCAAAACGGCTGCCATCACAATGTTGGCCGTACCGGTTACGGATGCCTCATCCAACAACATGTAGGTGCCGGTAAGTTTTTCGGCCTCAACACCATAGAAATACTCTTCTTTGTTATATCTAAATTGGGCTCCAAGCTTGATAAAACCTTCAAAGTGGGTATCCAAACGGCGCCTTCCTATTTTATCCCCACCAGGTTTGGGGATGTATCCTTTTCCAAAACGGGCCAACAGTGGACCAACCAACATAATGGAACCGCGAAGACCCCTTCCATCCTCCTTGAACTTGGCCGATTGAAGGTAATCCAAGTTAACATCGTCCGCTTTGAAGGTATACGAGCCTTTTCCTTTCTTTTGGATCTTGACGCCTAAATCTTCAAGCAGTGCAATGAGTTTATTGACATCGACAATGTCCGGAATGTTGTTTATGGTAATTTTTTCTTCTGATAGCAATACGGCGCAAAGAATTTGAAGTGCTTCGTTCTTTGCTCCCTGGGGGGTGATTTCACCATGCAACTGGTGGCCGCCCTCTATTCGAAATGTACCCATTTATTCCTTTGGAGTTTAATATCTTTTTTTACGACCTCTTTGACTTTTTTTCCCCCGATTATTGCTGGTGTTCGAACGGCTTGGCCTATTTTTCAAAAACTGTCCGCTCTCCGTCAAACTCTCATCGCTCTTGGCCAAATCAATCTGACCATCACTGAGCTCTTTCAAGTGATTAAAAATTACGGTGTCCTCTACGGTATCCTTGTTCCAAGTCAAATAACACTTTTTCATGTGGTTGGCAATGGCATATTCCAAGCCAGACCGCATATCGCCCTTTTCCCAATTTACCGCCACATCAATCATCCGCTTGATGTTGTTTCCATAAAAACGGTACTTGGGATGGTTCTGCGGGTACTCCAAGGGTTCTGGACGCTGCTGCAAGGTCTCTTTGGAAGTTATGGGAAAGGGAGAGTCCACATCCAATTTAAAATCGGACATAATGAAAAGCTGGTCCCAAAGTTTATGCTGAAAATCCGGCACGTCCCTCAAATGGGGCTGCAAATTACCCATAACACTAATAATGGATTGTGCCACTCGGTTTCGTTCATCACGATCTTCGATGGCTACGGCATGGTCCACCATTTTTTGAAAATGGCGCCCATATTCGGGAATAAAAAGCTTTGGACGCTCTGTATTGTATTCTAGGGTATATACTTCGTTCAAACTACTGGATTTAGTGAATTGATAATTGGAAAGTCAAACTGATAACGAGTGCAAATTAAGAAAATTATGGCAAACTAAGGACCTACAGGGAAATAACACCTTCCACAACGGAAACTTCCTTGTACTTTTGGATAACTTCGTCCGGATTCTTCAAATGTACCGTAATGGACAAGCTGGTGTACGTCCCCTTTTTGCTCTTTTTGGATTCTATCACCGCCCCTGTATTATCGAAAATGTCCTGGATTTGCGATATTTTGGCCTCCTCAGTGGGAACAATAAATTTGTAGAGGTAGGTTGATGGCCAACTCGTGGTCTCCAACAACTGCTCCTTTAACTTCGCGTAAAATTCTTCCGTCTCTTTCTTATCCATACCGCAATTTTATACAAATATATGGCTTACCCTTCAATTTTTTTTCCTTGGGGCGATTTCATTACTTTGTACCATTAATTCTAAGGTCTTTGGGAAAAAACAAGGTAGTTATAACGGGAGCTCCCGGCACTGGGAAGACGTCCATAGTAAACGGTTTGGAACAGAGAGGTTTTCACTGCTTTCACGAAATCATTCGGGATATGACCTCCAAGGCAAAGCAGGAAGGCCAATCGGAACACCATATTTCCAATCCGCTGGTGTTTGTGGACGATGCCTTGCAGTTCAATAAAGACTTGCTGGAAGGTAGGACGTCCCATTACCGACAATCAAAGCACATCAATGCGCCCATCAGCTTTTTTGATAGGGGCATTCCCGATGTGCTCGCCTATATGGATTTTTTCGACCAAGCATATGACGACTATTTTATTTCCCATGCCGAGAACCATAGGTATGATTCCGTTTTTATAGTTCCGCCTTGGAAAGAAATCTATGTTTCCGATAACGAGCGTTTGGAAACTTTTGAGGAAGCGGAAAACATCCACCATTCCTTGCTTAAAATTTATACCCAATTTGGCTATAACCCCATCGAAGTGCCAAAAGATGATGTCCTAAATCGGATTGATTTTATTTTGGAAACACTTAAAATAACATAGTGCACAAGAACATCACAAGCGTTTTACAACAATACTGGGGATATGATGATTTTAGGGGTTCCCAGAGGAAAATCATTGATACGGTCATTTCTGGGCAAGATGTACTCGCCCTGATGCCTACCGGTGGCGGAAAATCCATTTGTTACCAAGTGCCCGCACTGGCCATGGAAGGTATTTGTGTTGTGGTCTCACCTTTGGTGGCCCTGATCCAAGATCAGGTGGCCCAATTAAAAAAGAGAAATATCAAGGCAATCGCCTTAACCGGGGGCATCCGTTCCAACGAAGTAAACGACTTGTTGGACAATTGTGTGTTTGGCAACTACAAATTCCTGTACCTATCCCCAGAACGCTTGCAGCAGACCGTGGTAAGGGAACGCATTCAACAAATGAACGTGAATCTTATTGCGATTGACGAGGCACATTGTATCTCCCAGTGGGGAAACGACTTTAGGCCTGCTTATTTGGAATGCTCCATTTTAAAGGAATTGGCTCCTCAAACTCCTATGATTGCTCTTACGGCGACAGCTACGCCCCGTGTTGTGGATGACATCGTTGAGAATTTGGAACTGAAGGAGGTCCGTATTTTTAAGGATTCCTTTTCCCGTTCCAATATTGCATTCAAGGTAAGGCGTTCGGAGGACAAATTGTACCAGCTCAAAAAATACATGGAAAAAATCCCGGGAAGCGGCATCGTCTATGTACGTTCCCGGAAAATGTCCATTTCCTTGGCCAACTTTTTGATCAACAACGGGGTATCGGCTTCTTTTTACCATGGAGGCATTCCCAAATCGGACAAGGAGGAAAAACTTAATCGTTGGTTGAATGGCAAAGACAGGGTCATGGTGGCCACCAATGCCTTTGGCATGGGGGTGGATAAACCAGATGTGCGTTTGGTGATCCATTACCAGATACCCGACAGTTTGGAAAGCTATTTTCAGGAGGCGGGACGTGCTGGCAGGGATGGAGAACCTTCAACGGCCATCATCCTAACCTCCAAAGAAGATGCGGATAGGGCCAAACAGCAGTTTTTGTCCACCCTACCCGATGTGGGTTTTGTGAAAACCGTTTATTCCAAGCTCAACAACTATTTTCAGATTTCCTACGGAGAGCTTATTTCGGAACCCCTGGCTTTCAAGTTCAATGAGTTTTGTTCACGATATGCGTTTAATCCCAACATGGCGTTCAATGCCCTTCGTATTTTAGATCAAAATTCCGTGCTATCGTTGGCCGAAAACTTTAAGGAGAAAACTACGCTTAAATTTGTAGCTTCCAAGGCCGAAATATTCAATTACTTGGACAAAAACCGCAAAACGGCTCCCATCATTCAAACCATTTTACGGACCTACGGAGGTATTACGGATTATGAGACCAAGATCAATCTGTATATGCTGTCCCAAAAAACGGGCACGGGCGAGGAACGTTTAAAACAATTATTACAGCAACTGGCGGACGATAACATTGCCGAATACCACAACCATAGTTCCGATTTGGAAATTACCTTTTTAGTGCCCCGCGAAGACGACCATACCATCAACCCGTTTGCCAAAAAAATAAAGGATTTCAACCAGGTGAAGGTGGATAATATGGCTGCTATGTTGGGGTACATTGCCAATCAGAAAATGTGCCGTAGTGTTTACCTACTGAATTATTTTGGTGAAAAGTCCGCGGAAAAGTGCGGCACTTGCGATATTTGCACAAAGAAGGCCAAAGTATCCCCTCCACACGACTTGGAACAAAAAATTCTGGAACTCTTGGAAATTCGCCCTCATTCCTCCAGACAGTTGGAACGCGTCACGGGAACAAGTGAAAAAGAACTTTTGAACCTGCTCGAGCGGTTGCTGGAAAATGGATTGGTCTCGATAAATATTAAGAATGAGTACATCAAAACATAATTCGCTTCGTATTGTATTTATGGGCACCCCCGATTTTGCGGTGGGCAGCCTAAAACAACTTTTGGAAGCTGGCTTTAAAGTGGTGGGTGTAATTACCGCCCCGGATAGGCCTGCGGGAAGGGGGCGCAAGCTCCAAGAGTCAGCCGTGAAACAATTCGCAGTTAAACATCAATTAAAGGTGTTACAGCCTACTAATTTAAAGGACGAGGCATTTTTGGAGGACCTCAAAAGCCTTGATGCCAACCTTCAAGTAGTCGTCGCCTTTCGGATGCTGCCCAAAGTGGTCTGGCAAATGCCTACGTATGGCACCTTTAACCTTCACGCTTCGCTCCTGCCCCAATATCGGGGTGCAGCTCCCATTAATTGGGCAATCATCAATGGTGAAACGGAGACAGGTGTAACTACCTTTTTTATTGATGAAAAGATAGATACAGGGAACATCATTCTTCAAAAAGGAGCCAACATACGGCCAGAGGACAATGCCGGAGACCTGCACGACAGGTTGATGGAACTGGGCGCACATTTGGTCGTGGAAACCTGCAAACAGATTGAAGCAGGGACCGTGTCCCTACAAAAACAGGATGAGAGCATGGAATTAAAGCCCGCTCCAAAAATCCATAAGGATACCTGCCGAATCGATTGGAACAGTTCCATGATGGAGATTTACAATCATATACGGGGGTTGAGTCCATATCCAGGGGCTTGGACGGAGTTGGTGAACGATGGAAAAGCAGAACCCATGAAGATTTTCAGGACCGAAATGGAAACCTCCGAACATGACTACATCGTTGGAAAACTAGTGGTAGGGAAAAAATCGCTCAAGGTTGCGGTTAAAGAGGGGTACCTAAACTTGTTGGAATTACAGCTTCCCGGCAAACGAAGGATGCAGGTAAACGAAGTTTTGAATGGGCTAAATCTGGAAAAAGAGGCACATCTTCGCTAAAGCCTTGCTATGATTGGGCTGGGAAAAGTTGTCGTTTTTTTCCCACTTTATCAACAAACGTTTCAAGTTATCAACAAAAACCCCTATTTCCCTTGGTTTTACTTGCGTGAGACCCAAATCCATATAAATTTGTTCAGCATTAAAATTATATTAACAACAATTAATTTAATTCCATTATGAACAAAACAGAATTAATCGATGCTATGGCAGCTGATGCTGGCATCACTAAGGCAGCAGCAAAAAAAGCATTGGAATCTTTCTTGGGAAATGTAGAAGGAACGCTTAAAAAAGGAGACAGAGTTTCCTTGGTAGGTTTTGGTTCTTGGTCAGTTTCTAAAAGAAGCGCTAGAGAAGGTAGAAATCCACAGACTGGAGCTACTATTAAGATTGCCGCTAAGAACGTTGTAAAGTTCAAAGCAGGTGCTGAATTGAGCAGTGCAGTAAACTAATCAATTTATGTATTGAATATACGAAAGCACTCCTTTTGGGGTGCTTTTTTAGTTGATAACAGCTTTGTTTTTTTTGCATATGTTGAATAATATGTTAAATTTAGAAACATGAATTCAGGTAAATGGTAACTCAGAAGCCAAAAAAGGGGAATTTACTTGTTGCGGAACCTTCGCTGACCGGCGATGTTTCTTTCAATAGATCTGTTGTACTTATTGCCGAACACAACCACGAAGGTTCGGTCGGGTTTATTTTGAACAAGCCCCTTGACTACACGATTTGTGACCTTGTTTCCGAAATCACCATTCCTTTTCAAGTGTTCAACGGCGGGCCCGTAGAGCAGGATAATCTTTATTTTATCCACAAGGTGCCCCATTTGATAGAAAATAGTATCGAGATTTCTGACGGTATTTTCTGGGGCGGTAATTTTGAAGTGACCATAGAACTCATCAACAATGGAACCATCACCGAACAGGATATCCGATTCTTTTTAGGGTATTCCGGATGGGGAACCAGTCAATTGGACCAAGAACTCTCGTCCAAATCATGGGTGGTACTGCCCAACGAATACGAAAGCAGTATTCTGGAAAAGGCTGCAAATGCCTTTTGGAAAGAAAAGATGGTGGAATTGGGCGGTGACTACCTATTATGGTCCAATGCTCCCGAAAACCCCTCGCTCAACTAGCCAATCCTGGCCTTTGCGTTTAATTTGCCCACCAAACTCTTTGCGACTTTATTTTCATACTCTTTTTTCCTGTACTTGCTAATGGGCTGAATTCCGACGATGGAATTCGTAAGAAACATTTCGTCCATTTTTTGCAGCTCAAACGGCGAAACGGAATCCTCGACCAAATCATAGTCTTCCGACCCAGCGATCAACTTCATCAGGTTTTTTCGGATAATCCCGTCCAAGCAACCATCACTCAAAGGAGGTGTCTTTATTTGATTGCCCTTCACCAAAAATAAATTGCCATTGATGGCTTCTACCACCTTTTTGTCCGTGTTCACCAATAAACAATTGGCATATCCATTTTCCTGGGCATAGACACCGGCCACCACGTTCAAAATTTTGTTGGTGGATTTTAGGTTGGAAAGCATATCCTTATTGACGTAATAATCCTTGAAAAGTTCCACTTCGTAGTGTCTCTCCTCGATGATGAAGAAAGGAGACTCCATGGCATTGGTTTCAATCACGTAGGAAACATCGTTGGTAGCTGGGGTATACATTCCACCGTCGTTTCTGAACACCGTCAACCGCACACGGACTGCTCCGCTTTCCAGCTGATTGGATTCGATGGTTTTCTTGATTTCTTCCTCTAAAAATTCCAGGGTAAAATCCATTGGGATTTCCATCCGAAGGATGCGCATGGAAGCCATCAACCTAAAATAATGATCCTCCCAGAAAAATAAGGTTCCGTTCACATACCGGACCGTCTCAAAAAGAGCGTCGCCATATTTAAAGGCCCTGTTGTTGTGGGTAAAAATTGTTTTATCCGCTGCCTGTAGTGCTCCGTTACAATTGACCATAAAAAAGTCCCGATTTTTATCGGGACCAAAGATACGGTTTACTGAAGAATCGGGCTAAGTGGAACCTAGAACTTGTTTGAGGTCCGATACTTGGTTCTCCCACAGCATTTTCGCTTCGTCCACTTCGTCTTCCTCGGCAAAATCGGTGATGAACAAGGAAACATCCTTTGTTATCTCATCCACAATGATGCGCATTTCAAAAAAGGAACCATCTTCATTTTCTTCCCATGCCAATTTGACGAATTCCTCGCTTTTTCGCTTGAGCAGTTTGGCCCGCTCCTCGGAGCCATCCCATATAAATGTAAAAATCTCCCCACGGGAGTTTACATTATCGGCATACCATTCGGAAAGTCCTGATGGGGTGGAAATATATTGGTAAAGCAACTGAGGTGAAGCCTGGATCACAAATTCCAGTTCAAATTTAACCTTATCACTCATTGTCGTGTTCTTTAGAAGTTTTTTCAGCTTAAGTATAGTTTGGGAAGATATAAAAATAAATATCAAATAATAAATTAATAATGAATTTTGATTCAGCGAAAATTTAAACCTATATTTGCACCCGCTTAGCAAAAACACGGCGAGGTAGCTCAGCTGGTTAGAGCGTCGGATTCATAACCCGGAGGCCGGGGGTTCAAGTCCCCCTCTCGCTACAAAAATCAAAGTCATTTAGCTGTTATCAGTTAAGTGGCTTTTTTATTTTTCCGTATTTTTTTTCCTAACTTCAAGACTTTAAACCAACCTTCGAATGAATTACTTTAAAAAGTTAGGGACTCCCAATTTGCTCATGCTTTTGCTCTGCGCCATGATCATTATTATGGCGGAGTACCTCTTCCTTACCGGCAACACGGAGCATGGCCTCTTTGTGGGGCTATGGGCACCAACCCTTCTGGGCGTGATGATCTACCTAAAACTTGTGGACAATGACAGCAAATGATATCGTTTTAGGCTTTTCCATTGTTGTGATTATTCTGGTGGCGATCTGGGCCATCCTCATGATACGGGCCTACAACAGGGCAAGCAACGGAAAATAAAATTGCTCCGCCCATTGCCCGAATACCAAAGCATTTTGATTTAAGTGAACGGAGTTGTTCATATTTCCCTTAATTTTAGGTGACTATGAAGAACACCATTTCCGAGCGCATTGCCGATTTTCTCAAAAACTATCCTCCCTTCAATGCCATGGAGCCCAAACAATTGGAGCAATTGGCCTTGGAGGTAACCATTATTCATAAAGAGACCAATACGACCGTTTTTTCGCAGAACGAAAGCCCCCATTCCCATTTCTACGTCGTGAACAAAGGGGCTGTTTCCCTTTCCAAGGCAGGTTCCAGTCAAATATTGGATATCTGTGATGAGGGCGACGTATTCGGACTTCGCCCCCTTTTGGCCAATGAAAGCTACAAATTGGAAGCCAAAGCCTACGAAGAAACCATCCTGTACGCCATCCCCATTAGCGACTTTAAACCGTTGGCGCTCGAAAACAAACGTATTGGCAATTTCTTGATAGAAAGCTTTGCTTCCAACACAGGTAACCCCTACTCCATCAAACATCGGGGCAAATTGTATGGGGAAAGCGGTGATTCCAATCAATATTCCAGTGATAAAATATTGGATCTTCAACCCATCAAATACTCCACGGACCTTATCACCTGTAAAAAGGGCACAAAAATTAAGACCGTAGCCGATAAAATGACCAAGCATAACATTAGTTGCTTACTGGTGATGAAAGATGAGCTGCCGGTTGGAATCATTACCGATAAGGACCTTCGGAAGAAAGTGGCAACCGGCCTATTTCCCATTACTGCCACGGCCAAATCCATCATGACCTCTCCCCTTATCACCTATCCCAAAGGGCTCACTTTGGCACAATCCCAGATGGCCATGATGAAGAGCGATATCAGCCACTTGGTACTTACCGAGGATGGTACTACGGATACCAAAGCAGTGGGCATCTTGTCCAAACACGATATTATGGTGGCTGTTGGCAATAACCCGGCCGTGCTCTTGCGCGCCATTAAACGTGCGACCAAATACAAGAGGCTTCGCAACATACGGCATGGTATTATGAACTTGCTACAAGGCTATCTGGACCAAAATATTCCTTTGGGATTGGTGGCCAAAATCATTTCGGAACTGAATGATGCCTCTACCAAACAAGTTATTAAAATAGCCTTATCAAAAATGGAAACGGAGCCCCCTGTTTCATTTACTTGGCTGAGTATGGGCAGTCAGGGGCGTGGTGAGCAATTATTGAATACGGATCAGGACAATGCCATCATCTTTGCAGATGTGCCCGAGGAACAACTGGAATCGACACGGAGCTATTTTTTAGCCCTTGGCGAACGGATTTCCAAAGGATTGAACACCATTGGGTTTGAATACTGCCCTGCCGAAATGATGGCTTCCAACCCGGCTTGGTGCCACAGCCTGAGCGAATGGAAAAAGGTGACTCGGCACTGGATCCATAATCCGGGGCCAGATGAAATCCTGTTATCCTCCATCTTTTTTGATTACAACGTGACTTTTGGGGAAAAGTCGATGGCGGACGAACTCTCGCAAGATATTTTTGACAGCGTTCAAGGCTACCCCCAATTCTTTACCCATTTGGCAAGCGGAGCCCTACAAAACCCTTCTCCCTCCGGATTTTTCAGGGATTTTTTAGTGGAGCAGGACGGCGAGCACAAAGACTTTTTCGATTTAAAATTGAGGGTGCTCATGCCCATTATCGATGCGGCCCGTGTGCTCATCCTATCCCATTCCATCAAATCCATCAACAACACGGCAGAGCGTTACGAAAAACTGGCGGAGCTGGAGCCCAACAACAAAGAACTGTATCTCGCCTGTTCCTACGCCAGCAAGGCATTGTTGAAATTCAGGACCCGTCAAGGGCTTTTGCACAACGATTCGGGAAGATATATTGCTTTGGACAAACTGAACAAGGAGGAAAAAATCAAACTCAAGCGAACCTTTAAGACCGTCAAGGAAATCCAATCCCTCTTGGAAATTAGGTTCCAAGTGAAAAATCTGTTGCGCTAATGTGGCCATTCACCAAAAAAAAACCTTTGGAACTACCCGATTTTTGGTGGGAGTATGAAGCGTATTTTAAGGAACCGCTTCCGGATGATATCGCAGAAAATACGTTTGTGGTCTTGGATACGGAAACAACGGGTTTTAGTTTGACCCGAGACCGGATGCTTTGCATTGGAGCCTTAAAATTGAAGGACAACACCATTGTGGTGAAGGACAGTTTTGAGGTGTATATCGCACAGGAACATTATGACTCCGAAAGTGCGGAAATCCATGGTATCCTCAAAAAACACAAAAAGGACTCCTTAAATGAACTAGAAGCCCTGAAACGTTTTTTGGTATATGCCAAAAACCATGTTTTAGTGGGGCATCATGTGATGTTCGACATTAATATGATCAATGCCGCACTCAAGCGGAACGGGCTTCCCAAGCTGAAGAACAAAACATTGGATACCGAATCGCTTTATATTCGGACGCTTTTGATTTCTACAGTAGTTCAAAAAAAAGAGCGGTATTCCTTGGATGATCTGGCCAAAAAGTACAGTATCTCCAGAAAGGATAGGCATACGGCGTTGGGCGATGCTTTTATCACTGCCATTGCATTCTTACGAAGCGTAGAAAAACTAAAACCCAAAAAAATAAAGGACCTCTTACGGTAAGAGGCCCTTTATCCATATCTGATAATGTCTGCTTATAGACTTTCCTTCATGATGGACTCCACCACTTCTGGGTTCAACAAGGTTGATGTATCGCCTAAATTGCTGGTATCCTTTGATGCAATTTTTCGGAGAATCCTACGCATAATCTTACCACTTCGTGTTTTGGGCAGTCCTTCCACAAACTGGATTTTATCCAACTTGGCAATCGGGCCGATATGTTCAGTAATCAATTGGTTGATTTCCTTTTTCAGGTTATCCCGATTACGGTCCTCCCCTGTTTCTTTCAGAATAATATACCCGTATAATGCATTTCCCTTGATGTCGTGCGGGAATCCGACAATGGCCGATTCAGCCACGGCAGGATGCTCATTGATGGCATCTTCAATCGGAGCGGTACCCAGATTATGGCCTGACACAATAATCACATCGTCAACCCTTCCCGTGATTCGGTAGTAGCCCACCTCATCTCTCAGGGCACCATCTCCTGTAAAATATTTGCCTTCAAAGGCAGAGAAGTAGGTATCCTTGTAGCGTTGGTGATTGCCCCAAATGGTCCGGGCTATGGAGGGCCATGGAAATTTGATGCACAATCTGCCATCCACTTGGTTCCCTTTGATTTCCTGACCGTTTTCATCCATCAATGCGGGTTGTATTCCCGGCATCGGAAGGGTCGCATAGGTGGGTTTGGTCGGCGTGGAAAATGGAATGGGCGAAATCAGTATGCCCCCTGTTTCAGTTTGCCACCAAGTGTCTACAATAGGGCATTTCTTTTCCCCAACATGGTCGTTGTACCAGTGCCAAGCTTCCTCATTGATAGGCTCTCCGACGGTTCCCAGAACTTTGAGGCTGGAAAGGTCATACTTGGTCACGAAATCAAGGTTCTCCTTGGCCAAGGCCCGAATGGCTGTTGGTGCCGTGTAAAACTGGGTCACCTTGTGCTTTTGCACCACATCCCAGAACCGACCAAAGTCGGGATAGGTAGGTACTCCTTCAAACATTACCGTAGTGGCGCCGTTGGCCAAAGGTCCGTAAACAATATAAGAGTGACCGGTGATCCAACCAATATCTGCGGTACACCAGTATACATCTTCCTCTCGGTATTGGAACACATTTTTAAAGGTGTAAGCGGTGTACACCATATAACCTCCCGTTGTGTGGACCATACCCTTAGGGCGTCCAGTAGAACCAGAAGTGTACAGGATAAATAATGGGTCTTCGGCATCCATAATTTCCGGTACGCAGTCCGAATAGGCCTTGTCCAAAAGTGGCTGTACCCACTTATCACGACCTTCTTTCATAGTGACTTTTCCTCCTGTACGCTTGGTCACCAAAACGGTTTCTACGTCAGGACATTTTTCCAATGCTTCGTCCACTATGCCTTTAAGGTCGAGTACCTTGGCTCCTCGGTAGGAACCATCGGAAGTCAATACAGCTTTCGCGCCACAATCGTTTATCCTGGTGGATAGTGCGGTAGAAGAAAACCCTGCAAAAACAACGGAATGTATGGCCCCTATTCGCGCGCACGCCAAAACAGCGATGGCTAAATCTGGAATCATGGGCAAATAAATTACCACCCTATCCCCTTTTTTAATCCCTTGTTCTTTTAGGACGTTGGCATATTTACACACGCGCTCATGCAATTCGCGGTAGGTAATGTGTTCTGCTTCCTCGTTTGGGTCGTTTGGTTCGAAAAGGATGGCAGTCTTATCTCCTCGGATGCGAAGATGTCTGTCGATACAGTTTTCGGTGATGTTCAATTGGGCTCCTTTAAACCAACTGATTTCTGGCTTTGAAAAGTCCCACTCCAACACCGAATCCCACTTTTTGCGCCATTGAAAGTGCTCTTCGGCCACTTCTTCCCAAAATCCTTCGGGATTCCTCACTGATTTTCGATACACCTGAAAATATTCCTCCAAGTGTTTGATATGATAATTACTCATCTAATATTGTGTTTGGTTATTATGTACATTATTCGTTTAGTTTCTAGTTTTTAATTGTGTTACGCCAATAGCTCCTCTATTTCAGAAATTACCTTTTTCAGGGAAAATGGCTTGGTCAAATAACGATCTGCACCCATTTTCAAACCTTTTTCAACATCCTTCTCCTTACTTTTTGCCGATAGGAACACAATTTTGGTGTGTGCCAAATCCTCGTTGTCCTTAACCTGTTTCAAGGTCTCGTACCCATCCATTTCGGGCATCATGATATCCAAAAGAATAAGGTTTGGCTTTTCCCGGTTCGATATTTCAATGGCTTCCGTACCATCCCGGGCGATAAAAACCTCAAAATCCTTCTTTTTGAACGCATACTCCAACGACATCAAAATGTTGGGTTCATCATCCACGATCAGTATTTTTTTCTGCTTCATTGTTCCTTCGGTATTGAAAATCGTATAAGTGCTCCTTTTTTATAGTCTTTGTCCACGGAAATAGTCCCTGCATGGCTCTCCACTATTTTTTTGCAAATCGCCAAGCCCAATCCACTGCCTTGTGGTTTTTTGATGTTTTGGTTTTTTGACTGATAGAATTTATCAAAGATATATGCCTTGTCCTCATCGGGAATACCTCGACCATTATCCTTGACAATGACAGACACTTCCGTTTCGAGCTCTTCCAAAAGAATTTTAATTTTTCCCGTTTGTGGTTCCGTGAATTTAAGGGAATTTGACAACATGTTGGTCAACACTTGCAAAATTCGGTCTTCATCATAGGTCGCAAATACGTTCTGTTTTTTTGAAAATTTGATGCTCACCCCTTTCTTTGATGCAATCTGCTCCACTCCATGTATCGCCTTTCGTATAGTATCCGACATATCGTGTTCTTCCTTTTCCAATTCCGTTCGGTTACCTGACAGTTTTTCCAAATCAAGAATGTTCCGAATCAAGGTGTCCAATCGGTCGCTGTCCTTGTTTATATTTTCCAGAAACTTTATCCGTAGTTCGGCTGGCATATCGGCATCCTCCAGAACTTCGGAGGCGGCCTTGATGGACGTAACCGGTGTCTTGAGCTCATGTGCGACGGTATCCAAGAATTCATCCTTTAGTTTGTCCTGTATGCGAAGCTCCTCGTTTGCCGATTTGAGCTGCCGTGCCATGGCAGCCAATTCGTTGGACTTTTCCTGCAGCAATTTATTGTTGGCTTTGGTCTCCTTGCTCTCCTCCAAAATATGAAGCACCTCCACCAGGCTTATGGGGGTTTCTTTGGAAACAGAAGCCAATAGTATTTTTGCGGAGGCACTCCCAATGCTTCCGGTCAAAAGTTTCTCCGAAAAATTGATCAACCGTGCATCCGCACGTTCCTCGGTTTCCGAAATATTGTATTTTCTATTGAACAACTGCAAGGCCCTGTTAGTTCGTTGTTCTCCCAAAAATCGGTTCAATAGACGTTTGATGTCGGCCACATAGGCCTCACCCTTCCAGATGAATCCTCCTTCTTGTAGGTTTCCATAATTTTCATGGTTGACAAACATCTCCGCGTAGTTCCTTTCCCGATAGTTTCCTTTGGTATTTAGCGAAAAAGCGACAAAACTCAAGGTGTTGAATGCCATACTCCATAAAAAGGCATTGCTCTCCGGCGATAAATAGTCAAATCCAAAGGTCTGGGCAGGTTTGAACCATGCGTATCCAAACAACCCCTCCGTTAAAACATCTACATTGGGCCTAGCTATATTGCTGATTACAGGAAGAAATATGGTATAAAAAACAATGGCCAAGCCAACCAGCATCCCCGTTTCTGCCGCACGAGCGGTTCCTCTTCTCCATGTTAATCCCAAAAAGAAAGAGGGTGCCAGTTGCGCAATAATCAAGAATGATATCAAACCAATGGAATACAACGATAATTGCACGGAAAAGCGGATATAGAAAAAATAGGCTGCGATAATCAATAAGAAAATGGATATTCTTCTAATATTCTTGATACGCTTCGCATTCTCCTCAGGGTTTCCTTCTACCAATGTTTTGATAAAACCGTAGGGAATAACAATATTGTTGCTCACCATGGTGGATAGTGCCAAAGTGGAGACCACGATCATAGATATTACCGTAGTGAATCCACCAATAAAAACCATAACGGCCAATCCGTAGTCGTTTTGCTGCAAGGGCAACAACAAAGAATAATAATCATGGTTCACTGTTGCATCCAAACGTATGTTGCCTGCCCATGCGATACTGATTACAAAGACATTGAACAAGAGCAGGTATAGCGGAAACAACCAAATCGCCTTGCGCAAATGGTTCTCGTTGTCATTCTCCACCACGGCAACATGGAACTGACGAGGCAACAAAAAAATGGCGAAAAAGGATAAACAAATGGTGAACAACCAGTTAAAACCGTTCCCAAGTCCTCCAAAGGTGGTCAATTGGTCAAAATTTTCCCGTAGGCTTGCCTGTTGGTAAATATCCGTAGTGCCATCAAACAGATAAAAGGCAACATAGACCCCTATCGCCAAGAAAAAACAAAGTTTTAATATGGACTCCAAAGCCACCGTTGCCACAATTCCTTTGCGGTGTTCTGATGTATCGGTGGATAGGGTTCCGTAAAAGGCCACGAAAACGGCGATGAGCAATGCAATGTAAAAGGTGGAGTCGTCAAAAAATCCGGTAGATTGATAACTTCCCTTGGCCGAAATCAAGGAAAAGGTTTCGGATACTGCCTTTAACTGTAGCGAAATGTAGGGTATAATGGCAAACAAACAGGTTAAGGTGACCAAAGCACCCAATTGACGGTTATTCCCATATCTAATGGAAATAAAGTCGGCTATGCTCGATATTTTGTGTTGCTTAGAGATGCGGATTACCTTTTTCATAAGGACTATCCAAAGTGGCATGGCCAAGACAGGACCCAAATAAATGGCCAAAAAACTGATTCCGGAGCTCGATGCGATTCCCACACTGCCGTAATACGTCCAAGCCGTGCAATACACCGCTAAAGAAAGTGTGTATACATAAGGGTTGTTGGTCCATTTGCTTCTTTTGTTTTTTTCGGCAACATAGGCAATAACAAAAAGCATGGACAAATACAGCACAATGACCAATCCTACGGCATAGTTACTCATAGAATCGTTTTAAAATTATATACATCAAAACGACGGCAATCAACCAACTCGAAAAAATGAAAACGTAAAATATGGGAAAACCCAACACCTGTCCGTCCCCATCGAATAAAGTGACGAAGGGTACGTTCCATAAAAAGAAAAGTACTATGGAAATGAGGATTAATTTTTGCTGATGTCGCTTTTTCATTTTTAATTATGCTTGGCTCCATGGAAAATTACAAAAACGGTACGGTAAATTGATACCGCACCGTTTTGGCAACGCATTATTAATGTGAAGACGCTTCTCCTGCTCCGCTTGGTATGCGGATACGCTCCACAATTTCCTGTACTTCTTCCGGTGGTTCTGGAGTAAACCTGTTGACCACTAGTGCAACGATAAAGTTCACTATCATCGCAATGGTTCCAAAGCCTTCGGGAGATATACCAAACCACCAACTATCCTGAAGTCCGGCAACAGCTTCCTTACCACCGTCAAAAATTCCAAATTTGAATTTCAGCATGTAGAAGAGCATCAAACATAGACCGACAATCATACCGGAAATAGCTCCCTTGCTGTTCATTTTTTTATAAAAAATACCCAATATGATGGCAGGGAAGAACGATGCCGCCGCAAGACCAAAGGCGAGGGCGACCACTGCCGCCACAAAACCGGGCGGGTTGATTCCAAAATAACCTGCAATAACCACTGCAACGGCAGCAGAAAGTCGTGCTGCCCATAATTCACCCTTTTCAGATAGGTCTGGTTTAAGTACGTTTTTGATCAAATCATGGGAAACAGATGATGATATGACCAACAGAAGTCCAGCTGCTGTTGATAGTGCCGCAGCAAGTCCACCAGCGGCAATAAGACCAATCACCCACGCGGGAAGGTCAGCAATTTCTGGGTTGGCCAATACCATGATATCACGGTCTACGGTAAGCTCATTTATTTCTGGTGCGGCCACATACTGTATTTTACCGTCACCGTTTTTATCGTTATGGGCTATCAGTCCAGTGGTTTCCCAACGACTGAACCATTCCGGCATATCGTCATAGGCTTTTCCGCTTACCGTCTCGATCAGGTTGGTTCTGGCAAATACAGCTACCGCGGGGGCCGTTGTATACAAGATGGCAATGAACAACAACGCCAATCCTGCCGATTTTCTCGCATCACGTACGCGTTTCACTGTAAAAAAGCGAACGATTACGTGGGGCAAACCTGCTGTTCCTACCATAAGGGCAAGTGTGATGGCAAAGACATCAATTACACTCTTGGAGCCATCGGTATACTCTGCAAAACCAAGTTCGGTGGAAAGACCATCCAATTTATCCAACAGATAGGTTCCTGAACCATCGGCAAGGGTACCACCAAAACCTAATTGTGGAACGGGGTTGCCTGTCATCTGAATGGAAATGAAAATCGCAGGGACCATAAAGGCGAAAATCAACACACAATATTGTGCTACTTGGGTATAGGTGATTCCTTTCATACCACCCAAAACGGCATAGAACAAAACGATTACCATACCAATCACTACTCCTGTGGTGATATCCACCTCCAAGTATCTGGAAAACACAATCCCCACGCCGCGCATTTGTCCGGCCACATAGGTAAAGGACACGATCAAAGCACAGATTACCGCTACAATCCGAGCGGTTTTGGAGTAATAGCGTTCACCAATAAAATCGGGCACGGTAAATTTTCCGAACTTTCTCAGATACGGCGCCAATAACAGGGCCAAAAGCACATATCCACCGGTCCATCCCATCAAATACACTGCACCATCATAACCCGCAAAGGAAATGATCCCCGCCATGGAAATGAACGAGGCGGCTGACATCCAATCCGCTGCTGTGGCCATTCCGTTTGCCAAAGGGGAAACTCCTCCTCCTGCTACGTAAAATTCTTTGGTAGATCCTGCTCGGGACCAAATGGCAATTCCTATATACAGACCAAATGACAAGGCTACCAAGACATAGGTCCAAATTTGTACATCACTCATAATTGTAAATTTTGTTGGTTAATTACTTCTCGTCGTATCCGTATTTTTTGTCCAGTTTGTTCATGAGGCGAACGTATACAAAAATGAGTATGACAAAGACATAGATTGATCCTTGTTGGGCGAACCAGAACCCCAATTTAAACCCACCCAATCGGATGGTGTTCAATGCATCTTTAAATAGGATGCCGGCTCCGTAAGAGACAAGGAACCAGATAATCAGTAGTATCAATAAATATCTGAGGTTTTCTTTCCAATAGGCCTTGGCCTTTTGCTGTTCTTCTGACATAATTTGTTGGTTTAGTTGTTATAAATAAATATGTGCTTGTAACGTAATCATTCCCATTCCATCGGCATTACCTACCTTGGAATTTGCATACTCCAAGGTCAATTTGGAGTGATGGCCCGTCATATAAAGATTGGCTCCAACGCCCCATCTTGTTGTATTATCGTCAATGGCATCAATGGTCCTGGTTTGATAGGACAAGTAGGGTTGTAAACGCGATTTGGTGTCAGGCCCAGGAATCAAATAGCCTACATGGCCATAAACCATGTTGCCGGTTCCATACGGTCCCAAGTTAAAGTTACGACCATAATCATTATTTTGATACACCGCATAGGCTGTTATTGCTGAACCATCCTCACCAAGTGGTGCATCGTAAAAGGCATCCACAGCAAAAATGTTTACATCTTCCCCTTCCATATTGCCAACCTCATCCATAACCACAGCCCCATTTCTGTGATTGAGAAAACCTGCCCCTAAATTCAATATGCTTTTGGTACCGAGGTACGAACCTACTTTATAGGGAAGAAAGTTGGACTCCTCGTCGAGAAAATGGTAATCAAAATAACCTTGAACCACCTTGCCAGCTTCCCCTGCCCCCAATAGTTCACGTCCACGGTACACCGCTCTGCCGTTTGGAGTAGGGTCATTTCCAGAGTCGAGTGTATTGGTAATTGCCTCGTTATAGGACACTCGATACTGAAGACGACCTATTTTCCCTTTGGCATAAACACCCAAGTGCCTGGCAAACTGATCACTTAGGCCCAAGACCGCCCAAGAAGGACGGTTGTTGTCCAATGTCATGAAATTTAGCGTGCTACTATTGTTCAAGCGGGAAATCCCATTCCAATAATGGAGTCCAGCACCAACCGCTGCATTTTTGCTCAGGGTCCATTCTCCCCAAAAATCGTGGAAGAACAGTTGCGCGGATTCTCCTTTGCCCGTAGGGCTCAAATTGGACCCATTTAAACTATTGAGACCGAAATGGGTCAAAATCAAAAACTTTTTGTTCAATTGGGTGTAGGTAAGAATCCTGGCGCGTCGCACACTCAGGTTAAGATTACTGGCATCTTCGGGCACGTTGTCTGAATACTGGGCCCAGAATTGTCCCCATGCGATGATACGGAGATACTTGGTACCATCTTCATTAAAACTCACTTTGTAACCACCGGTGTACTCGGTGTTCCCTTGTGAGAAAGACTTAGGAACGACGCATAAAAATAAAGTCATTCCGATAAGCATTTGTTTCATTTCAGTTTGGTTGTTAGAGGGTTATGTGCCCTACGAACATCCAAAAAAATTACGCTGAAATAAAAACCAGTATACTTTTCTGTAAAATAGCTATACTTAATCCCTGAACCTATCCCATTTTATGAGCATAAACTTGTCCCCAAGCTCAGTTACCAACTGGCCAGCACCTTTGAGATTTTCAGGGTTTTGAAAGTATTTTTGTAGCTCGGTGTGGTTCAATATTTTGTAGGTGGGATGGTATTTGGAGTTGTACGGACGTTTGATATTGTACTTTCGGACCCAGTTCATGACGGACACGTGAGAAACACCGAGGATACGTTCGATTTCCCGATAGGCCAAACCCTCCAAATACAGCTGTAATGCCTTATTTACGAAGTAATCATCAATTTGTTTGCCCAACTTTGGAACCGTAAAATAGTAGTTGCAGGATTTACATTTATAACGCTGTCTATCTTGTACGACCCCTGCTTTGGTAAATACGGTTGAAGAGCAATTGGGACAACTTTCCATTGTAGATATATTTACTTAGCATAAATATATCAATTTAGCTTTAAATATGTATCAATAGGACTGTGAAAAAGAAGTGTAATCCCTAAAAAGGATGAAGTTTTATTGGGTAAATCTTAATTTTAGTAAACTATTTTTCCAAATACTCCATTACGTTGGATAAAATACGTTCTTGGAGGTTGGAGATATCACTTTTTACAAATGGTTCGCCCGTAATATTTTCGTAGAGTTCGATATATCGATTGGAAACCGACTCAATATAGTCATCGGACATTTCGGGAACGGACTGCCCTTCCAGTCCTTGAAATCCGTTGGAAATCAACCATTGTCTTACAAATTCTTTGGATAATTGCTTTTGGGCCTCCCCTTTTTCTTGCCGCTCTTCGTAGCCATCAGCATAAAAATAACGGGATGAATCGGGCGTGTGGATTTCATCGATCAGCACAATTTTCCCATCCTTGGTCTTACCGAATTCGTATTTGGTATCCACTAGAATAAGGCCTCTTTTGGCCGCTATTTCAGTCCCCCTTTGAAACAGGGCACGGGTGTATTTCTCCAGAATTTCATAATCTTCTTTGGAAACAATCCCTCTCTTTAAAATATCTTCTTTGGAAATATCTTCGTCGTGGTCGCCCTTTTCGGCTTTAGTGGCCGGGGTAATCATAGGTTCTGGAAACTTATCGTTCTCCTGCATCCCTTCGGGCATGGGAACACCACATAGCATTCTTTTTCCAGCTTTGTACTCACGGGCGGCATGGCCGGACATGTACCCACGAATAACCATTTCTACCTTAAACGGTTCACAAGCTTGGCCCACCGCGACGTTAGGGTCTGGAGTGGCCATCAACCAATTGGGAACAATGTCCTCGGTATCCTTCATCATTTTGGTCGCAATCTGGTTCAAAATCTGTCCTTTGTAAGGGATGCCCTTGGGCATTACCACATCAAAAGCGGACAGACGATCTGTAGCCACCATCACCAAAATATCATTTTCCAAGGTGTAGACCTCCCGTACCTTTCCTTTATAAACAGATTTTTGCCCAGGAAAGTTAAAATCCGTGGACATCAGCGTATTCATTCCCATATTATTCCCTAAAATTGATTTTGGTGCTCTATGTTCTTGTAGGCATCAATTACCTTTTTCACCAATTTATGACGAATCACGTCTTTATCATCCAAATAAATGATACTGATTCCGTCTACGTTTTTTAAAATAAGAAGTGCCTCTTTAAGGCCAGAGATTACCCTTCTTGGCAAATCAATCTGCCCTGGGTCACCTGTCAACAAGAACTTGGCGTTTTTCCCCATCCGGGTCAGGAACATCTTCATTTGCGCATGAGTGGTGTTTTGGGCTTCATCCAAAATCACGAAGGCATTGTCCAAGGTGCGCCCTCGCATAAAAGCCATGGGTGCAATCTGAATGGTTCCATCCTCAATGTATTTCTCCAGTTTTTCCGAAGGAATCATATCCCGTAACGCATCGTACAAGGGCTGCATATAAGGATCTAGCTTCTCTTTGAGGTCACCTGGTAAAAATCCAAGATTTTCCCCTGCTTCTACCGCGGGGCGTGTCAAAATAATACGCCTTACCTGCTTTTCCTTTAGAGCCTTAACTGCCAAAGCGACTCCCGTATACGTCTTTCCTGTACCTGCAGGACCTATAGCGAATACCATATCGTCCTTTTTACAGGCATCTACCAAACGTCTCTGGTTGGCTGTCTGTGCCTTGATCAACCTACCGCTCACGCCATGCACGAGCACATCGCCGCTACTGGAGGATGAGGCATAATCTGCCTTACTGGTGCTGGTAAGCACCCGTTCGATCATATTCTCATCGAGTTTGTTGTACTTGGCAAATTGGCTGGTGAGCTCATCAAAACGCTTATCGAATTCTTCAAGCAGTTCTTCGTCACCAAAAACCTTGATCTTGTTGCCCCGTGCCACAATCTTCAATTTTGGGAAATACTTTTTGAGCAGCTCAATATTGGAATTTTGTTGTCCGAAAAATTCCTGGGGGCTGATTTCCGTAAGTTCAATTATCAGTTCGTTCAAAAATAGTGAGGTGTTACAGTTGTTTTTGAAGAATCTCGTTCTTTCTTTTTTGACTAATTTTACAAACAAACTTAACTAAAAATCACTTTGAACGCGGAAAAACATATCAACAGTATTGTATGCCAATCATAACCCTAACTACCGATTTTGGATACAAGGACCACTACGTGGGTGCTGTTAAAGGGGCCATACTGAGCAACCTCCCCGAAACCGATGTTGTTGATATTTCGCATGCCATCAGCCCCTTCAATATTCAGGAATGTGCCTATATCCTGAGGAATGCCTACCATTCGTTCCCAAAGGGAACGGTTCATATCGTGGGGGTAGACTCCGAAATTTCTCCCGAAAATGAGCATATAGTGGTATTGGTGGACGGACACTATTTTGTGAGTGCCAACAGCGGGGTGATTTCTTTGATAACTTCTGAGGTAGAGCCCGAAAAAGTGGTGGAAATCCATTTGCCAAATGCCGAAGCAGGCGCCTTTCCGGTACTGAATATTTTTGTACAGGTGGCCTGCCATATTGCACGTGGCGGTAAATTGGAAGTAATCGGAAAACCATTCAGTAATTTGAAGGAACTCCGTGATTTTGAACCGCGCATCACTAATGAAGGGAGAACCATCTCAGGTAATGTCATTTACATCGATAACTACGGCAATGTGGTGACCAATATCCAAAAAAGTCTGTTCGAAGCCTACCGAAGCGGACGTGAGTTCGAAATTACCGCAAGGACCACTAAAATACGGCAGGTACACCAGAGCTATAACGGAATCATCAACTACAATCTGGAACGCAACCAGCGCAAAGGTCCGGGTGACGCTTTGGCACTGTTCAATTCAGCCGGCTACATAGAACTGGCCATTTATAAAAGTGACCTCAACTCGGTTGGTGGGGCCTCTTCCCTTTTGGGACTCAATTACAGGGACACGGTAACCATAAATTTCCTTTAAATGTTGATACGCATCGTAAAACTGACTTTTAAACCCGAAAATATTGCTAGTTTTGAGCAAATCTTTGAAGCATCAAAAAGTGGTATTTTAGCTTTTGAAGGCTGTAATATGGTAGAATTGTATCAGGATATCAAAAATTCCAATGTATTTTTCACCTATAGTTTTTGGGATACGGAATCGCACCTGAACAACTATAGAAATTCCGATTTCTTTCAAGAGGTTTGGGGCAATACCAAAAAACTGTTTGCCGATAAGCCCGAAGCTTGGAGCGTAACTAAAATTCAATCAACAAACCCATCTTAATGTTCGCAATTTTTAAGAGAGAGGTACGGTCCTTTTTTACATCGCCCATCGGTTATTTGATCGTGGGGTCCTTTTTACTGCTCAACGGTCTTTTTCTTTGGGTGTTTAAAAACGAGTACAACATTTTTGATTACGGCTTTGCCGATTTGGGCAACTTCTTTTTGCTGGCGCCTTGGATCTTTGTCTTTTTGGTGCCGGCCATCACCATGAAAAGCTTTTCGGAGGAACGCAAAATGGGAACCCTCGAATTATTGCTCATCAAACCTATCTCCATTTGGAAACTCGTCCTTGGAAAATTTTGGGGAGCCCTTCTGCTGTGCATCATTGCCGTTGTTCCAACCTTGGTATATGTATTTGCCATATCCAAATTGGGGATGGTAGAAGGCAACTATGATCTTGGCGTAGTGCTGGGATCTTACTTTGGATTACTATTTTTGATGGCCTGCTACACGTCCATCGGAATATTCGCCTCCACCCTATCCGATAATCAGATCATCGCTTTTTTGGTGGGAATTTTGGTCTGCTTTCTGATTTTTAACGGGTTTGATGCCATAGCGACCTTATTTTCTGATGGGGAAACCCAACAAATCATTCAATCGCTCGGGGCAAAAGCACATTTTGATAGCATTGCAAGAGGCGTGATAGACACCCGCGACCTAGTGTACTTTATCTCGCTGACCTTAGTGTTTCTGTACCTTACTTTTCAACGTTTAAAACAATTGCCAAGGTAATGGGAAAGTTCGCCGTAACCCTTTTAAAAGTAATAGTGGCCCTTGTGGCCGTCAATTTGTTGGCCAGTTTTGTCTACACGCGGTTCGACCTTACGGAAGACAAAAGGTATACCCTGTCCGAGCCCGCCGTTGAAGTAGCGCAAAAGTTTGAGACACCGGTTATCGTGGATGTATTGTTGGATGGAAATATTCCTGCAGAGTTTGCCAAACTGAAGGCCGAGACCATCCAATTGTTGGAATCCTTCGCATCCAAAAACCGTAATATCAAATTTAATTTGGTAGACCCCATGGAGGATAGCGAAAATCCGCAGGAAACCGTCGCACAGTTACAAAGTTTGGGTCTTCAGCCGGCAAACGTAACCGTTGAAGAAAACGGAAAAGTATCAAACGAACTGGTATTTCCTTGGGCCATGGTCAATTTTAACGATCAAACGGTGAGAGTGCCCTTGCTCAAGAACAAATTGGGTTCCACGGCAGAAGAGCGCATCAACAATTCGGTACAGCAACTGGAATATGCGTTTGCAGATGCCTTTACCAAGTTGAGCATTGAAGAAAAAAAGAGCATTGCCGTCATCAAGGGAAATGGCGAACTGGACGATATTTACATTGCCGATTATCTTACTACCATTCGGGATTATTACAACATCGGGGCCATTACCCTAGACTCGGTAGCTACCAATCCGCAAAACGTTTTGGACAAGCTGAAAGAATTCGACCTTGCCCTAATTGCCAAACCAACGGAAGCATTTAGCGATCAAGAGAAATATGTACTGGACCAATATATGGTTCAAGGTGGCAAATCCATTTGGTTGATAGATCAGGTAGCCATGGAAATGGACAGCATTTATGCCGGTGGCGGAGAGGCCATAGCCATACCCAGAGAGCTTAATTTGAAAGATCTGTTCTTTAAATACGGAGTGCGCATCAATCCTGTGTTGGTAAACGACCTCTATTTTACCCAAATTGTTTTGGCCACGGGCGAAGGGAATGATTCACAATACAATCCGCTGCCTTGGTTGTATTACCCTATGGTGTTCTCACAGAACAATCATCCCATCAACACCAATATTGAAGCGGTACGCTTTCAGTTTACCAGTCCCATGGACGTGTTGGAAAACGATTACCAAAAAACCATTTTATTGCAGAGTTCACCCCTGTCAAAAACAGATGGGATCCCCAGAGTGGTCAGTTTGGATATGATCAACCAACAGCCCGACCGGGAAACCTATACCAATGGCAATTTGCCACTAGCGGTTTTGATCGAAGGAAGTTTCACTTCCATGTACAAGAACCGGGTCAAGCCCATCAAGTTGCAGAACACCCTGGAAGAGGGTCCAGAAAATAAAATGATCGTGATTTCCGATGGTGATGTCATCAAAAACCAATTGCGCAACGGTAGACCGCTGGAACTGGGTTACGATAAGTGGACCAGTAGCTTCTACGGTAATAAGGAGTTCTTGGTGAACAGTACAAATTACTTGTTGGACAACACAGGGCTTATTAACATTCGAAACAAGAAAGTGGCCATCCCTTTATTGGACGTAAAGAAAATCGCAGCACAAAAAACCAAATGGCAGCTTGTAAACATAGGATTACCAGTGGTTTTGACCTTGTTGTTCGGTGTCTTTTTTGGGTACTACCGTAAACGCAAATTCACCGCTTAGGTGTTAATAAATTTGTTTCTCTGCTAAATCCATTTGGGATATATTTGTTTTTATTGATTTTATAGGCCCTTTGGAAGGGTTAAATTGCTAAAAAAGCAACTATACTAAAGTATTTCTTTGATGAAGTTTATTGTATCCAGTACATATTTATTGAAACAATTGCAGGTTTTGGGAGGAGTTATCAACAACAGCAACACCTTGCCCATCCTCGACAATTTCCTGTTCGATTTAAAAGAAAGTAAGCTTACTGTTTCGGCTTCCGATTTGGAGACCACCATGAGTTCCGTCTTGGAAGTGGATTCCGATTCCGAAGGAACCATTGCCGTTCCGGCACGTTTGCTTTTGGATACCCTAAAAACATTTCCGGAACAGCCCTTGACCTTTGTGGTAGAGGACAACAACACGGTGGAAATCAGCTCTAACCATGGTAAATATGCCTTGGCCTATGCCGATGGTGCTGAATTTCCCAAAGCTGTGGAGGTTTCCAATCCAAGTTCCACTACTTTGTTGGGAGACATTTTGGCAACCGCCATTAACAAGACCATTTTTGCTGCTGGAAACGATGACCTCCGCCCTGTGATGAGCGGTGTGTTTTTCCAGTTTTCCCCTGAAAATCTGACCTTTGTGGCCACGGATGCACACAAATTGGTAAAATATCAACGTCAGGACGTAAGTGCTTCCGAAGTAGCGGAATTCATCATGCCGAAAAAACCATTGAACCTCTTAAAAGGGATTTTGGCAGGTTCCGAATCCGAAGTGACCATCGAATACAACGATAGCAATGCCAAATTTTATTTCGATAATACCGAATTGGTATGTCGATTAATCGATGGGAAGTACCCCAACTACGAAGCGGTGATTCCAAAAGAAAACCCCAACAAGTTGACCATTGCCAGAAATCAATTCTTAAGCTCGGTCCGAAGGGTTTCCATTTTCTCCAACAAGACCACGCACCAAATCCGTTTGAAGATTGCCGGTGCCGAACTCAATATTTCTGCCGAGGATGTAGATTACAGCAACAAGGCCGAAGAAAGACTCTCTTGTTCCTATCAGGGCGATGATATGCAAATTGGTTTCAACTCCAGGTTCCTATTGGAAATGTTGAACAACCTATCGTCCGATGAAGTTTCTCTGGAGATGAGCTTACCGAACAGGGCAGGTATCCTTACCCCAATCGATGGATTGGACGAAGGCGAGCATGTGACCATGTTGGTAATGCCCGTGATGCTGAACAATTAAACTCACTACTACTCAATAAAGAAAAGCTGGAACTTTTGGTTCCAGCTTTTTTAGTTTTATGAGATAAATCTGATGGTCATAAATTGTGATGGGGATTCCCCATTTGCAGCCTTCACTGCGTTTACAATAGGTAAAATAAATCCTAGGAGGGCAGCACCTATCAAACCCAATATACCTAAGCCCAAAAGTAGGATGGCCGGAATACTGATGATAATATATAGGATAAGGCTGATCTGAAAGTTGATAATAGCCTTTCCATGTTCGTTCATCCCTTCTACCCTGTCCTTGGAGGACAACCAAATGATCAAAGGAACGATCAGGCTACCAAATCCTATGGCATAGCCCAATAATTGGGTCAAATGTGTTACGGCCAACAACGTATTGTCCGTTCTAACTGCTTTTTGATTGATGACTTCCATTTCTGATTGATTTAAAGGGTTCAACTTATTAGTATACAAATCACTAAAAATGTTACAAACAACAACGAATTTGTACTTTTGTGCCCATGTCGTATACAGATAACATCGTAGCCTTGGCGACTCCCTCAGGAACAGGGGCCATTGCAGTGATTCGGGTTTCCGGACCGGATGCCATAACCCTTATGGACCCTTTGTTCAAATCCGTTAAGGGGAAAAAATTGGTCCATCAGAAAAGTCATACCATTCATTTAGGCCATATTATGGATGATGGCAAAGTGTTGGACGAGGTGCTTGTTTCCCTATTTAAGGGGCCACATTCCTACACGGGTGAAAACGTGGTCGAAATTTCTTGCCATGGATCACCCTATATCCAACAACAGGTCATTCAATTGATATTGAGGAATGGATGTCGTTCCGCATCGGCCGGTGAATTTACGTTGAGAGCCTTTTTGAACGGTAAAATGGATTTGAGCCAGGCTGAAGCCGTAGCCGATTTGATAGCCAGTGATAGTGAAGCTGCACACGACATCGCCATGCAGCAGATGCGGGGTGGTTTCAGCAACGAAATCCAAGAACTGCGACAAGAATTATTGAATTTTGCCTCGTTGATAGAGCTGGAGTTGGATTTTTCCCAAGAAGATGTGGAATTTGCCGACCGCACCCAATTCAACGAATTACTCAACCGGATTAGTGAAGTTCTGAAAAAGCTGATAGATTCCTTTGCTTTGGGAAATGTGATCAAAAACGGTATCCCAGTAGCCATTGTAGGTCAGCCCAACGTTGGAAAGTCGACCTTACTGAATGTATTGTTGAATGAAGAGCGCGCCATTGTAAGTGAGATAGCTGGAACAACTCGGGATACGGTGGAAGATCATATCAGCATTAAAGGCATCAATTTTAGGTTTATCGATACGGCAGGTATACGTGAAACAGTGGATGTCGTCGAAAAAATAGGGATTGAGCGAACCTTCGACAAGATTGAAAAAGCCCGTCTCATCATTTATCTATTTGACGGGATGGCCTTTGATAAAAAGGAACTGCAACAAATTCAAGAAAAATATCCCAATA
Organism: Allomuricauda sp. MMSF_3307; assembly: GCF_030733585.1. Classification (NCBI taxonomy): domain Bacteria; kingdom Pseudomonadati; phylum Bacteroidota; class Flavobacteriia; order Flavobacteriales; family Flavobacteriaceae; genus Allomuricauda; species Allomuricauda sp. MMSF_3307. The sequence goes on from NZ_JASHIQ010000005.1 coordinate 277,701, forward strand.
AACGATTGTTGCCCATTTGTAATAAAACCGATTTGCTGAACCCTGAACAAATTGAAAAAATTACCTCGGAAATCCCTGATGTACTTTTCCTTTCCGCAAAGCTCAAAACCGGAATCCCCGAACTGGAACAGAAACTCCTATCATTAGTCGATTCTGGTGCTTTAAGCGGCGATACGACCATTATTACCAATAGTAGACACTATGATGCGCTGCTCAAGGCTTTGGAAGAAATCCAAAAGGTAAAGGAAGGGTTGGACATGGAACTTTCCAGCGACCTCATGGCCATCGATATCCGACAGGCTCTGTATCATTTGGGAGAGATTACGGGAAGCGTGACCACAGACGACCTTTTGGGCAATATCTTTTCCAACTTTTGTATTGGAAAATAACTCCCTTTAACAATTCCTTGGAAAGTGAAACTACAACGGGCAACAATAACACGAAAGCTCAACTTATACCCTGGTAAGTATTCAGTAAAATAGTCAACTAAAATTCTACTATTTTTTCCTGAAAAAGGAGTGAAAATTTTAATTTTCTGGCCCTCGTTTAATCCAGAAAAACCATAGTAATGCATTCAACAATACACACCAAATTGTTATGTTTAACAAAAAATTAGTATTGTGCGGATTATGCACCATATTAACACTATCCTTGTGTCATATCACTAAATCAAATTTAATATTTTGCATTATTTGTATTAAATATTCTTAATTTGATATATTATTCTCAAATCGTAAACACTTTTTTTGCATTTCTTTTATTAAATCATCGTTGTTTTTTAAGACCGTTTCATTGGAATTGTTTTTAAAAAGGGTCATTTTCGTGGCTGACTAATTCAAAAATCATTCTAATGAAGACAAAAACAAATGCAGTTTTGCTACTGCTTTTTATGTTGTTTGTGCAGGCTACGTTTGCACAAAGTAGGACAATCTCGGGGACGGTTACCTCCGCCTCCGATGGTCTGCCACTACCCGGTGCAAATGTTATTGTGAAGGGCACTTCAAATGGTGTGCAGACAGATTTCGATGGTAATTACACCATCTCTGCCAGTAATGGACAAACCTTGGTTTTTTCATATCTGGGGCTTAAGACCAAAGAAGTAGCGGTAGGGTCACAATCCGTGATCAACGTTACCCTCGAAGAAGACGCCCAGGCGCTTGAAGAGGTTATCGTAACCGCTTATGGTACCAGTACCAAGGAAGCCTTTACCGGTTCCGCAAGTGTGGTTGGGGCCGAGGAGCTTTCCATTAGGAACGTAACCTCACCTATTGCCGCCATCGAAGGGCGTGCCACCGGGGTACAGTTTACCTCTGCAACAGGTCCTGGCTCCTCTCCCGGTATTGTAATCCGTGGTGTGGGTACGTTGAACGGTGACACCGATCCTTTGTTTATTGTGGACGGGGTACAGTACGAAGGTGCACTGAACACAATCAACCAAGAGGATATCGAGTCCTTTACCATCCTTAAAGATGCCGCTTCCACTTCCCTGTACGGTTCCCGTGCAGCGAACGGTGTGGTGATCATCACCACTAAAAGTGGTAGAAAAGGTGGTATCCAAGTAAATGCCTCCATGCAGTACGGCTTGGTGGACACGTCCATTCCTTTTTATCCAGAACTTTCCCCTGGCGATTATTATGAGACCATGTGGGAAGCTTTGAAGAATTCAAGTGCCGGAGGCGGTGATCCTGCTTTCGCATCTGCGAATATCTACAATAACTTGGGGTACAACCCTTTCAATGTGCCTAACGACCAAATCGTGGGTACGGACGGACAGTTGAACCCAAATGCAAGCGTTATCTACCAAAGTCTTGACTGGTACGACCTACTGGCTAGAACTGGTGTGCGCCAAAACTATAACGTAAATGTTTCCGGTGGTGGCGACGATCACAAAGTATTCTTCTCCGCTTCTTACTTGGACGAGGACAGCTACGTAGTAACATCCAACTTTGATCGTTTGACTACTCGTTTGAACGCAGAGTTCGACGTTAACGATAAATTGACCATCGGTGGTAGTGCCAACATTACCATTACCGAAGCTGTGGCACCAAGCTCAGCTGGTACTGGAAGTATTGTGAACCCATTTGGTTTTGCCAAGAACATTGGTTCCGTATATCCTGTATACGTAAACGACCTTCAAGGTAATATCGTAAGGGATGTACAAGGAAACCCTGTTTTTGACAGCGGTGAAGGCTTCCCAGAATTCAACATTGGGTCAAGACCTATTAGCCAAGGGCGTCACGCGCTACAAGAGTTGTTGTTGAACGATGAGCGTACTAGAAATAACACCTATGGTTTCCGTTTCTTTGCCGAGCAAGAGATTATTGACGGCCTTAGCGTACGATTGAACTACGGTAGGGACATCAATGAACTTCTTAATAAAGAGTATGAAAATGCCGTAATCGGTGATGCACAGCCTGACGGTAGATATGGCGAAGATCGAAGTAGAAGACAAGTGGAGAACTTTAACCAGATCATCACTTACAGGAAGAGCTTCGGTGACCACAACTTCGACATTACCGCAGGACACGAAAGTTTTGATAGAACTTTCACCTCAAATAGCGGTTTGAAAACCATTCAAGCGGCCAACGGTATTTTTGAGTTCGATAACTTCTCTAACATTGTGGATTTGGGAGGTTCTTCGACAAGAAAAAGTATCGAAGGGTATTTCTCAAGGCTGAACTATAACTACAAAAACAAATACTACATCAGTGGTTCCGTTCGTCGTGATGGTTCTTCCGTATTTGATGCCGATACCCGTTGGGGTACCTTCTACTCTGTAGGTGGTTCTTGGAGAATTGATCAAGAAAACTTCTTGAAAGGTTCTGAAGTGGTGAACCAATTAAAATTGAGAGCTTCTTACGGTGAGGTAGGTAACGATGACCTATTGGATTTCTTCCTTTCACAGCCAAGATTCTCCATTACTTCGAATGCAGCCAATCCTGCCATTATTTATACTGATATAGGTAACTCGGATTTGCAATGGGAGACCATCGAGAACTTTGATGTTGCTTTGGAGTTCACTTTGTTCAATAACTTCTTGGACGGTTCCGTGGAATACTACAAGAGAAATTCCTCTGACCTTTTGTACAATCTACCCATTGCACCAAGTAATGGTCTGAACGAGGTTCCCGTGAACGTTGGGGACATGTACAACTCAGGATGGGAGATGGCTTTGACCGCCAACCTGTTTAGCAGACCGGACTTCAGATGGAACGTAACCTTGCAGGCCTCGACCTTCAAGAACGAGATCACCAGCTTGCCTTCTCCATTTGTGAACGGTTCCAAGCGTTGGGACGTTGGACGTTCAAGATTCGATTTCTTTATTTTGAGAACTGCCGGTGTAGATCCAGAAACTGGAGACCAGTTGTTCTTGCAGTATGAGTTGGACGACAACGGTAACAGTGTTCCCGTGTTGGATGCCAATGGCGAGATCGCCACAACAAACGATTGGCAGGAAACAGAGCGTGCCTATACAGGTGAGAGCTCCATCCCTGACCTATTGGGATCTATTGCCAACAGCATCAGCTACAAAGGGTTCTCCTTTGATTTCTTGATCAACTACGGTATCGGTGGTAGCGTATTGGACAATGCGTACTCCGCCATGATGCACAGTGGTAACTATGGTAGCTCCTTGCACCCTGACATTTTGAGGGCATGGAGACAACCAGGCGACATTACCGATGTTCCACGAATGGAAAACGGTAACCCTAACTTGGTGAGAACACAGTCCGATCGTTTCTTGACGGATGCCTCATTCTGGGCATTGCGTAACGTGAACTTGGGCTACACCTTCGACAGCAAGATCGCCAACCAACTTGGCCTTGACCAATTGAGGATTTCCCTTACCGGTGAAAACCTTTACACCAAGAGTGAACGAAAAGGACTCAACCCACAGTTCAACTTGGCGGGTACAGGTGCAGGTAACGACTTTAACCCTGCCCGTATCATCTCAATGGGGCTGAACGTAACTTTTTAAAAAATTCAAATGATGTTAAGAAAAATAAATCTAATGTTACTGGCTTTCCTAGGGATCGCCATAACTTCATGCGACGACGACTTTTTGGAAACAACGCCTACGGACGCCATTTCAGCTTCCGATGCGTTGGCCAACGAGGACAACATGCAGCTGATATTGAACGGGCTGCACCGTGGACTATATTCACAGTCACAGACCATATTCCCTGGTGGAAACACAGCTAGGGCAAACAACCACTACTGGGTACCACTTGGCGATAACCTTTCCGGAGGTTTGATCCACTCCGCCAATGCCAACAACTTGGGTTGGAGAACGGAGATGCAGTGGAACTCACATACGGATCAGACGTCATTGACCTGCGAATTGTTGTGGTACCACAGGTACAACATCATCTTGGGGGCCAACCTATTGATCAACAGAGGAACTGACGGAACCTTGGTGGAGTCACCACAGTTGAACGAGATTTTGGGACAGGCCTACACCTATAGGGCCTACGCCTATCTTTCTTTGGTGCAGCATTATGCCAAGGGGTACTTGATCGGAAATCCTGCAAGCGACCCAGGTGTACCACTATTGTTCTCTTCGGAGTCTCCCTTCACCAGTGAGCCAAGATCTACCGTTCAGGAAATCTATGACCAGATCGAGGCTGACCTAGCTGCTGCCATCGATCGTTTTGAGGAAGGTACGGGAAGACCAAGCGGTGGACCTGAGACCAAGTCCCAATTGAACATCAACGTTGCCTACGGTCTTTTGGCCCGTACAGCACTTTCAAAAGGTGACTGGCAAACTGCTGCGGATGCAGCCGTAATGGCACGTCAGGGCTTTCCTTTGATGGGCGAGGACGATTGGAAGTCCGGTTTCAACTCCAACAACCTTTCTGAGGTGATCTGGGGAAGTAATGTAATTGCTGCCGAAACCACCTTCTTCCGTTCATATTTCTATTTGGCCAGTAACACCTTCAACGGTAGCCAGATCAGGAACAACCCAAAGATTGCCGATAGAAGATTGGTGGATGCCATTCCAGCTACGGATTACAGAAGGGATGTATTCCTTCCAGATGCGCCGAACACCAACAGTTCTGCCGCCAACAACCAAGGAGGTCTTGACCCAGAAACAGGTCTACCAAGGGACCCAAATTATGCAAATGATTTGGAAGGGTTTAATGAGAGAAGAGCAGAAATCAATGCTACTTACGGTATCACCAACTCATTCAACCAGCACCCGTATATGCACTTTAAGCTGAAAAATGCCAATCCTGGATCTATCGATCCCGATGACGTGATCTACATGCGTTCTTCCGAGATGTACTTGATCGAGGCGGAGGCCAAGGCGATGTTGAACGACATTGCAGGTGCACAGGAAGCTTTGAGACCTTTGGGCGAGGAGCGTGACAGCGCTTACGACGTCACCATCTACAACACCCAAGAGTCCATGATGGATCACATCAAGTTCCAGAGAAGATTGGAATTGTGGGGCGAAGGTTTCGGTTACACGGACAAAATCCGATGGGATGAAGGAATCGACCATGCTGCTGACGGTGGTTCCGGAGCATCTGCTGTACTTTACCAAGAGGCGTACCAAGTGGAGCGTCCATCGGTGAACGACGACTGGATCTTTAAGATTCCGCAAGCGGAGTTGGATGCCAACCCGAACTTGTCACCATCAGACCAGAACTAATTTAGTTCCGGTAGTTAATACTAAAAAGGCCCCTTACTTCAGTGAGGGGCTTTTTTTTGTGTTGAACCAATAACCGATACCTACGGACCAGTAAAACACACTATTCAAATTCTCTTTAAACGTACCCGCTTCCGTAGTGAGTGTAGCACTTGTTAGTGGTATTGCCCAAACTGGGGTTAAAGAAAGAATAAATTTATCAAAATGATATTGGACAGGTAGGCTCAACTCCACATTAAGTATGTTGAATTCCGAAGCTTCCGCAATCTGCACATTTGTTGTTTGGCTCACATCCAATGCTCCACCTTGCCCGCTACCCTTTCCACTGGAGCCTGTTTTCCTGTTTCCTAATCGGCTTGTAACATAGTACTCTTGATAAAAATACTGAGAGCCCGCATATACCGAAAATCTCGGCATCAACAACAAACGATCTTTCATCGCCTTGAAGGTACGATCTGCCATCAGCCCCAAAAAAAAGTCAGGAGAACTCTTCCTATTAAAATAAGAACTGGCATAAAGGGATAGTTCAACCAACTTAAAATCATAAGCGATCAGTCCCGTGATATCTGCCACCGTCTCCGATTGAACATTATAACTTGCATCGTTATAAAAGTATGCACTTGCAGAAACACCTATATTCCAACGGTCGGAACCCAAAAGATATCCACCCGTTACATAAAACAGGTCCACACGTTGATCCTCCGAGCCTACCAAGTAGGAAACCGTGGCGTCGGCAAATAAACCAGAACTATGATAATAGCTTACGGAAGGCAATAGATAGGGAGCGGCTATGGAATCCCTACGGCCCATAAACACAGCATCGCTGACATAACTTAAATCCATCAAGAAATAGGAATCTTTGTTCCCAGTTTTATCTTGATCTGTTCTTTGAGCAAGTATAGCGTATGGCACAATACAAAGCAGAACCAAAAGAAGGAAGAGACGTTTCATGATACTCTAAATTACTGTTACATTGGGGGCTTGCCATTAAAGCAATGACAAGCCCTTCAATTGATCCTATGAAATTACCTGCCCCCTTTTTTCTTTAGGGCTGTTTTGTTCATGGACTTTTTGGATTTCATGTTGTTGATGGATTTCATCTGCCTGTTCATCATCATTTTTCGATGATTGTACATATTGGTGAATTTTTCACCGCTCAAATTCAAACATTCTCCTTCCTTGAGCCTTGTTTGTTCGCGGTTTTGGTTTATGTAGGATCCATTGGGATCTACCATGATCCCGTTGGCAAGTTCAAGGCGTTCCTGCAATCTATTTTGCGATTGTGTACGTATTTGATAAACCTCTCCATCAATGCGCATTAGCTGAAATCTATTTTGGTTGCGTTCCTTCACTTGCTGATCGGTAAGGCCCTTGTCGGATTGCAGTACCTTATAGCGGTATTGATATTCATTCCGATATTTGACACCATCATTGTCCAAACATTCGCCATCCCTCAACCTAAGTCTGTCACGGTCGCGGGTCAAATACGTTCCATTAGGATAGACAACGGTTCCATCATCCAACGTTAAGGGATCTTGCAAACGAATCTGGTCACGATCGCGAATCTGAAGTACATCACCATCGACCAACATTAAACGGTCTTGATTTTGATCGGGATCTTGGAGCCTGTCCCTATCCCTGTCCTGTGCATTTAGTGCCATTGTTCCTAAAACAACAAACACCAACATTACAATTTTTTTCATGGTACTTGTTTTTAAAAATTAACAAATACCAAATTAGAATCAGTAATACTAAAATCCTATGATTTATGTCAGTAACAAACTGTTACACAGCGATTTACATGAAAAACAAAGTAACTTAGGTTACATAAAAAAGATAATCATTTGTTTTTCAATGATTAACAAATCGATACAGGTCATCCGTAGCCTGTAACAATTTTCCCTTTGGGGAAGGTTCCAATTCCAGATGCTCTCCAAGAAATGTTTCCACCATCTGATAGGCTTCTGGAGACTTATACTGACCAACTGTTGCCAACAACCAACGCTTCGGAAAGAAAATATCACCTGTTTTTTGTATTTCTTCCAACAAATCCAAAGCCCAAGGCAGTTCTGCAATACCAATCTTTTGTCGCAGCTCTAGTGGTGATGTAGTTTTATTGATCTTGTCAATGGGAATGGGTGAAAAACAAATATAGCTGATAGGCTAACAAGCCAATACCGACAATCATCAAATACACATTGGACGCCTTGTAAAAAGCTGCATAACTTGTTTTTCCCTTCCAGCTGTTGATGAGTAAAATAATAGGTATGAGTGCTGCAATCTGCCCCAATTCAACACCAACGTTAAAACTGATGATCTTTAGAAGGATTTGGTCTTGGCCCATATCAAAAGATTGCAATCTTGTGGACAATCCCAACCCATGGATAAGTCCAAACAAAAAAACCATTCCCAATAAATTGGGAGATTTAATGCCCAGCTTACCAAATCCATCCAAGTTTTCAAAACCTTTGTACAGCACACTCAATGCGATTACGGCATCAATTGCATATTCATTGACCTGAATACCAAGGTAGGTTCCTCCCAACAACGTCATACTATGCCCAATGGTGAATACGGTTATGAACTTTACGATATCCCGAAATCCCTTCAAAAAAAAGATAACACCTGCCAAAAATAACAGATGGTCATATCCGGTAAGCATGTGTTTAGCTCCTACCCAAACGTAGGAAAGCAATCCACCATCGTTCAAAATTTGCTGATCACCGGAACTTACATCGTGGGCCAACAATATGGATGGAAACAACAAAAGTCCCAGAAGCAATAGCGGTTTAACCTTAAAAAATCCGAACATTTATTTCTTTGCATTTTTGAAATACAGGAAGAGACCAGCTATCACCACCAAACTGACCAACCAAAAGACGTAGGAAGGGAAACCTTGCTCCTCTTCGTGGGCATGTCCATGCTCGTCGGCAGCATGGTGATCATGTTCTGCGCTATGCCCCGAACCAACGGCAAAGGTCAGTGTGGCCCAGTTGGACTCGTGGGTCAGCCCCTCCTCTTCGGATTGGACCATGTAGATGGTTCTTAAATGCCAGATTCCTTCGGAGGCAATTGTAAATTCCAAAATACCGGCATCATCGGTTCGAAGCTGAAGTCCCGAATTATGATCATGGTCTGCTGTCTCTCCACTTTCATGGGTATGGGGCTCACCACCATCATGGCTGTGCTCAATAGCAGTGGATTCCCCAGTTGTTTGTGAACCGATAATGACCAATTGATTGGCCAAAGGTTTCCCGCCATAGAGTAATTTGACTTTTAACGAGTGACCCGCGTGCAAATCGTAGGGATTTTCCAGCGGTATAAACTCAATGGGATACCCGAGTTCGGTATTCCAATCTTCGGATAGGCTATCCCCTACCTGAAAAATGGTCTTGACATGCTTGGAATATTTTTCAACAGCATCCTCTTCAAGTGCTCCGTTATTCTTTCGCCATTCCAACATATCCACAACACCATCATGTTCCAAATAATCATTGAACGATTTCGCATCCAACGCAATGTTCCGTGGGGCGGTGGAAACCCCAGCCACCCAAGTTCCGGGATTCCCTGTGGTAAAATTCAAAAAAGTGATGCTATCTCTTTCGGTCCATTGGGTTGAGTCCACCTGGATGCGCTGGCCATTGCCCACCAAACTTACATCCAACATACGGTTTCTATCGATTACATTTTCACTTTTTTCAAAAGTGCCATTAAACAATTGGATTGTGGCCTGCGTATTTGGCTCCAGAAAATAATTGTCCAATTTCAAGAACATGTCATGGCTACAAAACAGCAGAATAGCTCCTATACCCCAAAAGACTTTTTTCATTCTAATTTTGATTTTAATGTATTCGAGGTTGAATATAATCCCTTACCTCCTATTTCAATAAAAGTTTATGATAAAAAAAAGCAAAATCATGCTTTGGGGGCTAAAACATTTCTGAATATTGAAACAATACCGAATCTCTAATTCCCGGTCATTTTTGTAAACCGATACAGATCATCCGTAGCTTGTAACAACTTTCCCTTTAGGGAAGGTTCCAATTCCGGATGCTCCCCGAGGTATGTTTCCACCATCTGATAGGCTTCTGGAGACTGATATTGACCAACCGTTGCCGACAACCAACGCTTCGGGAAGAAAATATCCCCTGTTTTTTGTATTTCTTCCAACAAATCCAACGCCAAAGGCAGTTCTGCAATCGCCGTTTTTTGCCGCAGTGGATGGTGCAAATACCCGCACGCGGTCACCACCCAGGATTCTTTCTCACGGTTCTTGGGATTCTCAAAGGATTCAAAAAAATCTGCCCTTACCTCTTGGTCCGAATTTACCGCAGGCATCAAAAATTCAAAACGTTCTATTTTATCGGGATTGTCCAATTCGCCCTTGGCCCTTTCCAAAATGGTCGTTGCTAGTTCATGGTCATACACGGAAAGTAATAGCGCCATTTCGGTAAAATCGTCCTTATTAAGCCTCAGTCCAGGAATTTTTTGGTCTTTGTTCCAAACAGCGTACAACCGTTCCCTTCCATTTTTGGAATAGGCCAAATCCTTCCAAAGTTCAAACAGGTTTTTTTTGATGTTGGGTCTGTATCGATCTTTAAACAGCTCGTTCCAAAGGAGCGCTTCCACCTCCGACTGTGCCGCAACCCGTTGCTCTTGGGTAAAGAAGTTCCAGAACAAGTGGCTTGCCTGCCCGCTGATGATACCATGCACAAATTCGTTTGGCTCGTTCAGTACACCGTTCATAAATACATCAAAAGCCAAAATGGGGTCCAGTTTTGCCGATAGGGCGTTTTCAAACGTATTCAAATAGGCATAGGCACGGGCCACCTCATCAGATAGCTTGGCAATGACGCCCAAATGGTCTGTATCGATAGGAAAAAGTCCATACCCAAAGGCGTCAGAATTATAAATAATCGTCTTGGGTTTAGGGAGTCCTTCGGCCAAATTCACCTCCACACTACCATCTGAAATAACTACAGGAATGGTTCTGGTGCTATCGGGATAGACCAAGGTAATCTCAAAGGACTGTGGCCACAGCTTATCACTCCCATCTTCTGCCTGTTGTGAAATGGTAAACTTCGAAATTTTTCCATTTTGATAACTGATCTCATCGGTTAAGATGGGCCTTCCGGATTGATTTACCCATACCTCGCTCCAAGCTTTGAGGTCGGTCGGAGTTTTTTCATCCAAAATATCGACCAAATCGTTCCAAGTGGCATTCCAGTAAGCATAGGTTTTGATGTACTCCCGAATACCATCACGAAACGCTTTCTCCCCTATGGTCGCCTCTAGTTGGCGCATCATAATCGGTGCTTTGTTATAAATAATGCCGCCGTATAAACTTCCGGCATTTTTGAGGTTGTCCAGATCTTGTCTGATGGGGTTGGTACCTCGGGTTCTGTCCTCTCCATACGCTCCACGGTAATGGGACATCATAAATTGCAGCTTATGGTTAATGTTGGGAAAGGCGGGATTGATAATTTTATCGGCCATAAAATTGGCAAAAACCTCTTTCATCCAAACATCGTTGAACCAATCCATCGTGACCATATCCCCGAACCACATGTGAGAGGTTTCATGGGCAATGAGCTTGGCACTTCCCATGAGCCTTCGTTCCGTTGCGCTTTCATCCAAAAAAATGGAACCTTGACGGTATTGGATGGCCCCAACATGCTCCATTCCCCCATATTGAAACCCCGGAATGGCTGCGAAGTCCAATTTCTTGAACGGAAAGTCGAATTGGGTGTAATCCTTTAAAAAATCGATGGACCGTTGGTGCAAATCAAATATTTTGGGCAGACTGAAGGCTATTTTGGCAGAATCCGTTTCTCGATACAGTAAGGTCATATCAAACTGTCCTGGGTTTTCGGTGACCGATTCAAACTTTCCTGCTACCATGGAAAACAAATAAGTACTCATCGGGTCACTGGTCTCAAAGGCATAATGCATTTTATCGCCTCGTAAAGTACGTTTCTGCAATGGGGCTCCACAGAGTACCGTCCAATCTGATGGGGCTGTAATATCCAGAACATATTTCGCCTTGATGTTGGGTTGGTCAAAACATGGGAACAAGGTGCTAGCCCTATCCGGAACCAGCAAGGTATAGAGATAATCCTCATTTCGGTTCAATGAAAGTTCTCCGGCATGGAAGGTGATTTTGATGGTATTGGGACCTTTTTTCACTCCCTTCTCGATGATAATGTGTTCCTTTTGATGGTCAATTTCTTGGGATTCCCCATTCACTTGAATGCTTTTCAACAGAGAGGCATCTGCATTAAAATCAAGATATAAGGGCTGTGACAAGTCATTGATTTCGAGCTCCAATTCCAGGGTCGAGGGAATCGGCTCTTCCTTTTCCGAAGGAACATCAAAAAATAGGTGGTAAACTACGTTGGACACCTGGCCTTTTCTGTATTCGGCCATCTGCAGTGGAATACCTTCGGCCAAAACATCCATTTTGGGATGGGATTCGCATGCAATGATAAAGATGCACCCGATTAACTTAAAAAGATGTTTCGGCCTCATAAAAGGTTGGTTGGATTATGCACCGAAAAGGTACCGATTTTAAGCGTTGCAAGCAATTGAATTTATGTAGATGCGGCAATCTCTAAAAAAACTATTCCCTTATCACATAATTTACCATGTCTACCCCTGTATTTCCTGTTTGAGGATTGTAGGCATAGACCGTGATCTGGTAATATCCAGCTTCGGAAACGGTCATAGCGCCCTTAAAAGTGTTCTGGCTTGGGTTGGTGAGCTGGACTTCCCCTATGGTTTCGCCATCCTTTTTTATCATAGCCTTCACCTCCATAAGATTGGAGTCCCAAATACCCTCAGCTTCAATGGGACAGCCGCACATCATTACAATATGGGCCTCAATGGGCAAACCTGATTTGGGTATCGATTCCAACGCGATGTATTGGTGGGTATTGGGCTTTAAGATATCTACCACAAATCCCGGGATTTCAAGAATGATTCCGTCACCCAAGATGTCTTTGCCGGGAATCAGCCAAAGTTCCGTACTTGCCTGTATCCGTGCATTTTTCTTATGTACTGGGGAAAGGACTTCTACGCTAACCAAGGTAGGCTCTTCAATATCAACCACCGCCAAGAAGCCTGCTGTGTTTTCATCGCTCAATTGCGTATAGCGTTCGTGGGCACTTTTCATGATCAAATCAGTATTGCCGGTTGAGCCCGTGGTATTGCCCTCGGCCAGTATTTCGCCGTTCAATGTATTCCGAACGATGACATGTGCCCCCCCAATGGAGCTTCCCACAAACTTGGCGTCTTTGGCCTTGGCACGCACCATCAGCTTGGTTTCTGTTGCGAATGCGTTTATGGATAAAAAGAATAAGGCTAGTAAGAGGATTGATTTTTTCATTTTACATCATTTTCAATCCTAAAAGTAAGGCTTTTTAGCCCAAAATGGGACTTGATAAAAATTACAGCTAATGAGAACTGCCTTTGTCGTGTAGACGCTGAAGTTCTAAACTGGCGGCTTGGATTAGTAGTTTTAGGTGTGTAGCGTCTTTTTTGGGGCAGGATTGCCCAAGATGAAACTTTGCGCTTTCGATCAATCTTTGGCAATAGGAAATCTGTTCTTGCAAGGGACACTTGCAAATGGTTTGGGCGTATAATTGGTCCAATTGCCGCAACGAAGGAGTTTGCGTGCTTTTTGTAAAAAACTTGATCATCGAAATCATCGAGGAGCTGATTTACAGAAAAAGACATCAAAAATCAAGCCAGAATAATTGACTACTCCCCTTCTACCCGAAGCATAAATCCCCTTCGACTCACATTAACAATGCTCAATTTTGGGTCTTGCGAAAGATGTTTACGCAAATGTGAGATAAATACGTTAAGGCTTTTTTTGTTGAAGTAATCATTTTTGTCCCAAACGGTGGTCAGGATTTCCTTGTGGGTACACAGTTGATTCTTGTTCTTGGCCAAAAGGGCCAGTAAATCAAATTCTTTTCCAGTCAATTTAATGGGTTGTCCCTTAAAACTGAGTTCAAAATTTTCCATGTTCAGCACATAATCGCCAATTTCATATTGGGCCACCTGTACTTCTTTCTCTTCCGTATTCACCAACCGGGCCAACAGCGCATTGATTCGCACCACGAGCTCTTCCTCGTCTATGGGTTTTTTCAAATAATCTACGGCACCTAAGGAAAATCCTTTGAGGACATCGATTTTCATGGAACGCGCGGTCAGGAAAATAAAGGGCAGTTCGGGGTTGATTCCCTTTATTTTTTGGGAGAGCTCAAAACCATCCATATCGGGAAGCATTACATCCAAAATCGCCAGGTCAAAAACGCTGGTCTTTGTTTTTTGTATGGCTTCTGATGCGTCTTTGGCCCATGTTACGGCGAAACCCTTCATCCCTAGGTACTCCGAGAGCAAGTAGCCCAAGGAATTATCATCCTCTACCAAAATCAGTTTATATTTTTTCTCCATGTTTCGTCAGTTTTAGGGAAAGGGTAAATGTGGTCCCTTGTCCCGGTTCGCTCTGCACCTGAATGGCACCGCGGTGCATTTTAATGATTTTTTGGACGTAGTAGAGCCCAAGGCCATAGCCTTTAACTTTGTGAACATCGCCATTTTTGATGCGAAAGTATTTCCTGAAAATCTTTTTAATATCCTCTTGGGCTATCCCTTGGCCGTTGTCGGCTATACTAATGAAAAGCTTTCCTTTTTGCTTATACGCCTTAAGTTTTACAACCGGATCATCCGAATATTTCTTTGCATTCTCCAATAAATTGGCCACTACATTTTCCAAGTGGAATTTTTCTGCGCGGATGATGTAGGGTCCGTTCTCCAATTCAAATTCAAAATCGATGCCTTCATGTTCAGCCAATAATGCAAAACCATTGCAGATACGTTCCATTTCGGGCTTAAAATCGATTTCCTGAAACTGCAGCAGTTTTTTGCCCGATTCCATACTGGCCAGTTCCAGCACCTTGTCAATATGTTTTTTGAGCCTATCGGATTCTGTTCGAATCAATTCGACCACTGCCCTCTTGTTTTCGGGCATATCCTGTTCCAGTATTTTGGTTGCCAGCCCAATGGAAAATACAGGCGTCTTAAGTTCGTGGGTTAGGTTATTGATAAAATCGTTTGTGGTGGTATTGATACTTCGCTGCAAATAGAACGATTTGAGCACCCAAATAACTACGATAATGATCATCAGCAGGAACAACAGTCCTGGAATAATCAATCCACGTATCTGTCCCAAAAAATAATTGTTCAAGTCTTCAAATCCAATTTCGAGGATAATTTCCTTTTTCAACAGTTCTGGCAAATACCCTCTTACTTTTATCGGATATGTGAGGTTTTTCTCTGCCCTGAGATGTGGTTTAACCGAGCTTACATAGGTAATGGAATCCCTAGAGTACAAAGTGTAGGTGAAAGGAGCATCAATTCCCGAGACATTCAATTGATAGGATATATAATCGTTCAGATAATATTGGGAGGCCTTTTGGAGGCTATCGAGCCCGATCTTGACCTCCGAGGTATCCTTTCGTATGGCATTGCCCAAGGTGTAGGTCAGCGAGTTGACTTCGGATAGTTCACTGTTGATGTTTACCCGGGCCTTATCAATTTTATCCGAAAACTGGGCTTTTGCCAAACCAAGCCCCACTCGTAAATATTGGTACTGCACCACCAGTAGCCCAATAACGGCAATCACAAAAACTAGTACATAGAGGTTCCTCTTGGTCAGCATACCGCTAAATAAACAAAAATATACCAGCTAATTACCCAATGGTTAACCCTATTAATCTTTCATTAACCTTTTTGATCTTTTATTAGTCGCGCTGTGTACAACGAAACCTTATCTTAGACCTGAGTTTAGTTAAAACATATAGAAGTAGTGAATCCATGAAACCGACCTCCCAAAGGGCGGTTTTTTGGTTTATGAAAGCTAAATGGTCTTATTTGGTTTGGATAGGGTTGCCCAAGTCTGCATATCCCTTATCTTTGAAGTCCAAATTTTACACATGTTCCATATTTTTCAGAAAAAGGAATTCCTCGTGGATCATCTACATGGATTGGTGGATATCCACAACCATATTTTGCCCGGAATCGACGATGGGGCAAAAACGGTGGAGGACTCCATGGCCCTGATCAAGGGCTTCTCTGAAATCGGAGTCACTTCCTTTGTGTGCACTCCCCACATTATGCATAACGTCTACGACAATACTCCTGAGACGATAAAAGCATCCCATGATAGACTTAGAAAGGAATTGGATTCGAGTTCGCTATTGGATGTTAATTTGGCGTATGCCGCAGAGCATATGATCGATGATAATTTTGAGCATATTTTGAAGGAACAACAAGTGATGCCTATGGCACAAGATTATTTGCTCGTAGAAATGTCTTACCTGCAACCATCCTTTAATTTTGATATTGCCGTTGACAAAGTAAAAAAGAAAGGGGTTTTTCCCATTTTGGCACATCCGGAACGGTACATGTACTTTCATGGAAAATATGGGAAGTATCCTTCCTTGAAGGCTGATGGTGTTTTGTTTCAGCTTAATTTGCTGTCGTTAAGCCCAGAAGCCTACGGAACAGGAGTACAAAAAATAGCCAAAAAGCTATTGGACGACGACCTCATCAATTTTGTTGGAAGCGACATTCACAATATAAGACAGCTTAGCTTATTAAAGGATGTGAAGGTATCCAAGAAAGAAATACAACAGCTACTTCCTATAATCGATAGTACCATTCGTACCTTTTATTGAGTTCAAGATTCAATATTGTTAAACATTATTGCCCCATCTTCCCCTGAATTCTCCATACAGGACAAAAAAAATAGCGCCGTTTTCAAGGGCGCTATCATCTGTTATCATTTGTCAATTTCAGGCTATCACACAGAGTTATTTTCTGACAATCAATTGTTTGAAATATATTCTACCTTCCGTAGTCATCATTTTCAAATGGTACACTCCCGATTGTAAACTATGGATAGGAAAGCTATACCTACCTTTTCCGTCCATAAAATTTGATGGTAAGAATCTACGTACCAACTGTCCTGATGAATTGAAAAACATCAAATCTCGCAGCTCAACATCCTCATTAATGGCCGTCAATGTGATATTTGTTGCGCCTGGATTCGGGAATAGAATAACGTCAAAAGGAACAGTGTTTCCATTACTATTGGATTGAGTTTCCATTTCCCTTTGCGAATCAACCGTATCCAAAGAAGCCCCTTT
Organism: Allomuricauda sp. MMSF_3307; assembly: GCF_030733585.1. NCBI lineage: Bacteria > Pseudomonadati > Bacteroidota > Flavobacteriia > Flavobacteriales > Flavobacteriaceae > Allomuricauda > Allomuricauda sp. MMSF_3307. The sequence continues at coordinate 294,567 of NZ_JASHIQ010000005.1, forward strand.
TGCACCCAAACCTGTAACCACCGAGAAGCTAATAGTCAATGGCTGACCCATGACCCCGCTACTTGCCGTACCACCGTTATAGGCCGTGGCCGTCAGCGTATAGTCTCCTAAGGGAAGGTTTTCCTCATTATAGTTGCCCGATATATCTCCGAAAAGCGCATACGGTGCTACACCTTCACGACGGGAAACGGTCACTGGGCCCGTCAATTCCAAAAGTACACTGCCAGGTCCTGCCAAGGTGTTCGCCCGAACGTTCAGCGACTGACCGCCCGTGGGACCAAGGTCCAGCTGCTGGCCATCGGAAAGGGTCAATAGGTCCGTGTCCGTGGACGCATCGACCAAGGTGAAGCTTACCACGCCCTCACTGATGGGCCCCGTCACGTTTATGGTGACCGTATCCGTATCGGTCTGCCCATCGGCATCGGTAACCGTCAGAACAGCATTGTACGTGCCAACATTGGCATAGGTATGGACAGGGTCGGCCTCGTTCGAGACCGAACTGCTGTCACCGAAGTTCCATTGGTAACTGCTTATCCCTACATCGTCCAACGAATTGCTGCCCGTGAATTGTACCTCCAATGGGGCATCGCCTTCCAATTGGTCCGCTTGGGCCAATGCCGAAGGAAAGGCGCTTAACGGAATGGTGACCGTGATGGTGACCGTATCGGTATCCTGTTGCCCGTCACCATCGGTAACGGTGAGCACGGCACTGTAATTACCTGCGTTGGTATAGGTGTGGGTAGGGTCAGCTTCACTCGAGAACGCACTGCCGTCACCAAAATCCCACTGATAACTGCTTATCCCGACATCATCCAATGAATTGCTGCCCGTGAAGTTCACTGTCAAGGGTGCTTCGCCCGATTCCACATCGGCCGTTGCCACTGCTGTGGGAACTCCACCCGTACTGGCCACAATCGAGAACGTAATGGTCAAGGGCTGGCCCATAACCCCACTGCCCACCGTACCGCCGTTGTAGGCCGTGGCCGTCAAGGTGTAGTCTCCCAATGGAAGGTCCTGCCCTTCATAGTTGCCCGATGAATCGCCGAACAGTGCGTAAGGTGCCACTCCTTCACGACGGGAAACGGTCACTGGGCCCGTCAATTCCAAAAGTACACTGCCAGGTCCTGCCAAGGTGTTCGCCCGAACGTTCAGCGACTGACCGCCCGTGGGACCAAGGTCCAGCTGCTGGCCATCGGAAAGGGTCAATAGGTCCGTGTCCGTGGACGCATCGACCAAGGTGAAGCTTACCACGCCCTCACTGATGGGCCCCGTCACGTTTATGGTGACCGTATCCGTATCGGTCTGCCCATCGGCATCGGTAACCGTCAGAACCGCATTGTACGTCCCAACATTGGCATAGGTATGGACAGGGTCGGCCTCGTTCGAGACCGAACTGCCGTCACCGAAGTTCCATTGGTAACTGCTTATCCCTACATCGTCCAACGAATTGCTGCCCGTGAATTGTACCTCCAATGGGGCATCGCCTTCCAATTGGTCCGCTTGGGCCAATGCCGAAGGAGGGGCGCTTAACGGAATGGTGACCGTGATGGTGACCGTATCGGTATCCTGTTGACCGTCACCATCGGTAACGGTGAGCACGGCACTGTAATTACCTGCGTTGGTATAGGTGTGGGTAGGGTCAGCTTCACTCGAGAACGCACTGCCGTCACCAAAATCCCACTGATAACTGCTTATCCCGACATCATCCAATGAATTGCTGCCCGTGAAGTTCACTGTCAAGGGTGCTTCGCCCGATTCCACATCGGCCGTTGCCACTGCTGTGGGAACTCCACCCGTACTGGCCACAATCGAGAACGTAATGGTCAAGGGCTGGCCCATAACCCCACTGCTCGCCGTACCGCCGTTATAGGCCGTGGCCGTCAGCGTATAGTCTCCTAAGGGAAGGTTTTCCTCATTATAGTTGCCCGATATATCTCCGAAAAGCGCATACGGTGCTACACCTTCACGACGGGAAACGGTCACTGGGCCCGTCAATTCCAAAAGTACACTGCCAGGTCCTGCCAAGGTGTTCGCCCGAACGTTCAGCGACTGACCGCCAGTGGGACCAAGGTCCAGCTGCTGGCCATCGGAAAGGGTCAATAGGTCCGTGTCCGTGGACGCATCGACCAAGGTGAAGCTTACCACGCCCTCGCTGATGGGCCCCGTCACGTTTATGGTCAGCGTATCGGTATCGGTCTGGCCATCGGCATCGGTAACCGTCAGAACAGCATTGTACGTGCCAACATTGGCATAGGTATGGACAGGGTCGGCCTCGTTCGAGACCGAACTGCCGTCACCGAAGTTCCATTGGTAACTGCTTATCCCTACATCGTCCAACGAATTGCTGCCCGTGAATTGTACCTCCAATGGGGCATCGCCAGATGTTATATCCGCAGCAGCATTTGCGGTAGGAACCCCGCTACTTCCAACTTGACCAACGTACCATAAAAAGTTAACAGTTTCGGTACCTCCAGGATTTCCATTATCGGTTACGGTAACAGATACGTTATACGGACTATTGTCCGCTGCCCCTGGACCTCCAATACTACCACTTTGTTGTGATTCTGGAAGGTCAGTGAGATTGTTGGGATTATAATTAAAGCCATACTCGTCTACTTTATACAAAGCAAAACGATCTATAGCATGCCCAGAAGAGCGTTCGGAGATTTCCATGGTGTAGGTTCCGGGGTTTACAAACCATATATAAATTCCATGGGGATCATTGTCGCTGGTCCTTGCCTGCCAGTCATATACCTCGGAAGAACCACCACTACGATATATTTTAAAATAGCCATTGCTGCTAGATCCTTCTGGAGTGGTCGCTGTTGTAATTCTTGATGTTCCCCTTGGAAAGACGATATCCGTCTGGGAACCTTGGAGGTTAGCAATTATGGACGCCTCATTACCAGGGTTTCCTGCAGATTCGTCAAAACCAAAAAACCAGACATCGTCGTTGTTCGGAAATCTCAACCAGTTGTCGTTTTCGTCCGTTGAGCTACCTCCCGAATAAAAACTTCTCCAATTGAATCGATACACCCCTGCTTGTTCAATGTTGATTTCATAAAGTATGGTAGACCCGTTCTGACCACTAAAACTGTTATTATTGGCAATAATACCAGTTTCTCCATCCAAGGTGGTTAAATTCCAACCCGAAGTATTACCAGACTCGGCCTCTACGATTACCAATCCGTTTTCTTCGTTGAACGCTGTCCCTCCATCGCTCACAACACCTTCGTCAATAGTGCCAGAAATAAGTCCAGTATTTTCATCAATGGTCAAATTAGGCGGTAGTCCCGTAGCATTAAAAGTAAGGTTGTTCGCACTGGTCGCCTGAATTTGCAAGGAAACTATATCTCCTTCATTATTGTTTTGATCACCCGGGTTGGTCACGGAAAACACCGAACCCGGATTATTACTAAGCGCAATACTTGCTGTATTCGAATTGCCATACTCAATAATCAAATTTGCTGTTTTTACCTGACTATTTTCATTTAATGAAACGGTAATTGTGTGGGTTTGATTTGGACTAAGAAATGCATTGGTTAAGTCACCAGAGTCAATATTGAAATCCGAAGCGTTGACCCCAGTGATTTCCATAGATCGAACAAATACCCCTACGTTCCCATCTATTACCGATAGGTCAATTGGTACGATTTGGTCACTCTCGAAAACTACACTTTCCGGAACCTGTATCACACTAGACTGACTTGGAGTTCCTACAGGGGAGTCCACTCCCAAAAACTCCATGTTTTTTTGGTTCCCACCACCCCTACTTGGTGATCCTGCAAGTATATGTACCCCAGGACCAGATACGATAGCTTGGGTTCCATGCCTTTCATGGTTTAAGTCAGGCAGCCGGGTCCATGAAGATGAAACTGGGTCATATTCTTCGGTAATCTTCAAGGCATCGTCGGTTAATACTCCATATACCACCTCATCTTCAACCTCGCCTCCAATAACAAGTAATCTGTCATTAAAATTGACCGTAGCTGCCCCGCCCCTCGGTGTAGGGATATTTTGGGCATTGGGCAATGTACTCCAAGTTCCATTTGTAAAATCGTATACATCCACCTCGGCTATGGTTGGCGCCCAAACCCCACCAGCACCTCCGGATAGTCTCCCTCCCGCCGCATATAACTTATCACCAATGACCACAGCTGAAAAATGATCCCTTGCCCTAGGTGCATCGGTCAAGGTTGTCCATGTTCCATTGGATGGGTCGTATACGTCGAACCAAGGGACATATCCTCCATCGTGTCCATCCGTATTTCCTCCAACGATATAAAATTTATCTTGGTAGACTGCTAATCCGGCAGACCCTCTACGTCGGTTTTCAGGTATTTCGGGCCCTTGAATCCATTCTTGGCTGGCAGGGTCGAACATCCATATAAATTCAGCAGGAACCTCGTTGGGAAATACATTTGTCTGAAAAGACCCAATTACCCAAATAAGACCTTTATATTCGGTAGCTTGAAAATGGTTGAATTCCATTGGAGCTGAGTTGGCCAGCGATGTCCAAGTATTTGTTGTATAATCATAAATATCAATAGTCTGAGAATTTTCCCGACCTCCCATAAGATAAAATTTGTCACCTGCCTGTACGAAGGAGTTTTCATGTCGCGCGGTATAGTTCAAGTTCTCATTTTTATCTGTCCAAAGGTATTCTCCCTCAATACTCCATTGAAAACTAATGACCGTTGCATCCTGAGAGCTACCATCATTGTCGTCGATGGTTATCGTTACGGTATAGGGACTGCCTTGCGCCGCAATTGCCTCCACTGTGCCTCCAATCTGTCCGTTGGTAGGTTCAATAAAAAGCCCTGGCGGCAAACCCTCAGCTGAATAGGTAAGGTTACCATCGCCTCCATGGGCATCTACAATCAAACCTCCATTGAGCTGTTCACCAAGACCGCTCATTTGGTCTGGTATATCAAATACGTAGATAGGAGTGTCGCCATCCGCTACATCCAAAATTTCAATTCCGTTAACTAGTGGGTTCTCAATGGCTCCATGCAAAAATTCGATATCAATGGCTCCATCGTTTATTTTTACGATACGACTCACTACGGCCCCCGTTGCATGTCCATATGCATCAGACAGATCAATATCTTTTAAGAGTGGTAAGTCGATTCCTTCTATGAGCACATCAAAAATACGATCTCCTGGCTGGGATGTTCCTGAATAGCCGTTGCCCATATAGAGTCTTATTTCATAATTGCCATTGCTGGGAACTGGAAAGGAATAGGTCATATTAGGAACTCCACCGGTTGTGTCAAACCGTTCTGTATTGAATATGCCCAAAGGGGCAACATTGGCATCGACAGTAGGATGCAGATTGGTAATGCCACCCACATATGAGCTGTTTGATCCTGGTTCTGACAAATAGGGAGAGTTATTCGAGGGCTGGTCCGCACCCCATGCGATACCGCCGTCAATAGAGGCTATGGTAGGTCCACCTGAATTCACCCTATACAATACAATACCTTCTTCTATAACGGTAACGTTAAATGATGTTTCCACAAACAGCGACTCATCATCTGTGGCCCTGACGGTAATCGTGCTTTGTGCCGCAGTGGATGGGAATGAAACAGTTAGTGTATTCCCTACTATGCTCGCTCCAATCTCAGGGTTTGTGTTGTTCATTAAAGCATAATCAAGGTTTTCAACTCCCTGGTTGTCATCAAAAACAGTGTCCAAATCAATGATTTCATCGGAAGATCCAACAATTTTTTCCAGATCGGATATTTCTTGTGCCACGATAGGTGAGCTTCCACTGATATTCAGAAAGTCCCAGCTGCCCTCCAGTTCCACCCCTTCGGTATTTGATGTTCCTATGAGCCCTAGCGCTAAATCGGTTCCTTGGTTTTGAATGGCTTCCAGTATCGGGCCCTCTGCGGTCAATTCACCTATTGCAACAGGACTTGCGCCATCTATTTGATACTCAAAATTCACAGTTCCGGTGGCTGGGTCTACCACAAAATGAAATAAAATTCCGCTTTCAGGGCGATCAGATTCGGCTATGGTGACTGAAATCGGTGTACCAGGAATGTCATTTACCTCTTGTAGGACAACAAACCCATTGGTATTGACTACAAATTTGATATAATTGGATTGAGTTCCATCTCCAATGAAAAAGCCTAGTTCTCCGTTGGTCGCTGCTGTGTTTCCATATAAGCGCGAGGCTCCAGTGAATCCTACCATGCCACCGGTAACTCGAAAAACTCCTGTGGAAGCATCTACTTGGGCACCATACTGCAGTCCTTTTTCCTGCGTGTTCGCAATTCCCAGTGCCGTCCCGGATGTCATGTGCATCGTAATAATGCCCGGTGCTCCGCCCATAACATCGTTGGGGTTGGGGTCGTTGGGATCATCCCGCCTATCTGTAAAATTCAGCCAGTTTCCGTCTCCCATTCCGTTGTTCATAAAACCTGTTAGTCCCAAGCCAAGATAGCCGCCCAACCCTTGTTGATAATTAAAAAAGTCGTTAGCTACCGGCAGGCTGAAAGCATCGCTTCCGTTTGTGCTGGGGTCACCCAGTTGAAAAGGGTCCTCCACATCGGGAATACCATCGAAGTCGTCATCGGGATCGTTCAAATCGGAAACCAATGTCCCGCCTTGCAGACTATCAAAATCCGACGGTTGGGACCCCCCATTGCAGATATCGGTGCCGTTATCTATTTCATCTTGATTGGAATAGCCATCAAAATCATTATCAGCAGTGGGTTGATACCCTGGACTACCTGGCAAAACACATTCCACAAAGTCCAAAGGTTCAAAAACCTGTATATTACCGCTCAAATCCCCAGTCCAAATAGTTCCTGGGAAAATCTCATCGTCATCGGTTGTGGCAATTCCCAAGATATATCCTTTGGTCCCAGACAAAAAACTTTGGTTCAGACTTTCCAATTGGCCGTTAGCGGTCAGCTGTACCCTTCTTATATTTCCATTGCTGGCGGTTGCCAATAAATCGCCTTGCATGGCCCCATTAAAGTTGGACGCTCGGTATTCTGCAATTCCATTGGTATTTGTACCCCATACGGCTATTTCGCCATCCAAGGGCCCATCGGGATTGTCCTCATCGGGACCGCGCCAGTCCCCTTCAACCACATTGGCCAGTTCCAAAGGAACGGGAGGCCAATCTGCAGGAAGTGCGATAGCTGGGTTACTAGTATATCCACTGCCTGGTGAACTTGGATCATAGATTTGGGTCCTAAAAACAGCACCCGCATTTCCATCTCCCGGGGCAGTGTACAAACCTGCTCCCGAAGGATTTGCCCTTACAGGATTAGGATGCCCTCCATAATATTGGCCAAATACATAGGAAGACAAGTCTGTGGTGACCAATTGCAGATGATCTTTATTGTTGATATGTTCACCACCAGAATAGGATTGACTTCCAGGCTCGTTAGGGTCATAATCGTTATTGACGTTGGCAGTACCTTCATTTACAGGAAAACCGCCCCATCCTCCATTGGCTCCATTGTCGGTTACATATAGGGCACCCGACTCGGTCACAACCAAATCATAAGCATTTCTATATCCTGGCGAAAGTATTTTAACAGGTCCATTGGGCACCACTTTGGCTTGATTCAAACCATCATTACCCCCCCAAGGGTCGTTCACATCTATACCGTCATATCCCGGAGCATCTGGGTCGGTAATGCCATTGGCATTCGGACGTGTAGGGTCATCAAGTGTTGGTAAATCGTAGATATATTTGCGCCCGTTGTCCAATTGAACGGGCATACCATTGATAGCGTCAAGGTCAATGGCCAAAACAGCGGCAGCAAGTGCATATTCCGTGGAAAATACAAAGTTGACCGAAGGTCCTCCACCATTGGTATGTCCGCCCTGTGCTACCAACAAATAGGGTTTACCCCCAATAGTTACCAAATCCAGTCCATTTGTGGCGTGATTCTCCTCTGATCTAGGCAAGCCTCGAACAATGTCCACTACATCCCATGCGCTACCGGTCCAGCTGAACCGGGTAATGACCCCCGAATTGGTATCCAAGTCCACATCGCCATTTCCTCCCCCCGAACCGGCACCAATTCGCACATCACTGGAAGACACATAAAAAACTGGATTTTGGGCAGATCCTGCAACCACTATTCCTATGGTTTCTCGGTTATTGCACTGAAAAAAGCTTCCGCTACAGGCTGTACCGTCATCATCATGGTTCACAATGTCTTGGATATCATCCAATACTTCTACATCGGTTACCTGATAATCGTTGGTCCCGTTTCGTTCGATGGTAAAAATGTTAACTTTCCCATGGAGTGAGGTCACGTAGAGTCGGTTATCGGGCCCGAACATCATGCCGGTTACTCCTCCGCTTAGGTTCTGATTACCATTATAATCGAGCAAAGTTTGTGAAAAGCTCACCTGTGCTGACAGGGAAGGTCCATAAATCAATAGGAATAAAAGGCAAAGGAATCCCACGAACCTATGCACTGTGGAGTAGTGTTCTTTCATTTTAGTGTTGGTTTGGTTAAAGAAGTGTATTGCGTAAAGCGGAGAGAAATACCCCCCAAATATTTTGATGTTTCATATCCTTATGAACTATTATTCGGGGAACACTACGAAGATATATCACGGACGTGAGCCTACACGATTGGAAGAAGGCAATTAGACCAAATACCATAAAGATCGATGAACTTCATGCCGAAGCACAAGCCTATCAATCAATGGTTTAGGGTTTGTAAAGGTATTCGTGTTAAACTGAGGAAACAGCGTGGGTATTGCCTTTAAATTACTTCTCAGAGAGGTTGATTGTCTTATAAATAAACAATGCTGTTAGCCCATCACATATAAGAAAATCTTTAAACGGATTGTTGGTTTAGAAAATTGGGATTGTTACCAATGGGTATAGTCAAGTTTTCGTTTACGCTCGCTTTTTGCTCTGTAAACACTTTCTTCTTTTCCTTGAGCTTCCTTTCCTTTTCGACCAAAATACCATTTTCGTTTACATTGATCAAGGTAAGCTCATATTCCGATGATTCGGAGTTTTTTACCAAATTGACTAAATACACCGTCTCGTTTTGATTCAAGATGCGATCAATGAACTCCATATATTGGTCATCATCGGACCTTAATAGATCTTCATGGATGTACCACGAGTCCACTTTGGAAATATACTTGTCACTAAAGCGTTTCACAAAATGATCGCTGTTGAGCACCAAAAACTGATTGTTCTCCCCATTACGCTCTTCAAGAAGGGAAATCATCGACTTTAATTTTTTAACTTCCATGGTATTATTATATACCAAAACGGAAGAGTTTTTAATATGCTTTGATACTTTTAACGTAATGTACTTGTAGGTATATCGGGATATGGCCAATGCGCTAAAGCTCAAAATACTATGGACAATAATGATGGACAGGGGCACCATCAAATCCTTTTCCATAAAAAGTTTTCCATTGACAACCACTAAGATAATGGTCAGAATATTGGCCAAACAAATAGCGTTAAAAATGCTATACACCTCACGAACGGTATCATACTTTACATAACCCTTATAAATACCGATAAACAGGAAAATTAAAGAGGTAAGCGCAACAATAATGGGCAATTGAATCAACATTCCATGTTTCCAAATATCCGGAAGGATAAGGGAGCACAGAAAGTAGGAAAGTACAAAAGATACACTGGTCAACAGTATATCGATTATAAAAACTAACCGTACGGGGAACATTTTATTGATGCGAAGATTGTTCTTGGTCATAACAAAATGAATGTTAGGTTTACCCAAAAATAGAATTAAAAACCCCAGAAGAAGCCTACCTATTCTACTTTTCGTCAAACGTCAAAAAAATCGGGTGTTTGTATATTAATCCATAAAATTGAACGTTTGTTTATTAGATTTTTACCTTTGGCGCTTGCGCAAAAAAACTAATTCTGAGCCCTATTTGGCCCGTAACATATGAGTACAAAACCTCTACTGAATACTCTTGAAAGAAAATCCATCCTGTTTTTGGGTGACCTTACCCTTATCGGTCTGTCACTTAGAAACTTTGTATTAAGGGCCGTCGATTACCAGAACGAAGACCCTTTGTTCTATCAAATCGCCATTGTTGGAATTGGTGTGGTCATCTATTTTTTGTTGGCCTATATTTTTGAGACCTATAATTTGGAAAAGGTGCCCAAATCCGTAACCTACTCCATTATTCGGATTTTCACGATCACCTTTTTGTTCACGGTTTCCATCGTATTCGTCACCACTTTTTTCTTTGCTTTTGCCTATTGGCAATTGTACCTGTTGGTTTTCATGATTTTCTGTCCTATCCAGCTTTCCTTATGGCGCTTGCTCTTTAATTATATTTTTAAGTTTGTGCCCACGGTAAAGCGAGTGCTTTACATTTACGATGCTTCCACTAAGGATTCATTACAGAAAAATGTGGACAACATCAATGGCGAGGAAGGCAATGAAACCTACTATAAAGTGGTGTCAACTTATCTCAATTCTGATGACAGCGATCCTATCAGCGAAAACAAATTATTGGAAAACAATATTGATTCTTTGATCATCAATACAAGGAGTTACAACCATTTTTCCAAACAAATGGAAAATATGCTCGTGAACTCCCTTTTGTCGGGTAAAGAGGTACTCACCTACACCTCCTTCTACGAAAGCACATACGAAGCATTACCTATCGATTCCCACAACGATAGTTTGTACGAAGTGCTGCAGTTGAGCAATAATAAAATCCATTACATTCAAGGGATTGCCAATTTCACCTTTAATTTCTTTTTGACATTTGTTTCTGGCCTCGCCTTTTTGCTGTCGATCCCGTTTGTTTTTCTTCTGAATATATTTTTGAATCCTGGCCCTCTCTTTTATACCCAATTAAGGGTAGGTAAACACGGTAAGGAATATAAAGTGTTCAAATTTAGGTCGATGGTAGTGGATGCGGAGAAGAAAGGTGCCAAAATGGCCACTAAAAACGACGCGAGGGTGACCAAGTTTGGAAAAGTACTCCGTAAGTTCAGGGTAGATGAGCTCCCCCAAGTATGGTCCATAATCCGGGGGGACATGTCGTTTATAGGTCCACGCCCGGAACGAAAGGTATTTGTGGACAAATTGAACGAGGTTACCCCATTTTATAATGTGAGACACCTGGTAAAGCCCGGCATATCCGGTTGGGCACAAGTAAAATACAAGTACGGGGAAAATTTGGAGGACTCCATAAGAAAACTGGAATACGACCTGTATTATATCAAGAACAAATCCATTGTACTGGACCTAAGAATCATATTCAAAACGCTTTCCACGATTTTGTTTTCTAGGGGTATTTAAGTTTCATAAACGCTCACCTAGAAAAATCTCGCACAAGATTATTTCGGGGTGAAATCAGCACTTTTAAAAGGTCTTCAGGGCAATTGATAAGCCTGGAGAGCTTATTTGTGGATCTCTGTATAAACTGCTTCATATTGTCTCTGAATAATGGTAAAAAACGTCTGCAAAGGCCTTTCCGCCAAAGATTGTTCCCTTTTAAAGCAAACTATACTGCACTTTTTTTGATGGCCATAAAAAAGGCCCCCAATTTGGAGGCCTTTTGAATTTTAACAAACTACTTTTTAGTTGGAAACCAAGAACTTGATACCTATGGGATCTCCACTACTTAATTCAATAGTGGTGTAATACAATCCACTGCGTAAAGTGAAAATAGGTATTCTGTAGGTCTCAAATTCGGCATCGTACAATTGAGCTGGATCATAAGTTCCCACAAGCCTACCTGTTGAATCATGTAGATGAATTTTGGTCACCACTACTCCATCAGGTAACTCGCTTATTTGCACACTGGCAAAATCATCTGTTATCGGCACAGGGTTCGGAGCAATACTTGCTTTGGCAGAGCCTGGCTCGTTGGTATTGGGTTCGTTTGGTTCCGTAACCTCAATGTCAATGGCAGCCGTATTCGTCAAACCTTCACCATCGGTAACGGTAAGTTCGGCTGTATAGGTACCAGGAGCCGTATAGGTATGGGTTGGATCAGCTTCTGTTGAAGAGGTTCCATCCCCAAAATCCCATGCATAGCTTACCACAGCCACATCGTCGGTGGAATTGCTGCCCGTGAATAATACTTCCAAAGGTGCCTCTCCACTCTCTAAAGCAGCGGATACCACCGCGACAGGCGCTTGATTCGTATTTCCCACTTCAGTAACTGTGATGGTTATGGTATCAGTACTTGTAAGTCCCTCAGCATCCGTTACCGTCAATTCGGCGGCGTATGAACCAATATTTGCATAGGTATGTATTGGGTCAGCTTGTGTTGAAGATGTTCCATCCCCAAAATCCCACGCATAGCTTACCACAGCAACATCGTCGGTGGAACTACTTCCTGTGAACGTTACCTCCAAAGGTGCTTCTCCAGTTTCAGGAGTTGCAGAAATTACCGCGACAGGTGCTTGATTCGTATTTCCCACTTCGGTAACTGTAATGGTTATGGTATCAGTACTTGTAAGTCCCTCAGCATCCGTTACGGTCAATTCAGCCGAATAGGTACCCACATTGGTATAGGTGTGTACAGGGTCTGCCTCGGTGGAAGTAGCTCCGTCATCAAAGTTCCAAGCATAGCTTACCACTGCATCATCGTCCGTAGAGGCACTTCCGGTGAAGGTGACCTCCAAAGGTACATTTCCACTCAATGGGGTAGCCGAAGCCACCGCGTTAGGTGCCTGATTACTATTAGGTTCAGATACGATAATCGTTACAGTATCGGTATCAGACAATCCTCCGGCATCGGTCACCGTTAGGCTCACGATATACTCCCCTGGTGTGTTAAACGAGAGATTAGGATTCTGGTTAGTTGATGTCCTGCCGTCACTAAAGTCCCAGAAATAGGAATCGATACCCAAATCGTCCGTGGAACCGCCACTGTTAAAGATAACCGCAAGTGGGGCCACACCCTCCGTAGGATTCGCCGTTGCGACCGCTACTGGTGCCTGGTTACCTCCCTCTTGGGTAACTTGGATAAGTACAGAAGCCGTTGCTGTTGCGCCTTCCGTATCGGTTACCGTAAGTTCGGCGGTATAATTACCAGGTTCTGTATATATGTGGGTAGGATCGGCATCGGTGGAAGTGTTTCCGTCCCCGAAGTCCCACGCATAGGATGCCACTCCGATATTATCCGTTGAACCACTTCCAGTGAACGAAACCTCCAAAGGTGCCTCCCCAGAATCTGGTGTCGCAGCGATAACAGCAATCGGATTTTGATTGGTTACCGTTATGGTCACCGTATCGGTAGCGGTCAATCCTCCTCCATCGGTCACAGTTAACACCACCTCGTACACACCAGTGGCGTTAAAGGTGTATGATGGGTTTTGTTCGGTGGACGTGCCACCATCGGCAAAATCCCATTCGTAGCTTATGATGCCTATATCATCCGAAGAACCACTTCCCGTAAAATCAACCTGCAATGGTGCCACGCCAGACTCTTGCGAAGCTATGGCCTCTGCCACTGGTGGGTCATTAGGTTGATTCACCGTTATGGTGATTTCAGCGGTATCCGTCAGTCCTTCAATGTCGGTAACCGTCAAGATCGCGGTATAGATTCCTGGTGTGGTGTACACATAGGTCGGGTCTGCCTCCGTCGAAAGGTTACCATCTCCAAAGTCCCAAGCATAGCTATCGATACTCAAATCGTCAGAAGATGTACTACCTGTAAATATGACTTCCAAAGGAGCTTCTCCCTCGGTCACATTAGCTGTTGCCAGGGCAACAGGCGGTACACCTGTACCGGTTACTTCAATGGTTATGCTCTTTGTATCCGAATTTCCATCAATATCACCAACGGTAAGGTCTACTTCGTAAGTACCTATACTATTGAATATGTAGGTGGGGTCTGCATCTGTAGAAGTGGAACCGGGTCCATCCTTAAAGTCCCATAGGTAACTGGTTACCCCTACATCATCCAAGGAGTTGCTACCTGTGAAGTTGACCGTTAACGGCACTACTCCGTTTGTAACATCGGCCTGTGGGGCGGCTATCAAATCTCCGGCACTCACGTACCATAAAAAGTCAATGGTTTCATTGCCTGCAGGGTCTCCATTATCAGTTACAGTAACGGATACACTATACGGGCTGTTCACCGCCGCACCGTCGCCTTGGGTTCCTCCTCCTTGTGGAGATTCCGGTGTATTTGTCAAGTTGTCGGCATTATAATTATAACCATATTCATCAACTTTGTACAACGCGAAACGATCAATGGCATGCCCTGCGGAACGCTCCGATATTTCCATAGTATAGGTGCCTGGATTCACGAACCATACATACACGCCATGCGGATCATTATCACTGGTCCTGGCCTGCCAATCGTACACCTCCGAGGAACCTCCACTTCGGTATATTTTTAAATAACCGTTGCTGCTCTCTCCTGCAGGCGTGGTAGCTGGGCTTATTCTAGAAGTCCCCCCTGGAAAGACAATATCGGTCTGGGCTCCTTGCAGGTTTGCAATAATGGCTGCCTCGTTACCGGGATTACCAGCAGATTCATCAAAACCGAAGAACCATACGTCGTCATTATTAGGGAAACGCAACCAGTTATCGTTTTCATCAGTTGGACTTCCTCCGGAATAAAAGCTTCTCCAGTTAAAGCGATATACACCAGCTTGGGTAATATTGATTTGGTATGGGATAGTAGATCCGTTTTGATTACTCAAACTATTTGTATTAGCAATAATCCCAGTTGCACCATCCAAGGTGGTTATATCCCAACCTGTGGTGTCTCCGGATTCTGCTTCCACAACAACCAATCCGTTTTCTTCATTGAATGCGGTTCCGCCATCGCTTACAAACCCATCATCAATGGTTCCTGAGATTACCCCGGTGTTTTCGTCTATAGTCAAATCTGGCGGCAATCCTGTTGCACTATACGTAGTGACATTGGGACTGGTCGCCTCAATTTGTAATGACACAACATCATTTTCATAATTAAATTGGTCCCCAGGGTTGGTCACGCCAAAGGTAGCATCGGGATTATTGGTCAATGCAATGCTTGCCGTATTCGAATTGCCGTAATCAATGGTCAATATGGCGGTTCTATCCGCACCAGTTCCAGCCAAGGAAATACTCAAGGTATGGGTATCGTTAACACCTAATAAGGCATTGGTCAATTCTCCCGATGCAATACTAAAATCTGCAGCGTTCGCCCCTGAAATGGCCATGGACTTTACAAATAGCCCCACATTACCGTCGATTGCAGCAATATCCACATTTACTGTTTCCCCATCATTCACCACCACGGTAGTGGGTACTGAAAGTGTGCTGGCAACGGAAGGTGTCCCTACGGGATTGTCCTCCCCTAAAAACTCCATATTTTTCTGTGACCCACCTCCTCTGTTAGGAGCTCCGGCCAAAATATGTACTCCATTTCCGGAAACGATGGCTTGCGTTCCATGTCGGTCATAGTTCATATCGGGCAGTCGCTTCCAAGAGGATGATACTGGATCAAATTCTTCGGTTATTTTTAGGGCATCATCAGTTAACACGCCATATACTTCTTCATTTTGTACCTCTCCCCCGATTACAACCAATTTGTTGTTAAAGTTCACAGCAGACGCTCCTCCCCGAGGGGTTGGGATATCTTGCCCACTAGGCAGTGTGCTCCAAGATTCGGCGGTAAAGTCGTACACGTCCACTTGCGGAATGGTAGGTCTCCAAGTGGTTTCCCCACCGGATTGTCTACCTGAGGCAACATATAGTTTGTTTCCTATGACCACGGCAGCAAAGTGGTCCCTTGCAATGGGTGCATCCGCCAACGGGGTCCATATTCCCGTGGCAGGATCGTATTCATCAAACCATGGAATAAATCCACTGGTATGTCCCGCAGTGTTTCCTCCCACGATGTAAAACTTATCATTATAGACCACCAAGCCTGCAGATCCCCGTCTTCTGCTTTCAGGAATCTCGGGGCCTTGAATCCATTCTTGGCTTGCCGGATCAAATATCCATATAAATTCCGCTGGAACCTCATTGGGGAAATTATTGGTTTTAAAGGCTCCTATCACCCAAATAAGACCGTTGTATTCCGTGGCCTGGAAATGGTTGAGTTCAAAAGGTGCAGAATCTATCAACGAAGTCCAGGTATTAGAGGTGTAATCATAAATATCAATGGTTCTCGCATTTTCGCGGCCACCCATCAGATAAAATTTATCGCCAGCCTGTACAAAGGAATTTTCGTGTCTCGCGGTATAATCGAGATTTTCGTTTTTGTCATTCCACAAATATTGCGAATCGATAGTCCAAGTAAATATTTGACTTGAAGGTGCCGATAATGGCTTCATGGCTGTGACGACCACGGTATGAACACCATCGTTATTGGGTCCTCCACTGGCTGCGGCCACAGAGATGGTACCCGAAATCTCTCCGGTAGCAGGATTAATGGTAACCCCATCGGGTTGTCCAGCTATATAATAGGTAGCATTTTCACCTGGATCACCCCCAGTAGCAGAAGCATTGATGATGACATTATTGGTGATTTCATTTGTCCTATCGGTGATAGCTGCCAAGGTGAAGGTAGGATTGTTGGTATCCACCTTAAACACCTCAATGGCATTCAAGGAAGGGTTTTCTATAGGACCATGATTGAACAAGACATTCAATTCGCCATCAGTAACCTCAACTGGA
This sequence comes from Allomuricauda sp. MMSF_3307, assembly GCF_030733585.1. Lineage (NCBI taxonomy): Bacteria > Pseudomonadati > Bacteroidota > Flavobacteriia > Flavobacteriales > Flavobacteriaceae > Allomuricauda > Allomuricauda sp. MMSF_3307. The sequence goes on from NZ_JASHIQ010000005.1 coordinate 311,195, forward strand.
TAAGAGAGCATACCAGCCACCTCATGGCCAAAGCGGTCGATAACATCAAAATTGCTTTCCACTACGACACCTTCAATCAAAATATCGAAGATACGGTCTCCAACTTGATTGGCTTCGTCAAAAGCATTGGCGGTGTATATATTAACCACATAGTTCCCATTTTCCACATCCATGGTATACTCCATTTCGGGAGCTGCGGGCGGATCGAATCGATCTTCCTGAAAAATTTCTGCGAAGGTGGCGTTGTCCATGTAGGCTGGGATAGAACTGTCCCTATTATCATAAATGGTTCCTACGAAATTGGTAACCGTTCCTGTGTTTACTGCAAAATTACCTCCCGTTTGAGGGCCATTCACAGAATTGTCCTCCCATTTGGGTCCAATATCGTTGGGGCTTACCTGATTACCTCCTGCATTGATTCGAATTGCAAAGGTTTCCGTAATGACCCAGGTAAAGTTGATGGATACCGTATCACTGGTTAGACCATCGCTGTCGTCCACAGTTACTGTTACATTGTAAGGGCTTCCTGACGGAGCACTCGCATCTATGGTACCTCCTATTTGTCCGTTGGTCGGTTCTATGACCAATCCTGGAGGCAATCCTACAGCTGAATATTGTAAATTTCCGTCACCTCCAAAAGCGGATACTCCCAAACTTCCTGTCAACTGCTCTCCGGCGTTTCCTAGCTGGTCGGCAATGGGGTTTACATATATAGGGGTATCGTTTTCAAAGGCATCCAAAATTTCGATGGCATTTATCAGTGGATTTTCTACAGCACCGTGTGAAAAGCTTATACTCAAGGTGCCATCGGTCACCTTTAGGGTATGGGTTATCACTGTTCCAATTTGATGACCATAAGTGCCAGAAAGGTCGATATCGTTCAATAAGGGTAAAGTAGTACCCTCTATCGCCACATCAAAAATACGTTCTCCTGCTTCAGAGGTTCCGGGAAAACTATTTCCCATATAAAGGCGCACCTCATAATTGCCGGGCTCTGGAACAGGGAATTCATAGGTGAGATTAGGAAGTCCTGGAACCGCATCAAATCGTTCCGTAGCATAGATTTCCAATGGTGTTGTGGATTGATCCACAGCAGCATCTGCAGGCATGGAAGAGGTTACATACACCTGATTGGTTCCGGCAATGGTCAAATAAGGTGAACTGTTACCCAATTCGTCTGCCGACCACGGCATTCCACCATCAATGGCAGGTAGCTCAGGTCCTCCAGCATTGACCCTAAAAAGAACAACAGGGGCATCCGTTACGGTTACATTAAAAGTATCCTCCACAAAAAATCCATCTACATCGGTAGCCCTTATGGTAATATCCGATATCGTAACAGTGGATGGGAATGATAAGGTCAATTCATTACCATTAACAACAGCTCCAATATTGGGGTCCGTATTACCCTGAACACTATAGGTTAGATTCCCGTCGCCAAAATCATCGTCGAAAAAAGGATCTAAATCAATGATTTCATCAGCAGCATCGACTGCCTGGGTAATATCCGGAATCTCTTGGAACAGCGTGGGCTGTTCTCCCAAAACATTCAAGAAATCCCACGTACCTTCCAATTCCACACCTGGCGTGTTGGAGGTACCTATAAAACCAACGGCCAAATCTTGATTGGTTTGTTGAATGGCGTCAAGAATGCTTCCTTGGGCCGTAATGGTTCCGACGGTTAAACGACCGCCACCATCCAGCTCATATTGTAAGGTTACCTCCCCATTGGAAGGATCGACCACAAAGTAGAAGATAACTTCGTTACTTGGCCGGTTTACTTCCGCAATTGGGATATTGATGGGCGTCTGGGGCACATCGTTGATTTCTTGAAGGGCCGTGATGCCATTTTGGGTAAGGACCAACTTTATGAAGTTGCTCTGGGTACCGTCTCCAATAAAGTGTCCCAATTCACCACCAACTGCCGCGGTATTTCCGTAAATACGTAGAGGCCCATTCAAATTGACCAGATTTCCGATGACAGTGAACACACCTGTATTTTGGTCTACCTGTACTCCATATTGATACCCTTTTTCTTGGGTATTGGCAATGCCATTGGCCGTACCTGAAGTCATATGAGAAGTCATCAAACCAGGTGCACCGCCCAATACGTCGTTAGGGTTGGGGTCGTTCGGGTCATCCCTTCTATCCAACCAATTTAAATAGTTTGGATTAGGATCGCCGTTGTTCATAAGACCTGTCATACCAAGGCCAAAAATACCTCCAAGACCTTGTTGGGTATTGAAAAGATCGTTGTTGACCGGAAGCGTGAATGCATCACTCCCCCCAACAGTGGGGTCACCAATTTGAAATGGATCGTTTGCATCCGAAATACCATCATTATCATCATCAAGATCATTGAGGTCGGACACAAATGGTGCTCCTGCGGATTTGTCAAAATCTGAAGGCTGCGAACCTCCATTACAGGGGTCGGTGCCATTGTCCAGCTCATCCTGATTGGTGTAACCATCGTTATCAAAATCCGCCAAGGGATCTCCAGCTGGATTATCGCACTCGATAAAATCAGCAGGTTCGAGGACAATGATAAGACCATTTAAGGTACCTGCCCAAATGGTTCCGGGAAAAATTTCCCCATCCCCATTACAGGTAATTCCCAAAGCATCTCCCCCAAGCCCGCTGGCAAAACTAGGCGTAAAATTCTCCAAAGTTCCGCTGGCATTGAGCTCCACGCGTCGTAACGTTCCGGTATTGACGCCTGCTATCAAATCTCCTTGCATGGCACCACCAAAGTTACTGGCGGTATACTCATCAATGCCGTTGGTATTGGTTCCCCAAGTTACCACAGGTTGATCATCGGGCCCTTCGGGATTTATCAAACCCGGTCCTCTCCAATCACCTTCCACCGCATTTGCAGTTTGTACTGGAGGCCAGTTGGCCGGTAAAGCTAGGGCAGGATTATTCGTAGATCCAGGAGTTGACGCATCTGGATCGTAGGTCAATGTACGGTATACAGGAGTAAGGCCACCATCAGGGTCGGTGTACAATCCCGCTCCAGTAGGGTTGGCCCTTACCGGGTTCGGGTGTCCACCATAAAAACTGCCGAAAACATACGATTGAAGATCCGTAGTCACCAATTCGAGGTGATCTAAGTTATTGATAAACTCGCCATCAGGAGTTGGGGATTGGCTTCCTGGCTCGTTCGGATCGTATTCATTGGTTACATTAGCAGTGCCCTCATTGACGGGAAAACCTCCCCAGCCTTGGTTGGCGCCATTATCGGTAACGTACAAAGCTCCGCTTTGCGTTACCACAAGGTCATACGCATTTCTGTAGCCGGGCGATAAAATCTGAACCGGTCCTGTGGGATCCACAATAGCTTGGTTCAAACCATCGTTTCCGCCCCAAGGGTCATTTACATCTATCCCATTGTAACCTGGGTCGTCCGGGTCTTCGATTCCATTGACGTTGGCCCTTGTGGGATCGTCCAAGGTAGGTAAATCGTATACATACTTACGCCCATTCCCATCGGTTTGTTCTGGCAAGCTATTGATGGCGTCCAAATTTATGGCCAATATGGCGCCTGATAATGCATATTCACAGGTGTATACAAAGTTGGTGGAAGGTCCACCGCCGTTGGTATGTCCCCCTTGGGCGACTATTAAATATTCCGTTCCGTTGATGGTGGTCACTTCCAAACCGTTGGTGGCATGGTTTTCTTCGGAGCGAGGCAAGCCTCTAACCAAGTCAATTACATCCCAAGAGCTTCCATTCCAGCTCAATCTTGTGATAACACCAGAGTTGGTATCCAAACCTACATCACCATTTCCCCCACCCGATCCAGCTCCGATGCGGAAATCACTGGATGCCACATAAATTACCGGGTTTGAGGCCGTACCTGCAACGGTAAGCCCCGTGGTCTCTCTACTGGAACAGGCATTTCCAGATCCACTACATGGTGTGCCATCATCATCATGATTCACAATATTCTTAACCCCGGACAAGGACTCTACTCCAACAACTTCATAGTCGGTGGAGCTATTTCGCTGAATGGTATAAATTTTAATGGTTCCAGGATACTCAGCAACATAAAGTCTTCCGTCTGGGCCGTACATCAACGAGGTGATTCCCGCCGAAACATTTCCATTAAAATTCAATTGGCTTTGATCAAAATTGATTTGCGCATTTACGTTTGAGTTGAAAGCGCATAGTAAAAAAACAAGGGCTATAAGTGATACCCTAAATGCATTTGAGAAGTAATTTTTTTCCATGGTATTGAAATAAATCATAGCAATGTTGGCCAGGTTTTTTCTAGCATCCAAAAATAAAAGAATACTCCCCTACGGGGGAATTGGAGCATTTTTATTCGATTAAACCAAAAAGTTTCCCGTTCAACGACCATGTGAACATCATGGATATCCTATTCCTTATCTGGACAAAAAATAAATAGGAAATAAAGGGTACGAAATTTAGGTTTACTTACAGCATAATTTACACCTAAAACATACTGATATAGCTACAGATATGTTAGTTTATACTTACAAGACCTATGGTGTAAACATTGTAAAAAAGACAGTATTTAACTGAAATACTCCTTCAGAAAGCAGTGTATATTTCTGGACAATCTACAGTTTAAATTTTGGAATCCGGTGGTAGGAGCAATTCAAATGGGCCTGTTACTTTGAAATCTTCCTTATGATGGTATCCACCAATTCGGCGTCGGTATGCATGGAGAATTTACGGCTAAAAAGTGCCTTGGTGGCGAACAATTCATCCAATTCGTTAGATGTCCATGTGTACGGTTTCCCCCTATCCCAATCAATCAATCGCATGTAACCCATGGGAGACCAACTATCTTTAAATTCGGAATTCATCAACAAGGTCTGCATAAATACTTCATCGTTAAAGAAACCGTTATCGAAATTTTCGGCAATAAAGGGCTCTTTGTTCACAATATACTTTGCAAAACCGTCCGTAATACTGAACCAGGCCTGCCCCCAATAAAAATCCTTTAATTCGCTATTCCTGAATCTATTGATAAACAAGCAGGTCTGTAACAAAGCAAAGGGATACCTGAGCGTTCGAGACCATTTTCTGGGCAATCTTTTGTTGATTTCAATGAAATGGTAGTACTTAAAACGGCTTGCTATTTTCCAGTTTTTTACTTTGGTTACCGACAAAAACTGTTTTCCATCGTGTTCTTTGAAAAAGTTGTGAATGTAGTCCTGACTTTTAATGGGCAAATCTACCCCGGACAACAGATGGTAGTACGCATATCCCTTGGGAACAGCTGCCTTGAGCAATCTTAATTCACAATCAATTTGGCTGTATCCAGACCAGTAAATCGGCTTTCGCTCAATAAAATAAACCTCGGAAAATTGACATTGATTTTTTAATTCTTCCTCGGAAACGGCATCGAACTTTTGATCCAAATGGAGATAAATATCGTTGCGTTCATCATCCAAACATTGCAATAGCTTACACAGCAATTCCGGCTCGTTATGGGCCATAATAAGATATGCATGTTTCCTATTTTCCATGGTCAATTGATTGAGATTTGAAATTGTATTGCCTCAAAGGGAGTGCTGATTTGAAGTTATATGGTTATGTTTTGGATTAAAATTTCCACCATTTTTTCTTTCTGGCTCCGTAACCATAACCATACTTGCCACCGTATCCCAGTTCTGAGGATTTTACCCCATTGACGACGAAGGCAAGGTGATTGATCTTTCCTTCCTTTCTAAGCTTTAGAGGGAACTCAATATCGCCCACGGTGGTTTTATCGGCCTTGGTCACATATATCAACAAATTGGCATATTGGCTTATCAGCAAGGTATCGGTGACAGGCATCATGGGTGCCGTATCTACAATTACATAGTCGTAGGCCTGGGAAACCTCGTCCATAAGTTCACCAAATCTATCGCTCATCAACAGTTCGGACGGGTTAGGGAGTATTTTACCCGAATGAACCACATCCACCTTGTTGCCATTGATTTCATTGGTATTTACAATATCCTTAAATCGTGTACCCTCATCAAAAAGGTATTCGGTCAATCCAGCACTCTTCTTAAAATTGGATTTTTGACTTCTCGCATCTTCATCTCCGTTATTGAAGAAGAGGTAAAACTTGGGATCTCGTATATCAGCTCCCAAAAGCAATGCTTTTTTACCGGTACTAGACAGAATTAGGGATAGGTTGGTAGAGAAAAAGGTCTTGCCCTCTGTAGGCAAACTTGAACTCACGTAAATAATATTTTTTCGGGAACCTTTGGCCGGTTCCATTTTAAGGAGGTAATCCATGTTGGTTCTAATGATTCGCAAAGCTTCCGAAAGCACCGAACGATCTTCTTTTCCAACGGTTTTAATAGATTTTCCTTTAAGTTTTGGCAATTCCCCAATCACTGGAACACCTGCACTGGAAACCAATTTTTCCAAGGAATGTGCACTATGGATTTTGTCATCCAAAAGATCCCATCCGTAAATCAAACCAGCAGGAATCAATAGGCCCAACAAAAATGCAGCTAAATAGATGATACTCTTCTTTGGAGCGACCGGGAATTTACTGGCCGGAAATGCGGAATCCACAATTTTTGAATTGGGCGAAGCTGACGCATAGGCGATTTGGGCCTCCTCTCTTTTTTGAAGTAAATAAAGGTATAGCCCCTCCACAGTTTGCTGCTTACGGGTAATTTCCCTCAGAGCCCTTTCGTTGCGGGGCGCCGAGTATATTTTAGAGTTGATGGTGGCCAATTGCGAACTCAAGTTATTTACCCTAAGGTTCAGATTGTTCGACATACTGTTCAAACTGGATTGCATGCTCTTTTTTAGATTTTCCAGTTGTTCGTCTATGTTTACAATTACTGGGTTCTTCTCGTTGGAGCTCTTTAGGAGTCGTTCCCTTTCCAATACCAACTGGTTATAACGTGCCGTGGTACTGGTAATGGATGGATCGGCCAAACCGATATTGGAAGGCAATATCCCATAACCATCTTGACTCTCCAGTTCGTCGCTTACGCTATTCGCTATCTGTAATTGAATTTGTGCATCCTGCAGTTCTTGTTGATTCGCTGCACTTACATTGAGATTGATATTGGATTGGGATTGGATATCCGTAAGTCCCCTGCCCGCTTTAAAGTCCTCCGCACTTTGATCCGCCTCCGAAAGGTCGCTGTAAATATCTGCGATTCGGTCATCGATAAATGCTGCGGTACGATCGGCAATGGCTTTTTTATCATTTTTACCGTTCGTATTGTATATGTTGACCAGCTCGTTCAAAAAATCCATAGCCTTTTGCTGAACGGGATCTTGGATAGTCAAATTGATAATAGAAGAATATTCATCGGCAATAGCCGTCACTAATGCTTTTTGATAAGCCAAGGTAGCATCGTCCATGGGCAAAAGATCTATTTTCAAGGTTTCACCAATGTACGGTTTCAACTTATCACTTTCTTCGGGAAGGATGGTCAGTTTCCCTCTGGTTGTTTCAATTTCTTCGCCGAATGTTTTCTTTTGTTGTTCTTCATTTTCTTCCGTCCAATACATAAAATTGGTTTGCGACAAAGGAGAAATGTAACAGCTAAAAACGACATCCCTGGCCACGGAGTCGAGCGACATTTTTACGGGAACGGCGCCGTAGACCTCGGAATTTTTGACCCTGCCTACATGGGATACTTTTTTGTCCAATCCCAAGTTCAGCACTGCCTGTCTCACATTGGTTCGAGAGCGAAGCACTTCGATTTCATCCTCGACCTTTTTTGAGCCTCCTGGGAGCAGGTTCAAATCGCTGAATAAGCTGAGTTCCGAAGGGGAACTCTTCTCCTCGACAATTTGAATAGTAGCATTGGCCTGATACTTTGGTGTGGCATACCTTACATATAAGTAAGCCACGGCCACGGCAAATACTACTGAAAGCGCAAACCAATACTTGTATTTGAGGTACTTTTCTAATTCAACTTTTAAACTATTTCGTTGCATGTTCGTATTCAGATTGGGGTTTTCCATAAAAACGGAAATTTTAAGTACGATTTAATTTCTGGTAATCAAAAGAACAGTTGATGTAATTAAAGCAGTAACAATGGACACTGTAATACTGGCCCTATTATCCAAAGCGGAAGAGGTGATGGCCGACTTATTGGGCTCTACGTACACCACATCGTTCTGCGTTAAATAGTATACAGGGGATTCGGCTGCTTTATTGGAGGTCAGGTCGATCCTGTAATAGACTTTGGTCCCATCAAACTCCCTAACGACCAAAACGTTCTTTCGCATCCCCTTTATGGTCATATCGCTGGCCAATCCCAAGGCTTCAAAAATGGTGATCTGTTCCCCGTTCACCAAATAAGTTCCAGGTCGGTTCACTTCCCCGAGCACTGTAACGGTAAAATTCTTCAATCGAATGTTGATGATAGGATCTTTCAAGTAGTCTGCTAAACTTTCGGTAAGCTTTATCCTCAATTCCTCTGGAGTCAATCCTACTACTTTCAATTTACCGATGACGGGGAAATCAATTTCCCCTTCCTTGTCCACGAGGTAATCCACTTGTTCGGGTCTAATCCCCCCTTCCTGTGTTCCCCTAAAAAGGTTGAAGGGTGCACTGGCCTCAGGATCTAAGGTGGATACAAAAATGCTGATCAAATCATCTATCTTAAAGCGTGTTGCGGCACGGCTTTCCTTTACTTGGGTTTCCAGGCCTGACAAAGCGGCGTCTTGAAAATATACTACATCCTTTTTTGAGCCACAGGCACTCAGTAAAACCATTGTAAGTGCCAATAGTAAGATTCTTTGAGGTTGAAATTTCATTGTCATTGGTTATTTGTTAGGTGTCCTTTTATCTTTTTTGATGTATTAAAACTTTTAGCTATCAAAGAAACCGATTTTTTAAAAAATTATTGGGTTTAAATCGTCGCCTTGGGATTAAAAGTCCAAAATCCACGATTAAAGGTTATATTTTAACCAATTCTTACGTACGCAAACCTCATCTACCCCTAAAGTCAAAATAAATAAAGACCTAAACAATAAAATAATTTCAATTTCTTCCTGTTGTATGTAAACAAAAACGAACGTAAAACTATGTATGAACTTGAATGATTGTGTTTTTATTTCGTTCAATCTATTGAAAAATCGTTTAATGGAACATACCGTTTGGGCAAAAAATGATTGGAAGTTGTTCTACATCTTTTTTTAATGCTTTTTTTCCATGAACAACGAACTATTTAGATAGTTCCCATTCATCCAAAAAAAAGTGACTTTGTCTAAAAACAAACCCCAGTCTCGTGTTTTTTTTATCATCTTTGAACTCTTTAAAAATTAAAAATGAAAACCATTAAGAATATTTGCTGTATTGGTGCTGGCTATGTTGGAGGTCCCACCATGTCAGTAATTGCATCCAAATGCCCGGAAATTACCGTGAACGTAGTAGATATCAATCAAGCAAGGATTGATTTATGGAACGATGATGATTTGGACAAACTTCCCGTTTACGAACCCGGCCTCAAGGAAGTAGTGGGTGAAGCCCGTGGAAAGAATCTGTTCTTTTCCACAGATGTTGACAAGGCGATACACGATGCGGATATGATTTTTATTTCCGTAAATACTCCTACCAAAACCTATGGAAAGGGAAAAGGGCAAGCGGCAGATTTAAAATATATCGAGCTATGTGCCAGAAATATCGCCAAAGTAGCGGTAGATGACAAAATTGTGGTAGAAAAATCCACTTTGCCCGTTAGAACGGCACAAGCCCTAAAAAGTATTTTGGACAATACGGGGAACGGAGTTCATTTTGAAATCCTATCCAACCCCGAATTTCTTGCTGAAGGAACTGCCATTGAGGATTTATTGGATGCCGACCGTATTTTGATCGGAGGCGCGGAAACACCTTCCGGCCAAGCAGCCAAGGATGCCTTAAGTTGGGTATATGAACACTGGTTGCCCAAGGAGCGTATCCTGCAGACCAATGTGTGGTCTTCCGAGCTATCCAAACTGGTGGCCAATGCGTTTTTGGCGCAAAGGGTATCCTCCATCAACTCCATTTCTGCGCTGTGTGAGAGAACCGACGCCAACGTTGCAGAGGTTTCCAAGGCCATCGGATATGATTCACGTATTGGGTCTCGATTCTTGAACTCCTCCGTAGGGTTTGGTGGTTCCTGTTTTCAAAAAGACATCCTGAATTTGGTATATATCGCCAAAAGCTTTGGACTCCAAGAGGTTGCCGATTATTGGGAGCAAGTTGTGATCATGAACGACTACCAGAAAAGGCGATTTGCGGACAACATTATATCTACCTTGTATAACACAGTTTCCGGCAAAAAAATAGCATTCTATGGCTGGGCCTTTAAAAAGGATACCAACGACACCCGCGAGTCAGCCGCTATCTATGTTGCGGATGCGCTGTTGGAAGAAAATGCCAATATTGTCGTGTATGACCCAAAGGTAACCAAGGAACGGGTTTTTGCCGACCTGGAATACCTTGGGAATAAGTCCCGTGAAGAATTGGAACAATTGGTAACGGTAGTAAACGACCCTATGGAAGCCGCCAAAGATGCACATGCCGTGGCTATTTTGACGGAATGGGATGAGTTTAAAACCTATGATTGGCAAAAAATTCACGATCTTATGCTAAAACCTGCCTTTGTGTTTGATGGACGAAGGATTCTAGATCATGAAACCATGGAATCCATTGGTTTCAAATTTTACAAAATCGGACAGAGCAGTAAAAAGTAGAACGTTCAGGGTTCCAGAATATCTTGGAACCCCGAATGATTATAGCCCACACGAATACCTCATCTAAAACCATACCTCACGAGCAAATGAAAATCATCCAGGTCATCACGCTAAGCGAACCTATTGGAGGTGCTCAAATGGTGCTGTACAACAATACTGAGGCCATGGTAAAAAATGGTCACGAAGTGCTGGTGATGGTCGGGCAAAAAGGGACATTGACGCGTAAATTAGAAGCCCTGAACATTCAAGTGATTTGTGTGCCAAGCCTCAAAAGGGAGATTTCGCCCAAAGACGACATGGCTTGCTACAAGGCCATTAAAAATATACTGAAACAGGAGGACCCCGATATTGTTATATCCCATTCCTCCAAAGCTGGTATCCTTTGCAGATTGGCCTGTCACAAATTGGACATACCTAATGCTTTTACCGTTCACGGTTGGTCCTTTACCCCGGGGGTAAAAGGATTAAAACGATACGTATACCTTGCTTTGGAAAAAGTAATGGGACGGTTTTCGGACCATTTGATTACGGTTTCCCAGTTTGATTTCGACCTTGGCACTAAAAACAAAATTGTTCCTGCTTCACGAATGCGTGTTATTTATAACGGTAGCCCGGACTTTTTGGACACAGATACGCCCAAAGAAGAGGGACGTCTTAATATTTTGATGACCGCTCGGTTTTCGTACCAAAAAGATCATCTCACCCTCTTTAAGGCACTTCAAGCCCTCAAGAAGCAGCCAATCCACGTGGATTTGGTAGGGCACGGAGACTTATTTGATCATTTTGTGGAACTGTCAAAAGCAATGGAAATAGACCATCTGATTACCTTCCACGGGGAAAGCAACGATATCCCAACATTTTTGAACAAATCGGATATTTTTGTGCTAACCTCACGATTCGAAGGGCTTCCCCTTTCCATATGCGAGGCCATGTCCGTGGGGGTGCCCATCATCGCTTCGAATGTGGGTGGTGTGCATGAAATGGTACAGGATGGTCATAATGGTTACTTGATTCCAAAAGAAGATCCTGAATACCTGACCCAAAAATTATTGGGATTGATACAGGACAGAGATTTGATTAAAAAACTGGGCGAAAATTCCCGAAAAACCTTTCTGGAAACCTTTTCGACCCACCAAATGGCTTCGGCCACAGAACAATATCTTAAAGAAATCTTGGAGAAAAAATCGACCAACCAACGAATCACAAAACATATTGGCCAATGAATATCTTAGTAACAGGGGCAGCAGGCTTTATCGGATACCACTTATGTGAACTTTTGATTAAAAATGGACACAACGTAGTTGGTTTGGACAATATCAACGATTATTATGATGTTGGTCTAAAGTACGCTCGTTTGGAACAATTGGGTATTGCCCGATCTATTGCCCAAAGGGACAATCAACTGGCCAGCAGCTCCCTTCACCAAGACCGAATGCAATTTATAAAGCTCGATTTGGCCGATCGTGATGCCTTGAACCAACTTTTTGACACCCATACCTTTGATGTAGTCTGTAATCTAGGCGCCCAAGCTGGGGTAAGGTACAGTTTGGAAAATCCGGACGCCTATGTACAGAGCAATGTGGTAGGGTTTGCCAATTTATTGGAATGTTGTAGACACGGCAAGGTAAAGCATTTGGTATATGCCAGTAGCTCCAGCGTTTATGGATTGAACGAAAAAATACCCTTTTCCACCGAGGATACGGTAGATAGGCCCATCAGTATTTACGCGGCAACTAAAAAGAGCAACGAGCTCATGGCCCATACTTACAGCCACTTGTACCAATTGCCTACTACAGGATTACGGTTCTTTACTGTATATGGTCCTTGGGGCAGACCGGACATGGCCCTGTTCCTGTTCGTAGATGCCATAAAAAAAGGAGAGCCCATCAATGTGTTCAATTATGGGAACATGGCACGGGACTTTACCTATGTGGACGATATTGTAGGCGGAATGTCAAAGATTATTGAAACCCCTATCGCGGAAAGTAAGCGAAAGGACGAGCTGTACAAGATCTATAATATTGGCAACAATAAACAGGTAAAGCTCACGGCCTTTATAGACGCTATCGAATCCTCACTGCAAAACGAAGCCAAACGAAATCTAATGCCTATACAACCCGGTGATGTGGAAAGCACTTGGGCCGATGTAAACGACCTGATACAGGACTACGATTATACCCCTAATACGCCCATTGAGAAAGGAGTACAGGAGTTCGTTGACTGGTACAAAGCATTTTACAAATAGACCTTACCCGAACCCAAGCCTTGGGTTCCAAAATTACTAAGGAAGCACTTACCTTGGTTCACTTTTCCTTTGTGGTATTGCCGCATTGCCTTACATAGGCACTTATTCCCTTTCCTGCAGCTCTATTCACTCATAGCGTTCGCTGTGTCCTATTAAGGCGCACATCTACCTATGGCGCCTCCCTCCTATTTTATGAATCCGCCAAACCGTCAAACAACCTGAGACTGTTAAAAAAAGCGGCTCGATGTTAAAAAAGAATGCATTTCATCGATAATTCGCATATACCACATCCAAAAAAAGGAACTCCCCGTACTAGTCTTGTCGTGAATGTAGTTTGACCGATTTAAGTCGGTTTTCAACGATTTTTTTGAAGCAATCAGAAAATCAATGTGTTGAAAAGTGTATTTCATCGAAAAAAAACAAATTTTCATCGACAAAACATACGATTGATTTAGATTTGTTTTCCAAGTCGGAAACAATAAACTTTAACCCACTTAACCCCAGTATTCAAATGGCGCCCCACAAAACCATTTCGTACGTGAGCACTTTATTGTTGTTAATTACCCTGGCTTTTACTTCTTGTAGTAAAGACAGTGATTTATTCGATGCGACCGTAGAAAGTCAAATCGAAGAGGAAAAGGATAAACAATTGGACGAAAACGGACAATTGATTCCGTCCGTCTCCTTCGAGGCCATGGACGACGAATTCACCATTTCCGGAAATGTAGGATCCTCTACGCTTGATGTCCTGAAGAACGATAATGTTCAGGAGACTGAAAGTTTTCAAATTGTGGAAGTCTCCGAACCCGCAGAAGGAACCCTTACCATCAATGCAGATAATACCTTAACCTATACCCCGGCGCCCGATTCCGCCAACAAAGCTGGAAACAATGGCATAGTTTCAGATAATTTCACGTACACTTTAGAAGCAAGAAAAGGAGGAAATACCGGCAAAAAAACCGCTTCAGTGGTCGTAAACACCCAATATGGGGATACGGATATGGGAGCATTAAAAGCGTTTCCCGGGGCCGAGGGGTTTGGTAGAAACGCTACTGGAGGTCGCGGGGGTATTGTTTACCGTGTTACTAACCTAAATAATAGTGGAGAGGGAAGCTTAAGATATGGACTTACGAATATCCAAGGACCACGGACAATAGTGTTTAATGTAGGTGGAACGATATGGCTGGACTCCCCCTTGAAAATAAGTGCTGGATATGGTGATGTCACCATAGCAGGGCAAACAGCTCCAGGAGAAGGCATTACAATTGCTGGCTCCTCCTTTTGGATAAACGACTCCAATGTAATCATTCGATATTTAAGAATACGGCCTGGGCACGCATGGGATTACGTTGACCAAGGACAATATGATGATGTTATGAGAATCAACTCCAAAGGAGATTTTCTAGTGCAAAATGTCATTTTAGACCATTGCTCCTTTAGTTGGGGTAAGGATGAAATCATTGAAATTGGGGCCAATGGAAGCGGACGAGGCGTGACAAACGTAACTATTCAAAAAAGTATTATTGCAGAAAATATTAGAACGGGCTACGGACTTATATTATGGAAAAGGTCCAATAATATTTCAATTATCCAAAACCTTTTTGCCCATAATACGGCAAGGTGTATAGAGTCGACCACGCATAACTCCTCTTTTGAGATGATCAATAACATTATCTATGGTAACACTTCAGTTACCAGATTGGTATATCAAAATAAAGGTGATATTATAAATAATTATTACAAAAGTGCTCCATACGATTCGCAGCGCTTAGAAACTGTAAGACTAGAATTGGGGCCTTCTGGAGAAAACCCTGAACTTACAGAGGTGTTTGTCGAAGGCAATGAATTGAACAACTCTGATATCAGCATATCATCTATCGGTTCCAATGATTTGTATCCTTTTTTAAAGAGTGCACCAGTCCTCAATTCTGGTTCGCAGGTGTTATCGCTTAATGAATTGAAGCAAACTCTACCGAACATAGTTGGTAGCTCCATTGTAAGGGATGACGCTGATAAAAGGATAGTCAACGATTTCTTACAAGCGACTGGTAGGGTAATCGAAAGTGAAGTGGAAGTAGGTGGTTTTCCTTCCCTAAACTCAGTATCTCACCCTAACTCCTATGACACTGACAGTGACGGAATGGCGGATGATTGGGAAATTAGAACGTTTGGAACACTGTCCAAAAAACATAACGAAGATGATAATGGGGATGGTTATACCAACTTGGAGGAATTCCTACATAGTTTAACCATTACCATAGAATAGTCCGTCCAAAAAGACTTTAGCAAATGATGGCTTAGTTTATACCTAACCATAGATTTTTTGCCTGTAAAATTAGCATTGGACAAAAAATATTCTACCCTACCCGCCTATTACATAAACCCAAAAAAAACTACTTTCACCGAATAGTTGAACATCTTGTGGATACAAGGCAATACCTTTATTTCCACAACGATAATAAGTATTAAAACTTATTTGGATTCTATTCGTATTAAATGAAAAACATCGCTTTTGTAATACACTCACTTGGCTCAGGAGGAGCAGAAAGAGTTGTTACAACTTTGGCCAACAACTTATCGTATGATTATAAGGTAACGATTGTAACATTTGTTAAATCAGAACCTTTTTACCCGCTGAACGATAATGTCCGTGTATGTTATTGCTTAAAGAACATTAAGCCAAGCCAAAATGTTTTTCAATCCGTAAGCTTAAATTTCAAACTTTACAGGCATATTTGTCAATTTGCAAAGGAACACTCGTTCGACCTTTTGATTGGATTTATGACGCAAGCCAATGTATTGACAGTTCTGAGCAGCAATAAAGTGGGTATCCCCAGCATTATCAGTGAACGGAACAATCCAAAATTGGATAGAACACCAAGGTTTTGGAAAATATTGAAAAGAATAGCCTATCCAATGACAGATGCATTGGTGGTACAGACAAAACCAATCGCTGGCTTTTATAAACCATATGTCAAAAACCATAAGATCAAAATAATACACAACCCCATAGCCAAGTCATATACCGACCAAGTAAAGGATTCCAAAAACACTGAAAGAGAAAATATCATTCTTCATGTAGGCAGATTAAGTAGTCAAAAAGGCCAAGAAATTGCCATTAAGGCATTTGCAGAACTAAAATTGAACAATTGGGAATTACTTCTTTTGGGAGAAGGCCCCAAGAGAAAGGAATATGAAGACCTTATCACCAAGCTTGACCTGGGAGATAGCGTGAAATTATTGGGAAGAATTAAGAATGTTTCAGATTATTACCTGAAATCTAGCATTTTTGTATTTCCCTCAAGGTACGAAGGATTTCCAAATGCCTTGACCGAAGCTATGTATATGGGACTTCCCTGCGTCTCTGCGGACTGCCCTACTGGCCCATCGGAACTAATACAAGATGGTAAAAACGGCTTTCTAATACCTGTGGATGATATTTCGGAGCTTCGGAAAAAAATGGCAAAGCTTGTTTCCGACAGCCAATTAAGGCAAGAATTGGGTAAAAATGCACATGTAAGCGTCAAACATCTTGAAGAAAATCATATTTCAAATCTTTGGAAAGCTTTAATCTCTGAAAGTCTTATATAAATGGACAAAGTAAGTTTCCATACTATCAAACAGGGGATTACAAATCTTTCTTCAAAAAAGGTTTTAAGAAACCTCACTTTGGTCAGCGGTGCCACCTTATTTGTGAGCATAATAGCCTTTGTCAAAGAAACCTTTGTTGCCGCCAATTATGGGCTGGACCAAGAGTTGGATACCTTTTTGATCGCGATGCTTATTCCCGGATTTATAAACACCGTGTTTCTTGGTTCTTATAAGAGTGTTTTTATTCCAAATTATATTAATGAATCTCATGGAGATGGAGACACAAGGGGTTTTCAAACAACAAGCTTTATCATAACCCTCTTAACCAGCCTCCTTTTTATTGTCCTAGCAATTTTGGGTACAGATACTTTTTTGGAATGGTTGTTCCCAAATAAATCTACAGCTTATTACGAAATGGTAAAGGAGCAATTTTATATCATTGCTCCATGTATTTTTTTATGGGGATTCAGTTCTTTGCTCGGTGCTATTTTATATGTGAACAATGAATATAAGTTTAGCTCATTTTCAGATATTTTCGCTCCCCTATGCATCATTTTTGGATTCTTGGTTTTTAGCTCCAATCTTCCTAAAAACTTTCTGGCATATGGCACATTGTTTGGCTCTATCTTAAGCTGTATTTATTTAGTGGGTATTGCATTAAAGAAGAATGTAATCTCCTTTGGTAAAGTCAACTTTAAAAACGAAAACATAAAGCTGACCTTTAGTCAATTACCAGCAAAGATATCCTCGGGATTCCTTGCTTCCATGGTGGGGGTAGTTGACAAATTTTTTGCGGCCCAACTTGTGGTAGGTTCCATTGCTGCGCTCAACTATGGGGTTAAGATTCCTGCTTTTTTGACCAACATACTTATGATTGCCTTTGCAAATGTTCTACTTCCTTATTTTACCAAAATGGTGATTAAGGATAGGGAGAAAGCTTTTGAAATGCTCATTGTGAATTTAAAACGTGTTTTCCTGCTTTTGGTTATCGTAAGTGGAATTGGAATACTTCTTTCAGAATTAGTTATCGAGATTCTATTCCAAAGAAAAGAGTTTACCGCAGAGAATACAGAGGTTGTAGCAACGATTCAGCAAATTTTATTGGCGTACATTCCGTTTAAAATTGTTGGAATGATCATAGTCAACTTCTTGATCAGCATCAACAAGAATAGCTATATGGCCTACGTTTCATTGGTAGCTTTGATCCTTAATATTGTCCTTGACTATATTTTGATGCAATATTATGGGGTATTCGGCTTAGCCATATGCACAACAATTGTTACCATTGGTAGATGTATAGCTTTGTATATTTACACTTTAAAAATAAGAAAACAGCCCATTTAGCCATTCAAAACAAAACCATCTTGAAAAATCTTTTATACAAGTTTTATCATAAAACACTTATTGGAAACCTCGTAAGGTTCTTGTATCATCGAACCAAAGAAAGAATTTGGCCTGAAAAACTAGTGATGAAAGTAGATTACAAGCGTCGTTTGGGTAAAAGCTTGAACCTTTCCAACCCTGTGACCCTTAATGAAAAAATCAATTGGTTAAAACTATACGATAGAAAGCCAATTCATACCATTTGTGCCGATAAACTAGAGGTAAGAAATTATATCTCTTCTAAAATTGGGAAAGAATACTTAGTTCCCTTGATTTTTTCCACCAAAGACCCATCAGAGATTAAGCCAGAAAGATTACCTAACATTCCAGTTGTAGTAAAAACAAACCATGACAGCGGGGGTGTTTATATTATAAGGGATAAAAATCGTTTTGATTATAACAAACTACAAGAATCATTACAAAAAAGACTTAAAGTCAATTACTACCTTAAAAGCAAAGAGTGGCAGTACAAGAACATAGAACCAAAAATTGTAGTGGAAAAGCTGCTCATGGATTCTGATGGAAATATTCCTGAGGATTATAAACTACATTGCTTTAATGGCAAACTGGTGTTTACCCAAGTGGATTTAGAAAGACATACAGACCATAAAAGGAATCTATATGACATTGAATGGAAAAGAATACCATGTAGGTGGATATATGAAAATGGTGATGAAGTGCCCAAACCCTTAAACTATTCGAAAATGAAAGATCTCGCCGAAAAAATAGCATCCGACTTTACTTATGTTCGAGTTGACTTTTATAATGTGGGTGAATCTATTTTCTTCGGGGAACTCACTTTTCATTCAGAATCAGGCTATGGAAAATTTATTCCGGATTCTTATGACCTTTATTTTGGTAAACTACTCAATATTAATACATCGGGTAAGAAAAACTAATATGATTCATATAAGCTGAATTAATTGCTAACAATGAATGATTAAAGTCCATCTTTAAGAAGCTTTAGTCATTTTTAAATAAACCAATGAAAGAACCGTTAAATAATCGAGTCAAAATAGAATTCAAATTCACAACTTTAGCCAATTGTTGAGAGAAATAATTAAATATTTGGTGCTGTTTTTGGTATTATGTAACATACCTGGCTTTTTACTGCTTTATTTTGGCCCTGCATTTGGTTCTGCAGCTAGTTATCTAACATCCCTCTCTCTACTACTTTACTTCGTTATTTCCAAAGAAAAGCAGAGGCCACCAATAGTTTTTATTGTTTTTACCGCTTTGTATTTTATAATAAGTGGCTTAAACTATTCGGGGGATCAAATTTACTACATTAAAGAGTTTATCCGTTTTTCCATTGTTTTGATTGGTGTAACTGCGGTAATGCACAAATCAAATTATTCAGATATTTTTTACATATTTCTGTTGGCTGGTTTGAGTATAATCATAAACGCATTGGTATTTCCAGAAGCAAATCAACTATACGGTTTGGTCAGGGGAAGGTTCAGTGGTTTCTTGCTTAACCCAAATACAGCGGGTATTGTGTGTTTATTGGGAATGGCCTTGTCGTATTCCATAAAAAATAGTTTTTGGAAATATAGTGGTCAAATCATCTTTACGTTTGCAGGTTTGCTAACGCTATCTAGAACTTTTATCGTTATTTGGGTACTTCTGAACATTATAGCCATCGTAAACAATCGAAAAAATTTGATTGTACCTGTACTTGGCGTTTTATCGCTAATAATTGTTTTAACCTTTGTTGACGATAGTATTTTTGCCTCAGATAGATTCGATGCCTTGACCAGTTTCTTCACCGAGGGAGAGGTAAAGAGCAGGACCGTGGGCAAGGATACACGAGACCAAACTTGGGCCCTGTACTATGATTTGATTTTGGAAAAACCGGTTTTTGGTCATGGTTTTATGTCATTTCAGGATAAACGGGGATATTATCTTCCTGGCGTCCACAATTCCTTTTTAATGATCTTTGGAGAAAGTGGGATTCTACCATTTTTAGTTTTTCTAGGTATCTATATTTATCTAAGTCTAAAAAGTTTTGGTTATTTCAAAAAAGAGCCTACCCTATTTTACATAACCATGGTATGTCTCCTAAACCTAATGGTTAGCCACACCTATTTCACAAACTATCAAATGATTAGTTTATCAATTTATGTCTTGTTAAAGTTGAAAATTTTGGATAAAGATTCACATTCGTTGAATAATCAAAATGTCAACCTAAAAAAGCTCACTTGAACTAAAATTTACCTAGACTAAAGCCGTTAACCATAAAGTAATAGAGTTATTTAATGAAAATTGACCTGATTATAGGAAGTCTCCAGGGAGGAGGCGCCGAAAGAGTGGTATGCGTTTTGGCCAATTATTTTGCCTCGGTAGGTTATGAAGTCTCTGTTATCACCTTTGCGGATGGGGATAAATTTGAGTTGGATGATGCCGTCAAAAGGGTTAGGCTCCATAAAAAATTACCATTGGCAGATTATACACTTAGTAGGGGCTTCTTCAATTTATTGAGGTATTATTGGAAAAAGAAAAATAGACCAGATGTAATAAGTTCGCATATTAGTAGAGTCGGATTGGTCACAATTCCGATTGCAAAACTATACGGAATCAAAGTAATCTCTTCAGAACATATTAATCACACTCATGCGATATACAATTTTACCAAAAAGATAATTTGGGACTTTCTGTATAAATTCGTCGATGCGGTAACCATCTTGACCCATTACGATATGGAATTTTTTAAAAAACGAAGTTCCAAGGTAGTGGTCATGCCAAATCCTAGTTCGTTTAAACCGTTGGAAGAACAGAATCTTTCGAGAGAGAAGGTGATTGTTGCAATCGGCAGTCTGGATAGATATCATCATAAAGGCTTGGATAATCTAATCGACATTGGCAAAAACCTCCACGAAAAACACCCTGATTGGAAATTACGGATTATTGGTGAGGGAGAGGTTGGTAGACAATTCTTGGAGAAAAAGATTTTTGAACTAGGACTCGGTGATTTCATAACTTTAGTTGGTTATCGATCGGATGTCAAAGATATATTGACCAATTCTTCAATCTTTGTATTGAGTTCTCGTTTTGAAGGTCTTCCAATGGCCTTAATAGAAGCAACATCCCAAGGAATAGCCTGTATTTCTTATAACTGTGTTTCGGGACCTTCCGACATTATCGAGGATGGGGTCAATGGTCTGTTGATTGAAGACCAAAACCACAGTGAAATGACCAAAGGTATAATAAGCTTAATTGAAAATGAGGAATTAAGGCGGCGTCTTGGTGATAATGCCATATTAGCCAGCCAAAAATTTTCTTTGGAAAGAGTTGGTAAACAATGGGAAGATTTAATATCTAATTTGTAATACAAAAATTTTGTATGACTCAATGTTCCTTGATAAAGAGGAATGTGTCAAAAAAACCGCATCAACTACTGATGCTTATTTACAAATTCTTTATCGAAGTACCCATTCTCAAAAATGCTAGACATATGAAACAACAAATCCGACATTTTTACCTCAATACCCGTATTGGCTATTATGTGTTGCATCCCTTTTTTGTACTGTACGAACAATGGTTGCAATTGATTTCCGACAAAGCATTGGTCAAACGTAAATTCCGCTCCAGTATGGGTCGTGAACTGGATCTGGAAAACCCGCGTACCCTCAACGAAAAAATCAATTTTCTTAAAATATACGAGCGCCACTCTTTGCTGCCCATTGCCGCAGATAAATACAAGGTACGAGACTATATCAAAGAGACCATTGGCGAGGAGTACCTCATTCCTTTGGTACTACACACCAAAAACCCAGAAGAGATTACCCCTGAAAACCTTCCTGACTATCCTGTTATCATCAAAACCAACCATAATAGTTCTGGGGGAATCATTGTTAAGGATAAAAGCCAAATAGATTGGAAATCAAAAAGAAAAGTGTTGGCAAAGTTGCTACGGGAAAACCACTATTACAGTACCCGGGAGTGGCAATACAAAGATATAGAGCCAAGAATCGTGGTGGAAAAGTTACTGACCGACTCCAAAGGCAATATTCCTGACGATTACAAATTGCATTGCTTTAATGGAAATTTGGTTTTTACCCAGGTCGACTTGGACCGACATACGGACCACAAAAGAAACCTGTACGACGTGGAATGGAACCGAATTCCCTGCAAATGGATCTACGAAAACGGAGAGGATGTCCCCAAACCGTCCAATTATACCCAAATGAAAGAACTGGCAGAGAAAATTGCTCAAGATTTCACCTATGTCAGGGTGGACTTTTACAGCATTGGAGCATCCATTTTCTTTGGCGAACTGACCTTTCATTCAGATTCTGGCTTTGGAAGATTTACACCAGAATCTTTTGACCTCAAACTTGGCGAAATGTTAAATATTGAACACATAAGGACTTCCCTAAATTAAGTCCACTGAATTAGTAAGGACTTTGTTTTGTTGTCCGTAATCAAAAAATGATGCTTACCCTTTAAACAGTATTCTTATGTCAAACTCAAAAAGGACTTTCTTCGCCATAATCTCCAAAATCAGGCTTAAACGTTCGGCTTACGTTTATAATAAAAAAATCAACCGATTAATACACAAAACAAAGGTTCCTACTTTAAATGCTGGAACCAAAAAGGAAATCTTAAAGCGGTTTGCCCAATATGGTTTTTCCAATATATCATTAAAATGGCACCAGTACTATAGTGGCATGCACGGTAGCGTTCATAGCGATTTTGTTCCTGAAAATCTTTTTTATGGACACATAGAACCCTCGTTGAACCGGGTGCCACTCTATCCCGCATGGGAAGATAAGGCTTCCATGGAAAAATTTGTTGATGCAAGTCTAACTCCGAACACCTTGCTGAAAAATTGTAATGGCTTTTATTACATCAATGGGGAAATCATCACTTTGGAAGAAGCCATCGAATTTTGCTCAAATTTGGATCAATTTGTCATCAAACCTTCCATGGGAACTTGGGGAGGTCAGAGCGTTCGAAAAATAGTTTTGGACGACGCAAGTGATAAAAAGAAGTTATTACTTGAACTGTTCAAGGAGTATAAAAAGGATTTTGTAGTACAAGAAATTCTGAAGCAATCCCCTGAACTGGCCAGGTTCAACCCAACCTCCATCAACACCATGCGAGTGATGTCCTTTTTAAGACCGTCCGGCGTAGTAATTTTATCAAAACTACTAAGAACCGGAAAAGAAGGTTCCTTTACGGACAATACTTCTTCTGGAGGTGTTGCATTTGGCGTGGATGCTATGGGGAAACTTACTGAGTTTGGAATCGATGAGTTTGGGGTCAAAACAAAAAACTTAGGGGATGACGATAGATTCAAAGATTTTATATTTCCACAGAATGAAAAAATTGTCGCAACCATCGAGAAGGTGCACAAACAAATGCCTTATTTTAAATTGATATCCTGGGATGTTATGGTCAATGATAAGTCAGATGTGAAAATCATCGAGTTCAATACCTTTGGTCAGGGCATCAATTTGCATCAAATCACCAATGGTCCCCTATTTAGGGAATATTTCGATGAAATCATGGAAATTGCCAAAGACTACGATAAAGTAGCGGATGTTATGAGTTATCCAGGGTAAGCCTCCTACAACAATCGCGAGATAATCGCATTAAGTAACAATAGTTACCAAACGATGAACCAACAACCCAAAAAAATAGCCATATTTATCAACTCCTTGGCGGGGGGTGGAGCGGAGCGGGTCACTTCCTACCTACTCCCCTATTTGGTGCAACAAGGACATGAAGTGGTGTTGGTACTGACCGAGGAGGAACTGGCCTACCCTGTCCCTAGCGAGGTGACCATCCATTATCTGGACAAGTCAGGTAAAAATGAATCGGGAGTTGCCAAACTGCTTAAACTCCCATGGCTCGCTTATCGCTACGCAAAGTTTTTGCAAAAGGAAACTATCACCCACTCCTTTAGTCTTCTCACCCGACCCTGTTACATTAACATCATGGCACGCTGGTTTACGAAACATCCGTACAAGCTTATGGTAAGTGAGCGTAATTTTCCGAGCATGCAGTATGGAGGCAAACACTTGCAAGCCAAAATCAACAACTTTTTGGTCAAACGCCTGTATCCAAAGGCAGATCTTGTAATAAGCAATGCAAAAGCCAGTGCCAAAGACCTGGTAGACAATTTTGGGATCGACAGGGAACGTACACGGACCATTTATAACCCCATCGATATTGATAGAATTCAACAAATAGAAGCTCGCAAGGATTTCTTTGATCCCAATTATGTGAATGCCGTGAGTATTGGCCGACTCGTTCCTGAGAAAAACCACACCTTCCTGTTGGATGCCGTAGCCCCTTTTAAAAACCTACGCCTCTACATTTTTGGAGAAGGAGCGCTACTAAATGAACTGGAACACAAAATTCAAAAATTGGGATTGAAAGATCGTGTTTTTTTAATGGGCTTTGAGAGCAACCCCTTCCAATATTTAAAGGCAGCGGATTTCTTTTTGTTCGGTTCTTTGAATGAAGGATTCCCCAACGTTCTGATGGAAGCGATGTGCTGCGGGCTACCCATTGTAAGTACCAATTGTAAGTCTGGCCCTGATGAGATGTTGGAACTCAAAGAGGCCAAAACCAATGATATCATGTTTACGGATTATGGAATTCTTACTCCGGTAAATGATGTAGCCTTTATGCAGAAAGCATTGGAGTATGTATTGGAACATCCCGAGTTTTTACAGGCATGCAAGCCCAAACTATTGCAACGTATACAAGATTTTAGACGGGAACCTATTCTAGAACAGTATGTAAAATTGATTCTTGACTAAATAAGTGTATCATAAAAATAGAATTCAATAAAGAAATCAGATTTAGATTTTATCAGAAAAGTCAAAATTATATGCTTTATTCAAATATTTAATTTCATCACGATACGTATTAATTAAATATTCTTTTACCTCTTTTGGAATTTTCCCTTTGGATGTAGGATAAACAACTTCTTTTACTTGATTACCAATATAATTGTCATCTACCTCAACATCAAGAAAATCAAAAACTTCTTTAAGTAATTCTACCGGTCTGTCAGCGACATCAGAAAAACGACCAATATGCAGATTTCCAGGCTTTACATATTTGGACCAGTTTTTAATCTGCATGGAATAGAATCCGCATTTTTCTGGAAACCCCCCCTTTATAAATTCTATGATTTCATCGTTTGTAACATCCTTGAATTCTCTATTTGGAATTTTCACTAGATCCTTGATGGCATGGGACCAGGCCCTATCCATTGGGTTCCGAATCATAAGGATAACCTTAATATCGGGGTTTAACTTTACAATTTCACCAATTATCTCTTCATCCAAGACAGCGTAAGAGGCTGTACATTCGCCTATCATTTTTGGATTGTAAGATTTCCCCGTTAACTTTTTCATCTTCTTGCCCCGTTTCCAGTATATGAAGGAGTTCATCTTAAATAAACTCATATACCATTCCAATTGGTCAGTATAATACCTCCCAGTAATCAAAAAATCAAAGCAAATCACTTTTAATAATTCACGAAAAACCCGTGAAAATCCAACAGTGCCAATATTCTTAAGACTACTTTTGAAAGACCCATAATAAAGCGAAAACCTTCTATTCTTCTTTCTTAAACTGTGAAAATAATATATTTCTTTAGGAATCGCTACGCCCAGTTCTGGATGAAAAGTTAAGTTTTCAGCTAGCCATGAAGTACCGGTCCGTTGTGGCCCTACAATTAAAAAGTCTGGAAAATTACCCTTAATATCTTTATTCTTGGACGCAAATGATACATATTTGAATTCTGTCTGTTCCTGTGGGGTCAACCTTATTTTCATACTAAACTTTTATACTATACTCTAAAATCTAACCAAATGAATCGAAAAATAACTTAGATTTGGTTTTATCCATTTTTAAGTTAATCGTAAACGGTTGGCTTAAATTATGGTTGATTCTAATTCAAAATCCCACAATCTCAAAATCCGATCTCCTATTCTTCGAATGCTGTTCTTCCGTACACCGAACACCATCGGAACATTCATTTACCAATCGGGTCTCACCAAAAGCCTCGTGGCTTATCCTGTCTTCTGCAATTCCTTTGGAAAGCACGTATTCAACAGTACGTTCCGCACGGCGTTCCGAAAGCCATTGGTTGTATTTTTCGGTGCCCCTTGAATCAGTATGGGCCGTAATCTTGATTGCCAATCCTGGTTCGTCGTTCATAATGGCCACCAATTGATCCAGCAACTCCTTATCGTTTGAGGTCAGATACGAAGAATTGAGTTTGAAATATACATTCCCCAATTCGTTGATTTTGTTTTGGAGGGCTGCCCTTCTCGCATCTTCGGCATCTTTTTTGGCCTTTTCGGCCGCAGCCAGTTCAGCTGCTTCTTTTTCCCTTTGCAAACGTTCTGCCAACAAACGGGCCTCCTCTTCAGCCTTAGCAATCGAATCCTGCACCCTTTTTTGTTCTTCTTCCATTTCCTTGAGCAAGGCCAATTTCTCCTCCCCTTTTCGGGAAAGTCCTTTTTCCACCTCAAATCGATAGGCTACTCCTATAGCATGCTGAATATGGTTGGTCCCATTTTCGGTGTTCATGGCCCATTTACCAGTAGAATTGAAATCAACTCCCCAATGGTCGGAGAACCACGTTCTAAAACCTAACACAGCATTATAGGTACCTCTTCCCTGATTATTGGCATCGGTATAACCTGCTCCGATCCCAACATAAGGATCAAAAAAGCCGGTTTCCCCTAAAATCATGTTCAAATCATAGCTTACGCGAAAATCCAAGCCCCAATAATCCACGTCGGCAGGATTGACCACATTATCTATAATTTTCCCTTCTTTGTATTGGTTGTAAGACCCGATGGCTTCCAAGCCGATTCCGTTCCTAAAATACCTTCCGATACTCACTCGGGACGGGTATGGCACCATGTTCCAAGCCCTGTCAATATCCAAGAGTTTCCCGAATTCATCCCCGGAATCATCCACGGCATTGACGCCTACGGTAACCAACCAGTAACTCTGTACGATACTGTCTTTCTTTGTCAACTCTAGGTCTTGGGCAAAGGTCAAAGCAGAAAAAATAAGGGCCATGACCATCAAAATGGGTTTTGAAGTATTCATTTGTATTGATTTGAGGTTTTCGGTTTCAAAGCTAAATCAAGCCGCTAACTTATAGAACTTTGCACTTTTAAGTGCGATAATTTTCGATAAGAAGTAAAAAAGATTTGGAAAGCACTATTTCTCAACCCGTTGAAAATGCAGACTTTTATCGACCAATGGCATTTTGTACAGATAAAACGGATAGTACATCGGCTGGATGGTTACCGTTCCCTCCTGCTCTTCTTCCCACACGTCAATAGCAATCCATAGTTCTGTTTCGGTTTGCCTTAATCGGTACAGGGCGACCTCTTTTTTGCCCTGTTGTTCGCCCAAACAGACCAAGACCAACATATCTTTAGTAAAATCAACCATGGGAACGGGCAGCCCAGGCTTACGGGTTTTATTGATCTCGCGATAGAACTTGTTCAATGTTTTGGAATCCCGAATCTCACGTGTTTGAAAGGTATCGATGTTGGTAAAATCATCATGGTCCAGCAATACCAATCCGTCGATGGCTTCACCAGTAAGAGAGTTGTTTTCTTTTTGGGCCTTGCAGGAAATAAGCCCGATCAGCATTGTGAGAAACAGGTATCTCAAAATCAAAAGGTGTTTTTAAAACGGGATTTGAAAGCCTTTTCATAAAGGTCTTCGTACAATGGAAGAATGTGGACGATATCAAACTTTGATGCCACATTGTATGCATTTTCCTTGAATTTATCCAGAGTGGCATCGTCTTTCAAAATTTCTATGGCCTTGGCCGACATGGTATCGACATCGCCCACGTTGGCTAAATAACCTGATACACCATCTATGTTCACCTCGGGAATACCACCTGTGTTACTGGAAATTACAGCAACCTTATTTATCATGGCTTCCAATGCGGCCAAACCAAAACTTTCCGTTTCCGAAGGCAACAGGAACAAATCGGAAAAACAAAGGATTCGGTCAATTTCATTGCTATTGCCCAAAAACAACACCCGATCTTTTATGCCCAAGGATTCACAGAGGTCCTCGGCCTTTTCCTTTTCGGGTCCCTCGCCTACCATAATCAGTTTTGCAGGGATTTCTTGCTGTATCCGATGAAATATTTTGATGACATCCGGGATGCGCTTTACCTTTCTGAAATTACTGATATGGGTGATGATGCGCTCATTGTCCTTGGCCATCATGGAGCGCTGGCAATCGGTAAATACCTTTCGATACTTGGTCGTCTCGATAAAGTTGGGAATGACCTCTATCTCTTTTTCAATATCAAAAATATTCAACGTCTCTTGCTTGAGGGCTTCCGAAACCGAGGTCACCACATCCGATTTGTTGATGCTGAAGGTAACCGCTGGTTTATAAAAGGGGTGCTTGCCCACCAAGGTAATATCGGTTCCGTGCAGGGTGGTGATCATCGGAATAAAGATGCCGTACTCCTGAAGCATTTTTTTGGCCATATAGCCAGCATAGGCGTGGGGAATGGCGTAATGCACGTGCAATAGTTCAATATCGTACAGTTTGATGGTATCCACCAACTTGCTGGAAAGCGCCAGCTCATAAGGTTGGTAGTGGAACAAGGGATACTCGGGCACATGCACTTCATGAAAATGGATGTTGTTGCCCAAAAGTTCCAAGCGCACAGGCTGACGGTAGGTAATAAAATGTACCTCATGCCCCCGTTCCGCAAGGGCAATCCCCAATTCGGTGGCAACCACGCCACTACCTCCAAAGGTAGGGTAACACACTATCGCTATTTTCATAAGAACAAATCTACGGCAATATTCTATACCTAGTTAATAATGGAATCATAAATGGCCTGCTGTATGCGTGTTCTCAGCCCAGATTTGATCAATAATGTATTGGTTGCGGAGGGGTAAGTCCTGTTCGACAAAAAAACATAAACAATCTCTTCCTCCGGATCGGCCCAAGTATAAGTTCCTGTAAATCCGCTGTGCCCAAAACTTTTTCTGGAAACACATCCGCAGGTAGGACCTTTCTCGTCCAGTTGTGGTTTGTCAAAACCTACGCCCCTTCTCACATTTTTATTACAGAAATAGCAGGTATTGAACCGCTTTACGGTACGGGCATTAAAAAAGCGTTCGCCCCCATAATAACCGCCCTGTAAATACATTTGCATGATCTTGGCCACCTCATTTGCCGTGCTAAAAAGTCCGGCATGACCACCAACACCGCCCTGCATGGCCGCTCCCATGTCGTGGACGTAGCCTTGCACAGTCTGGTACCTGTAGTAGTCGTCCTCCTCGGAGGGAACTATCGCTTCCTTTGGAAATTTTTTCAACGGGTTGAACAAGGTTCGCTGCAATCCCAAAGGCCTGTACAAAAATTCATCAACCAGCTCGTCAATCGGTCGCTGGTAGGTTTTTTCGATGTATTCCTTAAATACGTAATACCCCACATCACTGTATCGGTATCGATTGGACTTAAGGCTTTGCCTACCGATTTTATCGTAAATCGAATCTTTGTACGATCTAGTGAGGTATAGATGTTCCGCAACTTTATAGGGAAAAGCCTCAGAAGGGTTTTCACGATAAAATTCGTTGGATGGTTTCCGGTCCTTCGTCAGTGTATCTAGATAGAAAGCAATCCAAGAAGGTAAGCGCCCATAATGGGACAGGGCCTTAAGGACCGTTACGTCCTTGAGTTCCGTATCGGCATATTCAGGCATCAAATCCTTAAAAGTGTCGTTGAGGGCAATTTTGCCTTCTTCCTCCATCTTCATGATCATGGGTAAGGTAGAAAGTATCTTGGTCAGCGAAGCCAGATCATAAATGGATTCTGAGGTAATACTATCGTTCGATTGATAGGTAGGCTTTCCAAAATTTTTGTCATAGATAACCTTTCCCCTTCTAGCGATCAAGACCTGCGCCCCAGGGAACATGAGGGAATCCAGTCCATCGTTTACAAGGGTGTCCACCTCGGCCAAAAGCTCCGAGCTCATGCCCACCCGCTCAGGAATGCTGTAGCCCAATCGTTGAATGGGTTCAACCTCCAAACCTGTACCCACAGGAAACTCCGCATGTGCGGAAACAGGCAGTTTTCCAGATGCGCCAATGGCCCCAAAAATGACCTCAGCTACTTTTTTCTGGGCGATTTCACTGTTCTGATAGCCCATCACCACCCCGTCTATCGTATCAAAGTTGAGCACATCCAAAAGGGCGTAGGGCTTGGTAAAGACCGATAAAATGGTGTTGCTGGTTCGCAATCTGGAAATTTCTTCCAACCAGAACAATTCGTTTTTGGAAAATGTATGTCCCTTCCATGGACTATCGTTGCTTTTATGAAAGCCGATAATGACCAAGTTGAATTCCTTTAATCGCTCCTTATACTCCGCAATATCCTTGGCAGCAATCGGGGTCACCTTTTGATATTTGTTCAAAGCTTCTAAAAAGGTGCTTCCTTCATCATCCCCAAAATGTACGTAGGCAATTTTTTTGTTGTCCAATTTTTTGATGGGCATCAACGAAAAATTGTTCTTCACCACCGTGATGCCAGCTTCAATAGCCTCTTCGTAAATGACATCGTTTTCGACACTATTTAGGTCTTCTACCAAATTTTCTATGGCCACAGGGCGGTAATTGTTCAATCCGGCTTTGTACTTGGCCATCAATATTTTTTTGACGGATGTTGACAGTCGCTCTTCTGTAATGATTCCATTGTTATAGGCCTCCATAAACTTTGTCTTGGCCTTGAGCACATTCTCGGGCATCAACAACAAATCGTTTCCGGCCAAAAAGGCTTGTAGTTCCACTTCGCCTTGTGGAGCAAATTGGGAAACGGCCTTCATATTGAGCGCATCGGTGATCACCAAGCCTTCAAAACCCATCCGATTCTGCAACACATCCGTCACAATGGCTTTGGACAAGGTAGAGGGATGCCCTTCACGTGATTCCAGTGCCGGTACATCCAAATGGGCCACCATTATGGAGCTTAAGCCTGCTTCCATAGTTTTTTTGAAGGGATACAGTTCCAAAGTGTCCAACCGTTCCACCGAAGATGTGATTATGGGCAATGATTTATGGGAATCGGTAGCGGTATCACCATGTCCCGGAAAATGCTTTCCACTGGTCAAAACCCCAGCTCTCTCCATCCCCCGCACAAAAGCACGTCCCTTTTGGGCCACATTTTTGGGGTCTTCGCCAAAAGAGCGGTTGCCAATGATGGGATTCTGCGGATTGTTGTTCACGTCCAAATCGGGTGCAAAATTGATATGTACCCCGACCCGTTTGGCATGCTTTCCGATTTGATACCCCACCTTTTCAACAAGGATGCTATCCTGAATAGCCCCTAAGGTCATATTCCACGGAAAGGCATAGGTAGAGTCCAACCGCATGGCCATACCCCATTCCGCATCCGAACCAATCAATAATGGAACTTTGGCAACGGATTGGTAGGCATTGGTCAATTCAGCCTGTTGTACAGGTCCTCCGACCGAAAAGATGACACCCCCAAGACCTTGTTCCTTGACCAGGTTTTCTACCCTGTCGGTAGCCGATTTTCCTTGATTGGAAGCCACGCTAACCATAAAGAGCTGCCCTACCCGTTCTTCCAAGGTCATTTTTTGATATTGACTTTCGACCCATGCCATTTGTGCCACGGAATCTTTGACCATCAAGGGATTGGACTGCCCAAGGGCTTGCAAGCAAAAAAGTAATAAAAGGGGAATATTGAGGTTTATCCGCATAAATATCTTGTCTAAAACCTGAACTTATTGCTGATAAAAATATTGCATTTCATCGAGGAATGCACACAAATTAAGATAATTTAAAAGCAGCCTACACAAATCGGGAATGCCAGCTTTCACTCGCTGGGACTTCCCAGTTTTCGAGATATTCCTGCTTCGTGGCCACCAGATTGTTGAACACAATGGTATTGGCGGAAACCGATCTGGCCTTGGCCAGCTTTTTAAAATCCTTAAGGGGCTTGTAGGCGATAAATTCCCCTTGTTTAAAGGAGACATTCATCCGGTCCAAGAGTTCTACTTGGTATTTTTTTTCAAGACTTTGGATGTAGTGAACGGAGGCATCAATGGAACAGCCGGAAGCACTAACGTTCGTTTGGTCCAGACCGATGACGATAAATCTTTTGTACCTAATTTCGAAGCCTGCATGCAAATGGCTCCCATGGGCGGTCCATTCCTTTAGGAATTCGGTAAGGCTCTGCTCCAATTCCTGCAATTCTTCCTCGGTGAAACTTCTGTCAGCCTGATAAATCCAGATGCGGGCATTATCTGGCAATTCATTAAAATCTACTAGCATATCTTCTATCTGATAGGTCTTTCCTTTTTGACCTGATTCATTCTTTCTATTACTTACAATCCTTGTGAATTGGCCAATACCTCGGCAACGTCCAAAACGGTAACGCTGTCCTCTTTTTCGTGGGCTTTGATACCGTCCGTCATCATGGTATTGCAGTACGGGCATCCTGTTGCGATGATCTGCGCCTTGGTTTCCAGGGCATCCTTGGTCCGCATCACATTGATGTCCATATCGCCTTTTTCGGGCTCTTTGAACATTTGCGCTCCCCCTGCACCACAACATAGGGCCGTTTTTTTGAATCGTTTCATCTCCACTACATCGGCTTTGGTCTTGGTGAGCAGTTCGCGTGGCGCATCAAAAACGGAATTGGCACGTCCCAAATAGCAGGGGTCGTGAAAAGTGATGCGTTTTCCTTTGTAGCCATCACCATCCATTGTCAAACGTCCGTTATCGATAAGCTCTTTCAAGTATTGGGTGTGGTGCAGCACCTCGTAGTTCCCTCCCAGTTCCGGGTATTCATTTTTAATGGTATTGAAGGAATGTGGGTCACAGGTAACGATACGTTTGATTTCGTAGCCGTTCAAAAGCTCAATGTTCATCATGGCCTGCATTTGGAATAAAAATTCATTGCCAGCACGTTTGGCCACATCACCTGTGGAACTCTCTTCCGTTCCCAATACGGCAAAATCAACATTGGCCTTGTTCAATAATTTGACAAAGGCACGGGTAATCTTTTTGGCGCGGTCATCGTAACTTCCAGCAGAGCCGACCCAAAACAATATTTCGGGCTGTTTGCCTTCTGCCATAAACTCCTGCATGGTCTTTACCTTCAATTGCTCGCTCATAGTGCTTTTTTTATTCGTTTACCCAATTCAAACGGTCCATTTGATTGTAGGGCCATGGGGCTCCATTATTCTCGATATTGGACATCATATTGTTCAGTTCCATTGGAGCGGCGGACTGCTCCATTACCAAATACCTTCGCATTTCCACAATTATGGACAACGGATCTATGCTCACCGGGCATGCTTCCACACAGGCGTTGCAGGTGGTACAGGCCCAAAGTTCCTCACGGGTAATGTAATCGTCCAACAACTGTTTGCCGTCCGGAACAAACTCTCCCTTGTTGGCATCCATATTTTTGCCCACTTCCTCCAAACGGTCGCGGGTATCCATCATGATTTTTCGGGGCGACAGCTTTTTACCGGTCTGATTGGCCGGGCATTCGGAAGTACATCTACCACATTCGGTGCAGGTATATGCATTGAGCAATTGCACCCAATTGAGGTCCATCACATCGGAAGCCCCAAACTTTTCCGGTTCCTCGGTAGTGTCCTCTTCCGCAGGAGCCGCAAAGGGGTCCGCATCGGGATCCATCATTAATTTTACTTCCTTGGTAACGGATGCCAGGTTATTGAACTGCCCCTGTGGCTTGACCCTTCCATAATAGGTGTTGGGAAATGCCAAAAGGATATGTAAATGCTTTGAATAATAGAGGTAATTCAAAAATGCCAAGATGCCCAAAATATGTAGCCACCATGCCGTTCTTTCCACCAAAATCAATGAGGATTCTGAAAGTCCTTCCAGTAGCGGCAGCAAAAATTGGCTTACCGGGAAAGCTCCTGCCCTATTGTAGTGCTCCGCACCCATCTGCTGCAATTGAAAATCGGCAGCATTCATGGTAAGGAACAAAACCATCAATACCAATTCGATATACAGAATCAAGTTTCCATCGGTTTTGGGCCATCCCTTCATTTCCGGTTTGATGAAGCGTTGGATGCGGATGATGTTCCGTCGCACCCAAAAAACGATTACGGCCACGATCACCAAAAGTGCCAGAATTTCGAAGGAACCTATCAAAAAGTTGTACACAGAACCCAAAGGAGAGAACAGTCGATGTGTTCCCAGAAGTCCATCGAGGATAATTTCCAGTACCTCTATATTGATGATAATAAAGCCCACATAAACAATAACGTGCATGATACCTGCAATGGGCCTAACGACCATCTTGGTCTGCCCTAGGGCGATTCTTGCCATGTTTTTCAAGCGTTGTGCTTTGTTGTCGCTTACATCGACGTCCTTGCCCAGTTTAATGTTCCGGGTCAATTTTTTGACATTTCGAACAAAAAAACCAATGCCCGCGATCAGGGCCAGGGCAAATAAAATATTGGGCACGTATTCCATTAGTTATTTTCTTTTGGTTCGTTTGGATTCTCCTGTTCTGCGGGATCATCCGCCGGTAGTGTGTACTCTTTTTGCTTTTTGCCGAAAACGGAAACATTGACGTAACGTTTCGGGTTCAGTCTAAAGTCTTGTAAAAGCAAGTCCAATTCCCTGGAGGCTTCAGCCAGATTGTTGTACAGTGCATCATCCTTGTGCAATTTCCCCAAGGAGCCTTCACCTTCCTCTATCTTGGCCAAAATACCGTTCAGCTTGCTCACCGTGCCTTGAAACTCGGCCAAAGTTTTCCCTAAATCAGCATTGACCAACGAATCGGAGAGTTTGGAGAAATTGGAAGTGATATGGTTCACGTTCTTCAAAGAACTGTCCAACTGGGTTTTGTTGTTTTCGAGCAGTACATTTAGATTATCGGCACTGGTCTTAAAGGAACCCACCAATTGGTTCATGGAAACTATGGCCTCTTGAAGCTGTTTTTTAGTGGGGTCATCCAATATTTGGTTTACGTTCATCAGCAATGAATCGGCATTGGAGACCGCACCTTCCACTTTCATTTGAAGCGGTGTCAGTTTTTGCTGTACCAATTCGGTAAGGCCCGGTTTTATTTTTGATGGTAAGGTATCTCCCGATTGGGCTTTTGGGCCATCATCGAACACGGGAACAATCTGAAGGCCCTTTCCACCGATGATACCAGTATCAAACAGCTCAGCTATGCTGCTTTTGGAAAACTCGAACTTATTGGTTACCGTTAAGGTCACCAATAATTTTCCCGAGCTATCCTTAAAACGGATATCGGTCACATTGCCCACATTGAAACCATTGATAGACACTTGGGTGCCGGGCTGTAAACCACCTACATCATCGTAAACGGCATAAAACGTTTTATTGTTCTCAAAGAGTGGAGAGGATTTTAAGTAGCTAAGCCCAAACAAGAAGGCTACGATTCCAGCGACTACGATAATCCCAGTTTTGATTTCCCTGGATAGTTTCAAAAGATTCGGTTTATGATTTAAACAAAATTAGGAATAATTTTCTCAAGAGACCATTTGAAGCATCGCTACTTCAACGCGGCTGAAACTGGTACCCTTGCCCCATTCTTGTATGCCACGATGTACGATGTGGTATACCCTTTGGCATCGGCGTTTTTCTTCAACTGCTTGGCTTCTTCGTAGGTACTGGCATTACCGTACATATATCGATACATATTCTTATAAGGTTCCTTGGATAACTGGTCCAGACCGTTGAAGTTCTTGGCGTCCAACGGTATGGTTTTTCCACTGGCCATTAATTGAACCTTAAAGATTACCCCAGAACTTTCTACAGGTGCTTTGGTCTGTGGCTCTGTCTGTTTTGTTTTTTCTTCCGGTTGCTTTTCGGCAACAGTAGTAGGTTGTTCCGTTGTCTCCTTGGGAATATCCACCGCTACCGGGGTATCCTCCACCTTTGGATTCGCTGCTACTGGCGCCACTGCATAGCCCATTTCTTCTTTGTAGGCCAAGACCGCACTGGCAATCGCCGTTCCCATCTCGCTCTGCCCCTTTTTGGAGTTAAGGTAACTTCCTTCGTTTTTGTTGGATAAAAAGCCTACCTCTACCAATACACTGGGCATAAAGGTCTGGTGCAGTACAATAAAACCGGCCTGCTTTACTTTTCTGTCCTTACGTTTGAGCTTTACGGTAAAATTATCCTGAAGCTTTTTTCCCAACAGAATGCTCTGGTCCAAAAATTCCTCCTGCATAATGGTCAATCCAATCACGGATTCTGGGGAATTGATATCGTACTCCGCATATCGCTGCTCATAATCGTCCTCCAAGTAGATTACGGAGTTTTCCTTTTTGGCCACCTCAAAATTTTGTCGATTGGCATGCAACCCCAGCACATAAGTTTCCGCCCCGTAGGCATCCGAGTTATGGGCATTGCAATGGACGGATACAAATAAATCGGCATTCGCCTGATTGGCAATTTCGCCCCGCTCGAACAAATCGACAAAAGTATCGTCATCCCTCGTGTAAATGACTTTTATATCTGGGTGTTTTTTTAGCTCTTCCCCAATTTTCAAAACAATGGCCAGGGCAATTTCCTTTTCCAAATAGCCGTTCCCAATGTTTCCAGGATCGTGTCCGCCGTGACCAGCGTCCAAGACCACAATAAATTTATCTTTGGGCCTTACCTCGGTATCATTTTTGTGAAAAGAGGTCAAAGGAAAGACCAGCAAAAGAAATACTAAAAATGTCAACCGACTTTTATTCATAAGAACTGTGTAATTATAGTGTTCGCTATTGGTTAAAAATATCGTAATCACCAATAAGTAGAACAAAAAATATATGTAAGTTTGACCCCAAAACTGGGCCGACCTGTACAAAAATAGGATTTATCACGTTGCAACCAAATAAACATTTTTCACTTTTCCTATTTGTTCTTCTTTGTGGTATCGCTACCTTAAGTGCTCAGGAGGACCCTATTACGCCCTTGCCCATCAAGGCTGTGAAGGATACCATTTTCGCTCCTTTGTTGCCTCCGAACATCCTAAACGATTCCATTAGAACCGACACCACAAGTACAGATACCGTGCCAAAAAAACAGCCTTTGTTGTTGGACAAAATCAAATATAAGGCCAAGGATTACGTCAAGCTCAGTCAAAAGGACAACAAAATTTACTTGTACGACGAAGCGGAAATCTACTATCAGGATACGGAACTGAAGGCTGGCGTTATCGTTATGGATTACGTAAAAAATGAAGTCTATGCCGGCCGTATGAAGGATTCCTTGGGCAACTACACCCAACTTCCCTTTTTTAAGCAGGGCGACAATGAGGTGCGACCGGATTCCATCCGTTTTAATTTTGACACCCAAAAAGCACTGATATGGAATTCGAGGACGGAGCAACAGGCCGGTTTGGGGCAACTGGGGAGCGACGCCATGAAGGTGTATGCCGAAAAGACCAAAAAAGAGAACGACTCGGTCTACTTTTTGAACGAGGGTAAACTGACCACCTCCAACGATACGGTGAACCCCGATTACTACATCCGTGTACGGAAGGCCAAATTTGTACCCAAAAAGAAAATCATTGCCGGGTACAGCAATATGTACATTGTAGACGTACCCACGCCCATTGCCATGCCGTTTGCCTATTTCCCGTTGACCACGGGCAGGGTGGCCGGTATCCTGTTCCCTACCTTTGGTAACGATCCCAGAAGGGGGTATTTTATTCAGAACGGAGGGTACTATCTTCCTATCAGCGATTATTTAGATCTCAGTATTACGGGGGATTACTATACCAACGGGAGTTACGGGTTTCAGGGAAGGTCCGTTTACACCAAACGTTACAAATACAGCGGTAATATCAATATCAGTTATGAAAATTTGGTGACCAGCCAAAGAGGTTTTGATGATTACAGTCGAACGAGCAACTATAACATTCGGATTTCGCATTCGCAGGATACCAAGGCAAGTCCCAATTCCCGCTTTTCGGCCTCGGTGAATCTGGGCTCCAGTCAGTTCTTTACCAACTCCTTGAACCAGGTAAACCGGAACAATACACAGACCAACACCTTCGCCTCCTCCATAAGTTATTCCAAGACGTTTCCCGAATACCCTTCGGTGAATACCAGTATTACGCTCAGTCATACACAAAACTCACGTACGCAGACCATCAACATGTCCTTGCCCACATTCCAAGCAAGCATGGAGCGTATTTTTCCCTTTGCCAAACGTGATGAACCCAAAAAGGGTGTTTTCCAAAATATCAACTTTCAGTACGATGTAAACGCCCAAAATAGCATCACCACTACGGAAGAGGAATTTTTTAAAAGTGGTATGTTCGATGATGCGCGAGTGGGTGCGAGACATCGAATCCCCATAGCGACCAACTTTAAATTGGCCAAGTACCTCAGCGTTAGTTTAAGCGGAAACTATGAAGATGTGTGGGCCCTGGAAACCATCCGACGCGAGTTTGATGAAGAATCCGGACTTGTGGTTACCGATACCATTCCAGGTTTTGACAGATTCAACCGTTATAGTTTGGGTACCAGTATCGGTACTACCCTATATGGAACTTGGAATTTTGGGGAAGATAAAAAAGTGCAGGCCTTGCGCCACGTAATGCGACCTTCCATCAGCTATGGGTATACACCCTCCTTTGAACAATTTTATGAATCCTACACCAACGGGGACGGCGAAGAGGTACAATACACCCCATTTGAAACCAGTCTTTATGGCCGGCCATCATTGAACAGGGGTAGTTCCATTAGCTTTTCGCTCCAGAATTCGCTCGAAGCTAAGGTTCGGGACAAAGATTCCACGGCAACGGAGCCCAGAAAGGTGAAGATTTTGAGCAACCTCACCTTCAACGCCAGTTATAATTTGGAAGCGGATTCCCTTAAACTAAGTCCTATCAGTATGAGCGGGGCAACGGAAATTATTAAAAACGTCCCCATCAACTTTGCCGCTACTTTTGATCCCTATGCCATTGACAATAACGGTAGACGCATCAACACCTTGAACATCAATAATGGAGGGGGGATTGCACGTTTGACCAGTGCACGGATTAATACCAGTTTCTCCTTGAATAGCGAAATGTTCCAAAAAGGCGGCGTCAAGGAAAAGAGTGATGAGGAAAAACAGTCGGATTTTAGTGAAAATCCATTCGCCATTGATGATGTACGTGGAGAACAATCCCAATTTAATCGTGGTAGAGGCAATAGGGGCAACGACCCCAACCAAGAGCAGCCTTTGTACAATAACAAATTACCGTGGGATGCGCGCTTTACCTATGTGGCCTCCTACAACAACAATAACCGCCAGAACGAAATTACCAATCACTCCATCATGTTTTCCGGGAGCATTTCGTTGACCCCAAAATGGGAAGTCGGGTTCAATTCTGGTTATGACTTGAAGAACAAAGGATTCGCCGATACCCGTTTCGCTTTTAAACGGGATCTGGGCAGTTTTAACCTTAGTTTCGACTGGACTCCGTTTGGGAGGTTTGAGCGATGGTATTTCTTTATTGGCATAAAGAGTTCCCTGTTGAAAGACATCAAGTGGGAAAACAGAAGTCAGCCTTGATCGTACCACTTTATTTTTTACCTTCACTTGCATAAATTCCAATGCATGAAAAAAATCATACAGACCACAAAAGCACCGGCTCCAATCGGGCCTTACAACCAAGCCGTACTCATAAAGGATACACTTTACATTTCCGGTCAAATTCCGATTGACCCGGCTACGGGCGAGTTGGTAGAGGGGGACATCCAAAAGGAGACGCGCCAATCCATGGAAAACCTAAAAGCGATACTCGAGGAAGCCGGAATGACCTTTGAGCATGTGATCAAGTCCTCGATTTTTATCAAGGATATGAACCAGTTTGCACAAATCAATGAGGTATACGGAAGCTATTTTGACGAAGCCACTGCTCCCGCAAGGGAAACTGTGGAAGTTGCCAATCTTCCGAAATTCGTGAATGTGGAGATATCAATGATTGCCGTTAAATAGTCTCTCTGTGGAATTCCACCAGACCTTCAATGGGTCTACGGCGGATTACGCCCAAAATCAAATCATTGCGCTCAATACAAGCCGTTAACTCGTCACGCAAAAAGTGGGCGATGCTTCCTACGAAGCTTACAGGCACTTTGGTGGCCAGTTCGTATTGCATAATGTAGTTGTTCACGAACTGCTGCAATCCTTTTTCGATGACGCCTTTGCAATACGGATGCTCCTTGTTTTCAATAATGAAACGGGCAAAAGTGGCCAAATAGGTATTAGGGTTGGGCTGTTTGTAAAGGTGTTCCTTGATAACATCTGCATCCAAATCGTATTCCTTGGCAAATTTCATCCCAAGGTCCTGGGGCATTTTATGGAAATAATAATCCCGGATCAATTTTCGTCCAAAGAAGTTACCGCTACCATCATCCATTAAAATATACCCTAATGAGGTAACTTTTTGGATGAGTTGATGACCATCGTAATAGCTGCAATTGGAACCTGTTCCCAAAATGCAAACGATGCCCTGCCTCCCAATCTTGGTGGTGGAATAAATGGCCGCATAGGTGTCTTCCCTCACCTCAGCTTTGGCATTGGGAAAGAAATCCTTAAAGATGGCCTTTAAAAAATTCTTCATCCTATCGGTACCGCATCCAGCACCATAGAAATACAACTGACGTACTTTTTCCTTGTTCTTGGAAAGCTCAAAATTATTCGCCAACCTATCCTCGATGACCTCTTTGGTCAGCACTTCTGGGCTAAGGCCCAAAGTTTGGGTCACAAATAACTGCTCCCCTTTTTCGTCGAGGGCAATCCAATCCGATTTGGTGGCACCACTATCCACAATCAAAATCATACGTCGAGATTTTTATAGTAAAATCCTGAAGAGGAGGGTATCCTCTTCAGGACAAAATGATAATACTTAAGGTAATTTATTAAAGACTTGCTGCGTGCAAGGCCAAGTCGACCAATTTATTGGAGTAACCAGTTTCGTTATCATACCAAGAAACCACTTTGAAGAACTTGGAGTTCAACTCGATTCCA
Source organism: Allomuricauda sp. MMSF_3307 (assembly GCF_030733585.1). NCBI lineage: Bacteria > Pseudomonadati > Bacteroidota > Flavobacteriia > Flavobacteriales > Flavobacteriaceae > Allomuricauda > Allomuricauda sp. MMSF_3307. Next base: position 352,118 of record NZ_JASHIQ010000005.1, read on the forward strand.
GCATCTGCATCAAAAATGGAAGTTCTCACATCGCCCACAAAATCTTGGGATACCACCAACTCATCGGTGTAGCCCAAAATACCGGACAATTCTCCTTCGGCAGCCGTTTTCATCGCTTTTTTGATTTCCTCATAGGAAGTTTCCTTGGCCAAACGCACGGTCAAATCCACCACAGATACATCAGCAGTAGGTACTCTAAATGCCATACCCGTCAATTTGCCTTCCAACGATGGAATTACCTTCGTTACAGCTTTGGCAGCTCCTGTAGCAGCAGGGATAATGTTCAAAAGGGCACTTCTACCCCCTCTATAATCCTTTTTGGAAGGACCATCCACAGTCAACTGGGTAGCTGTTGTCGCGTGAACTGTTGTCATCAAACCTTCATCGATACCAAAGGCATCATCCAATACCTTGGCGATAGGTGCCAAACAGTTGGTGGTACAAGAAGCGTTGGAGATTATCGTATCCGTAGCTTTAACATCTTTGTGGTTTACTCCCATTACAAACATGGGCGCATCCTTGGACGGAGCAGAAATCACTACTTTTTTGGCACCGCCATCTATGTGGCTTTGCGCCATATCCAAAGTGGTGAAAATACCTGTACATTCCGCTACGATTTCCGCACCGGCTTCGTCCCATTTCAAGTTTTTAGGGTCGCGCTCGGCAGTTACCCTGATTTTTTTTCCGTTTACGATCAAGTTACCATCCTTCACTTCGATGGTACCATCGAATCTTCCGTGTACCGAATCATATTCCAAAAGATATGCAAGGTGTTCTACGTCCAACAAGTCGTTGATGGCAACAACATCCACGTTGTCCCTGTTCACGGTGGCCCTAAAGACCAACCTTCCAATTCTACCGAATCCGTTAATTCCTATTTTCAAATTTGACATGTTTACTTTTTTAGTGTTTACATTAAGTTGTCATTATATCGGAAACTCTGATGAGTTCTTCGTCAATTTCTGTGTGTGCCTTGATGGCTTCGGCCAAGGGTGTCAGCACCAATTTGGTATCCCTGATACCGACCATAAGGTTTGATTTTCCTTCCAAGAGACTTTCCACGGCCTTTACGCCCATTCTACTGGCCAATACCCTATCAAAACAGGTTGGGTTCCCACCTCGTTGCATGTGCCCCAGCACGGACACTCTTACATCGTAAATAGGCAAGTGCTGCTCCACATATTCCTTTAGTTCAAAGACATTTTTACCGATCTTATCCCCTTCGGCAACAATTACGATACTGGATGATTTCCCTGAGGCTTTGCTTCGTTTTAGGGAATCCAAAAGTCGCTCCAGACCCAAGTTTTGCTCTGGTATCAATATTTCCTCGGCACCGGCCCCTACTCCTGCATTAAGTGCAATATGGCCCACATCCCTTCCCATAACCTCAACAAAAAAGAGGCGGTTGTGGGAACTGGCCGTATCACGTATTTTATCTATAACATCAACCACTGTGTTGATGGCGGTATCGAAACCTATGGTAAAGGACGACCCCAGAATATCATTGTCGATGGTTCCGGGAATTCCTATCACTGGAAAATTATATTCCTCTGTAAACAGCAAGGCCCCCGTGAAACTTCCATTTCCTCCGATTACCACGAAGGCTTGGATGCCTTCCTTGGTCAATTGGTCGTAAGCCTTTTTTCTTCCTTCCTTCGTTCTAAATTCGTCGCAACGGGCAGACTTTAGAATGGTACCTCCCTTATTAATGATGTTATTCACACTACGGGCATCCAAGGTCTTAAAATCACCTTCGATCATTCCTTGGTAACCTCTGTAAATCCCCACACATTCGATGTTCAAATATGCACAGGTACGGACAACGGAACGAATGGCGGCATTCATTCCAGGAGAGTCTCCGCCAGACGTAAAAACGCCTATTTTTTTAATTTCTGAAGCCATTCAAATTTTTAAGAGGTCAAAGCTAGGAAACTTTATCCAAATTTGGAATGTCTTGATAATTTATTTGATTTGAAAGACTTTCTCAAACGTTTTCGTAAAAAATTAATACAAAAACACTTAAAAATATAAAATTAATGGATGGAATTGGGAAGGTTAACGGGCTTTTCGGAAAAACGAATCAAACTGTCCTTTCCCATCACCTGTCCTGGCGGATTCAAGGCTTCTGGAAGATCTTTTTCTTCGGATGGATTTTCCCTTTTGTTGAACACCTTCTGCATAAGCTCCCTAAAACTGTCAAAATCTACCTGATAGGACAAACCTACGCCCTGGGTGTACCCTTGCCGTTCCGCCAAGAACTGCTGTATTTGGTTCTCTCTGTTGAAGATTTTCGCACTCAGTGTCCCTTCATCGTTCAGCAATATCTGGACTTCCACATCACCGGCGACCACGGTTTCCGATACACCTCCTACCGGCACCCCTACCCTTCCGTTGACCAAGATACGGTCCGAAAGCTGGGTAGACACGGTCACCCCTATCCTATCTTCTGTTGCAATATCGGCATTGGGATCGTTATAGCCCTGCTCATACGAAACCCCAAAGTTGAGCTTGTCGTTGTTGCCCGCCAAAATCTGATTGAAAAGTCCAGAAGCGGTTTGTATCAGGTTTCCGGTTACGGCCTGTTGGTTAATCCCCCCAGATTGTGGATTTACGAAAGTGCCCTGCGCCAATAGGAAGAAGGCATTACGTTCCAAGATGGTGGGATCTTGCAATCGGTATTCCAATTCGGACTGTACCACCGAATTGGTCCCCGGAAATTCTATCCCAAAATTGATATTGGGACTTTCCAATTCACCATCCAACCGTACGACCACCTCTGTGGGAATCCTACCTGTGAAACCTGCATTGTCCAAAAGGGGAGCCGGATTGGCATTGAGGGAATACACTGCTTCCAGATTCAACTGAGCCGCCAAAGGGTCTTGCTCCCACAAGATGCTGCCACCAGGACGCACCTTGAACTTTTTATCGATGACACCACCGTATTTAAAATTGTATTCCCCAGACACCACAACAAAATCACCGTACATATTGAATTTACCATTGGTGTTGATTTCGATCAACAAAATACCTTCCCCGGTTCCCTTTAGGGAACTCCCTGTAGTTTGATCTACCACGATCTCCACTTCAGCCTCTGGGGTAACGGCAAGATCAAAAGCCATTTCAAGTCCTTGGTATTCTTCCAAGACCCTTTCCTCCTCAAATGAACTGTTCTCCCCTTTTTCCAAAAAGTTGATGAAGGAGTAGTCGCCAACGCTGGTCACATCGCTCAAAGGTATTTTAAGCGAGGTTCCGGCGGCCGTAGTAGCATCTACCGAAATGGTCATGGCATCCACTGGACCGTAAATACTTCCACTACCATTAATAAACCCTGTGCCGTAATACAAGGATTCCTCATCGTACTCGGTATTTAAGATCATAAAGCGATCATTGTTGGTATCCACATCCAAACCGAGATACCAATCGTCAAATCCGGTATGGCTAATGGTTCCATCCAAAGTAGCCGTGGTCTTTTCCTTTACATCCGAGAGTTGTACGTTTTCAAAATAAAAGGTCTGGTCAAACAACCGTACTTGGGAGTAGGGTGCAAAATTGTAGTCCACATTAAGGTATGGGATACCGATTCCAGCATCGTTCAATTGCAGCAGACCGTTAATGGATGGATTTTCAACATTCCCCGTGATAGTGGCATCGCCGGTCACCCTTCCCCTAATATTGGATATGATATCTTCCCCTAATGGGTTAAAAGGTTCCAATGCAAAGTCGGTAAAATTGGCCTTGAGGTCCAGCTCCTGTACATTATTGATGTTGGTCACCTTTCCGTTAACGTTCATGAGTTCTTTGCCGTTATCGTTGAGCCATGTACTGACTCCAAATTCGGTAAGGTCGTTATTCCCGTAAATACCGACCTCCAGATCACCTAGGCGTATGTCGTTTACGCTAAAGCTTTCAATTTTTAGGCTGGAGGTGGGCAGATAGTTGCCATCTTTTTGAAGGATATTCAGAAAACCATCCACCTTTCCGTTCATTTTCAAACTGTCAATGGCCGGTGTAACCTTGTCCAGGGACACCAATTTAAATTGCAGGTTCAAATCCTTATAAGTGGAATCGGCAAACTCCCCCCTAAGTCGTATCTGTTCCTCATTATTGTTGTCCATCACTACGTCCTCTATCCGGATACTGTCCAAAGCACTATTAAAAATGACCTTGTTTTTACTGTTCCCATCCTTATTGAGCACCCATGTATTGCCCTTGAAGCTGACATCCGATTTTTTGAGACCGATCACCGATCGGTTATTTTCATTAAAGGTGTGGTAGAAATTCAGGTTATAGCTATCGTTGTATTCACTCCCACCCTTGAACTCTGTTCTAAAGAACAGGGTATCCTTCAAGGTGGTATTGATCAAGCTAAAATCCTTGATATCGTAATACACGGTGGACATGTCCTCCACGGAAACGAAGGTATTGAACAAGGGGTTCTTATTGTCGATTTTGAGCTCAATATTATCAAAAGCGTTCCCAAAAGCCTCGATACTTGGGGATTTAAAGGTGAGCTTAAAATCGCTTTGGTCGGCCTGAATGGATCCCCGAATAAATGTATTGGGGTCAAAAGTAAGCTCAGGTACGAATACGTCCACAATTTTGTTATAGATCTTAAAATTGAAATCCACATATTGACCTCCTGAGATTTTGAAAGGTTGATAATTGGTGTAGATGCTTCCGATAGAGTTCTGCACCAATTGCCCCAATTCCTTCACCTTAAAATTGCCCCGCATATAGCCTGTAATGATATCGGGGGAATTGATCTCTATGGTACGAATGGTATCCCGGTCAAAAGTGGAGGTTACGTTGAAATCCTCAAAATAATAGGTGTCGTTTGCATTTTGATACGTGGTGTTGGTGAACTGGAGCTGACCTGCCATATCATCCAAATTGTTCCCTTCAATATCCATATCCACATGCCCTTTGAAGATGGAGATGCTGTCGTTGATAAAATTGAGCTCCTTTAAATCGGCGTAGTCCACCGCTGCCACAAAATTGAACTTGTTCTCCCGCTGCCCAAAATTGGCCAATCCTTGGAAGTCAAATCGGAAATTTTCATCATTGCACAACAGGACACCATCGAACAATTGGTTTCTCAAAATACCCGTGACCTTTATTTTGTTGTACTCGTAGTTATTGAACTCAAATTTGTAGACGTCACCCGACACCTCAGTATTCAAACTTTCGGCAACAAACCCCTTTCCTTCCACGTTCATATCCATGGAGGCCAGTCCCAGATTATCATTGTCTATAAATTCCCCAAGATTAAAATCGATCAAGGAAATAAAACCGATGTAGGAGGCGTCCTCAATCTTCTGCACATTGGTCATCTGTAGATCTACGTAGCTACTGCCCACGGCAGTGTTCAGGTTTACGGTCACATCAATGGAGGTTTCGGTGATCTCCGTTTCACCCCTTACCGTAAATTGTCCCAGTTTTTGTACAGACTCTGGGATGTTCCTTCCCAAAATTTGTGGCAGAATGCTACGCAATTGATAATAACTTGAGGTAAGATTGTCAATATCCCCGCGCAACACAAATGGTGCCTGCTCGCTAAAGATATTGTCGAACCTAAAATCGCCACGAATACCTGTGTTGTCGGTAAAAAGAAACAGGTCGTCTACCTGCAATTGGTTGAGCACTCCACTGAAGTTACCGGTAAAGTTTACGATCTTATCCTGTCCAAATTCATCAAAAAAGGCATTGACTTCATTGAGTGCTACCTTGGAATCCGTAAAATTGGCGTCGATATTGACGAGGTCAACAAAGTTGGCCAAATCTTCACGATTGTAGTTGAACACCAAATTGCCCTGCAGCTCGGATTGTTCCGTATTGATAAAAAGGGAATCAAAACGCATCTGCTCCTTGGTGTACGCAAAATCAGCAGCGAAATTTTTCAAACGGATGCCCCGTTTGGCCAACGTGGATAGGTCATTGATCTTCAGGGACACATCGGGGCCCAAAATTTGAAAATCGGACGCTGTAATCTCTATCTCGGAAAAGTTCAGCGTTTCCGGCTTCTCCAGATTTTCATCGATCAAACGGAACTTGCCGTTATGGATCTGTATTTCATCCGAGGACATAAAAAAGGGCGGTGTTCCGGGGTCGCGTGGTTTTCCATCATCCAATTTATCCACAAAAACATCCAAATTGGTATCGCTTTCCCCTTCGTAAGTCTTCAGGTTGAACACGAGGCCGTCCAATTCCATTTCTCCAAACTCCATTTTGTTGTTGGCCATATTTCGAAGGTTCAAAATGGAGGTAGAAACCTTGTGGATATAGATCAAGGTGTCCTTTTTGTAATCCTCCACATAAACACCCTTAAGTCCGGCGTTAAGATTAAAAAGTGAAATGCTTACCCGTTCGATTTGAATGTTGGTGCCGAAGGATTCGTTCAGCGAATCCGTCGCATATTTTCCCAGTCTTGTCTGTACTGCCGGCAATGAAAGAATCAATGAAGCCAACACCAACAGCAAGACAATGGCCAAAAGGAAGCGCAACAGTATTTTTCGAAGTTTTTTGATAGGGTTTTTATGTTTTACCTTTGATGACCAATTTTTGTTCCAAAACCTGTGGAGAAATCAAAAAAATATATTCTTTCCATCGAATCATCCTGTGATGATACATCGGCTGCCGTACTTTGCAACAAAAAAGTACTCAGTAATGTAGTGGCTACACAGGAAATCCACAAGCAATATGGAGGTGTTGTCCCAGAGTTGGCTTCAAGGGCGCATCAACAAAATATCGTTCCCGTGGTCCACCAAGCCTTGGCCAAGGCAAATATCGACAAAAAACAACTATCTGCCATAGCTTTTACAAGAGGTCCGGGACTTATGGGTTCTTTATTGGTCGGAACCTCCTTTGCCAAATCTCTGGCCTTGGGCCTGGACGTCCCTTTGATCGAGGTAAACCACATGGAAGCGCATATCCTGGCACATTTTATAGACAATGGCGACCAACGAACGCCTTCGTTCCCCTTTTTGGCCATGACCATTAGCGGTGGGCACACCCAAATCGTAAAGGTCGTCGACCACTTTAACATGGAGGTACTGGGAGAAACCTTGGATGACGCCGTGGGAGAGGCTTTCGACAAAAGTGCCAAATTAATGGGGCTCCCCTATCCCGGTGGGCCGCTGATAGACAAATATGCCCAACTGGGCAATCCGCACGCCTTTGAGTTCCCCAAACCCAAAGTAGACGGATTGAATTTTAGCTTTAGTGGACTCAAAACAAGTATTCTCTACTTTTTACAACGGGAGACCCAAAAAGATGCTGATTTTGTTTCCAAAAATATCAAAGATATCTGCGCATCGGTCCAGTATACCATTCTGGAAATTTTGATGGATAAGCTCCAAATGGCAGTGGACCAGACAGGTATACGCCAAGTGGCCATAGGAGGTGGCGTGGCGGCCAACTCTGGCATACGGCAAAGATTGAAGGATGCCGAAGAAAAGTTGGGATGGAGCACCTTTATCCCTAAATTTGAGTATTGCACGGACAATGCAGCCATGATCGGTATTGTAGGTTACCTTAAATATGAAAAAGGCACCTTTACCGACCAGAGCATCGCCGCCAAGGCAAGATATGCCATCGGCGGTTAATTTATAAAACCTTTGCTATGCAGCTTTTTTACAATGCCACCTTGGACAATAGTGCCAAACAGTTTACTTTTCCGCCCGACGAGAGCAAACACATTGTAAAGGTGTTACGGAAATCCGAAGGGGACGTGCTGCACATTACCAACGGAAAGGGATACTTATTTGAGGCCAAGATCTTGGATGCTGACCAAAAAAAATGCCGGGCAGAAATCATTTCACAACAAAAATCGATTCCAAAGCGGTACCATTTGCACTTGGCGGTGGCCCCGACAAAGATGAACGACCGTTACGAATGGTTCCTGGAAAAAGTGACAGAAATCGGGGTGGATGAGATCACCCCAATTATTTGCGACCATTCCGAACGCAAGACGCTCAAATTGGAACGAATGGAGCGAGTATTGCAAGCGGCCATGAAACAGTCCTTGCAAACCATACTGCCCAAAATAAACCCACCCATATCCTGTAGGGAGTTTTTGGAATCCAACGAAACCCTCGGTTACAGATTTATTGCCCATTGCCAAAATGGGGATAAAATGGAATTGAAACGACGTGTTATCGCTGATAACGACCTAACCATTCTCATAGGCCCCGAAGGGGATTTCTCGAAAGGGGAAATTGATCTTTCCAAAGAAAAGGGATATATTCCAGTATCCCTGGGCAGGAACAGGTTACGGACAGAGACGGCCGCCATTGTGGCCTGTACCACCGTGGCCATCATCAACAACTGATACTTCACATCATCCATATTACAAAGGAATACGTTATTTTTGAAGGTAAGGTCAATCATTAGTACATGAACAAACGAACATTTTTGATATGCTTGCTCTTTTGCTGCATGCTATCCTTAGCATACGCGCAGCAAGTGGCCATCCTAAAATATGGAGGTGGCGGTGATTGGTATTCCAACCCTACGGCCCTGCCCAATTTGATTGCATTTTGCAACACCCATATCGATACCAAAATCGACGCCGAACCGGAAACCGTGGAAGTGGCAAGTGTCTCCATTTTCAAATACCCTTATTTGCACATGACCGGACACGGGAATGTTTTTTTCAATGATGAAGAAGTCCAAAATTTGCGTACCTACTTGCTCTCGGGCGGTTTTCTTCATATTGATGATAATTACGGCATGGAACCCTATTTGCGTCGGGAACTGGAAAAAGTGTTTCCCGAAAAGCCTTTGGAGGAACTGGGTTCGGACCACCCCATCTTCAATCAAAAGTTCAAGTTTCCCGAAGGGTTGCCCAAAATCCATGAACACGATGGCAAGCGACCACAGGCCTTTGGCATTTTTGAAAAAGGAAGGCTCATATTGCTCTACACCTATGAGTGTGATTTAGGGGATGGTTGGGAGGATCCCGCCGTACACAACGACCCGGAAGACATCCGAATCAAAGCGCTACAAATGGGCGCCAATATTATGGAATACGCCTTTAAAAGCTAAGCAATGAACGCAAAGATTATCGCAAACGGAATATTACGGGCAGTTGCAATCATAGTAGGCGTTGTCCTCGTCGGATGGTTTTTCTACAAAATCCAATCCGTATTAGTCTATTTGGCCATTGCAGCCGTGCTTGCGCTATTGGGCAGACCCATAGTGCTTTTCCTACGCAGAAAACTCAAATTCCCCAACACCTTGGCGGTAGTGGTGACCATGGTATTGATGCTTTCCCTGTTCTTGGGGATACTTGCTTTATTTATTCCCTTGGTGGCCGAGCAGAGCAAAAACCTATCGCTGTTGGACATTGAGGCCCTGAAAGCAGACTTGAACACGCTCTACATCCAAACTCTGGAGTATTTTGGAGCCTCCACAGGCAGCGTAAACAACCTTTTGGACGAATCCAAAATCGAGGAAAATATGCTACAAGGTCTCGATTTGGGCTTTATTCCCAATTTTTTGAATACCATCGTAAATACATTGAGCAATTTTAGTGTTGGCCTTTTCTCTGTGCTGTTCATTACTTTTTTCTTTTTGAAGGACAGCAAACTGATGCAAAATGGTATCCTGACCTTTGTGCCCAATGACAAGGAAAGTAATTTGGTGAGCTCCATCGACAAAATAAACAATTTGCTTTCCCGATATTTCGCAGGCATCCTTTTACAATTGTTCATCCTCTTTGTGATCTATACGATTTCATTATTTATCGTGGGTGTGGAAAACGCGATAGTGATCGCTTTTCTTTGTGCCCTGTTCAACATCATTCCATACATCGGTCCCATCATCGGAGGGGTCACCATGATTATCCTAACCATGACCAGTTTTATCGATGCGGATTTCAGCACCGTGATTTTGCCCAAAGCACTTTATGTTTTTATTGGTTTGACCATTGGCCAACTCATCGATAATTTCTTTTCACAACCCTTTATTTTTTCCAAAAGCGTAAAGTCGCACCCCTTGGAAATCTTCTTGATCATTATCATCGCAGGATTGCTTTTTGGGGTCGTGGGAATGGTGGTCGCTGTGCCGGGATATACCGCCATAAAGGTGATTTTGAAGGAGTTTTTGGCCGAAAATTCTTTTGTGAAGAAGTTGACCAAAAATTTATAGCAAAAGTTTGAATGAACTTATCTTAAATACTGGTATACAGGATTATATCGATAATAATTTGACAACTGACATCCTGACAGTTCTGTTGGCGAAACCTGTTTTTGAAGGGGTTTCCCAAAAAGAATTGGCCCAACAGATCGAAGCCAAAAAAAAGTGCAAGGACAAGCTCCCAACCTGGTTTGAAAAAAGAGGAATCTACTACCCCATAAAGCTCCATATCGAACAAACAAGCTCTGAGATTACGGCTCGATACAAATCGCAATTGGTAAGTGGGAAATCGCTCATAGACCTTACCGGAGGATTGGGGGTGGACACCTACTTTTTTGCACAACAAATTCCTGAGGTTTTCCACTGTGAAATCAATCAAGAACTAAGCGAAATCGCCTCTCATAATTTCAAGGTTTTAGAGCAGGAGCATATTGCCTGTCAACCTGAGGATGGCATCACTTTTCTGCAAAATTCAAAGCAAGGATTCGAATGGATTTATATAGATCCATCGCGTAGGGATGATGCCAAAGGGAAAGTGTTTTTGTTGCAAGATTGTCATCCTGATGTTTCCAAACATTTGCCTCTTTTCTTTGAAAGGGCCTCGCACCTTTTAATGAAGACGTCACCCTTATTGGACATCAAACAAGCTATTGAGACCTTGGAATCCGTAAAAGAAGTCCATGTGGTCGCTGTACAGAACGAGGTGAAGGAACTGCTCTTTGTACTGGAAAAAGGATATGAGGGTCGGGTTCATATCAAGACCAGAAACATACAGCCCGATCATACCGAATCCTTTGATTTTATTTGGGAAGATGAAGCAGTGCGCACCATCGCATATGAGAAACCCTCCACTTATCTATACGAACCCAATGCAGCTGTTCTGAAATCAGGGGGATTCAAAAGCGTGGGCAAGGCATATGGGGTTTATAAATTGCATCCCCACTCCCATTTGTATACCTCCAAATCCCTCATGGAGTTTCCGGGAAGAAGGTTCAAAATTGAAAGCGTGGTGCCTTATTCCAAAAAGGCAATGAAATCCCTTCATATCGACAAGGCCAATGTTACTACGCGAAACTTTCCACAGTCGGTGGCTGAGCTGCGAAAAAAGCACAAAATCAAGGATGGTGGGAATCGCTATATTTTTTTCACCAAAACCTTGAACGATTCATTGATCGTGGTGGATTGCACAAAAGTTGCCGATTGATTTCGCATAGTGAGCTAATTCTGGAACGGTTTCCTTGTTGGGGAAGATCAGTCTTCACACTCCCATTTAAAATTGGCCACTCTATCATTGGACGCGGCCGAGAGGTTGTAGTGCCACCACTCGGTTCTGATGGACCAAAATCCGTGGTCTTCCATGGTCTCTTTTAACAATTTTCGGTTGTCTAGAATTTCTTGGGGCAAGTCCATATTATCGTGATAGGCCCGCTTTCCGAAGTAGTCAAAATCAGTACCCATGTCCAGTTCGTTACCCTCCATATCCACCAAGGTAATATCCACCGCACCGCCTTTATTATGGATGGAACCTTTGTCAGGATTTGCGACATACTGCGGATTGGGGACAATTTCCCACATTTTGTACTGTACCGAATTGGGACGATAGCAATCAAAGAACTTGATCTTGACCCCTTGCTCCATAAAATCGGCATTGGCTGCAATCAAAGCCTTGGCGGTCTTTACACGGGTATAACATTCGGCACAATCGTAGACTTTGGCCTTTAAAAAATTGTTTTCCGTGGCATATCGCATGTCGTAGGCAAAATCAGCACTAAAATCGGCCAAGCGAACAAACGTGGTATCGGCAAGTCCTTCGAAGGTTTTTAAAACAGGTGCTTTACCTACAACCGTGTCCGCAGCAACCGAATCCATTTTGATTTCCGGTGCAGCTTGAGGCTTTTCCACCTCGGTTTTGTGTTTAGACCGACAGCAAACTATCAGTCCAAGTAGTAATACAAGTAAGGAATATTTCATCTTTCTTAATGCTTTCGTTTTTGATTTGCAAGCCAAGTATACAGTGAGTCCGTGGTATAGGCCCGGTCCCAAGCATTGTGCCCCACGCCTTTATATCTGGTGTATCGGACGTCGTGCCCCATGTCACGCAATTTAGCCACCATTTTATCGGACTCTTCCACACCAATGACATCGTCTTGATCACCATGGAAAACCCAAATGGGCATTTCTTGGTCTATCCAGTGTGCATAGGGCAAAGGTGTCATCCCACAAACCACGGCCATGGCGGCAAACTTATCCGGATATTGCGTAGCAAGCTCCCAAGCAGCGCTTCCTCCCCTGCTCAGCCCTGATACATATATTCTGTTTTTATCGACTCGGTTCATCCCTGTAACGGAATCGAGCAATTGAATGACCGCCTCGGTATTCCACCATTTTTTGGCGTGGGAATTTTGCGGGGCCAGTATCAAAAATGGAAATTGCTTGCCTTCGGCCAGCATTTTTGGCGGACCTGTATCCTTTATTTCCTCCAGTGCCCTACCCGATTCACCACCTCCGTGAAGAAAAAGCAACAGTCCAAAGGTTTCCTCCGAATCAAAATAATGTTCGGGATAGTACAGATAGTATTTTAAATTCTCCTTGGTTACGGTTTCTAGCTCATCGGCCACCAAATGGGATTGGGCAGCACAGGCCTGAAACATTATCAAACCAACCAAAAGTAAAAGCTTTCCCAATTTATTCCCCATTGCGTTCACAAGTTACAAAAGTTTATCGGCGATATCGCGCCAAGTATCCGCTCGCTCAAAGGTTTTGACCTCGGTGTTGTGGGGCGAAGTGAACATAATGGACCGGCCATCAAAAAAGCCCAGATTTTTGCTTCGGTCATCGATGAGCACATCGCCTTTGAGCACATGCTTGTTCCCGCACAATATTCGATTTTGCCATGGGATAAAGGGAAAGAATTGGTCCAACCAATCGGATTTTTCCCGAAGCGATTGTGGAAACTCCATCGCCGCGGATGCGATGTAGACTTCGTGCTTTTTGCTCAATGCTTCCAACACGTCCTGACTGCCATCGATGACTTTCAAATTTTTGAAAAAGCCATCCCGGTGTGTATGGTCTCTCACAGATGGTTGATGCTCCTGCGGGACACATTGCCAAAACTCCCTGCCCATGCATTCTTCGGCTGTAAATTGGGCATCAAACTCTTGGTTATAAATATCGATATGGGCTTGATAGGCATCTGCGATAACCTCGTCCATATCCACAAAAATGATCATAAGCGCTCTTTTTTGGTGAAGTACGGGAAAAGTGAACAAAAATGAAAACCTTCCAGACAAATACCCATTATTCCAATTGGATGTCATCGGTGGTCAACTCCAAAAGCCCTCTATCAAACTTTGACACTAAATTTTCAGTTAAGGGGAATAACGGTTAACTTCACAGTTTTTGAACATCAACCTTTTTACGTAAAGCTGCAAAACTATGCTGCCCCAAGGAAAGTTTCCTCCCAAAGTATTTATCAATGGTGAAATCCATTCATCCGAAGAAGCGCGAATATCGGTATTTGACCGTGGGTTTTTGTTTGGGGATGGTATTTACGAAGTTATGATGCAGTTGGAAAACGGCATTTTTTACAAAAAAGCACATCTCGACCGATTACAAAATAATTTAAATAAAATCCATATTGCCTTTAACGTGAAAGAAGTTGAGCGCAATCTGGAACCCTTGCTCCGAGCCTCTGGACTGGTGGATAAGTCTTGTTTGATCTACATGCAGGTAACCCGGGGTATTGCTGCCCGAAAACATGCGTATCCAAAGGAAGCAACTCCCAGTGTGATGATGTATGCACTACCCTACGCATTGCCCAAGGTCAACCCCAACAAAATGAACGCTATTTTGGTACCCGATGTCCGATGGCACCGTTGTGATATCAAATCCGTTTCGTTGTTGGGAAACATTATGGCCAATGAGGCCGCCATGAACGATGGTGCCGATGAGGCCGCCTTGGTTCGGGACGGGGTTATCACCGAAGGTTCCCATACCAATATCTTTTTCGTAAAGGACGGGACAGTGATTACCCACCCGGCCAATGAACACATCCTGAATGGTGTTACCCGAATGATTGTACTACAGCTCTGCCATGAGCTGGGAATTCCTGTGTTGGAACGAGCCGTGACCGAAAATGAAATTGAACAAATGGACGAAGCCTTCTTTACGGGTACCACTACACAGGTGGCTGCCATTGCAAAGCTTGGGAATCATGTGTATTTTAACGGAGAACAGGTTGGTGCAGTGACCCTAAGGCTACAGCAAGCATTTGGCAAGCTCAGAACGAAAGAGACTTCAGCTCTCACATTTGAAACATATATCAACCCACAAACTATTTGACTATGAATAAATTACTATGTGTCCTTACCTGTGGCCTCGGCCTATTTTCCATGACCATGACGGCTCAGGAAATTGAAAAAAAATATACCAAAGAAGTAGACCGATTGGCCAAAAACAAGAAAGTGGAAAAGGCTTTTGGATATATCAAATCACAAAAGGATGAAACCACTCAGGATTTGATCACCTTAACAGAGATTTTGGCACCGCCTTTTATGGAAACAGAGCGAGGTAAAGTGTTTGCCCAGATGTTGGAGGAAGCAGGTGTGGACAGTATTTGGACAGATAAGGTGGGCAATGTCATCGGATTGCGAAAAGGTGTTTCTGGGGCATCGGGTTATATTGGGGTGGATGCGCATTTGGACGTGGTTTTTCCGGAAGGCACGGATGTGACCGTAAAAAAAGTTGGAGACACCCTTAAAGCTCCTGGAATCGGGGACGATACCCGAGGCTTGGCCATGCTGATCAGTATGCTCAAAGCCATGAACAAGGCAGAAATCAAAACCGAAAAAGATTTGCTTATTGTAGGAACCGTAGGTGAGGAAGGACTGGGAGACCTGCGTGGCATGAAGTATATGTTCAACGAATCGGGGTTGGACATCGATGCCTGGATTGCCATCGATGGTGGAAGCATGGGACGGATCAGCAATGCGGGGCTGGGCTCCAAGCGTTACAAATTAATGGTCAAGGGGCCTGGAGGTCATTCTTGGGGCGCTTTTGGCTTGGCCAATCCGCATCACGCCCTGGGCAAGGCCATCGATGAATTTTCCAAAACCGCTTGGGAATACACCTCCACGCATAGCCCCAAAACCAGTTTTAACGTGGGCCGGATCGGGGGCGGAACTTCGGTGAATTCCATTCCGTTTGAGTCGTGGATGGAAGTTGACATGCGGGCCATTGACCCAAAGAACCTAGACGAAATAGAGATTGTTTTTAAACAATCCGTAGAAAAGGCCATAAAAGAATACAATGAAAGCGGTATTCGGGATGAGGTCACCTACGAGCTCATCAAGATTGGGGATAGGCCTTCCGGTGAATTGCCCGCAACGCTTCCCCTGATACAAAGAGCCATGGCGGCTACCCAACATTTTGGAGTAAAACCCAGTTTAGGGCGCGGTTCTACCAATATTAATATTCCAGTGGCCCAGGGTATCCCTGCCATTTGTATTGGACGTGGTGGCCAAGGAGGCGGTGCGCATTCCTTGCATGAATGGTTCCTGAACGATGAGCCCGGCGACGAATCCATTCAATTGGCTTTATTGATCACGCTCTCACAAGCAGGACTCGCTAAGTAAACCCATAAAAAAGGTTTGTTCTCGAATTGAACAAACCTTTTTTCTTTATCTAAAATCAAGTTTTCTTATCTCTTTGGCCTAGCCAAACATTAGTCGGTTTTGGTAAACACCAATGCCCTTCCCCTATTTTGTGTGACGACGATATAAGGGTTTCCTCCATTTGCATTTGCTACCTGTACCATATCCTTGGCATCCCCGGTCACTTTAAAGCCGCTTTCTTCCGCATTTTTAAAAGTGAAACCGCCTTGGTCATCCGCCTGCAATATTCCACCATTGAAGGCATCATACCGTCCAATAAAGGCTTCATTGCCAAAGTCGTTTCCAATCATAAGCACATCTGCCACTGCGTTATCCGAGCTGGTAGTTATCATACATTTGATAGGCGCCGACTGCGTTTGCCATGGCAATTTGCCCATGGTAAATTGGCCGTTGCCATCATTTTCGAAGTATGTGGTTTCATCGTGATTCGCCACCAACTCATCGGCACCTTCCAATTCTTCTGGTGTAAACAGTTCGCTTTTGGTGGTAGTGGCGAACTCCCTGTAATAATTGAACTTTTTTCGGAACATGGGGCTCTGGCTCATTAAATCGCCCCAAAAATTAACGGGATACGGCTTGAATCCTGTATCGTCAAAATCACTTTTAAAATAAGCGAACATGACTGGGTCCACGGCACCGTTGTTATCAAAATCCTTGGCCAACATGGTCACTGGGCGTTCCTGCGAGGGTTGATACAAATTGTTCTTGCCCAGGTTACCCGCAATTAAATCCACGTCGCCATCATTATCAAAGTCTTGGGCCAATACACACTCCCACCACCCCGAAAATTGTTGCATCCCGGTTTGTTGCATTTTTTCGAAAGTTTTGCCTTGATTTACAAATACGGTCACCGGCATAAACTCGCCGACCAAGACTAAATCCTTTCGATTGTCATTATTGATATCGGTCCATTTGGCATCGGTAATCATACCGGGCTTGCGCAGGTCTTTGTTGTAGGTTTCGGTAACATCCACCAGTTTGCCTTTCTCGTTTTTCAACAAATAGCATTGGTCGGACTTCGGGTATTGCGCAAAGGGTGTGCGGGCACCCACAAAAAGATCTACATAACCATCGCCATCAAAATCCTCGGCTTCCACCACGGAACCACTGGACTTTATTTCGGGTATCTGATCTGATGCCTTTTCAAAATTTCCGTTCCCGTTGTTGATCATCAGGTAATCTTGGTAATAGGGGGAGTCCATATCGAACTCATTGCTCCCGGAAACCATGTAGATATCCAAATCTCCATCATTTTCCAAATCAAACAGGGTGATACTGGTTTCCTCATATTTTTTGCTCTCATCGTCTTGGAACAGTTCACTTGCCGTAAAGTGACCTTGGGCATCCTGTAGATAGATCATGGGGGAATGCCCGGAGGAACTTCCAATAATGAAGTCCTCGAAGCCATCGCCGTTGATATCACCTTTTGCCAAGCGTGGGCCGTTTTGCGTTAATTTATGCGGAAGCGTGGGCTGAAGATAGAAATCGGCCTTATCGGTTTCCTCATGTACATAATCCACTCCAATCTGCCCTGAGACTTCCTTGTACACTGGATGGGTTGATTTGGGAGCCAAGGGGAAAGCAAGTTGCTGCCCGTTCAGGTCTTTGGCCTGTTGATAATCCACCAGTAGTTTTTGATTGGCTGCAACATCCTTGATAATCTGATGCTTTCCATCGGGCCATACCACTTCTACCGACTGTATATCGGTTTTTGGCCCCAATCCAAAATGTGCCAAGCTGTGTACCGTGGACAAGTAGCCCCTGTTGAGTTGATGTTCATAATATTGAAAGGTTCCATCGGCAAATCGAATGGCCACCTTGGTACCCAATCCTGATTTATTGGATTTTGGACCTTTAATATCCAACTGAAGGTAATTGTTATCCGTTGTTTTTTTACTTTCCAGATTATTACGGAACAAGAAAGCCTCGTCGTTAATGTTGTTCACCACATAGTCCAGGTCCCCGTCGGAATCCAAATCAACAAAGGCCGCTCCATTGGAGAAAGAGGGTATGCTTAGGCCCCATTCCTCGCCCACGTCCTTAAATTGGCCATTTCCTTCATTTCGGTAAGCATAATTTGGAATTTTTACCACGGGAATGGAATCCAAAATTTGGGCGGTACTCAGATATCTTTGAACATTGAAATTGAAATCCCCAAAATCTAGGTCGGTAATATCCCTGGGAAAACCGTTGGTTATCAATACATCTTTTTGACCGTCATTATCGGCATCCACAAAGAGTGGTGACCAGCTCCAATCGGTCTTTGCGATGCCCGCCATTAGGCCTATTTCGCTGTAGGGCATATTGGGACCTTGTCCCATTTGGAGCATATTCCGCATGTACTGATAGTCATAGCCATAACGATCGTTCATCTGGTAATCGTTGTAATTTGTGGCCTTGACGGTTGTTTTGAGGCGGTAATTGGTTTCGGCCAACATATCGAGCGTGAGGATATCGAGATAGCCGTCATTGTTGAAATCCGCCACATCAGAACCCATGGAGAATTTACTTTGGTGCTTTACATAGTCACTTATTTTATCGGTAAAAGTACCATCCCCATTGTTGATGTAGAGAATATCGTTGCTCAAATAGTCATTGCTTACATAAATATCCGGCCATCCGTCGTAATTCAGATCAGAAATGGCCACTCCAAGACCATAGCCTTCGATGGTTATGCCGGCTTCCATGGTTACATCGGTAAAGGTATTATCCCCATTGTTGCGAAAGAGTCGATCATTGCTCAACGAGGAACCATCAGTGATTTTCTCCCGATAATTGGACGGCAATATGTGGATATCCACATTGTTGAGCACATAGAGATCCAAATACCCATCATTATTATAATCCAAAAAAGCTGCATTCATGCTATTGGAGGTATCCGCAATGCCAAACTCCTTAGCCATTTCCTTAAAAATGGGAACGCCCTCGTCGTCCACCCCTTGATTCACAAAGAGTATATTGGCCTTTTCTTCTGGACTTTCGTACATGGCGGCACAGATATAGATGTCCAGAAGGTCATCATTATTGATGTCGATTACAGCGACGCCCGTTTTCCATTTATCCGCTGCTGCAACGCCAGCGGCCTCGGTAACATCGGTAAATTCAAAATTTCCTTGATTGAGGTACAGTTTGTTGGGTACTTGATTGCCGGTAAAAAAGAGATCGGGCTTATCGTCGTTGTTAAAATCACCAACAGCAACTCCTCCTCCATTAAAGATATACTCACTGGTGAGGATATTGAAACTGTCCGTTTCCACGATTTGATTATTGAACGTAATCCCGGAATGGTCGGATGAGATCTTGGAGAATAGAGTATCCTTCTTATCGGAGCAAGATATCACCACAGCGGTAAGGAGTGCAGCTAAAACGGTTTTTTTGAACATTGGTGTCGAGAATATTTGCAGATTGATTGAAAATAGAATGTAAAAAGAGTTTTGGTCAGCACAAAATGGTAATCGTTTATTAGTTCACTATTAATCGATTATTAACACTTGGGTGGGTCCCTAATTAAAATAGGTTGCCAAAATTCATTGGCAACCTATTCACTCGAATTAAATTGAATTAAACTAACTCAGACTAATATTATTAGTATCCAGGGTTCTGTGTCAAAATTCCACCACTCAAATCAATTGAGGTCAATGGTATCGGCATCAAATCAAACTGAGGCTGATATGCATTCATTTTTGGACCAAAATTGTCAATGGTACGGGTTTCATTGGTCACATATTCTGAAATTACTTGGTCTGCTACATCCCATCTTCTTAGGTCGAACAAACGGTGTCCTTCCATACCCAACTCCACTCTTCTTTCGAAGCGAACGGCCTCACGGGCAAAGTTGGCATCTGGGAAAGAAGGGTACAAACCAACTTGGTAATTGGCAGCTGGGCCTCCACCATCAACGGCTTGAACCACGGATGTGTTGGCTGCTCTTTCACGAACTTGGTTTACGTAGTTCAACGCTGTGGCCAAGTCTCCTGTTTCTACCGCAGCTTCGGCAGCCATCAAAAGAACATCGGCATATCGGATAATGTTGTAGTTGATACCGGAATGCTGCTGACCCCATGCACCAGCACCTTGATTGGTTGCCAACTCCTCGGCCTGATACACATTCTTTTTAGGAAGGTATGGTCCAGAAATATCATTGAATCCTGCACGAATCCATTCTTTTCCAATGTGCTCACCAAAACCGTTGTAGTCGATGCCACGTCTTCCTACGGTGTAATCCAATCTAGGATCAACTGGTGTGGTTGTATCTGGTTCAAAGGGCTCATCACTGTTGATACCATAATCATTTTTGAAATCATCATCGTTATAAGTATCAAAAAGTGGTAGTCCATTGGCATCCACTTGGAAAGCATTGGCTAAATCAATGGTTGGCTGATAAAATCCACAGCAAGAACCAAATGGTCCACCACCGGGGAAGTTCAAGGTTCCTCCAATGTTTCCATTGAAGGACTGACCTGTATCGGCTGCATACTGAATCGCAAAGACGGACTCAGGTCCATTTTCACCGGCAGCATTGAAATTATCCAAATATTCGGTGTTCAAAGCAAACTCCCCACTGTTGATCACAGCGTTGAGCTCTGTTAAAGCATTTGCCCAATCTCCTTGATATAGGTGTGCTTTACCCATGTAGGCGCGTGCCACAAATGCCGTTGGCCTTCCTGGATCAGGCTGCTCTGCTCTTGTAGCTGGCAAATTTTCAATGGCAAACTGAAAATCTGATTCTATTTGCTCCCAAGCTGGACCACTATTAGGCTGGTTGAATTCCAACGCTTCATAGTTTTCCACACTTACAATGGAAACATTACCGTACATTTTGGTCAACTCAAAATAGTAGTGACCTCTCAAGAAACGGGCTTCCGCCTCTTGTCCAGTAATCGCTGCTGCATCTGCTGGCAACAAGGCATCCCTGTCGATACCATTGATTACCGAAAGTACGGCGTTGGCACGGTTTACACCAGCGTAAAGTGCTGTAAACTTGGCACGGAAGTAATCGTTGGCCGTTTGCCAGTCAAAGGTTTCAATTTGATATAACTCAATCTGGTCACCGTCGGTACTTCCCTTGTGGGCGTCATCAGAGATAACATCACACCACCAGTTATCGCCACCAACAGCAAACTGATTTCCTTTATTGTTGCTTCGCCATCCGTCCAGCATACCATAGGCACCTGTCAACAAGAGGTCTACCCCTTGTGGATTGGCCAAAGCGTCGTCACTTAAAGCCCCAATTGCGGGCGTATCTGAAAATTCGTCTCCACACGAAAAGGTGACAGAGAGAATTGCCATTAAATAAATAAACTTCTTTTTCATCTTTTTACAATTTTAAATTTACTCCTAACAAAAATATCTGCGGTACAGGAAAGGTGTTCTCATCCACACCAAGGGTAAACGCTGAGTTGGCACCACTTGGGGGTAGAATTTCGGGATCGATACCGTCGTAGCCTGTAATCGTAAACAAGTTACTGGCATTCGCATAGACACGCAAACTTGCAACGCCCCACTTATCGGTCAATTGGCTTGGCAAGGTGTATCCAACCACCAAGTTTTTCAATCGAACAAAAGAACCATCCTCAACGAACCATGAACTTGAATTGGTCTCGCCATTCAAGATGGTATAGCTCAATCCGGGTTGTGATCCGTTAGGGTTTGTGGTCGGGTTAAAGGCATCCAAAACCCTAGTGCTCCTATTTCCGTCAGGGAACGTTGGGAAGTCGGTATAGATCTTGTCAAAGTTGTAGATATCGTTACCTGCAACACCACTAAAGAATACGCTGAAATCCCAATTTTTGTAGTTGGCGCTCAAATTCAGACCAAAGTTTACGTCTGGCGTTGGATTACCAATATAAGTACGGTCATCATCATTGATAACACCGTCATCGTTCAAATCTACATAACGGATTCTACCTACACCAGCTGCTGGAGAGGCAAAACCTTGGTCAGGTCCGGCGGACACCTCGGCTTCACTTCGGTAAATACCGTCCGCTACACGACCGTAGAAAGAAGAAATCGGTTGTCCTTGCTCAGTTCTTGTAATCGGTCCACCCCTAAAGGATTGTCCAATAAGGAAACCTTCCAAACTGGTCACCTCGTTGGAAACAGTGGACATATTAAAGTCTACGCCGAAGTTGAAGTCTCTGCCAACCGCTCCTGAATAGGAAACGTTCAAATCGATACCAGAGTTCTCCACATTACCACGGTTCACATATGGTGCACCGGCATCGATAGCTGTATCACTGATTACAGTTTCGTCAGCAACGATCAAATCCTTTGTAGTAATCTTGTAGTATTCCAAGGAAAGTGCCAAGGCGTTATCAAAAAAGCCCAATTCCGCACCTACGTTAAAGGTTTCACTGGTTTCCCATTGAATGTTAGGGTTACCAACGCCTGACAATACTGCTCCAGATCTGAGGTTGGTACCTCCATCGAAAACGTAATCGGCAACTACGTTGTTCAGGTTATTGATGTTGATACCTGGGTTATCCACTGGCAACTCTTGGTTACCCAAAAGACCCCAAGAGGCTTTCAACTTCAATCGGTTGACCAATCCAGTGCTTGGGAAGAAGTCTTCGTTGCTCACAACCCAACCACCGCTAAATGCAGGGAAGTAACCACTCTGATTGTCTCCCAAGAATCTTGAGGAACGGTCACGTCTTAAGGTAGCGCTCACCAAGTACTTGTCAGAGTACGAATAGTTCACCGAACCAAAGACAGAGGATAGTGTATTTACAAAATCGAAGGTATTACCTGGGTTCACGATGGGTGATCCAGAGGCATTATCCAACAGGTAAAAGTCAGGAGTTTCAAAAAGGAATCCTGTGGCAGAAACCTGAAGGCTCTTTCCTGTATTTTCAACAGCTTCCAAACCGATCAACGCATTGATGCTATGATCGCCAAAGTTTTTGACATAGTTCAAGGTATTGGTCCAAATCCAGCTTTGTGTTTGTTGGTTTCTCTCGGTCAATGTGTTGGTCGACCTTGGCTCCGCAGATTCTGGATCCAGTGCCAAGAAGTCTCTTTGACTGAAAATACTGATGTTTCCACCAATACTGGTCTTTAAGGTCAAGTTATCGGTGATGGCATAACTGGCATAAACGTCACCGATCAAACGGGTTTCCCTAAAAAAGTCATCCGCATCACGAGTTAAGTTGGCCACTGGGTTAGAGGCGTTTGACAAACCATTTGGATTGGCATATGCTCCAGCAAAACGGCCCAAGTTATCACGAACTGGTACCAATGGACTTAGTCGCAATGCCAATTGGGTTTGGTTACCACCTACGTTTTGCGTATTACTGTACGAAGCGTTTAAGTGTTCACCAATGGTCAAGCGTTTCCCAATTTTGAATTCTGAGTTCAAACGTATTTGACCTCTTTCAAATCCGGTTTCCAACTGAATACCCTCACGGTTCAAATAACCGAAAGTGGCAGAAAACTTGGAATTTTCATTACCGTTGGAGAAGGTCGCTGAAATGTTTTGGGTGGGTGCACTTCTAAAAATCTCATCCAACCAATTGGTTCCTCCTGGTCTAACAGGGGCAACCACTTCTTCTCCAGTCCCTAAGAAACTCACGCCCAACAATTGGTTAGGCACCTGAGGTTGACCACCGTTTGGAAAATACTGTGGGTGTCTGATCGCTGCTGGATCTGTCCCATTACGAATCGCATCATTGGTCAAACTCTCAAAGATAACATCACCTAACTGAGATGCATTCAAAATATCCGGCAAACGATTGGCCCTGGAAAAACCTGTGGACACATCTACATTGATGGATAGTTTGTTTTGATTGTAGTTACCACTTTTTGTGGTTACAATGATAACACCATTGGAAGCCCTAGCACCATAGATAGAAGCCGCACCATCCTTCAACACGTTGATCTGTGCGATATCCTGTGGGTTAATGGTGTTCAAAATGTTGGGGTCCTGAGTTTGTGCCCCATCAATAATATATAATGGGTTGTTGTTGTTGGGCGTTCCCAAACCGCGAATACGGACGATGGGCGCGGCACCTGGGTTACCCGCGTTTGTGATACTAACACCCGTTGCACGACCTTCCAAGGCCTCGGCAACGTTTACCAAAGGTTGCTTTACGGCTTCGGAAACATCTACTGATGCAACGGCACCGGTCAAATCACCTCGGGTCTGAGTACCATAACCGGTCACTACCACCTCGTCCAATGCAGCGGCATCCTCTACCATGGTCACATCCACAACAGAATTCCCGTTTACTGGAACTTCCAAGGTTTTAAAACCTACATAGGAAAAAACCAATGTAGCGTCAGAAGGCGCGGTAATGGTGTAATTTCCGTCAAAATCGGTCTGCGTCCCGTTGGTGGTACCCTTAACAATAACGTTGGTACCAGGTAAAGGAGCTCCCATGTCATCCACAACGGTACCCGTAATGGTCAATTGGTAGGGGGGTGAAGTAGCTTCATCCAAGTCTGGGGACGCTGCAAATGCAGACACACCCACAAACATCATTGTCATTGACAAGAAGAATGTCTGAAAAGCCTTTAGGCCATAAGACAACTTTGTCAAAACTTTACATCTGTTTTGATTCATAGATAGTCTATTTAGTTTAGTTAATTTGTATGATTGCGATCATGGTATTGTCTCAATCATGAACAATAATAGTTAAAATTTTATAATTGACAATATTTTAACATTAAATATTCATATCGCTAAAATTGACTTATCCGTATTGTCAATATGTGAATCCTAATAAAACGTTAATACGCCTAAGGTCGCGGCCATACTCATAAAATGCCCACTCCACTTCGTCTGGAGCACCGATATAAATTTTCAACAAAAACCCTTTGGATTGTTACAACTTTTTCCCTCCTTCTGATACAAATCCAAATGTTAAAATTGATTACACATGTTCATGTTGTAGGATTATACGGTAAGGTTCATTCCTAGCAAATCATCCAAACACCATCACAGAGCCAAAACTTTCTTAGTTTTCTGACTTGTTTCAAATAGTTTGTTGGGTGTAGTGGTAAGGAAAATGAATGGTTTTCCCCAAACTGATTTCCATAGTCCCCACCTTATATTGTATCAAATTGCTACAATAAAGGCTTGATTTTTTCAGAATTAATTTTTTTTGATGTACATTTTGCAATGTTAACACTATGTTGCCCTCAGAGGATAAATATTTGGCCAATGTTTCTTTTGATACCGTAATCTTTGGTTTTACGGGCGAAGAATTAAAGATTTTGGTACTTGAGTATCAAAATTCTGGAAAGTTTGCCTTGCCCGGTGGTTACATCAGGAGAGATCAGGATTTGCTCGATGCCGTAAAAACAGGGGTGATGAAACGAACCGGTTTGACCAAGATCCATTTGGAGCAGTTTCACACTTTTGGCAGGCTTCATCGGTCCGACCCTGAAACCACCAAAGAGATTGCCCGCGCGTTGGGGATAGAAATGCCAAATGATCATTGGGTACTTGAAAGGTTCATCACGGTGGGCTATTATTCGCTCATCGATTACAATCAGGTACAGCCAGCGCCCAATAGATATTCGGATTCCATCAATTGGTATAGTATCAATAAGCTTCCCAAGTTGATGATGGACCATCAGGAAATTGTGGACAAGGCCTTGGAAGCCATTCGCAATGATCTGGGCAAAAAACCGATTGGCCTTAATCTCCTGCCCGAAAAGTTTACCATGAAAGAACTTCGCAAGGTGTACGAAGCCATTTTGAACGAGAAGTTACGACGAACCACCTTTCAACGCAAAATATTGAGCATGGGAATTTTAAAAAGGCACGAAAAACTGTACACAGGAGCGGCGAACAAGGCACCATATCTGTACAGCTTTGACGAGGAAAAAGCACAAAAACATTGAACCAACTCCAAAACTGATTTAAACCCATAGCAACCCAACCAATACTGCCAACCTAATGGCAAACTACGACCCTAAGTCCATGAAAACCGAAAATAGATACCTAAATCGTAGAAATTTCATCAAAAGCACCAGTGCCGCTTTGGCCCTTTCATCAATGGGAACCTACGGTATGGATATGCTATATGCCCCAAAAAAGTGGAAGGTGGGGCTCATTGGCACGGGATGGTATGGCAAGAGCGATTTGTTCAGACTGATGCAAGTCGCCAACGTGGAGGTAGTTTCTTTGTGCGATGTGGACCAAAAACAACTGGAAGAAGCGGCAACTTTGGTATCCCTCCGACAAAATTCCGGTAAAAGACCAAAACTCTACCAGGATTACAGAAAAATGTTAGCGGAAAAAAATCTGGATATTGTACTGATCGGGTCGCCCGATCATTGGCATGCCCTTCAGGCTATCGAAGCCATGGAGTCCGGCGCCCATTTGTATCTCCAAAAGCCCATCAGTTTGGATGTCATGGAAGGCGAAGCCATTTTGGATACGGCCAGAAGGTTGGGCCGAAAAGTTCAGATCGGTACCCAACGCCGAAGCACCCCACACTTGATCGAGGGCAAAAAAAATATCATCGATGCCGGGCTATTGGGAAAAATATCCCATGTGGAAATGTGCTGCTACTACCATATGCGCTGGAACGGCAATCCTCCACCACAACAAATACCTGATTATTTTGATTATGACCTGTGGTCCGGACCTGCCCCCTTACGACCCTATTTTGGGCTTCCGCACAGAAAATGGCGTGCCTTTATGGAATACGGCAACGGTATTGTTGGTGATATGTGCGTTCATATGCTGGATACCGTGCGTTGGATGCTTGGACTGGGGTGGCCCAAAAAAATAAGCTCCACAGGTGGCATTTATGTGCAAAAGGATTCCATAGCCAATACGCCCGATACACAGACCGCTATCTTCGAATTTGACGAACTCAATTGTGTATGGCAACATCGAAGTTGGGGAACTCCAGCTGATCCTGAATATCCGTGGGCCTTTTTTATTTATGGAGAAAAAGGCACCTTTAAAGGAAGTGTCTTCAAATATGAATTTATACCCCACGGAGATGGCAAGACCATACAAAAAGATGTGGTGTACGAACGGGAAAAATATCCTGAAGATCTCAAAGAAAAAGATATAGAATTACATACGGCACCTGCCACAAGAGCACATATGCTAGATCTATTGGATGCCATAGAAAGCGATAGATTGCCTGTTGCCGATGTGGAACAGGGACATATTTCCACGGCCAGTTGTATTTTGGCCAATCTGGCCATGGAACTGGAGCGCCCTCTGGTTTATCATCCAGAGCAGCGGGTCGTTGTGGAAGATGCCGAGGCCACTGCTCTTTTGAAAAGGGACTATCGGGGGCCATGGGAACATCCCTTTAAACACAAATCTTGATAGGATGGAACCTTGTGGGACCCAATGATAATATTACTATTCAAGACGATGTATTACTTTTGAAACAGAATACAAACGATAACCAAACCAATAACTAAATGCCTGCCAAAGAGAGTTCCGAAAAAAACCTTTACATTGTTTTCTTTCTCAATTCCATTTATCCCATCAGTCCAAGCCTCAAAGCGTATTTGATAGACAAGATCAAAAGCTGCTCCTTTCAAAAAAACGAATTGATCAGTAAAGCGGGCGAAGTATGCAATCGGTTATATCTCATCAAAAAGGGAATGGTCCGCGGCTATTTTGTGAGCGAATCCACGGAAATCACTACATGGATCGATTCGGAGAACGAAGTATTTACCTCTATTACCGGTTTTTTCCGAAACCAAGAAAGTCAGGAATACATCCAAAGTTTGGAGCACACCTATTGCGATTACCTTGAATACGAGGACTACAAATACTGCCTGAACCATTTTCCAGAAATGCGGCACATCAACCGGATTCTAATGGAAGAATACTACATTTTGGCGGAACACCGGGTTTACTTGGCACGCATACCCAATGCACGTAAACGCTTGGCCTTTTTCATGGAAAAGATAAAACCAGAGATTGTGGAGCGTATTCCAAGGAAACACTTGGCATCGTACTTGGCCATGAGACCGGAAACCTTGTCAAGGCTCATGAAAGAGGTAAGCTAAAAAGACCCTTTCACCGGAGCATTTGCTCCAACGATCCATTACCAAATGGAACAAAATTCTGTTACTCTTTAAGAAAATTGGGTTTTCTTACAGGAGTACTGCAGCTGTATTTCAATAATATACCTCTCAATATATGTAAGAAAATACGGAAAAATTGATTTTTATCAATTTGGTGATCTTTTTTTTGAAATAAGGCATATACACCCCCGTTTCTTAAAATGTAAATCAGAAATAGATTACAACTGTTGATTCTTTTTTGTAAGAAATAATAAGAAATGAATTTCAAATAAAAGTTCCCGACCAATATGATATAGCACTACTATTCCGATTGATCATTCTCGATGTTTTTTAAAAATGACGTGATGTAGCCAATGCTACAGACACGGGCGAAAAACTAGCTGCAAATCGCGGCCAGGACGATTCATGTCCACTTTCAAACAAAACTTGAACCCTAAAACTATGTACGAAAACCTAAACTCAATAAACCCATGAAAACAGTCATCAACCTAAAAACTTTATTAAGCTTTTTGCTGTTAACCCTTGTGGTAATTGGAGTTTCCAAAGCCCAAACCAATGAATTGGTAGTTATGGATTCCCAATATGCCCAAAAACAGGATGTCCTGAACAGACTCCCATCCAATAGCCACTTTTTGGAAATCAACGGAGAAGATAATCCCTGGAAAACCATCCGGGAATATGTTCAGCAAAACAGTTCGATACAAACCATTCACTTGTTCGTTAATGCCACCTACAATGCCTTTGAACTTGGCGGGATAACCTATGATGGCCAACAAGTAGAACAAGAGTTTGAATTTTCCATG
The DNA here is from genome assembly GCF_030733585.1 of Allomuricauda sp. MMSF_3307. Taxonomy (NCBI): domain Bacteria; kingdom Pseudomonadati; phylum Bacteroidota; class Flavobacteriia; order Flavobacteriales; family Flavobacteriaceae; genus Allomuricauda; species Allomuricauda sp. MMSF_3307. Next base: position 380,736 of record NZ_JASHIQ010000005.1, read on the forward strand.
CTGGAGGGCCTTTATCAGGGAACCAATTTCCAGCTTTTGGTATATGACTGCAATCTCGGATCCAATCCAGAAGGTCTTGCGCTTTTAAAACAGATCAGCGAACGCTCCTATTTCAATATCGGGGTTCCCACCAACTGTAGTTCCGTTTTGGAAAGCAGCTTGGATTTTGACCATACGACGATGAACCAGCCAATCCATAGTTCAATACTTAACTAGAACAACCAACCATGAAACATTTTTTACAAACCTCACTAACACTTTTCACCCTTTTTCTGCTTTGTGGCACCATTCAGGCGCAAACGGTAGATATGACAGTGCAACAGGGTCCAAATGTGGACGTAATGGTCACTGTTGGATCGGCAAATTTGGACCTTTCCACTTTTGAGGACGATTTGGAGCAGGCCATGTACGCTAAAGGAATCCCACTGGGCAAACTAAGGGTTGAAGCCTTCCAGCGGAGTTCCATTTCTTCCGATCAAGCAGATGCCAGCGACATTTTTAACAGCTGGAACAAAATGAACTTTAACGGGACGGAACCTCCTGTCCACTCCTCCTACACGGGAGATTATTTTTCCTTCGATTCGGGAACCAATCAAATCATTGCAGATTTCGTAAACAGATACAACGGTTACGGCTATGCGATGTACGACCCGACTGGAGATGTAGCCGATGGAACCATATCGGCCACCTTCGGACTTTCCGGTTCTCCATACACCCACGCAGAAGTTGGGTTTATTTTTAGAAAGAAGGACAATCAAAACTTTTATGCATACATCATCGATAACCATACCTATTGTGGAAATTTGATGAACTATGCCAACGGTGACGGATTCCCGGCTGAGGCCATCTTAAAAAGAGAAAACGGGGTTACCACCATTTTGGCCGTAAACACCAATAGCGGACGTTCCGGCTCGGCTCCCTACGGATGGGATGCGAATAGGGCCGATATGTTCGCCGCCTTCTACAATGGCCAAAAAATAGATTTTAAAATAGAAATGTCGGGCGACAACATTAAGATCTCCCGTAGAGGTGGTGGCGGCAACGCTGGTAACGACTGGATTCAATCTTTTGACATCACCGACACCTCATTTCCTTCAGGCAGTTACGGATTTTATGTCCATGAGCAACAAAATGCCTATTTCAAGGATATCAATATCGAAAAATTGGAGTTAAGAGCCTTTAAGGATGTACTTCGTGAGCCACAGTGGAGAAACAGTGCACTTCGCTTTAACGTCAACTTGGATGATATTGAAGTGGCCGATTTCGATAGCGACCAAGACCTTTCGGAAATCTTGATGCGTACCATCAACGAGGATATTCACTATATCGGATGGGGAACCAATGCCAACCAAGCACAGTTTGAGCGCTTTATCCAGCAGAACAACACTCAGGGTACCTTTATCAACCGGGATGCCGGAAGCTGGTCGACCTGGATGGACGAAATGTCTCAATACATTTACGATCAGTATCAATTTGGAACGGTCACCGCAGGGGAATTCTTTATTGCGGGTACCTCGGTAGAAATCGATGTGGACCCCGCCCAGTTAAAATCGAACACAGCAAATGCCAGTTATCCCTCCGGACGATGGAAAATCACCCACGATGAGACCCATTTTGCCAACAACACCGGAAAAGTATCCTGGGATGGATTGTATTTGGAAGATGTGCCGGAATTCTACGAAAAACCCGGTAAATACTCCTTCACATTTGAGGATTTGCCAACAGCGCCCACTACCCTATTCTTTCACAGAAAACCAGTGGCCAGTTTTACCTATAGCGCAGATACCGGATTCATCAACAACACCTCATACGATTTGGATGGCGGTGCCAATAACGGAATCAACCAATCCGAATGGAAATGGAAGGCAGTAGACGCAGGCTCTACCAACGATTGGACGATTGGACAATTTGATAAAAATGCAGTTCCCGATGGAGAATATTTGGTGATGCTAAGGGTTCAGGACCATCAAGGTACTTGGAGTAGCCCAACCAGTATCTACGTGGAAAAAACAGCCAGTTCGGGTGGAGCAACGGATTTGCCCATTGCGCAGTTCAACATCCAACCCGATTTGATCAATACCTATACGGGCAATATGACCATTGGAATTGTGGATAACTCCGTAGACCCCTACGGAAGAACCCTATCCGTGCAGGAATGGATCGTTACCCAACGCACCTATGATACCGATGGAAATCCTTCTGACACCCAAATTTATAATGCTGGTACGCCCATGACCGATTTTTCGGCCTACAACAACCTATCAGCGGATTATATTATAAGTCTACGGACACAGACCAATACAGGGGTTTGGTCGGAACCTTTTTATCGTACCCTGACCATTGTGGACGATAATACCGACCCGACCATAACGGCCAACCCCACAAGCGGAAACTTGGATACCGATACAGACATTCAATTGGTGTTCCAAGATGAAAATGGAGGTAGTGGCTTTGACGTGCAGCGATTTGCCAAAATCCAAAGTGCCTCTGCGCCTGCAACCGACCATGCTTCGTGGAGTTCTTGGAGCAATAGTCAGTCCAAGACCACTTCCTTCAACACAGGGGGCACAGGCTGGTATATCCACGCCGAAGTAAAAGACAATGCAGGAAATGTGGGAACCGCAACATTTGGTCCGTACAATGTAACCTTAGTGGTTAGTGCTGATGATGATTTGGCCATTTTGGACGAGGATACCGTGTCGGACCCCATCGATGTGCTCTACAACGATGTGTACGATATGGGCGCTACCCCAACGGTGACCATAACCGCACAAGGAACCAAAGGTAACGCCGTGGTGAATGGCAGCAATCAGGTGATCTATACACCAAATGCCAATGAAAATGGTACCGATACGGTAACCTACGAGTTGGATGACCAAGGACAGAAAGTGACAGCAAATATTACGCTTTCTATTTTGCCAGAGGACGACGCGCCAGTAGCCAATGACGATAGCTTCAATTTGGATGAAAATGCCACCTTAAACGATGACGTATCCACCAACGATGTGGAAATCGACGGAGATGATTTGGTGTACCACATCATTACCAATCCTTCCCATGCAGCAGCATTTACCTTTAATCCAGATGGAACCTTTACTTATGAGCACAACGGTGACGAATCGGCAACGGACAGCTTTACCTATAATTTTGAGGATGCGGTTTCCTTTTCGCAGACCGTGACGGCAACCTTGAACATCACCAATGTGAACGATGTTCCATCAGGGGCCAATAGCACCGTGGAAGTGATTCAGGATGCCGCCTACACCTTTACGGCAACAGACTTTACTTTTACCGATGTGGACCCCAGTGATTCCTTTAATGGTATCCAAGTAATATCGTTGCCCGCAAAAGGAACCTTGGAGTACAATGGTTCAGCAGTGCAGATCAACGACATGATCGATGACATCTCCCTGTTGACGTATACCACTGCGAATGGCGAATATGGAGATGGTTATAGCTCCTTCGCTTTCAAAGTAAAAGACAACGATGACGCGGTTAGTGCTTCCAGCTATACCGCAAGTATCAACGCTTCGCAGGACATGGATGGTGATGGAATACCAGATGATTTGGACGACGACGACGATAACGACGGTACACCCGATACAGAGGATGCCTTCCCGAAGGATGCTTCCGAGGATACCGACACCGATGGTGACGGAACAGGCGACAATGCCGATGATGATGATGACAACGATGGTACTCCGGATACCGAAGATGCTTTCCCCAAGGATGCTTCCGAGGATACCGATACCGATGGTGACGGAACAGGCGACAATGCCGATGATGATGATGACAACGATGGTACTCCGGATACCGAAGATGCTTTCCCGAAGGATGCTTCCGAGGATACCGATACCGATGGTGACGGAACAGGTGACAATACCGATGACGATGATGACAACGACGGCACTCCAGATTCAGAGGATGCTTT
>NZ_JASHIQ010000006.1:0-267192 GCF_030733585.1 Allomuricauda sp. MMSF_3307
ATGGTACTGCCACACCAGGTGGGAGAGTAGGTCGCCGCCTTCCTTGAAGCCCCTCACACAACGTGAGGGGCTTTTTTTGTTTTTGGATTCTTAGCATTTAGATCCAACAAGGGACCGTTATCAGCCCATAAAAAAACTCCTCGCAGCACAAGGCCTTGAGGAGTTAGCAAGTTTAGTTGAGATTTATGTGAGTTTTTACACTCGGGGTAAATCACCTTCCCCTTTTAACGGTAAATCGGATGTTCCCATAAGGTATTTGTCCACGTAGTGAGCCGCTTGCCTTCCCTCAGAGATGGCCCAAACAATTAAGGATTGCCCTCTTCTTTGGTCACCGGCCACAAATACGCCAGGAACATTGGTTTTATAATCTGCCGCAGAAGCTTTAATATTGGTTCGTGCATCCATTTCAAGATGAAGTTGGTCGGCTATGGTGGTTTCAGAACCTGTGAAGCCCAAAGCCAATAGCACCAAATCGCACTCCCATTCTTTTTCTGTGCCTTCTACTTCTTTTAATACCGGTCTTTGACCTGGTTGCTTGATCCATTCCACTTCCGCAGTTACCAAGCTTTTCAAATTGCCATCATTATCGGTATTGAATCTTTTGGTAGAAATGCTAAATACACGGTCAGCTCCTTCTTTGTGCGACGAACTTGTTCGTAAACGCATTGGCCAAAAGGGCCAAGGCTGTCCCTTTGGCCGTTCGGTAGTTCCTTTCGGCATAATTTCAAAATTGGTCACAGAAATGGCACCTTGTCTAATGGAAGTTCCGATACAATCCGAACCTGTGTCACCACCACCAATTACGATGACTTTTTTGTCTTTTGCCGAGATTTCTTCTCCTTGATACGGTATTCCGTCCACTTTTCGATTGTTTTGTGGTAAAAAATCCATGGCTTGTACCACTCCCTTGGCATCGGAGCCGGGAATGGGAAGGTTGCGCCTTACCGTGGCCCCACCACAAAGAACAATGGAATCAAAATCTTGTTGAAGTTGTTCGGCCGTAACATCCACACCGACATGAATGCCTGTTTTGAATTCGATGCCTTCTTGTTCCATGATTTCCAATCGTCGGTCGATAATACTTTTCTCCATTTTAAAATCAGGAATCCCATAGCGGAGCAGGCCGCCCGGTTTCTCATCCCTTTCGAATACAGTAACATTATGACCTGCGCGGTTCAATTGTTGTGCTGCCGCCAATCCTGCCGGTCCAGAACCTACTACGGCCACTTTTTTGTCCGTTCGTTTTACAGGGATAATGGGTTTAACCCAACCGTTTTTGAATGCGGTCTCTACAATGTTCTTTTCGATATTCTCAATGGATACCGGGTCTTCATTGATGCCCAATACGCACGATTCTTCACAGGGAGCGGGACACAACCTACCGGTGAATTCCGGGAAATTATTGGTTGAGTGCAGTATCTCAGCAGCTTGCTGCCATTTGCCTTTATAAACGGCGTCGTTAAAATCGGGGATAAGGTTTCCCAGCGGACAGCCACTATGGCAAAATGGGATACCACAATCCATGCAGCGAGCCCCCTGATCTTTTAATTCGGACTCTTTTAGCGGTTTGGTAAACTCCTTATAGTTTTTGATGCGTTCTTCGACAGGGGCATATGCTTCATCCTTTCTGTCAAATTCCATAAATCCTGTAATCTTTCCCATGTCTCCAATTATAAGGTTTGCAATTTTTCTTCTTCCAATCGTATCAGTGCTTGTCGGAATTCTTCCGGGAACACTTTTATGAACTTAGGAAGGCAATTTTCCCAATCTTCAAGAATACGCTGTGCCAATGGACTCAAGGTCGCATTGTAATGGTTCTCTATTAGGTCCTTCAGTTGTTGGATATCGTTATCCTCATCAACCGGAAGCAGATTCAAGTGATCTCCGTTGCAGTTACTTCTAAAGGAATTGTCTTTATCAAATACATAAGCAATTCCACCGCTCATTCCGGCACCAAAATTTCTTCCTACGGAACCTAAGATCACAGCAACACCACCCGTCATATATTCGCAACCGTGGTCACCGATTCCTTCCACGACCGCTTTGGCCCCGGAGTTTCTCACACAGAAACGTTCTCCCGCTTTACCGTTGATGTATGCCTCGCCCGAGGTGGCACCGTAAAGGGTTACGTTTCCAGTGATTACATTTTCTTCGGGTTTTATGGTTGATTTGAACGGAACTTTAATGACCAATTTTGCTCCAGAAAGTCCTTTCCCAAGATAGTCGTTGGTATTTCCATTAACCACCATGGTAAGTCCTTTGGTGGCAAAGGCACCGAAGCTCTGGCCGGCAGAACCGGTAAAATTCAGTTTCAGGGTGTTTTCCGGTAATCCTTCCTCCCCATAGATTTTTGAGATTTCATTGCTGATAATGGCACCAACGGCCCTATCTGTATTTTTGATGGGGAAATCCAATGTGGTTTTCTCCTTACGGAAAAGAGCAGGGTGCGCCTTTCCAATAATATCAAACTCTATGGATTTACTGATGTCGTGTACCTGCTTTTCTGTATTGTACAGTTTTGTTTCCTCGGGGACGTCGATGCGGTACAGAATGGGAGTAAGGTCAATTCCAGCGGCCTTGTAATGTTCAATGGCTTTTTTACGGTCCAGCTTTTGCACTTGGCCCACCATCTCGTTCAAGGTCCTAAAGCCTAGTTTGGCCATGATCTCACGCAATTCTTGAGCTACGAAGTACATATAGTTGACCACGTGTTCTGGCTTGCCTTCAAACTTTTTACGCAGCTCAGGGTTCTGGGTTGCAATTCCTACGGGGCAGGTATTTAAGTGGCAAACACGCATCATAATACAGCCCGAAGCTACGAGGGGCGCTGTGGCAAATCCAAATTCTTCAGCTCCCAACAAGCAGGCGATGGCCACATCCCTTCCCGTTTTTAATTGTCCGTCACATTCCAAAACCACCCTGTTTCGCAAATCGTTCAGCACCAAGGTCTGCTGCGCTTCGGCAATTCCTAGTTCCCAAGGTAAGCCAGCGTGCTTTAAGGAAGTCAATGGCGATGCCCCGGTACCTCCATCGAATCCGGAAATGAGTATGACATCGGCCTTCGCCTTGGCAACCCCGGCTGCTACCGTACCTACACCTACTTCTGAAACCAATTTGACGTTGATACGTGCATCCCGGTTGGCAGATTTTAGGTCGTAGATCAATTGTGACAAATCTTCAATGGAATAAATGTCGTGGTGCGGGGGAGGGGAAATCAATCCTACGTAAGGGGTTGAATTTCGTGTTTTGGCAATCGCCGGATTGACTTTTGGTCCGGGCAATTGCCCACCCTCACCTGGTTTGGCCCCTTGGGCCATTTTTATCTGGATTTCCTGGGCGCTTGTCAAATAGTTGGAGGTGACCCCAAATCGACCCGACGCCACTTGTTTTATGGCACTGTTCTTCCAGTCGCCGGTTTGACTTTTATAGAAACGAGCCGAATCCTCCCCACCTTCACCTGAATTGCTCTTTCCTCCAATCCGGTTCATGGCAACCGCAAGATTTTCATGTGCTTCTTGACTAATACTTCCGTAGGACATCGCCCCCGTTTTGAACCTTTTGACGATTTCCGTCCAAGGCTCCACTTCTTCAATGGGAATGGGGTCGTAGTTCGAAAAATCGAACAGTCCACGGATGGTCATTAGGTTTTTGGATTGCTCATTGACCAATTTGGAATACTCCTTATAAGTTTCCGGCTCGTTGTTGCGTACCGATTTTTGAAGCATGGCGACACTTAATGGATTGAACATGTGCTTCTCACCATTTCTTCTCCAACGGTACTCTCCGCCCACCTCAAGATCTAGATTGGCTGCTATATCCTGCGATAGGAATGCTTTTTTATGGCGTTTGGTAACTTCTTTCTCTATTTCGTACAGTCCGATTCCCTGGATTCGGGTAGGGGTATTGGGGAAATATTTGTCCACCACGGTGGTGTTGATCCCAATACACTCGAACAATTGGGAACCGCGGTATGAGTTAAGGGTAGAGATACCAATTTTGTTCATCACCTTTAGGATACCCTTACCTACGGCCTTGTTGTAATTTTTGACGGCTTCCTCAAAAGTGTAATCGGTGATATTGTTCTCTTCAATTTGTTCCCCAATAATCTCGTTGACCAAGTAAGGATTGATGGCACTTGCACCAAAACCAAAAAGGAGTGCGAAGTGGTGAACTTCCCGAGGCTCGGCCGATTCAATAATGATGCTCAATTTGGAGCGTTTGCCAAACTTACGCAGTCCGCTGTTCACATGCGAACAAGCCAAAAGGGCAGGAATCGCTGCCATTTCGGTGCTGACCATTCTATCCGATAGTATAATAATGTTGGCGTCATCATCAATGGCCTGTATGGCTTGTTGTAGGATGTTATCCAGTGCTTCTTCCAATCCATTGTGTCCTTTTTGGATTTCATATAGCATGGGAATGGAGACTACTTTGTAGTCGGGACTGGCATCGTAGTTTTTGATTTTATCCAAATCTTCCTTGGAGATCACCGGGTTCTGGATTTTCAATTTACGGCAATGCAGTTCCGAAAAGTCGAAAATATTATGGTCGCTCCCCAAGGTCAGGCTAATATCGGTAATCAATTCCTCACGAATACCATCTAAAGGCGGATTGGTTACCTGGGCAAAGAGTTGCTTAAAGTAATTGTAGATCAATTGAGGACGTTCGGACAACACGGCAATGGGTGTATCCGACCCCATGGAGCCTATGGGTTCTTTCCCATTTTCGGCCATTGGCATTATAATGGTGTTGATATCCTCTTGGGTATAGCCAAAAGCAGTTCTTCTGGTTTTAAGCGGAAATTCGCCGAAGAATACGGGACAATCATTATATGGGATATCTTTCAAATGCACCAAATTGTCCTTCAGCCATTTTTTATACGGATGTTTTTTGGCAATACGCTCCTTGATTTCTTCATCGTTCACGATTCTGCCTTCTTCCATGTTTACCAAGAACATTTTACCTGGCTCCAACCTTCCATGGAATTCAATATCTTCTGGCTCGAGCTCTACCACCCCTGTTTCTGAAGACATGATGACATAACCTTTTTTGGTCACGGAGTATCTTGATGGACGAAGACCGTTTCTATCCAGTACCGCACCGATGTAGTTGCCATCGGTAAATGGAATGGAAGCGGGTCCGTCCCATGGCTCCATCAGGCAGGAGTTATATTCGTAAAAGGCGCGCTTGGCCTCGGACATATCTGGGTTCTTCTCCCATGCTTCTGGTACGAGCATCATCATCACCTCCGGTAATGAACGCCCTGTCATCAACAATAACTCCACCACCATGTCCATGCTGGCGGAATCGGATTTTCCGGGCAGCACCACGGGAAGAATCTTTTTGATGTCCTCACCGAACCATTCACTTTCCATCAATTCCTCACGGGAGCGCATGCGTGAGACATTTCCCCGTAGGGTGTTGATTTCTCCATTGTGGCACATATATCTAAAAGGTTGTGCCAAATCCCAGTTTGGGAAGGTGTTGGTGGAAAATCGTTGGTGCACCAAAGCCAATCGGGTCACAACCCTTGGGTCCAACAGGTCTTCGTAATACCTGCTGATGTCCTTGGGAACCAGTAGTCCTTTAAAAATGATGATTTTTGTGGATAAACTGGGAAGGTAGAAAAATTCACTTTCCGACAGTTTACTATTTATAATGGTATGCTCGGTGATTTTCCGTGCAATGAAAAGTTTGAGATTAAATTGGAATTCATCCAAATCCTCACTTTTTCCAACAAAGACTTGCATCACGTAGGGCTCGGTTTCCGCGGCAATTCTTCCGGGAACGGAACGATTGACGGGTACGTGTCGCCATCCTAACAGTTGAAGCCCTTGTTTGGCGATGTTTTCCTCAAAAACTTTGATGCAGAAATCGCGCTGGTTTTCTTTTTGTGGTAGAAATACGTTTCCTACGGCATATTCCCCAGCTTCGGGTAGGTCAAATGCACACGCATCCTTAAAAAAGGCATGGGGGATATCGATAAGAATACCTGCACCATCACCAGTTTTACCATCTGCGCTTACAGCCCCACGGTGTTCCAATTTATCGAGAATCTCTAGGGCCTTATGTATGATGTCATTCGATTTGATGCCCTTTAGGCTACAAATAAAGCCCGCACCGCAATTGTCATGTTCAAATTCTGGTAGATATAAACCTTGTTTCTTCAATCCCATCATTAACGTATTTGCTCAAAAATATCAAAATCAATGAAGAAACAATAAGGTTTTGGTTGATTATCAGATAAATAATCAACGTTATTTCATAAAGGTTAAAAAAAATTCAATTTAGGAAATATAGGAAAGTTAAATTATCATTCTCTCAAATTCGCCGTTCAAATGAAGGTCTTCCCTTTTCGTTGTGATGGGGGTATGGTTCTTTTTTAGAATTTTAAGGAAGATGTCAGTCAAAAAATAGGGTCGAGTTGACGAATGGGTAGTGTTGATAAAAAACAACCCCCTCTTTTGGGAGGGGGTACTGATTTTTAATCGGCTATGATGCTTCTGGAAATAACAATTTTCTGTATTTCAGAAGTGCCTTCGTATATCTGGGTTATTTTTGCGTCACGCATCAATCGCTCTACATGGTAATCCTTTACGTAGCCATTACCTCCGTGTATCTGTACGGCTTCGATAGCGGTTTCCATGGCAACTTCAGAAGCATAAAGCTTGGCCATTGCACCAGAAAGCGTATAATCGTTCCCATTGTCTTTGTCCCAAGCGGATTGATACACCAAATGGCGGGCCGCCTGAATTTTGGTATGCATGTCTGCCAGTTTAAAGGCAATGGCCTGGTGATTGGCAATTTCAGTACCAAATGCTTTCCGTTCTTTGGCATATTTTAGGGCCAATTCGTAGGCTCCCGCCGCAATTCCAAGGGCTTGTGCGGCAATACCTATTCGTCCTCCGGCCAAGGTTTTCATGGCAAACTTAAAGCCAAAGCCGTCTTCTCCGATGCGGTTTTCCTTGGGTACTTTAACATCATTGAACATAAGAGAGTGGGTATCGCTGCCTCGGATTCCCAATTTGTTTTCCTTGGGGCCGATATCAAAACCTTCCATGCCTTTCTCAACAATCAGGGCATTTATACCACGATGTCCCTTGTCCCGGTCCGTTTGGGCGATAACCAAGTAGACTTCGGCTATGTTGCCGTTGGTGATCCAGTTTTTGGTTCCGTTTAGTATATAATGGTCTCCCTTGTCAATGGCCGTTGTTTTTTGTGATGTGGCATCACTTCCCGCTTCAGGCTCCGATAGACAGAATGCTCCGATGATTTCTCCAGTGGCTAAGCGGGTCAAATATTTTTGTTTTTGTTCCTCAGTTCCATAGGTTTCGAGTCCCCAGCAAACCAAAGAATTGTTTACCGACACCATTACAGAGGCGGAGGCATCAATCTTGGATAGTTCTTCCATGGCCAAGACATAGGAAAGGGTTCCAAGGCCGCTTCCTCCATATTTCTCATTCACCATCATCCCCATAAAGCCGAGTTCTCCCATTTTTTGAACAAGTTCCCAAGGAAATGTCTGGGTTTCGTCGCGTTCGATGACCCCTGGCAAAAGTTCGTTTTGGGCAAAATCTTTGGCCGCCTGTTGTATCATTAACTGTTCTTCGGAAAGTGTAAAATCCATAAAACTGAATAATATTTAAAAACTACCTACAAATATAATCTTCCGGTATCAAATTTCTATGGATTGATGTCGATAAATGCGAATTTTTGAATTTTAAGAAAACGTTTTGAGTTCAGGATCTTCGGTTTTAGATATTTTTATACCAATTAGATTATGCGGAAAAATTCATTTTGAATATCTTTAGCCGCACAGATAACTGCTCAAAACATAATTCCTTAATTAAACCAAACTTAACATGGAAACCCTTTTAGTTGTCATTTTTGTAATTGGATATTTGGCAATTACCCTCGAACATAATTTAAAAATAGACAAATTGATTCCTGCTTTGGCCATGATGGCCATCTTGTGGGCGTTGATGGCTTTCGGGATAGACGGCTTCAGTACGTGGTTCGATTCTGGTAACCACTCCCTGTTGGAAAACTTTGGAGCCTTTGGTCACGAAGAGAAAATGGAATTGATGGAGGAGACCCTTTTGCACCATTTGGGAAAGACTTCCGAAATTTTGGTGTTCCTGTTGGGTGCCATGACCATTGTTGAAATCATTGATTACTTTGACGGGTTCGCTACCATAAAATCATTTGTAAAAACAAGGAGCAAGAAAAAAATTCTTTGGATTTTCTCTTTCTTGGCTTTTATCCTTTCTGCTATTATAGACAACCTTACTGCGACCATCGTGCTTATTTCCATTCTTCAAAAGATAGTGAAGGACAGGGAAGTGCGAATCTGGTACGCCGGTCTAATCATTATTGCCGCTAATGCTGGTGGTGCGTGGTCGCCCATCGGTGATGTTACCACGACCATGCTGTGGATCGGGGATAAAGTTTCTACGGCCATGCTCATCGAACATTTGTTAATACCATCATTGGTCTGTATGCTCATCCCATCTTTCATCGCCTCCTTTTTGCCCGCCTTTAAAGGAGAGATAGATATGGAAGAAGAAGATGGCGCTCAATCAAAATTTGGACCTAGAATGCTCTATTTGGGTCTTGGGGCGATCGTTTTTGTACCCATTTTTAAAACCGTGACCCACTTGCCGCCCTATGTAGGAATGATGTTATCTTTGGCTGTAGTCGCAACATTTGCAGAAATCTACAGTAATAAGAAAATCGCTATTTCCAGTTTGGATCAAGAAAGCGATGCCCACGCCTCCCACAGTCCGGTACATAGCGCGTTGACCAAAATTGAATTGCCTAGTATTTTGTTCTTCTTGGGTATTTTGATGGCAGTTGCTGCCTTGGAGTCCTTGGGGCTTCTGTTCAACTTCGCCGAAGGATTGAAGCAAGGTATGCCTTTAATGGGAACGGAAATGGCTGGAACACGGGTGTCCGATTTAGTGGTAATTCTATTAGGTGTCGGATCCGCCATTATTGACAACGTACCTTTGGTGGCAGCAAGTTTGGGAATGTTCTCCGAACCCATGGATGATCAACTGTGGCATTTTATCGCTTACTCCGCTGGAACAGGTGGAAGTATGTTGATCATCGGTTCTGCGGCTGGCGTTGTTGCTATGGGAATGGAGAAAATTGATTTCTTCTGGTACCTCAAAAAAATATCGTGGTTGGCCTTTGTAGGTTTTATCGCTGGAGCAATTTGCTACATGGGTATGCGATATTTGTTCTAAAAGATACTTTAGTTCAAAAATCTCCGTTATACTTGCATAATAAATTGGGGATTTTATATGAATATTTTTCAAGAAGTAACGGAAGGTGCTGAAGCAGCTGCTTCAATTTCCGAGGAAAAAACCTTGTCCGTAATCGACCTTATCGTAAATGGGGGAACAGGAAGCGTTATCATTATCATGGTGCTTTTTGTTCTTCTTTTTGTTGCTATGTACATCTATTTTGAACGGATTTTTGCCATAAAGGCGGCCTCTAAGATAGATAAGAATTTCATGAACCAGATTCGCGACCATATCAGCAATGGTAAACTGGAAGCTGCCACCTTGTTGTGTGCCCAAACGGATTCTCCCGTAGCGCGACTCATCGAAAAAGGGGTTGCGCGAATAGGCAAGCCTTTGGACGACATCAACACCTCTATCGAAAATGCAGGTACCCTTGAGGTGTACAAACTCGAAAAGAATGTGAGTGTTCTGGCCACCGTGGCAGGTGCTGCACCCATGATCGGTTTCTTGGGAACCGTTATCGGTATGATCTTGGCGTTTCACGAGATGGCAAGTAGCGGAGGACAAGCCGAAATGGGCTCTCTAGCATCTGGTATTTACACCGCCATGACCACCACAGTAGCAGGTCTTATCGTGGGTATCATCGCCTATATCGGCTATAACCACTTGGTGAATCGAACCGACAAGGTAGTGCACCAAATGGAAGCCAATGCGGTGGAGTTCCTGGATTTGTTGAACGAACCCATATAAACCCTCTGCCATGAAACTAAAGGGAAGAAATAAGATAAGCCCTGAATTCAGCATGTCGTCCATGACGGACATTGTGTTCCTGTTGTTGGTATTTTTCATGCTGACCTCCAATGCTCCAAATGCGTTGGATTTGTTGTTGCCAAAGGCAAAGGGCAAATCGACCAATACACAGAATGTTTCGGTGACCATCAATAAAGACCTGCAATATTTTGTGAACAACGAGCAGATCAACAAAGAATACATTGAAATTGAATTAAAAAAGGCACTTGAAGGTCAAGAAAAGCCTACCATCATCCTAAGGGCAGAAGAAAACGTGGCCATCAAAGAAGCGGTCAACGTTATGGATATTGCCAACAGGAACAGTTATAAGGTTATCTTGGCAGTGCGGCCAAAATAATGTCCTTTTTAGATACGAGACACAAGAAAAAATCCTTTACGCTCACTACACTTTTGTTGAGCGCATTGCTGCTATTGCTTTTTTATATTGGACTGACCTATCTCGACCCACCCATTGAAAATGGTATCGCTGTTAATTTCGGTACCATGGAATTTGGAAGTGGTGAGGTGCAGCCCACGGAAAGAGTACGTTCCGAACCCAGGGAAGTGGAAAGGCAGCCTGAGGAGCCTCAAGAGCAAGTAGAGCCTGTGCAGCCTGAGCAAACGGTTGTGGAAGAAGCACCCGTGGAAGAGGTACTTACCAGCAACGATGAGGAGACCATCAAAATAAAACAACGAGAGGAAGCACAGCGAAAAGCTGAAGAAGAGGCCAAAAAAGCCAAGGCAGAAGCGGAACGTATTGCCCGTGAAAAACGGGAAGCCGAGGAACGCAAACGACAAGAACAGGAGGCCAAAAAGAAAAGCGTGGATGCTTTGATCGGGGGAATTGGAAAATCGGAAGGAACCACAACAGGCGGTGAAGGTGACGATGACAAAGCTGGGGATAAAGGCCAGCCTGATGGCGACCCATACGCCACTTCGTACTACGGTGCACCTGGAAGCGGTAGTGGTACTGGTGGTTACGGCCTTAATGGTCGATCGTTGGCCAACCAAGGAAAAGTACAACAGGAATGCAATGAGGAAGGTAGAGTAGTGGTAAGGATTGTGGTGGATAGAAATGGAAAGGTAATCCAAGCTCAGCCGGGAGTAAAGGGGACCACCAATAATGCGCCATGCCTTTTGGAACCTGCCCGTAAAACGGCGCTTCTTCATCGTTGGAATTCCGATGCGAATGCACCGGCCCAGCAAATCGGATTTGTGGTCGTCAACTTTAAATTGGGACAGTAGTGACCTATAAGGAGACGTTGGACTGGATGTTCGGACAGCTTCCGATGTACCAGCAAAAAGGTGCAGTAGCCTTGAACGCAAAGCTGGACAACATTATCCATTTTTGTAATGTGTTGGAAAATCCGCAGGATAAATTCAAGAGTATCCATGTGGCGGGTACCAATGGAAAGGGTTCCAGTAGCCATATGTTGGCGTCCATTCTTCAGGAGGCAGGCTACAAGGTCGGACTTTATACTTCGCCCCACCTCAAGGATTTTAGGGAACGTATTAAAATCGATGGAGAGGTAGTCAGTAAAAAATTTGTAAAGGGGTTTATAGCGAAGTACCGATCCTTTTTTGAATACAACAAGCTGTCGTTTTTTGAAATGACCGTTGGGATGGCGTTCAGCTATTTTGAAGAGGAAAAGGTGGACATTGCAGTAATTGAGGTCGGGTTGGGCGGCCGTTTGGACTCTACCAATATCATTACGCCCGAAGTGGCGCTCATTACCAACATAGGAATGGACCACACTCAGTTTTTGGGGGATACCTTGGAAAAAATTGCGTTGGAAAAGGCTGGGGTGATTAAATCAAATGTTCCCGTGGTAATCAGCGAAACCCAAGCTGAGACCAAAATGATCTTTAACCTGATTGCCCATCAGCTCAAATCCAATATTGTGTTTGCCGATGCGGAACCAGTCCTCGGGTACCAAACGGATTTGTTGGGCGATTATCAGCAAAGGAACATTAATGGGGTCGTTGCCTGTATCCATCAACTGAAAAATTTTGAAGTTCCGGAAGCGGCCATTTCAAAAGGCTTACAAAATGTGGTAAAGAACACCGGGCTCATGGGGAGATGGCAGGTGTTGCAACAGCATCCTTTAGTGGTTTGTGATACGGCCCATAACAAGGAAGGACTGCAATTGGTCCTGAAACAGGTGGAAAAACAGTCTTTTGAAAAACTCCATGTGGTATTAGGTTTTGTGAAGGACAAGGATATAAGGTCGGTACTGACCCTTTTTCCAAAAGATGCCCACTATTACTTTGTAAAGCCATCCATCCCTCGCGGTATGGAAGCCGCCCAACTAAGGGAACTAGCAGAAGAACAAGGACTTAAGGGGAAGGTTTGCAAGTCGGTAAACAAGGGTTTGAAGAAGGCATTGAAAAATGCTAACGAACAGGACATGATCTACGTTGGGGGAAGTACTTTTGTGGTGGCTGAAGTAGTGTGATTTTTTTTCATCTTTTTATTTTTTAAATCAAAAACTGTGTTATATTTGCACTCCCATTTAGCAAATTGAATGGGCGCTTAGCTCAGTTGGTTCAGAGCACCTCGTTTACACCGAGGGGGTCGGGGGTTCGAATCCCTCAGCGCCCACTTTTAGAGTTTAAATAAAAACAAAACCTTGCATATCTTATTGATTTGCAAGGTTTTGACGTTTTGGGCCTTTATTTAAATTGGTTTGATTTGATATGTTTTGGTTTGCAATTCGGTTAGTAAATTTTTTTGTGAAAAGTGTTAACCGAATAAGCCTGTAAATTACTATATTACAGCAACTTAGTATTTGACTTTCGTAGGTGATTTTCGTTCAATTTAACACAAAACCTATGAGAACTCGGTCTACATTTTCAATCAGTTTTTGGATAAGCACCGCCCGGAGGAATGACGGAACCGCGAAGATTTATGCACGTATTACCGTTGATTCACAACGAGTTAACATGAGCCTTAAATACACCATTCCTGCAGAAAGTTGGGACCGAAAAGGATCGAGGGTTCTGGGGCGCACAACGGAAGCGCAAGAAATCAACGCCTATCTGATGGAGGTCGAAACCGAACTTTTTCAGTGCTATCGTGAATTACGATCCAAAACAACCCACATTACGCCGCAAATGGTCAAGGCGAAGTATTTTGGGGAGGATGAGAACCAAATGACGTTAACGTCCCTATTTGAATACCATAACCTCCATGGCGCACATAATCTAGGTAAAGCGACCCTGAGCCATTATAAAACCACCCAGAAGTATTTATTGGGATATCTGAAGAAGCACTATAAAAGTGATGATTACAGATTGTCACAGCTCAACCATCAGTTTGTTGTAGGTTTCGAGACCTACTTGCGAAAACTACACCCTATTCACCATCATGGTAGACTTTCGAACAACGGAGCAATGAAGCATATCCAACGTTTGAGAAAGATGGTCAGAATGGCTGTAAACAATGAATGGATAGAAAAATATCCCTTTCAAAAATTTAAGATTAGGATGGAGAAAAAGGAAAGGGATTTTTTGACCTTGGAAGAATTACGAAAAATTCAGGATTTCCAAACCAAAATTGAACGGTTACGAATTGTAAAAGACTTATTTGTTTTTAGTTGCTACACGGGCATTGCCTATTGTGATATAATGAACCTAAATGAGGACAATCTCGTATTGGGTATCGATGGAAAGCATTGGATAAGTACAAAAAGACAAAAGACCAAGAACAGCTTCAAGCTGCCTTTAATGGGACCAGTATTGTCGATTGTGAAGAGATATCACTATCATCCGAAAAGACGCACAGATAAATTATTCCCAAAGATTTCCAATCAAAAATTAAATAGCTATCTGAAAGAGATTGCGGATGCATGCCATATCAATAAACACATAACTTTCCATATGGCCAGGCATACGTTCGCTACTACCATTACATTAAGCAACGGGGTTCCTATTGAAACTGTTTCCAAAATATTGGGACATTCAGAATTGGCCACGACTCAGATTTATGCGCGGGTCTTGGATAAAAAAATCAGTGAGGATATGAGTGGTTTGGAATCAATTCTAGAATCAAAATTCTCAGATTCAATTGATGATAGCGAGAAGTTTGGTAACTCCGTCTTTTAACCAAGAGAACTCATTACAAAGATCCAGGTGCCAAAACTATCGAAGATTTTTAGTCCCAATCTTACCCAGACTTTTGCGCTTGGTTCCTATCGGGTTTTTGTAGTGTTCGAGAAGATAAGGGTTGAGCAAAAAACTGATAGGGCGCAATCTACAACCTGCTTTGGCAAAAGTTTTCTATTTAGCGTCGCCTTGGCGACACTAAGTTGAAAAGCAAGAGGATAGCGCGCTAAAGCGGCGCTATGATTCATTTTCCTTCGGAAAAGCCCTGTTTATAAGGGGTTTTGCAAAGCATTGATTTTAGGAACTATGGTGTTGGTTGTTGCAAAATTGCTTGGAGTGCCTATAAACATTGAACAAAATTGTAACAATTGAGCCCTTTAAACCAAGTATTATGGACGATTTTAGAGCAGTACGGATAAAGAAAAGGACACTTTCCAGATTTAAGGTCTTTTCAAGAAAAGTGGGCAAGAGTTATTCGCATACCTTGGATATGATCATGGACTTTTTTGAGTGGCATGGCTTTTTGCCATCGGAACGGTTTGAAAAAAGCATTGGTCAAGAGATCATTAAAAACAGGAAACGGACGGATGCGGTCATTGCGATCATTAGGGATATTGAAAAGAACCAGACCCTGCCCACCATTGGCATGATGCAGGCTTTGTTTGACCAGGAATTGGACAATGAAGATGATGGGGATGATTTTCTTGACGAAATGATCGAAAGGAATCCACCAAAGCCGTACCCGGTGTTTGATGGAGAGGTCACTGTCCCCAGAATCAAGTATGATCGGTTGGAGGAAAAGGCGGCCTCGCTCCAAGCGGATTTAAAGGATGTCCTTGAAAAGGTAAAGGTGGTCAAGGGAAACTTTGGAAAGAGCTATCTGAAGCTTGAAATAACGGAAGGGCTGTTGGAACGATATAGACGTGAAGCAAACAAGCCTTTGGATTACCTTAAAGGATGAACAGCATGTTTTCAATAGAAAGACAGGATTGCCTCGCTCAGTAGTATTAGTTTGGTAAGTTTTGGGACGCTTGCAGCGCGAAACTTGGTTTCGCTCGCTTTTTTCTGGATTTCGATTTGGTAGCTGGGGATTTTAAGGCACAACTATGATGAAATTTTGGAAATATAAGTAGTTCTATTTATAGGAAGTCCGTATCATGTATTTATCAAAGTAACCCGTTCTGTTTTCATTGAGTTGAACTTCTCTTTAAATGTTTTTTCATTCCAGGATTGAATTTTTTAAAACATATTCCTCAATCCAATTTCTCATTTCTGTTTGTGATAATCCTACCAGGGTACCTGGGTGATAAAGGGTTTTAATAGTTTCTTTGTCAAAAGAATTCAATTCTTCCGCTCTGGCCACGGAACACATGAAGCTAATATTTCCATTGTCGCAATAAGAATTTGATGCATGACCCAGTCCTAGAATATGACCTAGTTCATGGATAAAGAGACTTCTATTTGGTCTACCCAGCCATACACGCCCTCTAGTGATATAATTATTTGAACTCCAATTATATAGTGCATATCCTTCAAAGTTGGTGTCAACAACCAAGTTGTACATATCGGGCCATATTTGTTCAATTGATGATGGCGGACCTAATATTATATGTACATTGGACTGGTTAAGATTTTCAACAGGTAGAATACTTGCTCCATCGGTAATCAGAGTGTTCAGTTCTTCAAGATAGTTCTCTATCCTTAATTGAAGATCGCTGGAAATTTCACCTTCAATGAATACCTTAATTTCATTTTGCCATTTTGTGCTAAGTGAGTTGCCATTTGAGGTTGGAGATAAGTTGAAGGTGGAAAAAATATATTCATTCACAAAATCTCGTTGCAAATTAGTTAACTGATCATAATTGGTTGGAGGTTCATTAACTGTTTCATCTTTGTTGCATGAAAAGGAAAGTATGATCAAACTAAACATGAATACTTGTTGAAAAACTTTGCGTGCTTTCATCATTATTATGTTAAATTCTACAATTATTTGTATTTAGCAAATAGTAATTCTTCGAGATAATTTGTTGGGCCCATAAAAAGGTTAGCTGTTATTCTTTATCGGGAGTGATGAACCTTTTGTAGCCTTACTTTTCTTAGAATATTCCTAAAATTCATAAAATTATAATTAATGGTATCTATTTTTTGGGAAAGGATACAATAAATCTAGATTCTTTGATAATCGGTTGTTTTTTTGAGCTCTTTAATTAAAGCAGAAGGAAGTACTCCGGTTCTTTTTTTGAACGCGGCATTAAAGGACTCCTTACTTTTGAATCCTATTTCATTCGCTATACCTTGGATTGAGTATTTTCTTAATTGTGAATCATTTTGTAGTCTTTCAAGAACATAATCAATTCTTAAATCATTGATATAAGTCGTAAAATTTTTTTGATAATGGACGTTTATGATTTTAGATAAATACGTTGTGTTGGTTTTCAGTTTCTTGGCAAGATTGATAGCCGTACAATCAATTCTTAAATAATACTCTTTTTCCTCCAGCTTATGGAGTCTTTTAATTATCCTTTTTATTTCTTCATCATGTATGTTTAATGCAATCTTTTCCCGCTTTACCACTTGCCTCTGACTCTTAATCTCAGCTACAAGCCTATTTAATTTTTTTTTTTGTCTTTTCTTGAAAAAGAGGATAACACCAATAAAAGAAATCAAGGACCCAGAAATGAACGCTATCAAATAAAAACGCTGTTCGGCCCTTTGCTCACTAAGTACACTGACCTCCTCGTTATACTTGGCCAATTCAGTATTCTTAAGATTCAAATTGACCGAATTGTTTAAATCCATTTGTCCGTTAAGGGATTCCATATGTAAATCAAAGTAATAATCAGATTTTTTTGAGTTACCCAATTGAAGATGGGATTTATATAAATACTTATATAAGTCATTGTGGAACAGACCTAAGCGTTCATTGTTCTTAATCCTTACAGTATCTATGGACTCAAAGGAAGCAATGGCTTTTTTGAAATTACCCTCGTGGTAGCTCACAAGACCCTGGAGATATAATTTCGCATATTCTCGAAAAGGCCTTTTAAACACCTCAGGAATGGAATCTTGAATAATGAGCAACCTTTTATTTGCAGATTCAATGTCATTTTCAAGAAGATTTATTTCCAGTTCATTGACCATATATCTGTATCTGGAAACATCCGAATACCCTCCCTCAATTGTGTCCAAGACAGATTTAGCCATTTGATTATACGTCTTGGCAGCGTCTATTCTATTTACCTGAATATAAATATCGGCTACATCCAGACAAGTGTTCTCATAATTGCCTCCCCATTCCTTATATGCATTATAATCCGGTGTTTTTATGATGCCTTTTAACATCAATAGATTTTTCTTGTAAAAGTCAAGTGCATTGTCAAAATCTCTGGTTAATTTATAATATTCTGCAATGTCGTTATAGTATTTACATTGCCATATTTTACTTCCTATTTCTTGGGCAATTTCCAAAGCGTTAAAAATATTCTCAATTATTCTTGGATCGTCCAAGCCATTCAACATCCTTAGGTAGTTGTTTTTCAAATGGTAACTTTTCAGCAATTCTACTTTGAGATTGTTGGTTTTTGCCACTGAGAAAAGTGTATCGGTATATTCAACGACTTTTAACGTATCGTTGAATCTATAATAGTATGATGTTAAGTTATGGTAACCCTCCCACAGATTTTTCGGGTTACCTTCATTGATGGATTCGGAGATGTAAGCATTGATGAAAACTTTAGTCTTGACACTATCAGAAAAAAAATATTTTCTAATAGAGTCCGTATAATAAATGTCTTCCTTGTGTTCCTCTTGTGACCAAACGAAACAATGCAATGAAAATATGATTGAAAGTTTTAGAACGTTCTTAAGCATCTATAAAGAATAAACTTGATACTGTTTTACAACAATTTTTTTGCCTTTTGGGTTGGTCTAATTTAAAAGTGAGGTGTCTTGCGCTAACAGGAATTTTCAAAAATAACCTTTTCTAACACTTATTTACCAATAAAAAGGGTAAGGATATAAGCCAGCATATGGTTTAAATATATTTGATAAGGTGAGTATAATCCAGCTTTATCTTGATATCAAATAACAAGTGATGGACAGAAATGAAATTTCTTTTATTAGCCATTCATATATCCACAAAACTCACAATAACTTTTTTAAAGACCCAATCAGGCAAGTTCGTGTATTCAAACTCCTTGTGAAAACATAAAGAGCCCAATTTTATAAAAATAAGCGTCCTTATCCCTAAGGAAATCAATTAAACGGCTGTTGGGTCAACATATGTACCTTTCCCACTTACATTATTGAAAACACTAGCAATGATAGCGTTAGGTTATAGCACAAAAAAAAGGAAAAGAATTGATTAACTACTACCATATTTTTAATCTTACAGTCTTGAAAACAACACATAACCGCTAATAGAGGAGTTCTAATAATATTTTGGACTAGTGGCATTGCCATCTATTTCATCCATGACTGATTAGTCCATTGCTTTAATGAGAGGTTGATTCACCTTTCTCTAAAATGACTGATTAGCTTGAGTCGAAAATGCTATTGGATACCCTTAGCATTCCGAATTTGAGAAAGCGAATGCCGAAGTCGTATAGAGATGTTGGCTGTCATGTATTTTGATACTTGATTGTTAACCCATACCCAATAGGAAAATCATGAATAGTTAAATTGGGGTGAGGCGGATGGTCCATCTCTTTTTGCGAAGAATTATTGAGTATTTGA
Source organism: Allomuricauda sp. MMSF_3307 (assembly GCF_030733585.1). NCBI lineage: Bacteria > Pseudomonadati > Bacteroidota > Flavobacteriia > Flavobacteriales > Flavobacteriaceae > Allomuricauda > Allomuricauda sp. MMSF_3307. Next base: position 18,876 of record NZ_JASHIQ010000006.1, read on the forward strand.
AGCCGGTTTTTAATATGTCATTGATAGACTGAAATAATTTTTATGAAATTGGAATTTCTCCACATGAGTCTAAAATGAGCCCGTCAAGTATATAATTGAACAGGGCATATCTTCAAGTAAAACTTAATAACGTTTTATACTCGAAATTAAACAAGAGGGCTTGTTTTATCTTTTTACAACAAATTATCGGTTTTTATGGCACATCCGATAAAACATTGAATAATCCAAGTTAAACATCCCATTCTTTGTGGTGCAATTGTAAAGGTAGGGTGGTGAGAAGCCTTACTAAAAATCACAGAATAACAATCCATTTAGTTTTGTTTTCATTTATTGATTTTTTGAATTAGCCAAAAAACGGTGTTCTTCCGCCCTCCTTTCTCAATTGTTTATTTCTAACTAAAACCTCAAAATTTATGAAACAGAAACTCAGACTTCTGTCTCTTTTGTTTGTAGTTGCTATAAGTGGGCAAACATTTGGGCAGGAAAAAAACATTACAGGTAATGTAACGGACTCGGCAGGTCTACCCTTACCTGGGGTCAACATTGTGGTTGAAGGTACCTCCACAGGTACCCAAACAGACTTTGATGGAAATTACGCCATCATGGTAAGTCAGGGCCAGACCTTGTTGTTCACCTATATTGGCCAAAAAGTTGAACGGAGATTGGTCGGTGCCAGCAGTGTTATCAACGTTCAAATGGAAGAAGATGCTCAGGCCCTGGAAGAGGTGGTTGTTACCGCCCAAGGTATCAAACGGGAGAAAAAAGCACTAGGATATTCAGTGACCTCTGTTGGAGCTGATCAAATCCAAAACCGGTCCGAAGGGGATGTTGCCAGGGTTCTTAATGGCAAGGCTGCAGGTGTCCAGATTACCTCAGCAGGTGGAACCTCTGGTTCTGGTACCAACGTAACCATTAGGGGTTTCAGTTCCTTTAGCGGCAGTAACCAGGCGCTTTTCATTGTTGATGGAGTGCCTTTCAGTAATGATAATAACTCACCAGGAAGTATCGACGGTAATTCAACAGATGACTTCTTGGATGGTAATCCTGCTCCTTCACGTTTCTTGGACTTGGATCCCAACAACATCGCCAATGTGGAAGTGTTGAAGGGTCTTGCCGCGACCACCTTATACGGTACGTTGGGACGGAACGGGGTTATCCTGATTACAACAAAAGCAGGAGCTGGAGAGCCAGGCCCAAAGAAAACGGAAATTACCGTGAGCCAATCCTTTTTCTCCAACGAGTTCGCATCCATGCCTGATTACCAATCCCAATACGGAAACGGTTTTGACCAATCCTTCGGGTGGTTCTTCAGTAATTGGGGGCCAAGTTTCGATCGTGATGGTGTTTCCGGTTGGGGAAATCAGCCTGCTATTGATGACCAGGGCACCTTGTTGCACCCTTATGCATCTTCTGCATTCTTGAACCCTGATGGACCCAATACAGGTACAAGTGCCTTGGCACAGCAGTTTGCCAACCAAAGGTACGATTGGAAACCTTACAATTCCGTTGAAGAATTCATGCGTCCAGGTAGAACTTTGAACACTTCCGTGAACATTGCAGGAGCTTCAGAGGACGGGAACACTACCTTCAATGCTAACATCGGTTATTTGGACGAGGAAGGATTTACCCCAGGTAACTCCCTTAACCGTTTTAACTTTTCCGTTGGAGGAAAATCCAAGCTTTCCAACAAATTTACGGTCCAAGCTACAGCCAACTATGCAAGGAGTGATGTAAAATCACCTCCTGTTGCTGCCAGTAGGGGTAACGGTACTTTGGGCCTTTCGGTGTTTTCTAACATTTTGTGGACACCGCGAAGTGTGGACCTGATGGGACTGCCTTTTGAGCAGCCCGAGGACGGTTCCAGTATTTATTACCGTAACGGTAACGATATCATCAACCCACGATGGGTGGCCAAGAATGTTACCTATAACAACTTGACCAACAGGTTCAACTTCAATGCTTCCTTGAACTACGAGATCAATGAGAACCTAGGGTTGACCTGGAGGACCGGTCTTGATTACTATAACGAAAGAAACGTGAACTCCTCCAACAGAGGCGGGGTTGAATTTACCGATGCTATTTTCGGGTTCTTAAACACGTACGACAATAACAATACGATTTGGGACCACTATGTTGCTCTAAACGGTAACTACGATATTTCCGAAAAGATCGGTGTGACCTTTATCGCCGGTGCCAATGCCCGTTCCGATTTCTTTGATAGACAGGGGGTTGCCAGTACGGGACAGATCGTGTTCGGTATTAAGAGACACTTCAACTACGAAAACCAGTTGCCCATCCAGTTCTCACAAAAGAGAAACATTGTGGGACTATTGGGCCAGGTGTCCTTTGATTACGACAACATGTTGTTCCTGAACTTGAATACCAGAACGGATTGGGTATCCAACTTGGTGACCGAAAATAGAAGCTTGACCTATCCTGGGGTAAGTGTCTCTTTCTTGCCTACAGCGGCCTTCAGCGGTCTACAGTCCGAAAACGGTCTGAACTACTTGAAACTGAGAGCCGGTTACGCAACTTCTGCCAACTTCCCAACGGGTTACCCAACAGTGAGCGTGGTAGAGCAGACTACCCAAGTTTTCGGTGAAGGTGGTGAGATCACGACCAACCAGGTGGACAACTTTAGGGCAAATCCAGACCTTAAACCAGAGCTTTTGAAAGAGTTCGAGGTGGGTATCGAGTCACGCTTCTGGCAAAATAGGGTTTCTTTTGATTTCACTTACTATGACAGAAGAACGGATGACTTAATCGTAAGCCAACCACTTCCTCCATCCACAGGATTTACCTTGACCCAGTCCAACATCGGACAGATCAGCAATAAAGGTATCGAGGCCGATTTGGGCATAGACATCTTTAGAGGTGGTCAGGATGGTTTCAATTGGAACTCAAGAATGAACTTCTTCGCCAATGAGGAAGTCGTTGAGGAGCAGGAAGAGGATATCATTTTCTACGCTGGAAGTACCGCACTGTTCGTGGGTGCGAACGCTGCCATTAAAGGAGAGTCCTTGGGTACCATTGTGGGTACTGCCGTAGGTCGTGATGCAGATGGTAATTTTCAAGTAAACAACGGTGGTAACTACGTCATCGTGGAGCAGGACAATGAGGGCAATGTGCCAATCATTGGGGATGCGATTCCAGATTACACTATGAACTTCTTCAACAACCTTTCTTATAAGAACTGGAGCCTTGGTTTCCAAATCCAGCATGTGAAAGGTGGGGACGTCATGTCGAGCACCATTGCCTCCCTATTGGGACGTGGTCTGATCACAGAGACCCTGGACAGGGAAAACACCTATATATTGCCAGGTGTGAACCAGACAACTGGGGAGCCCAATAATAGGCAGATCAACAACTCTACGTACTATTTCAACAACTTGTTGTTCGGTCCAGCGGAGTTGAAGGTCTATGATGCATCCGTAATCCGTTTGCAGGAAGTGTCCTTGTCCTACTCCTTCCCCAAGAAGTTCTTGGACAAAACGCCATTTGGAGCACTAACGCTTACCGCACAGGGATTCAATTTATGGTATGATGCCTACAACACTCCTGACGGAGCGAACTTTGATCCCAATGTGGCCGGTATCGGTATCGGAAACGGCCGTGGTTTCGACTTCTTGAACGGACCATCGCAGCGTAGGTATGGATTCACCGTAAGGGCATCGTTCTAATAAAAATTGTTAATGATATAGCATTATGAAAAAATACTTAAAACATATTTCAATGGTTTTGTTCGCGGGCCTCACATTCACCGCCTGTGAAACGACCGATCTGGACTTAAGGGTAAGTCCAAACGATCTTGCTGCCGATCAGGCAGCCCCCAACCTCTTGTTAAATTCCATACAGTTGGCCTATGCCTCCAATATGGATGACATCAGCGATCTGGGAGCAGAACTCACCCGTATCGATTATATGTTCGGTAGGGATTATTTCAACAACTATCCAGGGGACACTTTCAATCAAATATGGGCGCGAACGTACAGTAGTGGTTTAAGCGATGCCAATGATCCCATTGATGGATCAATTTCCATTGGAATGTTTACCAACATTAACACCTTGGAAAGCATTGATGCTGAAAGCGATACCGATTATTCGTTCCATGTGGGAGTGGCCAAAACGCTTCAAGCGCATATGTTGATGCTCTTAGTGGATTATTTGGGCGAGGCGGCTTTTAGCCAATTTGGAAACCCTGATGAATTTCCCGCACCCGCCTTGGATGATGGTGCATCCGTTTATGCTGCAGCTTTAGGGTTGTTGGACGAGGCCGAAGCGCTACTTTCTGGAGAACCTTTGTCCCTTGGGGCCACCGATCTTTTTTACGGTGGAGACACCACCAAGTGGTTGAAATTGGTGAACACCATAAGGTTGAAGGCATATATGACCACAGATGATGCGGCCAATTTCAATGCCGTTATTGCTGGAGGTAATTTCATCGCTACCGCAGATGACGATTTTGAGTTCCAGTACGGGGCCAGCGAACTGCAGCCCGATACACGTCATCCCGACTACGCTCAAGACTATACGCCATCAGGAGCAGGCATTTATCAGTCCAACTGGTTGATGGAGTTGATGTTGAACAATGATGATCCCCGTATCCGTTACTATTTCTACAGGCAGACTGATGCTACTCCAGGAGCTGACGCACCAGCCAACGAAGAGACGTTGGTTTGTTCCTTGGCGGTTCCGCCCCAGCATTATCTGGACGGTGGTTTCACATACTGTAGTGTACCTAATGGTTATTGGGGCAGATCGCACGGAAACGATGAGGGAACCCCTCCAGACAACTTTTTCAGAACTGCCGTTGGGGTATATCCTGCAGCGGGTAGGTTCGATGACAACAGTTTTGGAACTGTTGGTCTGGGAAGAGGTGGTGCCGGTGCCGGTATAGAGCCCATTATCCTATCGTCCTACGTGGATTTCTGGAGGGGAATGATGGCCGCCAACGATGCCGATCGCGCTAGTTTCTTGGAAAGTGGACTCGAAAAATCCATTGCCAAGGTACAATCCTTTGGATCTTTGGACGGTAATGCAGATTTGTCCTTTGAGCCCAATGAAACTTCAGTTACCCAATATATTGATGGCATAGTAGCAGATTTCAATGCGGCCTCCGGGGATGACAAGGAGAACATCTTTGCAGAACAGTACTTTGTTACTTTGTACGGTGGTGCTACCGAGGCCTATAATTACTATAGGAAAACAGGATATCCCACTACCGTTCTGCCAAACTGGGAACTGGATCCAGGACCGTTCCCAAGAACTTTCCTGTACCCGCAGAACGAGGTGATTACCAATCCTTCGCTTACGCAGAAACAAACAATGACGCAGCAGGTATTCTGGGATACCAATCCGGCAAGTCCAACTTTTCCACCTGCCAACTAAAAATTTAAAAGATATAATATGAAAAATTGGTTTAAATATATAACTATACTATTCGCAGGATCAGCACTGTTGGTCACATCTTGCGAGGACAGCGATATGGTCGTTGATCAGGTGGTCGACGGCACCGAAAGGGGTGCTATCTTGAGAACCGTGTCCATTGACCAGAACGAAATCATTTTCGACTTGAACAATCAGGTCCTTATAGATGGGGGTTTTTCTACAACGGTGGAAGTTCAAGATACTGAAGACGGTGGGCTTCTTTCTGAAATTGAAGTGTACGTGGGCTTCCGCGACAATACTTCCGGTGGTGCCGACAGCAAGGCCGAAGTATTACTTGAGACAATACCAGCTTCTGAGGGTGTTACTGGCGAGTTTGGATTCCCCCGTTTTACATTCTCCGCTGGGTTCGAAGAATTGCAGTCAGCCCTCGGATTACCAGGAGACGCATTTTTTGGTGGCGACACATTCACTGTTCGCTTTGAATTGGTTCTTACGGATGGAAGAAGATATTCCTTTGAAGATAACACAGGGACATTGACAGGGTCATTCTTCAGCTCGCCGTTTCTTTACAATGCGAACGTAGTTTGTTTTGTCCCAGATGGATACTTTGAAGGGGAATATTCCATTACCCAAACCACTGGTTCCGCCCCGTTTGGAATTGGAGACGCATTTACCCAGCCCACCGTAACTGTTGAAGCTCCATCCATGACTTCGAGGACTATTGCTTTCAGTTATGATCCGGGAGGATTTGAATCTTCGTATGAGTTTACATTTGACTTGATCTGTGGCGAGATACAGAACTTTTCAGGTGCAATTACTTCCGGGAGTTTAGGATGTGATGGAACTAGTATAGGACAGACCGGAATTGCAAACGTGGAATATGATGTAAATGATGATTCTTCATTTACTATTGTGATAGAAGATTTCAATCCTTCAGGTGGATGTGGGGCAGCATACGAGGCTTCTTTGACATTTACAAAGCTTTAAATAGAATTGAAGGTTTGGTATTCACAGATAAAAGCGCTCTTGATGTTATCATTAAGAGCGCTTTTTTTAACTAAGGCTAGATTATGCTATTAATAACAACTATTCTATAATGTTCCAGAACTAACGAACCGGTACTCATGCATAATATTGGGTTTTCATTGATAAAGGACAGCAAATTTGATATGAATTAAAGCGACGTGATTCACTTGAACATATTTTTTCATCAATGAATAATCTTTACTCATTTTTTCAATCATGATAGGAATAGGTCACAAGTAGTTGTATACAAAAACTTTAGAATTTCAGCATCTTTTCAAAAACGATAATTATGAAAAACACACTATTAATCCTACTAGCATTAGGAATTTCATATTCTTGTAAAAATGGCGTTGATTCTAACCCCAATACTGAATTGATTGGAAAATGGAAATTGATAGAAGTTTATGTTGACCCAGGAGATGGAAGCGGTACATTCAGCTCTGTTAAAAGTAATAAAACCATAACGTTTAAAAATGACCGTACAATAACCTCAAATGGAAATTTGTGCGATATGTCAATTAATTCAGACAGTCAAACTTCAGGAACTTACTCAAACGCTCGAATGAGTTTTAATTCTGCTGATTGTAACAATCCTACCTATGATTTTACATTTGAACAGAATGGTAATGTTTTGATCATAAATTATCCTTGCTTTGAAGCTTGTCAAGCGAAATATATAAAGGAATAAAAACAGTGTGTAACCATGGCTCCTTTAAGTAATTGGGGTGATAAAACTTAATAGAACGTACTCGTTTTAAATCTAACAGTTTTAATCATGGAAACTCTATATGTGAGAATAGCGTTTCTTTGTGAGAGGATCAAAATAGTTTTACCTCAAGGATTAATTTGTATATAAATTAGTGAAGACTAAAATTTAAAACATAAAGAAACACTGGAAAATTTGTAATCCGACTCACCTTAAATCGATAAAATGAGGTAATATGGTTTTGGGACTAACAAAGTAGTTAGGATGAGATTCTGGAAGCTGTGAACGCCCAAAATGAATAGTTAGTCCCCGTCTGTAAAAACAGGTCTTATAACAAAGGCCCTTACAGTTTAAAATAAATCTATGAACAAATCAACAAGAATACTGCTGATTGCCATTGGAACATTATGTATTTTGGCCGGAGTTATTTCGTATCTGAAAAGAAATGATGTATCTGAGGTCATATCTGCCTTTGTGATTGGGAGTTCTATTTTAGGAGCTGTTTTTATGGACAAACGAGAATGATCATTTTAGAATATCACGGCAATGTTCTTCATTTTTATTTGACAACAAAGCATTTGATTGCATCGATAAATAAATGGGGTTACGACAAGATTTTTCAAATCACGTGTTGTCAAGCTTCTGATGATTTACAGGGTTCAAGTTTTTGGGGAACTTTCCAAACTTTTAACAAATGAAAGGCATGCCAAAGAATACTCGATTCGATTAAGCCATAGATATCTAAAGGGAAAAAAGGGGTGTAAGCTGAAGTACGTCAGAAATAGGTATTAGTTTAATTTCATTCTGACAGCGTTATGAACAAATAACAAAAATCAGTATTCGAGAAGAATGTACTTAATCAGTTTATGTCCATACTAGAACCAGTATATTTAGCCTCAAGAAACATCAATAAGAAATGTGCATACCCTTTGCACAATTGGAGTCTTACCATTCCACAACTTTATAAGGACTATCTCATAAAGTGTGTAAATAGAAAATTAGCGGGGGCATGCCCCCGCTAATTTTTTGTCTAATTTTAAATATTTTCACATTATGAAGAAAGAAGAATTGTTCAACGACGATTTCCTGAAGCAGTTCAAATCGGGAGACGAGCTCAACGGTTTTCTCAAGGAACTCCAGAAACGCGGCATCGAGAAGATGCTGGAAGGGGAACTGGACGGCCACTTGGATTACGAGAGGCACCAGCGCTCATCCAATGCCAACAAGCGCAACGGACACTCCAAAAAGAAAGTGAGGACCTCCTTCGGGGAGTCCGAGATATCCGTTCCCAGGGACAGGGATGCCAGTTTCAACCCCATGGTCGTCCCCAAACGGGGCAACATGGTGGACGGCATCGAGAACATCATCGTGTCCCTATATGCCAAGGGCATGTCGGTCAGCGACATAGAGGAGCAGATACGGGAGGCCTACGGCTTTGAGGTATCCACTTCCACCATATCGAGGATCACCGAAAAGGTGGCGGAAGATATCGTTGCCTGGCAGAACCGCCCCTTGGAACCGGTCTATCTGATCGTGTGGATGGACGGTATCGTCTTCAAGGTCAGGGAATCCTCCAAGGTAATCAACAAGACCGTCTACGTGGCCGTGGGCCTGCGAAGGGACGGTAAAAAAGAAGTGCTCGGCCTATGGCTGGGCAAGAACGAATCGGCCGCCTTCTGGATGTCGGTGCTCACCGATATGAAGGCCCGTGGCACCGAGGACATCCTGATCACCGCCACCGACAACCTGAACGGGTTTACCGACACCATCAAAAACGTCTTCCCCGAGTCCAGGACCCAGATATGCGTGGTGCACCAGATACGCAATGCCTGTCGCTATGTGGTATGGAAGGACAAGAAGGCCTTCACCGCGGACATGAAGGGCATCTACAATGCACCCAACGAGAAAGCGGCAAAGGCCGCCCTAGGGGACTTCGCCAAAAAATGGGAGGGCAAGTACTCCTATGCCATAAAGAGCTGGAGGGACAACTGGGAGGACCTTACCGTGTTCTACGAATTCCCCGTCGAGATACGGAAGATCATATATACCACCAACCTTATAGAGAACCTGAACGGGAAGATCAGGAAGTACACAAAGAACAAGCTTTCCTTCCCCACCGACGATGCGGTGATGAAATCCGTATATTTGGCCACAAGGGAGGCCACAAAGAAGTGGTCCATGCCCATAAGGAACTGGGGAATCATCCTGAACCAGTTCCTAACGATCTATGAAAAAAGGGTCAGACTCTAACAAAGTCCAACCCCCGTTATTTTCAACTTACACACTTATTGGGATAGTGTCACTTTATATTACATTTGGCTAGAGCATGCTCCTAACGTTAAATGCAAATTTCTTTGGGCTACTCCAAAACAACTTGAATTAACAAAAGGAGTGTAATTTACAATCCACTAAATAGTTTATAAATAAGCTTCTTCATGAATTTTGTTAACTGTACTGGAACTAATAGTTAACTGTTTTTTATGAGTACTAATTTGCTTCTTCATTACGCAAATATTCTGCTGATTTTCACATCGATATTTTTTGCATTCTTCTTACTTTATGTAAAATCAAGCAATAAGATCGGGAACATCCTTCTTTCCATTTTTCTAATAATAAGAACTATAGACATACTTCCATCTACTTTTTCTTTTTTGGAATTAACCCCAGTTATTGATGTCTTAAGAATGGATATTGGTGCATTTTTTCAAGCCCCATTACTATTTTTATTTACATTATCAATAATCTATTCAGATTTTAAGCTTTCATCAAAACATCTTGTTTTATTAATTCCATTTCTTGTTAATACAGTAATATTATTTCCTAGATTTTATTTGGAAAATGAAGGTGAACAGCTTTTATTCTATAATAATTACACAAATAAGTGGGAAGGTAAATTATCCTATGTTCTGGCTCATTTTCAAAATATAGTCTATATCATCGTTACCTTTGTTTTGCTCCACAGGTACAAAAAATTATTATTAGAAAACTATTCCAAGAGTACGGAGACAAATTATAGCTGGCTGTTTCAAATGAATATGATTTGTCTGCTTTTGTTCATTTTTGCACTGGTAAAAAACATATATCGTTTTGGAAGTCATTTTGGTTTTATCTCAACCTTGAGACTTTCAACTTCTATAATAATGCTAGGATTTACTTGCTGGTTAATTTTTAAAGCATTGAATGCCCCTAAATTATTTAGGGGCATTTCTTCAAATTTGCAACTGGCGTCTGCATTACCTTCAAACCATGCTAATCCTGAATTGGGATATTTTTATGATGTAAAAGCAGAACTTAAAAAATTTATGTTGGAGAAGGAACCTTATTTAGATCCTGATTTAACAATAAAGAGTCTTGCCCATCAAATGAAAATGGAACAAAGAGAACTGTCTGTTTTGATAAACACCGAACTTAATATGAATTTCTATGAGTTCATCAATCTATATCGTATAGACAAAGCGAAAGCATTATTAAAAGATGAGAAATTTTTAAAGCTCACAATCCTTGAAATATTATATCAAGTAGGATATAACTCCAAATCCTCATTTAATACTGCTTTCAAAAAGACAACAGGAATTACACCCTCGGCATACCGAAAAAAGTTCCATAAAAAAGAGTTCGAATAAATTATTCGGTCGTTTAATCCAGTTTTATAATTGTTTTTTGCTATAAACTTTCCTTAACAATTATGAAGCTTTACAAATCAGTTGAACTAGTTTTTTTTGTATTAATCTCATTTACCTGCTGCGCTCAAGAGCAAAAACAAGAGATTAGTGGTAATTCCAATTTAGAAATAAGCGGCAAGAAAATATCTGAGATTTTATCATTTTTTCCTCCCGATGAACCTGGAGGAACTTTCCTCGTTACACAAAATGGAGAGCATATAGCTTCCGCGGCAATTGGCAAGAGCAACCTTGAATTGGGTGCAGATATGCGGCTGGATAATGTTCTCAACATAGCATCCGTAACGAAGCCTTTTACCGCAGTGGCAATTTTCACTTTAATTGAAAAGGGGAAACTTTCCTTAAAAGATAAGGTCACAAATATTGTCCCGGGTTTTCCAAAAGAGGGAAAAGACATTACAATAGGGCATTTGTTATCTCATAGCTCTGGAATGGAATATAAGAATGATGAAGAGCAACGAAACGACTTTAAAAGAGCAATAAAACAAAGAGAGGGAATCGACTCCAATTTTGTACAAAAATATTTCACGGAGGAAAAGTTTAATGCTGTACCTGGGTATAAATTTGATTATAACAACGTTGCCTATCAACTACTTGGATATATCATAGAAATTATTTCAGGAAAAACATACGGAGACTATCTGAACGAAATATTTTTTGAACCCTTAAACATGAAAAACACTATGTTGGAGAGTTCAATAAAAGTTATTGAAAATAGAGCAACTGGCTACGATTCTTTTAATGGAAACAATTATCAAATTAGAAAAGTACATAGTGATGATTCCTATTTTTATTCGGCTGGTGGACTTATGTCAAATGTTGAAGATTTATCTATTTGGTATGAAGCCCTAATGGATTATAAAATAATAAGTAAACTTAATCTAGAAAAACTAACTACGCCTGTTAGGTACAATGATGGCACTTACGCAGGGAATGGGTATGGGTTTTTCACAGGGAATTTAAATGGGCATGATTATGTTCTTCATGATGGGCTAGGTTGGGGCTACGGCTCGATAATATTATATTTTCCAGAATCAAAACTTTTTATCGCACATTTAAGAAATTGTGGTTATTGTAGATATGATATGGGGTTATCTTATAGTGCGCCAATCAGAATCGCATCAGCGATATTAAAATCAGAGTATTTGAATAAGAAGTATCCCCCAAAGACAATTTTGCAAGAATATGTTGGTAAATATCAATCTCCCCTCGCCAAGGAAAGTAAAACTATAATCGAAAAGGACAATATGCTTTATTGCAAAAGTAATAGATTTGGATTATTACCATTGATGTGTATTGAAGAGAACATTTTTTTTGTAGAAAGAAATAATGAAACAATTACTTTTAAAAAGGATTCCAAGAATGATATTGAATTGATTTCTAATAGGGGGATTCCAATCATCTTCAATAAATTTTAATAAATAAAAAAACCAAATTATGAATAAAACCAATACTTGGACCTAGTGTGAAACCTGAATGACTACATTGCCCCTTTTATGCCCTTGATCAACGTAGTTGTGGGCCTTTACCATTTCATCGAATTGGTATACCCTGTCTATCACAGAAATGATTTCTTTTCTCTCCGCCATTTTTTTGATTTGATTGAGATGCTTATCGGTTTCTTTGGTCATCATCTTAACGGAAACAAAACAACCGCTGCGTTTAAGGATTTTTTGAACTTTACTTCTTTTCAGTTTTCCTACGGCATCAAATATAATATCAAACTTGTGCGGAAATAAGGCCACATCTTCTTTTAAGTAGTCAATCATGTATTGGGCACCTAGGCTTTTTACCATAGGTATGTTTGCCCCACTGCATACCCCTGTTACCTGTGCATTATAATAGCTGGCCAACTGAACCGCATAGGTTCCAACACTTCCGGAAGCTCCGTATACCAAAATGTTCTGTTTAGAGGATATATTTGCTTTTTTCAATAAAAAAAGGGCGGTCATCGCCCCAATAGGAAGTGCAGCAGATTCAAGATGACTTAAATTTAAAGGTTTTTTAGCAACAACACCATGTTTCCAATTTTGAGAAATACAAACATACTCGGCGTATGAACCTTCCTTGAGCATTGTGGTTGTTCCAAACACCTCATCACCTAACTTAAACGCATCTACCTTTTTCCCCACTTTTTCGACAATTCCCGAAAACTCATGTCCCAAGGTTTTCTTTTTTGGTCGAAATAGACCAAACACAATTCTGGCGGGAAGCCAATAAAGTATTGGAAAGTCCGAACTCCTGAGTCGGACATCTCCGGCACAAACTGAGGTGCATTTTACCTTAATTAGTATTTCGTTGGGCTTTGGTTTTGGTTTTTCGAGTTTTGCTAGTTTGAGGACTTCGGGGGGGGCCATAGCCCTTATAAATATATGCTTTCAAGTCTATTCTATTTCAGTTGTTAAAGTTAGCTCTCGCAATACGATAGCTTTTGATAAATATGTTCCTGTGCAACCTTCTTTTAAATAAAATGAGTTGGTTTTTGTATAACATAACCCTTGTACGCCCAAGAAAAAAGGAAGTGTTTTTACCATTAGAAGTATACACAACGTACGTTAACACTGAGCAAAGTCAAATCAAGCTCAAATCAAATTTTCTAAATTATTAATTTATAATCAATAATAGTTGAGACCCTCTGTAAATGTAAACACAAAAGCTTTCCTTCCTGACTGACGATGCGGTGATGAAATCCGTATATTTATCAACAAGGGAGGCCACCAAGAAATGGTCCATGCCCATCAGGAACTGGGGCATAATTTTAAACCAGTTCCTTACGATGTATGAAAAAAGGGTAAGGCTATAGTAAAGTCAACCCCCCGTTATTTTCAACTTACACACTTACTGTGATAGTGTATAAAAAGACTTGTTTTTTGACTCACTTCTTTGTTGTGCACTCTGTTTTATTTATTCCTCTTGCGTTTTTCGACAAACAAAAATCTGTTTTTCCGATTTGTCATTAAATGGTTCTTGTTCAAAATTTCCAAACTTATGTTGAATTGTAAACCCAAACCATTTCAAATAGGCATTTAATTCTTGAGGAAAATACATTCTCATATCCAATTTTTGTGTTGAATGAAATTTTTCGTTAATAAAGTAATGCCACTCAATTCGATTAATTTGAGTTTTGCTTTCATACTTCATAGTTTGTTCAATGATTACATTTCGCTCATCTATTGTTTTATATTCAGCAATTTTATTCCTCGTTTTTTCAGCTTCCGTTATGTATTGGATATTCGGGTTGTAACAGTCAAAAATAAAAAATCCATCATCTTTTAAATGCTTGTTAACCACTTTCAATGTATCAAACAGGTCTTGATTTTGATATAAATGATGAATAGAGTTAAATGGAATAAAAACTACGTCATATTTGTTAGTTAAATCCAAAGTTCTCACATCTGCTTCAATAAAATGAATTTCCAATTTTTCATTTTTTGCTTTTGTTTTAGCTTGTTCCAACATTGACTTTGAGTTATCAACTCCAACGATTTTAAACCCGTCTTTTGCCAAGGGTATTGTTAATCTACCAGAACCACAACAAAGCTCGAGAATTTCAGCATTTTCAACTTTTGACATCCAATCTTTGTAAAATTGCAAATCAGAAAGAAAGGTGTTCAGGCCGTCATATATGTTAGCATCATAAATTAAATCGCCAACTTGATATTCAATATTTGTTGTGTTTTCCAAATTTTAGTTTATTAGTTTTTGATAATGAATTCTACATGAGTCAATTTTTCAACAATATGTTTTTCTTATATAGTGCATAAGGTTGTTGTATGACGTTTTTATTCAACTTTTATTTTTAGCCATTCTTCATAAGTGACAACTCGTTTTTCTTCATCAGATTTAGTCTCTCCAGGGAGTATTCCTATGAATTCAAGATAATGTCCATCTGGGTCGCTAAAATATATAGAGATCGCTGGCACCCAACAAAAAACCATAGGCTTTTCATTGTCGTCTTGTAAAAAATTCCAGAAGTTTAAGTTGTGTGATTTTAAAAAATCAATAGATTCAGTTATTACCCATTCAGGGTCACATTCAAAAGCGAAATGTCTCAAGTCTATTTCCTCCTTTGGTTTTTCCCATAATCCGAGCATGGCTTGTTTATCTTCTCCAATCCAGAAAAAAGCCGCTCTTCTTTCAGCTTCAAATCGGCATTGTTTTAATCCAAGAATTTTATTATAAAATTCTACGGATTTTTCTAAATTTTCAACGTACAAATGTGTTTCGTATAGTCCCTTAATCATGTCAATTTTGTTAAAGTATTAAATTGGGTTTTTAAATTAGGAAATTATTTTTTTGGTAAAATTTCTGAACTTACATAAAACTCTGCTAGATGCCTTGGCATTTTAAAAATTCTCATTAAATCGCAAACGCCATCTTCATCATTACAGACCCAAGTCCCGTCGTGGTCAACGTAGCCTAATTCTTCTACATCTATTGTAATGGGGATTAATTCGCCATAATCATCATAATAACATTCAAACAAGGCCTCATCAGCTCTGATGCGTTTATCATAATAGTACTTTGATGTGCCATTTCAATAAGGCGTTTCATGCACTACATCTTCTGTAAAGCTGGACCTGATAACGTTTTTATCAGAATCAAAAACTTCGTTACGTATTGATTTTAGCTCATTATTGTCGTAATGGTATAATTTTTCATGTCTAAATACTCCTAAATATTCTCGTACACCAATTACAACCTTTACGTTTTCAAACCCTAACCGATCAAGTATGGCTTTACGACTTTGATGATTTTCAACAAAAATCACATACTCATCCAGCTTATCATTTAAATAGAACTCTCGAATTTTATATGTTCCTTCAAGTTCTTTTGGGTTTATGAAGTACTCGTCTGTTTTTAGCACAATTTCCTTAATTACAGTGTCTTGCTCATTCTTGTAAATTATTCTTTTCATCAATTTCCCATTTTAAATGGACAGATTTATGGTATTTGTTAGTTCTTCTGTTAGCGTTTAGTAGTTAATATTTTATTCCAAAAAAAGTAAATTACAGCAAAGCCTACACCTGTATTTAGAAGTAGTAGCATGGCTAACACTACATCAGATGAAATGTAAACAGCGAGATGTGGTTTAATTAATACTGTAACTCCAATACTGAATACAAAGGAAATAATACTTGTAATTATTCTTTTTTTCATGCCATTTATTTATGATTTAAAACGTCATTCAACAGTTTCCAAACCACTATTTACTTTCTTAAATACAACAGGCTCTTTCTGAGAATACAGTTTTAAATTTGAAATTACGCCATTTAAGTCGTTACAAAATTCTACAGTAAACTCAGGATTAAACTCACCGACAAAATCTTCGGTGCCTTTTAGGTAAAATGAATTAAAGTTTAAATGCGCCAATTGAAATCTGTAGGTTGGAAAAACGGCAAATAGCTTATTTTGCTCAAAAACAACGTCAATTTCACCATATCCCTCAGCGTAGTATTTACCAACGAATTCTTTCAATGCATTAATGGGTTTTTTAGCATTGTTCAATTCCAAATCTTCTGTTATAGATTGGTAAATATCATCTACCTTCACAGGAAAGTCAAAATCCGGAAGATTCATCAATTTTCTGGAAATGTAATCTGAAATGGCATAAGGCAAAAGTGAGCTTTTTTGGTTTGTTAACACAACAACGCCAATACCTTCAAATGGATACAGGTCCATAACAGAGCTAAACCCCATTGTATTTCCTCCATGACGGACTCTGTAAATGCCATTCCAAGCTCTTAGTCGCCAACCATAGCCTTCCCCATATAAAAATGCATCTTTTTCGTATACCTCGCTTTTTATGTTTTGAAGGCTCGTTGCCTTTCTGACATATTCTTTAGGAAGGACTTGATAGTCTTTAAAAACACCATGATTTAACCATGCTATCATCCAATTGGATAAATCTTTTGCAGAGCTTTTTATGGCGCCGGCAGGTGCGTAAGAATAGTAATTTTCATAAGGTACGTTTAGAATTTTGTCTTCAAACATGGCATAGCCTTTTGCATAATTATTCGACTTTAGCATGTCATCTACTGTAGTGTAAGACGAATGCATTTGAAGCGGTTTAAAAAAGGCTTCTTTTATGTTATCGTCCCAGCTATTTTGAGTTACCTGTTCAACAATGGTTCCTGCTATGGTATAACCGATATTGCTATATAGATAACTATTTTTAATTTCACCTTGTGGCTTTAGGTATTTCAATCGTTGAACAGTCTTTAGCTTGTCGTTTTCCGGAAACATAACAATAGAAGCGCCATGATTTCCAATACCACTTCTGTGACTTAATAGGTCGCCAATGGTAATAAGGTTATTCATTTTTTCATTATAAAACTGAAAATGAGGTATGTATAAAGCAGGTTTGTCAGACAAAGACAGTTGTTGGGAAGATTCAAGGAACCCTAATAACCCGGCTGTAAAAGCTTTTGTCATAGACGCGATGTGAAACGCTGTGTTTTCGTCTGCAAGCAGTTTATTCTCCAAATCCCGATATCCAAAACCCTTAGAATAAATCAGCTCATTACCTTTGACCACTGCGACCGATAATCCAACAGCTTTGTATTGGTGCATCAGTCGATTTATTTCATCGTCAATCCCATTTAAATTATGGTTCTCCTTTTGCCCATAACCTACTAAACTTACGAGTAATACAAGTACAAACAATCTAAAGTTCATTTTGATTTTATTTTGAATTGGCCACAAAAATGAAAAATTGATTGTTGAAAAGTGTCCGACAAAAAAAAGTCGAACCATTTTTACCTTGATTTAAGAGGTTGCGCAGTCTTTTCTATATTGGGTAGGGGTACTCCCAGTCGCCTTTTTAAATGCTGTATAAAATGATGATTTTGAATTAAAGCCTACTTGGTAAAGTATTTCAAGGATTGTCTTGTCTGCACATTCGGGATTTGCTAAAATTGATTTTGCTTCATTGATCCGATATGTGTTGACAAAATCAAAAAAATGCTTTCCCAAATAATGATTGATCAAAATTGAGAGTTCTTTTTCTGGCATCTGTAATTGGTTAGCCAACCTCTCGAGATTAAGTTCATAATCCATGTAGGGCTTTTGGTTTTCCATAAAGACTTTAAGACGTATAAGTTGCTCCTCATACTTGCCAGAATCTGGATGAACCAAGTTTTTGTTTAATTCAGATTTTATAGGCTTAAGGGTAGATTTAATTCCAGTGAAAAGATCTGGGTTATGAAGCGCCCTTAAAGTAAACCAGGTGATAATGACAAGAACATATAAGCCTATCCAAATATCCATATTAATTTGGTTATTGGTTGTGTCCCCAAAAGTTTTGGCTACCACAAAAACATGGCCCACGGTCGATAACACTGCAAATTGAAAGAGCCATTTGAATATCTTGGAATCTGGTCGAGCATAGTTTTCATAATAGATATCACGGTGCCTTTTTAGTGTAATAAAAATAGCTCCCATGTAAAAAAACCATTGCACCTCTCCAAATATCTCATAGACCTTTACGCTGGATTCCGAGAAATCGGTTACATGGAAAAGCAAAACAAAGGCTATAAAGGGTACTGCATGTAGTGTGTGGACAACTCTAAACTTCAGGTCGAAATAACACACGGACAAAGCATAGAAGTAAAACAATGGCATTTGGAGCAGGGCAGATGCCATTTTCAAGTTAACCAAAACGGGGAATTGGGAAATATAGTCCCATATAAAAAAGCCTGTAAAATCAAATGCCATGACCAGTAGCATTGAACCCAAAAGGTAATTGGAAGTTTTTGCCCTACTTTTTACTGTAAAAAGGAAAAATGAAAGCAGGAGTATCAAAAAAAACGAAATCCTACCCAAACTACCAACAATATCAATACTATTTTCCAAGATATTTGCTTTACCTAAATCTTCTGGATTTAGAGGTATATTTATCGCCTATTTTGTTAGTTTGTTTTAGGCTTTTTTGAAAATCCAAAAAACGTTAACCCATTTTGGGTCCATTTGGTGATTCTGCAGATTCGAACACCCACCAATTCGCTTTTTAACCTACAAATATAAGGAATCGGGCACCTTTATTTTAATTGAAATGCTTGGTCTTTAAGAATTGAAATCTCTAGTATTGTCCTTCACTTCCTTGTGGACAAAGAACAGGTTTTTGGGCTTTCATCATTTTTCACTGTTCTTATTAACACGTGGCCTTAAATAAATGTATTTCCTGTCCTTTGCAAAAAACAGATTGAACCTGGTTAAGATATCAGCCCCTAAAATGTTCATTTTTTGGTTTCCTATCCCTCCATCAAAGAACCCGATATTTATGTCCATATATCTTGTATCTAATCTTGTTTGGATATAACTAATACTAGCGATTCGCTCAATGTATTCTTGCACTTGAATGGATGACTATCTTATGAACTTTAAAGAAGTATACTGAACAAGCTAAAGCCAATTTTAAGACTATTTACCGTCAATAAGGCGAAGAGTATAGTCCATAACACGATCATCATTGTTAAGGTAGTCCGTAATATTTTCGGTCACATAATGGTCCGGCATGATTCCCCTCTCATCTGGAAAGCTATCTGCTGAGGAGATGTGGGTATATCTGCCAACATAGTAGAAAACTTCTGTGTTTGTTAGTTTGTAAGGTCTCTGGCCTCCAGTACAAAAATGATTGCCTCCCAACTCTTCTCCAATTATGGTGGCCAGCTTTCGTTGCTTAACAAAAGACAATATATGTCCAGTGGTCGATCCCCCTTCACCATCTATCAAGAAATACGTATTCCCCTTAAAACGATTGTCATTAGGCGTAAAGGTCTGACCAGCCACATTGGAACCTTCCGACACCTTTTTATAGACGAACGGTTTGTCAACCAAATGCTGTAAAAGGTAAACGCCTGTGTTACCTGGGCCGCCGCCATTACTGCGCATATCCACAATTAGATGTTCTATCTTTTGTTCGTTGATTTTTCGAAAACTATCATCAATAAACTTTTTATAAATAGCAAATCGATTTCCGTAATAAGCTCCAGTATTTATGATTGTCAAAACTGCAGTATTAGATTCAAGGAAATCCAAGCATAAGTCTTTACTGTCGCATAAGTTGGTTGCGTAATGTCTCTTTGCCGGTTCATATCTAGGAAGTTGATTTAGCTCTACCGCAGTTTTACCCCCTTTAAAGCTAACCAAATATGTCGGTGGAAATCCTAAGGCATATGCTATATAAGCCGTTCCGTATGAGTTATAATTATACTTTTTACTGGTTTCAATATGACCTTGAGAAGAAATATGCCGATAAATTTCTTCCTGAAGTTTTTCCGCACTTGCACCATTTATTGTTAGAATTTCGGCACCTGCAGTAACATCAGTATTTATCAAAGGGTCTGTGACAAAAAGCTTTTTGCCTATAAATCTTGTTTCCAAAGGAAATCGAAGTTCGACCGGTAGCATTTCAGATTCTTGATTGAAATATCCCAATCCAGAATGTATACAATTAATATTTGCAACCAATTCACTGCAATGCCAGATAAATTCCCCATAAGTTGTTTCATTTGTTATTAGGTCTTTTTTTTGTTCCAAAACACGCCAAAAATCGGCTTTGGACATAAATTTGTATGGATGGGGATTAGCAGTGGTCAGTTTTAATGCGAGCTCATCCAAATCTTCTAAGTACTCATTTTTGCTATATTTTTTATAAAATTTATTACGGTCCCTATTCTCGTTTTCGATACTTACAATCACCCTATCTGCATTGTCATTATCCGGATTAAGCGCTAAGGATTTCTTATAATTTTTTAAGGCTAGATTTTGATTGCCGTTAATCAAATAAGCCTCTCCCAGGCTATCATATGCATTTGCCGATGTTGGAAACTCCGAAACCAAAAGAGTGAAAATTTTTATCGCATCCTCGACACGACCATCATTTAATAATCGGTACCCTAAATTGTTCAGTTCGTTTTCGTCTTCAAAATTATAATCTTCAGGACTATTGGTTTTGAGTTCATGATAATATGAAATCGCTGCATCTATATCATCATAATGAGATTCAACGAGCACATGGTTAATTGAATTTTGGTCTTGTGACTTGCAACTAAGTGCCATTAAACAAATGATTAGAAAAATAAGAGGTTTAATATTGTGCATTAGATTTAAATTTTTTTGGACAATGATATAGTCTTTTTCAATAATTTTTCTCCACAACATGGACAATTAAGTACTGATTTTGAAATAAGAACAAAATCAAGACTGTGGAATATTGACTTGTCACCTTTTAAAACAAGATTTTTAAGGCCTGTGTTCATTTAAATTTTTGAATATAAAAATCAATGGGATTAAAGCTTGCAACCAAATATTGTAATTTTTGGAGCGATATTGATATTCACCGTGATTATAAAAACCATACCATTTCCCATTTTCCATTTCTTATTAGGGACTTGTGGACACACTGTAGTATTGATTTTTTTTAATTTACCCATGAAAAGAAAAAATATTCAATCAAGTATTTGCTGATAATGCAACCAGATGTATGACCTAATGTTTCATAGAAAAACTGGGAATGTATCTGTTGAAGTAATTCCTTAAGAAGATATACTTAGCCAGCTAATCTTCGAAATTTTGCAGGAGTTGTACCTATTTGACTTTTGAAAGCCTTGTAAAATGCGGATTTCGAATTAAAGCCAGACAAGTTGCCGATGGCTTCAATAGTGTAGTGTTGGTTTGTTAGCATCAATGTCTTTGCCTCTTCAACCCTATAGGCATTAATAAACTCTGTAAAGTTTTGACCCAAATTCTCGTTGAGCAACCGCGATAAGTTATGAGGTGTGCTGTCCAATTTTTCGGCAAGGTCTGCGACTTTCAGAAAAGGATCTGTATATAACTTTTCCCTTTTCATTAGAGCATTCAGTTTTGCCACAAACTCCTTCGATTCCCTCGAATCATGCCTTGTTTTTCTGATATTTCGCTTAGTAAAAACCTTTGTAATCATTTTTCTCTTTAGTTGAAAAAAGAGCAAAAAAGCGTAAAACAAACCAGAAAAGATAATTGAACCGGCAATAAAGTATTCAAATTCAATAATTGAAAGACATAGCCATACCATCAAGTTTGCTATCAGAAAATATAATAGCCAATTCTTCAAAAATGTTCTCCTTTTACCCTGTAAGGAGGGATTGACTGCTACATAGACTGACAACAGAATGTAAATAAGCCATTGTATATTGATGATGGGTAAAATAGTTGTTTTATTCAATTCAGGGTAATTTCGAAAAGGGAACATAACGATTAAGAAGATAACTATGCAGCACCATACGATAAGATGGGACTTCCAAATCTTTCTCCAACGAGAAAAGGGAACTGCTAT
This sequence comes from Allomuricauda sp. MMSF_3307, assembly GCF_030733585.1. Classification (NCBI taxonomy): domain Bacteria; kingdom Pseudomonadati; phylum Bacteroidota; class Flavobacteriia; order Flavobacteriales; family Flavobacteriaceae; genus Allomuricauda; species Allomuricauda sp. MMSF_3307. Next base: position 40,993 of record NZ_JASHIQ010000006.1, read on the forward strand.
TGCCGCAACGTAATTAAAAAGAGTAGGACCAATAAAAAGAAAAAAAGCTGGTCCTGATTGTAGGAACCATATTGGCTCATTGGTAGAGAAAGAATAAAACAACGACTTAAGAACCCTTAAACTCAAAATTAAGAGGTAAATACCAAAAAATCTGTTGACATAAGTTGCGTATGACTTACTGAAGAGGAAATAGAACGCCAAAATAAAGCTGTTAAAAAGGCCAACAGCACCAAAGAAGAATAAGATTTGATATACGTAATTCACCGAATCAAATATAGAATATTACTTTAAACTGCAGGGTTCCTTCCGATGGTCCAGATAGCTTGGCTCTACTAATTCAGAAACAAATCGGTATGTGAATTGGGCGAAAGCTTGTCAAGTTTATGATATTCGCTCATAATCAATGGCTTATTATTAGTCCGAGGCAAATAAAAATGTTATTCGATTCTCAATTGATCACATGACTCGGTATAAGGAAGTTTAAGTTTCCGTGATTATTTCAAATTGGCAATAGACTATAGTTATTGATAAAAATCTATTGTTTATAGAGCATGGTTTGAGAGATACTTTTTGAGAACACCTAGTTAATAGTACAAATTGATCAATGTGTGTCCTAGCTAGATAAGGTTTTAACGGAGCTCCAAATCTTTAAAATAAAAAAAACTTCATAGTTGTAACCTTATCCTCTCGAGAACCATCATAGATATAGAACTTTAAGAATATAAACCATGGATAATTTTATGATCGGGCCAGGTATAGTATTAGTGGCCCTATTTGTAGCAGCAGGATACACTGTTTATTTTTTTGTAAAAGCCTCACATTTGGAGCGGATGGCCAAAATAGAAAAAGGTATTGATACCAACCTTCCCGCTAATAAACGCTATTTAGAACTAAAAATGGGAATGCTTATGGTGGGTATTTCATTTGGTTTACTGTTAGCATACTTCGTTGAGAAAACATTCAAAATGGATGAAGTGGTCTTTTACCCATCCTTTATGCTTCTATTTGGCGGCTTAAGTCTGATTGCCTCCTTTTTTTGGTCGAAGCGTATGGAGAAAAACAAATAGTTCTCCATGGATGCTCATTACATAAATGAGGTTTTAAATGGGAACACCAATGCTTTTAGTTATTTCATAAGAACCTACCAGAACAAAGCCTTTGGGGTGGCCATTGCAATCGTAAAGGATAAAGATAATGCAAAGGATATTGTACAGGACAGTTTTATTACAGCCTATTCCTCATTGTCGAACTTTCGCAACGAAGCAAAATTCTCCACTTGGTTATATCGCATAGTCGTGAATAAAGCCTTGTTGTTTGTAAATCGGGAAAAGCGAATGGATGAGGTACTACTTGAATATTCCTTATCCAATAAGGACGAAGCAACGATGAATAATGCCTTAGTCCAAATGGAAAAAGAGGAAATAAAAAAACTGATATCGAGGATATTCAAAAAGATATCTCCCAAAGAGGCATTAATCCTGCAATTATTTTATATCGACGACCTTACCATTACTGAAATTGAAGCCATAACAGCGTACACCAAGTCCAATATTAAGGTCCTGCTACACCGTGGGAGAGCCAGCTTTTATAATAAACTAATGGATCAAAGAACTAAAGAATTTTATAAAAATGGAGACTGAAGACAACTTAAAGAAAATCTTGGGAAAACTAGACTTGGTAAACGACCCTATTGACATTGAAAGGGATGTTTTAAAGGCAATAACCGAGAACGAAATTTCAAAAAACAAAATAGCGGACTATAAGTCTAGAGGAGTTAAGGCCTTGAAAATATCTGCGTTTTTAATCATACTTCTTGGAATGCTATTGAGCATGTCAAGCAGTCTGCGTTCACTTGAACACTCAATCGCCACATACTCCTCCGTCATTTTAGTATTGATTATCCTTTTTATTCAGCTTGAAATAGGAGGAACAAAAGTATTCGATAACCAGTAAAACAATTCAAAATGAAAAAAACACTATTATATATCAGTATAATACTACTTTGTAGTTGTAGTACAGGCTCTGAAAACCAAACAGCCAAAAAAATTAAAGACATTGAAGACAAATTGGAGACCATGTCCAAACAGGTGGGATATAGCGGTACTGTTTTAATTGCAGAGAGTGAAGAAATAGTGCTTGAAAAGGCTTATGGATTTGCAAATTTAGCTCATCAAGTACCCAACAAGATAAATACCAAGTTTGGAATTGCATCCATGGGTAAAATGTTTACGGCGGTTGCCATCATGCAATTAATGGAACAGAAAAAGCTAAATCTTCAAAATAGAGTAGGGGAATTACTGCCTGATTACCCTAATGTCACTGTTAGAGATAGTGTTACCGTAGAACAGCTACTTGTCCATACATCGGGACTAACGGATTTTTTCAATGAAAAATTTGAATATCGTGCCAAACACACTGTACGAACAATCGATGACTATTTCAATCTGTTTAAGGAAGATGACTTGCTGTTTTCCCCGGGGAGCCAATTTAGCTACAGTAATGCTGGTTATATCGTCCTAGGGATGATCATTGAAAATCTAACTGGGGAGACCTACTATGATTACGTAAAAAAGAACATTTTCGATAAAGCTGGAATGAAAAATACAGGTAACTACGAAACCGATAAATCTATCGAAAATCTTGCTGAAGGATATATTAAGAAAGATGTTGATGGTATCTGGACCATTAGCACTTATATGAAGGGGGCTAGAGGCAGTTCTGCGGGAGGAGCCTATTCTACTGCAGGAGATTTGTTAAAGTTTGCACTCGCATTAAAGAACCACAAGCTATTAACGGAAGAAAGCCTAAACTTGATGATTTCTGATCATAATAAGCATGGTTATGGCTATGGTTTTAGTCTTAATGAGTTCAATGGTATAGAAGTTTACGGTCACAATGGGGGAGCCCATGGCGTGTCAGGGGAATTGGATATTTACCGTGATATGGACTACATCGTAGTCACACTTTCCAATAAGGGGGCATTAGATGGATGGGTAGATGTCAGAAGTATGATACGCGAAGTACTTGCCGGGTCGACTGAGGAAACGAATAGATATTTAGGCTCCAAAGAGTTAATCGATATCTATGAATCAGAAGGTTTTGATGCTGCCATGGCTAAGCTAAAGAGTATGGAAGGTAATATTTCTGATAAATATCTGATGGACGCTGCCAACAAATATCGTGAAGCCAAGGATTATCAGAAAGCCATTGATTTACTCGAAATTCTCGTTACCGGAATTCCCGATTCGTGGTATTGTTTCAGTATTCTTGCGGATACCTACCTAGAGGCTGGGAATAAAACAAAGGCCATAGAGAATTACCACAAAAGTTTGGAACTGGATTCAAACAATCAATGGGCAATAGAAAAATTGGAGACGCTTGAATAAATAAAGCCCTGAATTGATTTTTTTTATTCCAAATACGAGGGAAAACAACCTTTTATAAAAGAAACGTGTTTGAACGACTCAATTGATATTAATTTCCAATAAGCCTGTTCAACTCCGAGCAAAGACTCTCCATTATTGTTGGACATTTAATAAACACTGCAACAAAAAGTATTTAGATGTATTTCTATAAATACACCTAAAACTTGTAACCTTCTTGGAATGGAATTAATCATAAGAGCATAACCATAATTATAAGAACTATGACTGAGAATATCAATGGACTTAAAAATATTTTTCTTTTGCTGATGACAGCAACATTTTGGATGTTCGCTACAAAACTGAATAATTCAATAGGAAAGCTGATGACAAAGGACACAAAAGACATCAGAGTTCCTAAGGCAGCCCTTCTATTTACCCTCATGATGTTCGCTTCTTTGGTATCCATACAGGCACAAATATCGTCCGGACAAATCGACAGTATTGTGAATACGGCCATGGGCACAATGGATAATACTGTGGGTTTTGCAATTGGTGTGGTCAAGGATGGCCAAATTGTCCATGTAAAAGGTTATGGGGCAACATCGGTCGATTCTAAAACTGCTGTTACGGCCGATACTCCCTTTGGTATTGCTTCCAACTCCAAAGCCTTTACTTCAGCAGCTTTGGCAATTTTGGTGGACCAGGGAAAAATAAATTGGGAAGATAAGGTCATCGACTACATCCCGGAATTCAAAATGTACAATGATTATGTCACCAACAATTTCAATGTACAGGACCTTTTGACCCACCGCAGTGGCCTGGGCCTGGGTGCAGGAGATCTAATGATTTTTCCGGAAGGCTCTAATTTTACTATTGACGATGTATTGTCCGCCTTCCAATACTTTGAGCCCACTACGGCCTTTAGAACCCAGTTTGACTATGATAATCTGTTATACCTGATAGCTGGAGAGCTTACGGCGAGGGTAACGGGGAAAACTTGGGAGACATTTGTAGCAGAGGAGATTTTGGAGCCCTTGGAAATGACAAATGCATATGCGAGTTATGATTCGGCCATAAAAAATACGAATGTGGCGGTAGCTCATGCTTTCGATGGTCAATCGGTAAATCCCATTCACCAAGCTACAACTGATATGGCCACCAATACGAGTCAAAAAATGAACGGCGCGGCCGGTGGCGTATGGGCAAGCGCCAACGACATGTGCAAATGGATGTTGATGCATTTGAACGAGGGAAAGTATGGCTCGAATTTGAATAAAACCCTATTCTCCGAGGCGCAACAACAGGAAATGTGGCGCATGCATACCCCGATCAACAAACAGCAAGACCCAAGGTCTCCTTTTAAGGTTCATTTTTCAGGGTATGGTTTGGGATGGTTTTTATCAGATTTCAATGGGTTTTTCAAAGTGGAACACTCAGGGCTGATTGCGGGCATGTCTTCAGAGGTCACGCTGATACCTGAACTTGAATTGGGAATCGTGGTTTTGAACAATTCGGAAGGTGCAGGTTTCTTAAACGGATTGATGGGCTTTATACTGTTGGATGAATATTTGAAATTAGAATCGGGCATCAATTGGTTGGAAATGGCCAAAGGTGTGCAACAGGGAGGACAGCAAATGGGGGACCCGGATGCTGAAAAAGTATGGGCTCAGGTCAAAGCGAAACAAGAAATTGAGGTTGAAAAGGAAAACTATGTTGGAATTTATGAAGACGACTGGTTTGGAAAGGTCGAAATTTTCGATAAGGATGGAGAATTATGGTTCAAGTCCTATAAGTCACCCAGATTAAACGGTAAAATGCAACTCTATGATGAAAATACTTTTGCCATACGATGGGAGTATCAAGATATGAAGGCCGATGCTTTTGCCCTATTTTCAATGGATGAAAACGGAAAGGCCCAAGCGATTAAAATGAAAGGTATTTCTAGGTTTATTGATTTTAGTTTTGACTTTCAGGATTTGGATTTGAGAAGGATTTCTCGAAAAAAATAGAGTTCCAATAGAAACAGGTGTGTATTGCTTATACTAAAAAGCCACATCAATCAGGGATTTATGTAGCTTTTTCTTATTTTCCCCAAGGAATTATATCGGCAGATTCACATTAAACTTTCCTGCCAACGAATTACATAAGGTTCTATTCAGCAATGTTTTCACAAATCAGTAGTCGTGCTTAAATAGCCGTATAAATGTTTGTTTTGGTCTTTGAATAACCTACGAATCGTCGGAATCAGGAGATTCCTGATAAGTCAATATCACAAAAATGCATAAGTTGAGTTTTATTAAGAGCATGGGATTGAATTCTTTAAGTAATACTGTACAAAAAGTCCTTCTTTTCGTATTACTTCTTTCCTACATTTCTATATTTTCACAGTTACAAGACAGTAAGAACTCGCCTTATCGAGACTCAATTGTTAAATATTGGCATACTGATAGTACAAGGGCCAAGTTTTTTATCGAAGAATACATTTCCATTTCAAGACAGCATAATGAAGCAAAACAGCTTTTTAAGGCCTATCATGCTATGGCTGCCTTCTACTTCGAACGGATGGATACCTTAAAAATCATCGAATGTACTGACACTTTAATGGCAATAGCAAAAAGGAACAATTTAAAGATTGAAATCCTCAAGGCCTATCATTTAAAAAACAATACCTTGATTATGACCGAAGGATTCGGGAACCAGGCAATATTTGATAATATTTACAAGGCCTTAAAAATTAGCAGACAGTTGAAAAGTACAGTTTGGGAATGTAAGTTTTATGATGATTTAGCGGAATACTATGAAATATCTGGCGACTTTGAACAAGCCGTAAATTACCATAAAAAGAATTTGCTTTTATTGCAAAGGATATCGAATTCGGAAGATTACGCAAAGTACAAGATATGGGGTGGAAGCATTGAAAAAACCTACTTGGAACTTTCTGACATTTATATTGACTTGAAAGATGTAGATGCGGCCATAAACTATATGCACTTGGCCAAAAACGTTTTAGACTCCACAGAAGGAAATTATCATGATGATTATCGTCTAAGAAATAAGATTAATGAACTGGAAATCAATTTACTAGATAACAAAACTAAACTGGCAAAAGGAAACCTAAGAGAAGCGTTAAAATTGATTCCTGAGCACTACAAGCAAGCTTTTAGTGACTATACTAAGAATTATTACTATGGATTAATTAGCTATCAAGAGGAAAACTTTCATAAAGCCATCGATTATCTGAGTGCCATTGACTCGTTACGAATCAATTCCGAAGAACGAATGGGTCTTTTCCGCAATGATTATTACAAAATCCTCTACAAATCATATTTAAAGGTGAACGATTTGGAAAAGGCAGACTACTATTTTGAAAAACATTTAGCCTCGATTCAGGGTCAAATGGATATCAACAACAAGGTAAACTCGAATTTTAAGGAATTGGAAGTATCCCAATATAACGAGGAAGTGAAAGCCTTAAAGAAAGAAGGTTCGAAACAGCGTTTTGTTTTATTATCCCTTTCGTTTACTACATTGCTGCTGACTGTTTTAGCGGTAATTCTATTTAAAAGAAAGCAAAAAAAAGAAAAAGAAAAGTTGGACTTACTCTTAGAACAGATTTCAAGTAAGAGGACACAAAAAAAATCAATGTCGTATTCTCTGAGAATAAACGATAGTGAGATGGACAGAATTATATCTGAGATCAACAAACTTGAAGATGACAAATATTATCTTAAAAATGACTGTACGCTTTCAAATCTTGCAAAGAAATTAAAAACAAACACGACCTATTTGTCAAAAATATTTAATACTCACTACCAAAAGAGATTCAACACCTATATAAATGACCTGAGAATTGATTTTATTATCGATAAATTAAATAGGGATAGCCAATTTAGGAATTATACTATTAAATCCTTGGCAAATGAGGTTGGTTTTAAAAGTAAAGAATCATTTAACGCAGCGTTCAAAAAACGAACAGGTGTTCTTCCATCTGCCCTAATAAAGAAACTGTCGACAGATTAAGACGAGCATTCTGTTGGTTTTGGAATATCCTTGCATCTAAACACAATTTTCTTCGACAGAAGGGAGTCAAGTAATCTTTAATATAAAAGATCATTCCTAAACACTTCATGTAAGCATTATTTGTTTGATTTTCAAACCATTAGTGTTGCTTAAATTTATGAAAATGAGTGCCTAACTTTTTTACTTTATAGATTTTTATTGGTTATTGAGGCAAAGGAACTATTAAATCGAGATGTTTTCATGGATTTTATGGATGTGATGAGTCGTTGTGTTCTAAAAAAATAGACCCTTTGGTTGAATTAAAAATTGAAAATCAGGGTGAGGCTATTTTTTTAGCTGATCTTTTGGAGATTTACTTAACCGAGCAATTGGCATTCACCAATATTGATTTGCCAAAAAATACAATTTGTAGCAAATCATTTGTAATGTAAGTGCAAAAGATTTTCAAATGTCTAGAATGACAATTGTAGTAATCGATACTAGGTATGGAAACTTTGGTAAATTGATTTAAGCCCGGCTGTTGGTTTAATAGTTTGTTAATTAAATTATTCTGTAGGTGTATTGTCCATATGATAAGAACCTAGTTAAGAAAGAGTCGAATGGATAGCATGTATCTCAACATTTTACTTTTATTTATTGCCTCCGTTTTGGTGTCCATTTTGTTAGTGTTGACATTGTTGTTGGTGAGGGTCTATAGGGGGTCTGTAATGGATAAAAATTCAAATTCCAAACCACAGCCACGAAAAACCATCTTGGAATCTAACAACATGTATAGCCGAAACGGTATTTCCAAGAATGTCGCAAGTGAATTTAAAGACATCATTATTGAAAAAATGAAAGTAGGTGAGCATTATATCAACCCTGATTTTAAACTCAGGGACTTAGCTAAATTGGTTTCATTATCTAAACACCAAACTTCCCTTGTTTTGAATCAAGAACTTCAAATGGATTTCAATTCTTTCATAAATAGTTTAAGAATTGAAAAGGCCAAAGAAGTTCTTGCCAACAATAAAAGGATACAAATTGGCGAGGTGATGTACCAAGTAGGATTCAATAACTCAACAACATTCAATCGAGCTTTTAAAAAAAACACTAATCTTACACCTAGAGAATTTGTGGCTCTTGTAGAAAAACAGAAATTGAGGGAAGAGGGGAAAAAAGTACCGGATTTTCGAATTGCAAGAAACAACTTTAAGATTGCAGAGGAGTGCTAATCAATTATCTCTTTTTAAGAAAGGCAATTAGAATTTTATGGAAGCATTCGTCAGCCTTACTTTTAAACCGTTAAAAATCCGTTCCAAAAGTATCTAAAAGCAATTTGATAACATTCTTGTTCTCTTTCGCATTATTTGTGAATTCACCTTATTTAAACTCCAGAACGTCATTATGTTTAACGGAATGTCAGTAACAAGCTAAATCACTCATATAGAAATGAAAAAAGATTTCACTATTGAAAATTGTGACAAGGATGATATAAAGAAAATCATTGACGGAATTAATGAATACAACTTGAGTAAAGTTCCAGCAGTTGCTGACGTCTGGACTCCTTTGGAGTTTGTAGCTAAGAATGGTAAAGGAATCGAAATTGGCGGAATATTGGCTGGTATTGGATATTGGAATGGTCTTGAGATAAAAATTCTATGGGTAAAAGAGCAGTACCGAAAAAAGGGAATAGGAACTAAAATTTTAAAACACGTAGAAAAAATAGCCACTGACAAAGGAGCAAAAATTTCAATATTGGATACGTTTGATTTCCAAGCTGAGATTTTTTATCTTAAAAATGGATATAAACCAATCGGTGAGATAAAAGGTTTTCCAAAGGGGCATAGACGAATATATTTCTCGAAAAATTTACAAGTAAATTAAGCCAGTTGCTAACAATGTATTTAACCTGCTGGGGCAGTCATGAATTCAAGATTTTTGCTTTCTTTTGGTAAGTTTGTTCAAGCCAAAAGAAAGTGCATCGACCTCGCCCACAAATGATATATGCAATATGTTTGGATGGGTTTTGAAAGTCTCTGTCCCTTTCCAAGTTGGTGCCTTTTTCCTTTTAGTGATTATAGCCTTTCTAAAAATCTATGGATTTTATATTGACGGTTATTCGAGGGGGGGTGTTTAATTTTTATTGTTTAATTTTGAATTACACGAAAGGCGAATGCGTTAAGTGGTCTGTAATTCGGTTAGCAGTTAAAGCATAAGCAAGGATAAACTCTGTAAATATAAGGGTTAACAGGGAAGGTTCGAATCCCTCAGCGCCCACCTAGTAAAAAACCTTCGATTTTTCGAAGGTTTTTTTGTTTTAAGACCTGGCCAAGGATTTTTTCTTTACTCTTTTAAGACTCGCTAATGATTCTCTTTCCTTTGTAGAAGCCCATATTGAGTCGGTTTGTTAAAAATTGATTTTTATGGGCAATTCCATTTTGTTGAAAAAATAATGAAGTAACGGCATTTGTAGTGGCATTTGCCTCGCTCGGTAGTATTAGTTAAGGGGAAGCTTTCAGCGCGAAAACTTTGTTTTACTTGCTTTCTTATCGATTTCAGATTTTTGATTAGGTTTTTTAAAGGCGCCGTTTAATTGAACTTTCAGTATAAAACGAGTTAAGAGTTTACTTTTTCGGTACGCTTAATTGGCTTACCATTTAGATCTTTTTTTACCCCTAAGATGAAGTTTGGTTTATCATGACCAATTGACCACTATTCCATCCTTTTACCGAAAATTGAATTTTTAATAAATAGAAAATTCCTACATTTATAAAAATTAAAACAAGCAATTCCGACAGTAACTTGTTATATGCATTTATACTCAAACAGGTTGACGTAAATAGCTCATGATATACCACCTTTCATTAAAGCCGAATTGAAAATTTAAATCAATAAAAATCTTAATGGCAGGAAATATAAGACCGAGTTGTGCCATGATTCGGATAGGCAACCACTATGTTTTTAGCTGAATATTCACCATAATCAATTAAATCTTTAAATCGAATGCGCAATACCATCCTTTTAACATGTATCTTCTTATTTTTCCAAACCATTCATTCCCAGTATGAAAATGGCTATATCGTAACCGCAAATGGGGAAAACAAATTTGGATTAATCAAAAACCAAAATTGGAACAATAACCCTGAAAGAATATACTTTAAAACAAATCCGGAAACACCTGAACAAGTTATAGAAATATCAAGACTCACCAAATTTGGCATAGGAAACGATATCAAGTTCGTCATTAGCGAAGTGGACTTGGATTTGAGTTCAGATAAAATTGGTAACCTGACCAGAGATAAAAAGCCAATATTTGAAAAAAAATCCATAGCACTTAGAAAATTGATCGAGGGCACGATTTCTTTGTTTGAGTATCAATTTTCAAATGGAACCAGATTTTATGTTAAAAAGGCGGATGGAGATTTTGAAGCATTGGTTTTTAAAAAGTATTTGGTGTCGGGAAATCGTGTTGGTATCAATGAGCACTATAAACAACAATTGAGTCTTTTGTTTTCTGATAAGAGTAGTGAACTGCAAAAGGATTTGGAACGATTGAGCTATTCAAGAAAATCACTCTCCAAAATAATCTCTAAGTACAACCTATTGAGCAATTCCAACAGCATTAGTTACACCGAGAAAATAAGGAGTAAGGCCAAGTTGCACATTACCGTATTCGGGGGTTTGGAACAAACCAGTGTGAGTTATCAATTTCCCAATGTTGCCACATTAAATCCTTCATTTGACGACATATCAAGATCAATATTGGGAGCAGAGTTGGAATTATTGGTGTTAAACAACAAGTTGGGCATATTTTCCGGTTATAGTATCAAGTCAGAGGTTTCAGAATCTGTAGTCATCCAAACTTCAGTGGAAGACATTACCCAAACAGCTACGCTTTCTTTTAACAATAACACGGTCTTTTTTGGTGCTAGAGGCTATATTCCAACAGTTAAAAATTTAAATCTGGTTATTAATGCAGGGATTACAGTAGAAACTGTGAACAACTTTTCATTAACCTTTGATTTATCATTAATTGAGGAGAATTTTAAAAGGAATAGCGGATCAGAATTTTTTGGAATTGGATTAGAGTATAAAAAGGTGTTTGCAGAAGCGCGCTTTTTCAGTAACAGAATGTTCGCGGAAAATGTTTCGAACAGTGTTTCTGTTGACAATTCAAACGTGAATTTTAGGCTGGGATATAAAATACTTTGATGTTGAGCCCTATGATGGAATGTCAATCAGTGGGCAGTGTGTATCAAATTTTAATCAACAACCATACAATATCTAATATCAATGCGAAAACTATTTTTTCTTTCCCTACTAATAACCATTTCTTGCAATAATAATGATAGTGAATCAAGCCCGGTGGATATGGGGTTTATAGAAAGCTTTGTCAATCAGGATAGTGAAATTTTAATTGAACCCATTTCAAAATTCAATCTTGATTATGAAATTTCTTCCGCGACCTCTCGGGGTTACATATTTGAACCAATGTTTGATATGGAAATCACGGATATTGGCGGTATTATGGCTGCCACAGGTAGTTATGAGATTGAACTTTTTCAACTTGAGGGGGATTCAAGCTACATAAGAGACCTTTCTCCACTATATACTTTCAATATATCAATCACTAAGGTTGGGGAATTCCAGTTCCAATCATTAAATAATGCATTGGTACTTGAGGCAAATAAAAGATATTTACTTAAATATTTTGATGAAAATCATGACTCAGTATATGATATTCTAGTTCCTGAAAAATATAAGGGTGAGTTCTTTGTTCAACCACAAAAAATAGGTGACCTAAATTTGGAATATGTGTATTATGCATATCATATATCTTCGGAATTGACTGGGGGGAATGAATTCGTGCAGGAGGGAGTCTTCTCGAATAATAAATTATTCTTACGAGGCGTACCTGACTTTAAGTATCAAATAAAAAAATAATTCCACCAAGTAAAAACCTTCGATTTTTCGAAGGTTTTTTTGTTTTTAGACCTGACCAAAAATTCTCCTATTTCTTCAAACTGCTTTTGCGAACTAAGGTATTTTCAAAACCTAAAGCACTGGTTTATTCCTTACATTTACTGTAAAAGATTTGCTAGAGGTGTTGTCTACAGGAAAAGAATGCTCTCCGAAACACCAGGACATCAAGGATTTTAAATGACAGACCAACAATATGACGTTATTATCGTAGGAGGTGGTTTGGCCGGGTTGACCAGTGCCATTCACTTGGCAAAACATCAGTTTCGGGTACTGATTATCGAAAAAGACAGTTTTCCCAAGCATAAGGTCTGCGGGGAGTATATTTCCAATGAAGTTTTGCCCTATCTAAACTATCTTGGTTTTGATCCCTTTCAATTCGGTGCCCAGCGCATTACCGACTTTGAGCTCACTACACACAACAATAAAGTGATTAAGGCAAAATTACCGTTGGGCGGATTCGGTATCAGTAGGTACGAAATGGATCATCAGCTATATCGACTAGCGGTTCAGCAAGGTGTTTCGGTGGTCCAAGACACAGTGGTCGATGTCCTTTTTAAGGATGATATATTTCAGGTTCAAACCAAAAAGGGTCAAAGTTTCACTTCAAAAATCACCTTGGGCACCTTTGGCAAGCGGTCCAATCTGGATATAAAGTTCCAACGTGCGTTCATCCAAGAAAAATCTCCATATTTGGCCGTGAAAACCCATGTGTCAGGAGATTTTCCGAACAATAAGGTGGCACTGCATAACTTTAAGGGAGGCTATTGCGGTGTTTCCAAGGTGGAGAAGAATCACATCAACCTTTGTTATATCACTAGTTACGTCGCTTTCAAAACCTACAAAGATATCGATGACTTCCAAGATCAGGTCTTATTTCAAAACAAGGCGCTCAAGGAGGTTTTTCAACATTCAACCCCCGAATTTGAACAACCCCTGACCATTAGCCAAATTTCTTTTGCGACCAAAAACCCCATCGAAAACCATATGATCATGTGCGGTGATTCGGCAGGTATGATTCATCCGCTATGCGGCAACGGCATGGCCATGGCCATCCGGAGTGCACAATTGGCATCTGATCTTATTATTCCCTATCTTCAAAAGAAAATTGCAACAAGGTCCGCATTGGAGCGAGCGTATGCCAAGGCATGGAAAAGAACATTCCGTTTTAGGTTAAAAGTTGGGCATTTTATTGCCTATTTGTTCAGACAGGATTGGCTCGCACCAAAAATACTCTTAGTTTTAAGAGCCGTACCTTTTTTGCTCCCGTCAATCATTAGGATGACACACGGAAAACCGATGAAAACTCAATGAGCCTGTTTGTAGATACCACTTCGAGGAGCAATGACGCAGAATTAATGGACGATTTTTCCATGAAGGGCGAATTGCTCCGTGATACCTTGGATAAGCTCGGCACCATAAATAAATGGTTGGGCGGCAATCGTGTGACCTTGAATGGTCTTCGCCAACTATTGGAACATCAACCCAAGGAAAAGGTGTACACCATTGTTGACATAGGATGCAGTCATGGAGATATTTTGAGGTTGATAGCGGATTATGGGCGAAAGCATGACTACTCCTTCCGGCTGATCGGGATTGATGCCAATCAAGATGCGATTGATTATGCGAAGGAATTATCGGAGGCTTATAATGAACTGTCGTTTAGGAAGCTGGACGTTTTTTCCGAAGCGTTCCAAGCCATGGAGTACGATATTGTCCTCTCCACCCTCTTTCTGCACCATTTGGATGAGACCGAAATTCGATCGCTGTTGCAGCTGATGTCCACCAAGGCTAAATTAGGGGTGGTCGTTAACGACCTGCATCGAAATCGATTGGCGTATGGCTTGTTCAAATTATTGGGAACGGTAATATCGAACCACATGATCGTGCAGGACGGATTGACGTCCATTTTGCGGGCCTTCAAGCGCAAGGAAATCGAACAGATATCAGATCAACTCAATCTAAACTCAAAAATTAGTTGGAAATGGGCTTTCCGCTACCAATGGCTAATTAAACCCTAAATGGCAGTAAAAATAACATCCGTTGCAAAGCAACTACCAAAATATAGCAGGGAAACCAAGGACATTTTACCATACGTTGAACTTTGGCTCGAAGGACAGGAGGAGCGTTTTAAACGGAAAGTCCTTAAGATCTTTGAGAACGCCGCGGTGGATAAGCGCTATTCCATTATGGCGCCCGAAGAGGTTTTTTTAAAGACCTCGTTCGAAGAAAAAAACGACATTTATGTGCGAGAATCCATAAAATTGGCAGAAAAGAGCTTGTTGAAGGCGTTGGACAAGGCCCAATTAAAGCCAACGGATTTGGACTACATCATCACGGTGAGCTGCACGGGCATTATGATTCCCTCTTTGGATGCTTATTTGATCAATCGTTTAAAACTGAAACAGGATATTGTTCGGCTGCCTGTGACCGAAATGGGATGCGCTGCGGGAATTTCTGGGATTTTGTACGCCAAGAATTTTTTAAAGGCCAATCCCAACAAGCGGGCCGCAGTAATTGCTGTGGAATCCCCGACAGCAACCTTTCAATTGGATGATTATTCGATGGCCAATATTGTAAGCGCGGCCATCTTTGGTGATGGATGTGCCAGTGTCATTCTGTCCTCCCATGAAAATGAGGAAGGGCCAGAAATCAAGGATGAGGCGATGTATCATTTTTTTGATGCAGAGCATATGATGGGATTTAAACTTCGGAACACGGGCCTACAAATGGTTTTGGACCCATCCGTTCCACAGACCATTACGGATCATTTCCCAAAGATCATTCATCCTTTTTTGGAACAAAACGGACTGACCATTGAACATATTGATCATTTGGTGTTTCACCCCGGGGGAAAAAAGATAGTCCAAACCGTAGAAGATCTGTTCGGTGCCTTGGGGAAAAATATCGATGACACCAAAGAGGTTTTGAGATTGTACGGAAATATGAGCAGTGCCACGGTACTGTATGTGTTGGAACGATTTATGGACAGAAAATTGCCCAAAGGGGACAAGGGCATCATGCTGAGTTTTGGACCTGGGTTTTCTGCGCAACGAATTTTATTGGAGTGGTAAGATGAAAGAATTTACAGATACAAATTATTGGGCTTTAATCCTCGGAGGCAGTAGCGGACTGGGGTTGGCAACGGCAAAGAAATTAGCCCAACACGGCATGAACATCTGCATTGTGTACCGTGGTCCCCGAATACAGGAGGAAGCCATTCAAAAGGAATTTGAAACAATAGTGCAGGAAGGTGTTCAATTCAAGGCCTTTAACTCGGATGCCTTTAATCCGCAGAAAAGGGAGACCTTGATCCAAGATTTGAAAACGGTTTTGGGGACTCAACAAAAAATTCGTGTTATGGTGCACAGTGTGGCCAAGGGCAACCTCAAACCCATGGTGTCAAAAGGGGAACCGGAGCTTAAGCACGATGATTTTACCTTGACCATCCAAGCGATGGGGATAAGTTTGTACGATTGGACCAAATCGATTTTTGAGGCTGATTTGTTTGCCACTGACGCCCGAATCATCAGTTTTACCAGCGAAGGCAATTCCAAAGCCTGGCGTAGCTATGCGGCCGTTTCGGCAGCCAAGGTTACCCTCGAGGCCATTAGTAGAAATATGGCGTTGGAGTTTGCACCCTTCGGTATCAAGGTCAACTGTATTCAAGCAGGGGTTACGGACACCACTTCCTTGCGCATGATTCCCGGGAGCGATCAAATCATAAAACATACCTTAAAACGAAATCCGAATAAACGGTTGACCACTCCTGAAGATGTGGCTAATGCAGTGTATTTATTAACGAAAGACGAAGCCGCTTGGATCACGGGAACGGTGATTCCTGTGGATGGTGGCGAACATTTGGTGTAACATGGAGGCGGAAGAAATCATAGCATTATTGCCATATCAATCCCCATTTTTGTTTGTGGACGGGATTACGGCCATTTCTGAACATTACATCACGGGGCACTATACCTTTAAAAAGGATGAATTCTTCTATAAAGGCCATTTTAAGAACAACCCCATTACTCCAGGAGTGATTATTACGGAGTGTATGGCGCAAATAGGTTTGGTTTGTTTGGGAGTGTATTTGATTAAGGATGAATTGGGCAATGAACAAAAACCACAAATTGCCTTAACCTCCCATCAAATGGATTTTTATTTACCCGTATTGCCCGGACAAAAGGTTGTTGTACACTCGGAAAAGGAGGTGTTTCGTTTCAACAAGTTAAAATGTAAGGTAAAAATGCTGAACGAGAAGGAGGAGCTTGTCGCAAGAGGTATAATTTCAGGAATGTTGAAGGTATGAAGCATCGCGTTGTCATCACAGGATTGGGAGTAGTTGCACCAAACGGTGTTGGTATTCCACAGTTCACGGAAGCGATTAAAAATGGAACTTCCGGTATCTCATTCCATCCACAATTAAAAGAACTCAACTTTTCTTGCCAAATTGGAGGCATCCCACATATCACTGAGGAATTGAAATCCGATTATTTTACGGAATTGCAGCTAAGGGGCTTTAATAGTTCTGGTATTTTATATGGTTGCATTGCAGGTGTGGATGCATGGAAAGATGCTGGATTGGAGGTTCACCCAGCAAGCGAACTGGATTATGGCTCTGGGCTCATTTTTGGAACGGGAACATCGGGTGTGGATAAATTTAGGGAGGCCATTTACCAATTGGATGACGGAAATGTAAGACGATTGGGCAGTACCGTGGTGCTGCAGACCATGGGCAGTGGCGTTAGTGCGTATTTGGGAGGTATGATGGGGCTGGGAAATCAGGTCACTACCAACTCGTCGGCGTGTACTACGGGAACCGAAGCAGTTTTAATGGGATACGACCGTATTGCCCACGGAAGGGCCAAGCGCATGCTGGTAGGCAGTTGCAGCGACCATGGGCCTTACGTTTGGGGAGGTTTTGATGCCATGCGGGTGATGACCTACAAGCATAATGATGAACCGGAAAAAGGTTCCAGGCCCATGAGTGGCTCGGCATCCGGTTTTGTGCCCGGAAGTGGGGCAGGGGCACTGGTGTTGGAATCTTTGGAATCTGCAATGGAACGTGGTGCAACGATTTATGCTGAAGTTCTGGGGGGTGAGGTCAACTCAGGAGGGCAACGCCAAGGGGGGACGTTAACGGCACCCAATGCAGAAGCCGTGCAACGCTGCATAAAAAACGCCCTTGCTCATTCGGAGGTAAACCCAAATGAAGTGGATGCCATCAACGGACATCTTACCGCCACTGCTAAAGACCCTTTGGAAATTGAAAACTGGACCAAGGCATTGGGTAGAAAGGGTGAGGATTTTCCCTTTATCAATTCCACCAAATCCTTGATCGGGCATTGCTTGGCCGCGGCAGGCGCTATTGAATGTGTGGCCAGTATCCTTCAGATAAAGGAACAGTTTTTGGCGCCGAACATCAATTGTGACGACCTCCACGAGGATATCAAGGGAATGATTGCCACTTCCAAAGTGCCTACCCAAACCCTACATCACAAAGTTGAGGTGGTGGCCAAGGCCAGTTTTGGTTTTGGCGATGTAAATGCCTGTGTTTTATTTAAGCGATTTATACCTTAACTTACCGATTAAAAAGCTATGGACAGAGAACAACTCATTATCAAATTAAAACCCATCATTAAGCCATATATCCAAGATGAAGAAGCTTTCAAGAACTTGTCCGAGGATACAGATTTTGTGAATGATCTTAAAATCAACTCGGCCAATTTAGTGGACATTATCTTGGATATTGAGGACGAATTTGATATCCGGTTGGAAAACGAGGATATGGAACAAATGCTGGATGTAAAGTCGGCCATGAACATTGTCACCTCCAAAATAGGGAAGTAATGGTGGGCAACGACCTTGTTGATTTAAATGAAGCGCGGCGCACTTCTAATTGGCAACGTCCTCGATACTTGGACAAAATCTTTACCTCAAACGAACAGGGATACATTAAGGGTGCCGAAAATCCCTTTCTAATGGTCTGGCGGTTATGGAGTATGAAAGAGGCTGCCTATAAACTATATACCCAAATATATCCCAGCCGATTCTACAATCCTTTGGGGTTCGAATGCGAGGTCACCTATCAGTCGGGATTGGTCAAATTCAAGGACTTTCTATGTTATGTTGAAACCAAGGAGACACTCCATTACATTCTCTCCGAAGCGAGGTTGAATCCACAAAGCTTAGGATCTGCCATCATAAAGTTCAAATGTACGGGACAAAGGGAGCAAAGTGAAGAACTAAAGACAAGGCTCCTCCATGGTGTTGATGATTCCTATCAACTAAAAAAGAACAAAATGGGAGTTCCGTCATTGACCAATGGGAAACAACTACTTTCTGTAAGCCTTACCCATCATGGAAGTTATGGGGCTTTTGTTATCGACCATTGTTTCAGAAATGGCGATGAAAGCATAGGAAATGAGGCTATCTAAAAGCAGTTTACCTGTCAGTTCGAGCGCCCGCCTGCGGCAGGCAGGCAGTCAAGGATTTAAGGTTTATGTGTTGATAATCAAAATCTTACTCTGCAATCTACCAAACAAAGTTCAAATATTACCGCATTTTAGATAGCCTCATGAGTCTTTAAATGGAAATGGATTCCCCAATATCAGGCAGCATCAGTTTTTTGCCCTTCTTGTCGAAATGTTCCACGGCCTTGGTTTTGTCAATTTTGATGGGAGGAAAGGTATCGTAGTGGCATCCGATAATTTGATTGCATTGGACAAAATTACTGGCAATGGTTGCATCTTCGTATCCCATGGTAAAATTATCGCCAATGGGCAAGATAGCGATGTTCAGTTTGGGACAGGTCATGGGTATCAATTCCATATCCTTGGTCAAGGCCGTATCGCCCGCATGGTAGATGCAATGGGAGTCATCATAGAGCACAAAACCGCCAGGATTTCCACCGTTGCTTCCGTCGGGCAGCATGCTCGAATGGATAGCGCTTACATATTTTACCGTTCCAAAATCGAAGGCATACTTTCCGCCATGGTTCATTCCATGTCCGTCAATCCCCTTTTCCGCGAACCAGCTGACCACTTCAAAGTTGGAAACCAACTTCGCCTTTGGGTTGTTCTTTGCAATGGTCTCCACATCGAGTACATGGTCTTGGTGCCCATGGGTCACAAAAATATAATCGACCTTTAAGCTGTTGATGTCAATTTCCTTGGCCATTTCGTTGCCAGAGATAAAGGGGTCGAACAGAATTGTTTTTCCGTTCATTTCAATTAAAAAGGAAGCATGGCCCAAATAGGTGATTTTCATATGATTTTATTTTTAGATATTGTTTGATGTGTTTAAGCCTCAAAAATTTTAGCGATTTGCCTAAAGTTAGGAATTACGCGTCTCAATTTCAATGCAAAATGAAACAGATTGCTACTCTTGAAGAATTTTTTGGCTCCCTAATTTGGATTGCAGAAAAAGGGTTTAACTTTGCAGCATGATTGCGACAATTTGCAGAAAAGCCCATTTTAACGCTGCCCATAGGCTCCACAATCCCAAGTGGAGCAAGGAAAAGAACATAGAAGTGTTCGGGAAATGCAACAGCCCAAGCTTTCACGGTCATAATTTTGACCTTGAGGTACGAATTAAGGGTGAAGTGGACCCCGATACTGGTTTTGTTATGGATTTGGCTGATTTGGGTGCTTTGATCAAGGATGAGGTAGAGGAGCGTTTTGATCACAAAAACTTGAACGAGGATTGCCCAGAGTTTGAAAATTTGCTCCCGACCACGGAATATTTCGTTAAAGTAATCTACGATATTCTAAAGCCGAAGCTTAAAAAAGGGCAATTGTTGCATATTACCCTGCATGAGACATCAAAGAACTCCGCAGAGTATGGAGATTGGGATTAATTTCCGATATTGCAGCCCGATTTTAATGGGATATTAGCTCAGTTGGTTTAGAGCGCTGCCTTGACAGGGCAGAGGTCACTGGTTCGAATCCAGTATATCCCACTTTTCTTTTCTATAGCAAATCCAATACTCGCTCCAAAGCCATTCCCCTAGAACCTTTTATCAAAACGGCTCCTTTTTCCAAAGGATTTCTTTGGAGATACTTTTTTAAATCATCAAAAGAAGGGAATGTGGGCAGCGACGTTTCGGTGGCATGAAAATTTTCGCCCACCAAATACGCTTGATCAAACTGGAATTTCTCTACCATATCCGCAATCGTCTGATGTTCTTCCTTCGCGGTATTGCCCAATTCGAACATGTCCCCCAAAATAAGGACTTTTTTGTCCGCGGCCATCAACACAAAATTCTCCAATGCAGCTTTCATGCTTGTGGGATTGGCGTTATAGGCATCCAACACAATATCATAACCGTTTTTGGATAGGATTTGCGAGCGATTGTTTTGAGGGGAATAGAGTTCCAGGGCCTGTTTGATAGCTTCCAAGGGAACATTGAAATATTTTCCGATCAGAATGGCGGCACAGCAATTGGTGAAATTATACTTGCCGATGAGTTGGGTCTGTATGGGCATGCCCTCTACTTGGATGGATACGTAGGGGTTTGCGCCCAGATATTGTATGTTGTAATAGGTGGGGTCGGTTGTGCTGAAACCAATTTTTTTGGTATAGTGTTGTAGTTTTTCTTTCTGGATGGGGTCGTCGGCATTGAGAAAAATGAATTTATTGTCGGCCATTAAATGGGCGTAAAGCTCGCTTTTTCCCCGAATCACCCCTTCCACGCCGCCAAAACCTTCAAGATGGGCCTTGCCAAAATTGGTGATATACCCAAAATCGGGCTGTGCGATACTGCTCAATAGTTCGATTTCTCCTTGGTGATTGGCCCCCATCTCCACAATGGCGATTTCGGTGTCGTTTTGAATGGAAAGCAAGGTCAAGGGAACCCCAATGTGATTGTTGAGGTTGCCTTTGGTGGCAACGGTTCTGTATTTTTTGGAGAGCACGGCATTGATAAGCTCCTTGGTAGTGGTCTTCCCATTACTGCCCGTCAACGATAAAATCTTCGCCTTGGACTGTTTCCTGTGGAATTGGGCCAGTTGCTGCAATGTGTTCAATACATCATCAAAAACGATGCATCGGTCACCGGCGAAGGATTCTTCGTCAATGACAACGTAAGCGGCTCCCTTTTTAAGAGCTTCCTGCGCAAAGGCGTTACCGTTAAAATTTGGGCCTTTTAAGGCAAAAAACAGACAGTTTTCGGTGATTTTCCGTGTGTCCGTACAAATTGTGGGATGCTCCAAAAATAGAGCGTGTAACTCTTCCAATGTCATAAATCGAAGATAAAAAAAAAGCCCCGACCTTTTGGGCCGGGGCTTTTAAAATGATCTCATAATTTATCTTGCCTTCTTGTGACGTACTGTTTTGTTGGATCTTGATTTTGATCCCACTCTGGACATGGCACATCTAAAGCCAATATCGTCGGTTGCCATATACTGTGGCAAATATCTACGTTGTGCAGGATCTAACCAGTAGGCCCTGTCTCTCCAAGAACCACCTTTGTACACGCGAACCTCGTTGTTGATCAGTGAAGTCCTGTAGTTGGATTCATCATATTGACGAACCAATTCACCATCTTCGTTACGTTCTACCTTGTGTTTAGGGGCATCGTACATTCTTTGGTTGTCGTCCTCATCCGCAAAACGGCTAAAGAATCTGGAGGAACCTGGGTCACCATCCCTAAATCCACGGTTATCGCTCTTATCGAAATTGGTTCTCAAATAAGTTTCCTCCTCAGTTACCGGTACTTCCTTGATTTCTCCGGGAAGGTTGATGGCTACAATTTTTCCGTTGGGCAGTGTATCGTAAACAATTTTGTCTTCCAAGATTTCAACTTTTCCATCTTCACCGATTGCCTTTTTCATGAAGACGTTACCGCGGTAATAGTTGAAATCGCTGATTTCGTCATCCACAATAGGACGATAGACGTCGGCCACCCACTCGTTTACGTTTCCGGCCATGTCGTACAATCCAAAATCGTTGGGCTTGTATGATTTTACTTGCGCAGTAATGTCGGCGCCGTCATCGGACCATCCTGCAATACCGCCGTAATCTCCTTTTCCTTGTTTGAAGTTGGCCAATTGGTCTCCACGACCTACGCGTTGTCCATTACGGGTGTAGTCACCTTCCCAAGGATATTTTTTTCTACCTCTATAGTTGTTGTACTCCCTGGTCCCCACAAGTGCTTGTGCGGCATATTCCCATTCCGTTTCCGTAGGAAGTCTATATTCTGGCATAATCACACCGCTGCTTCTTTTGGCAAAGGTGTTGATGGAATCTCTTTTTTGTTTTCCTTGCAAGGAATCAATTTGACCACCATAAACAGATTCTGGATTGTTCAGGTAAGCCTCTGTACTAAAGGTGCCATTGATTTCGCCGTTCAATACTTTGTATTTGGCATCTTCGGCAAGGTATCCTTCCCTTTCCAACATCACCTCGTTCACCCTATCGGTTCTCCATTCGGCATATTGGGTCGCTTGAACCCAGTTTACGCCCACTACAGGATATTCCGCATAGGCAGGGTGCCTTAGGTAGTTATTGGTCATGGTTTCGTTAAAGCCCAATCGGTTTCTCCATACCAAAGTGTCAGGAAGAGCTCCTTCATAAATATTGGCATATGTTGGATTGTCGGGAGGGTAAACCTCTTTCAAATAATCCAAGTACTCCAAATACATTACGTTGGTAACCTCGGTTTCGTCCATATAAAAAGATTGGACGTGCTGTTGCGTCGGTGTATTGTTCCAATCATGCATTACATCATCTTGGACTTTACCTTTGGTGAACGTTCCACCCTCTACAAATACGGTCCCTGGAGGCGTTTCTTGCTCCTTGAAGTCAGAATTGTATTGAAATCCGCCTTCTTTGGCATTGATTTTCCATCCAGTGGCTCTGGAAACATTCTTGGATGAAGAAGAGTTTTTACAACTGGAAAAACCTCCCATTACAACGGCGCAAGAAAGTACAACTTTGATTAAGTGTTTTTTCATAATTTGGGCTTAAGTACTTTAAAACCTGTGCTTTTCAATTCAGGTAATTTAGTCTTGTTTTGATTTTTTTAAACCTTCGATGGCATTAGAACGATGTTTTCACCATTATATTTTGTGCTCATCAAATATTTCTGGCCATGCCTCATTTCTGAACATGCCACATCTTTGTAACGGTGTTTGTCACTAATTAGTATGGAAAGGATGCTTTTTAACGGATTGGAAAAGTTGCAGGTGTGGTTTATTACCTTTTAACCAAAATACTGATGTTTTGGACGATTAACATTAAAATTATGTATCGAGATATAAGATTTTTGTCAAAACACCGTTTAATTTGTACTGTTTCAAAAACTTTAATTGAAACGAGGACTAGACGAATTGCTAAAATTTTAGAATGAAAAAGTTATTAATCGTGGTTGCTTTCCTTGTAATTGCACCACAGCTTAGCGCTCAACAAGAAAGAGCAATCACCACAGCTGTTCCCTTTTTGACCATTGCGGCTGATGCAAGGGCCTCTGGTATGGGAGATATGGGTGTTGCCACTTCTTTCGATGTGTATTCCCAACAATGGAACCCTGCCAAATATGCATTTGCTGACCGTAAAATGGGAATCGGGGCCAGTTATACCCCGTATTTGGAAAGTATCGTGAACGATGTTTCCTTGTTGAACGCCAACTTTTACAACAAATTGAACGATCGAAGCGCATTTGCCTTTGGCTTGCGCTATTTTGGTTTGGGTGAAATCGAACTACGACAAACCTTTGACCAAACAGCGACCATTGTTAAGCCCAACGAATTTGCGTTGGACGGTTCGTACGCCCTAAAATTGAGCCAATCCTTTTCCATGGCCGTAGCTGGACGTTTTATCAGTTCTAATTTAAGGTTTCAGGACGGTACGCAAGACTCTCAAGCTGCCAATTCTTTTGCGGTTGACGTGGCCGGTTTTTACCGTTCCCCAGAAATCGCATATCAAAACTTTGATGGCCGTTGGAGAGCAGGTTTCAATATTTCCAATTTGGGTGGTTCCATCCAATACGATGAGGGCGGACAGGAGAACTTTTTGCCCACCAACCTTAAATTTGGAGGCGGCTTCGATTTTATTTTCGATCAAGACAATATATTGGCCATCAACACGGAGTTTAACAAACTATTGGTGCCGACGCCAAGGGATTTCAATGGTGACGGACAAATTACCATTGAGGACAATGATGAATACCAACAAATCGGATTCTTTAGTGGAATTTTTGAGTCGTTTGGGGACGCGCCCGGTGGATTCAGCGAAGAGTTGAAGGAAGTAACATGGGCTCTGGGAGCTGAGTACCGCTTTAGGGAAGCTTTTATGTTGCGTAGTGGTTATTTTAACGAGAGCGAGGAAAAAGGTTCAAGAAAATTCTTTACGCTTGGGGCCGGATTTAAGTACAAAACAGCACAAATCGACCTTTCCTATCTCTTCTCCACCTCACAAGTTAGAAACCCATTGGAAAACACCTTGCGATTCTCGCTTAGGTTCGATATCGGTGAGGAGTTTTACAACGACTAAAAGCATAGCAAAATACATAACATAAGAAAACCTGTCCTCGGACAGGTTTTCTTATTTTTGGAATACACGCGACAGTACATGAAAAAAAAGAAAATTGCTTTTGATCTGCTCATCTTCGATACGCTATCAGACTTGTCACAAAACGACCAAAAATTGTTAAAGGATGCCATAACGGCCCGCTCCGATGCCTACGCACCCTATTCCAAGTTCAAGGTTGGCGCGGCAGTACTTTTGGAAAATGGCGAAGTCGTTATAGGCAATAATCAGGAAAATGCTTCCTATCCTTCGGGACTTTGTGCGGAAAGGGTAGCGGTTTTTCAGGCAGGCGCCAGATATCCAGGAGTTCCAATTCTAGCAATAGCCATCAGTACATTGCCCTCGCTGAAAGCGGATGCGATTCCTGCTGCGCCTTGCGGTAACTGTAGGCAATCCATTGTCGAATACGAGCAGAGGCAACAGTCGCCCATATCCCTCATTATGGGCTCGGAAAAAGGCCCCATTTACAAATGTAGCTCCATGGGCGATATACTGCCCTTGGTCTTCGATGGCTCATTTTTGAATGATTCTTAATTCAAATCTTTTTCCAAAACAGATATATATGTATTTTTGCTGTCCCCGACCACAGGGGAAATTCATTTAATACTACTGTAGATGAAAAAAATCACCAAAGAAGTTTACCTTAAATGGTATGAGGACATGTTTTTCTGGAGGAAATTCGAGGATAAACTTGCCGCTGTGTATATTCAACAAAAAGTAAGAGGGTTTCTTCACCTGTACAATGGTCAGGAAGCCGTTTTGGCAGGTGCGCTTCATGCCATGGACCTTGAAAAGGACCGTATGATCACTGCTTATCGAAACCACGTCCAGCCGATAGGTATGGGAGTGGACCCAAGAAAAGTTATGGCGGAACTGTATGGAAAAGTAACAGGTACTTCCAAAGGAATGGGAGGTTCCATGCACATATTCTCCAAAGAACACCGCTTTTATGGTGGACACGGTATCGTAGGGGGACAAATCCCTCTAGGAGCCGGTTTGGCGTTTGCCGACAAATATTTTAAAAGGGATTCTGTAACCCTTTGTTATATGGGTGATGGTGCTGTAAGACAGGGTTCGCTGCACGAAGCCTTTAACTTGGCCATGTTGTGGCAATTGCCCGTAGTATTTGTGTGTGAGAACAATGGTTATGCTATGGGAACTTCAGTAGCGCGTACATCACACTCCACAGATATCTGGAAATTGGGTCTTGGTTATGAGATGCCATGTGGACCTGTGGACGGAATGGACCCTGCCATTGTGGCCAAGGAAATGGATAAAGCCATTGAGC
Source organism: Allomuricauda sp. MMSF_3307 (assembly GCF_030733585.1). Classification (NCBI taxonomy): domain Bacteria; kingdom Pseudomonadati; phylum Bacteroidota; class Flavobacteriia; order Flavobacteriales; family Flavobacteriaceae; genus Allomuricauda; species Allomuricauda sp. MMSF_3307. The sequence continues at coordinate 67,156 of NZ_JASHIQ010000006.1, forward strand.
GTGCCAGAACAGGGGGCGGTCCAACCTTCTTGGAGATGAAAACCTACAGGTATCGCGGTCACTCCATGTCGGATGCGCAGCATTACAGAACAAAAGAAGAAGTAGAAGAGTATAAAAAGATAGACCCAATCACTCAGGTAAAAGACGTCATCCTTGAGAAAGGTTATGCCACCGAAGACGACCTTAAGAAGATTGACAAGAAGGTGAAGGATTTGGTGAAAGAGTGCGAGAAATTTGCCGAAGAGTCGGACTTCCCTCCATTGGAGCAATTGTACGACACGGTTTACGAGCAAGAGGACTATCCATTTTTACAACATAAATTATAATTAGATGGCAGAAGTAATCAACATGCCTAGATTGAGCGATACCATGGAAGAAGGAACCGTGGCGAAATGGCTCAAGAACGTAGGGGACAAAGTCGAAGAAGGGGATATTTTGGCCGAAATCGAAACCGATAAGGCCACTATGGAATTTGAATCTTTCCATCAAGGAACATTACTCCATATCGGAATACAGGAAGGAGAAGGAGCCCCGGTTGATTCACTTTTGGCCATTATTGGAGAAGAAGGAGAAGATATTTCCGGTCTGTTGAATGGTAGTGCAGAGGGTGGTTCAAGCGCATCCGAAGAAGAAAAGGATGCCGAGCCCGAAGCAGAAGAGAGTTTAGCTGACGACAATAGCGACGAGGCCGCCGAGATTCCTGATGGAGTGGAAATCGTGACCATGCCCCGTTTGAGTGATACCATGGAAGAAGGAACCGTGGCCAGCTGGTTGAAAAATGTAGGGGACAAAGTCGAAGAAGGCGATATTTTGGCCGAAATCGAAACGGATAAGGCGACCATGGAGTTCGAATCGTTTTACGCAGGAACTTTGTTGCACATCGGAATCCAAGAGGGCGAAGGAGCTCCGGTCGATTCACTTTTGGCCATAATTGGCCCAGAAGGAACCGATGTGGATGCCGTGCTGAAAGCTCAATCATCCGGTGGTGCCAAGAGCAAGCCTAAAAAAGAGGCTTCCAAGGAAGAAGAAGCATTAACAACTGAGGATTCTTCTCAAAAAGAAGCAACGACAACTACCGCACATGACGGTCAGCGCATATTTGCCTCACCTTTGGCCAAAAAGATTGCCGATGAGAAAGGCATCAACCTGGCCGATGTAAAAGGTACGGGCGATAATGGTAGAATTGTCAAAAAAGATATAGAAAACTTCAAGCCTTCGGCACAGCCAGCTGCACCAGCTACATCCGATAAAGCCGCAGAAACTGCTGCGCCGGTAGCTCCAGTGAACTTGCCTGTGGGAGAGGAAAGTGTGGAAGAAGTGAAAAACTCCACCATGCGCAAGGTGATAGCCAAGCGTTTGGGCGAGTCCAAATTTACGGCGCCACATTACTATCTTACCATCGAGGTGGATATGGACAATGCAAAAGCATCCCGTGCGCAAATCAATAATTTGCCGGATACCAAGGTTTCGTTCAACGATATGGTATTGAAAGCATGTGCCATGGCCCTTAAAAAGCACCCTCAAGTAAACACGACTTGGAATGGCGACACTACCATTTACAAGCATCATGTGCACATGGGCGTAGCCGTAGCCGTGGATGAAGGTTTGGTGGTTCCCGTAATCAAGTTTGCAGACCAGATGACCTTGAGTCAATTGGGAAGTTCCGTAAAAGATTTGGCAGGTAGGGCAAGAAGCAAGAAAATCAAGCCAGAAGAAATGGAAGGAAGTACCTTCACGGTTTCTAATTTAGGTATGTTTGGCATTCAGGAGTTTACTTCCATTATCAATCAGCCTAACTCGGCCATTTTATCTGTCGGAGCCATTGTAGAGAAACCCGTTGTGAAAAATGGGGAAATCGTCGTGGGAAGTACCATGAAAGTTACTTTGGCCTGTGACCACAGAACCGTTGATGGTGCTACTGGAGCCCAGTTCCTTGAAACTTTGAGGGCATACTTGGAAAATCCAGTGACCATGTTGGCATAGACATTCCATAACTTATACATAGAAAGCATCCTTTTCGGGATGCTTTTTTTATCTTTAGAATATTCAAAAAACAACAGGAATGAAACTATTGTATTCTATTTTTGCCGCACTGATCATGGTAAGTTGCGGCTCTGGTCAAATGACCCAAACCCCTTTTGCTCCAACTACTGCCGAACGTATTGGTGAAATGATGAACTACTTGGCAAGCAACGACCTTAAGGGTAGGGAAGCGGGAAGCGAAGGCATTGAAATGGCAGCTGTTTATATCGAGAATTACTTCAAGTCGTACGGACTTACCCCTTATTTTGAAAGTTACAGGGACACCCTTTCCAATTTTCAAAAGCCATCTTATAATCTAGTGGGTATGATAGAGGGTAATGATCCGGAGTTAAAAGATGAATTTATTTTGATTGGCGCGCACTATGACCATATTGGAGTTGTAAATCCCGAAAATGGTGACGCCATAGCCAATGGGGCCAACGACAATACCTCTGGAACCATTAGTGTTTTGGAAATGGCCCGTTATTTTGGGACACAGAAAACCAATAAGCGCAGCCTTATTTTTGTCCTGTTCAGTGCCGAAGAAAAAGGCTTGTTGGGATCAAAGCATTTGGCCAAGAAGCTGAAAGAAGAGGGGTTGAATCTCTACACCATGCTCAATTTTGAAATGACAGGGGTGCCCATGCAGGACAAAGATTATTTAATGTACATCACAGGATATGAAATGTCCAATTTGGCAGAGGTCAGTAACACCTATGCCGGAGAAAATCTGGTTGGGTTTCTGCCCACTGCAAAGGAGTTCAATCTGTATCAGCGGTCGGATAATTTTCCGTTTCATCAAGAGTTTGGTGTGCCTTCGCATACCTTCTGCACGTTTGATTTCACCAATTTCGCTTATTACCACAAACCGGGGGATGAAGCGGGGTTAATGGATTTTGAACACATGTCTACTGTGGTGAACAAAACCATTCCGGTCATAGAAAAAATAGCCAACGCAGCCAATCAAGAAATTAAGTTAAACTAAGTTTAAAGTATCACATCGAGCTTCTGGCGGATGTATGGGCAGACAGGTAAGGTGTGAAGGTTTTTACAGATTCAGGATTTCTCGGGAATCATAAATGCAATAACATATGGCCAATATCATAATAACAGGAACGAGTAGGGGAATAGGATTTGAACTGGTTAAGCTTTTTGCGCGGGAAGGACATCAAGTGTTGGCCTTGTCCCGTAATGAAGCACCGGTAAAGAAGCTCAATTTGCCCAATGTGGACTCCTTTCCCTTTGATTTGGGCAATCCAAAGGACTATCAAAAGCTATTGGGCTTTTTGGAAGATTGGCATGTGGTGGACGTACTAATTAATAATGCAGGCAGCTTGCTGAACAAGCCATTTTCTGAAACGACTAGGGAAGAATTTGAAAGGGTTTACAAAGTAAATGTCTTTGGTGTGGCCGAAATGACAAGAGCCGTTTTGCCTATGATGGGTCAGGAAGGGCATGTGGTAACGGTGAGCTCCATGGGTGGCGTGCAGGGCAGCATGAAGTTTCCGGGACTATCCGCATACAGTTCCAGCAAAGGGGCCGTGATTACGCTAACCGAACTGTTGGCCGAGGAGTACAAAGAAACCGGACCCAGTTTTAATGTGTTGGCCTTGGGCGCGGTACAGACCGAAATGTTGGAGGAAGCCTTTCCAGGGTACAAAGCCCCTGTCACCGCCTTAGAGATGGCGACCTACATCAAGGATTTTGCATTGACAGGGCAAAAACTCTACAACGGCAAGTTGTTGCAGGTAAGCAATAGTACGCCGTAGGGATTGATTACTGTGCTTTTCAACAGACGGGCACCCAGAATTCATTTTCCAAAATGAATTCTTTAAATGAAACGGGTTTAGGTCGATCACCTTTAGATTTAATCTCAAACTTTCCTTTTTCCTTGTTCCATTTCATCATAACTGACGTAAAATCTAAATCTGAATAAACATCGTACGCATTTTTTAGTAGGAGTAGCGTTTCGGTTAGTTTATTCAATGATTTGATGCGATTTGAAGAAGCCTTCCCGAGAACATTTTGTTCGATGTATGTTCTGTCGTTTGGGTTGATACTGTCATAGTCTTTGTTCAATAAATGTTTTAAAGTTTTGTCATCATTGATTTTAGTCACCATGTGCTTTAGATTTTGAATGAATACCGGAGCGATGGCGTTTTTTTCCTTCCCTAGATTGTATTCTGAATAATTATAAGTAATCAAGGAATTTTCCTCTGGTTTTAAAATCCCAAAGGGAATTAGTTTTAAGGTGAATTTGGTGTCAGTTCCAAATCTTGGTATCTCCACATCCAAGAAAAAAACAGCATACTTGGATTTTATGAGTGCTGGACTTTTGGTAAAAACACGAATATCAAAACTATCAGGTAGGATCAAGGCCAAATCTTTGTTGGATGAGATTGACTTTCGCCAGTCACAAGAGGATTCTTCTTTTTGGAGGAAGGTGTATCCTCCATGAATGTCCCGGTAAGCCCCAACAGTTGAGCTGCAAGTACATCCGCAAGTAGGGTAGCTGCCCCATATTTTTAAGTATCCGTTTTTGGAGTCATCAATCTTGTTAAAATCAAGTTTTTCACCATTGTCGGTGTCATCAAGTAAGGCTTGACAATCTTTAACCCGTTCCCACAATTGATGGGATAACGATTCTCCCTGAGCGGATACCCACGTAGAACCTAAGACCATAAGGCTGCATATCAAGAACCTCATTTTTCTTATTTTCTTCCAATCCTCCCGATCATCTTTCATAAGCTTTTTTTGATTGCTCAGTTTGTTTTGCTCAAAAAGTTCCTTCCTTTTCAAGTACAACCAAAAAATCCTTGCATACTTTTCGGTCGGGGGTGCATCAGTGTCAAGATTTTGGCAAAACTCCTCCTGTTTTTTGGTCAGTGGTGTCAAAGTGCCATCGTAAAGGGCATTCATCCATGCACCGAACTCATTTAATATTTCGTATTCTTCGGGTGTTAAAACCGGTCGCATAAAAGAGCACTCAATTTTTAACTTTCTGAAGGCCATATGATCTTTTACAGTATTCATAGGTGTCTATTTTTTAAGATTTGGGTTAAAACGTTCTAAAGATGTTAAATTTGGACCAAAGTTTAGGTGCCCAATTGACGGATGCCCGTTTTCAATTGACGAATGATGGAAATGACCCTTCAAAAATATCTTCCAGAGCTTGCAGTGACTCCTTGTTTTGAATTGATCAAAACCCATGGGGTGCACTTGAAAATTGTGAATCATCGGGTTACACGGCACGGGGATTACCGCAGATTGCCCAACGGACTGCACCTAATTACCGTTAATGCTTCACTCAACAAATATCGATTCTTGATTACGCTCGTCCACGAAATCGCGCATTTGGTGGCCTTTGAAAGTTACGGTCGTCGAATAAAACCGCACGGAATGGAGTGGAAGCGTACCTTTCAGCATTTAATGGTGCCCTTTATTCGACCAGAAGTATTTCCGTCACAATTGTTGCCCATCATAGCGAACCATTTTAAAAACCCAAAGGCGAGCAGTAGCACGGATGCAAGGCTCTCGATTGCGTTAAAAGCTTTTGATGAGCAGGAACGGGAACATCATTATGTGTATGAGTTGCCAACAGGAAGTGTTTTTAGGTTGTACAATGGTCGATTATTCAAAAAAGGGAACAAAAAAGTAAAGCGATACGAATGCGTGGAATTGTCCACCGGCAGAGTATATTTGTTTCAACCGAATGCCGAAGTGGAGTTGGTTGAATAAACCATCCGTAATGAAAAATCAAAATGGATTCCTGCCTGCGCAGGAATGGAAGAACATATACAAATGAACAAGAATTATTACGCCGTATTGATGGCCGGGGGAGTGGGTTCCCGGTTTTGGCCCGTGAGTACATCTGCCAACCCTAAGCAGTTTCACGATATGTTGGGAACGGGAAAAACCTTGATTCAAAAGACCTTTGATCGTTTGAACCGATTTATTCCAACTGAAAACATTTTAATCCTCACCAATGAGCTTTACAACGATTTGGTATTGGAGCAATTGCCCATGGTGAAACAGGATCAAGTGGTGTTGGAACCTGCCATGCGCAATACCGCACCCTGCATCTTGTATGCATCACTCAAGATTCAGAAAATGAATCCTAATGCCGTTATGATCGTGGCTCCAAGCGATCATTGGATAGAGGATGAGGGGGCTTTTGAAAATGACGTGATTGCCTGCTTTGATAAATGCCAACAGGAACAAGCGCTATGCACCTTGGGCATACAGCCAACCTTCCCCAATACCGGCTTTGGCTACATCGAATTTGAAAAAGGAAGTGACGACAACCTGAAAAAGGTGTCTCAGTTCCGTGAAAAACCAGATTATGAAACTGCAAAGGAATTCTTGGCGCAAGGAAACTTTTTGTGGAATGCCGGAATTTTTATGTGGAGCGTGGAAACCATCGTGAATGCTTTCAAGAAATATCAGCCCGATCAATATGCATTGTTTGAAAAAGGGATTTCTACCTACAACACAGCAAAGGAGACGGCCTTTATTCAAGAAAACTATGCCAAGGCAGAAAACATATCCATAGATTACGCTATCTTGGAACAATCCAAATCTATTTACACTTTGCCTGCCACCTTCGATTGGAACGATCTGGGGACTTGGGGCGCATTGTATGATAAATTGGATAAGGACCCAAATGAGAATGCAGTCGTGAATGCCAAAGTACTTTTGGAAAACGCCAAGGGCAATATGATTCGTACGCCTAAGGATAAAGTGGTCGTAGTGGATGGTCTGGAAGATTATATCATTGTGGATAAAGAAGATGTACTTTTGATTTATCCAAAGGATAAACAACAGGATATAAAAAAGGTGTTGAACCAGGTAAAGGGTTCGTTTGGGGACCAGTTTGCATAATACATGAGTGAAGATCAAAAACCAGTGGACACCTCTCCTGGTCAGGATAGCGGGGATGAGGTAAAAAAGGATTTTAAGGGACTGTTGGGGAGTGTACGCAAGTTCCTCTCCGATTTATTGGAAATCCGCTCCAATACGGATGCGGCAGCCACCAAGGAATCCATTATAGCGGATATCCCTTTTAAAGGGCATACCTCTTGGATTTTGGTGTGTTCCATTTTTATTGCATCCATTGGGTTGAATGCCAACTCTACCGCAGTGGTAATTGGAGCGATGCTTATCTCCCCATTGATGGGTCCCATTTTGGGGATGGGCATGTCGTTGGCCATCAATGACATCGATACGTTGCGGCGATCGCTTAAAAACTTTACGGTCATGGTCACCTTAAGTGTCATCACCGCATTTTTGTTTTTCTACCTTTTTCCTTTAAGGGATGAATCCTCCGAGTTGCTCGCCCGTACCAAGCCCGATATTCGGGATGTACTCATTGCATTTTTTGGTGGACTTGCCCTGGTGATTGCACGTGCTAAAAAGGGTACCATCGCGAGTGTTATTTTCGGTGTGGCGATTGCTACGGCCCTGATGCCCCCGCTCTGTACGGTCGGTTTTGGATTGGCCATTGGGAAGCCATGGTATGCTGCAGGGGCCATGTATCTGTTTATCATCAACACCATATTTATAGGTTTGGCCACTTTCTTGGTCATCAAGTTTTTACGGTTTCCCATGGTACGCTATGCCAATTCTCATCGGAGAAGGCTTATCGCACGTTTGGCCTCCATTACTGGTATTTTGGTGATGATTCCCGCTGGGTTCACTTTCTATAATGTGTTCCAAGAATCCCTTTTTATGAAACAGGCCCAAAGTTTTTTGCAGGAAACCGTGGAAATTTATCAATTTGAGGGTGCTGGAAGGTATGTGGACAATCTGACCAAATTGGAATATGTGGATGATGGAACTTCGTTGATTGAAGTGGTATTTATGGGGGATGAGGCCGTTCCGGAGAATGTCGTCAACACTTGGCGCACACAAAAAAACCAGTACAATAGGCTCAAGGATGCCGAGTTGCACATTATTCAAGGGGGGAAGGACGATTCTGAGGAGAAGTTCAACTACGTGAGCGAACTGTACGAAAAGAACAAGGCCGAACTCTTGAACAAGGATGAACAGATCAGGTTATTGGAGGAAGAATTGGCCAGCTTGACCAAGAACGCTGGCAAACAGATTCCATTTCAGAATATTAGCGCGGAGGCCAAGGCCAACTATCAAAATATTGAGTCCTTGGGATTTTCCTACCAGCTACGTACCGATTTCAAAAAGGTGGATACTATTCCGGTTTTTGAAGTGGATTGGAAGAACGGCGTCAGTGCTTCCCAAAAGCAGGCCGACACCAAAAAGATGTTAGCTTGGCTAAAACTTCGTTTGCAGGATAGCACCTTGGTCATCAAAGAGGCCAACTGATTTGTTTTGATACCTTCAAACTAGTTACGCTCTTCAATGTACATCTGCCGTACCTTTTTAAACAGCTCGGAAGAGTAAACGAAGTTTGTCACGGCCTCATTATCCGTCTTGAAAATTTCCTTGTTCGTGCCTTCCCATTCCTTAAGGCCATTTTTTAGGAAAATAATCTTTTCCCCGATTTCCATCACAGAGTTCATATCGTGTGTATTGATCACGGTAGTGATGTCGTATTCTTGGGTGATTTCTTGGATAAGGTTATCAATCAGCATGGCCGTTTTGGGGTCAAGTCCAGAATTGGGCTCATCGCAGAACAGATATTTGGGGTTCATTACAATGGCACGGGCTATGGCCACCCTTTTTTGCATTCCCCCGGAAATTTCCGCAGGATATCGTTTATGGGCATCAACCAGATTGACCCGTTTCAGCACAAAATCCACACGATCTTGTTTTTCGGACTGCGATTGATTGGTGAACATATCCAAAGGGAACATCACGTTGCCTTCCACCGTCATGGAATCAAAAAGGGCACTGCCTTGGAAAACCATGCCCATTTCTTGCCTCAAATTTCTTCGTTCCTTTATGGAAAGTTCGGAATAGCAATTGCCGTTGTAGTAAATATTGCCTTCATCGGGCTCAAAAAGGCCTAGCAGACATTTGATAAAAACGGTTTTACCCGATCCACTCTGTCCAATGATCAAGTTGGTCTTCCCTTTTTCGAACTCTGTGGAAATACCTTTTAATACGTGGTTGTCCCCGAAGGATTTGTGTATGTTTTCTACCTGTATCATTAGCCCAGCAACAATTGCGTTAGTACATAATTCGCTATAATGATCACCACACTGGTCCATACAAAGGAGGTGGTACTGGCTTTTCCAACCTCAAGTGCACCCCCTGTCATGTAAAATCCATGGTAGGAGGGTACCGTTGCTATCACAAAGGCAAACACGACCGATTTGATGAATGCATAGGTCACGTGGTACGAATCAAAATCCATTTGTAGTCCCTGTATAAAATCCCCACTTGGTGCAAAACCACCAAATACTGCGGCGACCCATCCGCCCAAAATACCCACAAACATGGAAATAGCAACCGCGAAGGGGTACATCATCGTGGCAATAATTTTTGGAAAAACAAGGTAGTTCAATGAGTTGATGCCCATAACCTCTAGGGCGTCAATCTGTTCGGTAACCCGCATGGTTCCAATACTAGAGGTGATGTAGGAGCCCACTTTACCGGCCATGATGATGGAGGTAAAGGTCGGGGCAAATTCCAAAATAACCGATTGCCTGGTCGCAAATCCTATCAAACTTTTTGGAAGTAGGGGATTGTTCAGGTTGAGTGCGGTCTGTATGGTAACAACACCTCCAATAAAAAAGGAGATGAAGATGATGATGCCCATGGCCCCAAAAATCAACTCATCAATTTCCTTGAGGATCAAGGTCTTCATGATGCGCCACTTGGTAGGTTTTTTAAATACTTCCCAAACCATGATGAAGTATTTTCCAATCGCTGCTAGGTATTTCATGCGTTTAATGGACTTGAGGTGATAAAAATAAGAATATTGTGGAGCATTTAACCTTCATTTAAATTTTTAAACGGCAGAAATCAATAGTTTTGTCCTTATTTGAATAAATCCTTTTATGAGAACGACCAACCTTATCCTTTCCGTTTTGGCTTTGAGTATGATCAGTCTAACCTATGGCCAACGAAGAAAAAATACTGCCCCAGAACCGCAACCTGCTCCAATTGCACATCAGCCTAAATTGGTGGTCGGTATTGTGGTGGACCAAATGCGCTACGATTATCTCACCCGTTTTTGGAATCAATATGGGGAGGGCGGTTTTAAACGGTTGGTAAACGAAGGTTTCAATTGTAAAAACAACCATTTTAACTATGCGCCTACCAGTACGGGGCCTGGACATACCTCTGTTTACACGGGAACGACCCCCGCGGTACATGGGATTATCGGTAACGATTGGTTCGACAAGGAATTGGGAAAAGACGTCTATTGTGCAGGCGATGATGCCTATGAATCTGTGGGTACTACATCGGATTTGGGAAAAATGTCGCCGCACCGAATGTTGACCACCACCATTACCGATCAATTGCGGTTACATACCCAGATGCGTGGGAAGGTAATCGGTGTTGCCTTGAAGGATAGAGGGGCCATACTGCCTGCAGGACATACCGCCAATGCGGCCTATTGGTTTGAAGGAGGTGAAACCGGAAATTGGATTACCAGTTCCTATTATATGGATGAATTGCCACAATGGGTAGCCGATTTTAACGCTTCCGATAAGGTTGAGGCATACAAAAAGCCTTGGACTACCCTAAAACCGATTGAAACTTATGTTGAAAGTGGACTGGATGCCAACAATTATGAAGGATTGCAGAAGGGTGAAACCAGTAATGCCTTTCCACATGATTTACCGGCCATTTGGGACCAAAACGGTCAGTTCGATTTGATCAGGAGAAGCCCCTATGGAAATAGCATCACGGCCGATTTTGCCTTGGCCGCTTTGGAAGGAGAGGATTTGGGAGCGGATACCATAACCGATTTCTTGGCCATCAGTTTTTCAAGCACGGATTATGTAGGTCACTTTTTTGGAGTGAATTCCAAAGAAATCCAGGATACCTACATTAGACTAGACCAAGATTTGGAAAGAATTTTATCGACTTTGGACGAAAAAGTGGGCAAAGGTGAATACACCGTTTTTCTGACCGCCGATCACGCGGCGATTCACGTTCCTTCTTTTTTGATGGATGCAAAGATTCCCGCCGGATATTTGGATATGGGCGGCATGCGTGAAAAGTTCAATACATTTCTTCAATACACTTATGGGACCACCGATGTGGTGAGAGATCTATCCAATTATCAATTGTTTTTGGACCATACCATTCTGGCCAATTTGGATATCGATCTGGATGATGCCCAAGAGGCCATCGCCAAAGAACTACTTTCTTATGAGGGAATTGCCCAGGTATATACAGGGCATCAAATGTGGGAGAATGAGTATACCAAGGGGATTCCATACATTTTGCAAAATGGGTATAACCAAAAACGTTCCGGGGATGTGCTCTTGGTGCCCAATGTAGGCTTTATCTCTTACAGCCGAACAGGTTCCACCCATGGTTCCCCACAGATTTATGATACCCATGTCCCCCTTTTATTATATGGGAAAGGCATTCAACAGGGAAGTACGGTAAACCGCACGGAGATTTCCGATATAGCCCCTACCATTGCCACTTTATTGGGAATCGCTTTCCCAAATGGTACAACTGGGCAACCTATTGGCGAGGTGTTGAAATTTAACTAAAAACGGTAAAGGAATCCATTATTTTCTATCCACAATCAATTTTTTGACAATTCTTTCGCCCATTTCATCATAATAGATGAGGAAGTAGATGCCATTGGCAAGTGACTGGATATTTAGTTGATTCGTGTTAAACTTACGCAATACAAGTCTTTTGTTGACATCATAGATTTCGACCAAGAATTGATATTTGTCCCACTTTTCAATATAAATGAAATCATTTGCTGGATTGGGGTAAATGTATAGGTAGTCTTTAGCGTTTCCTGCTGATACAGATGTTTCAGGTTTTGTTGGGGTAACCTCAATCAAGCCATCACAGTTTTCGTCCACATCATTGTCGAAGATTTCTTCTGCATTTGGATTGATGTTGGCGTTGTTGTCATCGCAGTCCTCCGCATTGTTGAATCCATCCCCATCCAAATCATCATCCAAAGTGGCGGGGTCGCAATCATCGTCAAGGCCGTTGTAAGGAACCTCTTCAGCGTTGGGATTAACACCGGCATTGTTGTCGTCACAGTCCTGTGCATTGTTGAATCCGTCTCCATCCAAATCATCATCAGGTGTCGCAGGGTTACAATCGTCGTCGATTCCGTTGTAAGGTATCTCGTTGGTACCCGGATTGATGTCAACATTGTTATCGTCACAGTCATCCATGTTGTTGAAACCATCTCCATCGAAGTCATCATTTAGTGTGGCAGGGTTGCAGTCATTGTCGATACCGTTGTATGGAATCTCTTCGGCGTTGGGATTAACACTGGCATTTTCATCGTCACAGTCCTGCGCATTGTTGAATCCGTCTCCATCCAAATCGTCATCTGGTGTCGCAGGGTTACAATCGTCATCCATGCCATTGTATGGAATCTCTTCGGCATTTGGATTGATATTGGAATTGTTGTCATCGCAATCCTCCACGTTGCTGAAACCATCTCCATCGAGGTCATCATCAGGTGTGGCAGGGTTGCAGTCATCGTCGATACCGTTGTATGGAATCTCGTTTGAGCCTGGGTTGATATTGGCATTGTTGTCATCGCAATCCTCCACGTTGCTGAAACCATCTCCATCGAGGTCATCATCTAGAGTGGCGGGATTACAGTCGTCGTCGATTCCGTTGTAGGGTATCTCGTTGGTACCCGGATTGATGTCAACATTGTTATCGTCACAGTCATCCATGTTGTTGAAACCATCTCCATCGAGGTCATCATCGGGGGTCACGGGGTTACAATCGTCGTCGATGCCATTGTAGGGTATCTCGTCAGCATTTGGATTGATATTGGCATTGTTGTCATCGCAATCCTCCACGTTGTTGAATCCGTCTCCATCTAAATCATCATCAGGTGTCGTAGGGTTACAATCGTCGTCGATTCCGTTGTAGGGTATCTCGTCTGAGTTGGGGTTGACATCAGCATTTTCATCGTCACAGTCCTGCGCATTGTTGAATCCGTCTCCATCCAAATCGTCATCTGGTGTCGCAGGGTTACAATCGTCATCCATGCCATTGTATGGAATCTCTTCGGCATTTGGATTGATATTGGAATTGTTGTCATCGCAATCCTCCACGTTGCTGAAACCATCTCCATCGAGGTCATCATCAGGTGTGGCAGGGTTGCAATCGTCGTCGATGTCATTGTAGGGTATCTCGTCGGCATTTGGATTGATATTGGCATTGTTGTCATCGCAATCCTCCACGTTGTTGAATCCGTCTCCATCCAAATCATCATCAGGTGTCGTAGGGTTACAATCGTCGTCGATTCCGTTGTAGGGTATCTCGTCTGAGTTGGGGTTGACATCAGCATTTTCATCGTCACAGTCCTGCGCATTGTTGAATCCGTCTCCATCCAAATCGTCATCTGGTGTCGCAGGGTTACAATCGTCATCCATGCCATTGTATGGAATCTCTTCGGCATTTGGATTGATATTGGAATTATTGTCATCGCAATCCTCCACGTTGCTGAAACCATCTCCATCGAGGTCATCATCTGGTGTGGCAGGGTCACAATCGTCATCGATACCGTTGTATGGAATCTCGTTTGTGTTAGGATTGATGTTGGCATTAAAATCATCACAGTCCAAATTGGACAGGACACCATCACCATCAAAGTCGATAACACCAAACCCATAATGTAAGCTGAGATATTCTATAAGGCTAGTAGCCACAGCATCAACAAAAAGAGCACTGCTTTCAGCATCAAAGCGCACATCTTGATTGATTTCAATCTGTATGCCATCAATATTTCCGGAATTTAATCGTGACCCATGTATCCATACATTATACCCACCATTAAAATAAGGTTCACCTTCCTTCGGAAAGGGGTCTGCAGCACTTGGTACGGTGGGGAAGCCTTTATCATGAAACAAATTTCCTAAACTTAGTCCTCCCCTTATGAGCTGTACATGGGTCATTTCACCGACTTTCTCATAAACCAAGGTTTTGATACTGTTGCGATTCATAAAGGTAGTAGTGTTCAAAACCTCGTCCGCTTGACGAAGTTCATGCCCGGTTAGGGTATAACCTAGTTCAACCCTTTCAATATCGTGGGCATGTCCATGGATGTCGATAAAAAGACCTCTGCCAAAGTCTTGGATAATCTTGTTCTTGGCATCCGCAATATAAGCGTGGTAATTGTCAAAAGCTTCTTGAATGATAGGGTTGTTGTCGTTGTCATCCTCATTCTTATTGCGGTTGGCATCAAACTTTATTCGAGCTAATCGATTGATGACCACAAAAGGGTAATGCCCTGTTTTGTTAAAGTAGGCTTGAGCCATTGCCCTTCCCATTTCTTGGGTGTCAGTGTCGTTGCCATATACACAATTGGGACAAGATCTATCTGGAATTTCATCCGGTTTTAAATCACCGTCATGAGGGATGGAAAGAATTACTGGATGATTTCCATAAATATATTCTATATAATTGTTACCATTTGGGAAATAACTCTGTCCCGGTATTTGCGCATGGGAATACCAGTTTACACCGATAAGCGCTAAAGCGAACGGTAAGACCTTTGTAATGTGATGAAACCATTTCATAGCATAACCTTTTTTTAGAACTATATAGGCGTTCTATGTATTGAACAACTACTTTTTTGGGTTATGCTGAATACTGATTTAAAGATACAATGGTTTGAATATAAAATGTGCAGTGAATTGACGGATGGGCCTTTTGAATTGACGGATGAGCCCTAAAATGGGGTTGTGTAGTTGGATTTGATGACCACTGTAAAAATATTCGATGGATTAAATAGGTAATTAACTACGAATAAGCAACTTATAGTCGGAGGTTGACTATTGGATTTTGGACCAAATTCCTTTCCATCGATATGTTCTGATGAATTTGCCTTCTTTTTTGGAAACATATTTCCCCTGTCCCTGGATTAAGGCCTTTAAAAAACCCCATACCGCTTGGAGGTATAAATTGGGACTTTTGGCCTGCCAAGCCATTTTTAAGACTGCAATTTTGGTCAGTAAAAGCCCATATCTCATCCGATACATCGCTTCTCCTTTGGATTGATAGTTTTTGCTGCTATACCCATGGCCTGTGGGCCGTAGATGTTTCACCTTGAGTTCGGGCAGGGTTACGGTATCAAAATCATGGTATCGGGCCAAAAGTGTGTCGACTGTGTCCCATCCCACCCCTGGACGTAAACCACCAATCTTTTGGAAACAGGCTTTGTGATACAGTTTAATGGGGCCTCGGATATGGTTTTTGTTGGCAATGTCCTCATACTTCCATTGGTCCCCATTTTGAACGAACAATAATCCCGAACACATCCCTAGTTTCCAATTGGCCTGAAACTGGTTCACCATGTTGTCAAAATAGTTGGGAGGAAGTACGATATCGGCATCTAACTTGCCAATGAGATCATAGGCCGAAACGTGTTTCAATCCAAAATTAAAGGTATCCACCACCTTTTTGCCCGGAATGTGCTCATCCGTCGATTTGCGTTGAAGGGCTTTTATCCATTCGTGCCTTTTGGCATAGTCCTGTGCAATGGCAAAGGTTGTATCGGAAGAATTATCGTCCACCACAATTAATTCATTGGGCAGATAGGTCTGATTCACAAAGGAATCGAGGCACTCCTCCAAGAAAGCTGCTTCGTTGTGGGCCGGGATGATAATACTGATGCGCATGGGCTAAAATCTCAAAAGCTAAACGGGAACTCACCAATTAGGTTGTGCTTCGCTCGGCGTACACAATATAATATCGATTGGTAAAAAAGCGAAGTAGGGGACGAAAGCCCAACTTTTTCGTGGGATTGGTCCATTTGGCGGAGTCCTTTATTGTCCAACCCGCTTTTTCCAAAAGCCAATCAAACTGCCAATCTTCAAATTCATGGTAATGACGGTCCCAAGGGTCTGTTTTACTGCGATAGGCAGGGGAAAACCATAAACGCATCGGAATACTGGCGACCAATTTGTTGGCTTTTATCTCTTTCAAAATATTGAAGGGAGCGACCAAATGCTCAAAAATTTCAAAGGCGGTTACCACATCCGCATCCGAATTCGCGGCTTTTTTAAAATCGATATCCAAATCCTCACCTTTGGTGTTGGTTACTTGGTATCCGTTGGATTTCATGATTTCTGAAAAGGGGTTCTCAACACCTAAATCCAAAATGGTTTCGGAAGGGTCGATGTGCTTTTTCAAAAAGGCTAAAGTATGTCTGTAGCGCTTATTGGGAAAGTTGTTTTCGTACATGGGCTAAAATTCCAAAAAACAAATAACAAATCCCAACTAAGTTTGCGTTTAGTGAGATGCTATTAAGGCAATTTGGTTCATTTTAAGCACTTGAAGCGGGATTTCAATATCTGTAAACAATCGCATTTACGTTCATGCCAGCCCCAACGCTTGCAAAGATGACCACATCTCCTTTTTCCACATGATGGTTCGGAAGTTTGCCTTTCAACACCAGGTCAAATAGTGTTGGTACCGTGGCTACGGAACTGTTTCCCAAATCCTGTATGCTCATGGGCATCACGTTTTCGGGTATTTCCTTACCATATATTTTGTAGAACCTTTTAATAATGGCCTCATCCATTTTTTCGTTGGCTTGATGGATAAAAATTTTCTTTACCTCATCGATACTTACTCCGCTGTCATCCAAACAAGCTGCCATGGCCTTGGGCACGTTAATACAGGCAAACTCGTATATTTTCCTGCCTTGCATTTTGATGTATCGCGTGTCTTCAGAGGCCTCTGGACTATTGGATTTGTCGAAATACAGATAATAGGCTTCTTCGTTGGCGTAAGTGACGGATGCGTGTGACAGGATTTCGCCGTGTGGCGGATTGGCCTCTACGATGGCAGCACCGGCGCCATCAGAAAAGATCATACTATCCCTGTCATGATGGTCCACGACCCTCGAAAGGGTTTCTCCTCCAATGACCAGACATTTTTTGGCCATGCCACTTTTAATGAAAGCATTGGCATGAATCAGCCCCTCTATCCAACCGGGACAGCCAAAAATAAGGTCGTAGGCTACGCATTTTGGGTTCTGTATGCGCAATAAGTGTTTCACCCTTGTGGCCAAACTGGGCAAGGTGTCTCCTTGTATTTTACCATGGGTAAGGTCGCCAAAGTTGTGGGCGAAGATAATGTAGTCCAACTCCTCCTTATCCACTCCAGCGTTGGAAATAGCTTCCTCAGCGGCCAAGTAGCCGAGGTCGGATGTTTTTAGCTCGGGTTTGGCATACCTGCGGTTGGCGATTCCGGTAATGGCTTGAAATTTTTCGATGATTACATTGTTCTGTTGCTCAAATGCAGTTCCATCCGTCTCCATGAATTGATGATGCAAGAAATCTTCATTCTTGGTCACGATGGACGGGATATAACTTCCAATGCCTGTAATACCGATTTTCATGAGTTGTTGAGGTTTTAATGAATACAAGTTAATGTATGCTACAATCAATTACTATGCATGCATAGTATATTTTACAATATCCAAAAGATAACCCATATCTCGCTGGATACGAAAAAAGCCTTGGTCTATTTTTAAGATCAAGGCTTTTTATCAAGGTTTATAATGGTTTTTACGCTTCTACGTAATCTTCAATGGGTGCACAAGTGCACATTAAATTACGATCCCCAAACGCTTCATCTGTCCTTCTGATGCTCGGCCAAAATTTGTTTTCGGCCACATAAGGCAGCGGGAAAGCGGCCTTTTCGCGACTATAAGGATGGCTCCAAGAGTCGCTGGTCAGCATGGCGAGGGTATGCGGAGCGTTTTTGAGTACGTTGTCCGTCTCGTTGGCAGAAACTTCGTCAATTTCCGCTCGGATGGACAAGAGTGCATCACAAAAACGATCCAATTCGGCCAAACTTTCGCTTTCGGTCGGTTCTATCATCATAGTTCCGGCCACAGGGAAAGAAACTGTAGGGGCATGAAAACCATAATCGATAAGCCGTTTGGCGATATCCGTTACTTCAATGCCATTCGCTTTAAAAGGTCTACAGTCGATGATCATTTCGTGGGCAGCGCGTCCGCGCTCACCCGTATAGAGCACATCAAACTTACCTTTTAGGCGGTCTTTGATGTAATTGGCATTCAAAATTGCGGCTTCTGTTGCTTTGGTAAGTCCTTCACCACCCAACATTTTGATGTATCCGTACGAGATCAGGCATACCAAGGAACTTCCCCAAGGTGCTGCGGATATGGCTGTAATCGCTTTTTCCCCTCCTGTTTTGATCACAGGGTTGGTGGGCAAAAAGGGCTTTAACTGCTCGGCCACACAAATGGGACCTACGCCTGGGCCACCACCTCCGTGAGGAATGGCAAAGGTTTTGTGCAGGTTAAGGTGACATACATCGGCCCCAATGGTCGCTGGATTGGTGAGTCCAACCTGAGCGTTCATGTTGGCACCGTCCATATAGACTTGTCCACCATTGTCGTGGATGAGTTTGGTGATTTGCCTAATGGATGACTCAAAAACACCATGCGTGGACGGGTATGTGACCATCAAAGCAGCAAGATTATCGGCATATTTGTTGGCTTTTTCTTCCAAATCCGCCATGTCGATGTTTCCTTTCTCATCGGTTTTGGTCACCACTACTTGCATGCCTGCCATTACGGCCGACGCTGGATTGGTTCCATGCGCCGAGGATGGAATCAAACAAATGTTTCGATGCCCTTCCCCTCGGGATTCATGATAAGCACGTATTACCATAAGTCCGGCATATTCGCCCTGTGCCCCTGAGTTGGGTTGCAGGGAAGTAGCCGCAAAACCGGTGATGACATTCAATTGTTCTTCCAATGATGTAAGCACTTCTTGATAGCCTTGGGCCTGATCAATAGGCGCAAAGGGATGAATATTGCCCCATTCTGGCCAGCTTAATGGCAACATTTCGGAAGCAGCGTTCAGCTTCATGGTACAACTGCCCAAAGAAATCATGGAGTGGTTCAACGCCAAATCCTTTCGCTCCAATTTTTTGATGTAGCGCATCAACTCTGTTTCCGAATGATAGGAATTAAAGACTTCGTGCTGCATAAATGGAGCCTGTCTTTGCAGAGATTGTGGTATCGATTTTTCGGAAGAAGTGTTATCGATTTGTGCGTGGAAATCTTTGCTCGATTCATTTCCGTTTGGTGTAGCCTCCTTATAACTCGAAAAAACCTTGATTAATTTTAGCATATCATCATTTGAGATAGCTTCATTAAAGGAGATGGACACATGATTATGGTCAATGTAGTTTAAATTGATCTCGACATGTTCCGCAATTTTTCTGAGTATATCAACATTATCAATCTTAACTTTCAAAGTGTCAAAAAAGCCAGTATTAAGCTGATTAAGGCCCAAATGTTTTAAAACCTTATCGAAGGCCCTTGCCTTTTGGTGAACACTATTGGCAATATATTTTAAACCATCCGGTCCATGGAATACAGCATACATTCCAGCCATTACGGCCAAGAGCACCTGAGCCGTACAAATGTTGGAGGTTGCCTTGTCCCTTTTAATGTGCTGCTCCCTTGTTTGGAGCGCCATCCGCAGGGCCGGGTTGCCATCGGTGTCTTTGGTAATTCCGATGATCCTACCGGGAATATTTCGCTTATAGGCTTCTTTAGTGGCGAAGAAGGCCGCGTGTGGTCCACCATAACCCAATGGGATTCCGAAACGTTGTGTGGTCCCCACTACGGCATCCACCCCCCATTCCCCTGGAGGAGTGAGCATCACCAAACTCAGGATATCTGCGGCAACGGCCACTTTAATGTCCTTGGCTTTGGCTTTCTCCACGAAAGATGCATAGTCATTTACCTGACCGTGCTTCCCGGGATATTGCAAGAGCGCAGCGTAAAAATCCGATGAAAAATCGAACGCTTCGTGGTCTCCAATAACCAATTCAATGCCCAAAGGAATCGCACGTGTTTCCAACAAGCTCAGGGTTTGGGGAAGTATCTCTTCAGAAACAAAGAATTTTACCGCACCATCCTTTTTCTGTTGGCGGCTACGAAGCTCGAACAACATGCTCATCGCTTCGGCAGCTGCGGTACTTTCGTCCAAAAGCGAAGCATTGGCAATTTCCATACCTGTCAGGTCGGCGACCATGGTCTGGAAGTTCAGGAGGGCCTCCAATCTACCTTGGGCAATCTCGGCCTGGTATGGCGTATAGGCGGTATACCATCCTGGATTTTCAAGAATATTTCTTTTGATGACCGAAGGTGTTAGCGACTCATGATACCCTAGACCAATGTAACTCTTAAAAACCTTGTTCTTTTTGGCCAACGCATGCAGATGGTTCAGGAACTCGTGTTCGCTGATGCCTTGCGGAAGGTCCAATGGTTTTTTAAGCTTGATGTCATCGGGAATGGTCTCGTAAATGAGCTGTTCCACACTTTCCACCCCAATGGTTTCGAGCATGTGGGGCAAGTCTCTTTCTGTGATGCCAATGTGCCTGGCAGCAAAAACCTCTGTGTTCATGTTCAATCCAATAAAGTGCACAAAATTAGGGATTAATTCGATGAAAATGGTCAATTTTGATGGTGGATGGCGCAAAGTTGTTAACCACCAATTAACCTAGGGCCAACGGATTGGGATTTTACCGCATGAGAACCTTAAAAGCACTGTTTGATTTTTATTTGGATGCCAGTATTCACGTGGCCATAGCAGTGATTTCCTTGACAGGTGTTACCTTTTATTTGTTGGACAGTTCGTTGGATTTACATCTGTTGGGATTCATTTTTTGCAGTGTGATCGTTTGCTATAATTTTATCAAGTACGGGGTAGAGGCCTATAAATACCTTATTGTGTCCAATGCCTATCACAGGATTATCCAAATCTTCAGTTTTGTGTGCTTTGTATTTGCCCTTTATTTTTTGTTCCATTTGGATAGTAACATTTGGTGGGCTACGGCCGTTTTGGGTGTCTTGTCCGCCCTTTACGCAGTACCTCTTTTGCCGAGGGCCAAGAATTTACGGAACTTGGCCGGACTAAAAATCTACATCGTGGCCTTTGTATGGGCAGGTTTCTCTGTTTTGTTGCCCGTTCTAGATGCCAATGTACCGTTGGACTGGGATTTCTCGGTCACCTTCATTCAAAGAATGATATTGGTTTTGGTATTGATTCTGCCTTTTGAAATCCGAGATCTGCAATGGGATGATCGCAGTTTGAGAACCTTGCCCCAGGTTTTGGGCGAGCGAGCCACACGACGTTTGGGAATGGGCCTTACGCTTATCTTCTTTTTGCTTACCTTTTTGAAGGATACACTGCATCCTTTGGAGGCGGAGCTGCAATCCGTGATCTGTGTGATACTTTTGGTGATGTTGGCTTCGCATCAGCGGATGAAATCCAAGTACTTTGTAATGTTTTGGGTGGAAGCCATCCCTATTTTTTGGTTTTGCCTATTTTGGTGGGCAGAACGCTTTGTGGCCTAAATTTTTTCTTCGAGGTCCCTTTTCATTTTCTTTTTGTCCTCGTCAGATAGCATGGTAAGTCCGGCCTTATCGCACAATGAGGTAAGTTCACTGTTCTTTTTGGAGTACAATTGGCAGGTTTTGCAATAGAGCAAATGCACGCGCAGTTTAATGATATCCCACCAACTTGCCTCTTTATATTGGGATTTGTCACAAATACTAGATGCCTCTTTACACGAAATCTTCATACCTAAAACCAGTTTTCATTTAAACAACCCATAAGTGCCGTTCTCGCCCTGTGGATCATCACCCAGAGGTTGGACGGATTTATGTCCAGTTCATTACACACATCTTCGGTACTCATCCCTTGGATTGTTTTCAATTTGAAGACCAATGCCTGTTTTTGGGGCAGTTTGGTGATACAATCCTGTATGGCCAGTCCCAATTCCTCATTCTCAAGGATATTGTCGCCATCCTTGCTAAAAGGATCGGCTACTTGCTGCTCCAGCCAATCGCCTTCGGCATCCGAATCGGAGCTGTAGTTGATGCGTACCTCGGCCTTGCCCTTTTTTGAATTTATCTTTCGGTAATGATCGATTACTTTTCGCTTAAGGATGGAAACCAACCAAGTGCGTTCCGCAGCGTCCCCTTTGAAGTTTTTGGCCGAGTTCAAACCTGCAAAAAAGGTTTCCTGTACCAAATCCTTTGCGATTTCTGCATCGCTTACGCGCGAGACCGCATAGTTGAACAGGTAATCCGCGTATTGGTCTACCCAGTTGTCCGGTTGAAGTTTATGTTTGGCCATTTTCGTATCGAATTACCAAATGTAATGGTTTTTGGATACCAAATCCATGTTTGGCTGGAATTAGACGTATAAAAGGTCTCAGTCTAACAGCCAAGTAAAGGTTTAACATAGGTTTTTGATTTATCCGCTACAAACACTTCACAATTTGGCTATGATTTCCTTGATGTCCTTGGAGTTCAATGGCTTGATCAAATAATCTGAGATTTCCTCGAACCGTTTGGCCTTTTTAATGTCCTTGGGATCCATGGAAGAGGAAACCATATACACCTTGATGGACTTTTTTAAACTGGGAAGCAGCTCCGCAAACTCCTCCATGAACTGAAAACCGTCCATAACAGGCATGTTGATGTCCAGAAAAATGATATCCGGTAGCTTATCCTGTTCATTCTGATGGACAACAATGTATTCCAACGCTTCTGCACCATCGGCAAAGGTACTCGTGGATTGGACTGCCGGAATGCTTCTCAGCGTTACTTTGATCGTAAATTGATAGATATCATCATCATCGACCACAAAGACATTGACTGGTTTCATAATCATCAACAGTTATAGATTAATAAAAAAAGAAGTGCCTTTGCCTTCTTCGCTCTTGGCCCAAATTTTACCGCCCATGGCATCCACTTGGGCCTTTGTTATAAATAACCCAACACCTTTGGCATCATCATTTCTGTGGAAAACCTTGCTGAAGCCAAACAATTTGTGCCCGTTCTTTTTAAGATTGATTCCCGAACCGTTGTCCCTAAATTCCAGTTGCACCGTTCCATCGATCATTTTGGATTGAACAACTATTTCGGGAGCGCGGTCTTTTGCCTTGTATTTTAAGGAATTACTGATGAGGTTGATGAAAATACTTTCCAAATAGACCTTGTTGTACATCACGGTAGGAGCCTCGGAAAAATCAGAGGTAATAACCGCTTCGGTCTTTAAAATCTCGGCCGCGAGCATTTCTTTTGTCCGTTCCAGGGTTTTATCAAAATGACATTTTTCAAGGGCTTGTTGCGAACTTTTTTTAATGAGCAAGGACTCCACAAGGGTGTCCAAGGTCCATGTGAGATGGTTGGTCACCGATTCTATTTTTTCGATGATCATCTCCTTGGTTTCGGAATCGCTTTCCGTTTTGTAAATGTCGAGCAGCGCACTAAGGTTGCTGACGGGCGACCTCAAATTGTGCGATGTGATTTGATTGAACTCTTCCAACTGCCGATTTTGTGCTTTTAGTCGCTTGGCCGATTCCTTTAGACTCTTATTGGTTTCCAAAATTCGGTGAGCGGCCTGTTTTTGAACCGTAATATCTCGGAGCGCAATGGATACCAGAAGTCCTTCTGAGGTTTCCAGAGGGCTGAGTGTAACTTGGACTGGGATTTGAAAACCTGATTTGTTGTGTACGAAAAAATCCAGATCGGCAGGAAGCCCGGTATGTTTGGGGGCTTTAAAGAAGTTTACGGCATAGTATTCCATGGTATCCCAAAGTCGGTTGGGAACAAGAACGGTGACATGCTTGTCAATAAGTTCTGATGATTTGTAGCCGAACATTTTCTCTGCCTGCTTGTTGATCAATTGGATAATACCGTTTCGATCTACAATGACCATGGTGTCCGGGGCAGAGTCCAATAGCCCCCTAAACTTGATTTCCGACATGCGCTGCTCGGTAATATCTTGGGTGGTACCGATCATTTTAATGACCTCGCCTTGCGGATTCATGATAAGTTCACCAATCAGCTCTACGGTCCGTATGCTGCCATCTTTATGTACGATACGGTGCATGAATTTTCGAAACCGTTTCTCGGCGATAAACTCTTGGGCATTTTCCCGAAACTCTTTCCGGTCATCGGGGTGTATCGCTTCGATAACGCGCTCAAAATGGATAGGAGTCCCTATTTCCAACCCAAAAATGCGATAAAGGTTGTCGGACCACAGGATATTGTCGGCCACGATATCCCATTCCCAATAACCAATTTGAGCCAGTTGTTCCGCTAAATTGAGTTGTTGGATTTTTTTGGTAAGCTCTATCTTGGTCTGTTTTCTTTCTGTAATATCTTGAAGAAAACCGAATAGTTTTACACAAACCCCATTTTCCATTTTTGGTTGCCCAACATTACGGACATACTTGATGTTGCCTTTGGCGGTTACCACCTCCATGTCCAAATCATAAGGCTCTCCCTTTGCGATGGCATTTTGCATGGCATCACGGGCCATATCCCTGTAGTGCCCTTCATTAAAAAAGGAGGCAAGATTATCCAAGGACGGGACAAAGTCGTCGGGAACTTCGGTGATGTCGCGGGTAACATCGCTCCAATAAATTTGATTGGTGGCGACGTTCAGCTCATAGATACCGATTTTGGCTAGTTTGATGGTTTCCGCAAACAAACTGTCTGTTCCAAAATCCTCAATGTCCCAATTTTTCATATACTTCGGGGTTGGTTATAACAAAGCAAGCCTTGATTATTTATGGGAACTTTCAAGCTTTATGGGTCAGGTAATGCAATTTTCTTAAAAAGATACTAAATTTCCCTCACTTTCCTAATGGTAATTCCAAATTGTGGTCATCTACCTTTTTATTTGGCTAGCAATCCTGCCCGCTCCAACAAGGCATCAATGCTTGGTTCGGCTCCCCTAAATTTTATGTACAGTTCCATCGGGTTTTCGGTGCCTCCTTTGGAAAGCACGAACTCCTTGAACTTATTGGCAACCGTTTTACTGAAAATTCCATTTTCCTTAAAGTAGGCAAAAGCGTCCGCATCCAATACCTCTGCCCACTTGTAACTGTAGTAGCCGGATGAATACCCACCTTGAAAAATATGGGCGAATGATGTGCTCATGCACGTTTCCGGTGTTTTTGGGAACAGATCGGTGCTTTCGAACGCGGCATCTTCAAAGGCTTTTACATCTGTTATGTTTGATGGGTCGCCGCCATGCCAGGCCATGTCCAGCAATCCAAAGCTCAATTGGCGAACAGTGGCCATCCCTTCTTGGAATGTGGCGGATTCCTTTATTTTCTCCACCAGTTCCATAGGAATCAATTCACCGGTTTCGTAGTGATGGGCAAAGAGTTCCAAGGCTTCTTTTTCGTAGCACCAATTTTCCATCACCTGACTTGGCAACTCCACAAAGTCCCAGTACACAGACGTTCCCGATAGGCTAGGATAGGTGGTGTTGGCCAACATGCCGTGCAGCGCATGTCCGAATTCATGGAATAGCGTGGTGACCTCGTTGAAGGTAAGCAATGATGGTTTTGAGCTGGTTGGCTTGGTAAAATTACAGACATTGGAAATATGTGGCCTGTTGTTTTTACCATGGAATATGTATTGTGGTTTGTAACTGGTCATCCAAGCGCCACCTCGTTTTCCTGGCCTTGGGTGGAAATCGGCATAAAACAGGGAGATAAAGTTTCCATTTTCGTACACTTCAAAGGTTTTTACTTCTTGGTGATACTTGTCTACATGGTCTACTTCCTTGAAGGTGAGTCCAAAGAGATTTTCCGCAACCTTGAAAACCCCGTTGATTACATTTTCGAGCTTGAAATAGGGTTTTAGCTTTTCATCGTCCAAATTGAAGAGTTTTTGTTTCAACTTTTCGGAATAGTAGGCACTGTCCCATTTTTCCAAACGGTCGATATGGTCCAACTCCTTGGCAAAGGCTTCCAGTTCGGCAAACTCACGTTCTGCGGCAGGTTTGGCTTTTTCCAATAGTTCGTTGAGAAATTCCTGTACTTTTTCGGGGGTTTCCGCCATACGCTCTTCAAGCACAAAGTGGGCATGGGTGGTATATCCCAATAAATTGGCTCTTTCGTGGCGTAGGTTCACGATTCGCTTTACATTCTCCTGATTGTCCAGCTCGTCACCGTGAAACCCTTTGCTTCCGAAGGCCATGGACAGTTTCTTTCGCAACTCCCTGTTTTTGGCATATTTCATAAAAGGGATGTAGCTTGGGTAGTCCAAAGTGATCAACCAACCCTCTTTGCCCTTGGATTCTGCCAGTTGGGCAGCAGCTTCCTTGGTGCCATCCGGAAGTCCGTCCACATCCTTTTCATCCGTAAGCAACATTTCGTATTTGTTGGTCTCCGCCAAAACATTTTCACCAAAGGTGAGTTTCAGTTTGGCAAGCTCCGTATCGATTTCCCGAAGGCGTTTTTTGTTCTCTTCGGTTAAATTGGCCCCGTTCCGGCTAAAATTTTTGTACTTCTTTTCAAGTAGTGTCCGTTGCTCTGTGGTCAGGTCCAACGAATCACGTTGCTCATAAACCGTTTTGATGCGTGCAAAAAGACCTTCGTTCAAGGTAATGTCATTGCTGAATTCGGATAGCCATGGCGATACCTCTTGCGCTATTTTCTGGATTTCTTCGTTGGTCTCTGCCGAGTTTAGGTTAAAAAAGATACTAGAAATACGGTCGAGTTGATATCCAGCAAAATCCAAAGCTTCCAAAGTATTTTCAAAAGTGGGGCCTTCTGTATTGGCTACGATGGCATCGATTTCTTTTTTGGCATCTTCGATGGCTTGAAGAAAGGCCGGTTTAAAATGTTCGTTCTTTATTTTGGAAAATGGTGCCTCATCAAAAGGCTCCAATAATGGATTGTTCATAGTTGTTGTTCTACTCTTTGTTCTTTAAATAGGTTACGGCCCAATCGCTTATCAAAAATCCAAATCCGATGATGGAGGATAATCCCGCAACGGTGAGGGCAGCGAAGCTTTTTGCTTTGGCACCGCTTGTCATTTTGTTCATGGCGGCCATGGCTTCATCGGAATACTCGTTCAAATCCACAAAACCATTGCCGTTCAGATCATATTTTTGGGCATAACTGGAAATAAATTGCCAGCGTATTTCCACATAGATCAATATGGCTGCATATAGGAAGAAAACCAAAAGACCACTTTTCCAAAGTCCTTTGATATAGGGGTTGCTTACTTTTTTCAGCGTGAAGCCAAAAAAGGCTACGGCACAAATCCCTACCAAAATGCCAATTTGGTTGAAGTTCATGAGCTATGGGTTGCTACTTAGTAATTTTTCTGTACCTCTTCGGCACCTTTGATTACTTTCTCCTTGAGTCCCTCTTTGTAGGCGATAATGTTTTCCATAATCTGGCTGTTGGAGCTTCCTATGATCTGTGCGGCGAGGATTCCAGCGTTTTTTGCACCGTTCAAGGCTACTGTGGCCACGGGAACTCCACCGGGCATTTGTAGGATGGATAACACGGAATCCCAGCCATCTATGGAATTACTGCTTTTTACGGGAACGCCTATAACTGGCAATGGCGATAAGGATGCCACCATTCCGGGCAGGTGAGCAGCCCCACCGGCACCGGCAATAATGGCCGAATAGCCATTGGTGTGCGCGCTTTTGCTAAAACTGAACAGTTTTTCGGGGGTGCGGTGGGCAGATACGATGTCTACATCCACTTGTACTCCCAATTCCTTCAATATATCGATGGCGTCTTGCATAACGGGAAGGTCGCTTGTGCTTCCCATGATTACGGCTACTTTGCTCATATCTTATTTGCTTATCACTTTTATGGTTTCCTTTACTTGCTGAGCCACTTCCCTGGCCCTGGCCATATTCTCGTCCACGATGGTTACGTGACCCATTTTGCGGAAAGGACGGGTCTGTTTTTTACCGTAAATGTGCGGGGTTACTCCATCCATTTCCAATATTTTTTCAATGTTTTCGTAGACCACATCACCGGTATGGCCTTCGGCTCCCACCAAATTAACCATAATTCCGGCGACTTTACTGTCCGTTTTTCCTAGTGGCAAGCCTAAAATGGCCCTGATGTGCTGTTCAAATTGGTTGGTGTAGCCTGCTTCAATACTGTAATGGCCACTGTTGTGCGGTCTTGGGGCCGATTCGTTCACCAAAATTTGGTCGTCTTGGGTCTGGAACATTTCTACGGCCAATAGGCCAACGTGTTTCATGTGCTCCGAAACTTTTAATGCGATCTCCCTAGCTTTTTGGGCCACTTCGTCATCAATCCGAGCGGGACAGATTACGTATTCCACTTGATTTGCCTCTGGATGAAACTCCATTTCCACCACAGGGTACGTTACGACCTCACCTTTGGTGTTTCGTGCCACGATAACGGCCAATTCGTTTTTAAAGTCGATCATTTGCTCGGCAATGCACTCCACATTGGGTAGGTCTTTTAGATCTTCCATGGTTCGAACAACCTTAACCCCTTGGCCATCATAGCCAAATTGGGCACTTTTCCATACAAAGGGCAAGGAAAGCCCTCCGTTCAGAATACTGTCCTCAATTTCGGAGGTGTAGGCAAATCGGGTGAAAGGTGCCGTTGGGATACCATGGTCCGTATAAAACAATTTTTGTACGGCCTTATTCTGTATGGTTCTCAAGGTTTTTGTGGGGGGGTAGACCTTGATTCCCTCGTGTTCCAATTTTTCAAGTGCGTTTACGTTGACGTTTTCAATTTCGATGGTCAGCACGTCTACATCCTTACCAAAGGCATAAACGGCATCAAAATCCATCAAACTGCCCTGTACAAATTCATTGCAGGCTATTTTGCAGGGTGCTTCGGCCGAGGCATCCATAACTTTGGTCTGTACGTCCCATTTCCGGGTTTCGTAGAGCATCATTTTGCCCAATTGTCCGCCACCTAAAATTCCCAGTTTAAAGTCAGAAGAGAAAAATTGCATCGATCTGTATATTGAATGTGGGCAAAAATACATGAAATCCACGAGGGTATAAAAGATGTAGGGGCTTAGGAGTGCTAAAAATAGTATCTTTGCCAACCTGACCATAACTTGAGAACATTGATCAAACTCCACGACAAGAATTTTAAGCCGTATTTAAAGGAAGAGCAAATCCTTGCTGCCATTGATAAAATGGCCAAGGAGATTGCGGCCGATTACAAGGATGAAACACCCTTGTTTGTGGGTGTGCTCAATGGTGCCTTTATGTTTGTGTCCGATTTTTTGAAGGCCTATCAACACCCATGCGAAGTTTCCTTTGTGCGGTTGAGTTCCTATCAGGGACTTACCTCAACGGGCATTGTGGAAACGCTGTTGGATGTGCCCGATGAACTGGAAGGAAAGAGTGTCATTATTTTGGAAGATGTGGTGGATACGGGACGAACCTTGAAACAGTTGGTTCATCTCTTTTCCAACAAGAATGTAAAGGAGTTCAAAATCGGGACCCTTTTTTATAAATCGGATATTTACAACGGGGAATACGCCATCGATTATGTGGGTCTGGAAATCCCCGATCACTTTATAGTGGGATATGGACTGGATTACAATGAACTGGGCCGTAACCTTAGAGAAGTTTACCAATTAAATCAAACAGATATGATCAACCTAGTGCTTTTTGGAAAGCCAGGAGCAGGAAAAGGAACCCAAGCAGGTTTCCTTAAGGAAAAGTACAATCTAAAACACATTTCCACGGGGGATGTGTTCCGTTTCAATATTAAAAATGGGACCGAACTCGGTACCTTGGCAAAATCCTATATCGATAAAGGAGAATTGGTGCCAGATGAGGTGACCATCGATATGCTCAAGGACGAGGTGGAGAAAAACCCGGATGCGGCAGGTTTTATTTTTGATGGCTTCCCGCGAACTGCGGCCCAGGCACAGGCGTTGGACAATTTCTTGGAGTCCAAGGACATGAAAGTAAACGCAACCATTGCCCTGGAAGCAGAGGATGATATTTTGGTGGAACGTTTATTGGAACGTGGCAAGAGCAGCGGACGCTCCGATGATCAGGACGAGAGCAAGATCCGCAACCGTTTTGATGAATACAATGAAAAAACGGCACCGCTCAAAGCCTACTACGAAGCACAGGGAAAATTCCACTCCGTAAATGGAATAGGGGATATCCAAGATATTACCGAACGTTTGAGCAAGGTAATCGACTCCCTGTAGTTGATTTCCACAACGATTTTTTAGTTTAGCATATGACCGAAGGAAATTTTGTCGATTATGTAAAGGTGCACATTGCTTCCGGAAACGGGGGGAAGGGTTCTGCACATTTACGTCGCGAAAAATATGTGGCCAAAGGAGGCCCGGATGGAGGTGATGGTGGTCGAGGAGGTCATGTCATAATCAAAGGGAACAAAAACTTGTGGACCTTGGTCCATTTTAAGTTCCAAAAACATTTTAAGGCCGGTCACGGAGAGCATGGCAGCAAAAGCCGAAGCACTGGGGCCGATGGTGAGGATGTGTACTTGGAAGTGCCGTTGGGTACCGTGGTACGCGATACCGAAACCAACGAAATCCTTTTTGAGATTACCGAGGACGGTGAGGAGAAGGTGGTGCTCGAAGGCGGTATGGGCGGATTGGGAAACTGGCATTTTAAGAGTGCCACCAATCAAACCCCGAGATACGCACAGCCCGGAATCAAAGGGCAGGAAGGTCACCTCACTTTGGAATTGAAGGTGTTGGCCGATGTTGGTCTGGTGGGCTTTCCCAACGCTGGAAAATCCACGTTACTTTCGGTAATGACCTCTGCCAAACCAAAAATTGCCAATTACGAATTTACTACCCTAAAGCCCAACTTGGGCATTGTGGAATATCGGGACTTCCAAAGTTTTGTGATGGCCGATATTCCCGGAATCATCGAAGGGGCGGCCGAAGGCAAAGGCCTTGGACACTATTTTCTGCGGCATATTGAGCGCAATGCCACCTTGTTGTTCTTGATTCCGGCCGACAGCAAGGACATCAGCCAAGAATACAATATCCTTTTGGACGAGCTGAGACGGTACAATCCTGAATTGCTGGACAAGGAACGTTTAGTGGCCGTATCCAAGTGCGATATGTTGGACCAAGAACTCATCGAGGAAATGGACGCCGACATGAAGGACGATTTTAAGGATGTTCCCTACATGTTCATCTCTTCCGTTAGCGGTTTGGGGATTCAGCAGCTCAAGGATAGGCTTTGGAAGCTGTTGAACGAATAATATCGTTTCTTCGGGGACTTCATCAATTTATTGATTATTTTTAGGAGAACCCAAAAGTCTTAAGATGCGAACTGTTCTACCCATAATGTTGGTGCTTTTATTGGCATCCTGTAGCTCTGTCAGGGTGAATTATGATTACGACAAAACCATCGATTTTTCAGGATACACGACCTACAATTACTACCCGGATATGAAATCGGGCCTAAGCCAGTTGGACGAAAGACGATTGCTACGAGCCTTGGATTCCACTTTAAAATCGCGAGGATATCGTTTGGCCGAAGAGCCCGAGCTGTTCGTTAATATCATTAGCGATGAGTACAGGGGCGCTCCCAACAACAATGTTGGTGTGGGCATTGGCGGTACGGGACGAAACGTAGGTGGGGGTATTTCTGTTGGATTGCCTCTGGGCGGGTCCAATTGGAAACGCAGCATTCAGTTTGACTTGGTGGATGCCCAGCGTGATGCCCTTATTTGGCAAGCGACTTCAGAAAGCGGGCTCCGCGACAATGCATCGCCCAGTGTTCGTGAAGAACAGCTCCGAGCGGTAGTGAAGAAGGTGTTTTCCAAGTTCCCTCCAAAAGTGAAATAGAACAAAATCAGCTATTTACGATTTTTTTAAGACCCATTTACAGGGTTTTTACCGTTCGGTGGGTCAAAATGACCACTTGTCATAAATCATTTCTACAAACAAGGATGGTCCATTACTTTAGCATCATCAAAACATCTTAAAACCGAACAATCATGATAGCACTTGCCAAATTGATCATAACACTTTTAGTTAGTATCATTCTATAATCCGCGAGGACCTCGCATCAAAACATCACTATGAAAAAGTTTACAACACATCAGAAAGTAGTCTTCATCATTGGAATCGTAGGCGTTGTCACTGCCTTTATCGGCAAGGTAAATGGTTGGGAATACATGGAGTTTTTCCCCATTTTCTACGCAAGCACGAGTATGATTTGGATTTCATTCATTTCCAACAAAAAATCGTGCCGCAAAGCTTTGAAAAGCAAGGAGGCACAAAACTCCTAACTACTCCGCACCAATCTAGTTTAATGTATATTTGAGCCATTCGTGCTCTAAAGGATGGAATTAAGTTCGCGCAAACGCAATATTGCATTTTGGACCCTACAATTATTGGGATGGGGGTTTATTAATGCCATTTCAATTTTGGTTCCTCACAACCTTAGTTGGGAACTGACCGTTTTTTCGGTCGTTGTGGGTATTTTTATCGGAGTATTCAGCACCTCTATACTACGATGGTATCTCAAAAAAAATGTTCATTTTGATTCTTTTGGAGGGAAGGAAGTCCTCAAAATCATAGTATCCATTTTGTTGGCCGCTCTATTATTTGGGCTATTGAATTTCTTGTCTGGATACCTCTACTTTAAGTTTGGTCCGGAACTGACAGAAACCGAACTGAAGATGTTTGAAGGATATGACAAGATTTTGATCCAAGTGTTGAACTCTTTGTTTTTGGTAGGAGCATGGACCATAACTTACTTGGTCATCAAATTGCTCTTAAAACTGAATCAGAACCGAATAGAACGTTTGGAGCTGAACACCACCCTGAAACAGGCGCAACTAAATACGCTAAAAGGACAAATCAACCCCCATTTTATGTTCAATAGCCTCAACAACATCCGGGGCTTGATGCTCGAGGATGTGGACCGCTCTCGGGAAATGCTGACCAAACTCTCCGAAATCCTTCGGTATTCGTTGACGAAGAACAACGTCAACGACATCCCCGTTCGGGAGGAGGTGGAAGTGGTGGACAATTATATCGACCTGTCCAAAATCCAGTTTGAGGACCGTTTGGAGTTTGTAAAACAGATTGAAGAGAACACCCTGGACCTACGGATTCCTCCAATGATCATTCAATTGTTGATCGAAAACGCCGCCAAACACGGTATTTCCAATCTAAAGCATGGTGGACGGATTGTTTTGTCTATTTTTAGAAAGGATGAACGGCTACATATTGAAGTGCGGAACACGGGAAAACTTCAGATGACCCAAGATTCCACCCAATTGGGCTTGAAGAATATTGAACAACGATTAAAATTATTGTATGCAGATCAGGCATCCTTTACCTTGAAAGAAATCTCCGATGAGGTTGTGGCAGAAATCAAAATCCCCATGGAATGAACATTAGGGCAATGATAGTGGAAGACTCCAGATTGGCCCGGAACGAGCTAAAGGAACTCATCAAACTACATGATGATTTGGAGCTCGTTGGGGAGGCGGCCAATGTGGACGATGGGGTGGAACTGATAGAAAAGGAAACTCCCGACCTATTGTTTTTGGATATCAATATGCCCGAAAAAAATGGCTTTGATCTCTTGGAGCTCTTGGATGAAGTTCCCATTACCGTGTTTACCACGGCCTATGATGAGTATGCCATTAAATCCTTTGAGTACAATGCGTTGGATTACTTGCTGAAACCCGTGAGCAATAAACGTTTTGATATGGCTTTGGAAAAGGTGCGTGAAAAATTGGCCTCCAAAACCACGGAATCGACCACGGCTAAAAGGCTCACGGCAAACAGTCAGATTTTCATCAAAGATGGAGAGTCGTGCTGGTTGGTGAAGATTGGAGATATTTCCATGTTCGAAATCGTTGGGAATTATACGCGGGTGTTCTTTGAGGACAAAAAGCCCATGCTCTACAAATCGCTCAACCAGGTGGAGGAAAAACTACCGGAGGATGCTTTTTTTAGGGCGAATCGGCAACAGATTGTCAACACGGACTATATTGAAAATGTGGTGCCATGGTTCAATGGCAAGTTGAAACTCACCATGAAGAATGGGGAAGAGGTAGAGGTTTCCCGCAGGCAATCCTACATTTTTAAGGATAAAATGAGTTTGTAAAAAAAGCCTCTGGTAAAACCAAAGGCTTCGAAAACGTTTAGGCCCTCAACAGGTCTTTGTACCTATCCTTATATCCTACCAATACCAAGATATTGAGGATCAACAGTCCCAAAGCGGGTCCGATGTTGCCCATATCCAGAGTGGCATGAAAAAGCACGGCATTCACGGATACACTCATCAGCACCAAGGCCATTAAGGCACCATACTTGTTGAAAATAAGCGCAAGTCCCGCTAAAATTTCCACAATGGCCACCAATTGGATGGTGTAGGTGGAGGATAGCCCCCCAAAATAGTTCATCGCCGGTTCGGACATTTCACCTCCAGCGGGAATAAAATTGAGAAATTTGTTCAATCCGAATATGAGGACAAAAAGCCCCAAGAGGATACGGATTCCCAAAAACACTTTAGAGTTCATAGGGTTAATGATTTATTGGTTACTACATAAAAGTACCTAAAAAACAAATAGCTATGATTTTCTTGGTCAAGTTATTTTGCTGAAAATGAGTGGGTTTGGAGTGGTTTTAGTGTTCCGCCAGCAATCGGGATATGGGGTTCCTGTAAGAACGACTACCTGTTCCGATGCCAAGAAGGTGTCTAAATAGCCAAAACCCTTTGAGTTGTAAATTCGTTTTAGGGGTACTCGTTCTTCCATGTTGCTGCGAACATCTTTTGGGGCGCCACCCTTATTTCCATTTTTTTGGAGTTTGGTTGTGCCGTAGGTGCGTTTCACCTCCCATATTTTCCCAAAATCGGGAACAGACCTACTAACATGATTATATTCTTTTTAGGCAAAAAAGTAGTATGTTTATTACAAATATGTAGGGATATAAGGAATTGTCTTTGTATCCAGTAGTTGGGCTTCATGCAAAAATGACCTCTTACATTAAATGAAAATTTATCTGACTGACCAAAAAAAGAACTTTGAACGACATCTCAACGACTTGAGAACAAAGTCTGTCATGGAGTACGATAAAAATCGGTTGACTAAGAAAATCTCAATAATTGAAATCGAAACAGAAAAGATTGACTTTCATGCCCTTTTTGACTATAAAATCTTTCCCGTGAACATCATGACTCATTTGACAGAGTGGAAATTGAATAATAGAGAAATGAAAGTCGGAGACACAATTGTTCAACAAGTATACATTCCACCGACAAGGATTTTCTCACAAAAAATTGTTTTCGGAGTTAGAATTAGTGAAATCATTGACGAACCTTCAAAAAAGGGTTTTAGCTATGAGACATTAGACGGACACGTTGAAAAAGGAGTTTCGACTTTCACCTTAGAACAGACAAACGAAAAGACCGTTTTCAAAATCATGACCTATTCAGCCCCAGGAAATTTTTTGACCCGAGCATTAGGACCAATTTTTTCGAGACCATATCAGAAGTACTCGACCGAAGAAGCATTGAAAAATGTAAAACGACAAATAGAAAAAAGCACGAAAGCCCAACAACGGCTATAGCAAATGCGGGCTGACTGCTTAAAAATAAAGATATTACAACTAAATAAGTTTACGGTAGGCGGACAAGAAAACGGTTTCAAAAACCCGCACTTGCCATAGCCAAACCGTTGATGGCAATATCCCTTCGGGAACGCAAAACCATGCACGCCCTGCGCTCCCCTTTTGCTGATTGCGATTGGGTATAGCTTGGAAAAATTACCAATTTTTGGTAATTTCGGATAAAAGTGTGAGTTATGAGTAAAAACACATCCATATCCCTTGGAAATTATTTTGACCAATTTGTGAGTAACCAAGTTTCAGCCGGAAGGTATAAAAACGTAAGTGAAGTAATCAGGGCCGGACTTCGACTATTAGAGCATGAAGAAAGTAAAGCTCTTGCTTTGAGAAATGCAATACAGGAAGGAATTGACAGCGGAATTGCTCACGATTTTGACCCAGAAAAACATCTTCAGGAATTAAAGGCCAGACGTAAAAAGAATGGCTAAATATGAACTGACCCATAAAGCAGTTGAGGATTTAACTCGAATTTGGGAATACACAACTGAAAAGTGGTCTGAGCAACAAGCTGATAGCTATTATAACCTACTATTAAACAGTTGCCAAGACATTGCAAACAATCCTGAGTTGGGAAAAAACTACGATGATATCACCAAAGACTTATTCGGGCTTAAAACAAGTCGACATATCATTTTTTATCGAAAACGAATCAACCAACCGATTGAGATTACGAGAATTTTACACGGACAAATGGATTTGAAAAACAGAATAACTGAATAGAAATACTACGCCCAACAATGCATCCTTTGAAAGGCCCTATGGGTCCTTACTTTACAACGATTTTAGGAGTCCGCCATCAATCGGGATATTGGTTCCCGTGATAAAGGCCGCCTGTTCCGATGCCAAGAAGGCAACCAAATAGCCATATTCCTTTGGGTCGCCAATCCGTTTTACGGGTACTTGCTCTTCCATATTGGAGCGGACTTCATCCGGGGAAACACCCATTTTTTCCGCTTTTTTGGAGTTCAGTTGCGCAATCCGGTCCGTATCAAAATAACCTGTTAGAGTGCTGTTTACCGTAATGCCGTCTTTGGCCACATCGTAAGCCAAACTCTTGGCCCATGTGACCACTGCTGCTCTAATGGTATTGGAAAGCGCCAAGTAGTTCAGCGGTTCCTTAACTGATATGGAAGCAATGTTAATGATGCGCCCCCAATGTTGCTCCTGCATGTGTTTTAGGGCCAGTTCCGTAGTGTACACCACCGACTTGAACAGTAAATCGAAGGCATTTTGATAATCATCCACTTTCTTTTCCAGCGCACCGCCGCCTTCGGGCCCCTGCGTATTGTTGACCAAAATATCCACCGTATTGGTCTCGAAATACGCCCTTATTTTGGCTTTATAGGCTTCAAAATCGGTAAAATCCACCGAAAGGAATTGGTGTTGTTGTCCTTGGGAGCTGTCCATTTCCTCAATGAGCTCCTGCATCCGCCCTTCGCTGCGCGCCATCAGTGTCACACTCGCGCCACTGGCAGCCAATTGTTTTGCTATGGCTGCGCCAATCCCTTTGCTGCTTCCGCCAACAAGGGCCTTTTTTCCTTGGAGTGAAATATTCATCGGTACTCTTCTCTTACGGGACTAAAAATATCCATTAGTTTACAGGGTGTCAACGCCTTTCCGCTATGGGGCACATTGGATGGGATAATGACCACATCACCCGGGTGGTAGGTGCCTGTTTTTCCATTCAAGGTAAACTCAAAAGTGCCCTCTACTACGTGCATGATCTGTTCGTGGTCGTGCTGATGTTCGGGCACCTCCGCATGTTGGTCCACATCCCAAAATACCCAGCTCATCCGTTCGCCATGAACTAATTTTCCGTGGTATCCGGGCATGATTTCCCTTGGTTCAATTTCTGATAGGTTCATTTGTTTCTGATTTTAGGACCAATATAAAGATTAATAGGCAGCCTCCCTATTTGCAATGGCATCGGCAATGGTTATTTTTGCGGTTCAAAACACAAAAGATGCAGGTACATTTTATTGGAATGGGGGAGGTCAATATGTTTAATTTGGCCGTGGCCCTGCATAAAAATGGAACAGTGGTAACGGGCAGCGACGAGGTTTTTGACGAATCCCTAAAGACCATGATGGAGGAACAAGGATTATTGTCCAAGGGTGATGGCTGGTTTTCCGATAGTATCCATGCCCAATTGGATGCCGTAGTGATAGGTTCCAAGGTACAGGTGGACAACCCAGAAATGGTTAAGGCGCAAGAACTGGGCCTGCCCTTATTCTCTTTCCCTGATTTT
Organism: Allomuricauda sp. MMSF_3307; assembly: GCF_030733585.1. Lineage (NCBI taxonomy): Bacteria > Pseudomonadati > Bacteroidota > Flavobacteriia > Flavobacteriales > Flavobacteriaceae > Allomuricauda > Allomuricauda sp. MMSF_3307. The sequence goes on from NZ_JASHIQ010000006.1 coordinate 105,012, forward strand.
CTTTATGAACAGGCCAAATACAAAACACGGGTGGTGATTGCCGGTTCTCAACATCATGGCACCGTCACCAAAATGATTCTGCATGCATTGGAATATAATGATGTGGCGGTGGATTATGTGACCGAAACTTCCAGCGGTATACATCTTAGCAAAGAGAATGATTTTATCCTGATCGAGGCAAATAATCAGGTATCGTCTTCCTTGGATGCCACGCCCCAATTCCAGAAATACATTCCGAACATTGCCTTATTGAGCGATATCGCCACCTCAGAAGCGGTTGATTCAGAGCAATTTGCCTATTTTGTGGATAGTGTGGTCAAAGGGGGGAGTATTACTTACAACGATGAGGATGTGGTGGTAAAGGAACTGGTCGAAACCTCGGAGAATCCCATTCGTAAATTTCCCTACGCCACTCCAGCCTATCAAGAGGAAGATGGTGAAATCTTTCTGGAAACGCCTGATGGCGAGTTGCCCCTGGAAATTTCTGGTCTTGATAATCTTAGAAGCATGGCAGGTGCCAAATGGATTTGCCAACAGATGGGGGTGGATGAGGTCGAGTTTTATGAGGCCATGTCCACGTTTCAATAACCATCAGACTCCAAACTGTCGCAAATGGTGGTCTAGGTGTTTGTACTGCATCTGTCCCCACTGTTCTGCTGTAAAGGAACCGAACGCTGGGTGTGGATCCCATTCTTTTTTATCCTTTTCTTGGTGAAAATCACTTATAAGGCCAACCAAAATCTCCTTTTCTGCAGCGAAATCCTTATCACCTTCCACCTTAAAGCTTTTGGCGGTCGGCAGATTTTGTTTCCACGGCTTATCGTTGTACAGGCTTTTCTTGAAAAATTTGCCCATTACCTTCAGCATCAGGCTGGGTTTGTTCTTCGGATTGTGCCTTCCCAATCCTATTTTTAAGGGATACTGGCAATGGTGCAGCATTTGGCCCACTTGCATTTTTCCCCACTGCCGTTCCGAAGATTCCGATAGCTGGTCGATTCGCGATAAAATTTCTTCGTAGGCTTCCGTGTTGAAAATCGATTTCATATCCAAGGATTTATATTGAAATTTACATAAAATTATTCTCCTATCTTTAGACCATGCAAGAAAAACTAGCTTCCTTTTCCATAAAAAACTGGGCCGACGACGACAGGCCGCGGGAGAAATTGGTACAGAAAGGGAGTTTTGTGCTTTCCGATGCCGAACTGATAGCCATCTTGATCGGTTCCGGTAGTAGGGATGAGAGTGCAGTGGAGCTTTCCAAACGTATTTTGGCTTCGGTGGACAATAATTTGAACGAGCTGGGCAAACTTTCCGTCAACCAATTGATGCGCTTTAAGGGCATTGGTGAAGCCAAGGCCGTAAGTATCGCGGCAGCCTTGGAAGTCGGAAGACGCAGACGACTGGAGGATACCTCAAAAATTGTCAAGATACAGAGTAGCCATGATGTTTTTGAACTGCTATATCCATTGATCGGCGAGCTTCCGCACGAAGAGTTCTGGATTGTATATCTCAACAATTCCAACAAGGTCATCCATAAATCGCAATTGAGCAAAGGGGGCATTACAGGAACTTTGGTCGATGTGCGATTGGTGCTGAAACAAGCCTTGGAGCTTGGCGCAGTGGGAATCATTTTGGCGCACAACCATCCTTCGGGAACCTTAAAACCCAGTGCTGCCGACAAAAAAATCACACAAAAACTAAAAACAGCTTCCGAAGCTTTGGATATTCAAGTGTTGGACCATCTCATCTTGGCCCAAAATGAATACCTCAGTTTTGCGGATAAAGGAATTTTGTAGCCTATGTTGTTGATATTCACCCATAAGGTAACCAATCGTTTGACCTATACGGCCAAGCACCTCTTTGAGCGGATCTTGGGAGTGGAAATGGGATTTACCACAAAGGTGGAGGACTTCATCAAGCACAATGGTCCAAAAATGACCTATTCCAAACAACCGTTACAGAACGAATTTTTTATCCGAAGTAATGATCTGTTGTTTGAACAAGGTATCAATGATTTGGAAATCAAGGTATCTGACTGGGATGGGATTCCCTGTTTTTTTGCTTCTGGAGAGAAAAGTACCGTCCCTTTTGATATTTTTTCGGCCAGCTTTTTCCTTTTGAGCCGGTATGAGGAATATTTGCCCCATGTCAAGGATAGTGTGGGCCGTTTTCCTGTGAAGGAGAGCATTGCCTACCAGCACGATTTTTTGGAACTTCCCGTGGTCGACCTTTGGGCGTATAAGCTTTTGGAAGCACTTCAAGATCGTTTTCCCGATCTGGAGACCAAGGAGAAGTCATACAGTTTTACCTCCATTATCAATGTGACCACATCGCATGCCTATGCCATGCGGGGCATATCACGAACATTGGGCGGTTTTTTGTTGGATTTGGGCAATTTTCGGTTTCGTGAGGTTTGGGAACGCTTTTCCGTGTTGCTGCGGATCAAAAAAGACCCTTACGATAATTTCTTTGATCTGGTGGAAATCCATAAGAAATTCCCCATCAAAACCATGTTCTTCTTTCAATTTGCCAAGCATTCGGCGCATGACAAGAACGTTGCCACCACCAATAACAGGTTTCGCTACCTGATTAAATCCATTGCCGACTATAGTATCGTATCGCTGAGCACTTCCTTTGTGTCCACATCCGACAAGAATGTGCTTCGGGAAGAGAAAAAGCAATTGGGCAACTTGATCAATAGGCCCATAAGCTACGCACGGCTTCGTTATAACAAGGTAAATGTTCCTGCGACCTACCGCAATTTGGTGGAAACCGAGTTTACCGATGATTTTTCCATGGGATATACCCACGAAATCGGGTTTAGGGCAGGTACCTGTACCCCATTTTATTTTTATGACATCAATACCGAGGTGCGACAACCGATAAAAATCCATCCCTTTGCCATGCATGATTATGCATTGGTCAAGTACAAGACCAAGGAAGAGGTTTTTGAGAAAATGGACCGGGTGTATCGTTTGGTAAAACAGGTGAAGGGAGATTTTGTTTTGGTTTTTTCCAACGAACTGTTGGGAGGAAAACAACCTTTGGATTGGATGCAACTGTATCAATCCATGTTAAAGCGTTACTATGTTTGAGCACCCCATCACCGATATCTTTTTTGACTTGGACCATACCCTTTGGGATTTTGAGAAAAACTCTGCACTTACCTTTGCCAAGATTTTGGTGGACAATAAGGTAGATATTGATTTGGATGGATTTTTGGAAGTGTATGCTCCCATCAACCTACAAATGTGGGCACTCTACCGCAATAATGGAATCAGCAAGTCCGAGCTGAGGTACCAGCGGTTGAAGCAGACTTTTGATACCCTACATGTTCAAGTTTCGGACGAGGTCATCCATGTGTTGGCGCACGATTATATTGCGCATTTGTCCTCCTATACCCATTTGCTGCCCAACACGGTTCAAACCTTGGATTATCTTTTTCCCAAATACAAGTTGCACATCATTACCAATGGTTTTCAAGAAGTGCAGGAAAAAAAGTTAAAGGGAAGTCAAATCCATCATTATTTTCAAAAAATTGTCGATTCCGAAATGGCGGGCGTCAAAAAGCCAGACCCCTATATTTTTGAACTGGCCTTGGAAATGGCAGAGGTCAATCCCAAAAACTCTCTGATGATAGGGGACAACCTGGAAGCGGATATTTTGGGAGCAAAGGCCATGGGGATGCAGGTATTGCACTATAATTTTCACAAAGAGCCCGATCATGGTGAATCCATCATCATTAACGATTTGATTGAAATAAAAAGCATTTTATAGAGTTATATGTAAGTGGTTAACCGCATTATTTGACACTAGAAAATGCTTTCAGCTATGAAAAGATTGCTCTATGGCGTAGTTCTGCTCGCGGGTTTCCTTTGCGTACCAACTTCTTGTACCGAGGAACAGGACTTCAGTCAAATCGATGATTTGTCCATTACCCCTGTCTTGGCATCAGGACTCTTTTATCTGGAATCCGATGAGGCCACCATTAATTCGGGAAGTTCCGGAGGCCCTTTTTATACGCGGGAGGTCATTTTTGAAGCCTTCAGCCAAGACTACGTGGCAGAGCGTTTACTGGAGGGAACCATCACCTACGAGATGGAGAATACCACCAGCAAGCCCGTTCGAGTATTGATCGAGTTTTTGAATGCAGGCGGAACTGTTTTGGATATGGAAGTACTCGATATATCGGCAGAACCTTCAGGTTTGGTTACAAGGGATGTGTTCTATGGACCAGGGGGGAAGAGTTTGGATATTCTCGTCAACACAGAGCGCTTACGAATTTCTGCGCTTAATTTGGGTGACACCTCCAGTACTTCCCCAGTGGATGATCCCAAAATCATTTTAAGATCAGGGGCCGAATTTTTATTTGAGTTAAAATGAGAATAGTGTCCCGAATACTTTTTTTTGTACTGCTGTGCAACCTCATGGCTACAGCTCAGAACAAACAATTGCTTTACGATTTCAATGAAATTCCGCAGTCCTTGATGGTGAATCCCGGGGTGAAGACATCCCAAAAATGGCATGCTGGCTTGCCTGTGTTGTCAGGTCTAGCTTTTCAAGCAGCCACAAGCGGCGTTACCGTCAATGATTTGTTCGCCAACGATGGGGTAGACTTTACCACCAAGGTGAGGGAACGCCTCTTGGATGTGATGAGCGACAGGGACGATTTTAGTTCCACTAGTCAAATAGAGGGCATTACCGTAGGTTTTAGGGGACGCAACAGACCGGATACCTACTATTCCTTTGGAATGTACGGGGAAATGGACATCATTTCCTATTGGCCCAAGGATTTGGCCATCTTGGCGTTCGAGGGCAACGGAGGGAACAATATTGGACGAAGTTTTGATCTTGGAGATTTGAATCTTAGGGGAGAAATGGTCAATGTCTTCCATTTTGGTATCAACAAAAAAATAGACAACAGCCTCACGATAGGAGGAAGGGCCAAAATCTACTCCAGTATCTTCCAGTTTCAATCCATTCGTAACTCCGGTTCCTTTGTTACCAGACCTGGACAGAACAATGTTTACGAAAGTGCCATCAGTGCCGACATGCAGTTGCAAACAGCCGGTATAAGAGGTTTTTATGATATTGCTGAAGAAGATACCGGAACAACACAACGGGATGTGGCCAGTTTGTTTACCGAAAGGGTACTTTTTGGTGGCAATTTGGGGCTAGGACTCGATTTTGGCTTCAGTTACAATCTGAATCCACAGACCACTATTACCGGAAGTATCTTGGATGTCGGATTTATTAGCAACACCAAGGATGTTTGGAACTACACCCTAAGCGGCAATACGACTACCGAGGGAATCACTGTCTTTCTCCCAGACGACATCGACGATGTGAACAATGATCTTTGGCAAGAACTTCTGGACGAGATTGAGGAGGCCTTGCCTTATGGAGAGAATGATTCGGGCTATATCTCGTGGAGACCCGTAAAGGTATACGGGTCAGTCCGCTACGATTTTGGCGAGGGCGGACGTAGTTCGGTATTCGACAATTGCGGATGTGGCGTTAATGTTGGGGGCGGAAGCAATAGAGACTATTACAGGAATAGCGTAGGCGGCCAGTTGTTTATGATCAAACGGCCCAAGGGGGTACAAGCCGCACTAACCGGGTTTTATCAACGGCGATTTGGCAGGGTACTTTCTTTGAAAACTACCTACACTATCGATAAATATACCTTTACCAACCTTGGTTTGGGCGCCAATCTACAGCTAGGCCCGGTCAACTTTTATGTCTTGGCGGACAATCTATTGAGCTATTCCAATATTGCCGATAGCCACTATGCTTCTTTACAGTTCGGATTTAATATTATATCTTGGAACAATAATTGAGTATAGTTCTGTATGAAATCGAAAGTCACATACATTTTATGGTTAGCCTTGATGTTCGGAGGTGCAGTAAATGCACAGCTGAATGATTACAAATACATTATTGTTCCCAAAAAATTTGAGGAGTTCAGGTCCGAAAATCAATATCAGACCAGCACCCTGATCAAGTATTATTTTGAGGAAAATGGATTTAACGCCATCTATGATGATGAAATGCCCGTGGATCTGGCTGCGGATAAGTGCTTGGGTCTAACAGCGGACTTGATTGATGAATCCACCATGTTCTCTACAAAACTGTCCATTGCACTTATAGATTGTAAAAATCAAGAAGTGTTCCGATCGCTGGAAGCAAAAAACCGTATAAAGGAGTACAAGGAGGCGTACCGGGATGCCATCCAGAATACCTTTGTCTCATTTACAGGATTGAACTATGCCTATGAGCCCAAAGAAGAAGTTGAGGAGCCCGCAACCATAGTGGTAAGTTTTCGCGATGATGTAAAATCAGTGAAGGAGGAATCCACGGAACACGTATTGGAGCAAAAAGCAACTACTGAAGAGCAAGTGTATAAAAGCATTGAACCAAAACCTACGGACATCGTCAGGGAAACAAGCCCCAGTATAGCCGAAGAAAATGTTGATCTTCCAGAAGGCATGTTATATGCACAGCCCATAGCAAATGGATATCAGCTGGTGGATAGCACGCCCAAAGTGGTGCTCCGACTGGAATCCACTTCAATGGATAAGGTGTTCATCACGACCTATCAGGGTAACAATGCCGTAGTTTTTGAAAAGGACGGAAAGTGGTTGATGGAGTATTCCGATAATGGGCAAAAGGTCCAGAAAGAACTGCAGATCAAATTTTAAAGATCGTACTTGTCCTTCCATCTCTTTTTTAGGAAATCCCGCATGGCATTTTCCCTTGGATTATTACCTGGCCTGTAAAACGTAGTACCCGAAATCTCATCGGGCAGAAACTCAAAGTCCACAAAATTATTTTCATGATTGTGCGCATAATCGTAGCCTTTGCCATAACCCAAGTCCTTCATTAATTTGGTCGGAGCATTTCGGATGGCCATGGGTACGGAAAGATCGCCGGTCTGTCGAACGGTCTGTTGTGCCTCGTTGATGGCCATGTAACTGGCATTGCTCTTTGGGGAACTTGCCAAATAGGTCGCACACTGGCTCAGGATAATCCGCGCTTCAGGAAAACCGATGGTGGTAACGGACTGGAAGGTGGTGTTGGCCAATACCAAGGCCGTAGGGTTGGCGTTCCCGATGTCTTCCGAAGCCAAAATGATCATCCTTCTGGCAATGAATTTCACATCCTCGCCACCCTCTATCATTCTGGCCAACCAATATACCGCCGCATTGGGGTCACTGCCCCGGATACTTTTGATAAAGGCAGAGATGATATCATAATGCTGTTCGCCGGTTTTATCGTAGAGCACCGTATTCTTTTGAACTTTGCTCAACACCAGATCATTGGTGATGCTGATCTTGGCTCCACTTTCTGAATTGATCAAAAGCTCGAAAATATTGAGCAATTTTCGGCCATCTCCGCCCGAAAGTCGCAATAGGGCCTCTGTTTCCTTAAGTTCAATCTGTTTTTTGGATAGTTGGACATCTGTTTGGATAGCACGCTCCAAAAGGGCTACCAGATCCTCTTTTCCGAACGGATTTAGGGTGTAGACCTGACATCTCGACAAAAGTGCCGGGATGACTTCAAAACTTGGGTTCTCCGTAGTGGCACCAATAAGGGTTACCCATCCCTTTTCCACGGCGCCCAGCAGCGAATCTTGTTGGGATTTGCTGAACCGATGGATCTCGTCAATAAAAAGAATGGGATTTTTTGAGGTGAACAGGCCACCACTCTGCTTTGCCTTCTCGATGACCTCGCGTACATCTTTTACCCCGCTGCTAATAGCGCTCAAAGTGTAAAATGGACGTTGGCTCTCGGAGGCAATAATGTTGGCCAAGGTGGTTTTGCCCGTTCCCGGTGGCCCCCAAAAAATAAGAGATGGGATAATACCGTTCTTGATTTGGTTGGTAAGCGCACCTTCCTTGCCCACTAGATGTTGTTGACTGATGTAGTCCTCCAAGGTTTTGGGACGTATGCGTTCTGCCAAAGGTTCGTTCATACCTCAAAAATAGTATAAATTTGATGGTATCATGTGCTTGTATTACAAAGGATTTTACGGCGGTACCTGACAAATTGTAACAGTGTATGGGTATGGCCGGATGTTTGATTTAGGGTTGATATGCATTCAGATTCATTTAAATTTTCCAATGCGGTAGTGCTGGCGCCACTGGTGGCCATTCTCTCTATTTGGGTCGTGTTCTGGGTCGAGGTCCAATTGGGCATCAACCTGAACGATTATGGAATCTATCCCAGAAGACTGTCTGGTCTTAGAGGGGTATTTTTTAGTCCGTTTATCCACAGCTCTATTGAACATCTGTACAACAATACCATTCCGTTGGCGGTATTGACCGCTTTTCTGTTTTATTTTTATCAGAGTGCGGCTTTAAGGGTGCTTTTATTTGGAACCTTGCTCTCAGGTTTGCTCACTTGGGCCATTGCCCGTCCATCTTACCATATCGGTGCCAGTGGGGTTATCTATCTTTTGGCCAGTTTTATTTTTTTTAAGGGCATTTTGGCCAAAAATTATAGGCTCGTGGCTTTGTCCTTGGTTGTTGTCTTTATTTACGGGAGTATGATCTGGTATATTTTTCCGGTAAAAGATGGCATTTCGTGGGAAGGACATTTATCGGGATTTGTGACGGGGCTCGTGTTTGCCTTGGTGACCAAGGTCAGGGTTCCTGAAGTGCGCAAATATGCTTGGGAACACGATGATTACAATGAAGCCGATGACCCCTTTCTACAACATTTTGACGAGCACGGTAATTTTATTGAAACCAAACCCGAAGAGACCGAGCAAAACATTGAAATCAAATACCATTACAAGGCTTCGGATGAGGATTAATGGCACATTCGGAATTAAAATATTAGAGACAATGATAGCCCTGTTGGAACCTTTTTCGTGACGTCGGTTGTTGCTGAATCCTTCATCAGGACTCTTATACTTGTGCAGTAATACCTAGATTGTTATTTGTCGATTTTATTGCGATATTTTTTATTTATCGTACCAAGAGGTTTTATGTACGGCAAGTGGACCATTGTTGGTGGTGTTTACCAGAATTGTCTCATCGTTTGTATTGGTGATCAACTCGATGCTCTTAACATTTCCTTCCATAAAAAGCCCCGAATTCTGATGAGGTACGTTGATGTAGCCATCGATACCATTTGAAAGTAAGATTACACCCGATAGGGCGTCCAATCGTGGCGTTTCCACCTCTGTTTCGTAAATGTTTCCTACGGCGACGATATCCTCGTAACCATCGTTATTAAGGTCTGCCACTGCACAATTCAAAATAGGAATGGTTTGACCAGAAATGGGGAGCCGTTGTTTTTCAAAAACAAGATCGCCTTTGTTGATTAACACTATGGATTGGAGCTCGGTTGCACTGCTTTCATATGAAGAGCTTAATTTTTCCCCATAAATATCCACCAGGCTGGCATTGGCGAATTCGGAATATGTTTCAAATTTTTCTTTGATAAACGGCATTTGCTGGGAAGAACATTCTCTACCACGAACAGGTACGTAGGTTCCCTTATATTTTTTGCTCAGCACTATATCGGTGGTACCATTTTCATCAAAATCTGTAGCATACACCTTGAACGGTTTTTCTTTGGATGCTTTAAACTTGATGTTGAGGCCAACATTTCCTACTACATAATCCGGAAGGTTATCGTTGTTGACATCGGTTTCTGTTACGGAGAACCACCATCCTTTTTCACTGAGCATTGCATCTTCTTTTGCCATATTTGTAAAGGTGCCTTGATGGTTAACGAAAACACCGATGCCGGTCCATTCACCCACTGCTATGAAATCGGGCCATCCATCGTTATTTACATCTGTGGTCTGAATATCATTGACTATACCAAAGTCTTGGAATTCGGGTGCCACCTCTTGAGTGACATCTACCAATTCACCATCTCTGTTTTCAAATAGCACTGAAGCTTGTGGTATAGGATATTGTTTGGGAACCACTCGGTTTCCAACTAGAATATCGTTGTCTCCATCTTGGTCGAAGTCGATAATGCTCACGGACTTTCCATTCTTAGGAAATGCAGAGAGTGATTCGCTTTGCAGTTTAGAGAATTGCCCTTTTCCGTCGTTTATGTAGATTCTATCCATGTGATAGGAAGAATACTCGGCGAATTCATTTCCACCACTTACCACAAAAAGATCTAAATCGGTGTCACCATCAAAATCAAAAAAGATGGACTCCATATCCTCATGGTGTGCATCCTTTTGAAGTGCGGGTGAGTTTATATTGACAAATCCCTCGCTTGACTGAATATAAAGTTGTCCAGGCTGTCCTGCAGCACCTCCTACATGGATGTCCTCCAGCCCATCTCCGTTAATGTCACCTTTGGTGATAAAGGGACCCTGGTTGGATTGTTTGTAAGGAAGTAGCACTTCTGTTTCAAAATCGTCGTATACATTTTCATTATGGGTAAAGTTCAGCCCCAATGCTTCGGTATCAAGTTCAATAAAGTAGGTGTCGTTATCTTGTTTGGTTAAAACAGGAAGGTTGGCGTCCCTTTCATTAAAGGTAATGGTAGAGTTTGCTGGGACATTGAATTTTTGTTCCATTTTTCCCGATTTCCAATACACGGTTACAGTATCTACAGAAGTATTGTTGGCCAGTCCAAAAAATGCTTTAGGTTCTTGGGCAGAGCGGTAGCCGCGAACTCGTTTTACTTCTACCATTTGTGAGTCGCTGCCACTGCTTACCGTTACCTTGGCAAATTCTTCGGAGGAATTTCCATTGGTGATTACTTTTAAGTAATTCCCAAGTCCACTCTCTATGGATAGGTTTTGATAAACAAATGCGGTTTCATCCATATTATTGACAATGATGTCCAGGTCACCATCATTGTCCAAATCCCCGGAAGCAGCACCATTACTGAATGAAAAATCTCCTAACCCCCAAGTGGTTGCTACATTATCGTAAACCAGTTTTGATTTCCGCTTGTAAAGTATGTTGGGTAATTTTTCAGAAGGCATTGATTCATAAAGCTGTTGCTTTACTTCCAACGGAACATTGCGTCCATATCGTTGTTTTGCTTCAAAAACCTTTCTTTGTAAATCGTTGTCAAGTGCATACCTACGATATCCATTGGTTACATGTATTTCTTTATGTCCGTCGAGGTCAAAATCATTCATTAACACGGACCAACTCCAGTCTGTATTGGCAACTCCGGAAAGTTGGGAAATATTACTGAATTTAGTGCCTCCCATGTTTTTTTGAAGGGAGTTGTACATATACTGATAATGATAGCCAGCCTTGTTCACCAAGAAATCAAATCTTTTGGTATTCATGGAGGCCATTAATGTTTTGGACCGGACATGATCGTTAGCGGCCATGTCCAGCACAAAAATATCTTGAAGTCCATCGTTGTCCAGATCGGCTATATCCATACCCATACCATAAAATGATATTTGATTGGTAGCTTCCTTGATTTGATCGGTGAAGGTTCCGTCGTGATTATTGATATAAAGTGCATCTGGTAGATAGTAGTCACTTGCCATATAGATGTCCATCCAGCCATCTTCGTTAATGTCGGCAACGGCAAGGCCTAATCCAAATATGGGTTTTGCAAGTCCTGCAGATTTGGTAATGTCGGTAAAAGTACCGTCATCATTTCGGTACAAATGGGAGGAATTAAAATAAGCAGTTTCCTCATCGGAGTTAACATATTGGTTGAAGCTAATGGGGTCCATGCCATAGAGTTCATTCTCATTCATTACCAAGCAATCCAGGTCACCGTCTTTATCCATATCAAAAAAGACAGATTGGGTACTGATGCCCATGTCGGCAAGTCCGTATTGCTCGGCTTTTTCCTCAAAGGTTCCATCTTGATTGTTGATAAACAACAAATTTTTTCGTTGGTCCCGTGTGTTGGGTCCTCCTTGTGATATATAGATGTCCATCCAACCATCGTTATTGATATCGGCAAAAGTGACACCGTTGGACCATACTTTACCATTGTTAATTTGGGCCATGTCCGAAACATCCTCAAATGTGAGGTCACCTTTGTTAAAATAGAGTGAATTGTTTACTTGATTTCCGCAGAAAAAAACGTCCAAAAGCCCATCGTTGTTCAAGTCCTCCATACCAACTCCTGCCCCGTTGTAAAAATAATCGTAATCGAATAGGTTGTTAAGGCTGCCAACATCGTGGGTTATGGTGTTGGCAAAGGTAATATGGCTATTTCTGGGTTCAACTTTTTTAAATACTGGACTATTCTTTTCTACAGAATTACTCGAGCGGGACGCACTATTGTTTTTCTCTTGATTATCACAACTTATTATAAATAGACTCAAAAGAATGGGTATTATCCGTCTCAACATAATTAACATAATTTTATGTTAAATAAACGTAAAATTTACTTTAAAGCCAAAAAAGCTATGCTAAGATTTTAGAAAGATGTTAGATACGTATAAATATTGATTTTTCTTCAGGACTTGATAATCTACCATAAGAGTTATTTAAAAAATGGTAAAGGAGGATTTGTAACATTTTTATAATGAATCGGATTCATCGAAGCCTTACTTGGCTTAAAAATCTAAAGAACCTAGAAATATACTTGTAAAAAGGTCAAGTGATAGGATTGAATTAATTGAGGTCGAGTTCTATGAACGTCTTTGTCGAACCACTTCGTAAAGAAACACACCACAGGCCACAGACACGTTCAAGGAGCCTATTTTGCCCATGAGGGGGAGTTTTGCTTGGTGGTCGATGATCTGTAGGGTAGAAGGGGAGATGCCTTTGTCTTCTGAGCCCATAATAATGGCCGTAGGTTGGTTAAAGTCCACACCGTAAATATGGTCCGCTGCCTTTTCCGTGGCGCCTGTGACCACAATACCCGAGGACTGCAAATAGAAAACAGCATCCTTTAAATGGTCTACTTTGGCAATGGGTACGTTAAAGGCAGCTCCGGCCGAAGTTTTGACGGTATCGTCCGTTATCGGCGCGGCACCGTTTTTAGGGATAATGATGCCATGCACGCCACAACACTCGGCGGTTCGGATAATGGCCCCAAAATTACGCACATCGGAAACTTGATCTAACAGCAGAAAGAAAGGTAACTTTTCTTTGGAAAGCACTTGTTCCACCAGTTCTTCGAAATCGTAAAACTGAACTGGAGATATTTGCGCCACCACTCCTTGGTGATTATGATTTCGGGTAAGACGGTTCAACTTTTCTACAGGTACATAAGATAGGCTCAAACCACTTTTTCGAACTGTAGATTCAAGCTCCTTGAAGAGTTCGCCCTTCAAACCTTTTTGTACAAAGATTTTATTGATGGATTGGTTGGCCTCTATCGCTTCCAACACGGCACGAATGCCATAAATTGTTTCTGTTCTTTCCAATTGCATTAAAATAAAAAACCCACTGACCAAAGGTAGCGGGTTTTTCGTTATTTGGGTGTTTGTTACGAATTTAAAACTTCGATTATCTTTTTCAAATCCTCAATGGATCGGACTTTGATTTTGTTTTCTTTCAAATAAGCCTTGATTTTTTCCTTGTCTTCACCATCAAGAACCTTTAAAATCTTCCTGTTGGAAGTTTCTATCTCATCGATTCTATTGCCACCTTCTTTCTCGATATAATATTCGGTGAACTGTGAAAATTTATTTGGTGTTGCCATTACAAAGGAATTCGCCGCTGGAGCTCCTTCGGTATATTTCACCTTGGTTCTTTCGTACAAGTTGTACTTTTCACCATCGATGAGCTCCAACAAATAGCCGTTCATCGTATTTTTATTCTTATCGATGAATGTTTTGAAGCTGAGTTTTTTACCATCTTCCAAGACGGCCAAGGACTTGTCCCTGCTCAAACTGCCCACTCCGGTGTCGGTAATGGAAGACTTTATCTCAATTTCACCGTTGTAAGCATTGTAGCGATAGTAGAATTGGCCAACTTCCTTGCCCTTGTCAAATAGGGTGGTGGGTTGAAATGTATCCGAGGTATATGGAGAACCTTGGAAATCATCCACGTTCAATTTGGTATTCTTTTCGTCCATCATGGAACCAGTGATGTATCCTATAGCGGCGGTACTGGCTCCTCCAGGACCTCCTTTTCCGGCAATGACCGGGGATTGACCGGCAAATTGTGCTACGGCCAAAGAGCTGGTTATCAATGATATTGAAAGTGTTAGTGCTTTAATTGATTTCATGCGTATATTTTTTGTTAGGTTATTTAAAGTAGTGAAAATGAGGTAAAACTATGTTAAGTAGATTATAAATTTTTAGCTATATGTAATATGATGCCCAATATCATGATTTTGGACATCTTATCCAACAAAATACTATGGTTAAATGTTAAAAATGAGGGCCTAAGGAAAAAATGCAGGATTCATTTTCACTTTGTGAATCCTAATTTTTGATAGGTATGGACAAATTATTTCTACAACTTCAGATTAGGGTAATTTTGGTTGGCCTTATTTTGAGTATTGGCTACATGCCTTATGGTTATTTAGGACAAGATTATTAAAGTAAAAAGGCCACCTAAACTAGGTGGCCTTTTTTATTTCAAGATATTTTCTTGGATTAATCTTTGCAGAAGTCGATAGTGACCAAACCTGCATCGGTTCCAGCTGGAACATCGGCTACGATATTTCCATTAGGAGTGATAATTTGGAAAGATATTTCTCCCCAGAAATCCCCTTGGAAATCAAATTCAGCAGGTTCTGTCAATCCTGCAGGAACATCAAAGGTTGCAGTGCCTGCGCTTGCACCATCGGTACAGCTATAACCTGGGTCTTCGTACGGAGTACAAAGTCCGATTTCGTAAACGGTACCATCGCTCAAGGTAACAATTAGACCAGGGCCACCACCATCAGCAGTGGTTGGCTGCCAACCATCACCAAAAGCATCTTGCATCTCAACAGTCCAAGTACCTGCAGTAGGAGCCTTAGGAGGACAAACTACTGTGGCAGTGTACAAGAAAGGTGAGCTAAAGAAGGAACCGGTCAAGGTACCTGTGTTGTCTGCGAAAGAATACCTACTTCCGTCTGTCAATACCAATTCAAATCGAATAGTAAATTGATCGGAACCATTTACATCCGCATTGGTAATAGGAAGCGCAGCAAGCATTTCTGGCAACGTAATCTGGTAGCTAAAACGAGGTAGTCCAAAAGGTCCAGTTTCAAAGGATGATGGCTCTACTGTGGATACCAATACTTCCTCGGTGTCCAAATCAGTTTCTCCTTCTTCTACCGTGTTGTCACGAAAACCTAGGTAGACTTCTACAGAACTTACCAATTCACCATTTTCCTGATCCTGTATCTCAACTTCAACGGCAAAATTTGATTCGTCGTTACCGATCGGAATCTCGTTCGAGATGAGATTTACTGTTCTCAGTACAGCACCTCTTTCTGTTCCTGCGACCACTTGGTCAACAGGAGTGTTGCTGTCCTCACAGGATGTGGCCAACAGCCCAACTCCTGCGAACATTATAGTTATATATTTAAACCAATTTTTCATATTGTCTGTTTTAAATGTTTAGTTAGCAGGTGGAAAAGTTGGACTTGCCGGATTGGTGTCCCAGAAAACCTGCTGTGTCAGCGTTTGTTTCTGTGTCAGCGAAGGGTTGGTCACCACCTCGTTCTGAGGATAAAGGAAGCTTCTTGGGAAAGCTCCCGGATCCAATTCCCAGTTGGGCAGAACGGTAGTGGGGTAGCCTGTTTTCCTATAATAGTTGTAGGCCTCCGTAGCTCCACCGTACAAAGTAACAAAGTATTGCTCTGCAAAGATATTTTCTTTGTCATCGCCAGTTGCTGCATTGAAATCGGCAACAATACCATCGATATAGGCATCCACTTCAGCCTCTGTTGGTGCAACGGAAAGGTCCGCATTGGCATCCAAAGATCCAAAGGACTGTACCTTGGCAATGGATTTTTCCAGACCACTTCTTAAGAACTGGGCCCTAGTGGCATCGTTCGCTGCCATATCAGCTCTCCAAAAATCAACGTAAGAGGAAAGGATGATGGGCTCTATACCGGCACCGGCACCTCCTCTTCCAAGACCAACAGTACCAAAGCTACTGTCATCAAATCTACCCGCTGCTGGATAAACCCCAACGGCAGTCCTAAAGAAGTTGTCCGGAGGAGTACCCTCATCGTTACCATGAGATCTTCCCCAGTACCCATTGGGAACACTACAGTAAGTGAATCCACCATCTTGGTAGTGCTGAGGCGGAACTGCCAAAGAACAGGCCAAGGTTTCTTCGTTCGGATCCGCATCAGCCCCTGGAGTCGCGTCTGTTTGTCGGTAGAAATAATAACGGATCCGTGGGTCGTCATTGTTCAACATGAGCTCCATCAACCAGTTGGACTGATAGATGTTCGCACCGGATGGCGTGTAATCCGCAGCATAGTCAGGGTGACGTGTGTCCGGTTGCAATTCACTGCTCCCATATTGGAACTCAAAATCGTCATCTGCGGAGGAGATGAAATTGCCACCTGCGATTACCGAGTTGAAATTGGCCGTGTCGCCAGTGGTCACATAAGCTTTTAATCTTAGGGTATTTACCAATTTCAACCACTTGGAAGTATCACCTCCGTAAAAGAAATCGGTCGCACCCAAGGTCAATGGACCTCCTGACAAGAGACCTTGTGCCTCGTTCAATAGTGAAAGCGCTTCTGCATACACAGTAGCACCATCATCCAAGGTCGGTGCAGGGAATTCATCCGGATTTGAAGCTTGGCTAAGTGCCGCTTCGCCCAAATAATCCACTAACAACATCAACATGTGCGCCTGAAGCGTTTTTGATACTCCTAAATGAAAAGAGTAATCGGTATCACTTTCCGCATCGATAGCCTCTAGGGTATTGATGTTGGTAAACATGCCCACTTGTACACCGGTACCAGGATCATTAGTCCCACTACTGTAGGTTCTGGACCACACCGCGTTAAAGGTGTCCCCGGGATAGTTGTTGAAATAATCCCTACCGAACATGTAGTCGATACGGGTCAGTTCCGCTCCCAAATCGCTCATTACATCCATATTGGAGGCATAGGCCAACTGTATGGAGTTCAACAAGAGGTTGGGGTCTGCCTGATCGGCAGCCAGATCGTTTGGACTTACTCTTAAGTCCAGATCGGTCGTCTCGCAGGCGGTGAATGTAAGGCCCGCGAACAAAACCATTGAAATATGTTTTAAATAATTTTTCATAATGCTATATCATTAACAATTTTTATTAGAACGATGCCCTTACACTGAATCCGTACCTACGTTGTGATGGTCCGTTCATGAAGTCAAAACCACGACCGTTTCCAATACCGATACCGGCAACGTTGGGATCAAAGTTCGCTCCGTCAGGAGTGTTGTAGGCATCATACCATAAATTGAATCCCTGTGCTGTTAGTGTCAACGCGCCAAAAGGTGTTTTGTCCAAGAACTTCTTAGGGAAGGAGTAGGACAATGACACTTCCTGCAAACGGATTACGGATGCATCATAGATCTTCAATTCAGCAGGACCGAACAACAAGTTGTTGAAATAGTAAGTCGAGTTGTTGATCTGTAGGTTGTTCACCTCTCCTGTCGATTGGTTAACACCTGGCAATATGTAGGTGTTCTCCCTGTTCTGGGTCTCCGTGATCAGACCACGGCCCAATAGGGTAGCGATGGTGCTCGACATGATGTCCCCACCTTTCACATGCTGGATCTGGAAACCGAGGCTCCAGTTCTTATAGGAAAGATTGTTGAAGAAGTTCATGGTGTAATCGGGAATCGCATCCCCAATGATCGGCACATTGCCATCGTTGTCCTGCTCTGTGATCACGTAGTTACCACCGTTGTTGACCAAGAAGTTTCCATTCTCGTCACGCGCTACTGCAGTACCCACAATGGTACCCAAGGACTCTCCCTCAATGGCAGCGTTGGCACCTACGAACAGTGCGGTACTACCAGCGTAGAAGATGATATCCTCTTCCTGCTCCTCAACGATTTCCTCGTTGGCGAAGAAGTTTACTCTTGTATTCCAGTTGAAACCATCCTGACCACCTCTAAAGATATCTATGCCCAAATCGGCCTCGATACCTTTGTTACTGATCTGTCCAATGTTGGACTGGGTCAAGGTAAATCCTGTGGATGGTGGAAGCGGTTGGCTAACGATCAAATCATCCGTCCTTCTGTCGTAGTAAGTGAAATCAAAAGAAACTCTGTTCTGCCAGAAACGTGATTCGATACCGACCTCGAACTCTTTCAAGAGCTCAGGCTTAAGGTCAGGGTTCGCTCTAAAGTTATCCACTTGGTTATTGGTAATCTCACCACCTTCACCGTAAACTTGGGTATTCTGCTCTACCACGCTCACTGTTGGGTAGCCTGTTGGGAAGTTCGCGGAAGTCGCGTAACCTGCTCTCAACTTCAAGTAGTTCAGACCGTTTTCGGACTGTAGTCCACTAAATGCAGCAGTTGGCAAGAAGGATACACTCACACCTGGATAGGTCAAGCTTCTGTTTTCGGTTGCCAAGTTGGATACCCAGTCAGTCCTAGTGTTCAAGTTCAAGAACAGCATGTTATCGTAATCAAATGAAACCTGGCCCAAAAGTCCCACAATGTTTCTCTTTTGTGAGAACTGGATAGGCAATTGATTTTCGTAGTTGAAGTGTCTCTTGATTCCATATACGATTTGTCCCGTACTGGCAACACCTTGCTGATCGAAGAAATCTGAACGAGCGTTGGCACCAGCGATAAAGGTCATACCAATCTTTTCGGAAAGATCGTAGTTACCGTTAAGAGCAACATAGTGATCCCAAATCGTATTGTTGTTGTCGTACGTGTTCAAGAATCCGAAGATTGCTTGGGTAAATTCAACCCCACCTCGGTTGGAGGAGTTTACGTTCCTCTCGTTATAGTAGTCAAGACCGGTTCTCCAGGTCAATCCTAGATTTTCATTGATCTCGTAGTTCAACGAAGCATTGAAGTTGAACCTGTTGGTCAAGTTGTTATAAGTAACGTTTTTGGCGGTCCATCTTGGGTTGATGATATCGTTACCGTTACGATAGTAGATACTGGAACCATCTTCGGGCTGCTCAAAGGGCAATCCCATAAGATCCACACTCAAAGGTGTGAACAATACGTTACCGAAAACGGAAAGTCCCAAGGAACCGTTACCCCTACTCGCAGCGATCGGTGGAGTTTTTACGTCACTTCTTGCATAGTTGGCGGTAGCCTGAACACTAAACTTATTGGAAAGCTTGGACTGTCCACCAACGGAGAAGTTGAAACGGTTCAGGGAGTTACCCGGGGTAAACCCTTCTTCGTCCAAATAACCGATGTTGGCATTGAAAGTAGTGTTCCCGTCTTCTGAGGCTCCTGCAATGTTCACGGAGGTATTCAAAGTTCTACCCGGAGCCATAAACTCTTCCACAGAGTTGTAAGGTCTCCAATCATACCTTTGATTGGCAAATTGCTGCGCCAAGGCACTAGTCCCTGTATTGGGTCCGCCTGGGTTCAAGAAAGCGGACGAAGCATAAGGGTGCAATAACGTACCCTGGTCATCGATGGCCGCTTGATTGCCCCAACCGGAAACGCCATCACGCTCGAAACTAGGTCCCCAGTTACTGAAGAACCATCCGAAGGATTGGTCAAAACCGTTACCAAATTTTTGTTGGTAATCAGGTAAGGACGCAAATTCATTGGTAAACACGGATTGGCTTACGGTAATTTCGGTCTTCTTTGGACCTACTTGACCGGCACCTGCCTTGGTGGTAATCAAGATCACGCCGTTTCGTCCCAACGTACCATACAATGTGGTCGCTGCAAGACCTTTCAACACTTCCACATTGGCAATGTTGTTAGGGTCGAGATCCAAGAAACGCGAAGGAGCGGGGTTACCGTCCAAAAAGTTTCCAGGAGAGTTGGTGTCGTTACTAAAAGGTACACCGTCAACAATGAAGAGCGCTTGGTTACTTCCACTAAAGGAACTAAAACCCCTAATGGTAACGTTGGTACCAGAACCGGATGTACCACCTCCAGAGGTAATCTGTACACCTGCGGCCTTACCGTTAAGAACCCTGGCAACATCACCCTCGGAGCGGTTCTCTATCTGGTCGGCACCTACGGAGGTCACCGAATAACCCAGTGCCTTTTTCTCCCGTTTGATACCTTGGGCAGTAACAACCACCTCTTCTAGGGCTTGGGTGTCTTCCACCATTTGGACATTGATTACGTTCCCGGAACCTACAGGTCTCGAGGCAGGTCTCTGCCCGATATAGGTAAAGAGTAACGTCTGTCCTTCCCTTGCGCTGATGGCATAGTTACCATCAAAATCAGTTTGGGTACCAGTGCTGGTCCCTTCAACGACAATGTTGACCCCAGGAAGCGGCAGCCCATCGGCGTCCGTAACCGTACCTGTAATCGTCTTGTCTTGTGCATAGGATATATGCACAACAAACGCCAATAATAGCGTTAACAATCCATTAAGTTTTGTTCTCATTGTTAAATTATTTGAATTAGCTAGTTGCTAAAATCATAATTTCATGTTAATAATCCAAACTAATTTTATAAAATCTTTAAGAAGCCACCCTTAAATGAAATAACCGCAAAAACTGTAATATTCATTAACAACTATATAATTTAAAGGGGGTAGAATTGTTTTAAATGAAATTTGAACGTATAAGCCGGTCATTTACCAGGGGTGTTGATTTTTCTTACATCAATTTGGACAGTTTTGGATTATAATGCGTGTTTAAGGGCTTAGCTGTTAGAGCAATGTTAAGGTGTTTTATTTGTTCGATGAAACCCTGTTGAGATTATACCTTAATATATAGACTTGAAAATTTGAGCTTAGATGAGGAATTGGTCGTAAGGACAACCGATGTGCGTGGCAGTTTTTTGCTTTTGATTGTCCGGTCCAATTGACCTTGGTTCGGTAGCTTGCCAACTTTTTTTGCGGGATGTTGAAATTTAATGGCTACGGATTTGAATTATTGGGAAATATCACTACATTTGCAGCCCTCAAAATGAGGGTTATTTAGTTTTTTAAAAGAAATTTAATGCCAACAATTTCACAATTAGTACGAAAAGGAAGGGCCACAATTACCAAGAAGAGTAAATCGGCTGCTTTGGATTCGTGTCCTCAACGAAGAGGGGTTTGTACGCGTGTTTACACAACTACGCCAAAGAAACCGAACTCTGCAATGCGTAAAGTTGCAAGGGTAAGGTTGACCAATGGTAAAGAGGTGAACGCATACATCCCTGGTGAAGGTCACAACCTCCAAGAGCACTCGATAGTATTGGTTAGAGGCGGAAGAGTAAAGGATTTGCCTGGTGTGCGATATCATATCGTTCGCGGTGCATTGGATACCGCAGGTGTTGCGGGAAGAACGCAACGACGATCTAAGTATGGTGCAAAGCGTCCTAAAAATTAATCATTTTTAAGAAGAAGCGATGAGAAAAAAGCAGGCAAAAAAGAGACCTTTATTACCAGACCCAAAATTTAACGATCAACTTGTGACACGTTTTGTGAACATGATGATGTGGGATGGTAAAAAATCTATTGCATTCAAGATTTTCTACGATGCAATTGATATCGTAGACGAAAAAAATACTGACGAAGAAAAAACCGGATTGGAGCTTTGGAAAGATGCACTTTCCAATGTAATGCCACACGTAGAGGTGCGAAGTAGAAGAGTGGGTGGTGCTACCTTCCAAATCCCGATGCAAATTCGTCCGGATAGAAAAATTTCTACTGCCATGAAGTGGTTGATCAGTTACTCCAGAAAACGTAACGAAAAATCCATGGCACAGAAATTGGCAGCTGAAATTTTGGCGGCCGCCAAAGAAGAAGGTGCTGCTGTGAAGAAAAGAGTGGATACACACAAAATGGCCGAGGCCAATAAAGCATTCTCACACTTTAGATTCTAAACAATACAATGGGAAGAGATTTAAAATATACAAGGAATATAGGTATTGCAGCTCACATTGATGCTGGAAAGACAACTACTACAGAACGTATTCTTTTCTATACAGGTGTGAGTCATAAGATTGGGGAGGTGCACGATGGTGCAGCGACCATGGACTGGATGGAGCAAGAGCAAGAGCGTGGTATTACCATTACCTCTGCGGCTACCACCTGTACTTGGAAGTTCCCCATGGAGAATGCGCAGACATTGCCAGATACAAAAGATTACCACTTTAATATTATCGATACTCCCGGACACGTGGATTTCACGGTTGAGGTAAACCGTTCCCTTCGTGTGTTGGATGGATTGGTGTTCTTGTTCAGTGCTGTTGATGGTGTTGAGCCACAATCCGAGACCAACTGGAGATTGGCCGATAATTATAAAGTACCACGCATCGGTTTCGTGAACAAAATGGACCGTCAAGGAGCCAACTTCTTGGCTGTTTGTAAGCAGGTTCGTGAAATGTTGGGTTCCAATGCGGTGCCAATCGTATTGCCAATTGGTGACGAAGCAGATTTTAAAGGTATTGTGGATTTGGCCAAGAACAGAGCTGTTGTTTGGCACGAAGATAACTTCGGTTCTACATTTGATGTTGTGGATATTCCAGCAGAAATGCAGGACGAGGTTAGGGAGCATAGAGCTGCCTTGATCGAAGCTGTTGCGGAATATGACGAGCAATTGATGGAAAAATTCTTCGAGGACGAAGATTCCATCACTGAAGAAGAAGTACATGCCGCACTACGTGCTGCTGTAATGGATAGGGCCATCATTCCTATGGTTTGTGGTTCTTCCTTCAAAAATAAAGGAGTTCAGTTCTTGTTGGACGCTGTATGTAGATACCTTCCTTCTCCGTTGGATAAGGATGATATCATCGGTGTGAACCCTGATACTGAAAAAGAAGAAAGAAGAAAACCAGATCCTAAAGAACCATTTGCCGCTTTGGCATTTAAGATTGCTACGGATCCTTTCGTAGGGCGTTTGGCATTCTTTAGAGCTTACTCAGGTCGTTTGGACGCTGGTTCCTACATTTTGAACAACCGTTCCGGTAACAAAGAGCGTATTTCACGTATCTATCAAATGCACTCCAATAAGCAAAATGCCATCGATTTTATCGAAGCTGGAGATATTGGTGCTGCTGTTGGATTTAAAGATATCAAGACTGGAGATACCCTATCGGACGAAAAGCATCCAATTGTTTTGGAAAGTATGCAATTCCCCGATCCAGTAATCGGTATTGCGGTTGAGCCAAAAACAAAGGCTGATGTTGATAAGTTAGGTATGGCTTTGGCTAAATTGGCCGAAGAAGATCCAACTTTCCAAGTAAAAACAGATGAAGCTTCCGGACAGACAATCATTTCCGGTATGGGTGAGTTGCACTTGGATATTATCTGTGATCGTTTGAAGCGTGAGTTCAAGGTAGAAGTAAACCAAGGTCAACCTCAGGTAGAGTACAAAGAAGCTATTACGGCTTCTGCTGACCACAGGGAAACTTACAAGAAGCAAACGGGTGGTAGAGGTAAATTTGCGGACATCGTATTCACCTTGGAGCCTGCCGAAGAAGGTAAGACTGGTCTTGAGTTTGTGAACGAAATCAAAGGTGGTAACATTCCTAAGGAATTTGTCCCATCTGTAGAAAAAGGATTCAAGGAGGCTATGAAAAATGGTCCTTTGGCCGGCTTCGAAATGGATGCCATGAAAGTTACCCTTAAAGATGGTTCCTTCCACGCGGTGGATTCCGACCAACTTTCGTTTGAGCTTGCAGCCAAGCTTGGTTACAAAGCAGCTGCCAAGAAAGCAAAAGCGGTAATTTTGGAGCCTATCATGAAGTTGGAAGTGCTTACCCCTGAAGAAAACATGGGTGACATTGTTGGTGACTTGAACCGAAGAAGAGGTCAGGTAAACAGTATGTCCGACAGGGCAGGGGCTAAAGTTGTTAAAGCTGAAGTACCACTTTCTGAAATGTTTGGATACGTAACCTCCTTGAGGACATTGTCTTCAGGTAGAGCTACATCAACCATGGAGTTTTCGCACTATGCAGAAACACCTACCAACATTGCAGAGGAAGTAATCAAATCAGCTAAAGGAGTAACCGCTTAATTTTTCAGCAAGATGAGTCAAAAAATTAGAATAAAATTGAAATCTTACGATCACAATTTGGTGGACAAATCTGCTGAAAAGATCGTAAAAACAGTAAAGACTACGGGTGCTGTGGTAACTGGACCGATTCCGTTGCCAACCCGAAAGAAGATATTTACGGTTTTGCGTTCACCCCACGTGAACAAAAAGGCTAGGGAGCAGTTCCAATTGAGCTCTTACAAGAGGTTGTTGGACATTTACAGCTCTTCATCAAAAACCATCGACGCCCTTATGAAGCTTGAGCTTCCCAGTGGTGTGGAGGTTGAGATAAAAGTCTGATAATACCTTTTCCACTATAGGTGGGAATCACATGTCCCGAACGACGGTTCGGGAAAAACGGAGAAAGAAAAGAATCTGGGTCAGAGCAGAATTGTTTTCTTGACCCAATTTTTTTGCCAAGAAATTGGCTAGAGTTATAAAAAGTAAATAATTGTTAATTAATTAAATATGTCTGGGTTAATAGGTAAGAAAATCGGTATGACCAGCATTTTCGACGAGAATGGAAAGAACGTTCCATGTACCGTTTTGGAAGCTGGGCCATGCGTGGTTACCCAAGTCAGAACCGAAGAGGTAGACGGGTACAAAGCCCTTCAACTAGGTTTCGATGACAAGGCAGAAAAACGTGCTAACAAGGCCGAAACAGGTCACTACAAAAAAGCAGGTACTTCTCCTAAAAAGAAAGTCGTTGAGTTCCAAGGGTTTGAAGGTGAATACAAATTAGGGGATACCGTAGGTGTTGATCTGTTTGTAGAAGGAGAGTTTGTTGATGTAGTTGGTACATCAAAAGGAAAAGGATTCCAAGGTGTTGTAAAACGTCATGGTTTCGGTGGAGTTGGACAAGCAACCCACGGTCAGCACAACAGATTGAGGGCCCCAGGTTCCATCGGTGCGGCTTCTTATCCATCCAAAGTTGTTAAAGGTCTTCGTATGGCCGGAAGAATGGGTGGTGAAAGAGTGACAGTTCAAAACTTGAAAGTATTGAAAGTGGTTCCTGAGAAAAATCTTTTGGTAGTAAAAGGATGTGTTCCAGGTCACAAGAATGCTTACGTAACAATTCAAAGGTGGCAATAATGAAGGTAGCAGTTTTAGATATCACAGGAAAAGAAACAGGTAGGAAAGTAGAGCTTTCTGACGATGTTTTTGCGATAGAGCCTAATGAGCACGCTATCTATTTGGATGTAAAGCAATACTTGGCCCACCAAAGGCAAGGAACGCACAAGGCCAAAGAAAGAGCGGAGATCGCTGGTAGTACCAGAAAGATCAAAAAACAAAAAGGTACAGGTACCGCAAGGGCCGGTAGTATCAAATCCCCTGTATTTAGAGGAGGAGGTAGAATTTTTGGTCCAAGACCAAAGGACTACACCCAAAAGTTGAACAAGAACATGAAGCGATTGGCCAGAAAATCGGCCTTGAGCTTGAAGTCCAAAGAGCAATCTTTGGTGGTTGTGGAAGACTTCAATTTTGAAGCGCCAAAAACCAAGGACTTCGTTAAATTCTTGTCTTCCTTGGGAATAGAAAATAAAAAGTCTCTTATTGTGTTGGGCGGTACAAATAATAACGTATATTTGTCGTCGCGCAATTTGGACCGCTCCGAAGTCGTAACTGGTTCAGAATTAAACACTTACAAAATTGTTAATGCAACAAGTTTGGTGTTGACCGAAAGCGCTTTGGAAGGAATTGAATCGAACCTAAAGAAATAGAACAATCATGAGTGTGTTGATAAAACCGATAATTACGGAAAAAATGACCGCTGACAGCGAGCTTTTCAATCGCTATGGTTTCTATGTAAACCCTAGTGCCAACAAGCTTGAGATCAAAGAAGCGGTAGAGGCTACTTATGGTGTTTCTGTGGAAAAGGTAAGAACCATGAACTATGGGCCAAACCGTAAGAGTCGTTATACAAAAACCGGTATTCAGCATGGCAAAACGAATGCATTGAAAAAAGCGATCGTTGATGTAGCTGAAGGTGATATTATTGATTTTTACAGTAATCTATAAAGACGAGAAATGTCAGTTAGAAAATTAAAACCGATAACCCCTGGTCAGCGTTTTAGAGTAGTAAACGGATTTGACGCGATTACTACTGATAAGCCGGAGAAAAGCTTGCTTGCTCCGATAAAAAAGACGGGTGGTAGGAACAGTCAAGGAAAAATGACCATGCGCCATAAAGGTGGTGGTCACAAAAGAAGATATCGAATCATCGATTTCAAAAGGGACAAGCAAGGTGTAGAGGCCACTGTGGTTTCTATTCAGTATGATCCCAACAGAACTGCATTTATCGCCTTGGTAGAGTACAAGGATGGTGAAAAAAGATATGTGGTTGCCCAAAACGGATTGCAGGTAGGCCAGACCATTCAGTCTGGGACTGGATCTGCTCCTGAAATTGGAAATGCGCTTCCGTTGAGCGAAATTCCTTTGGGTACCATTGTGTCCTGTATCGAATTGAGACCGGGTCAAGGAGCTATCATGGCTCGTAGTGCCGGTACTTTTGCCCAGTTGATGGCGAAAGACGGAAAGTTTGTGACCATGAAATTGCCTTCTGGTGAATCCAGAATGGTGTTGGCTACATGCTTGGCGACCATTGGTGCGGTATCCAACTCAGACCATCAATTGCTTGTTAGCGGTAAAGCCGGTAGAAGCAGATGGTTGGGTAGAAGACCAAGAACCAGACCAGTAGCAATGAACCCTGTTGATCACCCTATGGGAGGTGGTGAAGGTAGAGCTTCCGGAGGTCACCCAAGATCTAGAAACGGTATTCCTGCAAAAGGATTCAGAACCCGTTCTAGAACTAAGGACACCAATAAGTATATCGTAGAACGTAGAAAGAAATAAAAGAAAAGTAAATGGCACGTTCGTTAAAAAAAGGACCATACGTTCATTATAGCTTGGAGAAAAAAGTCCAGGCCAATATAGAATCAGGTAAGAAATCAGTTATCAAAACGTGGTCTAGAGCCTCTATGATAACGCCAGACTTTGTTGGGCAGACCATCGCGGTGCATAACGGTAGACAATTTGTCCCTGTTTTTGTTACTGAAAACATGGTAGGTCACAAACTTGGGGAATTTTCACCTACAAGATCTTTTAGGGGTCATGCAGGAGCTAAAAACAAAGGTAAAAAGTAAGTAAGCTATGGGAGTTCGTAAAAGAGAAATGGCCGAAAGGTTAAAAGAAGAGAAAAAGAAACTTGCTATTGCAAAGCTTAACAATTGCCCAACCTCTCCAAGAAAGATGCGTTTGGTCGCTGACTTGGTAAGAGGAAAGCAGGTTGAGTTGGCTTTGGCTACCCTAAGATTTAACCCAAAGGAAGCTTCTAGAAAATTGGAAAAACTTTTGCTTTCTGCAATTGCCAATTGGGAAGCCAAAAATGAGGGTGCTGATATCGAAGCTGCCGATCTTTACATCAAGGAAATCCGTGTTGATGGAGGAACTATGTTGAAAAGATTAAGACCAGCTCCACAAGGTAGGGCACATAGAATCAGAAAGCGTTCCAATCATGTTACTATGATTTTGGAGGCCAATAACAACGTTCAAAGCTAGAAGAATAATATGGGACAGAAGACCAATCCAATAGGAAATCGCTTAGGAATTATCAGAGGATGGGAATCCAACTGGTATGGAGGAAATGATTATGGCGATAAACTGGCTGAAGACGATAAGATCAGAAAGTACCTTTATGCACGTTTGGCCAAAGCCAGTGTATCTAGGGTGATTATAGAAAGAACCTTGAAATTGATTACCATTACCATTACCACCGCAAGGCCAGGTATCATTATTGGTAAGGGAGGACAAGAGGTTGATAAACTTAAGGAGGAGCTTAAGAAAATCACCAACAAAGAGGTCCAAATCAATATTCACGAAATCAAGAGACCTGAGCTTGATGCCAATTTGGTTGCTGCGAGTGTAGCAAGACAGATTGAGAGCAGGATTTCGTACAGAAGAGCCATTAAAATGGCCATTGCAGCAGCAATGCGTATGAATGCCGAAGGTATCAAGATTCAGATTTCCGGACGTTTGAACGGTGCTGAAATGGCACGTTCCGAATCTTACAAAGAAGGAAGGATCCCATTGTCCACTTTCCGTGCCGATGTAGATTATGCATTGCACGAGGCTCACACTACCTACGGAAGATTGGGTGTTAAGGTGTGGATCATGAAAGGAGAGGTTTATGGAAAAAGAGAACTTTCCCCATTGGTAGGATTGAGCAAGAGTCAAGGAAAAGGCGGCAAGGAGAACAAGAAACCTCGTCGTAGAAAGTAATTAAGATAAAGTAAGGTAAGATGTTACAGCCAAAAAGAACAAAATTTCGTAAGGCCCAGAAAGGGCGTATGAAGGGGATTTCCCAAAGAGGCCACCAACTTTCCAATGGAATGTTCGGTATCAAGTCCTTGGACTCTCACTTCATTACTTCCCGTCAAATCGAGGCTGCACGTATCGCTGCGACAAGATACATGAAGAGACAAGGTCAGTTGTGGATCAAAATATTCCCGGACAAGCCCATCACTAAAAAGCCTCTAGAGGTACGTATGGGTAAGGGTAAAGGAGCTCCGGAATATTGGGTAGCCGTTGTAAAACCTGGTCGTATCATGTTCGAAATTGCCGGTGTGCCCATGGACGTTGCACAAGAAGCCTTGAGGCTTGCAGCGCAAAAGTTGCCGGTAAAGACCAAGTTTGTCGTAGCAAGGGATTATTCCGCCTAATTTTTAATTGAGAAGAAAGATGAGACAATCAGAAATAAAAGAACTTTCAATTGAAGAGCTAAAGGAGCGATTGGCAGAGTTCAAAAAACAACATGCCGATCTTAAAATGGCGCACGCTGTTACACCTTTGGAAAATCCTTTACAGATCAGAAAGACTAGAAGGACGGTAGCAAGACTTGCAACTGAATTAACTAAAAGGGAATTACAATAATCGGTTCTGCCTTATGGAAAACAGAAATTTAAGAAAAGAAAGAATAGGCGTTGTTACCAGCAACAAAATGGAGAAATCGATAGTGGTTTCTGAGGTAAAACGAATGAAGCACCCTATGTACGGGAAGTTCGTTTTGAAGACCAAAAAATATGTTGCGCACGACGAAAAGAACGATTGCAACGAAGGTGATACCGTCAAAATAATGGAAACACGACCATTGAGCAAAACAAAATGCTGGAGGTTGGTAGAAATCCTAGAAAGAGCTAAATAATTATGGTACAGCAAGAATCAAGATTAAGGGTTGCGGACAATACCGGTGCAAAAGAAGTTTTGACCATCCGCGTACTAGGAGGAACTAAAAGAAGATACGCTTCCGTTGGTGACAAAATTGTTGTTACCGTAAAAGAGGCTACTCCAAACGGTACTGTAAAAAAAGGTTCTGTTTCTACAGCGGTTGTTGTTAGGACCAAGAAAGAAGTAAGAAGACCTGACGGTTCTTACATCCGTTTCGACGACAACGCATGCGTGTTGTTGAACCCAACCGGGGAGATGAGAGGAACCCGTGTGTTTGGCCCTGTTGCGAGAGAGTTGAGGGACAGACAATTCATGAAGATTGTTTCATTGGCGCCTGAAGTGCTATAACAGAAATATCAGAAAGATGAAGTTGAAAATAAAAACAGGGGATACGGTAAGAGTCATTGCGGGAGACCACAAAGGCAGCGAAGGTAAAGTACTTCGTGTAGACCGTGAAAAGAACAAAGCTATCGTGGAGGGCGTCAACGAGGTGTCCAAACACGAAAAGCCAAGTGCGAACAATCCTCAAGGAGGCATAACTAAAAAGGAAGCTCCGATGCACATTTCCAATCTTTCCTTGATCGACCCAAAATCTGGTGAGGCAACTCGCGTAGGGTACGAAGTAAGGGACGGAAAGAAAGTGCGTGTTTCCAAAAAATCCAATGAAGTAATTTAGTCATGAGTTACATTCCAAGATTAAAGCAAGAATATAAAGAGCGTGTAATCAAGGCGCTGACCGAAGAATTTGGTTACAAGAACGTAATGCAGGTTCCTAAGTTGCAAAAGATTGTGGTGAGCCGAGGTGTCGGTGCTGCTGTGTCCGATAAAAAACTTATCGACCATGCAGTGGACGAGTTGACCAACATTACAGGTCAGAAAGCGGTAGCTACCCTTTCCAAAAAAGACGTCGCCACGTTCAAATTGAGAAAAGGAATGCCAATTGGTGCAAAAGTGACCCTTAGGGGAGAGCGTATGTACGAGTTTTTGGATAGATTGATCACAACTGCCCTGCCAAGGGTACGTGATTTCTCCGGAGTGAAAGCCACTGGTTTTGATGGTAGAGGTAACTACAATTTGGGTGTTACCGAACAAATCATCTTCCCTGAGATCAATATCGACAGAATCAACAGGATCAACGGAATGGACATTACGTTCGTTACCACAGCTGAGACTGATAAAGAAGCAAAATCATTGTTAACCGAACTGGGAATACCCTTTAAAAAGAACTAGTATGGCCAAGGAATCAATGAAAGCCCGCGAAAGAAAAAGGGCTAAAATGGTAGAAAAATACGCCGAGAAAAGAAAGGCGCTAAAGGAAGCGGGAGATTATGAGGCTTTGCAAAAGTTGCCAAAGAATGCTTCTCCTGTGCGCATGAGGAACCGTTGTAAATTGACCGGTAGACCTCGTGGATACATGAGAACTTTTGGTATTTCCAGGGTAATGTTCAGGGAAATGGCCAACAAAGGCTTGATTCCCGGTGTTAAGAAGGCAAGTTGGTAATTTAGATAAAGAAAAGAAATGCTTACAGATCCAATTTCAGATTATTTGACCAGATTGAGAAATGCCAATAAGGCAGGTCATAGGGTTGTAAATATCCCAGGTTCCAATCTTAAGAGACAGATTACCAAAATATTGTTCGATCAAGGCTATATTTTGAGCTACAAGTTCGAGGAAAATGAAGTACAGGGCAATATCAAAATCGCCTTGAAGTACGATAAATTTACCAAGGAGCCTATCATTAAAAAATTGCAGCGGGTAAGTAAGCCCGGTCTGCGAAAGTATTCAAGCTCTAACGATTTGCCTAGAGTGTTGAACGGATTGGGCATCGCCATCGTTTCCACTTCCCACGGAGTTATGACGAGCAAGCAGGCCCAGCAAGAGAACGTAGGTGGCGAGGTATTGTGCTACGTATATTAATTGAGAAAAGAGAAGAAAAATGTCTAGAATAGGTAACAGTCCAGTTAAAATTCCTGAGGGAGTCACTGTAGAAGTGAAGGATTCCTTGGTTACTGTAAAAGGTAAATTGGGAGAGCTTACACAAGAGTTTTCAGGAATTGACGTAAAAGTCGAGGACGGAAGTGTTGTTTTGGAAAGACCTTCCGATGATAACAATCACAAAGCAAAGCATGGGTTATACCGCGCTCTTATCAATAATATGGTAGAAGGTGTGACCAATGGTTGGACCAAGGAATTGGAATTGGTTGGAGTTGGTTACAGAGCCAGCAACCAAGGACAGAAATTGGATTTGGCTCTAGGATTTTCTCATAACATCGTTTTGGACATCGCTCCAGAAGTGAAAATTGAGACCATCTCCGAAAAAGGGAAAAACCCTATCGTAAAACTAACGTCTCACGACAAACAATTGGTGGGCCAAGTGGCTGCCAAGATCAGATCCTTCCGTAAGCCAGAGCCTTACAAAGGAAAAGGTGTGAAGTTTGTTGGTGAGCAATTAAGAAGAAAAGCAGGTAAATCAGCTTAATAATTAAGACTATGGGATTATCTAAGACTGAAAGGAAATTACGCATCCGAAGAAGAATACGCAAAGTATCCTTCGGAACTGAAGCAAGACCAAGGTTGTCTGTTTTCAGAAGCAATAAAGAAATATACGCCCAGTTGATTGACGACAATAAAGGTGTAACTTTGGCGGCGGCTTCGTCCAGGGACAAAGACGTCGATTCCAAAGGAACCAAGTCCGAAATCGCAACAAACGTGGGCAAGGCCATAGCCGAAAAGGCCCTTAAGCTTGGTGTTGACGCCGTTGCTTTTGATAGGGGAGGAAACCTATATCACGGAAGAGTAAAATCATTGGCTGAAGGAGCTAGGGAAGCCGGACTAAAATTTTAAGAAACTATGTACCAGAATTACAAGAACGTAGAGATAGTTAAGCCAGGTGGACTGGAGTTGAAAGACCGTTTGGTTGGAGTGCAAAGGGTTACCAAGGTAACAAAAGGAGGTAGAGCCTTTGGTTTTTCAGCAATAGTTGTGGTAGGTGACGAGAACGGAGTAGTTGGACATGGTTTGGGTAAATCCAAAGAAGTTGCTACGGCTATCGCCAAAGCCATCGAGGATGCCAAAAAGAACTTGGTTCGCATTCCATTGAACAAGGCTACATTACCTCACGAGCAAAAAGGAAAGTTTGGTGGTGCAAGGGTATACATTAAGCCTGCATCCCATGGTACCGGGGTTATCGCCGGTGGTGCTGTTAGGGCCGTATTGGAAGCCGTGGGTGTTCAGGATGTATTGTCCAAGTCCCAAGGTTCTTCCAACCCGCACAATGTGGTAAAAGCTACTTTTGACGCCTTGTTGCAATTGAGAAGTGCCGATACTGTGGCAAAACAAAGAGGAGTTTCTTTGGAAAAAGTCTTTAAAGGATAAATAGAGGATATTATGTCAAAGATAAAAGTAAAACAAGTAAAGAGCGGTATCAAAAAACCACAGGACCAAAAAAGGACTTTGGAAGCTCTTGGATTGAAAAAAATCGGACAGGTAGTTGAGCACGAAGCGACTCCCAGTATCCTTGGAATGGTAAATAAGGTAAAACACTTGGTTTCCACAGAGGAAGCTTAAAATATAAAGGCACATGGATTTGAATAATCTTAAACCAGCGGATGGCGCTGTGCACAAAGAAGGAAAACGTGTAGGACGAGGAGAAGGTTCCGGTAAAGGAGGAACTGCTACCCGTGGGCACAAAGGAGCCAAGTCTAGATCTGGATATTCCAAAAAGATTGGTTTCGAAGGTGGTCAGATGCCATTGCAAAGACGTGTACCCAAGTTCGGTTTCAACAACAGGAACAGAAAAGAGTACACAGGAGTCAATTTGGGAAAACTACAGGAATTAGTGGACAAAGGAGCCGTGAAAAACGAGGTTACCTTGCAAACACTAATGGACAACGGTTTGGCCCACAAAAACGATTTGGTAAAGATATTGGGCGATGGCGAATTGAAGGCCTCCCTAAAAGTATCCGTACATAAATTTACCGCTTCCGCCAAAGCTGCCATCGAGTCAGCAGGAGGTGAGGCGATAAGTTTATAAGACATTGCAGCATGAAGAAATTTATTGAGACCATATCAAATATCTGGAAGATTGATGAACTGAGACAACGTATCATCGTAACCTTGGGGCTGTTGTTGGTATACCGATTCGGTGCCCAAGTAGTCCTTCCCGGTATTGATACCGCCCAGTTGGCGGAATTATCCTCGAACACTGAAAATGGTATCTTGGGTATTCTGAATGCTTTTACAGGGGGAGCCTTTGCAAATGCTTCGGTATTCGCTTTGGGTATTATGCCCTATATCTCCGCCTCCATTGTGGTGCAGTTGATGGGAATAGCGATTCCTTATCTTCAAAAACTTCAAAAGGAAGGAGAGAGTGGAAGAAAAACCATCAATCAGATTACCCGTTGGTTGACCATCGGTATCTGTATTGTTCAAGCTCCCGCTTATTTGTACGGTCTTGGTGCCCTAGGTGTGCCTGACAGTGCATTTGTTTTGGGCAAAGGTTTGGATTTTATCGTTCCAGCAGTTATCATATTGGTAACAGGATGTGTGTTTGCCATGTGGTTGGGTGAAAAAATCACCGATAAGGGAATCGGTAACGGTATCTCCCTTTTGATTATGGTGGGTATCATCGCAACATTGCCACAGGCATTTGCTCAGGAATTTGTTTCTAGAACGACCAATAATACAGGTGGAATCATGTTCATGTTGATCGAGGTCATCATTTGGTTCTTGGTCATCTTGGCCAGTGTGTATTTGACAATGGCTGTGAGACAGATTCCAGTGCAGTACGCTAGAAGAACAGCCTCTGGCGGATACGAAAAGAACGTAATGGGAGCACGACAGTACATTCCGCTAAAACTGAATGCATCTGGAGTAATGCCCATTATCTTTGCACAAGCGATTATGTTTGCGCCAAGTTTAATTGGTAGAACATTTAATGATACCGCTGCAGGACAGTGGATGGAAGTACAGTTTGCCGATATCTTCGGACTGGCGTACAATATCCTTTTTGCGGTATTGATCATCATATTCACCTACTTCTACACAGCGATCACTGTGCCTACCAATAAAATGGCCGATGATTTGAAAAGAAGTGGAGGATTTATTCCAGGTATCCGCCCAGGAAAGGAAACAGGCAACTACTTGGACAAAATCATGTCGCTCATCACCTTGCCCGGTTCCATCTTTTTGGCGCTGTTGGCCGTATTGCCGGCCGTTGTGGTAAAACTGATGGACGTACAGGCCGGATGGGCATTGTTTTATGGAGGTACATCACTGTTGATTATGGTCGGTGTAGCTATAGATACAGTACAGCAAGTTAATTCGTATTTGTTGAACAGGCATTATGACGGATTGATGAAAACCGGAAAGAACAGAAAAGTAGCATAATTTATGGCAAAGCAGCCAGCAATAGAACAAGACGGGACTATTATTGAAGCATTGTCCAATGCAATGTTCAGGGTAGAATTGGAAAACGGACACGTGGTAACAGCACACATCTCCGGAAAAATGAGAATGCACTATATCAAGTTGCTTCCAGGAGACAAAGTGAAGTTGGAAATGAGTCCATACGATTTAACAAAAGCAAGAATTACGTATAGATACTAGTTACATGAAAGTAAGAGCATCAATAAAGAAGAGAAGTGCCGACTGCAAGATTGTTCGCAGAAAGGGCAGATTGTATGTAATCAACAAAAAGAATCCTAGATTTAAACAAAGACAAGGGTAATTATGGCAAGAATTGCAGGGGTAGATATACCTAAACAAAAGCGTGGCGTTATTGCGCTGACCTACATCTTCGGAATAGGAAAAAGCAGGGCGCAAGAAATTTTGGCAGCAGCCCAAGTAAGCGAAGATACCAAGGTTTCTGACTGGACCGATGATGAAATCGGAAAGATCAGGGAAGCCGTTGGAGCTTACACAATTGAAGGGGAGCTTCGCTCAGAAACCTCAATGAACATCAAGCGATTGATGGATATCGGTTGTTACCGTGGAATTCGCCACAGATCTGGATTGCCGTTAAGAGGTCAACGTACCAAGAATAACTCTAGGACCAGAAAAGGAAAAAGAAAAACAGTTGCCAACAAGAAAAAAGCAACTAAATAATAAGAACATAGTCATTAGTATTTAGACGTTAGAAGAATCTGTTTGAAATGTAAAAGTCTAGGATTCCAATAACTAAGAGCTAACACTAGAAACTAAAAAATATGGCAAAAGCAAGTAAAACTACAACCAAGAAGCGCAAAGTAGTAGTAGATGCTACCGGAGAGGCGCATGTAGTTGCATCTTTCAACAACATCATTATCTCCCTTACCAATAAGAAGGGTGATGTAATTTCATGGTCTTCCGCTGGAAAAATGGGATTCCGAGGCTCTAAAAAGAACACTCCCTACGCTGCCCAGGTAGCCGCAGAGGATTGTGCCAAAGTTGCTCACGAAGCTGGATTGAGAAAAGTAAAGGTGTACGTTAAAGGACCAGGTAACGGTAGGGAATCCGCAATCCGTTCCATCCACAACTCAGGAATCGAGGTAACAGAGATCATCGATGTGACCCCACTTCCGCACAACGGTTGTAGACCACCTAAACGAAGAAGAGTTTAATTATCACAAATAGTTTTAATGGCCCCAAAAGGGTCTTCACCCGAAGGTGCAGTTAGATTATCGAAGGATAAGCCTTAATTCATAATCGCACTTTCAAATTAACAGAAGATGGCAAGATACACAGGACCAAAAACAAAAATCGCTAGAAAATTTGGAGAAGCGATTTTCGGAGACGACAAGTCATTCGAAAAGAAAAATTACCCTCCAGGACAACACGGTAACAACAGACGCCGTGGTAAAAAATCGGAATACGCTATCCAGTTGATGGAGAAGCAAAAAGCAAAATACACCTATGGTATTTTGGAAAAGCAGTTCCGTAACCTTTTTGCAGAAGCAAAGAGAAAAGAAGGTGTAACCGGTGAGGTTCTGCTTCAATTGTGCGAATCCCGTTTGGACAACGTGGTATTTAGAATGGGAATCTCCCCATCCCGAAGAGGAGCGCGCCAATTGGTATCGCACCGTCACATTACCGTAAACGGAGAGGTAGTGAACATTCCTTCCTACTCCCTTAGGGCCGGCGATGTTGTTGGCGTTAGGGAAAAATCAAAATCCGTACAAGCCATTGTAGATTCTTTAGCTAACAACAGCAGTGTTTACGAATGGATTACATGGAACTCTGAAAAGAAAGAAGGTACTTTTGTTGCCGTTCCAGAAAGACTTCAGATCCCTGAGAATATCAAGGAGCAGCTGATCGTCGAATTATACTCTAAATAAGAATTCAACATTAATCCAATTATGGCATTACTTAATTTTCAGAAGCCCGATAAAGTTATAATGATCGATTCAACAGATTTCGAAGGGAAATTTGAATTTCGCCCTTTGGAGCCTGGTTATGGATTAACAGTTGGGAATGCGCTGAGAAGGGTTTTGCTTTCCTCCTTGGAAGGTTTTGCCATCACTTCTGTGCGCATAGATGGAGTTGAACATGAATTTTCAGTGATATCTGGCGTTGTAGAAGACGTAACAGAAATCATTTTGAACCTTAAACAAGTAAGGTTCAAAAGACAAATTGATGATGTTGAAAGCGAGACTGTATCAATTTCCGTTAGCGGAAAAGAACAAATGACCGCTGGTGATTTCCAGAAGTTCATTTCGGGATACCAAGTGTTGAACCCAGATTTAGTAATCTGCAACATGGACCCCAAGGTGAACATCAACATGGAAATTGTTATCGAAAAAGGTCGTGGCTATGTTCCAGCGGAAGAAAACAAGAAATCCAATGCACCTTTGGGCAGCATTGCAGTAGATTCTGTTTACACTCCCGTTAAGAACGTAAAGTACAGCATCGAAAACTACAGGGTGGAGCAAAAGACCGACTACGAAAAATTGGTCTTCGAAATCATCACCGATGGTTCCATTCATCCAAAGGATGCCTTGACAGAGGCCGCCAAAGTTTTGATTCACCACTTTATGTTGTTCTCCGATGAGCGTATCACCCTTGAGGCTGATGAAATCGCTCAAACAGAGACCTACGATGAGGAATCCTTGCACATGCGTCAGTTGTTGAAGACCAAATTGGTGGATATGGACTTGTCCGTAAGGGCACTGAACTGTTTGAAAGCCGCCGAAGTGGATACTTTGGGAGATTTGGTTTCCTTCAACAAAAACGATTTGATGAAGTTCAGGAACTTCGGTAAAAAATCATTGACCGAATTGGAAGAATTGGTCATCAACAAAGGCCTACAATTTGGTATGGACCTTTCCAAATATAAATTAGATAAAGATTAATAATCATATTTTGCTCTCCTGCACAACAGGATTTGGTAGCAAGATGATAACTTAGAAAGATGAGACACGGAAAGAAGTTTAATCATTTAGGAAGAACAGCTGCCCATAGAAAGGCAATGTTGGCCAATATGGGATGTTCCCTAATTGAGCATAAAAGAATCAACACCACGGTTGCAAAAGCCAAGGCGTTAAAACAGTTCATCGAGCCCTTGATCACCAAGGCAAAGACCGAGAACAACCAGACTACCGAGAAAGGTACGCACAATAGAAGGGTTGTTTTTAGTAACTTGCGAAGCAAAGAGGCCGTAACTGAATTGTTCAGCACTGTAGCCGAAAAAGTTGGTGACAGACCGGGAGGTTACACAAGAATCATTAAATTGGGTAACCGTTTGGGAGATAACGCTGATATGGCGATGATCGAGTTGGTAGATTTCAATGAGCTTTACAACGCAGGTAAGCCCAAGAAAAAATCCACCAGAAGAAGCAGAAGAGGCGGAGGAGCCAAAAAATCGGAAACTCCGGCACCAGCGGCTGAAACCAAAACTGACGATTCTGAAGAATAAGAAGAATGTTATTAACTATTGTATTTTAGGAAAAAGGATAAGTGAGAACTTATCCTTTTTTTATGTTTTTTTGCCATAACAGAAACTAGAGCACGACATGAAATATCACACAAAGAAAAAAGCGTTGATTTTGTTGGCGGATGGAACCATTTTTTATGGGAAAGCCGTAGGAGGAAGAGAAGGAACCGCAGTCGGGGAGGTATGTTTCAATACCGGAATGACAGGTTACCAAGAGATTTTTACTGACTCATCCTATTATGGACAGTTGATGGTGACCACCAATGCGCATATCGGTAATTATGGTGCCCATTTGGATGAAGTGGAATCCGATTCCGTTAAGATTGCCGGCCTTATCTGTAAAAATTTCAGCTATGAATACTCAAGGCCCAGTGCCGATATGAGCCTGCTCGAATTTTTGGACAAAAACAATCTATTGGCCATCTCCGATGTGGATACCCGTGCTTTGGTGAGCTACATCAGGGACAATGGAGCCATGAACGCCTTGGTCTCCACCAGAGTGGATGAGATCGATGCCTTGAAAGAGGAGTTGAAGCAGGTGCCCAGTATGGAAGGTTTGGAGCTCTCATCCAAAGTATCCACCAAAGAGCCCTATTTCTATGGTGATGAAAATGCAGATATCAAGATATCCGCCTTGGATATCGGAATCAAAAAGAATATCCTGAGAAATCTGGCCAAACGCGGAGCATATATTAAAGTGTTCCCATACAATACTTCCTATAGTGAAATGAAGGAGTTTGACCCAGACGGTTACTTTATATCCAACGGACCCGGTGACCCGGAACCGTTAACCGATGCAGTGGCTGCGACCAAGGAAATGATAGCATCGGACAAACCGTTGTTCGGAATTTGTTTGGGACACCAAGTTTTGGCTTTGGCCAATGGAGTTTCCACCTACAAAATGCACAACGGGCATAGGGGAATCAATCACCCCATCCTCAATTTGATTACAGGAAAAGGAGAGATCACCTCCCAAAACCACGGATTTGCCGTAAATAGGGAAGAGACTGAGGCACATGCCGAATTGGAAATCACCCACACCCATTTGAACGATCAAACCGTGGCGGGAATCAAAATGAAGAACAAGGATGTGTTTTCAGTGCAATATCACCCAGAAGCAAGTCCGGGTCCACACGATGCAGACTATTTGTTCGACCAGTTCTTTGATTTGATCAAGGCTAGGAAAAACTAAGAGTTTGTTCAGTAATTTGTGATTGGAATTGTTACAGGCCATTTTTTGATGCAGTTTGAGGCACAATTTTTAAGCATAGCCGTGGTTACGGTTCAAAAATGTAACGAAAAAATGCGCAAAAAAGGTCGTAAGAAAACAATTGACAAATTTCTTAACAAGCTCTAAAACGTTATAGTTTTATTTTTAAGCAATTAAGTGCGTTTTGTGAGCCATATCTTGAAGTAAAAAACGCGACCTTTTGTATCTTAGCCCAATAATCACAACTAAAACATTGATTTAAAATGAGCATCATTATCAACATTCATGCAAGACAGATATTGGATTCCAGGGGAAATCCAACCGTAGAAGTAGATGTAACAACCGAAAATGGAATAGTGGGAAGGGCTGCGGTACCTTCTGGAGCCTCTACCGGAGAGCATGAAGCCGTTGAGTTACGTGATGGTGGCGCTTCCTTTATGGGTAAAGGTGTTGGCAAAGCAGTCAACAACGTAAATACAATCATAGCCGAAGAATTGATCGGAACTTCGGTATTTGAGCAAAACTATATCGATCAGACCATGATCGAGTTGGATGGTACGCCTAACAAATCAAAATTGGGGGCCAATGCCATTTTGGGCGTTTCCTTGGCCGTGGCCAAAGCCGCCGCCAATGAGTTGGGTATGCCTTTGTACCGATACGTAGGTGGCGTAAGTGCCAATACACTTCCCGTTCCCATGATGAACATTATCAACGGAGGCTCCCACTCGGATGCACCCATTGCGTTCCAAGAATTTATGGTGATGCCGGTAAAGGCAAAAGATTTCAGTCATGCCATGCAAATGGGGACCGAAATCTTTCATAACCTCAAAAAAGTATTGCACGACCGTGGTTTGAGCACGGCAGTAGGGGATGAAGGTGGTTTTGCACCAACCTTGGAAGGTGGTACCGAGGATGCCTTGGATACCATTGCCAAAGCAGTAGAGAAAGCGGGCTATAAATTGGGAGATGATGTAATGATTGCATTGGATTGTGCCTCTGCAGAATTTTATGTGGATGGTGCTTATGATTATACCAAATTCGAAGGCAGTAAAGGAGTGGTAAGGACCTCGGCCGAACAAGCCCAATACCTTGCCGAGCTATGTGAAAAATATCCGATCATTTCCATTGAAGATGGAATGGACGAAAATGACTGGGAAGGATGGAAAATGTTGACCGATAAAATCGGTGATAAAGTTCAGTTGGTAGGGGATGACTTGTTCGTGACCAATGTAGAGCGCTTGTCCCGCGGAATCGAGAACGGGATTGCAAATTCCATTTTGATCAAAGTAAACCAAATCGGCACGTTGACCGAAACCATCGCCGCTGTGAACATGGCGAAGAATGCAGGTTATACCTCTGTAATGTCGCACCGATCTGGAGAAACTGAGGACAACACTATCGCCGATTTGGCCGTAGCATTGAACACTGGACAGATAAAAACCGGTTCCGCTTCAAGGAGCGACCGGATGGCCAAGTACAACCAATTGCTCAGAATTGAGGAAGAGTTGGGAGATATTGCCTACTACCCTCAGGAAAAAGCTTTTAAGGTGAAATAAGCATAACGATTATTTAGCATATAAAAAGCCTTTTCCATTTGGGAAAGGCTTTTTTTTGTTTCAATAACAAACTTTGGTTAAATTAAGGGTTCACTAATCTACGATTCAAATTCTCCCGCATGAATAACTTTCTTTTTGTCGCCGCCGAAAACGATGCTTTGGACAACTGCAAAGCAGGTGGCATGGGCGATGTAGTTCGCGATGTACCGAGGCAAATCTCTGAACGGGGCGATAAGGTACACGTTGTGGTACCAGCCTACTCCCGATTGCATCATGGGGGATTGCCCAGGACCACGTTGAACTTTACGCTACGTGGTTTGACTTATACTGCAGAACTATATGAGGTGAAGCCCAAGAAGGAATTTCCAAATATCTTTCATTATGTATTGCATCATCCAGAAATAGAAGCGGGCGACATTGCACACATCTACCACAACGATCCAGAAGAGCCATTCTATACGGACGCCATCAAATACTTTATATTTTGTACTGCCGTGGCTGAAGCTATCAAACAAGGTGCTTTTGGAGAAGTGGATATTGTTCACTTGCACGATTGGCACGCGAGCTTGTTGTTGTTTTTGAGGGAATATCATCCTGAATATACCAATTTAAAGGACATCCGGATTGTGTATAGCATTCACAACCTCGCCATTCAGGGTATTCGCCCGTTCGATGGTAACTATTCCTCCGTAAGGAATTGGTTCCCCAATGTGCCTTTGGACTATCAAAAGTTGATGGACCACAGGTATCAGGATTGTATCAACCTTATGGCCGTGGGCATCCGCTTTGCCGATGCCGTTCACACCGTATCGCCATCATACAAAGAGGATGTTCTGAAACCGAGTTCCCCGCCAGAGTTTATCGGGGGAGAGGCTTTGGAAAAGGATTTACAGAAAGCGGACGAGGAAGGCCGTTTGTTCGGTATTTTGAATGGCTGCAACTACAAGAACATCAATAAGGAAAAGAAGGGCAATATTTATCGAAACACGGTAAAGGCACTTTTTATGTGGTTGCAGGAAGAGTCCAAAAAGTACAAAGCGGATTTCTTGGCCCATACTGGTGAAAAGATTATGGCCTTTGTGGACGAACGCCCCAAATTTATTGCTTCCAGTGTTGCACGATTAACGGAGCAGAAGTTTTACTTTTTTATGCGATCGCCAGAGGCCTTTGTGGAAATTTTGAAGCGACTCGAAAAAGTGGATGGCATCTTTATGTTATTGGGTACGGGCGCACCGGAGTATGAGGAGCTTTTTAGAAAATTGAGCTACCAGCACAAGAACTTTATCTTTACCAATGGCCAATCCGAAAAATTGATCGATTCGATGTATTTGGAATCCGATCTTTACTTTATGCCCAGCTTGTTTGAGCCTTGTGGTATTAGTCAAATGTTGGCCATGAGAAATGGAAATCCATGCTTGGTGCACCATACGGGAGGATTAAAGGATACCGTGGAGCACATGAAAACAGGTTTTAGTTTTGATGGCGACACTTATGATGAGAAAATTACCAATATGCTGGAAACCTTCGACGTGGCCTTGGATGTTTTTGCCAACGACAAGCCAACTTGGAAAAAAATACAGGCCGCCGCACGAAGAAAACGGTTTACTTGGCAGAAGTCCGTGGACGAATATTACAAGTTGCTCTACCAACTGGATTAGCAATTGGCAAACCACTTCTTTTTGAGTGTTAAGAAGAACACAAATACCTATCGGGAATTGTTAATGGTCGTGCTTTTTCGTAATTTTAACATTCTATTTTTACTAATCTATTAAAATATAAAATGTCGGATAAAGCTATACTCGAATATGGGGGGAAAAGGTATGAATTCCCCGTTATTAAAGGTACTGAAGATGAATTGGCCATAGATATCAAAACCTTGAGGGCCGAAACAGGAATGGTGACGATTGATCCCGGTTATAAGAACACGGGTTCTTGCGAAAGTGCCATTACCTTTCTGAACGGAGAGAAGGGAGTTTTGAGGTATCGCGGATATTCCATTGAAGACTTAGCGGAAAAGGCCGACTTTTTGGAAGTAGCATATCTTTTGATATTTGGTGAGCTGCCAAACAAGGAGCAGCTCGAAAAATTCCATAGTGACATCAAGGAAGAGTCCCAAGTGGACGAAGAAATGAAAAAGATATTGGATGGCTTTCCAAAATCGGCGCATCCTATGGGCGTACTTTCTTCCTTGACCAGTGCTTTGGTAGCCTTTAACCCATCCTCTGTGGATGTGTCTTCAGAATCTGCCATGTACAATTCCATTGTACGCATTCTGGCCAAATTTCCAGTATTGGTGGCTTGGACAATGCGTAAGAAAAAGGGACTTCCATTGGATTATGGGGATGATAACCTTGGGTACGTGGAGAATATCCACAAGATGATGTTCAAAAGACCAAATCAAGAATACAAACGCGACCCTATTGCCATCAATGCATTGGATAAATTGCTGATTCTTCATGCAGACCATGAACAGAACTGTTCCACTTCCACAGTACGTATCGTTGGCTCTTCGCATGCAGGACTTTTTGCATCCCTTTCAGCGGGTATCTCCGCACTTTGGGGACCACTTCACGGAGGAGCAAACCAAGCAGTACTTGAAATGTTGGAAGCCATTGAAGCCGATGGTGGCGACACCAAAAAATATATGGCCAAGGCCAAGGATAAGGATGATCCATTCCGCTTGATGGGCTTTGGACACCGGGTATACAAAAACTTTGATCCAAGGGCCAAAATCATTAAAAGGTCCGCCGACGAAGTGTTGGGCAATCTAGGTATCCAAGATCCGATTTTGGACATCGCCAAAGGATTGGAAAAAGAAGCATTGGAAGACAGCTATTTTGTAGATAGAAAGTTATATCCCAACGTGGATTTCTACTCTGGAATCATTTATCGTGCCTTGGGAATTCCCACAGAAATGTTCACCGTAATGTTCGCTTTGGGAAGACTGCCAGGTTGGATCGCACAATGGAGGGAAATGCGCTTGCGCAAGGAACCGATTGGAAGACCAAGACAGGTCTACATTGGGGAAAACCTAAGAAGTTTCACTCCATTGGAAAAAAGGTAAGACTTGGGACGAATAAAATGAAAAGGGGCAGTTTGCCCCTTTTTTTAGCTCAAAGTTATAGCTTGCCTATCATGTTTTGGTTAAGGTGTTTGTCTCTTTCCAAGCACATGCGCATAATTTCATAATGGTAGTGTTTCTGGATAGGTGAAACATCTTCATCCATAACCGCACTTTTGGCATTTTGGAAGGTTTTATGGATAAAATCATGGGCATCCACCGTGCTCAGGTTTTTAAGGGTGGAATCCAAGGAGGCCCCATATTTTTTAGCGGATTGACTTACCTTCTTGTAATCCCATGCCACATGTTGATCGGTCAATTGATGCGTGTACAGGCCAAA
The DNA here is from genome assembly GCF_030733585.1 of Allomuricauda sp. MMSF_3307. NCBI lineage: Bacteria > Pseudomonadati > Bacteroidota > Flavobacteriia > Flavobacteriales > Flavobacteriaceae > Allomuricauda > Allomuricauda sp. MMSF_3307. Next base: position 149,305 of record NZ_JASHIQ010000006.1, read on the forward strand.
ACCCTCTGGAAGGTCTTCTTCTGTAATGCAATCATCATATTTTGCGGAGTAGACCGATTCGATGGGAGCTTTTGGGCCGGTTTTGGAGATAAAATTAAAATGCTCCATATTTGAAATGGCATTAATGCTGCCCATTACAATAAACACACTCGCCAACAAAACAAATGTAAGCACTAATTTTTTCATAAGTAGGAAAAATCTTATTACAAAAGTAGTAATTAAAAGATATCATCAAACTGATATTTGTCAGTTTTTTGATAAACACGCACATTTTAACTATTTGGATAACACGAATTTCCCTTAAGATTACATTCCCTTGTTTTACGTTTAAAAAGGTTAATAAATCAATGTATTTTCTGCAATGTAGCAATGGTAAAATTGTTGTAAAACACTAGATTTGCCACAGAATTGTTAGGGATATCATCCCAAATCGCAAATGTCGATAGTTTCGACTTTAAAAGACCTCAATATGTTGGATTTGAACATAGTAGATGAAACCAGTAGATTAAAGGCCGTAATCTTGGGCACAGCCGAGAGCAATGGCCCAGTGCCCACTATTGAGGAAGCTTATGACCCTAAATCCATTGAGCACATCAAGGCAGGTACCTACCCAAAAGAGGCCGATATGATCAAGGAAATGGAGGCCTTTGCAAACGTATTCCAAAAGTATGGGGTAAAGGTGTACCGTCCAGAGGTGCTACAAGACTGCAATCAGATATTTACCCGAGATATTGCCTTTGTTATAGAGGATAAACTCTTTCATGCCAATATTTTGCCTGATAGGGAAAGGGAATTCGAGGCCATTCATGAGGTTTTGGATATGATAGCACCGGAAAAAATCGTGCGTCCCCCCGAGGAGGTTCATATTGAAGGTGGCGATGTTATGCCATGGAACGACCATATTTTTATAGGGACATACACTAAACCTGATTATGCCAGCTATATTACCGCCCGCACCAATCAAGCAGCGGTAGAGTTTATCCGTGATATGTTTCCGCATAAAACGGTAAAATCCTTTGAGCTTCGTAAATCCAATACCGACCCCAGGGAAAATGCACTCCATCTAGACTGCTGTTTTCAACCTGTGGGGACCAATAAGGCCATTCTTCATAAAAATGGTTTTTTGGTGGAGGAAGAATATCAGTATTTGGTCGATTACTTCGGTCCTGAAAACATTTTTGAAATCGATAAGGAAGAAATGTATCAAATGTTCAGCAATGTGTTTTCCATTTCACCCGAAGTGGTGGTATCCGAAAAAAGCTTTACAAGGCTGAACAACTGGCTCCGTGACCAAGGGTTCACTGTAGAGGAAATACCCTATGCCGAAATTGCCAAACAAGAAGGCTTGCTGCGTTGCAGTACCATGCCATTGATCAGAGCATAAATCTAAACCCAATTTTCTGCTGCCACAGGAATTATCAAAAAAAGTCAACGTCTTGAAAAAACAGATTACCAATACCATTTTAATGGTGCGCCCGGTGAATTTTAGAATGAACGAGCAGACGGCCGTCAATAACTATTTTCAGGAGGATCCCCATTTAAAGAATGCCGAAATCAACAAAAAGGCACAGGATGAATTCGACCAATTTGTAAAGGTTCTTCGGGAGCATGGTGTACATGTGATTACCATTAGCGACAATTTGGAGCGGGATACCCCTGATTCCATTTTTCCGAACAATTGGGTGTCATTTCATCAAAACGGGACCGTATGCGTGTACCCTATGTTTGCCGAGAACAGAAGGAAGGAGCGTCGGGAGGACATATTTGAATTGCTGGAGGACAACGGTTTCCAAATCGATAATATTATGGACTACACGGCCGCCGAAGACGAAGGTGTATTCTTGGAAGGCACCGGAAGCATTTTAATGGACCGGGTGCACCAAAAGGCCTACTGTGCCCTTTCCGAACGTGCCAATGAGGACCTTTTTATCGAGTTTTGCGAGGATTTTGATTGCTTTCCGGTCATCTTTCACGCCAACCAAACTGTGGAGGATAAGCGTTTGCCGATTTACCACACCAATGTGATGATGGCCATGGCCGAAACCTTTGCGGTAATCTGTTTGGATTCCATCGATGATAAAAAGGAACGAAAGAATGTGGTGGATCACCTCAAAATGGACGGTAAGGAAGTCATTAGGATTACAGAGGAGCAAATGTGCCACTTTGCGGGCAATATGTTGCAGGTAATCGGTGCCAACGACCAACGTTTTATGGTGATGAGCACCCATGCGTACAACAGTTTATCGGATGCGCAGATCAAAACCATTGAAAAGCATTGCGGCATTATCCACAGTCCTTTGGATACTATCGAAACCTGTGGAGGTGGCAGTGCCCGATGTATGATGGCGGAGGTGTTTTTGCCCAAGGCGTAAGTTTCGTCATGCTGAACTTGTTTCAGCATCTCATTGCTTTACATGGCAATCTGTATTAAGCAGGAATTGCAAAATTTCTCAGCTGTCAGGTCGAGTGTTCCAAATGAAGTTTGGAATGTATCGAGACCCTTTTGTTTATAAAAATCGATTCTCGATACAGCTCGCCATGGCTCGCCACTCGAATTGACGATTTTTTGGGGAATATATATCTCAACAACCTAGATTTATTTAGAAAGTTGAGTAGATTCTTGTTTCCTCAACCCAACTACAATTCCTCTAAGCGCAGCTACTACCTCCTGAACTTCTCTCTGCTCAAAAGAACCTTCCTCCAGATAAAATAGCATTTCAATTCCATAATCTAGAGTTTTTGCCAACTCTTCTGGGGAGCCATACGTATCTTCAATCCAATTTATTAAAACCTCAGGATGTACCATAACAATCTTAAACTTGCCATATATGGCATTAACAATGGTAAATATAAACCTTTTCTTGACTTGTCAAATATGGCAAGTATGGAAAAAACGGAAGTTTTAAGGAAAATCGGTGAAAATGTCAAAAAAGCCCGACTTGAAAAAGGTTATACACAGGTTGACTTGGTTGGCAAAATTGAGGCCAAAATTGATACTACGAATATTTCCAGAATAGAAAAGGGGAGAACAAATGCCACTATTCACACGCTTTACCGAATTAGCCAAGCTTTGGAAGTACCCTTATCTAACCTCTGCAATCTAAAATCTAACATCTAGAATCTACTCTTCCTCCGCCGTAAACCCACGTATGGCTTGGTTGGGCTCCATGATGGTATAGCCTTCCCAAAACTCGGGATTGTAGCGGGGCATATAGGTGGCACGAACGGTCTTGTCCTCGGTAAAGTTGTTAAAGTCGTTTTGGGCAATCTCGTTTTGGTTGAACACCACCAATTCCCACTTGGAAGTGATGTTCATCCGAAAGTCAATGTTCAGTTTGAGTTCGTTCTGTTTGCGGCGCCCCTTTACGTGCTTGTTTTTTTCTACGACTTTTAGGGGCCGGTCCACACCAAAATATTTACCATCGGCCAATTCCATAAACTGGAGATCGTACCGGCCATTGGGCAATTTGGCAAAGCGCATGGTTCCCTTGTACACGTTTTCCCGATAGGTAATACCCAACAATCTAAAGTTGCGCAGGCGTTGGGTATTTGTAAAATCCATTCGAATCACGGCAAAATCCTCAATGTTGATGAAGAGGCGACCTTTAAAATCGGCACTGCTCCGTCTGGGCCAAAAATCCACCACGTAAACCCCTGCATCGCCCATTTCGGCATAACCGGAAAGTTTAAAATCGTAACGTCGAGTCTTGTCCACAAGGTCCAATTTGGTGTCCTCTTGGAAATAGAGTTGCCCTAGAAGCTCCTTGAACTGCCAGCGTTGACTATCCACGAGCCCCGAAACACTGTCTTTTTCCATTTGGGCCTTTACCTTTTTCATTTGGTCGATGCGTTCATCGTCCATGGTATCCAAAATGGAATCCACTTGGATTTTTTCACTAAAAATGCCCGACTTTATTTTGAGATAGGACCCCTGTTTTACGTTTTGAACAAAGATGTCCTCCATGTGTTCGGCCAGATCCTCGAAAGAGCCAACCTCTCGTTTATCGTACAAATCGGCGGCTTTGATGATGTCAACTTTGTAGTCCGTATTGTGTTTGTAGAGGTCGCCAAAACTCTCGGTATAGTGCGAAGCATTTTTGGGTATGCTGTGCGATATGCTATCCATCAATTCCTTGTTCAGCTCTTTTATGGATGATTTTTCAAACCCAAAATCGACTTTCTCCATGTTGGCAAATTCAGCCTTGCGAAGAAAAAATCGCTGTTTTACGGGAGTTTTGTTCACATTGTTGGGGATGTTTTCAATCATCTTTTCAATGATATCGTCCACCTCTAGTTCCTTGTCAAAAACATAAACTCCGCTAAGCTCAATGGCTTTGGGGTCAAGCTGAAGCAAAGTGTCCTGCAACTGCTCCAAGGTGAATCCCTTTTTGCCGTATCCCATGGAAGTGATGTAAATGGAATCGAGCGTAGCCTCTTTCAAAACAAAACTGAAACGGCCTTCCTCGTTGGTGATTACCCCGAGTTGCTCACCATATTGCACCGTAGCGTAGGGAATTCCTTTTTGGGTCTTGGCATCGACCAAACGGGAACTTATGGTCTGTGCGGAAAGCGGGATACCAATCAATACAACTATACATGTGGTGAAAAATGACTTTGAAATTGACATGTTTGCTCTTTGGGTTTCAATGATAAGACACCTTTTTGGGGCAAAAGGTTGCCTATGGTTAGACGAATTTGGACCAATTTTGTGACAAAGTGCGAAGAAAAAAGCATTTCCCGATTGGGCTTAATAGTATTTTAACAGCGTTGGAGTCGGGAGTCGGGAGTTAGCGGGTGATTGTCATTTCGAGCGCAGACGAGAAATCTCATGCCAAGAAATGATGACCAACAAATGAAAATATCTCGACTGCGCTCGATGTGACAGCTGTTGACTTATTCAATAAAAAAAAATCTTACACTTTTGCAATATTCTTGATCATGTTGCCAAAGATGAAGAGGTGGAACGGCAATACGGAATACCAGTACAATCTGCCCCATAATCCTCTAGGACGAAAGGTGGCGGTTTGATACAGCTTGCCATCGGCAATCTTGAACTCCAACCAAGCTTCTCCCGGCGTTTTCATTTCGGCGAAAAGTAGCAACCGTTTTGTTTTTTTATCGGCCAATAACACCCGCCAAAAGTCCAATGCGTCACCGGGGAAAATTCGGTCTGGATGGGTGCGTCCCCTTCTCAGTCCGGGACCGCCCACCAATTTGTCCAAAAACCCACGGAACTTCCAGAGCCAGTTGCCATAATACCAACCCGTTTCCCCACCAATGCGCCAAATGTTTTCCAAAACGGCCTGCTCATTTTTGATGGGAACCGACTTCTTGTCTTGCAAGACCCCATATTTGGGTACTTGGATATATTTTTCGAGGTCTTCCTGAATCTGTCCGCTGGCAATGCTATCCTTCCAACTGCTAATGACAAGGTTTTGCTCTATTTTTTTGAAGGCCATATCAATGGCTTCTTCGTAACTGTGGGTTTCCAGGCCCAGCATTTGCTGCAAACGATTATCCTCGGCAACGACTTCCATCTTCATGCTATCCACAAGGTTAACGGCTAATTTGTAGGAGGTAGAGGTCACAAAATACAGCCAATAGGACGATAACTTCGGGGTCATTACGGGAACGGTAAAAATCCAATTTTTAAAGCCCCGAACTTTGGCATATCCGTGAAGCATGTCTTTATAAGTAATCACATCCGGCCCACCAATATCAAAGGATTGCCCAAAAGTTTTTTGATTGCCCAAAACCCCTGTAAGAAATTGGATAACGTCTCGAATGGCAATGGGTTGGGTTTTGGTAAGTACCCATTTGGGTGTTATCATTACTGGTAGTTTTTCGCAGAGATCACGGATAATCTCAAAGGACGAACTCCCTGACCCAACTATGATGCCCGCTCGAAGCACGGTCAATTCAAAATCACCTTTATAGAGAATCTCCTCTACGTTTTTACGCGAGCTCAAGTGCTTGGAAAGTTCCTTGTCGTTCACAATGCCGCTCAGGTAAATCACCTGTTTGCATTGCGTACCTTCCAACAGGGTATTGAAGTTTTTCGCCGCTTGGGCCTCTTTTTCATCAAAATCCGATACGGAGGAGGTCATGGAATGTATCAGATAATAGGCGGCATCAATGTTTTTCGGGATGTTTTGGTTTGCCGGGTCTTCCAAAAAATCAATTTCAACAACCTCTATTTGGGAACGAACCTTGGCATCTACTGAAAGTCGTTTTTCATCGCGGACGGCACAGATGACCTCGTGCCCCATATCCAAAAGCTTGGGCAATAGCCGCATTCCGATATAGCCATTGGCCCCGGTCAACAATATTTTCATAGGTCTTCGATGTTGGTGGGTAGGTTGTCCGCTCGGTAATCCAGTAGTTTTTTAAAGAATTTTTGAACGGCCTTGGTATCGGAACGTACTTTGATGAAGTATTGGTCCATATAAATGGAGTAGATGGCCATGTCGCCTTTGTATACGTTCAATTTGTAATAGGGGATGATGAGTCCGTAGGTTTCCAAGCGGGATCGAAACCGGACAATGATGCCATTGGGACGCAGCTCAACGTTGCAAGAGTTGGTATTGCTGTCCAAAATGAGCAGATTGTAGATATCCAGACTTGCTTCGGTAATGAACAATTTTGGGGAACCGATACCGCCCATGGCAAAGCGCTCCCTTATGGGAATCGGCTTGCCAACGGCTTCGTCTATTTTTTTGGTGATTTTCTTATCGTTGTAGGATACGTTCAATAGCATATTTAAAGATTTTGACCGAACCTGATCAGGTTACCGTCGTTGTCTAGCACCGAAAACTCGCGTACGCCCCAAGGTTTGTCCTCCAATGGTCCGTTGGGATGGATTACTTCGGCTTCTTGCAGTTCTTTGTAAAGCGAATCAACATTCCTAACGTAGATGTAACAACTGGTATTTTCGGGAAAGATTTTGTCGTCACATTTCCAAAAATGGATTTCTACTTGATCACGACCTATCACGGCATAGTTTTCATCCACCCAGCCTGATTTGTCGAACCCCATTTTTTCCTTGTAAAAAGCAACGGTTTTTGGAATGTCCAACGAAGCCAAAACCGGAGCTGCTCGATGCAAATGTTCCATAGCATGTTTTTTTAAAAATACAATTTTTAAATAGGCAACGCCAATCCAAATAGCATGAAAAGCCCAAAAAATACGTAGTTTTGCGCCCTGAAAAGCCTATGAGATGAGTTTGCAGAACGATTTGACCCAAAAAGTGATCGAGGCGGTAAAACAACTATATCAAGTTGAGCTGCCCACGGTGGAATTTCAACCTACCCGAAAGGATTTTGAGGGAGATATTACAGTGGTGGTGTTTCCTATGTTACGGCACGTAAAAGGTAATCCGGTTCAAATTGGGACCGAAATCGGAAAATATCTGGAAGCCAATGTGGACGAAGTGTCCAAATGCAATGTGGTGCAGGGCTTTTTGAACATTGTAATCGAGGATAGCTACTATCTTGATTTCTTCAATTCAATTTCCAACGAAACTGATTTTGGCTACGTAAAATCGCAATCTGATGATGCGGTGATGGTGGAATATTCATCACCCAACACCAATAAACCATTACACTTAGGGCATATCCGAAACAATTTGTTGGGCTATTCGGTAGCCGAAATATTAAAAGCCTCGGGTAAGAAAGTATACAAGACCCAGATCATCAACGACCGAGGCATCCATATCTGCAAGAGCATGTTGGCCTGGCAGAAGTTCGGCGATGGTGAAACTCCGGAATCTTCGGGTCTTAAGGGCGACCATTTGGTGGGAAAATATTATGTGGCTTTCGATCAGGCCTACAAAGAGGAGATAGCTCAACTTGTCGATGCAGGGACACCAAAGGAGCAGGCCGAAAAAGAAGCCCCCATTTTGTTGGAGACACAGGAAATGCTCCGAAAATGGGAAGCGGGCGATGAGAGCGTAGTTTCCCTTTGGAAAAAAATGAACGGTTGGGTGTACGATGGTTTTGCCACGACCTACAAAAATTTGGGTGTTGATTTTGATACGCTCTATTACGAAAGCGATACCTATTTATTGGGTCGTGATGTAGTAAAGGATGGCCTTGAACGTGGTGTTTTCTTTAAAAAAGAGGATGGCAGTGTTTGGATAGACCTAACCGATGAAGGCCTCGATGAGAAAATTGTACTACGTTCCGATGGTACCGCAGTGTACATGACACAGGATATTGGTACCGCGATTCAGCGGGTGACCGATTTCCCGGATATCAACGGTATGGTGTACACCGTGGGCAATGAGCAGGATTACCATTTTAAGGTATTGTTCCTTATCCTGAAAAAGCTAGGGTATTCTTGGGCGGAGCAATTGTACCATTTGAGTTATGGTATGGTGGACTTGCCCAGTGGTAAGATGAAGAGTAGGGAAGGTACCGTAGTGGATGCGGACGACCTCATAAAAAATATGGAGGATACTGCGGAATCCATTTCCCAAGAACTGGGCAAGTTGGACGGATATTCCGAAACGGAGAAAAAAGAGTTATACCGAACCATAGGTTTGGGTGCCCTTAAATACTACATCCTTAAGGTGGATCCCAAAAAACGGATTCTTTTCAACCCTGAAGAATCGGTGGATTTCCAAGGGAATACCGGCCCGTTTATTCAGTATACATACGCCAGAATTCAATCTATTTTACGCAAAGCAAAGGGTGTCGGGTCGAGCGCAGTCGAGACCTCAATGAACTTACACGAAAAGGAAAAGGAACTATTGAAACTGCTGCAATTGTTTCCGGAAACGGTACAGCTGTCCGCTGAAAACTTTAGTCCCGCCTTGATTGCCAATTACACATATGATTTGGTGAAAGAGTTCAACTCGTTTTACCAGCAGGTTTCCATTTTGGGCGAAACGGAGGAGCAGAAGAAGGATTTTCGGGTTCAGCTCTCCAAAAAAGTAGGGGAGGTGATTCAATCCGCGTTTCGATTGTTGGGGATTGACGTTCCCGAAAGAATGTAAAAAAAATGGCCATGTTTTGCATGGCCATTTCTTCTAAGTTTAAGTAAAATGATATCGGATTAAGCCTTTTCGTTGGCGATCACCGCCAAATTATAAACTACAAGGCCAAACCCAATTTTGTTAATGGCATCTCCGATGTTGTAAATAACGTCCATGGATAGTCCATTGAAAATCCCATCGTACCATCCTGGAGTACCTGCCATGTAACCAATCGGATAAATGGCCCAACCTACCAATACGAACCAGCACAGTGTTCTGTGGGCGGAAAGTACAGCGCCTCCAGCTTCTCTTGCCAATTTGTTGGCGCCTCCCAGCCAAATTTCATAAACGATGACAAAGTAGGCGATACCGGAAATAAGACCCCAAATCTGTGCTTGGTCACGGTAAACGGTCTCTCCTAGGTAACCTGTAACCAGCATGATTACGGATAGCGCGATCAATTTCCACATCAACGCTTTCTTGGCCCCAGCTACTTTTAGGATCAAATAAAACTCAACACACATTAGGGGAACTGTCAGAATCCAGTCCACATAACGGAAAAAGGTGGGCGATTCACCATTGGCTGCCCAATAATCACGCATGTACCAATAGTGCACTGCAGCAATGAACGTAATCAATCCTGAGACTAAAATGGAAGTTCTCCATTTACGATCAAAATTGTTCATTGACAAAAAGAAGAAGGCCGACGCGGCCATCATGGCCATACACCCAACAAAGAAGGTGAAGCCAACGTAATCGTTGGTAGCAATTTTAGCCACCATGGGTAACGAAGTAATTAAACTTTCCATAATACAATTATTTTTTGTTTAACTAAAAGTATAAAAAATTAAACAATATATTTATATTTTTGTATAACTTTTTTTGTGAATAATTAAACAAAGAGTATTGGATATTATCAGAATAACAAGTTTTTTGCTGGTAGCAACCTTTTTTGGATTATGGCTATCGGTATATTTACCCTTGGAATTGGAGCTGCTGTTGTCCTTTTTACTTATTGGCACCTTTGGGATATTGCATGGTGCAAATGACATTGGTATACTGACCAGCTATTTTCAAAAAAGAGGGGCCAATATCCCAAAAACGGGCATGACCATGCTTTATATTATAATGATAGCATCCATCTGCGCCGTATTTTATTTTTTCCCCACCATTGCCCTAATGCTCTTTATCCTGTTTAGCAGCTATCATTTTGGGGAACAGCATTGGAATACCACCTTGACCGGAAACTTTAAAGGCAAGTCGTTGTTTTATCTACTTTATGGTGGCCTGATTTTATTTATGCTGTTCCATGCGCACCGCGAACAAGTGGTCCAGATAGTATTGGATATTACCGGACGGGATGTTCCCACGCGGGTAATTGGTCAACTATTTCTTTGGATGGGGATAGGGGTTGGCTTGTTTTTCCTGTATTTCGCCTATGCCAGGTTAAGGACCTATTCCATTTTACTGGAGTTGTTCCTATTGGCAGTTTTTTATGTTGTCTTCAATACGGCTTCCTTGTTGCTGGCCTTTTGCATCTATTTTGTGGTTTGGCACAGCATTCCCTCTTTAATGGATCAGATGAAATTTCTTTATGGGGAAGTGAGCTGGAAATCGTTCTACCGTTATTTCAAGAGCAGCTACCTCTATTGGTTGGCTTCTTTGCTAGGAACTTTAATCTTATACCTTTTATTAAGGAACACTGAGGAAACTTTGGTCCCCGGTTTGATTTGCTTTTTGGCCTCGATTACGGTTCCCCATGTGTTGGTGATGACAAAAATTGAGGAGTACCTAAAAGCTCACCCTGAAACTGATGTTGGGAGTAATGCCCAATGAAAAATTTTCAATGGTTTCGATTTCATCGTCCTCATTCACCCGATAATATTTATTGAGGCTGTTTCTTCGGTCCGTAAAATTTAAGATGGATAAGCCCGCATTGGCCTTGATGTTCCTAGCAAGCTGAAAATGGTAAATGGCTGAGGCATCCGCCCTAAAATAGTCGGGCAAACGGCTATTGTTCGGGGACTGGAAATTGATGCGGGGCGGCACAAAGTCATCATTTAGGCCCTCATCCCCCTCAACGGGTTCCGTAAAGGGTTTGCCGGTCCTATAATTGAGTCCAATACTTAACTTTAAATCTTTATAGGTATAGGTGCTGGCAAGGGTTATGGTGTGTCGAATATCCAAATTGTTGGGGAAAGTTGGAGGTGTTATGGAATCGAAAGTGTAATCGTTTTCATTGTAGGCATAGGTGAACCAAGTACTGTAATTGTCCCCTTTTTTGTTGATGAGCAATTCAACTCCTTTTACATCATAGCTGCCGATCTCCCCGGCAAATTGATTGGGATTTTGGAAACCTTGGGTGTTCGTGCTGATGCCGTCCACATGTTTGTAAAATCCTTCAACGCCGATATAAAGGTTATTTTTTTCGTAATTGAATCCAACTGAGCCCTGTTTACTGGTGGTAACGGGCAAAGAATTGTCGTTGGAAAGTATCCACCTGCGTTTTTCAATTCCTAAAAAGTTTTGCTCCAAATCAATGATCTGGTTAGTGGTCTGGCTTTTGAATTCACCCAAAACCTCAGCCCTAAGATAGTTGGCCAGTTTAAAATTGAGGTTGAGTCTGGGTTCGATAATCACTTTTTTAAAGGTGTTCAAGTTCTCGATAAAGTTGACCCTGGCCCCGAGACCACCTATAAACTTGTTGCCCGGTGAACTGTAGTTGAGTTCCGAATAGGGAGCGTGGGTTCGTATGACTCCTTTTATTTCACTGATAAAATTAGGCTCATTGATTACGGTGGCATTGGTAATTCCCGTTTCGATATATTGGTAACCATTGCTCCAGCTCCATCCATCGGTAATAAGATATCTGGTGTCCAGTTTTAGTGCGTTTTCCGTTACTTGGTTGTTCTGGAACAATTGCTGTACTTGGTTGGCAAAAATGTTCTCCGCATCCAGATCATACTTGGAATAGTAGATATTGAGGTGGGAGGAAAATCTTTCGGTCCAGCTACTTGTCAATTGCCCACCCACCGAAATGTTATCCTGTTTCAACAGACTGATGTTCGTTTCGTTGAGGGACACGTTGGTTTCTTCAAACCTTAAATTGTTTTTGATTTGGATGGCACTGAGGCTAATTTTATGGTCCGGATTCAGGTCGTAAATAATCTTTCCTGAAAAGTCATAAAAGAAAAAATCCTCGTCACGGGTAAACTCATCCTCTACCGTGTTGTTGTTCTGCAAGGTAATCTCACTATCCTGAAAGGCCCTATTGATAAATTGCTTGTAGGTTGGAGTACTCAAAAAATCGGTAGCCGAACGTCTTGCGGCGAACTGTACCCCCAATTTTTGGGTTATTGGGATTTCGGCATAAATATCACCACTTATCAAGTTGAAGCCACCTCCACCTTTAAAGGTTTGGGGCACGGTATTGCCGGTTTCCATTTGGATCACACTGCTTACCCCATCCCCAAAAATGGCAGGGGTTCCGTTTTTGTAAACGGTCACCCTATCCGTTTGATATGGATTGAAGGCGGAAATCAACCCAAAAAAATGACCGGATTGGTACATTTTGATGCCGTTCCACAGTACGAGGTTCTGGTCGTTGGTTCCTCCGCGAACATTGATGTCGGAGACGGTCTCATCAATACTTTTGATGCCTGGCAATGCCTGTACGGTTTGAAGGATGTCCGGTTCGATCAAGCCGGGCAAGATACCAAACTCCGCCGTGTTCAGTGAGATGCTCGCATCACTCTCCTTTATAATTCCAGAGGTAAGATACTTGTACACAAATACCTCGTCCAACTCTTCGTAACGCGGTGACAACAGGATTTTAGGACATCCCCCTTGCTGGATGAGCGCTTCAACATTGATGTATTTGGTATCATAGCCCAAGTATCGAATCCTTAGGGAAGCATCACGGGATACGTTTTCCAAACGGAATGAGCCATCGGAATCGGTAACAATGGCGACATTGAAGCCCATCACCTCCACCGTGGCACCTATGACGGTATTTTCAGCAAAATTATCCAGTACCACACCACAAAGATTGACCCGATTATTTTTGGAAAGGGCGTAATATCGATCATTCAATTTTTCGGGGATGATCCGGAATTTATCCTGGATATATGTTAGAATATCAGTAAGGGAACTGAGGTTTTCGGGAATCTTGATGGTATAGCCTTCCAAATCTTCGTTCAAGTAGGAAAATTTAATATCAAAACGGTCCTCCAAGGTTTGAATGTACGAAACAAGGGAAACGGAAGACTCTTGTTTTTCTTGGGCCTGCAAGTAAATGCCGCCCATAAAAAACAGGAAAACCAGTATGGTGCCTATATTTTTATTGAGGTGTGTTCCCAGCATAAAAAAGTACATTGTCTCCTTCTACCTTATAACGAGTTTGGGAGGGGGTACTTATACTTTTTAACGCCATATTCAGGTCGGTGTTGTTGAAAGATCCGGTAAATAGTAAATCGGTATTGATGTTTTCCGTGTTGACCTGCACATCAAATTGCCTTTCCAACTCGGCAAATACATATTTCAGGGGAATGCTTTCAAAGCTACTTTCGTTGTTCATCCAAGAAGGTTGGGTTCCTTTGGGAGTTCCTGTAACTTGCTTTCCATTGATGACCACATAGGAGTTACCAGCAGGCAACTTTATTTCTTTGCCATTGTGGGTAACACTTACCAAGCCCTCATAACAGGTCACCTCAAAGATTCCTTTCCTGTTTTCTACGTTGAATTGGGTTCCCAACACGGTTACGGTGCCCTGTTCTGTGGAAACCGTGAATTTTTTTCCTTTGGCCACCTTAAAAAAGGCTTCCCCGTCCAATTTGATGTTTCTTTGATTATCCCAATTCTTTTCGCTGTAGGAAATACGGGAATCCGCATTCAAAAACAGTTCGGAATTGTCGGGAAGGATAACTTCGGAACGTTCGGCAAAACCAGTAGTGACCTTTTCGTTCAAGGAGTTGATATAAAAGTAGGAACCGGTAAGTAGTATAGCAATAACGGCAGCCACCCGGAGGAATTTCCTGAAGGGATTCAAGGAAATGACCTTGGGTGCCTTGGCCATGTGCTCTTCCTTAAATCGGAGCAAGGCTTGGTCCACATCAAAATCGGGAGCCTGCAAACCGCTGGAAGCTTCCTTTAGTTTTTGAAAGGACGAATATGCTTCGGAAGTTTCAAATTCCCGAAGCTCCTGCTCTGAGAGCTCTCCATTCAACCATTTTGCCAAATAATTTTCTTGCATGGGTCTTATGCTTTACGTTATGATAACAACTACCTATTAAAATACCCTACCTTACCACCTTAAAAATAATCACCTGCTATATTCCGTCTATATGTTCCCGCAAACTTTTAAGGGCCAAATGCATTCTTTTTTCAATGGCTTTTACACTTACCCCTTCCATTTCGGCGATTTCCGCATATTTTTTTCCATCGATACGGTTGAGCAAAAAAGTGGTACGCTGATTTTCTGGAAGGGCATGTAGTGCATCGTCCAGTTTTTTCTGGTATTCCTTTTCCTCCATTAAAAATTCGGGCGACTCGTTGGTACGGTCCCTAACAAGGCTGTCCGCATGTTTAAGCCTTACCTTTTCCGCTTTGATTACATTTAGGTACAGATTGTTGGCCACGGTGTAAACAAAGGATTTGGCTTTTTCTGGACTTACCTTGGCACAATTCTCCCATAACTTTACAAAGGCTTCTTGAACGGCATCATGGGCCTTTTCTTCGTTCCCAAATTTGTAAAATATATAATTAAAGACCGTTTTGGAATGGGCCTTGAACACTTCACTGAAAATATGGTCCTCGCAGACGTTGCTCATAGCGGGAAAATTGTTTGTTGGTCAAATATATTTGAAAAATTTAAAGAAAAAGTAGGGTTTTTTGGAAGAGGGTTGTTTTAAGGTTGAATTATAACCCCAAAATTCATTCGTTATGAAAAAGTTGACAAACAACTTATTGCGTACATTACTTGCAATCCTTGTTCTTGGTTTTACGGCCTGCCAAGAAGAATATGAAGAAGTAGGCGGAGGGACACAAAGTGAGACCATTTCCGCCAGCTCCGCTACCGCCGATTTGATCCAGAAGACCTCTTCCAATGACGGTTCTTATGACAATATTGTGGATGGTGCCAGCTGCTTCGCTGTACAATTTCCATATATCGTAAATGTGAACGGAGTGGAAATAACCATCGATTCCAGGGAAGATTTGGATTTGATCGAAGAAATCTTTGATGAATTGGACGACGACGATGATATTCTTGATATCTTCTTCCCCATTACCATCACCCTTTCCGATTTCAGTGAAATCACCATAGAAAATCAAGATCAATTGGAGCAGTATGCCCGTGAGTGTCTTGAAGGAGGTGACGATGACGATATTGAATGTATCGATTTTGTATACCCAATTACACTCTTCACCTTTGGTGTGGACAACCAACAGTCAGGTCAAGTGAACATTGAGAGCGATCGCGATATGAAGCGATTCTTTGACGAACTGGATGATGATGATTTGATCAGCATCGAATTTCCCATTACCCTTATTAAGTTTGACGGAACCCAAGTGGTGATCGAAAATAACGCAGCCTTGGCCGCAGCCCTTGAAATGGCTAAGAACCAGTGCGACGAAGATGACGACGATGATTATAACGACGACGACTTTACAGAATCCGAGTTGGACGAACTGCTACTGGAATGCCCATTGCAGGTGAGGCAGGTCATCCGAAACAGTGTGGACAATACAGAACAGTACATTGAGCGTCTGTTGACCTTCTCCGCGGATGGTACAGTTTACTTCACCACCTTTACCGCAGATGAAATTATGGGATCATGGAGCACTAGTACCACCGAAAATGGTGTAATGCTGAGCCTTGACTTTGAAGATTTCCCAGATTTCACCATCGATGCCATCGTATACGAATTGGATGATGACAGAATCAAACTTTATCAAGACGATGGGAACAAAATCATATTGAAAGAAAGATGTGATTTGGAGGATTCCAATCCAATCGACAGGGAGGCTTTTATAGCTCTGCTCAACGAATGTAAATGGATTATTAAGGAAGTGGAGAACCAAGGTGAGGAAATTGAAAGACTCTTGGGATACGAATTTGAATTTGCCGCTGGTGGCGCTGTAACCTTGAGCAACGGGGTAGATACCAAACAAGGTACCTGGGAAACTGGTTTGAACAGTCAGTTGCAACTTTCCCTAATGATTACCATTGGAGACGAACCCGGAGTGAGCTTTGAATGGCCCATTCGTAAAATGCTACAGTCCCGATTGGAGTTTGAAATCGATGATACTGACCATGAAATGGTATTGTTGAAAGAGTGTAACGATAGTGCTGACGATGGCGATGTGGTCGAAATCAGAGGAATTGCCTTGGACGGACCATGGAATGTGGCCCTTTACAAAGAAGGCAGTACCGATATGACGGCTTCTTTCGCAGGAATGGACTTTAATTTTGGTGAAATGCACCAAGTTGAGGTCTCCATCAACGCCGACCCACAGGCCACAGGTCTTTGGAGAGTGCTTAGGGATTCCGAAGAAGGACTAAAGTTCTTTATCAACTTTGACACCATGGACGACCTATCGGAATTGACAGACGACTGGAAGGTAGTTTCCATAACTTCCACCCGTATCGAGCTAACGGATGAGAGTGGCGATGGAACTATTGATACCCTGGTATTCGAAAAACCATAAACCCGGCATAAAACGAGAACACTAAATTTTTATTCAATCACTTTTATATGAAAACCTCAATTTTAAAACTGACAACGGTACTATTGTTCATGATTTTTGTGAGCTGCGAAAACAATAACGATGATGATGTCCTTACCAACATATCGGCAGCCCAGGTCACTGAACTTACAGGAATAGCCGCAAGTGGGTCATGGACCATTACCTATTATTTCGATGATAAGGATGAAACGGACCATTTTAATGGCTACACCTTTACCTTTAATAACGATGGCACATTAGTGGCTAGCAACGGTACCACTGATATCAATGGCACGTGGTCCATTTCCGATTCCGACGATGATGGGGATGATGACAGTCCAGATGATAGTGATGTGGATTTCAATATTGCTTTTAGTGCACCGGCCGATTTTGCCGATTTGACAGACGATTGGGATATAGTCAAATACTCTGCAGTGAGAATCGAATTGATCGATGAAAGTGGAGGAAACGGCGGAACCGACAAATTGGTTTTCGAAAAGAATTAAATATTTTTCCCCAATCTTTTTTCAAAAGAAGGACGGCTCTCCCCAAAGCCGTCCTTTTTCTATTGGATTATTCTTAAATTTGTCCCTCTTTAAAACAAAGAACTTATGTTCGATAATTTAAGCGAAAAGTTAGATAAGGCATTACACGTCCTCAAAGGTCACGGACAAATTACCGAAATCAATGTGGCAGAGACCCTTAAGGAAGTTCGACGAGCTTTGCTGGATGCCGATGTCAATTTTAAGATAGCCAAGGAGTTTACCAATACGGTCAAAGAGAAGGCACTGGGACAAAATGTACTGTCTTCCCTTCAACCTGGCCAGCTTATGGTCAAATTGGTGAAGGATGAGCTTACCGAATTGATGGGTGGCGAAGCCGAGGGAATAGACCTTTCCGGTAACCCATCCGTAATCCTAATGTCCGGTTTACAGGGGTCGGGTAAAACCACTTTTTCCGGTAAACTTGCCAACTACCTCAAGAATAAGAAAACCAAAAAGCCGCTGTTGGTGGCCTGTGATGTTTACCGTCCCGCTGCGATAGACCAGTTGCATGTGGTTGGGGAGCAGATAGGAGTGGAGGTCTACTCCGATCGCGACAACAACGACCCCGTGGCCATTGCCAAGGCAGGTATAGCCCATGCCAAAACCAAGGGTTGCAATGTGGTAATCATCGATACCGCAGGTCGATTGGCTGTGGATGAGCAGATGATGACCGAGATATCCAACATCCACAAGGCCATACAACCACAGGAAACCCTGTTCGTGGTGGACTCCATGACAGGTCAGGATGCCGTTAACACGGCCAAGGCCTTTAACGATGTCTTGAATTTTGATGGGGTCATCCTTACCAAATTGGACGGTGATACCCGTGGTGGAGCCGCTATTTCCATCAAATCCGTGGTGGACAAGCCCATCAAATTTATCGGTACGGGTGAAAAAATGGAGGCCATCGATGTATTCCATCCCTCGCGTATGGCCGACCGTATCCTCGGAATGGGCGATGTGGTTTCCCTAGTGGAGCGTGCCCAAGAACAGTTCGATGAGGAACAAGCGCGCAAAATCCAGAAGAAAATAGCCAAAAATAAGTTCGGTTTTGATGATTTCCTGAGCCAAATTCAGCAAATCAAAAAAATGGGGAACATGAAAGATTTGATGGGCATGATTCCCGGAGCGGGAAAGGCCCTCAAAGGATTGGATATTGATGATGACGCATTCAAACATATCGAGGCCATTATCCATTCCATGACCCCCGAAGAACGTTCCACTCCGGCCATGCTTAATGCCAGCCGTAAAAAACGAATAGCCGCAGGTAGCGGAACCTCCATTCAAGAAGTAAACCAATTGCTCAAACAGTTCAACCAAATGAGCAAGATGATGAAGATGATGCAAGGGGGCGGAGGCAAGAAGATGATGCAGATGATGCAGAACATGAGATAACCCTTTTCAGCATAACAAACCAACACAGCAACCCATGGAAATCCTCGACGGAAAGAAAATATCAAACCAAATCAAAGAAGAAATCACCGTTGAGGTGGCCCAAATGAAAGAGCGGGGCGAAAAAGTCCCCCATTTGGCCGCGGTGCTGGTGGGTAACGATGGTGCAAGCCTCACCTACGTAGGCAGTAAAGTACGTTCCTGTAAAAAGATAGGGTTTGAGTCCACCATGATTCATCTTCCGGAAGAGACTACAGAAGAAGAGTTGCTAAAGCAAGTGAACCAATTGAACAACGACCCTGCAATCGATGGGTATATTGTGCAATTGCCCCTGCCCAAACATATTGATGAAGAAAAAGTATTGATGGCCGTTGATCCCGACAAGGATGTTGATGGATTCCACCCTATGAATTTCGGAAAAATGGCCTTGGATATGGAAACCTTCATTTCAGCAACTCCGTTTGGCATCATGGAATTGTTGAAGCGCTATAAGGTGGATACCGAAGGCAAGCATACCGTTGTAATCGGGAGAAGCCATATTGTTGGTAGGCCCATCAGTATTTTGATGAGCCAAAAAGGAAACCCAGGGAATTCCACAGTGACACTTGCCCATAGTAGGACCAAAAACCTTAAAGAGTTGACACTTCAGGCTGATATTGTTATCTCTGCCCTAGGAGTTCCCAAGTTTTTAAAAGCGGATATGGTCAAGGAAGGGGTAACCATCATTGACGTTGGAATTACCCGTGTGCCGGATGATACCAAAGAAAAGGGATACTACATCACCGGTGATGTGGATTATGAAGAAGTGAGCAAAAAGGCGTCCTACATCACACCCGTGCCCGGCGGAGTAGGCCCTATGACCATTGCCATGTTGCTCAAGAACACCTTGCTCGCACGAGAGCGTCACTCATAAGGTTTAGTTTACCTTTTCCTGTTCCACTTCAGTTTTTAAAGGCGTTGTTTGTTGCTCCTCTTCGGGATTGATGTACTCGAATTCGGTGTCACCCTCGTCATTGGTGCAACTCGATACGGCCATGGCCGAAAAAATAAGGGTGACCAAAAGTAAAATTGTCTTCATACGGATAAGATTTGGGTTCGACTTTATGTTCTAATCGATACACTTATAACGAATTAGGATCAAAATTCTTGTTTTTGTGTTCAAAATATCGATAACTTACTTCGTGCTAAAAAGCGAAGTATGGCCCAAACTACAAGAAATAAGGTAGCATGGATTGTTTTTATTTTTCTGGCCATCGGGATTGGCCTGTATCCATTGGTATACATTTTTGCTTCCGATGATTTTGGTCTGTTGCTGAACAAATCGGATGCAATAAGGGCTAGTTCGGTTTGGAAAGTGGCCTTTTACGGCCATATCAGTTTTGGTGGAATAGCCCTGCTGGTAGGATGGTCCCAGTTCATTAAAAAGTTACGCTCCAAACGGCTGCAACTCCATCGAAACCTTGGAAAGATATATGTAATTACGGCCATCCTGAGTGGTTTGTGTGGACTCTATTTAGGTTTTTATGCCACAGGTGGTTGGGTGTCCTCCATCGGCTTTTGTAGCCTTGCCCTGATTTGGCTCTTTACCACAACCCGTGCCTACATCGCCATCAAAAACAAGGATTTGGCGCTTCATCAAGGTATGATGCTCTATAGCTACGCAGCTTGTTTCGCTGCCGTAACATTGCGTATTTGGTTGCCCATCCTCATTGTGATTTTTGGGGAATTCCTAGTAGCTTACAAGATTGTTTCTTGGCTTTGCTGGGTGCCCAATATGATTTTTGCCTTTTTGTGGGTCCGAAGAAAGGGATTGAATTTGGCCTAGATCATTTGGCAAACAATTGCCCCATATCCTTGAATGCCTTGAACTCCAGTGCGTTTCCCGCAGGGTCCAAAAAGAACATGGTGGCTTGCTCCCCGGGTTCCCCTTTGAACCGAATGTAGGGCTCAATTACAAAATCGATGCCTTTCTCGATCAATTCTTTGGAAAAGGATTGGAAGGTATCCCACGGCAATACTACGCCGTAGTGCGGCACCGGTACGTTTTTGCCATCAACAGGGTTGGTATGGGTGTCTTCTTCTGATTTGGGCTTGTAGTGAATGACAAATTGGTGGCCAAAAAAGTTAAAATCTACCCATTGTTCCGCACTTCTACCTTCTTCACAACCGAGGACATCTCTGTAAAAAGTTCGACATTCTTGAAGATTGTGTACTGGAACGGCAACATGGAAGGGGGTTATATTCTGCATGGTCTATTTTTTCTGAAAATTAGGACAAGTTTATCAAGCTTCCAAAAATGATACAATTTGATCGTTCACATCATCTTGGTGCATGGAATGACCGAGACCTTCGGTACTTATCAATTGGCTCTCTTGCCAATTTTTGTTGACTGCAACCGATGCATGGTAGGGCGTAATCTTGTCGTACCTGTCATGGAACAGCAAGCCTTTCTTGCTAAGGGAACGTGCAAATTGTGAGGTGGAAAACTCATCAATTTTAAAACCAAAACGTTGTTGCACATACGCATCCAAGTGTTTCATCACCCGATTGTTAAACTTTAATAGGTCTTGAAAATGGGCCATGATCTCATGGAATTCGGACGGAGAACCAATGGTGACCAATTTTTCTACTTGATCGCTCGGATTTTTGTATTGGTTGTACACAATGGTCATCCCACCCACAGAGTGTCCGATAAGATGTTTCGGCTGGTATTTTTTAACCATGTGGTTGAGTGCCTCTTCGTATAGCGGAACATAGAGATGTTTCCCTGAGGAATAGCCATGCGACGGTGCATCAAAAGCAATAATGTTAAAATCCGCTTCCCTCAGTTTTTTGATGAGGTTCCGCCACCGGAAGGTGTTGCTCTCCCAGCCATGGACCAATAAAACCGTTTCCTTGTTCCCGGGCCAGTGGTAGGATTGGATGTTGTGTCCAGCTACTTTCTCAACAGAAAGTTTATGGTTGTCCAAATAAGCTGCCTGTTCAGGAGAGATGCGCCCTTTCCGTACGGTACAAAAAACATGGAAAGCGGTTTCTGCGCCCTTTTTTGGCGCAACTAGGGTATAGGCATTAAGATATTGCCCATAAACCAAGGGAATCGCTTTGTTCAGTAGTTTTTTCATTAAAACAATTTGGGGGCTACTCCCAGCCCAACATCAAATATTTGATTTTGGCATCATCGGGAATTTGCACGGCTTCAATGGATGCCATAGAAAAACGTAAACTTTCGGGCAGTTCCTCTTTGTCGATGGTAAAGTAAAGGTTGCTTCCCTTCGGGAAAACCACAACGCTATTTAGAGTGGTCACGATTTTCTTGATTTCATAGGCATCCTGGATATCCTTAAAAGTGCTTTTCAGTCCAATACCATTTTCTGAAGTGTAGCGTGAATCCATAATCCTTACATTTTCCACGGTAGGGATACTGTCCGAATTTGCGGTAAGGGTCAACAAATGTTTACCACCTTTTTCAAAAATATCAACTTTTTTTGGTGAAGCCCCCAAATTGATTTGGGCGGCATCTCCCACAACGGAATCTTGTACAAAAATGGTTTCGAGTTCACTCACTTTGGAGGTATTGGTCAAGGGACCAACACTGGTTTCGGTAATCAGGAATGTGGTATCCTTTTGGCACGATTGCATTACGGCCAAACCACAGATGAGGGCAAAGGCCCAATTTCTCTTTTTCATATAATTAGCTATCGGATCACTTTTTTTAGAACACCCAGAACTCCACGTATAAATGTGGCACTGGTCAAGACTTTCACAACAGGGTTCATTCGGGTGCTGCGCCTGCTCGAAGAGCTTCGGGTTGTTCTTTTTTCTTCTTTTTCTTTCTCGGCCTCTTTTTCGGCCCTTTCAATTTTTTCCGTCAGGATTTCGTAAGCACTTTCGCGGTCGATTTCCTCATTGTATTTTTTGATGAGCTTGGAATTGTCCAGAACCTCTTTAATTTCATTATCCGTCAAAATGTCCATACGGCTCATGGGCGCACGCATCATCGTGGCGGCTAATGGTGTGGGTCGGCCTTTTTCGTCCAGGGCGGAAACCAATGCTTCTCCAGTACCTAGAGAGGTAAGTACTTCGGCGGTATCGTAAAATTCCGTGATGGGATAATTTTGGGCCGTTAGTTTGATCGCTTTTCGGTCCTTTGCCGTAAAGGCCCTCAGTGCATGTTGGATTTTGAGTCCCAACTGGGCCAGCACATCGTCCGGCACATCGGTGGGATTTTGGGTCACAAAGTAAAGCCCGATTCCTTTGGAACGTATTAGTTTTACGATGCTTTCAATTTGATCGAGCAGTGCTTTGCTGGCATTGTCAAAAATCAAATGGGCCTCATCAATGAACAATACCAACTCGGGGCGTTCGCTGTCGCCCTGCTCCTGGAAGGTGGAATAGATTTCAGCCAAAAGACTTAGCATAAAGGTGGAAAATAGTTTGGGTCGGTCTTGAATATCGGTCAAACGGATAATATTGATGTACCCTCTGCCATTTTCATCAATGCGCACCAAATCGTCCACATCAAAGGACTTCTCCCCAAAAAAAAGGTCGGCACCCTGTTGTTCCAATTCAATGATTTTCCTTAAAATAGTTCCCGTGGAGCTTGTGGAAATGCGACCGTATGCTTTTTGAAACTCATCCTTGCCTTCTCCCGTGGCGTACTGCAGCACTTTTTTGAAGTCCTTAAGATCTAAAAGCGGCAGCTTGTTATCGTCACAATATTTGAATACCACGGCAACAATACCTTCTTGCGTAACGCTCAGGTCGAGAATCCGTGAAAGCAGTACAGGTCCAAATTCAGAGACCGTGGCCCGTAAGCGGACACCATTTTGCTCGGAGAGCGATAAAATTTCAACAGGAAACCCCTTGGCTTCGAACGGGAGTCCAATTTTTGCATGGCGTTCATCGATTTTGGGGTGTCCGGGACTTGGTTGGGCTATACCACTAAGATCACCTTTAAGGTCCATTAGCAGTACAGGTATGCCTTTGTCAGACAGATTTTCGGCCAATACCTGCAAGGTCTTGGTCTTTCCTGTACCCGTAGCCCCTGCAATAAGTCCATGGCGATTCATGGTTTTGAGCGGAATCTTGACAAATGCGTTGGTCATGGTTTCCCCATCGAGCATTCCGGCGCCCACGGTGATAAAATCACCTTTGGTGGCGTACCCTTGGTCGATATGTTCGATGAACTGTTCTTTGTTGCCCATGCTGTTCAATTTCCGATAAAAATAGGGTAATTTTAAGCAAAACTAAAAACTGGATTATGAAACCTTTTCGATATGTTATTTTGATTTTTCTGCTGGGAGGCTCTATCTCAACCGCTTGTGCCCAAGAAGATACTGAACTGATTTTTCACCCATCACACGAGCCCAAAAAGCAAAGTGCTCCTTTTAGCGATGTGGTGCAGGCAGGAAACCTGTATTTTTTGGCCGGACAAATAGGTATGGACCACAGCACACGTACTTTGGTTTCTGGAGGGATTCAGGCGGAGACCCAACAGGCGATTCAAAATATTTCGGAGGTTTTGGCCCAGCATGGTTTAACCTTGGACCATGTGGTGAAATGCACGGTCATTTTGGCCAATATCGAAGATTTTTCGGCCTTCAATGAAATTTATACCCAATACTTTACCCGAAAACCGGCCCGGACCACCTTTGCCGCAAAGGACATTGCTGCCAATGGGCAAATCGAAATTGATGTGATTGCAGTAAAATAAGTGGTACAATTGATTTATCGAAGATATGGGGCAATCGGCTTTAAAATTGAAGCCATTCCTTAAACTGTAAATATCTTCATGGATTCAGAAATTAAGGAATGCCGGAACGCTATTTTTTAAAACATATTTGTAAGGAAACCAGAAGAAAGCTTGGTCTTTTCATCTGTTTCCTATGTTTTGTTCCATATGTGCTGTGCTCCCAAACCAATGTGGCACCTGAGGTAAATGCAACGGGGGACCAAATTTATTGTCCGCTGACTTCAATTCGGGTTGCGACTGCATTTACGATTACAGACCCGGACGATACGGAAATAGACGCTTTTTATATTCAGATATCAACAGGCTATGAACGGGGATTGGATACCTTGCGTTTGGAAAATAATCACCCAAATGTGGCAGCAACATGGAACAGTCAGGAAGGAAAGCTCACACTTACCGGGGTATCAGGGGGTGCAGTTGCCTATGTTGATTTAATTGCCGCGGTAAATGACGTTGTGTTCGAGAGCAGTTCCACATCGCCAACCGAAGAAAAGTTCTTTTCATTTACCATAGGTAGTGCCAACTATTTGCCCGAAACGGGGCATTATTATGAATACATTGAAGCTTTTGGGATACGATGGGACGATGCTAGGGCAGCGGCAGAAAACAGGAGCTTTTTTGGACTCCAAGGCTATTTGGCCACCATAACCTCCGATGCGGAAGCCCAACTTACAGGAGAGCAGGCATCGGGTACAGGTTGGATTGGCGGAACGGACAGTATGAACGAAGGAGTTTGGAGGTGGGCCACTGGTCCTGAGGCAGGAACCATTTTTTGGAATGGAGATGCCAATGGCACTTCCTCAAATTTCGCATTTTGGAACACCAATGAACCCAATAACCTTAATGACGAGGATTACGCGCATATCACCGCTCCGGGAGTTGGAATCTCGGGGTCGTGGAACGATTTGTCCATAACTGGAGACCCTACGGGCGATTATCAACCTAAGGGATATATCGTAGAATATGGTGGGATGCCCGGAGATCCGACGTTAACACTTTCGGCAAGTACCAAAATAACTACTCCAAAAATCTTCACTGCCAACCCAGCGGTTATTTGCGGTGCCGGAACCATAACGCTGAGCGCAGAGCCAACTTTGGGAGAGGTAGTTTGGTTTGATGAGCCAACAGGTGGCAACCCTGTGGCCACAGGCAATGTTTTTACTGCCGACATAACTTCCAGCACCACATTTTATGCGATAGCTTCCTACGATGGATGCCTCAACGGCGAACGAATTCCCGTTGATGCCCAAGTGCAAATTAAACCACAGGTGAACAGTGATTTTACGGTGGCCAATTGTGGTTCAGGACAAGATGTGTTTTTCAATCTGCCACAATACAACAGCTTGATAATCGCGAATTCCGATAATTACACCATAACATTCCATCTTTCGGAAAATGATGCAGAAAACAACACCAACCCTTTGGATAACGAAATGTTTAGTATTTCCATTGCTGATGAGGTGTTTTTTCGGGTTGAGGGGACAAGCGATTTCTGTTATTCGGTCGGAAGGATGTTTTTGGAGGAAAGCACTACCTCTTTGCCTGCAAATTACGTATTTGAACAAGAAAAATGTGATGAAGGAGCAATGGACGGTATCGCTTCCTTTGACTTGCAAGAGGCTAGCAATGCCATTCTTTCGGAGTTTCCCACAAATCAAAATCTGTCCGTCTCGTTTTATGTCAGTGAGGGTGATGCTTACCTTAGCCGGAACGCCATATCTCAAAGTGCTAATTATACCAATGCCACACCTTTTGCCGAAACACTCTTTGTAAGGGTAGAGGACAATACTTCAGGGACTTGCTTTGGGGTAGGTCCAAACGTATTGCTCAGTGTGAATCCCATTCCGTCCTTTTCTGTGGAGGACGACTATATCTATTGTACCGGAGAGAGCGTATTGGTGGAACCATTTGCTGCCAACGGCGATTACACGTACGAGTGGTTCAATGAAGCAGGTCAGGTGGTCGGAACAACAGCGAGGATACGTATTTCAAAACAAGGAATGTATAGTGTTATCGCCACCTCGGAATCAGGTTGTGTGGGAGAGCGGCAATCGTTTCAGGTGACCGAATCTGGACCTCCTGCCTTGTCGCCTCAGTTTATTCAAGTTGAGGATGACGGCGAAACGGGAACTATCACCGTGAATCATCAAGATGGGCAATTGGGTATTGGGGAATATGTTTTTGCCTTGGATGACCCTAACAATGTGCAGCAGGAAGGTGTTTTTACCAATGTAACCCCCGGGCTCCATACCTTATATGCCATGGATTCGAACGGTTGTGGCATGGATGAAATTAGCGTTGGTGTTATTGGTGTCTCCAAATTCCTGACCCCAAATAATGATGGCATCAACGATACGGTGAAAATTTTAGGGGTCACCACAGCATTTTATGAGCAAGGCACTTTTTATGTGTTTGATCGCTATGGTCGATTGCTCGCCCAAACCAACCCTTTAGTGGCTGGCTGGAACGGCTTTTTTGATGGCCAACCAATGCCTCCATCCGATTATTGGTATGCATTGGAACTTAGGGATGTAAATGGCAAGGTGCATCTTAAAAAGGGACACTTTACCTTGAAGCAATAATTGCCAAGTTTCACGATCATACAATTTCTTCGTAGTATCTTTGCACCATGGTTGAAGAAAACGTGATGGATTTGGTAGAAAAGGGCCTGATGCTGCCTCTGATGGAAGAGTTTTACACCATTCAAGGAGAGGGCTTCCACAAAGGAGCAGCCGCTTATTTTATAAGGGTAGGTGGCTGTGATGTAGGATGCCATTGGTGCGACGTAAAAGAAAGTTGGAACGCCGAAACCCATCCACCAACGCATATTGATAGCATTGTGGCCAATGCCGAAAAGTATTCCAATACCATAGTGATTACCGGTGGGGAACCGCTCACTTGGGATATGGGACCGCTAACAGAAGGATTGAAGGCCAAGAACATGAACATCCATATCGAAACCTCTGGTGCTTATCCGTTGACCGGGGTTTGGGATTGGATTTGCCTGTCCCCGAAAAAGAACAAATTACCCGTGGGCGAAATCCACAAAAAAGCCCATGAACTCAAGGTAATCGTTTACAATAAGCATGATTTTATCTTTGCCGAAGAACAAGCTGCACAAGTGAGTGAGGATTGCATCCTGTATCTACAGCCCGAATGGAGCGTGCGGGACAAAATTATGCCGCTTATTGTGGATTATGTCATGAAACATCCTAAATGGAAAGTTTCCTTGCAGACCCACAAATACTTGAATATTCCTTAGAAAAAGAGGCTTATCGACCTCCGTATTTCTGAAGGTCCAAAATGCATTCAGCATCCAAGTTGGGAATGGTAGCCAGTCCTTTGGAGGCATTACTTTCCATTTGCTTCAATAACGAAGAACCAAATTCCAGTTCGGAACGCATCAAACAGCCATCAACATTACAATGGTTATTGCCTTCTTCCACACCTTCCTCATTAACGGTGGTCTCTTCGTGGTCGTTCACCGACTGTGTAGAAAGGTTCACCAAGCCGAACAAATGCCCAAATTCATGTATCAAAGTCGCTGTTTCCACATCTTCGGTGCTGACAGCTGTACTGCTATTGGCAATCTCTTGGATGGTGGATTCATAAATGACCATGGAGGTGTTCCGGTACACCGCACCAAGGGTCACTAGATTGTTTTCTTCGTCATCGGTTTCGGCAGGTGCATCGGCAAAATAAATGTGTACCGTAATGGTAGACCCGCTGTTATATTCGTCCCTATTCTCCCTTTCCAGCTCTACCACCTCTTCGAGGGTCAGGGTTTGTTCATTGGGAGAAGCTAATGCGGTATATATAAATTCAATATCTTCCTTAAAGGTGTGATGCCTTAAAAATTCTTCAAAATTGGCGATAGCCTCTGCGGTTGGGGCGAACCCGGTTACGTAATCAATTTCGATCAAAAGTTTATCGTAAACGTCGTTAGAAAGTAAGTCCCTGGCCGAAGCACCTGTAGATAAAAGGTTTCCCGCCCTCAGATTGGCGTTGGAATCCGTGGATGTCGGGGTCGAATCCTTGGAGCAACCCATAAGTAACCCAAGGCCAAACAAAGTGTATAGCGCAATTTTTTTCATAGCAATCAGTATAAACAAAAAACGTTCCTTGCCGGAATCTATTATGTTTTTAAGGTCAGCTTTGCTAAATAGTCGAAATGCTCGCCAGAAATTACAAGCTCGCAATTGAAACCATTTGACTCGCAGGCGTTTTGCAAGGTATCAAAATCTACGTAAACCCAATCAAAAGGTTCACTTTTTTGCCCCTTATATTCCATTTCAAATTGGACTTCACCATAATACGTCCCATCATTGGGAATCCAATAGCCACCATCTTCATCCTGTTCAAACATGTAAATGATATCGCTGGAGTCCAGTAATATTTGACCATTAGGCCGCAATAATGAGGCTAAATGCGGAAAAAAACCACTCAAATTTTTAAGTTGGCCCGCCAATCCAATACCGTTCATCAGTAAAAGGAGGGTGTCATATCTTTCTTCGGAATAATCCAAAATAGGACTGCATATGGTTGATGCTACCCCACGTGCTTGGCAGACTTCGATACAGCCTTTGGAACTATCCAAAGCAGTTACCTCCAATCCTTTGTTCTGTAGGTAGAGTGAATGACTTCCTGCACCCGCACCTACATCCAACACTTTTCCGCGCGCCAATTGCAACGCTTTTTGCTCAATTTGGGGCATTTCACTAAATGTTCGGAACAAATAGGGCAAAGGGATGACGTCCTCCTCATCCAAAGAGGAGTAGGTTTTGATATCCTCGGTGTATTGCCCTTTTTGATAATCCTGCAATGCCTTTCCAAAAATGTCGGCCATATGGGGAATGTTTTTGCAAAGGTGTGACTTTAATTGTTAAAATGGATAAGTTTGTGCATTATGGATGAACAACTCCGGGAATTGCCCCAAAAAGCAAGGGAAAAGCATTCCGAGAATAAAAAATTCTTTGCCAAGTTAAAAAAACGCCCTCCCAAGGATTTGGATTACACTATGCAACAACTGCATAATGCCGAATTCGAGCGGACGGACTGTCTTTCTTGTGCCAATTGTTGCAAGACCACAGGCCCCTTGTTCACCAACGCGGATATTGAACGGATTGCCAAACATTTTAGGATGAAGCCTTCCCAATTTATCGATGCCTTTTTACGAGTCGATGAGGAGAATGACTACGTGCTTCAGTCTGTGCCCTGTACATTTTTGGGCGAGGACAATTACTGTTCCATTTATGATGTACGCCCCAAAGCTTGCCGGGAGTTTCCGCATACGGATAGAAAAAAGTTCCAGCAAATCTCCAATCTCACCTTAAAGAATGTAGCAATCTGCCCAGCGGCCTTTAACATCGTGGAGGAAATGAAAAAGGCAATAAAATTTTGACGATTTATTATATTTGGGAGTATGGAGCAGCTTATTTCATATTTCGAGACCATTCCTTCCTGGCACCGTAGTTTGATCTTGGTGGGAGGAATAACTTTTTTCTGGATTTTGGAAGGAATTGTACCCTTGTTCAACGTGCCCTACAAAAAATGGAGGCATTCGGTTCCCAATTTCTTTTTTACAATGACCACGATCATCGTTAACTTTCCGCTGGCGTTCTTGCTGCTCAAGTCATCGGATTGGGCGGTTGCCAACGATTTTGGTATTATCAATTGGCTGCCGGAGATGCCACTTTGGCTTTATGTGGTACTAGGGGTCATGTTTTTGGATTTGATAGGGGCTTACACAGCACATTGGGTAGAGCACAAGGTAAAACCCCTTTGGATGGTCCATTTGGTACATCATTCCGACCATAATGTGGATACCACAACGGCCAACCGCCACCATCCATTGGAAAGTTTGATACGTTATTTCTTTACCTTGGTAGGGGTTATCATAGTTGGTGCGCCTATTGGCATCATCATGCTGTACCAGAGTTTGTCGGTGGTGTTTTCACAAT
Organism: Allomuricauda sp. MMSF_3307; assembly: GCF_030733585.1. Taxonomy (NCBI): domain Bacteria; kingdom Pseudomonadati; phylum Bacteroidota; class Flavobacteriia; order Flavobacteriales; family Flavobacteriaceae; genus Allomuricauda; species Allomuricauda sp. MMSF_3307. Next base: position 179,653 of record NZ_JASHIQ010000006.1, read on the forward strand.
TCAACCATGCCAATATCCGTTTGCCGAGAAAGGTGGACAACGCGCTAAGTTGGATTATCGTGAGCCCGGACATGCACAAAGTGCATCACCATTATCAATTGCCCTATACCGATTCCAATTACGGGAATATTTTCTCCATTTGGGACCGATTGTTCGGTACTTATATGTCCATGGACCCCAAAAATATCGTTTATGGAGTCGATACGTTTCCTGATGAAAAAGAAAACAGTAGCATCAAAGGACTGCTAAAACAACCTTTTCATAAATATAGAAGGCCTACAACGGAGGGATAAGGTGTCTTAAAATAAGTGGGCATTAAGAAGTTAACCATTAACAAATAACCAAATCCTCCAAAAGTCAAAGTCGAGATTCAATAAAAAAGACATCAGACAACAAGCAAACATTAACAGTTGCCAATTGTCAGTTCGAGCGCAGTCGAGAACCTTTTGCCATTGATTTTTCCCCCTTCACCTATCAACCAAATACAAATAACCGAACAGCTCAAACTATTCAAAGATTAATCATAAATCAAATACTTTTCCCGAATTTTCTTGAAGCGGGCCAAATCATCCTGCCAAGATTCCTTTATTTCATCATTGGTCATGCCCTGTTCAATCTGTTGTTGTAATAGCGGTGTTCCGGCGTGTTTGGTAAATCCGTCCGTTAAAAAGAATTTGGATTTGTCCAAGGTATTCTTGTAGGCGTCGATGACCCATTCCATGGAAACTTCGCTCATTCGTGGCACATGGGACAAATCACGCCCATAGCAAGTTTTTCCTTCCTCCTTTGGGTATTTGGACCCAAAGTTGGGTTCGGGGACATAGCTAAAATCATACTTGGTACTGTCCATAAACGAAGCGCCATATCGTTGGAACTGAAATTCAGTACCACGCCCAGCGTTTACATTAGTGCCTTCGAACAGCCCTAAACTCGGATATAGGTTGATGGACGTATCATTGGGTAAATTGGGAGAAGGACGTATGGGGAGGTGATACTCGGATTTATGGGTGTAGTTCTCCAACGGAATCACGGTCAAATCTGCTTTGTTTCCACTCTCCAACCATCCTTCGCCGTTGAGCATTTGGGCGTATTCGCCCATGGTCATCCCATATACCAAAGGAATGGTGTTCATGCCCAAATAGCTGGTATGTTCCTTTAGCATCGTGGGGCCATCCACATAGTGTCCGTTTGGATTGGGTCGGTCCAAAACGATTATCGGTTTGTTGTTTTCGGCGCAGGCCTCCATCACCAACTGCAAAGTGGCAATGTAAGTGTAAAAGCGAACCCCCACATCCTGAATATCAAAAACAATAATATCCAGATCGTTTAATTGCTCCCCCGAAGGTTTTCGGTTTTTGCCATAAAGCGAGATAATGGGAAGCCCGGTCTGGGTGTCCACACCATCTTTCACATGCTCTCCCGCATCGGCCGTACCTCGAAATCCGTGTTCTGGGGCAAAGACTTTTTTCACTTGAATCCCGGAGGTGAGCAAGGAGTCCACCAAATGGGTGTATCCTTTTTTATGGAAGACAACAGTGGTCGGATTGGCCACCACGCCTACGTTTTTCCCTTGTAAGTGGGGTAGGTAAGCTGCTGTCCTATTGGCGGCAACGATAATCGGTGCTGGTGCATCTGTTTCGGCCAGTGGGGTGGTCTCGGCATCTTTTTGTTGTCCCTTGCAAGCGGAAAACACCAAAAACAACAATAAAACTGTACTTTTGAACTTAGATAAAATGGGCATTCGTTGAATTTAGAATTGTTTATAGCCAAACGCCTGGTGACAGGGAAGGAACATAAAATTAGTATTTCCGCCCCGATAATAAAAATTGCCATCGCCGCGATCGCCATCGGTGTGGTAATGATGCTTATTGCCATTGCCACTGGTGTTGGCCTCAAGAACAAAATTCGCGAAAAAGTTGCTGCCTTCAACGGCCATATCCAAATTTCCAATTTCGATAATAATAATTCCGAAGTCTCCCTCACCCCGATTTCCATCAACCAAGATTTCTATCCTGAGTTTAAAAATGTGGAAGGGGTAAGGCATGTGCAGGCAGTGGCCACCAAAGGTGGGATCATTCGAACTGCAGATACGTTTGAGGGCATGCTCGCCAAAGGAGTGGGTACCGATTACGATTGGAGCACTTTTGAGGAATATTTGGTGGACGGTAGGTTGCCCGATTATAGCGGTAAGTTGAATGAGGAAGTACTCATATCCAGTTTAATGGCCAACAGGCTGAGGTTGAAGGTGGGCGATAGCTTTTTTTCCTTTTTTCTAAGGGATGGCGACGCCTCTAAACCCCCGAACAACCGTAGGTTCGAAATCGTGGGCATCTATGATAGCGGTTTTGAGGAATTTGATGAAACCTATGTGTTTGTGGATATTCGTCACATCCAATTGATGAACCGATGGGAGGACAATCAAATTGGAAACTTTGAGGTGTTTATTGATGATTTTGACCAGTTGGAGGAAAAAAGCAATGAAATCTATGGGAAAACGGTATCCGTTTTGGATACGCAGAATATCAAAAACAAATATTTCCGCATTTTTGAATGGATAGGCCTTTTTGATTTCAATATTGCCCTGATTATTGGGATTATGATTATTGTAGGCGGCATCAACATGATTACCGCCCTGCTGGTCCTGATTTTGGAACGTACCCAAATGATAGGAATCCTTAAGGCTCTGGGATCTGCGAACTGGAGCATCCGAAAGGTGTTTTTATACAACGCTGCCTATTTGATTGCCATTGGGCTATTTTGGGGAAACCTGATTGGGTTGGGCGTCATCTTTCTGCAGGATAAGTACCGCATGTTCAAATTCCCAAACCCGGAAGAATATTATATCGATTACATCCCTGTGCACATGGATTTGATTACGATTTTACTCTTGAATTTGGGAGTGATGTTGCTCTGCTTGTTGATGTTGTTGGTGCCCTCTTACATCATCACTAAAATAACTCCGGTAAAGGCCATTCAATTTGAGTAGGGTTGCGAAGGAATCATGATTTATCATTCTAAATTGATACCTTGTAGCACAAAATAACCAACCATGATTTTCAAATATTACATGACTTTAATAGCTGTATTGCTTACAGCTTCCATTTCAGCACAAAAACTTTCCAGAACCGAAAAAAAGATTGTTTCCACCATCGAAAAGAACAATGCCGAGGCCATTGATTTCTTGGAACAGGTGGTCAATATCAATAGTGGTACCCTTAATGCCAAAGGGGTTAAGGAAGTGGGAATGGTGTTTAAGGATGCCTTTGATAATATTGGATTTGAGACCAAATGGATAGAGATGCCCGAAGAAATGAACCGTGCAGGTCACCTTTTTGCCGAAACCAGCGGGACCAAGGGAAAAAAGTTATTGCTGATCGGTCACTTGGATACCGTTTTTGAAGAGGACAGTCCATTCCAGACCTTTGAAATGGTAAACGATAGCGTTGCCCATGCCCCGGGCGGAAATGACATGAAGGGAGGGGATGTCATCGTGCTATATGCGCTCAAGGCACTTTCGGATAACGGCTTGTTGGATGATGCCCAAATTATTGTGGCCTTTACCGGGGATGAGGAAAGTACGGGTAAACCCTTGTCGATAAGTAGAAAAGACTTGATCGATGCCGCCAAGCGAAGCGATATTGCGTTGGGCTTTGAAACATCAACAGGGTTCAACTATGCAACCGTGGCCCGAAGAGGCGCTTCGGGCTGGGCAGTGGAAGTGGAAGGAAAACGGGCCCATTCCTCAGGTGTGTTCAGCGAGCGTACCGGTGCTGGTGCCATTTTTGAAATGTCCCGAATCCTACATCAATTTTATACCGATGTAAAAGGGGAAGATTTGCTGACCTTTAACCCTGGCGTTTTGCTTGGAGGCACCTTTGTCAATTTTGATGAAAAGACCAGCAAGGGCGATGCCTTTGGAAAAACCAATGTTGTGGCCCAAAAAGCGGTGGTAAAGGGAGGACTTCGATTTATATCGGAGGAACAAAAAGAACGGGCAAGGGCCAAAATGAGGGAAATCGTGGCCAATAATTTACCACAGACCTCGGCCACCATCAGTTTTACGGATAGCTACCCTGCCATGCAGCCCACGGAAGGAAACCTTGCTCTATTGGGTACTTTGAACCAGGTGAGTTTAGATTTAAATCAAGGTGAAGTCTTGGCTTATGACCCTGGAAGACGCGGGGCGGCAGACGTATCTTTTGTAGCTGAATATGTAGATGGTTTGGACGGATTGGGAACCATGGGCTCCGGTGCACATACGCCGCAGGAGACCGTTAACCTGAATACCATCGAGGCTTTGACCAAACGCACGGCCATCTTAATTTATCGATTGATCAACACTAACTAATGGTAATACTACATAACAAAAACGCCACCGTAAAGATTGACGCGGGCGAACTGGTGGGCTATCAAGTGGATGGACATGAATTTATCCACCAAAAGGGAAGCCCGGGATGGAGCAGCGCCGATACTGAAATGTTTCCTATTATCGGCCCGGTCAACGAGGCTGGTTTTCGTGTAAAAACTCCGAAAGGAGAGGCCGTGCAAGACCAACATGGACATTTGCGCCAAATGGAATATCAGCTGACGGAACAAACAGAAACCGCTGCCGCTTTTGTGAAGCAATACCATTCGGGCACTGAGGTAAACAATTCCAAGTTTCCCGAAAAATCTACGGAAGAAGCCCTTACCTGGCCTTATGACTTTCGGTTTGAGAAAACTTTTTTGTTGACCGATTCCAGTCTGGAAATCAATTTCAAAATTACCGGTGAAGAGGGAATGCCGTTTATGCTCGGGTACCATCCTGCCTTTAAACTCCATACGGAATCTCCTGTTATTTTGGTCAATGGCAAAAAGATTTTGCTGGATGAGGTCTTGGCGGTGGGCAGTAGGGCACTCCAAATTTCAGATTGTACCTCCGTTACACTAAAAGATGAGAAGGAAATCACCATCGAAACCGAAGGTTTTGGCAACTTTATGTGTTGGACGGAAGTAAGAAACATGGTTTGTATCGAACCGATTTCATTTTACCCGTATGCCGTAAAACAATCGGATTTGCACCAAGGCTTTGAAAAGCTAAAGAATACGGCCGAATTTAAAGTCGTTTTAAAGCCAGAAGTATAAACTGCCTTTAGGATTACACGAGCACCTTACTCTTGTTTTGTTTGAGAAAATACTGTGTCAAAATACTTTCTGTTTCCAAAGTATGTTTTTGTGGGGTGATAAAGGCCTCCACATCTTCAAGATTGGATAGCTGCGTCTCGGTATCGACAAAACCAAAACCCTTGTAAATGCCATCGGCAATCAAAATGATAGCATGTTCATTTTCATTTCGGCCTTTTTCTTGGATAACCCTGATTTCCGAGGAGAGCATTTTCATGTGGGCGATGGCCTCTTCGACTTTTTGGTTATAAGCGTCTATTTTCTCCTCCCCCCGGCAGATACCTTCGCAGCTATTTATTTCGTGATGGGAACAGGCCGATGCGGTCTGTTGCAAATGACAGTAACGGGGACAGAGCAAGAATAACCTGCATACCTCTTCTAAATACGCCCGGCATTCCGTTTGGTTGTGGAGTATTTTTAACGGGTTTGGTATCCCTTTGATGGTATTGTAGGCCAGGTGGGTAATCCCATTTCTATCTTCGTAGGCAAAAATGGCGTACTGCTTGGCCATTCTTTTTTGGGCGCGGTTATAGGGTGGGAACAACCGTTTGATTTCTGCGGATTCCATCAAAAGTGCGACCAATTCGCTGCCAGAGAGTTTGAAATCAATGTTGGCCGTCTCGCTGCACATTTGGATTTCCTTTCTGCTCTTGTCGTAAAAATGGCCCAACACCCGTTTTTTTAGGTTGATGGCCTTTCCCACATAAATAATCTCCCCTTTTTGATTCATAAAATAATAGATGCCCGGTTTTTGGGGAATACGGTCAAATACTGATTTGGGCAAATGGGGTGGAAGGGTAGCTTCTTGGCTTCTGGCGTTCAAAAACTTTTTGAAAATGGTATCAGCCTCAGGCTGTTCCAACAACTTCTCAAACAAAAGTACGGTGGCATGGGCATCACCTCGGGCACGGTGCCGGTCCACCAAAGGAATCTGTATGGCCGAGCAGAGTTTTCCCAAGCTGTACGAACGCAGTCCGGGAATCAATTTTCGGGACAGCCTTACCGTACACAGCTTCTTTCGGTTAAAATCAACCCCGATTTGTCGAAATTCCTCCTTGATCACGCCATAATCAAAATTGACGGAGTGCGCCACAAAAATACACCCCTCGGTAATGCGTTGGACCGCATCGGCAATCTCGTGGAATACGGGAGCATTTTGCACCATGTGGTCATCGATGCCCGTTAGTCCCGTAATAAAATAGGGGATGGGACATTGTGGATTGACAAGGGATGTGAATTCGTCCACAATTTGATTGCCATCATATTTAAAAATGGAAATCTCGGTAATCTTGTTGCCCTTGATTCCGTTGCCCGTGGTCTCTATGTCGATGATGGTGTACAAACGCTGTGCGGCTTAGTAGGATTGAAATTATGGATAAACGGCCCGACATCCAAGTGCTTTGCCCAGATATATCAAAATTGATGGCGGTATTGCGTTGGCGTGCAGTGCTTGAATTCCTTGAACTTGCGGTTAAAGTTGGCAATATTGTTGAAACCGCACTGTTCAGAAATCGAAGCAATGGAGCGTTCGGGATTTTTTAAGAGGAGCTTACAGGCATTTTCAATGCGTATTTCGATTAAAAATTGGAAAAATGTCTTGTTGGTCCTTTTTTTAAAGTATCTACAGAACGCATTCTTCGTCATGTTGGCCTTTTCTGCAATTTCTTCCAAAGTGATGGGCTCCCTGTACCGTTCCATCGCATAATCGTATACCTTGCTCATCCGTTTGCCCTCATCATCCGTGAACGATTTGCGATACACAAAAGCGGAAAGCGGTACTGTCTTGGATTTGTTGATTTGGTCGATGATCAGCAGCAAGGATGCAATTTGCTCCACTTTGTTTTGTGCTGAAAGCGCATGGAACAATGGAACGATCTTGCTTTGTCTTGAAGTGATGCGCATTCCAAACTCTGCCTTTTTAAAGAATTGTTGGATGGAAGAAAGGTCTGCCAGTTGGAAGAATCCTTTTCCAAAGGAATCTTGGTCAAAAAACAAGGTGTGCATCAACGATTCTTCCTTGATTCGGGTGTCGCTTCGGAATACATGCGGGACAAAACTACCAATGACCAGAATGTCGCCAGCCTTGTATTCATTGATGCTGTCCCCTACAATCAGTGTCCCGGCACCTTTTTCCACATAACTGATCTGAATTTCCGCATGTTGGTGCAACTGATCGTAAAATACCTGCTCGCGGTCAATTTGGTACACCAGCGCCTCATGCTGTGGTTTTGGAATTTTAAAAGGGAGCACCTTCATGGATACGCCTAAATTATTTAAAAAATTGATTTTGCAGCTAATTTAGGGTAATATACTATCATAATAGGCTAATAATCGAGCAAAAGAAAAAAGGGCTCCCTTCGTAATTTTAGAAAGGAAAAAATTAAGCTTACATTATGGTAAAATGGGAAGGCGTAATGCCAGCGGTAACTACAAAGTTTACCAGCGACGATACCTTGGACCTTGAAATGTTTGAAAAAAACATACGAGCACAAATCGATGCAGGGGTACACGGGATTATTCTAGGGGGTACCTTGGGAGAGGCGAGCACCTTGGAACAAGAAGAAAAGGAGACCTTGATCAAAACGTCGATTGCTTTGGCCGACGGAAAAATTCCGGTGATAATGAATGTGGCGGAACAAAGCACCAAAGGTGCTATTAAAGCCGCCCAGACTGCGGAAAAAGTGGGTGCCCAAGGATTAATGTTGTTGCCGCCCATGCGCTACAAGGCTACCGATTATGAAACGGTCGCCTATTTTAAGGCAGTGGCCAAAAACACCTCTTTGCCGATTATGCTGTACAATAATCCAGTAGATTATAAGATCGAGGTGACTTTGGATATGTTGGAGGAATTGATTGCGTGCGACAATATCCAAGCCATTAAAGAATCTACCCGGGATATTACCAACGTGATCCGAATCCAGAATAGGTTTGGCGATCGTGTAAAGGTTTTCACGGGAGTGGATACCTTGGGATTGGAAAGTTTGGTCATAGGCGCCGTAGGTTGGGTGGCCGGACTGGTTTGTGCCTATCCTGCCGAAACGGTTGCCATTTATGAGTTGGTGAAAGTTGGCAGGATTGAGGAAGCCCTGAAGATATATCGATGGTTTATGCCCTTGTTGGAGTTGGACATTAGTTCGCAATTGGTACAAAACATCAAACTGGCCGAAGTGGCCACAGGAATTGGCACCGAACATGTGCGAGCACCCCGATTGCCCTTGCAAGGCGCTGAACGGGAACGTGTTTTACAAGTGATTGAAACCGCAATGAAACATAGACCGGAGCTTCCGGACTATAAAAACATAAATAACGAAGTATGATGACAGGTAAAAACTGTATTGGAGGACAGTTTAAGGCAGATGGTTCCGTAGAATTCAGAACGGTAGACCCCAAAAAAAACGTTCAGAACCCGACGGTATTCGTAGAAGCCACTAAAGATGAAATAGATACGGCCGTGGATATGGCTTGGGAGGCTTTTAAGGTATTCCGAACGATGCAAGGCAAACAACGGGCTGATTTTTTAAATACCATTGCTGATGAAATGTTGGCCTTGGACCAAGAATTGATCGATACCTACATGTTGGAGTCGGGTTTGCCCGAGGGCAGGGCCATTGGCGAACGGGGACGAACTGTTTTTCAGTTGCGTTCGTTTGCCGAACTGGTTGCCAACGACGATTGGCGCGAAAATACATTTGATGCGGCCCAGCCCGATAGAAAACCGCAGCCTAAACCGGATTTGCGAAAAACCATGATTCCCTTGGGACCAGTGGCCGTTTTTGGAGCCAGTAATTTTCCGTTGGCGTATTCCACTGCAGGAGGCGATACAGCAAGTGTCTTGGCGGCAGGTTGCCCCGTGATTGTAAAGTCCCATCCCATGCATGCGGGAACCAATGAGTTGGTAGCTTCGGCCATTGTTAAGGCCGCCGAAAAAACGGGAATGCCCAAAGGTGTTTTTTCAAGCATCAATGGTTCGGTACAGGCCGGAATCGATTTGGTGAACCATCCAAAAGTGAAAGCGGTTGGTTTTACGGGAAGCATCGGAGGAGGCAGGGCACTGTTCGATTTGGCAGCCAAAAGAGAGGAACCTATTCCTGTTTTTGCCGAAATGGGCAGTATCAATCCTGTGATCATGACCGCGAGTGCCATTTCGAAAAGAGGAAGTGAACTCGCCAAAACTTACGCAGGGTCCATTACCTTGGGTACGGGACAGTTTTGTACCAATCCAGGGCTTTTGTTGACGGTAAAGTGTGAGGATACCCATAGTTTTATTCAAGAGTTGGCCAAAGAAACCGTCTCCATAGCCCCGCAAACCATGTTGCACCCCAATATCAAAAAAGGGTACATCTCCAAAGGAGATGCGGTAACAGGGCAAGAAGGTGTTGAGGTGGTGGCAACCTACGATGGGAATTTGGATGCCAATGAAGCTGCTGCGACCATTGCCACTGTTTCAGGTAGGGCATTTTTGGATAATCCGAAGATGCACCAAGAGGTTTTTGGTCCCTTTTCCATGGTGGTACAATGTGAGGACGAAGCGGAATTGATTCAGATTATCGAGGGGTTGGAGGGACAATTGACCGGCACCCTCATCGCAGAAAAGAATGATACATTGAATTTGTCAAAATTGGTTGATGCGTTGCAGCACCGTGTGGGACGAATCATTTATAATGGTGTGCCTACCGGGGTGGAGGTATGTGCGTCCATGCAACATGGGGGACCTTACCCGGCGTCTACCGATTCTAGGTTTACCGCAGTTGGGGTGCACTCCATCAAGCGTTGGGTGCGCCCGATCAGTTATCAATCATTTCCTATGGAATTGTTGCCAGATCATTTAAAAAAATAGCGAGTGGCCAGAAAAACATTTTTTTGTGTGGATGCCCACACCTGCGGAAATCCAGTACGGGTTGTAGCAGGGGGAGGCCCTAATTTGATGGGCAAGGACATGAGCGAGAAGCGCCAGCATTTTTTAAGGGATTACGATTGGATTCGAAGGGGGTTGATGTTTGAACCAAGGGGACATGATATGATGAGCGGAAGTATTTTGATGGCACCCCATGATCCAGAGAACGATTTTGCCATTCTGTTTATAGAAACATCAGGTTGCCTGCCCATGTGTGGTCATGGTACCATCGGAACCATTACAGTGGCCATAGAAGAAGGCCTCATCGTACCCAAAACACCCGGAAAAATACGGATGGAGGCACCTGCAGGCTTGGTGGAGATCGAATACCAATTGACAGGAAAAAAGGTGGAATGGGTAAAGTTGGTCAACGTAAAATCCTACTTGGCCGCAGCAAATTTGTCCATTGACTGCCCGGGTCTTGGTGAAATCCATTTTGATGTGGCCTATGGGGGTAATTATTATGCCATTGTGGATCCACAGGAACATTATACGGGATTGGAGGACTTTACCGCTGGACAGATCATCCAGTTTTCACAAGTGGTGCGTAAGGCCATCAACGAGAAATATCCCGATTACTTTGTGCATCCGGAAAACCCAACCATACGGGATGTGAGTCACATGATGTGGACAGGAAAACCTTTGGATGCCACTTCATCCGGACGAAATGCGGTGTTTTATGGCGATAAGGCCATCGACCGTTCTCCCTGTGGAACAGGAACCTCTGCCCGCATGGCCCAATTATATGCGAAAGAAGCCTTGAAGGTAGGAGAACCTTTTGTGCATGAAAGCATTATCGGGAGCAAGTTTGTGGGGAAAGTAGAGGCTGAAACCACCTTGGACGCAAAACAGGCCATCATCCCCAGTATTCAAGGATGGGCACAGGTTACGGGTTACAACAATATCATCATAGATGACGACGACCCCTACGCACATGGATTTCAGGTGCTTTAGAAGGCATCAGAATTTGAATGGGCGAGGTGCAAAATAGAATGAGATAACCAATCATTACCTTTAGGTACTGAAAACTAAATACAGCAATATGGGCTTACAGAAATTAAGCATCGCTCTGGTTGCCATAATAAGTACATGGGCTACGGCACAGCATAGTCAATTGGCGGATATGGTCACCGAATTTGAAATGGATAACTGGGCATTGGAACGCACCTACACAGTCGACGAGTCAGAAGAGTATTACCAACGGTTTTTGAGGTTTTACTCGAACTGGGAAGATAAAATGGATGCCGTTGACTTCGCTTCCCTTTCACAACAAGGAAAGGTAGATTATGTACTGCTGAAGAACCAAGTAGCCAAAGGCAATTACTTTTTGAATCAAGACTATAGCGCGTATAAAGGAGTAAAGGAAGTGGGTGATTTCGCGAAAGCTATTTTCCCTTTTATACAAGAACGAAGAAGGGGCAAACAACCCGATGCAAAACAATTGGCCCAATTGTTTCAGAATGCTACCGAAGCGATTGCTACCGAGATGGAAACTTGGAAATCCAAATCCTTTAAGGATTGGCAAACGGCTGAAAAGGCTTCGGAAGTGGTTACCTCATTCCAAAAAGCGTTAAAGGAGTCCTATGAATTTTACTATGGCTACGACCCGGATTTTACATGGTGGATGGAAAAGCCCTATCAAAAACTAAACGAAAAGCTCACTGCCTATGCCGAATTCCTGAAGGAAAATTATGCTGAGGATAGTGTAAAGGATGATGGTAGCGGCATTATTGGAAAACCTATCGGGGAGGAGGCGCTGAAAGAAAGTTTGGCCTTGGAATTTATTCCCTACACGTCTGCTGAACTCATCAAAACAGCGGAAGAACAATTTGAATGGTGCAAAAATGAAATGATAAAGGCCTCAAGGGAGCTGGGCTATGGAGATGACTGGAAAAAGGCTCTGGAGCACGTGAAGAACACCTATGTTCCTGCGGGACAGCAACCACAGGCCATCATGGACCTATATTCCCATTCCGTGGATTTTATTGAAGAAAGGGATTTGATCACGATACCCGAATTGGCCAAGGAGACCTGGGGCATGAAAATGATGAGTCCCGAACGGCAAAAGATTAGTCCCTTCTTTTTGGGAGGTCGCGATATTATTATTTCATACCCTACCATGGAGATGGACCATAACGACAAGTTGATGAGCATGCGGGGGAATAACCCCAACTTTTCCTTTCCGACGGTGCAGCATGAATTGTTGCCGGGACATAATTTGCAGTATTTTATGACGAGTCGCCACAAAAGCTATCGCCGTCCGTTTTCCACACCGTTTTGGACCGAGGGATGGGCCTTGTATTGGGAAATCATCCTCTGGAACAAGGAGTTTCCCCAAACACCGGAACAAAAATTGGGCATGTTGTTCTGGAGAATCCATCGATGTGCGAGAATCATTTTTTCCCTAAAGTTCCATTTGGGAGAGATGACTCCTCAGGAATGTATCGACCTTTTGGTGGATGAGGTCGGCCACGAATACGCCAATGCCGAGGCGGAGGTGAGAAGGTCCTTCACCACAAGCTATCCGCCGTTATATCAACTGGCCTATATGATGGGAGGACTTCAGTTTTATGCCTTGCGCAATGAAATGATGGCTCAAGGTTGGACAGAAAAACAATTTCATGACCGGGTGATGGTTGAGGGTAGAATGCCAGTGGAACTGTTGCGAAGCCTGCTGCAGGAATTGCCCCTCAACAAAAACTATAAAACCAAATGGAAGTTCTCCACGGATTTTAAGGATTGATGTAGTTTCTCGATAACAAAGCGGTGAAAGTAGGGGGCGGGTCTATATTTTGAAGATGAACCCGTCTTCCTCTACTTTTTTTCGATATTTCTCCTTGTCAAAAACATAGAGGTATGCCCCTTTTCGGGAAACGCTCATATCTTTTTCGTCCAATTTGATGAGTACGTCTAGTGAGTTGATTTTATTGATGAAGTTGCGCTTGTCCAGCTCCTTGTCCAAAATGGACTCGTACAAGTTTTGTAATTGCCGCATGGTAAATTTTTCGGGAAGCAGCTCAAAACCAATGGGCTGGCTCAGTGCTCTCCTTCGTAAACGCACCTTTGCCTTTTCCACCATTTCGTTATGGTCAAAAATCAAGCTGGGGGCTTCCTTGATATCAAACCATTGGGCCGTATCTAGCTGTACCCCATCGAATTGATGGCTGTCCACATCGATCAGGGCATAATAGGCCACGGAGATGGTACGCTGTCCAGGGTCTCGGTCAATTTTACTATAAGTGTGGATTTGTTCTAGATAAATATCGCTCAAACCTGTTAGGTTTTCCAAAACTCTTGCCGCAGCTTGGTCCAAATCTTCGTTTTTTTTGAGGAACCCACCGATGAGGGACCATTTTCCCTTTTCGGGCTCAATAGGTCTTTTGATCAATAATATGTTGAGATTTTTCTTGTCGAACCCAAAGATGATGCAGTCGACCGCCAAAAGTACCTGATCTTCTTTTTGATAAAAATTGAGTTGTTGGTTGGGGGGTGATGCGACTTTTATGTTATTTTCTGCCATGGTATAGGATGCAATTTCAAGGATAAAAATAGATAAACTATTCCCTAAAATATCCATATCCATTTTATAATTGGTTTATCGTCAATTAAAAAATTAGGAAGGCACGACTAAAATTGGTTCCACATTTGGCCTTTTCATATTGACCAAAATCATTTTCTAGCCATTTGCATCCCATTATATTTGGAAAAAGTGTTTTGTGATGAAAACCATATTGATTCCCACCGATTTTTCTAAAAATGCCCTACATGCCCTAACCTATGCCAAAGAATTGTACAAGTGCGAGCGGGCTTGTTTTTTTGTGCTACACGCCTATGGTGAGGAGGTGTACGGACACTATAAAACAACTCCGAAAGAGGAGCTCGAAAAAATGAAGGAGGAAAAACGGGAGGAAACCCAAAAGAAATTGGATGCCCTCATCGATTTGGTAGTGGGCGAACCCCCCAACCCTTTGCACAATTTTGAGACGGTGGCCAAATTGGACAATCTAGTGGATGCCGTGAATGATTTTGTGGACGAGATGAACATTGATTTGGTAATCATGGGTACCAAAGGCGAAACCAGCGATCATAAGACCACCTTTGGGAGCTATACCATTGAGATTTTCAAATATGTAAAATGTCCGGTTTTGGCCATTCCCGAAGGTTTTGAGTATAGGCAACCCAAGGCCATCCTTTTTCCAACAGACTATATGTTGCCCTACAAGCGAAGGGAATTGAAGCTTTTGGGCGATTTGGCGGGCAAGTTCAAGTCCAAGATACATTGTTTGTACATCACCGATTTCGACGAGCTCAGTCCACGGCAGGAGGACAACAAGTTGTTTTTGGAAGGCACTTTGACCAAACCTTATTTAAGTTTTGAGACCGCTCCCGTTAAGAACAAGGCGGAAATCATACTGGAACAGATTGAGCAAAAGGAGGCCGGTATGTTGGTAATGATGAACTCCAGACATTCCTTTTTTGAGGATATGCTCTACCGGTCGACAGTGGATTTACTGGGGCTCAAGATCAAAATACCGTTTATGGTGATGCAAAACATAAAACGATGATGTTATGAAAAGGAAACGAATCATATTACCGACAGATTTTTCCAAAAATGCTTGGAATGCCATTGTATATGCCTTGACAGTTTTTAAGGACGACCCTTGTGATTTCTTTATCTTGAATTCATTTCAGGTGGGTGCTTCCGGACTTTCCACAAAAATGGCGAGATATAATGATACCCGTTTGTACAATTTGATGAAAGAACAATCGGAACGCGATTTGAAAAGGGAGCTGGAAAAAATCAACGCATTGGACAAAAACCCCAATCATAATTTTATTGCCCGTTCTGAGCAAGCTACTCTGGTAAATGCCATCGGAAAAACGGTTTACAAGGAAGAGATTGATTATGTCATCATGGGAACCAAAGGGGTTTCTGGCTTAAAAGAGGTCTTTATGGGGAGCAATACTTTTCAAATCATCAAGGAAATCGACTTTTGTCCCATTATCGCAGTTCCTGAGGATTATCAGACGGACGGAGAACTGGATTCACTGATGCTGGCCACAGGCTACGAGCACCTTTTTGAAAACTATGAACTACAGCCCTTGTTGCACCTTCCAGTCAACTTTAAGGCCAAATTGCGGATTGTTTACGTAGGCAACCCAGCGGATTTGAACGAGGCACAAAAAAAGTCCAAGGAAGCACTGGAAAAGCGATTGGACTCCATTGAGCACGAGTTTGTGGAGGTCGAAAAGGATGGGTCGGTCACCAATACCATTCAAAAAATGGTACAGCAGGACGACACCATCGATATGTTGGTGATGATCCATCAGGACCATTCATTCTTCGAAAAATTGACCAGGGAACCAGTAATCAAAAAAGTGGCCTTCGCCACCCGCGTACCCTTTATGGTTGTTCATCTATTTGAATGATGCTACAAGAAGGATTTGGCCAATTGAACCAATTCTTGTTTTTGAAGTACGCCCGATTTTCTCCAGAGCTGTTTTCCGTTTTTGAAGAAAATTAAGGTAGGAACGCCCCTTACCTGGTACGTATTGGCCAAATTTTGGTTTTTGTCCACGTCTATTTTTACGATTTTCAAATCTTCGCCCATCTCATCCTTGACTTGCTTTAAAATGGGAGCCAACATTTTACAAGGTCCGCACCATTCTGCCGAAAAGTCGATAAGCGTTAATTGGTCGCTATTGATCAAAGCTGCAAAATTTCCTTTCATCGTTTCCAAAAATTAGTGCCTGCAATGTACAAACACTGTTGTTTTTGCAAAGTGACCTAAGTCACCTTTTGGAACCAAGGCCTCAATAAGTTTAAGGGGCATGGTCGGATTCTTTTGCTATCTTTATTCGCTGCACAACTAAACAAAACTGATTGCACATGCAAAAAATTATCACTGGATGTATGCTGACACTTTTCCTATTGGCATCCTGTAAAAACGAGAAGAAAAAAGATGTTGCCGAGACGTGGCGTACCAAAAAGGCTGCTGTTGAGAATGCCGTACACAATCAGTTGTTGGAGGTGGAAAGGGAAGCAGGCTGGGAGTTGCTGTTTGATGGGGAAACCATGAACGGTTGGCATTTGTACAACGATGCCGGTTCGCAATCTGTTTGGGAAGTGGTGGATGGTACCTTGCACAGCAACCCCAATGATGAATCCTTGACGGCAGGTGATCTGGTGACCGACAAGGCCTATGAAAATTATGAGCTATCCCTGGAATGGAAAGTTATTGGGAATGGCAATAGTGGCATCTTCATCAATGTGCAGGAATTGCCCCATGTTCCTACGGCTTGGCAGAGCGGTCCAGAGTATCAAATATTGGGTGCTGACCACATGGACTACGATGTGCCCGAGAAAAGACCGGGTTGTCTTTATGTTTTCCTGCCCCAACAAAACAATGTGGAAATCAAGCAAGGGGATTGGAACAAAACAACCATCAAACAAAAAGATGGTAAAATTGAGTTCTACCTCAATGGTGAGCTTACCGCAGAGGAGGATTTAACGACTCCGGAATGGAAAAACAAAGTAGCTGCATCCCATTTTTCCAACTATCCAGAGTTTGGAAAAACAACCGCAGGGCAAATTGCGCTGCAATATTGGTATTTTGAAACCTGGTTTCGGAATATCAAGATCCGTGAATTGTAGTATATCGTTAATTGATCAAATTATCCGATGGATAAACTACATCTAATCGGATTTGCTGATTTTTTCCAGTAAACCTTCCAGAATCTCATCCGTTTCATCCAATAAGTGATCTTTGATGAAGATATCCGGGACAACGCCCTCTTCTTTGGTGCTTCCACTTACCCGGACCATTTTTCCTTTGGAAACACTTACCGGAATTTGTGTATTGGGTAGTTTAAATTCGAACATGGAGGCGTAAAGTGAGGCATATTCCCCAGTTTCTTCGCCAACAATGGTTCCGAAGCCGTAATCTTGTATTTGCGCAGCGGTAACCGTGGCTTGTGAGTGTGACTGTCTGTTGACCAACACATAAACGTTGCCAGAAAATCGTTTGGATGGTGGTTGTGGTTGATAATCGCCAAAATCGTAGTTATAAATTTCTCCGTTTTCACGTGAAAGTGCTTCTTTCCAGAAAGTAGAAGTGGTGTCGTAGTGTTGTCTGGCGTGTTCCTTTAAGAATTGACTCGTTTTCAGTTGGTAACTGGAATTCCATCGAAATGTATTGTCAGCAATATAAGAAACCAGATAGTCGCTGAACGCATTGTGGCCCCCGCCATTGTTTCTTAAATCAATGATCAGGTTCTTGCTCCTTCGCTCCTTAATTTGTGCAAACGCCGAATCAACAAAACTCTTGAACTTTGTTTCATCACCACTAAAATCACCTGTGACAAGGTATGCTGATTCTCCTATAAATTGAAGCGACCTTTCCTGATTGAACAATTCGGTTCGCTTCATTTCGTAGCCCTCAATCAAATCCACTGCGCTAACCGTTTGGGTTTTTATAATGTTATTGGACTTAAACTTGATTTCAAAACTTTCTTGCTTCCCGTATAGCTGCCAGTAAAGTCGAGGGAAGGAGTACAGTTCAATCTTCGCATTTTTAAAATAAGGGCGTTCAGCGGAAATCAGGGTGTGCATTTCAGCTAGGATTTTTGAAATGGGAATGTCATTAATGCTCAGTACTTCAGCTCCTATGGGGATGTCGTTGCCCGACCAATTTTTACGGACCAATGCTTTGCCCTGTTCGAGCGCAAGTTCCAAAGGAAATAGTGTCCCACCATTGTAGGCATAGTTGCCATAGGATTTTCCGGGGAACCCGATTTCAGTATGGCCATTGTCCGCCTTTGAAATCACTTTTTGAAAGATGGAAGTCGCCTCCAGTAGACTTAAACTGTCCTGAGTAATGGAATTTTTGACTTGGAGATAATTTTTTTCAAATTCTGCCTTAGATGTATAGGCATACAAATTGTAATGAGCCTCTTCCAAAGATGACCAGAGAAACGCCATATCCTCCAACATTTCATTTTTGGTGAAATAGTCTTGGGCATGCAGCAAGGTGCCGGATAAACTGGTCATCAAGCAAATTTGGAATAGAAGGACTCTAGGGTTGAAAACAGCTTTCATCAAGTTTAAATTTTCCGCAAAACTAAGCGTGCTCGTCCTATGAAACGACCGACTGCTTCCTTTCGGACTTATTTTTGAGCTGCTTCGCGTATTGACTTGGGGTTTTTCCGGTTGATTTTTTGAAGACATCGTTAAACGTGGACTTGGAGTTAAAACCACATTCAAACGCCAGACCGAGCAGGGTCAATTTTTTGTTTTCCGGTTGGGCCACCAATTCTTTAAAAGCTTCGATGCGGTAGCTGTTCACATATTCGTAAAAATTTTTGGAGAAGCTTCGGTTGATGGTTTGGGATACCTGTTTTGGACTTACTTCCAGCAGCTCCGCCAAGGTATTGAGGTCTAAATCGGAATTGAGATAAGGCTTCTTTTTTTCCATTAATTCTGTGAGTTGCTTTGCCAAATCTGGATTTAGGTCATCCAAAGAGGGTTTTGGCTTTTGTGAGGCATAGCCAGAGGTTTCCTTTTGGGTTTTTAGATATCCCTGAAAACCAATCCAACACGTTACAATGGCCAATCCTACGAAGGTGGGAAGGATGTAATACTCCTTCAGGGATTTGTCAAAAAAGTACTTGTCCACCTCTGCAAAGAAATTCCAACCAATCCAAAACAGCGCATAAATGATAATGGGAAGTTGCAACCATCTCAGCGATTTATGCTCCAGATTGGAATAACGCTGTTTTAGCCAAGATTGATACTGGAACAGCAGCCATAGCGATATGATGGCATAGCTCATAATCGAAAAACTGCCGAGCCATTGTTCCGCCAAGTAAATCTTGGTATACGGATGCGTCGGTGTTTGATAGAGCCCGTCCGCACCCAAGCGGTAAAATGCCGTTCTGTAAAAAATAAACTCCAGTACCACCGGAACAAAATGGATAGCATCGCTTTTTGAAAAGACGAATTCCTTATCGGTCACACTTTTGGTGTAGAAATACAGCGCAGGGCCAATACCGTAAAGGAGCTCCAATTGCATATACCGAAAAACGTCTATCATGCCACGGCTCCACAGTATGTTCACCAAACCAATGTTGAGCGCCATCAGTGCAAAAAAGAATATGAGAAGCGATAGGAATATGTTGGACTGTTTTCGTGGCCGTTTGGTCACCAACAAAACCCCAAGCAGGATCGCTTGAAAGGCAAAAACAAAGATGATGGTGGACAATATGGGGTTGGGCGAAGTCATGGCAATGCGAATTTAGCTAATTTCAGAATAGTCCTTTTACCCATCGGCATTTGGCGCATCCTTTCAAGAGGTTTTTACAGGTCGGTCATCAACGAATTCCATTTTAGGGAAGAAACCTTAATTTTCATTGTCTTGGACTTTGTTCAAAAGTTGGGAAAAGGTAGTATCTTAAGGCACCTTAACGCTATGAAATTATGATGAGGTACACACTTTGTTTGCTTTTATTCTTTTCACAATGGCTTTTGAGTCAGGAACTACCGCCAATTCAGAACTACACTCCTTCGGACTATCAGGCTGAAAATCAAAACTGGGCTCTTTCGCAGGCCGATGATAAGGTGATGTATATAGCCAATAACAAAGGCCTTCTGCAATTTAATGGGGCCGATTGGACCTTGTTCCCATCACCGAACGAGTCCATTATGCGTTCGGTAAAGGTGGTAGGGGACCGGATTTATACGGGCTGTTACATGGAGTTTGGTTATTGGGTGCGCGATGGTCAAGGAATGCTTCGCTATACTTCCCTATCTGCCGATATGCAAGAAGATTTGTTGGAGGACGAGGAGTTTTGGGGCATTTTTAATTTGGAGGATTGGATCGTGTTCCAATCCCTAAAACGCATTTACATTTACAATATTCAAACGGAATCCATCAACAGTATTGATACGGAGGATACCCTTTTCCGAATGTTCAAGGTATCCAATGAGATTTATTTTCAGGAAAATGGCAAGGGAGTTTTCAAAATAGACAATGGCAAGTCGAAACTGGTTTACGATGATGAGGTGGTGCTCACGGATGAAATCATCAATATATTTCAGGAAGATGAAGAACTCTACATGCTCACCAAGCATAACGGCTTTTATAGGGACAACAACGGTGTATTGGACAAATTCCCTACGGGTCTGGATGATTTGCCCAAAAAAATAACGGTGTATAGTGCCATTAGATTGAATGATGGCAGCTATGCTTTGGGTACCATTTCCAACGGTCTTGTTCTTTTGGATGCGGATGCGGCCTTGCTCAACCATATTGATCAAATCAAGGGCCTGCGCAACAACACGATTCTTTCCTTAATGGAGGATATGGACAACAATATTTGGTTGGGGCTCGATAATGGGGTCAGTTATGTGAACCTAAAATCACCTATAAAGGTATATCGTGATAATAAAGGGGTGGTAGGCAGTATTTATGCAGCGGTGGTAAAGGATGGCATCCTGTATCTGGGGACCAATCAAGGCTTGTTCCATAAGGAGTTGGACAGTGACTCCGATTTTACATTGATCGAAGGTACCCAGGGCCAAGTTTGGTCGCTCCAGGAAATTGACGGCACCCTTTTTTGTTGTCATCATTCGGGCACCTACATTGTGGAAGGCAACGCGGCAAAAAGGATTACCGATGTGGAAGGAGCCTGGAAAATCAGCCCTTTGCCCAAGCATCAGGATTTGCTGTTGCAAGGTAATTATGATGGTCTTTATGTGCTGGAAAAAGTCGAGGGCAATTGGAAGCTTCGAAATAAGATAGATGGTTTTGGAAATTCCTCACGCTACTTTGAAACATTGGGAAACAAAGTTTTTGTGAACCACGAGTACAAGGGCATCTTCAAGTTGGATGTGGACAATGATTTCTCCCATGTGAATACAATTTCCATGGACACCTTGATCAAAGGTTCGGAATCGGGTATCATTAAATATCGCGACAATGTGTTCTATGCATATCGGGAAGGGGTATACAAATATCAGTTGGAGTCGGATGCTTTTGTTAAGGACAGCTTATTGAGCAGTATTTACAATCAAGATGAGTACGTTTCTGGAAAAATGGTCTTGGACCAAAACGAAGAGAATTTGTGGCTGTTTACCAATTCCAATATCAGTTTGCTATCGGAAGGCTCTTTGGCGGATACTTTATTGGTAAAGCCCATTCCATTGACGGAAGATATGAGGGATGGCATTGTTGGCTACGAGAACATTGCGAATCTGGGTGAGGAGGGCAAGTACCTTTTGGGGACTACTTCGGGCTACATTACCTTGGATGTCAATGGGTTCAAGAATAAGAATTTTCGAGTTCAGATTGGGAGGATTGAAAAATCCGATAAGCAGAGTCGGCAGTGGGCCTTGGTGGGAACTTCATCAAACGCCGAATTTGACAGTGCCGATAACCATGTTCGCTTTTCGTTTTTTACGCCAGAGTATTATAAGTTGTTCAAGCCCCAATATCAATATCAATTGGAGGGCATTTACAACAATTGGAGCAATTGGTCCGAGTCATATACCACAACTTTCGAAAATTTGCCCCATGGTGACTACACGTTTCGGGTCAGGGCTAAAATTGGCGACCAGATTTCCAACAATGTTTCAACCTTTACATTTTCCATAGCCCGGCCATGGTACATTTCCAATGTAATGTTGGGACTTTATCTCTTGGCATTTATCTTGGGTTCATTTCTGATACATCAGGCTTATCGACGTTACTACCACAAACGACAGCACAAGCTCATTGAAAAGAACAAAAGGGATATGGAATTGGCCAAGGCCCAGAATGAAAAGGAAATCATCAAAATAAAGAATGAGCAATTGCAGGAAGAGTTCAGGAGCAAGAGCAATGAACTTGCCGCATCTACCTTGAGCATCATCCGAAAGAACGAGCTGTTGTCCAAGGTAAAAGATCAACTATTGTCAAGTGTCGATGATACGAGTTCCATAAAGCCTATCATCAAGGTCATTGATAAGAACATTACGCAGAACGATGATTGGGAACTCTTCAAGGAAGCATTCAATAATGCCGACCGTAAGTTCCTGAAAAAGCTCAAAAAGGCACATCCAAACCTGTCTCCCAACGATGTTCGATTATGTGCCTACCTACGTTTGAATTTATCTTCCAAGGAGATAGCCCCGCTCTTTAATATTTCGGTGAGAAGTGTGGAGATCAAGCGGTACCGTCTTCGAAAAAAAATGGATTTATCCCACGATGACAACCTTGTTGATTACATCTTGAAACTATAATCCTATACGAAACTAGTTTTATACCTCAACATTACCTCAACATTTATACACAACACTTCTAATATACCGATTTAACATACTTTGGTGAAGTCACTGTTTTAGCGGATTAAATAAAGATTTGCTAATTATTGACACATTATTTTACAATGTATATTTTTTGTTGAGGCAGTTTTTAAGGAATTCACATTTTGTTAAGTTAAGTTTAACCTTCTGCAAAAAGCAGCTATCACAAAATGCACTTTGTGCGCATACCTGAACCAAAAGAATTTTGGTGATGTGGTAGGGTTTGATGTAGGACTCAACTAAAACTAAACAACACTATGAAAAACTGGCTGCACGCACTGTTCCTTTTATGCTTTGTTTTTGGGGCAACTGCCCAAACGCCTAAGGTAACCGTAGAAAGCAACGAGGCAGGAATGAAATTGGTCGTGAACGGAGAGGACTTCATGATCAATGGTATGAACTGGGATTACATACCCATTGGAACCAATACGGTAAACGCACAATTCTGGGAAAAATCCGATGAAATCATTAAAGCGGGTCTCGATACCGAGATGTCGCTTTTAAAGAACATGGGGGTTAATGTAATCCGACAATATACTGGTGTTCCAGCCAGATGGATACGGTACATCTACGAAGAATATGGCATCTACACCATGTTGAACCACTCTTTTGGGCGATATGGGCTTACCATTGACGGGGTTTGGACACCCGTTACCATCTATGATGAGCCAAAGACCCAAGCACTTTTGATGTCAGAATTGGAAAATTTGGTACGGGAGTACAAGAATACCCCCGGTCTATTAATGTATCTCTTAGGAAATGAAAACAACTACGGTCTGTTTTGGGCCGGAGCGGAAACCGAAGACTTCCCGGATGATCAGCAGCGGATAGACTATATCGGGGAGAGCCGCGGACGACCTATGTATCGCCTGATGAACGAGGCTGCCAAAATGATGAAGGAGATGGATGCCTCCCACCCCGTAGCCATTTGCAACGGGGATGTACTTTTTATCGACATCATCGCCGAAGAATGTCCGGACGTGGACATCTACGGAACCAATACCTATAGGGGTGTCTCCTTTGGAGATATGTTCCAAGTGGTAAAGGATAAACTGAACAAGCCGGTCATGTTCACTGAATTTGGAGCGGATGCCTTCAACGCCATCGATAACAGGGAAGATCAGTTTTCCCAAGCTTACTATATGGTGGGAAATTGGGAAGAAATCTATGAAAATGCTGCAGGACTGGGAAAAGCGGGCAACTCTATCGGAGGATTTACCTTTCAATTTAGTGACGGATGGTGGAAGTACGGTTTTGATGACCGCGAAAATGCCGATATACACGATACCAACGCCTCTTGGTCCAATGGCGGATATTCGAGAGACTTGGCCGAGCCCGGTGCAAACAATATGAACGAAGAATGGTTTGGGATATGTGCCAAAGGTGCCACCGATCCAAGAGGGCTCTACGAACTATATCCAAGGGCTGCTTACTATGCCTTGCAACAGGCCCATCAACTGGACCCTTACGCCGATGGTGTGGACTTGAATTTTGTCCAGAATCATTTTGATAATATTCAAATCATGGATGCGGTACTCAAGGCAAGGGGGGATAAGGCGGCCTTGCAGGGCGAACAAAGCAATTTGCTCCGCATCAGTAATCTAACGGCGAAATTCTCCACTTTTAGCACGGGAGGTAGTTTGATCACTACACCAGAAAACGCAGATCCCGATGATCCCAATACCTTTCCGAACCAATTGGGCTTTGACCATATGCAATCCTATTTTGTGGGAGTGGAAGGTAATCCTGCACCCAACATGCGTGCCGAGGTCAATTTTAACGTGGTCGGTAATGTGGCCCAAAACCCGATCAATGAAATCTTCTACGAAAACAATTCACGTCCCATTGAAGTCAACACGGACCAGGGCAATGTATTGGTTCAGGATGTGAACCGTATTCGGGTTTACCAAGCGGAATTTGAATGGAAAGCCAAACAATTTGATTTAAAAGGATTTTACAGGACCGGACATTACCATTGGGGCTACGAAGGGGATTTCTTCGGGTTCTATCCGGAAGCTAACTACGGACCAAACTTGGATATTTACAATGGTGAGATACTGGGTATGGAAATAGACGGTAAGGGCATGTTTGACGGTTTGAAAGTGGCAATAGGACCACAATTGTGGTGGGGGGCCAACCCAACAATGTTGTTTAAGTACAGAAAAAATATAGCCAACTTCAATATTACCGGTATTTATCATAGGGATTTTCAAACTGATATTGTATTGGATGAAAATGGACGTCGAGTTTTAGATATCAACCAAGTTCGTAGTGGTGTGATACCACCCTGGCCAACCGAGAGAGCGGCCATTGCCATAGAGCGCGAAGTTGGAAAATTTGGATTTGAAGTAGGAGGAATATGGTCAGGAAGTCCGCTCAATGGAATTTCCTTCCAGGATGTGAGGGGTACTCCGGGCAACTATGTGGTATTTGAGGATAGAATTCAAGCCAGTGATAATTGGGGAGGAAAATTCAAGGTCACCTACGAGGGAGGAAAATTTAATTGGTATGGTCAAACCGCGGCCATGGGATTGATCGCAAATGGTGGTGCCGATCAGACGTTGACCTTTACCGGCTGGAAACTTAGGGATACCGGAAGCGGTAACCAAGTCAATTTTTTAACGGGATTCACCTATTCTTTTGACAATTTTCAGATAGCCCCCAACTTTATGTGGCAAGAGCCGTTGGTAGACGCGATGCCCAATGATGTGGGAGGTCCCGGACGATTGAGAAATATTATAGACGATCCTTTTGCCGTAAGGGCGAACAGGAAAACTACTGCAGGTGAAATTCTATTGACCTATGATCCTACCCCGGGTACCTGGATGTACGAGTGGGACAACGATAGGGCAGAAGACGCCAAATTCGCCATGAATTTGGGCTTTGTATACCGCCGTCTACCCACAAGGATGGATGCGCATATCGGTTTTAATGCCAATCGGGAATTTTTTGCATTTCCTAATTCTGCACCAGCGGAAGATCTTTGGGAAGTACACTCACGAATGGTTTCCAAGCTTGGACCGGATTTGGGCATCATTGGTAATTTCTACTATGGAAATGGACAAGGTAATGGTGATTCCGATCGTTTGATCCGGCGTTTTGGAGGTGATGTGAGGATGCTTTACAAGAATTTCAAAATACAGTACACGCAAAAAATAAACGATTGGGGTCCTTATGATTACCACAGGGATTTCAACCTCACTTTCCCCGTACAGTTGATGCTGGATATTTCTACCACATTGGGCAAACCCGATTGGTTCATTCTTCCAAGCACACAAGTTGGAATTCGTGGAATTTGGAGATCCTTGAACGAATTCTCACCACGATATCTGCCCAACGTGGCGCAGGAATTTGCCAATGAGCCTATTTTGAGTCCAGTTGGTTTCGACAACGGACATGAATGGGAGATTATGACTTATGTGCACATTAATATCGGGAAATAAAAAGATTGAGCAATGAAAAACTACAAGACAATAAATTTCCGTTCCATACTTCTTTTGAGCCTTGCATGTACACTTATGATGGGCTGCGAAAGAGAGTTTTCAGAGGATGTAGAATTCGCATCCTTCCCGCCCAATGGCGATGTGTTTCTCGATACCTTTTCTGCCGGGCTCAACTATTTCCCATTTGTGGATGCAGGGGCAGACCCAGAAGCTTTTAGTGTAGACACCAATGAGGCTTTCGAAGGAGAAGCTTCCATGCGATTCGATGTGCCAGCTTTTGGTAACGGTTTCGTAGGAGCTACCTTCAATACCACAGCTAGGCGAGATCTTTCAGGTTTCGATGCCCTGACATTTTACGCGAAGGCCTCGCAGGCAGCAAGTATTAATTCCATAGGGTATGGTATCTCTGGAGAGACCAATAACAAATTTCAGGTGACGGCCAATAATTTGAATGTAAGTACGCGATGGGAGAAATATGTGATTCCCATCCCGGACCCTTCAAAACTGATTAATGAAACAGGATTGTTCTGGATTGCAGAAGGGGCTTCTTTTGAGGGAGACGAAGGCGGCTACGTGCTCTGGCTGGACGAAATAAAGTTCGAAAAGTTGGGAACCGTTGCACAGCCACAACCTGCCATATTGGGAGGTGAAGCAATCTCCGAACAAACCTTTATCGGTTCCAGCATTACCTTGAACGGACTTACCCAGACCTTTAATCTAGCTGATGGGACCAATCAAACCGTAAGTATTGCACCATCCTACTTCAATTTTGAATCATCGGATATTGGAGTAGCAACTGTAAACGAACTTGGACGAATAAATGTTTTAGGTGAGGGTACTGCTAACATTACCGCTATTTTGGCTGGGGTACGTGCAGAGGGTTCTTTAGAAATCGTATCAAATGGTGTCTTGCAGCCCGCCCCCACACCAACACAGCCACAGGCAAACGTGGCATCGATATTTAGCGATGCCTATGCGAATGCCACTGAGAGCAATTTTTCACCTGGTTTTGGTGGGTCTACCACAGAAACTTCAATTGCAACACTTAATGATAATGCTGTGGTGTCCTACGTGAACAACAATTTTACAGGAATCATATTTAATAGTCCTGTAGATGCCTCTGGTCTATCCTTTTTACATATCGATGTGTATGTTCAACAATCGGGCACCGAAGTAGGCATTCAAATCAGGGATGTAGGAGCCAATCAAACTATTGAAACAGATGTAAACACTGGACTTCCCATAGGCGATGATAGGGACTTGAGATTTGACCTGACCAATCTCGCTGTTGGACAATGGACCTCGTTCGATATACCACTCGGTGGAGATTTGGCAACTCAAAAAAATAATTTGGGAGCACTGATTTTGGTGGGCGGTCCCAATTTCATCCTGGATAATATTTATTTCTACACAGAATAACAATGTCCTACCATCAACTAAAAAAAAATGACAATGAATACGAAACATAAGCACCTTCAATCCAGTAGTCATGTATTTTTCAAATACACCTTGCTGGTCTTTGCCATTGCTTTATTAGGTTGTGAAACCGACGACCAACAGACCGTGGCCAGATTTACCGAATTGACGCTCTCCGAAGAGTTTGATACGGACGGACAACCAAACCCTTCCATTTGGGGATACGAAATCGGCACCGGCGAAAATGGTTGGGGCAATCAAGAATTGCAGTACTACACCGATAGGTCCGATAATGTAACGGTCCAGAATGGTGTATTGCTCATTACAGCAAGAGAGGAATCCTTCGAGGGCTCCGCTTACACTTCGGCCAGACTGATAACAAAGGATAAGTTCGAGCAACGTTACGGCCGTTTTGAGGCGAGAATCCGTTTGCCTTACGGTCAGGGCATATGGCCTGCATTTTGGATGCTGGGCGCCGATATTGATGAAAATCCATGGCCCGGAGCTGGAGAAATAGATATTATGGAGTATCGCGGTCAAGAGCCAACCGTTTTGATCGGTAGCATGCACGGCCCGGGATATTCAGCAGGGGAAGCCATTTCAAAGGAATACGAACTGACCAATGACCGATTCGATACAGGCTTTCACATTTTCGGTATCGAATGGGGACCGGAATACGTCAATTTTTATGTGGACGATGTCCTCTACAATCAAATCACCCCGGAGGACGTACCAGGGCCTTGGGTGTTCAATAAGCCATTTTACATCTTGATGAACGTTGCTGTTGGGGGCACTTTCGTAGGCTCACCCGATGAAGAGACCGTATTTCCACAAACCATGTTGGTGGACTACGTAAGAGTATATAAAGAACTAGAAATAAACTAAACTAACTATTGATTATGAAGCAGTTAACAACCAAATTCAAGCTGGTATCCGTGTTTGTACTGGCCTTGTTGCTCGGGTGTGAGTCGGACGACAGTACCCTTTTGCCGACCATACTGTCCAATTTTACCTTTACGCTCGATGAAGATACCGGAACGGTGGAATTCATCAACATTTCGGAAAAGGCAACCTCTTATCAATGGGATTTTGGCGATGGCGATACGTCCACCGAGATTAATCCGATTAAGACCTATACGGCCAGTGGAACCTATACCGTGGTTTTAACGGCCAGCAATACGGCAGGGGCAACTTCCACCTTTGAAGATGAAATCACTATCGTAATCAAAGAACCTATTACCCTGCCCATAACCTTTGACAACAACAATGTAAACTATGACTTGGGGGTGAGCACATTCAATGGTGCCGCTTTCGAAATTTTGGATAATCCTGATGTATCCGGAACCAATGACAAGAGCTCAAAGGTTGGAAAGATAACCAATAGCGGAGCAGCTTTTGAAGGCATCTTTTTTGACTTGGGAACACCGGTCGATTTATCCACAGAACAAACCATAACCGCAAATTTCTGGTCAGAGGAGCCCATCGATGTCTTGATGAAATTGGAGCTTGGAACAGGAAGCGATACCGAAGTATCGGCAAGCCATGGTGGAACAGGTTGGGAAACGGTTTCCTTCAATTTTGCTTCTACGGAGAGCTACTCCAGAATAACATTGTTTGTTGACGGCCCCGGAACCACCGCAGGTGATTTCTTTATTGATGATGTGCAACAGGTCGAAACCGCTACAACGCCAAGTGGATGTGTGGACACACCAGTGGCCGCGACAGCACTTCCTGTGGACTTTGAAGGTTGTGAAACTTTTCTTTCTTCGGAAAACTTTGGTGATGGTATCACTTCAGGCTTGGCCGAAAACCCTTCCAAAGCTGGCATAAATACTTCAGATTTTGTCTTACAAGTCGACAAACCTTCAGGTTCCAGTTTCTTTGCAGGGATTCAAAATACCTTTGAAAACAATTTTGACCTTACCACTACAGATGTCTTTAAACTAAAAGTGTACTCTACCAAGGCCAATGTGGTCTTCCGTTTTGAGCTGGCACTGAACCCACAAACCGATCCGGTTACTGGAAACCCTGCGCCTGTATTTGTGACAATACCCAACGCAAATGAATGGACAGAAGTAGAGTTCACCTTTACCAACCTGCCTGGAGGACCAACGGCTTATAACCAATTGGTCATTAAGCCCGACAACGATGAGGTGGATAGCGCAATCACCGAGGGAGGAACATATTACATAGACGACCTTACTCTAGGTACTTCCGGAGGAGGAAGTGGCGGTAGTGGATTTGATGATGGATTGTTGACCAATGGTGACTTCGAGAACGGAAGCGCCCCATGGATCTTGGGTGTGGACGATGCCGCTGCGGCACCTGTCACCACCGAAGGTGGTAACTCTTTTTACTCCGTGAACGTCACGACTCCAGACCCGGGTCAACCCTTTTTGGTGAATTTGAGCCAAAAATTGGAAATTATACAAGATGAGACCTACACCTTGACATTTGATGCGTGGTCCGATACCGACCGTCCCATCATTGCCGGGATTGGTTTAAGTGGTGGTAGCTTTGCGAACACTACAGAGACTGTCAACATCAACACAACGAGACAGACCTATTCAGTCGTACTGACTGCTTCAGGCTTTGGTGCCCCGGATGCACGTGTACTATTTGATTTGAACGGAGCAGCCGGCTTGGTGAACATTGACAACGTTTCACTGGTTGTGGGAGGAACAGCAGCAGAAGATACCACCCCGCCGGTGATTACCCTTAATGGAGACGCCACCGTAGATTTAAATGTGGGCGATAGCTATACAGAGGCAGGGGCAACCGCCACCGATGATACCGATGGGGACATCTCGGGTAACATTGTGGTAGGTGGAGATACAGTGGATACCAGCGTTGCAGGCACCTATATCGTGACCTATAACGTAAGCGATGCAGCAGGTAATGCTGCAACCGAAGTAACCAGAACAGTAAATGTAATTGCCTTTGATGATGGACTGTTGACCAACGGAGACTTTGAGAACGGAAGTGCCCCTTGGATATTGGGCGTGGATGATGCTGCTGCGGCACCTGTGACCACGGAAAACGGAAATTCATTTTACTCCGTAAACGTAACCACCCCAGACCCTGGTCAACCATTCTTGGTTAACCTAAGTCAGAAATTGGAAATCATCCAAGATGAAACCTATACATTGTCATTTGACGCATGGTCGGATACCGATAGGCCTATCATAGCCGGGATTGGCTTGAGCGGGGGCAGTTTTGCCAACACTACCGAGACGGTGAACATCAATACAACCAGACAGACCTATTCAGTTGTCTTGACAGCGACGGGCTTTGGTGCCCCAGACGCACGAGTGCTCTTTGATTTGAATGGAGCAGCTGGATTGGTGAATATTGATAATGTCTCTCTAGTTGTAGGAGGTTCAGGCGGTGGTGGCGGTGCCACAAGTGGCTGTACCGGAACTCCCGTGGCGGCAACCTCATTGCCTTTGGATTTTGAAGGTTGTGAAACCTTTTTGAGCGCCTTCTCCAGCATCGGTGATGGTGGTGTGGTGCCTAGTTTGGCAGTAAATCCCGATCCATCTGGTATCAATACATCCGACAATGTGTTGCAGGTGGTACGTGCCAGTGGTATCAATCGTTGGGGCGGAGTTCAAAATTCCTTCCCTGCTGGAACCATCGATATCACTACCCAAACCTTTAAGGTGATGGTGTATTCCAGTGTGCCGGACGTCACTTATCGATTTGAATTGGCGCTCGACCCACAAACCGATCCCGTGACAGGTAATCCTCCACCAACCTTTGTACAGGTTTCGGGAGGAGCGAACAGTTGGACGGAAATAGAATTTACGTTTACGGGTCTACCCGCCTCACCAACAACCTACAATCAACTGGTCATCAAACCGGATAACCCTACGGGGTCAGATGGCGAGTTGACCACGGAGGAACGTATTTTCTACTTTGACAATTTAAGACTGGACTAAAAGTTTCGGATTGAGAAGGAAAGGCTGGCAAAACCATTTTTACTTGCCAGCTTTTCTACATATATCAGAACTAATAAAGGTGTGATGGATTTATGGACCAAAAGGATATGTACATAGCAGGAACAAAATTAAAAACGGAAGCTAAAGCTGTGGAAGGTTCATCGGTGACCTTGGGTGATGAGGCTTACTATAAAATTTCCAACTGCGACGCAATGCGCCCATTTTTTATGAGCATTGTGAGCCATTCCGATCACTGGATGTTTATTTCCAGCAATGGTGCACTTACGGCAGGACGCAAGAATGCCGAATCGGCCCTTTTTCCATATTACACAGACGATAAAATCACCGAATCCGCTGCCATCACAGGAAGCAAAACCATCATACGGGTTCGGTCAGAATCAAAAAAATACCTCTGGGAACCGTTTTCCAACTGTTTTTCAGGTCAATACCAAATCCAAAGAAACCTTTACAAGAGCAACTATGGGAATAAAATCCTTTTTGAGGAAATCAATAACGATTTAGGGCTTACGTTCCGATATCAATGGAGCTTTAGTGAGACCTATGGATTTGTAAAGAAATCACATTTGATCAACCATGGAGACCACGAGTTGTCCTGTGAGTTGTTGGACGGTATCCAAAATATATTGCCCTACGGTGTGCCTTCTGCCACCCAAAATGGCAGTAGTAATTTGGTCGATGCCTATAAGAGGAACCAACTGGAACCTGACGTTGGGTTGGGGATTTTTGCCCTGAGTGCCATCATTGTCGATAAGGCGGAGCCCAGTGAAGCATTGAAAGCCACAACGGTTTGGTCCGTAGGATTGGACAAGCCAAAGCATCTGGTTTCTTCACTCCAATTGGATGCCTTTAGAAATGGAATGCCCTTGGAAGAGGAAACCGATGTAAAAGCAGAGAAAGGGGCTTACTTTGTGAACACGGATATTCATTTACATCCCAAAGAGGAGAAGCAATGGATGTTGGTTGCAGAGGTCAACCAATCCCGAATGGATGTAAGTGTTATTAAACAAGACCTAAAAAAGGAAAGCAAGCTCTTCGACAAAATAGAAGCCGACATTGATAAAGGAACGCAACAGCTCCTGCAATTGGCAGGCGCATCCGATGCCATTCAGTGTACGTCTGATAGTATGCGGGATGCCCGTCATTTCTCCAATACGCTGTTCAATATCATGCGGGGCGGTATTTTTGATAACGGTTACCAAATGGAACGTGACGATTTTAGTTCCTATATCCGCAAAGCCAATAAGCCGCTTTTTGACCTTAAAAAGGAATTGCTGGAGCGTTTTCCCGAAGAATTTTCATTGGCCTTTTTACGGGAAAAGGTCGGTACGGATGACAACCCCGATTTTAAGAGGTTGGCCATGGAATACTTGCCGCTCAAATTTAGTAGACGGCATGGTGACCCGAGTAGGCCATGGAACAAGTTTTCCATCAATACCCGCGGGGATGATGGTAAAAAACTCCTGGATTATGAGGGCAACTGGAGGGACATTTTCCAAAACTGGGAGGCCTTGGCCGTTTCTTACCCCGGCTTTTTGGAAAGCATGATCTATAAATTTTTGAACGCTTCCACCTTTGATGGTTATAATCCCTATCGGGTAACCAAGGACGGTTTTGATTGGGAGATCATTGAACCGGACGACCCTTGGTCCTATATTGGATATTGGGGCGACCATCAAATCATCTATTTGCTCAAATTATTGGAGTTGATGGAAAGCCATTATCCACAGACCCTTGGAAAATCTTTTAGCGAAAAAATCTTTGTGTATGCCAATGTGCCCTACAAAATCAAATCGTACGAAGAGATTTTGAAGAACCCGAAGGATACCATCGTATTTGATGAGGATTTGGACCATCACATCAACAAGGAGCGAGAAAGGATTGGAGCCGATGCGGCCTTGCTAATGGGTAAAGAAGATAACATCTACCACGTGAATCTGCTTGAGAAAGTATTGGCGACCGTACTTTCCAAAATGTCAAACTTTGTTCCAGAAGCGGGTATTTGGATGAATACCCAACGACCGGAGTGGAACGATGCCAACAATGCCTTGGTGGGCAATGGGGTATCTATGGTAACACTGTATTATTTGAGACGTTTCTTGAAGTTTTTCCAAGGAATGGTTGCCAATCTTGAAGAAGCGGAATTCAGCGTTTCGGAAGAACTTGTAGTTTTCTTTGAATCCGTGACCCAGACCCTGTTGCAAGGCCACAACAAACTGAAAGCTAACCTAAGCGATACAGATAGAAGGGCGATAATGGATGGGTTGGGCATTGCAGGAAGCAGATTCCGAAGTGCCGTCTACAACAATGGATTTCAACAAAAGAACAAACCAATTGATAAGGCCAAACTCGGGACCTTCATAGAAGTATCCTTGGAATATTTGGAGCATAGCATACAGGCCAATCAACGGGAAGATAAGTTGTACCACGCCTACAATTTGATAACCATCAAAAATGATAAGGAGGTTTCCATTTCCTATCTGTCTGAAATGTTGGAAGGGCAGGTCGCTGTGCTCAGTTCGGGCTATCTTGATGGAAAAGCATCCCTTCAGGTGCTGGATGCCTTAAAAAGCAGCGCGCTTTTTCGGGAAGACCAATACAGTTACCTGCTTTATCCTAACAAGGAACTGCCCCGATTCTGCGAAAAAAACACCATTCCGCCGGAAAAAGTCAAACAATCTGATCTCCTGCAGAAACTGGTGGAGGATGAAAACACAGCGGTCATCGGCAAAAGTGTGGAGGGAACTTATCATTTTAATGGAGGTTTCAACAATGCTGAAAGCCTTAAAGCAGCCTTGGCAGCGTTGCCTGAAGAAGCATATGGGCACTTGATCCAAAAAGACCGTCAAAAAATATTGGATCTATTCGAGGAGTTATTTGACCACAAGTCCTTTACAGGTAGATCAGGAACATTTTATGGCTATGAAGGACTAGGTTCCATTTACTGGCACATGGTTTCCAAATTGCTGTTGAGCGTGGAGGAAACCTGTCTGCGGGCTATCAGAAACAATAATGATGCGGTCACCGTTGGCAAGTTGTTGGAGCATTTTTATGAGATTATGGAGGGAATAGGGGTCCATAAGCCACCCAAACTTTATGGGGCATTTCCAACCGATCCCTATTCACACACAC
Source organism: Allomuricauda sp. MMSF_3307 (assembly GCF_030733585.1). NCBI lineage: Bacteria > Pseudomonadati > Bacteroidota > Flavobacteriia > Flavobacteriales > Flavobacteriaceae > Allomuricauda > Allomuricauda sp. MMSF_3307. Next base: position 214,000 of record NZ_JASHIQ010000006.1, read on the forward strand.
CGGCAGGTAAGGGAGCACAACAGCCTGGAATGACAGGTCAAGTGAAGGAAGATATTTTGAGCCGTTTTGGGGAGTTGGGTGTTTTTGTTTCCGATGGACAACTATTTTTTGACCCTTGCATGCTTCGAAAGACGGAATTTTTGGAACAGCCTGCAGATTTTGAATATGTGGATTTGGACGGGAGTACGGCGCATATCCAACTTGAAAAAAACTCGTTGGGCTTTACCTATTGCCAAGTTCCAATCCAATATGTTATTGCGGAAAAGGAAGAAGTGCAATTGGTGTTCAGAGATGATTCACAAATGAAACTTGACGGTTTGACTTTGGATAAAGAACATAGTTCGGAACTATTCGGCAGGACTGGGCACATCAAATTGATCAAGGTGGGCATCACTGAAAAGCGATTAAAATAGCAACATCATCCATTAACTATAAAAATATGATTTCATGGGAAGACAATTAAAAACAGGCAGTTTGATATTGATGGTTTTATTGTGCTTCGCATGTAAAGATCAAACCAAAACAGCAGATAAAGACAATACAGTGAACCAAGAAACAAAACTGACCGCAGCGGATATTCTGGGAAACCCTGATTATACGGCCATTTCGTATGGTGGCTATCGCAAAACTACAAGGGAAGCCCAGCCTACCGTGGCAGAGCTTAAGGAGGATATGAAAATATTGGCCGCTATGGGCATCGGAATAATCCGTACCTATAATGTGCAACTGCCGCACGCCTCCAATGTACTCAAAGCTATTCGAGAACTCAAACAAGAAGATTCCAACTTTGAAATGTATGTGATGTTGGGTGCTTGGATCGATTGCAAAAACGCTTGGACAGGGCAAGAGCCCGACCACAATGTGGAAAGCGAAGCCAACGCTGCCGAAATTGAACGGGCGGTGAATTTGGCCAATCAGTATCCGGATATCGTCAAAGTATTGGCTGTGGGCAATGAGGCCATGGTCAAATGGGCAACAAGCTACTACGTGCAGCCCGATGTGATCTTAAAATGGGTCAATTACTTGCAAGAACTTAAAGCCAAGGGTAAACTTTCCAAGGATTTATGGATTACCAGCTCCGACGATTTTGCATCATGGGGTGGTGGTGATGCAGCATATCATACCCCCGACCTAGAGGCGTTGATCAAGGCGGTGGATTACATTTCCATGCATACCTACCCATATCACAATACCCATTACAATCCTGAATTTTGGTTGCAGGACGAGCAGCACTCCGAACTTTCTGAAAAGGAGCAAGTGGACGCGGCCATGCAACGTGCCCTCGAATTTGCCCAAAAACAATATGACAGTGTTTCCAGCTACATGAAAAGCTTGGGCGTGGATAAACCCATACATATCGGTGAAACAGGTTGGGCCTCGGTTTCCAATGGTTTTTATGGGCCAAAAGGTTCCAGGGCGACGGACGAATACAAACAGGCCATGTACCATAAGTTGATGCGCGACTGGACCACAGAAGCCAACATATCCTGTTTTTATTTCGAAGCCTTCAACGAACCATGGAAAGATGCACAAAATCCGAATGGATCGGAGAATCATTTCGGGTTGTTCACGGTTGATGGAAAAGCGAAGTATCCGCTTTGGGATATGGTGGACCAAGGCGTTTTTAAAGGGCTCACTCGAAATGGCAACCCTATTGTCAAAACCTATGATGGCAATTTGGAAGCTTTAATGGAAACCGTTTCTGTGCCGCCAACAAAGGCAGAGATGGAGTCACATTAAAATCAAGTTATGGAATTGGGAAAACACTACATATGGGCGGTTATGATAGCACTTGTACTGAGTTGTGGAGAGAATAAGAAGCCTTTGGAGGTAGAGATTATCGAAACCTCGGCCAATGGAAATAAGCTAGCTGCGGTTTCCATGGATGAGGTAGTTGAACCCAATGCACAGATCCGCATTCTTCCCGAAGAGAAGTATCAGACCATAACCGGTTTTGGAGGTTCTTTTACGGAAGCCTCGGCCCATTTGTTGAACCGTATGGGAACAGATAATAGAAAGAAAATCTTGGAAGCTTATTTTGGCGAAAACGGGGCAAGATACTCATTGACCCGAACCCACATCAATTCCTGTGATTTTTCCCTTGGCAATTATGCCTACGCCAATGTCCCAGATGATGTAAACTTGGAGCATTTTTCCATTGATGAGGATAGGGACGACCTCGTGCCCATGATCAAAGAGGCCATGTCCATCTCTAAAGATGGATTCAAGATTATCGCCTCACCATGGACGGCACCGCCTTGGATGAAGGACAACAACGATTGGAGAGGGGGAAAGTTGCTGCCCGAATACAGAAGCACTTGGGCACTTTACTTTTCAAAATATGTGGAGGCTTATGCCATGGAAGGCATCCCTATCTGGGGAATTACCGTGGAGAACGAACCCTTGGGCAACGATAACAACTGGGAGAGTATGCATTTTAGCCCAGATGAAATGACCGCATTTGTAAGGGATTATTTAGGGCCACAATTGGAAAAGGATGGACATCAGGTCAAAATATTGGGGTATGATCAGAATAGGGAGCATTTGGATACTTGGGTAGACAGTATGTATCGTGACGAATCCACTTCCAAATATTTTGATGGGACCGCCATACATTGGTATGCCAGTACCTACGAAGTGTTTCCAGATGCATTGCAATATGCCCATCAAAAGGCACCTGATAAGCATTTGATTCAAACCGAGGCCTGCGTGGATGCCGAAGTTCCCAAATGGAAAGACGATGCCTGGTATTGGAGCAAGGAGGCAACGGATTGGGGTTGGGATTGGGCCCCAGAAAGCGAAAAGCATTTACATCCCAAATACGTTCCGGTATTTCGCTACGCCCGGGATATAATCGGCTGCCTGAACAATTGGGTGGACGGTTGGGTAGATTGGAACATGGTTTTGGATAGGCAAGGAGGTCCCAATTGGTTCGAAAATTGGTGTGTGGCCCCTGTTATTGTAGATCCTGACCAAGATGAGGTTTATTTTACGCCCCTGTTCCATACGCTACAACATTTTAGTAGGTATATCCGTCCCGGAGCCTTCCGTATTGGGTTTGAGAATTCCGATGAAACCTTACAAGTAACAGCAGCACAGAATCCTGATGGGTCTATCGTTGCTATAGTACTCAACCAAACTTCCGAGGAGAAGCGGTTTGCGTTATCCTTAAACGGAGCGAGCAAAAATATACGTATTTCAGCCAATGCTATACAAACACTGACCATCAATACAAAACCACAGACAAGCACAAAAACTGACTAAACCAAACAATCATGGAAATCGTAAAAAAACTTTCAAAGGACAAAGTCCCGGTAGGGCAAAAGGCCGCTTTCGGGGCAGGTCATTTCATCTTGAATATCCTACCGGGTACGCTAGGAGTGTTCATACAGTTCTTTTTGTTGACCGCGTGGGGGGTAGACCCCTTATGGGCCGGACTTTTAGGAGGTCTACCGCGAATTTTTGATGCGATTACCGACCCTATTATGGGATTCATTTCGGACAATACAAAATCAAAATATGGAAGACGCCGGCCTTATATTTTCTTAGGAGCCATCATCAGTGGTGTGCTTTTCTTTTTAATGTGGCAGTTGGATGATAATGCCTCCCAAACGTACATAATCTGGCATGTTATGGTCATTCAAATACTGTTTTTGGTTGGAAATACCATGTTTGCTACCCCACTGGTGGGTCTGGGCTATGAAATGACCTCCGATTACAACGAACGCACGAGGTTAATGAGTTTTGCCAACAGTATGGGTCAGATTGCATGGATGATTGTTCCATGGCTTTATGTCATCATTCCTGACTCCAATACCTTCAATACACAGACAGAGGGCGTAAGGACCATGGCATTGATAGTGGGGACCATGTGTGTGGTGTTCGGCATCCTGCCCGCTTTGTTCTGTAAGGGGATTGATGCGGCCCACATGGAAAACAGAAAAGAAATCAATTTTAAAACCTTGTGGTCCAATATGAAAGAACTGTTCAGGGGTATAGTGCAGGTTTCGAAAAACAAGCCCTTTATGAAGTTGTGCGGTGCCACATTCTTGGTTTTTAACGGTTTCCAATTGGTAGCCGCCTTTGGGGTTTTTATCATCGTGTTCTACATGTACAGTGGGAGCTACGAAATGGCAGGCACTTGGCCAGCTTGGTTCAATACCATTAATGCGATGATCACGGCGTTTTTGGTGATACCCATTATCACTAAAATGTCCAACAAATGGGGTAAAAAGAGAGCTTTCATTATTTCTACCGCATTGTCGGTTGTTGGCTATCTTTTAAAGTGGTGGGGATTTGATAAAGAACTGAACAATCAATTCAATGAAACAGGCTTTGGTAAAAGCTTGACTGCGGGAGTAGGGTCACTTTTTGAGTACCTAAACCCTATATTGAACGATGTAGGAATGTCTTGGTTCTCCATCAACCCCGATAACGATATCCCATGGCTCATCTTTGTACCCATACCTTTATTTGCCTTCGGAATGGGGGGACTCTTTACCTTGATGATGTCCATGACCGCCGATGTATGCGATTTGGATGAATTGGAAAATGGTATGCCACGTAAGGAAGGCACCTTTGGTGCCATTTATTGGTGGATGGTGAAACTCGGACAGGCCATTGCCCTAGTGTTGGGCGGTGTTATCCTAAAAATCGTGGGCTTTGACCCGAATATTACAGAACAGACTTTGGAAACCATGAACCGACTGAGGATTGCCGACATCATTATACCGTCATCCACGGCCGCACTTGCCATTTGGGTGATGTTGAAGTACAGTTTATCCGAACAGAGAGCCAAGGAAATCAAGGAGCAGCTTGTAGCCCGCAGAGGCGAACTCTAATCAAAAAATAGCATATGTCATACAGAAAGGAACATCAATTTTCGTTGTCCAAAGCCGGGTATACCGACGGTTTGGGACTGGATTTGGATAAAATAACCGAAAAGGAGCTTAGGGAGCTGTGGTTGGAAACAGTGCAGAGCGGAATGCACGGGCTTTGCTTCAGTATCTACGAGGACGGACAAAGTCCCGGTGATATTATTTCCAAGGAACAGGTTAAACGGAGGATGCAGATCATAAGGCCATATACCCAATGGGTACGCTCGTTTTCCTGTATTGAAGGGAATGAGCATGTTCCCGTAGTGGCCAAAGAATTGGGCATGAAAACCTTGGTGGGCGCCTGGTTGGGCTCGGATATGGAATTGAACGCCAAAGAAGTGGAAGGTCTCATTAAACTGGCCAAGGAAGGTAACGTGGATATCGCTGCAGTAGGCAACGAGGTCATGTATCGAGGTGATTTGACGGAGGAGCAATTGCTGGAATACATCCACACGGTAAAAGAGGCACTCCCGGATGTCACCGTGGGTTATGTGGATGCCTACTACGAGTTTTCCCACAGACCGAACATTACCAACGCCTGCGATGTCATTCTTTCCAATTGCTACCCCTATTGGGAAGGCTGCCCCATTGAATATTCCTTGAACCACATGCAACAAATGTATGGTCAGGCCTCGGATGCAGGTCAGGGAAAAAAAGTGATTATTACCGAAACAGGATGGCCCAGTCAAGGTGAAGGACTCAAGGGAGCGCAACCCTCCGCGGCAAATGCCATGAAGTATTTTATTGACACCCAAGTCTGGTCACAAAAAAACAATATCGAGGTCTTCTATTTTTCTTCTTTTGATGAAGCTTGGAAAATTGGTGACGAAGGTGATGTGGGTGCGTATTGGGGTTTGTGGGACAAGGACGGGAAACTTAAATTCTAATTGGGATAGTACTCGGTTTAGCGGTCCAAAATTCCAAAGTATCTTTGTCTGAGAAAAGGATTTCAATCGATTGGTGAGATCATATGGCCAAGAAATAATGGTGGTCGTCAATCCGAAATCGTCAAACAAAAAGGATGCAGTATTCAAATAAAGATATTTTGGAGCTGGACCGAGTGGTTCGTCTCAAGATCATTAATTCCATAACAGGAATCAAACCCGCCAATCTTATTGGTACCATGGATGGAAATCAAACGACCAACTTGGCCGTTTTCAGTTCGGTGGTGCATTTGGGAAGTCAGCCGCCTCTATTGGGTTTTGTGGCCAGGCCAAAAACTGAAGATTCTGGGCATACGCTTCGGAATATTGAAGAAAATGGCATGTACACCATTAACCATATCCATCCAGATTTTATCGAACAGGCCCATTATACTTCCGCCAAATTTGATCGCGCTGTTTCCGAGTTCGAGCGATGTGGATTTACGGAGGAATATATTGAAAATTTCGGTGCTCCCTTTGTGAAGGAAAGCACAATTAAAATGGGAATGCGCTTAAAGGATATGATTCCTATTCCCATGAACGGGACAACCTTGGTTATTGGTGAGATAGCCCATCTTATTTTGCCAGATGCAGCTATGGAATCTGGTGACATTGATCTGGAACAACTACAGAGCACCGGTATTTCGGGTCTTAACAGCTATTACCAACTTAAAAAAGTGGCGCAATATCCGTATGTAAGGGTAGAAGAGGTGCCCAATTTCAAAAAATAAAAAACCTGTAAATCAGTAATTTACAGGTTTAATGTGTTGTTTTGATAATGATTTAGTGGAGCCGGAGGGATTCGAACCCTCGTCCAAACAAGCAATAACCATGCTTTCTACATGCTTAGTATCTGCTTCATTTTCGATGCATACCTGACCAGATACGGCCTAATATACACTTAGCTTCTTTGGTTTTAGAGGTGTCGCCAAAGCGAACGAACACCCTTTTGTTGACTTTTTTGGTGCTCCTAAACGAATCGCCGTCAACAAGGGCTATTCAGGAACATCTCGCTTCCCTACCTTGTAGGGACGAGGCATATCTTACTATAATTCAGATTATGCGGCAAGAGCGTAATTATTTTCGCCAATTAAAAGTGTGAAATATGAGATTAACGAGCTATATCCCAGCGCTCGGCATGCTTACATCGCCATTGGTCTTGCTGTCAAAACCGGTCGGCCCCGTAATGAGATAGCAAATTTCTAATTTGCGTTATCGAATTATGCCCTGAGTACTTCGTCTACGCTCAGCATAAACTACGTCGAAGGGCCAATAATCCTAAATTAAACTCACCTTTTTATCAAAGAACTCTGTTCCTACCGAACATATATAATTTTTGGGCGTTACCCAAATTGGGCAAAGCCACATTTGGGTCGGGCTATCAGCTTTATCTTTTTCTGTCATTTCGAGCGCAGTCGAGAAACAGAAAGTAGTCGAATAACAAAAAAAGGATATCGCCTCTATCCCTAACGCGGTCGGCAAAGGTAATGCATAACCATCAAACCATAAAAAGTTTGCTTGCCCAACCTTTTCCCCTTATTTTGGTCAACAATTATACCAAAAATACCATATGAAGTTCGGAATCATCAGGGAGCGCAAAAACCCGCCCGATCGTAGGGTGGTCCTGTCACCAGCAGAATGCCAAAATGTCCTTTCCAAATACCCGGCCGCCGAAATTAACGTGGAATCTTCCCCGATTCGGGTGTTTTCGGACAGTGAATATACCGAAAAAGGTATCCTGGTGGTAACCGATATGGATTCCTGCGATGTGCTGCTCGGCGTAAAGGAAGTTCCTATCGATGCACTGATTCCCAACAAAAAATACTTTTTCTTTTCCCATACCATCAAAAAACAACCCTATAATCGGGACTTGCTAAGAGCCATTTTGGAAAAGAACATCGAATTGTACGACCACGAGGTCATCACCAATTCCAAGGGGGCAAGATTGGTGGCCTTTGGCCGGTATGCCGGTATCGTTGGTGCCTACAACGGATTTAGGGCTTATGGTCTAAAATACGATTGCTACCAATTGCCCAAGGCCGAATCACTTTTGGACCAACAAGCGCTGATTGCGGAACTCAAGAAAATACAACTGCCCAACATCAAAATATTGCTTACCGGAAGAGGACGCGTGGGCAACGGCGCCAAAGAAATGTTGGACGCCATGGGATTGAGGGAGGTTTCTTCGAACGAATACCTCACAACTAATTTTCAAGAACCCGTGTACTGCCAAATCGATGTTTCTTACTACGTGAAACGCAAGGATGGGATAAAAGGTAACAAAGCCGATTTTTTTCAAAATCCGGGAGAGTATCAGTCCGATTTTTTTCGCTACGCCAAGGTTACCGATTTTTATATTGCGGGGCATTTTTATGGGGATGGCGCACCCTACCTGTACACACGCGAAGATGCCAAACATCCCGATTTTAAGATAAAAGTAGTGGCCGATATCAGTTGCGATATCGATGGTCCCGTGGCCAGTACCATTCGTCCCTCTACCATAGCGGAGCCCATTTACGGCTATGACCCAGAAACCGAATCGGAAACAGATTTTAAGGCAGATAATGCCATTGCCGTAATGGCCGTGGACAACCTTCCCTGCGAGTTGCCACGGGATGCCAGCGTTGGTTTTGGAGAAGCCTTCTCCAAACACGTTATCCCTTCCTTTTTTAACAGCGATAAGGATGGCATTCTCCATAGGGCCCGTATGACCCAAAATGGCAAGCTGACCCCCCGCTACGCCTACCTTCAGGATTATGTGGACGGACAAGAGTGATCGTATATCCAAAAACATTCCCGAAAAGTTGGTAATGGGTTGTTTTTTAGTATATTGTATCTCTTAAACTTTTTAAAGGCACGTGAAGTTCAATTGGGTATTTTCTGGGGACGACAGTCCTGCAATGCAACGGACCTGTATCGATATGGAATACAGCCTGCGGCCAAAAATCACAAGGTTTTTGTTGTCCCGTTTGGATGTGGATACCGACTTTACCAGTTTTCATTTTGATGTGAACGTGGATAAAAAATGGGTGTATATCTCCGAAAAAACACCCATCGAATACATTCGCCAACTGCTGCCCGAATTTGATATGGTCATCAATGGAGGTCCTTTCTCCTCGGTGGCGTAAATCACCATGGGCCGATTCTAAAATCACAATTAGTAAATATTTAAGGGTTTTGAGAGGGCAGGTTAGCTTAAACCTGAATATTTTTGCAAGTTCTAAACCTGTACAACTTGCATATCGATTTACTCATAGCGGCACTTTGGAGCCTTTCCCCATTCGGAGAGGCAAAAGTTGGTATTCCCTACGGGATTTACCAAGGTGCCAATGAATATCTGGTGTTTATCGTTTGCTTTGGAGCCAATGTGCTGGTGTTTCCCCTCATGATGTTCTTTCTGGAATACATCAACCTTCACTTGATCAAATGGCGATTTTATAAAAAGTCGGCCGTTTTTGTTGGGCAACGCGCCAAAAAGGGCTCTGGAAAAAAGATACAGCGCTTTGGTTTTTTGGGTATCGTACTTTTTGTGATGATACCTTTGCCTGGAACCGGAGTCTATGCCGGGAGTATCGCTGCCTATCTTTTTAAAATGAAGAAGCGCGAAGCCTTTGCAGCCAATACCATCGGAATCTTCTTTTCTTCCTTGATCATTTGGGCAGCCACTTTGTTGTCCATGGAAGGCGCTTAAATCCATAAGTTTCTTATTTTTTAAGATATCCCATACAGTTTGTTAGTGAGGTATTTGTTTATTTTGTCTTCAAAGAAGACGAATACACTAACCATTAAATATTACTATGGCTTCTGGATTTTTTGCAGTATTGGATGATATCTCCGCCCTCATGGACGATGTGGCGACCATGAGCAAGGTGGCGACCAAAAAAACAGCGGGCATTTTGGGCGACGACCTGGCCGTAAATGCAGAGAAAGCGACCGGATTTTTGGCCAGCAGGGAGATTCCCGTGCTTTGGGCCATAACAAAGGGCTCTTTTTTGAACAAATTGATCATTCTCCCCGTGGCTTTTTTGCTTAGTGCCTATTTGCCCACAGCCATCACCATCATTCTTATCCTTGGCGGTATTTATTTGGCTTATGAAGGAGCGGAAAAGGTATACGAGTACCTGTTCCATCGAAAGGAGGAAGAGCAGTATGACGACCCCACGGAAGTTCCAGAGGAGGAATTGCCCGAGCTGGAAAAGAAAAAAATCAAACAGGCCATCATTACAGATTTTATCCTCTCCGTGGAAATTGTCATAATTGCATTGAGTACCGTGGTCAATGAAACCCTGACCATACAAATCGTGACGGTTTCCGTGGTGGCGCTGTTGGCCACTGTTGGCGTATACGGTATCGTGGCATTGATCGTCAGAATGGATGATTATGGGTATCGACTCATCAACCTAAACGAGCGAACGGATAGTTTTTCGGATAAGGTAGGCCTAGTGTTGGTCAATGCACTTCCCAAGATCATTAAAGGATTGTCCGTTGTAGGTACCTTGGCCTTGCTCTTGGTATCGGGTGGAATTTTTAACCATAACATCGACTTTTTCCATCATTTAGTTCCTTCATGGCCCACCATGTTAAAGGAATTTGTACTGGGATTGGCGATTGGTCTTGTGGCCGTGCTGTTGATGCAGTTGGTGAAGAAATTGTTCAAACGTAAGTAAAGGTGTACTAGTTGACGATTATGAATCCAGCCGAAGACTATATTATCAACCAAAAAGAACCTTTTAGAAGCATTTTATTGCACCTAAAAGCGGTTATCGAATCGGTAGTGCCTCAAGTGGACATGAAGTATAAATGGAATATTCCTTGTTTTTATGTGGGGAAGCAGCCCATTTGCTACTTGAATGTATCCCAAAAAAAACGCTATGTGGACATCGCATTTTGGAACTCGGCTCATTTGACCCTGCATTTGGACAAAATGGTCACGGAGAACCGAAAAGTGGTCAAATCCCTACGGTACACCACCTTGGAAGAAATTGACCAAGAGGTGTTGGTGGACGTATTGCAGGAATGTTACGCCCAAAAACACAAAGGTTTTTATAAACGATAAAGGGTTACAGTGAATTAATGGTCTTTCGGATGGCCGTTAAATCGGTCAATAATTTTTCCAATAAACTTAAATCCAGCATATTGGCGCCGTCACTCTTCGCATTGGCCGGGTCAAAATGGGTTTCCATAAAAAGACCGTCCACACCCGCTGCAATGCCCGCGCGGGCCATGGTGCCAATGAGTGCTGGCCTACCGCCCGTAACCCCGGAAGATTGGTTGGGCTGTTGCAAGGAATGGGTCACATCCAACACCACGGGAGCATATTGTTTCATGGTAGGAACACCGCGAAAATCCACGATCATATCCTGATATCCGAACATGGTGCCCCGGTCCGTTATCCAAACCTGTTCGTTGCCCGAGTCAATGACTTTGGCCACGGCATGTTTCATGCTTTCGGGGCTCATAAATTGCCCTTTCTTTAAATTGACCACCTTGCCCGTTTCGGCAGCGGCCACCACCAAATCCGTCTGTCGCACCAAAAAGGCAGGAATCTGGAGCACGTCCACATATTCCGCCGCCATGGCCGCATCGGAAATTTCGTGGATATCGGTAATGGTAGGAACACCAAAGGTGTCCGATACCTTTTTCAAAATCTTTAAGGCCTTTTCATCACCAATTCCGGTAAAGGAATCAATCCGGCTCCGGTTAGCTTTCTTAAAACTTCCTTTGAACACATAAGGGATTTGCAGCTTGTCCGTAATGGCGACCGCTTTTTCCGCTATGCGCATAGCCATATCTTCGCCCTCTATGGCACAGGGGCCCGCCAACAAGAAAAAGTTATTGCTGTCCGTATGTTTGAGTTGTGGGATTTTAGTGATGTCCATTTCTTAAAGTTTGCACAAAGATAGCATTAAACCGTGGCATCCTTTTTAGATTTATCAAGATAAACCATTACCTATGAAATACAGGATTATATTGTTGGCCTTTTGTTTGATTCCGTTCTTGTCACACGCCCAATGGCAGGAGCGGGGAGGCACCTTTGATTTGGTGCGCTTGGAACGGCACCAGTTTCAATTGAATCTGTTAAGCCCCGGATTCACCTACGAATTGGGACTTTTTAAGAACCAAAGTGTTTCCTCCAACCTAGGTTTTGGTTTGGCCACATATGAAGAAGGTTATGTGTTCGGATTGGCCATGAACAACCGCTACCGATACTACCATAATTTTAATCGAAGGGCAAGGCTGGACAAAAACACTTCGGGCAATTCGGGCAACTACATTGCCGCTGCTCAGGCGATTTTCTTTTCACAATTGCAGATTTCGACAAATGTTGACGCTGTAGGTGACTTTAATCTCGGATTCTTTGGGATGGTGTACGGCATTCAACGTACTTACGAAAAGGGCTTTAATTTTAACGTGGAGCTTGGTGCCGGGTATTATCGGGGCGATGGTGTACCGAGCGGCTATGGGCCGTTGATCAATGTGACTTTGGGCTGGGTGGCTACCAAACGGAAGAAAAAGAATCGATTTTAAGGGTAAAACTGCCCCCAATCATACTTTTTTAGCGAACTTGAGGTTATACTAGTACCAAATTAACCTACATGCGCCGATTCCTACTTTTGGCTTGGCTCTTCGCAAGCTGTTTTGCAAACGCCCAATACGGGACCAATTGCGAGGTCCGTCAGTTTAAGCTCAATGCCTTTAACCCTGGTATCGAGTACGAAATGGCTCTTGGGGTCAACAGCACCTTGGATATTCGGGTGGCATATCAGGCTGCCTTGGAACCCGCAAGCTCCCAGCCCTTGGAGGATTTCGACTTTTTTCCGGCCATCACCGTTCAGAACAGATACTACCACAACTTAAATAGTCGGCAAAGAAGAAGAAGGTCCATTTACGGCAATTCTGGAAACTACATTGCGCCATCTGCTGCTATTTTCTCACCAGGTAGTCGAGTGGTCGAAGGCCGTTTGGTGGAAGGCGTGCATGGCTACGGTGGACTGGTATATGGCATACAGCGCAGTTTTGATTCCGGCTTTAGTTTCTCCATCGATGCCGGTGCAGGGTACTACGTCGGACCCTTTAAAGGCAGTATTCAGCCCGTAGTCAACCTCAGTATCGGCTGGATTATCAGCGAAAAGCGATGGTGTGTGGGTCTATAAGTTTGGAACTCCCACAAAATCAATAAGATAAAAATAACATTTGGGTGTATTGCCCAATGAAAAATAGGAGTATCTTTGCGGGCTTAAAATTTAGGTTATGTCCAAAATTAAAAACATTGCAATCATTGCTCACGTAGACCATGGTAAGACTACCTTGGTCGATAAAATTATGTACCACTGCCAATTGTTCCGTGAAAATGAGAACAAAGGCGACCTTATTTTGGACAACAACGACCTGGAAAGGGAGCGTGGGATCACTATCGTATCCAAAAACGTTTCCGTTGTTTACAAAGACACTAAAATCAACATTATAGATACCCCTGGTCACGCCGATTTTGGTGGTGAGGTTGAACGTGTTTTGAACATGGCCGATGGGGTTTTGTTGTTGGTGGATGCCTTCGAAGGGCCTATGCCACAGACCCGTTTTGTGCTTCAAAAGGCGATTGACCTTGGTTTGAAGCCTTGTGTGGTGATCAATAAAGTGGACAAGGAAAACTGTACGCCAGAAGAAGTACACGAAAAAGTATTCGATTTGATGTTCGAATTGGGCGCCGAAGAGTGGCAGCTCGATTTCCCAACGGTATACGGTTCCGCTAAAAACAACTGGATGGGCGAGGACTGGAAAAAACCGACCGACAGCATTGAACCTTTATTGGATATGGTGATTGAGCACGTTCCTGAGTTTGAACCCCAGGAAGGCTCTACACAAATGTTGATTACTTCGTTGGACTATTCTTCTTTTACGGGACGAATCGCCATTGGAAGATTGCAGCGTGGAACCCTACGTGAAGGGCAACAGGTTTCTTTGGTCAAGCGAGATGGTTCGGTAGTCAAGTCAAGAATCAAGGAGCTCTACACTTTTGAAGGATTGGGCCGTTTGCGCGTTGAAGAAGTGAAGGCCGGTGATATCTGCGCCATTGTAGGAATGGAAGGGTTTGAAATCGGCGATACCGTTGCCGATATCGAGAACCCGGAAAAACTAAAGACCATCGCCATTGATGAGCCTACCATGAGTATGCTGTTCACTATCAACGATAGTCCGTTTTTTGGCAAGGATGGTAAGTTTGTTACTTCCCGTCACATCAAGGAGCGTTTGGACAAGGAATTGGAGAAAAACTTGGCACTTCGGGTTCAACAAACCGATAGCGCGGACAAGTTTTTGGTGTTTGGCCGTGGAGTACTGCACCTTTCTGTATTGATCGAAACCATGCGTAGGGAAGGGTATGAGCTTCAAATAGGACAGCCGCAAGTTATTATCAAGGAGATTGATGGAGTGAAATGTGAGCCCGTGGAGCATTTGACCATCGATTTGCCTGAAGAAGTATCTGGAAAAGCGGTAGAGATGGTATCCATCCGGAAAGGGGAGATGACCAGTATGGAAGCCCGTGGTTCCCGAATGGTGTGTGAATTCATCATTCCATCGAGGGGCATCATCGGACTAAGAAACCAATTGTTGACCGCTACGGCTGGTGAGGCCATTATGGCCCACCGATTCTTTGAATATCAACCTTTGAAAGGAAATATCGCCCAGCGTTTGAACGGGTCGTTGGTTTCCATGGAAAATGGAACCGCAATTCCGTATTCTATTGATAAGCTTCAGGAAAGAGGAAAGTTCTTTATCGACCCGGGAGAGGAAATTTATGAAGGGCAGGTAATCGGGGAAAACTCCCGTCAAGACGATATGACCGTGAACGTGACCAAGACCAAAAAGTTGTCGAACGTGCGTTCGTCCGGTGCCGATGAAAAGGCAAAAATCGTTCCGGCAATCAAGTTTTCATTGGAAGAAGCCTTGGAATACATCCAAAAGGATGAATATGTAGAGGTAACGCCAAACCACTTGAGGATTCGAAAAATCTATCTAAAAGAGGTGGACAGAAAAAGGAATAAAGTGGTCTAAATTGTAAATCACTTTTGAGCATAAAAAAAGCGAGTGAGGAGCATTCTTCATTCGCTTTTTTGTTTTAGATAAAGTGGTTGTCATTCCGTGCCTTGACACGGAATCCATTTTTCTAGTTTATCTGCCATTCCTGAGGTCCAGAACCCAAAGACTAATGCAGATGCCCGTGGTGCTGTTCGCGCAAACACGCTACCGCAGCGCCGATGATACCTGCGTGGTTCATCAACTCGGCTTTGACCACTTCTGTATCAATTTTGATGCGATGACTGAATTCCTCCCAATTTTTGGAGGTTCCCCCACCTACAATAATCAAATCTGGACAAACAATAAGCTCTACGAGTTCCAAAAATTTGTTGAAACGCTTACCCCATTTTTTAAAGCTCAAATCTTCGCGTTCCTTGGCAGAGGCAGCGGCCCACTTTTCAATTTTTTTGAATTTCTTATAGGGGATCTGGCCCAATTCAAAGTTTGGAATCAAAACGCCATTATAGAAGGCACCACTACCAAGACCGGTACCTATGGTAATCATTACCACAAAGCCATCCTTTCCTTTGCCCACGCCGTAGTTCATGGAGGCGTAGCCTGCCGCATCGGCATCGTTGAGTACGGTAAATTCATGTCCGGTATATTCGGTAAACAGCTCGTCGATATTGACACCTACCCAACTTGGGTCCAAGTTTCCAGGGGATTTGCATACCCCATTTTTGACTATGGATGGAAATCCACACCCAACAGGACCTTCATAATTAAAGTGGTCCACAATTTTGGCCACTACTTTGGCCATATCTTTGGGTTTTTTGGATTTTGGGGTTGGGATTCGGAAACGCTCTGTCAACATTTCTCCGGTTTCGGCGTTTACGAGGGCACCTTTAATGCCCGATCCGCCAATATCAATTCCAAGAATTTCCATATATGGGAAGCAAAATTAGTTTAGACAAAGTAACAAAAACTTTTGCGCATCCCGTAATTGTTTTGGAAATCGTCTGACAAGCAATGAAATAGCCCGCTAAACAGCCTTTTGGATGACTTCAAACACCTTGCTGCCATCACATTTTAGGGTTTTGTGCGGATATTTGAGGATCAAGGCGTAGTCGTGCGTGGCCATAATAATAGTGCGTCCGTTCTGGTTGATATCCTGTAGCACCTTCATTACCTCTACGCTGGTCTGAGGGTCCAGGTTTCCAGTAGGCTCATCGGCCAGAATGAGTTCGGGGTCGTTTAGAAGGGCCCTTGCAATGGCGATACGTTGTTGTTCTCCTCCGGAAAGTTCGTGGGGAAATTTAAAACCTTTGGTTTTCATACCCACCTTGTTCAACACCTCCTCGATCTTATCGTCCATCTTTTTGGGGTCTTTCCACCCGGTTGCCTTCAGCACAAACTTTAAGTTGTTGTTCACGTTTCGGTCGGGAAGCAACTTAAAATCCTGAAAAACAATCCCTAGCTTTCGCCTTAAAAAAGGGATGTCGCGTTCCTTTAGGGTTTTTAAATCAAAATCGACCACCTGCCCTGTTCCTTGCCTAAGCGGCAGATCGGCATAGAGGGTTTTCATAAAACTACTTTTCCCGCTCCCCGTTTTTCCGATCACATAGACAAACTCGCCCTTTTTTACCTCTAAATCAATGTGGTTAAGGACTAGGTTCTCGTTTTGGAATACGGCAACGTCTTGTAATTTTACGATGGTCTCGGGCATATTTTCATTTCAATGGTTGTACAAAAGTATTTGAAAATATGGTACGCCCTATCAAAATGTAACCTTTATCCATAATTTTAATTGGAAGCTACCGGAGTGTCGGCGTTCCAGATATTCCTATTGAGGTTTAGGTCTTCCACAATGCCCACCGCCGTGGTGATGTCTTCGTACAGTATGCCAAACACATCTGTTTCGGTTAGGTTTTTTTTCTTGTCCAAGCTCAAAAAACCATGGGCATGTCGCACCCCCATATACAATTTGCTTTTGTGAAACGATAGCAGGATGGGTTTGTTTATTTTCTGATAAAGTTGTGTTATCCTTTGCATCAGTGAGGGTGAAAGGAGGTAGCGCGCTTCAATTTGGTCCGTACCGTAGACTACAAAATGCTTTTCAAATTCAGGATCCTCCATCTTCACCAGTTGGCCTCTGGTCAGGTTGAGACTTTGGAGGGTTTGGGCTACATATCCAACCCGTTTCTCTAAGGTGTCGGGTAGGATTACGGTATGGCCCTTGAATTTTTTGGGGAAATCCACCACGGCAAACATCCCCACAAAATGGCTTCCGAAATAATCTGTGGAACGGTGTTTAGAAAACAACGGCCTTACTAAATTATAAGTGACCAATAAGTGCGGGAGCAAGGGAATGAACATGAGATAGGAATTGTAAATCCCTTGGTTGATGATGTTGACATCTCCCATCAGGATAGAAGAATTGCCGACTTTTCCCCGTAGTACTCCAAAGTTGAGGTTGTGAAGGCTGGGCAACTTTTCATTCCTCTTTGCTGGGGTAAAACTAGGAAGCAACTTGCTCTCGGCAATTTGTTGTGGGGGGATTTGTTTATGTGAGTCAAATTTGAATTCGGGAGCGATGTCATCCAAAGCTATTTTTAGAATCTCCCGTTCGGCTTGTTTGAACTTGTTTTTGAAGCGATAGGCGGCTATCATCAAAACAAAGAACAGAAGCCAATAGGCAATCATGGCAAATTGCATGATACCAAAATTTTGAGCAGGCATAACCCGTGCCATCCATCTGCTGAAACCGATATTGTTAAAGAAAACCATCAAGACCAAACTCAGCATGCCCAGTAAGAACAAGAGGATTAGCTTGTTGTAAACTCCTTGGTAAAATCGATACTTTTTTCTGACAATCTCAGCTTTTTGGAGCAAAGGAGCGACTCTGTCCAACAATTTCTGTTTGTTTTCCACCATCTCTTGTTTTAGAACGATACTTCAGGGGCCTTGGCATCGGAAGGTTCGATGGTGAAAAGTGTCCTGTTGGTATAGCCCATCAGTTTTGCAACGATATTGGAAGGGAACATCTCCATACCATTGTTAAATGAATTCACCGCCGCGTTGTAGGCACGCCTAGCTGCGGACAATTGTTCTTCCATTTCGTTAAGATTGTTTTGTAGCAGCGCAAAATTCTGATTGGCCTTGAGTTCAGGATAAGCTTCTGCCCGTAGCTGTATGTTTCCCAAAAGTTTTCCCAGTTGGTTTTCCATCGTAAACCGGTCATTGGGCGAAGTATCCTTGTTCAAGAGTTTTTCCCGTAGCTTGGTGAGTTCGGTAAGCGTTTCCCGCTCGTGCTGCATGGCGCCTTTCACCGTATTTACCAAGCGTGGAATCAAGTCCGTTCTTTTTTTAAGCATCACATCAATGCCACTATACGCTTCTTCGACCTTGTTTTTTTTGCTGATGAGATTGTTGAACAGTAGAATTCCCAGCAACAAAATCAGCATGGGGAGGGCAATCAAATATGTCATTTCAACCAAATTAAAGTTAAACAGTTGGACAACGCCCAAAGGCATGTCCATTTTTCTTTCCGACCCTGTTGGGCCCTAGTATGTTGAGGTTGAAATCGCTGTGAGAAGCAAGATTTATTCACAGACCAATCAAAAGTACCAATTCGGCCTGATTCGTCCAACAGCGCATCGTAAATTTCGTCAAATGACATTAAAAATATACTTTGGCCTTAATTTTGACGTTATGAGTACAGTCAATCGAGAAGAGCGTAGAACACTATGAATCGAAAAAACCTCCTACTGTTTCCCATTTTAATGGGAACTTTTTTTGTGCTTTCCGCACAGGAAACCAAAATATACACCCACGAAAACAAAGCGTATCAAGATGCATTGGCCCTGTACAACAATGGTCAGTATCAAGCTGCACAAAATATTTTCGAATCGGTCAAGGCCAGCACCAAAGATGGCGAAACCGAGGCCAATAGTGCCTACTATGCTGCCAATGCCGCTATTCGTTTGAACCAGCGTGGTGCCGACAAAATGATGGAGGATTTTGTGGAGCGTTATCCTACATCCACCAAGCGGAATTCCGCCTTTTTGGATGTGGCCGACTATTATTTTGAAACCGGAAAATATCCCTACGCGCTCAAATGGTACAAAAAGGTGGATGAGAATTCCATGCCCTACTCGGAGCGGGACCGCTTTAACTTCAACAATGGCTACGCGCTCTATGCATCCAAACGTCCGCAGGAGGCCGAGCGTTATTTGAACAAGGTCACGACTTCCCAAAAATATGGCTCACAGGCCAAATATTATTTAGGGTATATTGCCTACGAACAGGACGATTACAATTCGGCAAGCGCACGTTTCGATCAAATTCAGGACCCGGAGTTGCTCAATGAAAAGCTTTCGTACTATCAGGCCGACCTGAATTTTAAGCTGGGCAAGTTTGAGGAAGCCATCGCCATGGCCAAAAAGCAACTGCCCAAATCGAACCGCGAAGAGGTTTCTGAACTCAATAAAATTATTGGTGAGAGCTATTTCAACCTGGAACAATACGCAGAAGCCATTCCCTACTTGGAAGAATACAGGGGCAAACGCGGCAAATGGAACAATACCGATTATTATTTGTTGGGATATAGCCACTACAAATTGGGCGACTACGAAAAGGCCATTCAGCAATTCAATAAAATTATTGGCGGAAACAATGCCGTTTCCCAAAACGCCTACTATCATTTGGCGGAATGCTATTTAAAGCTCGATAAAAAGTCCGAGGCCTTGAATGCGTTCCGAAATGCTTCACAAATGGACTACAGCCCCGAAATCCAGAAAGATGCTTGGTTGAACTATGCCCGTTTGAGCTACGAAATCGGTAATGCCTACGAACCCGTTCCGCAAGTGTTGACCACTTATTTGGAAACTTATCCGAAGGATGAGCACCAAATGGAAATTCAGGAACTGTTGGTGGATTCGTACATCACCTCCTGGAATTTTGAAGGTGCGATGCAGTTGTTGGAAGAAAACCAGAACTACGCCAGCAAGGAAACCTATCAAAAAGTAGCCTACTATCGTGGGGTGGAACTTTTTATTGACGGCGACTACGAAGCTGCTTGGGAGCGTTTTGACAAATCTGTCAAAAGTGCTGCCAATCCTAATTTTGAGGCACGTGCGCTGTACTGGAAGGCGGAATCAGCCTATCGTTTGAACCGTTTTGAGGAAGCTTTGGTGGATTTTGTGCGGTTCCAGAAAGCTCCAGCGGCCAAATCGCTTTCGGAATATGAGCAACTGGATTATAATTTGGGGTATACCTATTTCAAATTGAAAGATTACAACAATGCCATTTCCTATTTTCAGAATGTGGTAGGTTCCAATGCCATTGATGATCAACGTAAAAATGATGGTTATCTGCGGTTGGGCGACAGCTATTTTGTGAACAGTAAATACCAACTGGCCAGAAAGGCGTACGATACATCATCAAAGATGAATGGCCCAGAACGGGATTACGCGGCATTCCAAAAAACGCTGTGTGATGGCTTTTTGGGCAACAATACTGCCAAAATTGATGGTCTCAACGAATTTTTGACCATGTTCCCGACCTCTTCTTTACGGGATGATGTCTTGTTTGAACTGGGTAATTCCTATATCAACAATAATCAAGAAAGTTTGGGGTTGCAGACCTACGACCGTATCGTGGAGGAGTACTCGGGCAGCAAGTTCGCGCCCCGTGGATTGTTGCGTTCCGGTTTGGTCTACTACAACTCCAATCGCAACCAACAAGCGTTGGATAAGTTGAAGGAAGTCGTACAAAAATATCCCAACACCCAAGAGGCCAAACAAGCCGTGGCTACGGCCAAATTGGTTTATGTGGATGAGGGAAGGGTGAGCGAATATGCCGCATGGGCCCGAAACCTCGATTTTGTGGAGGTGACCGATACGGAGCTGGACAACGCCAGTTTTGAATCCGCCGAACGAAAACAAATTGAAGGCAAGACCGCTGCTGCCATTCGTGGATATGAGGATTACCTTAAAGAGTTCCCGAACGGACTGCATGCCCAAAATGCCAATTTTGCACTGGCACAACTCTACTTTGCCAACGGAGAAAAGAGCAGGGCATTGCCCAAATACAAAGCTGTTGCCGATGGCGGAAATGGAGAGTACACCGAACAGGCCCTGACCCGTGTGTGTGAAATTTATGTGGAACAACAAGATTACACCAATGCCATTCCCTATTTGAAACGATTGGAAAGCACTGCTGATATCTCGGAGAACAAAACCTTTGCACAGTCCAATTTGATGAAAGGTTTTTACGGTCAGAAGGATTATGCACAGACCATCGCCTATGCCGAAAAGGTGTTGAATGCACCCAAAATAGACAATCGCATCAAAAGTGATGCTCAAGTCATGATTGCACGATCTGCCATTGCCACGGGTAATGAAGAATTGGCCAAAACAGCTTATCAGGATGTGAAACAAATCGCATCGGGAGAGCTCGCAGCCGAAGCGTGGTACTACGATGCCTATTTTAAAAATAAGGAACAGGATTTTGAGGCATCCAATGAATCCGTGCAAAAGTTGGCCAAGGATTACGCTGCTTACAAGGAGTGGGCTGGTAAAGGGTTGGTGATCATGGCCAAGAACTTCTACCGTTTGGGAGATGCTTTCCAGGCTACCTACATTTTGGAAAGCGTGATTTCCAATTTTTCCGAGTTTGAGGAAATCGTTTCGGATGCAGAAACAGAGCTGGCCACGATCAAGGCCAAAGAAGCCGAGAGCAATTCATCCGTAGATCCCAACCAAAACTAAACGAGACACAACATGCAAAAGAGAACCTATTATATATTTTCACTAGTTGTTTTGAGCCTTTGCGGAGTGGGTATTGCCCAAGAAGAGGATAATATCGGTACGGAAACGGTAACGGTGGTAAAACCATATTCCCCAACCGTTTCTGATGCCTTTAAGATCAAATCGTCGCCCAGTTTGAACGATTCCATTGTGCTACAAAAGAAAAAAATCAATTACAGCATATTCTCTGTGCCCGTAGCATCCACCTTTACCCCGGCGAAAGGAAAAGCATCGGGAGTGGAAAAAACACCACCACCCACCTTGTACAATTCATACGCATCGGTAGGTTTGGGCAATTACAACAACGCTTTGGTGGATTTTTACACCAGTAGGGAGTTCAATCGTGGCGAAGATTTGTTGGATTTTGGACTTACCCATAACTCATCACGTGGCGATTTGGATTCAACCCCTCTGGATACGGAATTTTACGATACCAAGTTAAACGCATCCTACGCTAAAAAAGACAGGTACATGGATTGGGGAGCGGACATCGGTTTGCAGCACCAACTGTACAATTGGTACGGAATCCAGAGTGAATTCTTTACCGAGGATGAGATCAATGCGATGGACGAGCAGCAAAATTATTTCAATGCGGAGGTCAAAGCACACTTCAACATGGAAGATTCTTATTTCAAAAGTGGCAATGTGTTGTTGAGACGATTTTGGGACGCTACGGAATCTGCGGAGAACCGGGCTGTTATCAACCCAACCTTTGAACTTCCTATTACGCAGGAGTTGCTTACCATCGGAGCAAAGGTCGATTATGTAGGCGGCAGTTTTGAAAATGGCTCGATTACCGAAGCGACCAATGAAGGACAGAAAAACTATAGCCATCTGCAAGCAGGAGTCACACCAAGTTTGTTGGTTCTTCGGGATGACCTGACCTTGAATTTGGGGGCCAACATCGTCTACGGACTGGATATGGAAAACAGCGAGAGCAACTTTTATATCTACCCAGCGGTTACCGCATCATATCGTGTATTGGATGAAAATGTGATTGCCTACGGGGGTATTGAAGGGGAGTTGGCTCAAAATTCCTATCACGATTTTGTAAATGAGAACCCTTTTGTTTCGCCAACTTTGGATATTACCCCTACCGATCGACAGTACGAGGGCTATTTGGGATTGAAGGGCCAGTTGACTTCCAATGTGGGATACAATATCAAAGGGTCGTATATGGCAGAGAACAGGAAACCATTGTTCATTCACAACCCAATCAACACCTTAAGGGACGATGAGAAAAGCTATACGTTCGGTAATTCCTTTCAGGTGTTTTATGATGATGTAAAAACTTTGGGCGTTTTTGGTGAAATCAATGTGGATGTGAACCGTAATTTTTCCTTGGGCGTGAATGCCGAATTTTACGATTATGACACCGAAACGGACAATCCTGCGTGGAACTTGCCTTCCATTAAAGGTTCCGTTTTTATGGACTACCAAATTAGCGAACAGTGGTATATGGGGGCCAATTTGTTTTATGTGGGCGAAAGGGAAGACTTGCTGTCTCAAATTGACCCGCTTAACTCGCAATTACAATTTGATCAAGTCACCCTCGATGGATTTTTTGATGCCAATGCACACGTAGGATATCGATTCAACGACCAGCTTTCCATTTTTGTGAAAGCTTCCAATATCGCCAACAACAATTATCAACGTTGGGCCAATTTTAGGGTGCAAGGGTTCCAGGCTTTGGCAGGTGTGTCCTACAAGTTTGATTTCTAACCTGTAGGGAAATACGCAATAAATTGTTAAAAATACCGTTCATTATTTTCGGTCAATTTATTGATTGTTCAGTAGTTGACCGTTCCCATTGAAACGGAAACCATGCAACCACGACCATTACAAAACCTATTTTTATGCCTTGTTTTAACGAGTTTGTCGTTGGGGTTTGGCCAGAATTTGGTGCAGAATGGTGGGTTTGAGGACTATGTATCATGTCCCGTTAAAATGAGCAATCTTAACAAGGATGCCGAGTATTGGAGCGCCCCAACCTTGGGAACCACAGATTATTTTAACGAATGTAGTCGTACCAAGTTGGGCGTTCCCATGAACTTTAAAGGAAGGCAGGAGCCTTATGAGGGAGCAGGATACGCTGGGATGTACCTTTACGCGCCTAGAGATTACCGGGAATATATCCAGGTTCCCCTAACGGAAACTCTTCAAAAAGGAAGTCGGTACAGACTCACCTTGTACATCAGTCTTTCGGAAAAATCAGATGGAGCCGTAATGGATATAGGCGCAGTATTTGCCGAAAAATTACTTTCCGTACATACCAAACGCGAACTTTCCCAAGGTGAACTTTTGGCATCTACTGTCCAAACCACTCCCATCAAACAGTTTCCGGTCACAGGGTACTATCAGGATAAACAAGAATGGATGGCACTCAGTTTTGATATGGTGGCCAAGGGTTTTGAACGCTATCTGATTTTAGGAAATTTCAAAAGTAATGCCGGGACCAACTACTTGGACAATACCGATGCATCCAAACCAAACGAGGGCTATGCCTACTACTATCTGGACGATATCTCATTGACCTACCTTGGTCCAGAATACCAAACGGACGAGGTATACGTGCTGGACCACGTTAACTTCAACTTTGACCGTTTTGATTTGCAGCCCAAAGCGGAGCAAAGCCTTCGGGATATTTATGAATATTTGATGAAAAATCCGGAATTAAAGGTCGCCATTAGCGGACATACCGATGATTTAGGTTCCGATGCCTACAATGATATCCTTTCACGGGAGCGCGCGAGCAGCGTAGCGCAGTATCTTATTGATCTTGGACTGGACAAAAATCGGATTACATCCAAAGGGTACGGAGACAGTAAACCTTTGGACACTACCTTAACCGACGAAGCCCGAAGAAAGAACCGTCGCGTAGAGTTTGTGATGACAAAGTTTGAGGATAATTAGTCATCCGTCAATTCAAACAGGTCATCCATCAGATCAGAAGGGGCATTGATCAATTGGTGAAGATAAAAACAATTCGATAACCTATTTTAGAGGTTAAAGCATTTTCACCATGAGGTTATTTGTTACCTGTATCATTGTTTTGGGCGCTTTTTTATCGTTAAATGCACAAGCTTATCCGCATCCACAGCACGGATCTAATTTTTATTCTTCTGAGTCATATTCCGTAGCTACCTATGATTTCGAAAAATATGGGTTTTTACCAGATTCAACCCTAACTTACAATAAAGAGGAACATTCGGTTTATCTTTTGAAAGAACAGGACACTATCAATGAAATAGGCAGTTTTCCGATTTCCGAATTGCATTATTCTGATTTTTATGTTTGGATAAACGAGTCTCCAGGAATAAATGGCGTTGAAAGAGTCATTCTTGTAGACCATCTTTTTTCTGACTGTGGAGATTCTTTAAACTCATACTATTTTCTAGAAATGTCTGACGGGTCATTCGATTGGTTACCAACTTTAACAACCATGAACTTAGGTGATGAGTTACATTATTATCAATACCGATTTCCAAATGAAAAGTTTGGTGTAAAAGATAAAGTTGTACAAGGTTTTTTGGATTTGACACAGGCGAATGAATTTAAGTCATTTGAAAAAGAAACGGTATTTTTATGGGATGGTAAAAAACTAATCCCAGAACAATGAAAAAATTTACACTGCTGTTCGTTATTCCTCTACTCTTTTCATGTAAGACCAAAGAAGAGGTGGACCTGATTGTCACCAACGCAAATGTCTACACCGTAGATGCCAATTTTTCCAAAGCGAACAGCTTTGCCGTCAGGGATGGAAAGTTTGTTGCTGTAGGTGATTCCGAAGAAATTACACAAAAATATGATGCTGCCGAACAGTTGGATGCCGAGGGCAAGACCATAGTTCCGGGCCTTATTGATGCCCATTGCCATTTTTATGGATTGGGACAAAACCAACAGGTAGTGGATTTGGTGGGTACCCAAAGCTTTGACGAAGTTGTGGAACGGGTTGTGGCATTTCAAAAAGAACGGCCTTCAAATTTTATCCGAGGTAGGGGTTGGGACCAAAACGATTGGGAAGTGAAGGAATTCCCGACCAAGGATAAGTTGGATGAATTGTTCCCAGACACTCCCGTAGCCCTGGAGCGCGTTGATGGTCATGCCTATTTGGTCAATCAAAAAGCATTGGATATGGCAGGGATTACAACCGAGACCCAAACCGAGGGCGGGGAAATTGTAAAAGAAAATGGTGTGATTACAGGTGTATTGGTGGATAACCCTATGGCTTTGGTGGATAGGGTGATTCCCGAAGCCAGCTTGGAACAAAAAATACAGGCACTAAAAGATGCTGAGAAAATAGCGTTGGACTACGGACTGACCACCGTAAACGATGCAGGTTTGCCTCGGGATATCATCGAGCTTATCGATAGCTTACAGCAAGCCGATGAGTTGTCGATTCGGGTGTACGCCATGGTATCCAACTACCCAGAAAACCTGGATTATTTCCTGAACAAGGGCATTATTAAAACCGATGAATTGAATGTTCGTTCTGTAAAAGTGTATGGCGATGGGGCCTTGGGTTCACGGGGAGCGGCCTTGAGAGCGCCATATTCCGATAAACCGGGACATTTTGGGGCGATGGTCACCCCGGTAGATCAAATTGAAGCCTTGGCAGAGCGCATTGCGGCCACCGATTACCAGATGAATACCCATGCCATCGGCGATTCTGCCAATATCGTGGTGCTTCGTGCCTACAATAAAGCCTTGGAGGGCAAAAGCGACCGTAGATGGAAAGTGGAACATGCCCAGGTGATTACGCCCTCCGATTTTGATTATTTTGAAAATGGAATCATACCCTCCGTGCAACCTACCCACGCTACCAGCGATATGTATTGGGCTGAGGATAGATTGGGCGAGGAGCGCGTTAAAGGAGCCTACGCCTTTAAGGATTTGCTCGACAAAGCCGGACTGGTAGCCTTGGGAACCGATTTTCCAGTGGAACAAGTGAGTCCATTTTTAACCTTTTACGCAGCGGTGGCTCGTCAGGATTTGGAGCAATATCCCGAAGGTGGTTTTCAAATGGAAAACGCCTTAAGCAGGGAGGAAACCTTGAAGGGAATGACGATTTGGGCGGCCTATTCCAATTTTGAGGAAGATGAAAAGGGTAGCATTGAACCAGGGAAGTTCGCAGACTTTGTGGTGTTGAGCGATGATTTGATGACCATTCCATCGGAAGAGATTCCCAACATAACCGCTGAACAGGTTTTCTTGGGAGGGGTTCAGAAGAAATAGGAGAACTATTTAAGAAAGAACAATAAAAAAGCCCCAATCTGGGGCTTTTCTTATTTGACATCCTACTAGATTAGTAGCTGATAGGCAAGGTAACCCTAGTGGTTCCCCATCCCATAACCAAGTTTCCATCGTCATCAAAAGCAATTCCGAAGGCCTCCAATTCCTCGCTGTCCATGGAAGGAGTGGCCATAGCGCGTACCACATCGGCATCGCTATCATAGGAGTAAGCACCCCACTGGTGTAGGTTGTTGTTCAAGATAACGGTCCATTCATCTTCCCCAGGTATGGTGAACAAGGAATAAGAACCTGCCTTGATGGTTTTTCCCCCGATCATGGCATCTGTATAAAATGTGATTTCGGTGGCCTCATTGGCTCCGGTTCTCCAAACTTTTCCCACAGGGGCCAATTCGGCAAGACTACGTCCCTTTAATTGTGGACGGCTGTAAATAACACGTGCCATTTTGTTTGCTTCCCTTGAGCTCGCTGGGTAATAGGCAATATCGGCCGGACTTTTGTCCAATCCGCTAAATTTCTGTGCCGTGGCATCGGTGGTAAATACCAAAATGGTGCAGAGCACTACTAATAATACGGTTAATTTCTTCATGATTGTGATTTAAGTTCCTAGTTTAAGGAGTTGATTAAATGATATTCAAATATACAGACGAGAAAATTAAGCAACCTTACAATGCGTTCGGAATAAAAGCATAAAAGCAAATATGGATTACAATTAACAATAAATTAGTAGTTTAATATATTATAATATAAGTCAAAATGAATATATACTTTTGTTTTCTAATGTTTAAATTCATTTTTGTTTTAAAATTGTTACAAATTATAATGGTATGTGTGGAATTGTATGCGCATTTGATGTGAAGGAAAGTACGGAAGTGCTTAGGCCCCAATTGTTGGAGATGTCGAAGAAGGTTAGACACCGTGGGCCGGATTGGAGTGGGATTTACTCTGATGAAAAAGCCATTTTGGCCCATGAGCGATTGGCTATTGTGGACCCAGCTTCGGGCAAGCAGCCGCTATTGAGTGCGGATGGCAAATTGGTATTGGCCGCCAATGGTGAAATCTATAACCATCAAGAGTTGAGAAAACAGTTCGAAGGAGAATATCAATTTCAAACTCAATCGGATTGCGAAGTAATTTTGGCCCTTTATAAGGAAAAAGGTGTTCACTTCATCGACGAAATGAACGGAATTTTTGGTTTTGCCATTTATGATTCCGAAAAGGACGAATATTTTATTGCCCGCGACCATATGGGCATCATTCCCTTATATATTGGGTGGGATAAGAATGGTACGTTTTACGTTGCCTCCGAGCTAAAGGCCCTGGAAGGCACTTGCTCCAAGATACAGTTGTTCCCTCCGGGACACTATCTGCACAGTTCCGATGGGGAATTTGTGAGATGGTACAAACGCGATTGGATGGAATATGATGCCGTTAAGGAGAATGAAACCAGTATCCAAAAAATCAAGGATGCCTTGGAAGCTGCAGTACACCGTCAGTTAATGTCCGATGTGCCTTACGGTGTATTGTTGTCCGGAGGGTTGGATTCTTCGGTAACATCGGCCATTGCCAAAAAATATTCCCAAAAACGAATCGAGTCTGGTGACACTGCCGATGCATGGTGGCCACAACTCCATTCGTTCTCCGTGGGACTGGAAGGTTCCCCGGATTTAGCCGCGGCCCAAAAAGTGGCAGACCATATTGGAACCGTGCACCATGAGATCAAATTTACCATCCAAGAAGGGCTCGATGCCATAAAAGATGTTGTATATAATCTAGAAACTTACGATATTACGACAATAAGAGCCTCGACACCAATGTATTTAATGGCAAGGGTCATTAAATCCATGGGGATAAAGATGGTCTTATCCGGGGAAGGAGCAGATGAACTTTTTGGAGGATATCTGTACTTCCATAAGGCGCCAAGCCCAAAGGATTTTCATGAGGAGACCGTGCGGAAATTGGATAAACTTCACATGTACGACTGTCTCCGAGCCAACAAATCTTTGGCTGCATGGGGCATAGAAGGCCGAGTGCCTTTCTTGGATAAAGAGTTTATGGATGTAGCAATGAGCATCAACCCAAAAGATAAAATGATCAATGGAGAACGCATGGAAAAATGGGTGGTGCGAAAGGCTTTTGAGGACTATTTGCCAGAAAGTGTGGTATGGAGACAAAAAGAGCAGTTTTCGGATGGCGTTGGATATAGTTGGATAGATACCTTAAAAGCTTTGGTGGAGGAGGAGATTTCGGATGAGCAGTTGCAAAACGCCCATTTCAAGTTTCCAATTCAAACGCCAACATCAAAGGAAGAATATTATTATCGTTCCATTTTTGAAAGCCATTTTCCTTCGGATGCAGCGGCACTGAGCGTTCCACAGGAACCATCGGTGGCCTGCAGTACAAAGATTGCCTTGGAGTGGGACGAAGCGTTTAAAAACATGAATGATCCATCGGGAAGAGCAGTGGCTAAGGTTCATACCGATGCATATGTGAAATAGCCCCCTTTACCAACCAACGATATGGAGCAGTAAATCTTACTTGTTTCATTTTTTAATTAGTCCGAAAAGCCCCTTATCCAAGGGGCTTTTTTAATTTTAAGAAGGTATTGGCTACAAGGGTTTACAACCACCCCGTTTTCCACAGTTTTTGTTGATAACTTAGAGGGTTGTGAATGGGGTTTTGCCCCAATTACACGGGCTATTCACTATATTTGTAAGATTTGAAATTTTGAGCCAAATACCTATAAATATATGAGCGAAGAAGCAAACAAGAAACAATACTCGGCGGATAGCATTCAGGCCCTTGAGGGCATGGAGCACGTGCGTATGAGACCTTCCATGTATATTGGAGATGTAGGAGTCCGTGGATTGCACCATTTGGTGTATGAAGTAGTGGATAACTCCATAGATGAGGCCATGGCAGGGCACTGCGACAGGATAGATGTTATCATCAATGAAGATAATTCCATCACCACGCAAGACAACGGAAGGGGTATTCCCGTAGACCTTCACAAAAAAGAGGGCGTTTCCGCTCTGGAGGTGGTCATGACAAAGATTGGTGCCGGTGGTAAGTTCGATAAAGATTCTTATAAAGTCTCAGGAGGACTTCACGGAGTTGGTGTTTCTTGTGTAAATGCCTTGTCTTCCCACTTAAAAGCCACCGTTTACCGCGATGGGAAAATTTGGGAACAGGAATACGAAAGGGGAAAAACCCTATATCCTGTCAAAAGTGTAGGAGAGAGTTCAGAAACGGGTACCATTGTCACCTTTATTCCTGATAACACCATATTTACCCAAACTACAGAGTATAGTTACGAAACCCTCGCCAACCGAATGAGGGAACTATCATATCTTAACAAAGGGGTTACCATCACCTTGACGGATAAAAGGCGGAAGGACGAAAAAGGAGAATTTATTTCCGAAACGTTCCATTCAGATGAGGGTCTTAAAGAATTTATCAAGTTTTTGGATGGCACAAGAGAGCCTTTGATTCAGAATGTCATCTCGATGGAAGGCGAAAAGAACGGTATCCCCGTAGAAGTAGCCATGGTGTACAATACAGGCTACACTGAGAATTTACACTCCTACGTGAACAACATTAATACCCACGAGGGAGGTACGCACTTATCTGGTTTTAGAAGGGGATTGACCACAACTTTGAAAAAATATGCGGACAACTCCGGGATGTTGGATAAGCTTAAGTTTGAAATATCTGGAGATGATTTCCGGGAAGGACTTACCGCTATCGTTTCCGTTAAAGTCGCAGAACCGCAGTTCGAAGGTCAGACCAAGACCAAGTTGGGGAATCGTGAGGTGACCAGTGCTGTGAGTCAAGCTGTTTCCGAGATGTTGACCGATTATTTGGAAGAGAATCCAGATGACGCCAAACAAATCGTGGAAAAGGTAAAACTAGCTGCCCAAGCAAGACATGCGGCCGCAAAGGCCCGTGAAATGGTTCAACGTAAGAACCCTATGAGCGTGGGCGGTCTGCCAGGAAAACTTTCCGACTGTTCCGAGCAAGACCCAACCAAATGCGAAGTGTTCCTGGTAGAGGGGGATTCCGCAGGGGGAACGGCCAAACAAGGAAGAGACCGGAATTTTCAGGCGATTCTTCCATTGCGAGGTAAAATCCTGAATGTGGAAAAAGCCATGCAGCACAAGGTGTTTGAAAATGAGGAAATCAAGAATATCTACACTGCGCTGGGAGTTACCATCGGAACGGAGGAAGATAGCAAGGCCTTGAACTTGGAGAAACTACGTTACCACAAAGTGGTTATCATGTGTGATGCGGATGTCGATGGTAGCCACATTGAAACCCTTATTTTGACTTTCTTCTTCCGTTACATGAGGGAGTTGATAGAAGGTGGGCACGTTTACATTGCCACGCCACCACTTTATCTATTGAAAAAAGGTAGTAAAAAGCGTTACGCTTGGAATGACAAGGAGCGCGATGCCATAAACGCAGAAATGAATGGCGGAGCAAGCATCCAAAGATATAAAGGTCTCGGTGAGATGAACGCAGAACAGCTTTGGGACACAACAATGAACCCCGAGTTCAGGACATTACGCCAGGTGAGCATTGATAATGCTACGGAATCCGACCGTATATTCTCCATGTTGATGGGGGATGAGGTACCACCAAGACGTGAATTTATAGAGAAAAATGCTGTCTATGCCAATATAGATGTATAGATAAGTAAGGTTTCACAACAAAAACTCGCCCCTAACAGGCGAGTTTTTTAGTTTTGGATAAAACTTCAATAGTATGAAAAAAGCAATATTAGGCTTAGCATTGGTTTCCATGACCATGGCGAAGGCCCAAGACCTAAACGATATTTTTGTATCGGGCGTGGAAGATGCAGAGCGTTTTGCCAATGCCTATCTTTCACCCGTTTCCGAAGCAACCCTTTACAGTATTTCCACTGGATGGTACAATACCGCTGATGCCAAACCCTTAGGAGGATTTGAAATCTCCCTTGTTGGAAATCTCACTGGTTTTAAAAACAAGGATGATAAAAAAGCATTCCTTTTAGATCCGGCAGATTACGAAAATCTAGATTTTGTGAACAATCCAGGTCAACCTCGTTTGGTTTCTACCGCACTGGGAGACATCAATGGAGTACAAGTATTTGTAGAGGATGAAAGCGGTTTTTTTCGGGAAGAATTTGAGCTCCCCTCCGGACTTTCGGGCGAGAATCTGAATTTTATCCCTTCAGGGTATATTCAGGCTAGTGTGGGATTGATTAAAGGTTTGGAAGTAAAGGCACGTTTTTTACCACAAATCAAGTTTGAGGACGATGCCAGAATTGGACTTTTTGGTGCAGGATTGCAGTATGATTTCACCAAGATGCTACCGGCAGACAAAGTGTTGCCTGTTGCCATTTCAGCAGTTATTGGCTATACCAATTTAAATGGAGAGTACGATTTTACGGATTCTTCTACCATTCAAGGTTCCGATCAACGTTTGGATGCTTCCTTCAAAACATGGAATTTCAGTGCTGTAGTGTCAACCAAAAATATACCTGTCATTAACTTTTATGGTGGCTTGGGCTATATCACAGGAAAATCAGATATCGATTTATTGGGAACCTATGAGGCCAATGGACCTTTCTTCACCGAAACCGTAACAGACCCTTTTTCGGTGTCGCAAAACGCAAGTGGCGTTAACGCCAATCTGGGTACGAAGATAAAATTGGGCTTTTTTAGGCTCAATGCCGAATACAATATTGCCGAATTCAGCACCTTCACCTTTGGTGTCAACTTTGGATTCAGGTAGCGAGCAACCTAACTGACCGACCAAAAATAAAGAAGGCCCCGCTCCCGGGGCCTCCTATTTTCATATATGTAGCCTTCACGTTACTCCCTGGTGGCGAAGACCGAGCCATTGTCCAAGGTTAAGATTTCTGGTTTTTTGGCTTTTTCCAAGCTTACAGTGATATCTTTCACTTGAGGGTCGCCATATATAATGGTGTAGGTTCCGTTTTCTTCGGACCATTTAAAATCGGTGTAAAAAGTCAATTTGGAATTGGAGTAGGTCTGGTACCTACCTAAATAAACATCGTTAAAAATCCACTCTTCGCGAGTAGTGTTGGTTCCCTTGCCTTCAAGGGTAGCAGATTCAGTTTTTGACCAGATGCCCAAGATAGGGTCGTGGTTCTCGGGTACCCGAGTACAGTTGCTGATGGCGATGATGCCAACAATCGACAACAATGAAAAGAGCTTTTTCATAGGTCAAGTAGGTTACGTTAAATTTGGGACTATTAGAACGTCGGTTTGTGACAATGTATTGTATGAAAAATGGAAAATAGTTGCATTTGGTTTTGGACAATGATGTAGGTCATATTGGAGCAGACAATCCAAATTGATGGGAACAAGCTGCCATTTGTACAAAAGAAGCCCCTAAAACTGGTAAAAGTCAGCTTTTTTCTGATGCAAATGCCTTATTTTTGAGGACTAAAATTTAAATCTATACACATGAAAGTTACCGTAGTTGGAGCTGGTGCAGTGGGAGCAAGCTGCGCTGAATACATAGCGATGAAAAATTTTGCGTCAGAAGTTGTTTTATTGGATATCAAAGAAGGTTATGCCGAAGGAAAGGCCATGGATTTGATGCAAACCGCCTCGTTGAACGGATTTGATACCAAAATTACAGGAAGCACCAACGATTATGGCAAAACTGCGAACAGCGATATCGCAGTGATTACCTCTGGAATACCACGTAAACCGGGCATGACCCGTGAGGAATTGATCGGAATCAATGCTGGAATTGTAAAAACGGTATCCACCAGTCTTTTGGAGCATTCTCCAAACGTGACCATTATTGTGGTAAGCAACCCTATGGACACCATGACCTATTTGGTGCACAAGGCCACAGGCTTGCCAAAAAACCGAATCATCGGTATGGGAGGTGCCTTGGACAGTGCACGCTTTAAATACAGATTGGCCGAAGCCTTGGGAGCACCTATTTCCGATGTAGACGGTATGGTAATCGGTGGGCACAGCGATACCGGAATGGTCCCCTTGATTGGGCATGCTACCCGTAATAGTGTAAAGGTTTCCGAATTCCTATCCGAAGAAAAAATGAACTGGGTCGTGGAAGAGACCAAGGTAGGAGGGGCCACATTGACCAAATTGCTCGGAACCAGTGCTTGGTACGCACCTGGAGCCGCTGTTTCTGGTTTGGTGCAGGCCATTGCATGTGACCAAAAGAAAATGTTCCCATGCTCTACCATGTTGGAAGGCGAGTACGGTTTGAACGATATCTGTATTGGAGTTCCCGTAATCTTGGGCAAGAACGGTATCGAAAAAATCGTGGAAATCGAATTATCTGATGCCGAAAAGGCAAAAATGCAAGAGAGTGCCGAAGGTGTTAAAAAAACCAACGGACTGCTAGACGTGTAGCCTATTTCGAAATAAGTTACTGAATTGCCATTTCTGACGTAACCCCTAAGGAAATTGCCCATCGGTTTTTGGGAGATTCCAAGGTTTGTCGGGAATGGCAATTTCTTTTTTGGCGCATAACCATCAACAGGAATTGCAATTACATCAAATTCTATTGTCAAATCTTATCGGAAATGATATATTTGCACGCTGTTTAAGAAAACTTCTATAAAATTAACAATCAATGCAGAATAAAGGACTTATAAGGCTTTTCGCTATCCTTTTTGGCTTGGTGAGCATCTATCAGTTGTCTTATACTTTCATCACTAACAAGTTGGAGGGAGATGCTGAAGCTTACGCAGTTAGCCAAATTTCGGAGGCTGAGGAAGACTATGTTGCAAAGCGTGAAGCTTTAGAGGCATCGTATTTGGACTCCATCAGTGACAACACTGTTTTGGGCTATACGAGCTACGGGGAAGCCAAGACGAAAGAGTTGAACAAGGGATTGGACCTTAAGGGGGGTATTAACGTGACCTTGCAGATTTCCGTGAAGGATATCTTGAAAGGCCTTGCCAACAATACCAAAAATCCGGTCTTCAACAAAGCATTGGCCGATGCCGACCAAGCTTCTACCAGTAGTGATGCCACCTATTTGGAATTGTTTTTTGATGCTTTTGACAATATCAAAGGAGATACAAAACTTGCATCGCCCGATATTTTTGCCAACAAAGGACTTAGCGACGATATCAATTTCCAAATGGGAGATGAGGAGGTAAAGCCCATCATCCGAAGAAAAATTGATGAATCCATTGTTTCTGCATTTGAGGTACTCCGTGAGCGTATTGACGGTTTCGGGGTTACACAACCTAATATTCAAAGAGAAGGAAATTCGGGAAGAATCGTAGTTGAGCTTCCTGGAGCGAAGGACATCGCCCGTGCCCAAGAATTGTTGTCCAGTACGGCACAATTGGAGTTCTGGGAAACCTATCCGCAGAGCAACCAAAGTTTGGGTACTTTCTTTGTAAATGCCAATGAGCGTTTAAAAGAGATTTTGGAGCCATCGACTTCCGAAGAAGAAGTGGCAAAACCTGAATCCGAGATCGATTCCCTACTTTCCGATGTGGCTCAGGATTCATTGGATATGACCGCAGAGGCCAATCCACTATTGGGGAAATTGCTTCCAGCAAATCCTGGCAGCCACGCCATTGCACGCGCCATGGTTTCCGATACGGCCGAGTTGGGTAGCTACCTGAGAATGCCCGAGATTAAAAGATTGTTGCCAAACGATATCCAATTCACCAAATTCCTATGGGAAAGACCAGCTCAAGATGTAGAGGTGGTTGATCTGTATGCGTTGAAGTCTAATAGGGAAGGAACCCCAAGAATCAGTGGCGATGTGGTTTCTGACGCACAGGATACCTTTGACCAGTTCAACAAACCTGCTGTTAGCATGACGATGAATACCCGTGGTGCCAAGGAGTGGGAAGAATTGACCGGTGATGCCTACAACAACCAGACAGGGATAGCCATTGTTCTGGATAATAAAGTATATACAGCGCCTGGAGTTTCCTCTGGACCCATTTCCGGTGGCCGTTCAGAGATTACAGGTACGTTTACGGTAAACGAAACCAAGGATATCGCCAACGTATTGCGAGCAGGTAAATTGCCGGCTTCTGCTGAAATTATTGATTCTTTCGTAGTAGGACCATCTTTGGGTCAGGAAGCCATCGACAGTGGTTTGATGTCCTTCGTGATTGCCATGCTATTCGTTTTGGTATGGATGATTTTCTATTATGGTAGAGCAGGTGTCTTTGCCGATATCGCTCTTTTGTTCAATATCCTTTTGATTTTTGGTGTATTGACGAGCCTTGGTGCGGTATTGACCTTGCCCGGTATTGCAGGTATCGTATTGACCATTGGTATGTCGGTGGATGCCAACGTACTTATTTTTGAAAGGGTCAAGGAAGAACTGGATAGAGGAAAAGGAAAGGCCCAAGCCATCGCCGATGGTTTTGGAAACGCACTATCTTCTATTTTGGATGCCAATATCACTACAGGACTTACAGCGATTATTCTCTTTATTTTTGGATCAGGACCGATTAAAGGTTTTGCTACCACCTTGATGATCGGTATTGTGACCTCCTTGTTCACCGCTATTTTTGTAACGCGATTGATGATCGAAGCCTACACCAGTAAAAAAGGTCGTCGATTGGATTTCTGCACAGGAATCACCAAGAACTTGTTCAAGAACTTGAGTATCGATTTCTTGTCCAAGCGCAAAATATCATACATTGTTTCTGGAATCCTTGTTGCGGTGAGCGTGTTCTCTTTAGCAACCAAGGGACTTCAACAAGGAGTTGATTTTGTAGGGGGACGTTCTTATCAAATTCGATTTGAAGATCCCGTGAATCCATCAGAAATTGCCGGAGATCTGACCTCTGTTTTTGGAAGTGGAACCAATGCAAAGACCTTTGGTGCCGCCAATCAGATTATCATCACCACCAATTACAGATTTGAAGAAAACGGTCCAGAAGTGGATACCGAGATCCTGAACGAAATGTTTACCCAAATCCAAAAATATTTCCCTGATGGTACCACCTATGACGACTTTAAGCCAGGAGGTACAGCAGAAGATTTAGGGGTGTTGAAATATCGAAAGGTAGGTCCTACCATTGCGGATGATATCAAGAAAGGCGCTATTTTGGCCATTATTGCCTCCTTGGCAGTGGTGTTCCTTTATATCCTTTTGCGATTCAGAAAATGGCAATTCTCCTTGGGAGCCGTTGTTGCGGTTTTCCACGATGTTATGGTGGTATTGGGTATTTTCTCTTTGACAGGAAGTATTATGCCTTTCAATATGGAAATTGACCAAGCCTTCATTGCGGCCATACTTACGGTAATCGGTTACTCGCTTAACGATACGGTGGTCGTTTTTGACCGTATCCGTGAAATCACTGGTTTGAAAGGATTTAACAACGGGGAAAATATCAACTCCGCTTTGAACAGTACCTTGAGCCGAACATTGAATACCTCCCTTACTACATTAATTGTATTGTTGGCCATCTTCATTTTTGGAGGTGAAAGCCTAAGAGGATTTATGTTTGCAATGATCGTTGGTGTGATTGTGGGTACCTATTCCTCCGTATTTATCGCAACACCAATTATGTTCGATTCTTTGAAGAAGAAAATTGCTGCTGCTACAGGAGCATAGTTTTTCGTTTTTTATATTACACTTTACAATAAAGGCCCTTTTTTAAGGGCCTTTGTTTTTATATTCTGTTGGCGGACAATGTTCCTAACCAGGACAGTAACTGACTGAACAGGGTGAAATTCTGTATGACCCTTAATTGTCCATTAAAACCCCATTTGTCCCGCTCCTTGGGATGATTGAGCATATAGGCCATGGTTTTCGCCAAACTATCAATATCCGTAGGGTCAGGGTTAATTTGACCGGTCTTGTTATGCACCACTTGATATTTGAGTCCCGCAGCATTGGATACCAACACAGGTTTTCTTTTCCACATGGCTTCTGTGGCCGTAAGTCCAAATCCTTCTTGAATGGAATTTTGTGCAATAATGCTCGAGGTGCGCTGGAGCGCATTTACAATGAGCGCATTTTGTTTGGGATTGTCCAAGGGCAGCAATAGAATGGCAATATCGTTTTGCATGCTAGGGTCCACCTGTTTGTAGGTTTCTGTGAGTTCCTGGAGCACTTCTTTGCCTTCAGGATCATCCGATACAAAGGCCGGGTCGGGTCCTCCCATCACCAATAAGGTCATTTCAATCCGCTTATATTCCAAACTATCCGGATCGCCGTGTTCTCTGTTGTCCAGTTTCATTTTGATGAAAGCCTCCATCAACTCCTTGAAACCTTTGAGGCGATCCCAGCGCGATATTTCCGTGATAATCGGCCGGTAGATCAAATCCAAGTTCTGACCTGAATCCAACACATCGAAAGAGCCGTCGGGCATCACCTTGCGAACCAAATGTTCGTAGCGGTGGTACAAAATCGCCTTGTGATCGTCCAGTACACCGGATTGATACAGAATACCAATACACTTGTGCAATTGTAGTTCCCGGTTTTTATGGCTCAAGGGGTCGATTGCCGGAGGGATAATGGAGGTACGGTTTTTCAAAGGCTTGGGGACGTAAGAGGGCAGACTGAACACAAAATGATCATAATCGTCCGTGTAAGGTTCCAAAAATTTCCATACGGCATCGGTCACTTTGGTATCTTCCTCCAAACCAATATGACATCGCCAAATAATGGAAACCTGTTTCTCTTTTTTGATCATGGCCGCCAGGGGCATGGGTTGTGGGTCGTGCACCACCACAATGTCACCATCCTTGATGAGTTCCAATGCCTTTGCGAGATTGTTTCGGTTGACTTCTTCGTATATCTTACGGTCTTCCCCGGTAAAAGCACCGGTTCCACTTCCGTGTATGGCATTGTGTATGCGCTTGGTCAGATCAAAAAAGGCCTCTTTTTTGGCTTCGATGACCAGCCATTCGATAGATACGCCAAGTTCGCGCAATATCCGCATTTGACTCGGGAGCATTTCGGCCACCCCACCGCCAATGGCCGTGGAGTTGATCATCCAAATGGTGCTGCCTTTAAGGGATTCGATAGGGTCTTGGGCCTGTTCCATAAAGTCCAGAACAGAAGAATAGAGCGAGCCGTACGCCTTGTAGTCTACAAGTTTGGCGCCTGGCTTTACATTGATTTTTTGCATGTAAGGGAAGGGTTACTGTTTGATTTCCTTATAAGATAACAAAAAATCGGGTGAGGTTGCTAAAGTGTTGTTTATGAGATTCTTATAATTGAACCTGAGTCCCTTTTGAACCCTTTTCACCAAGGGATAGTTCGTAAATGAACGTTGGTTCCAGTTGGGGCTCTTTGCGATGGGAAACAAAAACAATGGCTGTTTCACTTTCTTTGGCGATTTTGTTCACCAAGGCTACAAAGAGTGAGGCACTGGCATCGTCCAGACCGGCTGTGGGCTCGTCTAGAATCAATAAGGGTGGATGTTTCACCATGGCACGTGCCATCATGACCAAACGTTTATCCCCGTCGGATAGGTCCCTGAAATGTTCTTTTTTTCTTTCTTCCAATTGTAAAAGTTGGAGCCACTGGCGGGCAAGCTTGATTTCACTGTCCGTAGGCTGCACGTAAAGCCCAATGGAATCGTGTAGCCCAGAGATGATCATGTGCTCCAAGCTATGGTAGCCGCGAAATTTATCGGTAATGGCCGGCGTGTAGTATCCAATTTTCTGCTTCAGGTCCCAAACACTTTCACCGCTTCCCTTTTTTTGTCCAAAAATGGTGAGATCTTGTCCGTACCCTTTATGGCTGTCACCGGTAATCATAGAGAGGAGGGTAGATTTTCCACTGCCGTTAGGTCCAATCAGTTGCCAAAATTCACCGCTCTTAATAGTCCAGTTAATCTGATCGAGCACAGATTTACCATCGAAACTCACGGATACTCCTCTAAAACGGACCATTTCATGATGGTCTACCTCTATGGGCTTCAACGGTGATGGGATGTTTCCCTGAAAGGGGTCTGATGCCAATTGGGTATCGTTCCAAAAATCATCTGGGGATGGGTAGGGCAGAAGTTGCTCCCCTTCCAATTTGAAAAAGTGGGTTGTACATGGGAGAATATCATCCAATCGACTAACGACCTGCACTAGCGTTTTGGTTTTGGAGATTTCCAATAATTGATTCTTAAGCTTGTCTTGGGTAGCAACATCCAAATTATCAAACGGATTCACCAATACCATAAAGTCGGGGTTTTGTTGGAGCAAATAGTTGAGCAGGGCCTTTTTTTGCTCCCCACTGCTCATGGTCTTGAGCGGTTGATCGCCATTCTTGGTCAAAATTTTGATATCGTGCCGATCTTCCTCATTCATGTACCGATGGATTTCAGAACGGGAAAATAGCAGCCCATTTAAGCCCTGCAGTTCCGTCAGTCCTTTTACGGCCTTGTTTTGAAGCAACCGCTGCACCAAAGGCTCGGTATTGGAATTGTTTTGTATGAGAATCGCGTAGCTTTTGGTCGGCTTCATTTGGGTAAAGGTCTTTTCCCAAAATTACGATTATCCGTCAGTTTGGACTATAATCTTGAAAAACTGATGCTATCCCCGACCTGTAGCCCCAGTTGGTCGGAAAGGCCAGCATTGATTTCGAGCACATATTTCGCAGGAACATTGGATGGCAAAGTGTTCTCATTGAACGGCTGCGCATTTTTCTGGAAGCTTACAATTTTCATCCCTGAGTTGATGTAAATTATATCCAAAGGAATTTCCGTGTTCTTCATGTAAAAGTATTGCAAGGCCTCAGTGGGTTGCACAAATAACATCCCCCGGTCGGTTTTCATCGATTTTCGGTACATGAGACCGGTTTGGGTCTCATATTCCGTTTCGGCAATCTCAATATCAAAATTGGCCTTGATGGAGTCCGTTTCGGTGGACAATACCTTGAGTTCCCCTTCTTTGGTAAAAGAAATGGTCTCGGTTTTTATGGCACTTTTTGACTCGGTTTTGCACGAGGCAAAACCAAATATAAATACCAATAATCCGATGCTTTTAAGGTAAGCCATAATTTAAATTTCTACTGGAGTGGGTTTTGCCATAAAATAGAAACCGATGATGATCATGGGAAGGCTCAACCATTGTCCGGTGGACAACAATCCCAGCGATTCCTCGAAGCCACCTTGGCTTTTTTTGTAAAATTCCACAAAGAAACGGACCACAAACAAGAGCACCAAAAAGAGTCCGAAAAGGAATCCTGACTTGTTTTTCCAATCCGTTTTCCAGTAGAGCAGATAGAGTCCCAAGAAAATCAAAATATAACCAAACGCCTCGTAGAGTTGTGCGGGATGTCGATACGGGATGGCCTCCAAAATATTAGCGTATTCAGGATTATGCTGAATGGCTTTGTAAGCGGCATTTGGAGTTTCTTCCTTCGTCAGGGCCATGGCTTTATAGGCTGGCATATCGTCGGAGTCGCGGATAAATCGGGTGGCCAAAAAATAGGATTCATCCACCTTTCTTCCGTTGATTTCGGAGTTGAAAAAGTTTCCGAACCGCACAAAGGCGGCACCAATGGCCGAAGGGATTACCAATCGGTCCAACAACCAGAGCATTTTCATGTCCTTCCATTTTAAGGAGTACAATCCAATTCCTATAATGGCAGCAATGGTGGCCCCGTGACTGGCGAGACCTGTAAAACCTGTGAACTCATACCCATTTATAAGGCCAAAAAGG
This sequence comes from Allomuricauda sp. MMSF_3307, assembly GCF_030733585.1. Classification (NCBI taxonomy): domain Bacteria; kingdom Pseudomonadati; phylum Bacteroidota; class Flavobacteriia; order Flavobacteriales; family Flavobacteriaceae; genus Allomuricauda; species Allomuricauda sp. MMSF_3307. Next base: position 255,519 of record NZ_JASHIQ010000006.1, read on the forward strand.
GAGCTGTTGGCACTTTCACGTATCGGTAAAAGGATTTCCGCCAAATGGTCTTGGTAGTACTCCCAATCATAAAAAAATACATGTCCCAATCGAGCTCCCAGCATAATGGAAACCACGGTGTAGATGAAAAGGGAATCCAGTTTTTCCATGGACTTCTTTTCGTTCAGGAATATTTTTTTCATGATGAACCAGCCCAGGACAAAGGCCGCTATCCAGAGCAGATTGTAGTATTTTATCTGTATGAAACCCAGTTTAAAAAGGGTTCCTTCGGGGTTCCAGTCAAATCCTAGAAAGTACATGTGCATAAATTTTAGGGACTAATATAACTACTTTGAGCGGTTGCTCGACGTTATTTAAACTTCAATTTTTTAAGGTACAGGATCGTATCCGCTTCCACCCCATGGATTACAGCTGGCGATTCGTTTGATGGAGAGCCATCCGCCCTTGAACAAACCGTGCTTTTTTAAGGCCTCCAAGGTATATTGGGAACACGTAGGGGAATAGCGGCATGTGGAGGGGAGCATGGGAGAGATAAAAAGTTGGTAAAAACGCACCAATAAAACAAACGGTGCTATCAAAATTTTCTTCATGGCATCTTCGACTGATACGAAGGAACAAGGTAACAAAAAGCCCCGATAAAATCGGGGCTTGCTTTAAACTTCTTCGCCAGATTGCACAGGTTCCAGATGGTCCCGTTCTTCATCCGTGTAGAGTCGAGACTTGATGACAAAACGGATTCCCAATGGAATTTCCAAGCTAAAACTGGCACCTCTTCCAGTGGTTACATCCACCGTAAGCTGTGTGTGCTTCCAGTATTCGAACTGGTCCTTGCTCATAAAAAAATCGCAACCGTGAATGGTGCCCAATTTCACATCGTTCTCGTTGAGCATTAATTCACCTTTGGGAAAGCACATGGGCGAAGAACCGTCGCAACAGCCCCCACTTTGGTGGAACATTAGCTCACCATGGCGTTCCCTGAGTTGGTCAATGATTTTTATGGCATTGTCCGAAACCAATACACGTTTTATCAACTGCTCCATCCTAGAAAAAGCCCAGTTTGTTCTTGTCATAAGAAATCAACATGTTCTTGGTCTGTCTGTAATGGTTGAGCATCATTTTATGGGTTTCCCTTCCGATACCTGATTTCTTATAACCACCAAACGGAGCATGTGCAGGATAAGCATGGTAACAATTTACCCAGACCCTGCCAGCTTGTATCTGTCGTGAAATTTTGTAGGCCTGGTGCATATCGCGGGTCCAAACCCCGGCACCCAATCCATAAAGGGTATCATTGGCAATTTCCAAGGCTTCAGCTTCGTCCTTAAAGGTGGTAACACAGACCACGGGACCAAAAATCTCTTCTTGGAACACCCGCATCTTGTTGTTTCCTTTCAATATGGTGGGTTGGATGTAGTATCCACCTTCAAGTCCTTCATTGTAGGCAGCTTCGCCGCCGGCAAGGACTTCGCAGCCTTCTTCCTTACCAATTTGGATGTAATTAAGTATTTTTTCGTACTGGTCATTTGAAGCCTGTGCGCCCATCATGGTATTTGGGTCCAAAGGATGTCCTAGCTTAATGGCCTTTGTGCGTTCCACCACTCGTTCAATAAAGGCATCAAAAATGCTTTCCTGCACTAATATCCGGGATGGACAAGTACACACTTCGCCTTGGTTCAATGCGAACATCACAGCACCTTCCAAACACTTGTCAAAGAATTCGTCATCGGCCTCCATAATGCTCTCAAAGAATACATTTGGGGATTTTCCTCCCAATTCCAAGGTGACGGGAATAATATTTTTGGATGCGTATTGCATGATCAATTGTCCGGTAGTGGTCTCCCCGGTAAAGGCAATTTTGTTGATTCTTGGACTGGACGCCAAGGGCTTTCCTGCTTCCAAACCAAATCCGTTGACGATATTGAGCACCCCAGCTGGAAGAATGTCCTCAATCAGTTCCATTAAAATCAAAATACCTACAGGTGTTTGCTCAGCAGGTTTTAGAACAACACAGTTGCCTGCTGCCAAGGCCGGTGCTATTTTCCAAGCGGCCATTAAGATTGGGAAGTTCCAAGGAATGATTTGTCCCACGACCCCCAGTGGTTCCAATATATTCATGGAAACCGTGTTGGCATCCAATTCGCTTACGGAGCCTTCTTCGGCACGGATAACCCCTGCAAAATATCTGAAGTGGTCAATGGCCAAGGGCATGTCGGCCGCGCGGGTTTCGCGAAGGGCCTTACCATTGTCCCAAGTTTCGGCCCGGGCCAAAACTTCCAAATTGTTTTCCATCACATCTGCAATCTTCAATAACAGGTTGCTACGGTAAGTGGCGGAGGAATTGTTCCATTCTGGAGCTGCTGCCCAGGCGGCATCAATGGCCTTGTCCACATCTTCTGAGGTAGACCTGGCTATCTTGGTGAAAGCGTTTCCGTCTACAGGGGATACGTTGTCAAAATATTCTCCCTTGGTAGGAAGGGTCCATTTGCCACCAATGTAATTTTCATATTGGTCCTTAAACTTAGGTTTTTCCAGAACGTTTCGTTCCGTAGTTTGTACATTGCTCATAATACACGTTGTTTTAGTTAATTGTTATGTGCACCATCACTTTTTAAGTGACTGATTCTAAAAGTATTGATTTTGAGCGCCGTACATCTGACGTATTCTATTAATGACATGACCAATCCTCTTTGAATTTATATTTTTAACAAAAAACACCATTGTATTTTTTATATTTAATAAGTTTTTGTTTAAAATATTAAGGAGTAAGCACTGAGTATGCAGTTATCCGAACGATTTTTTAAGGAAAGAAAATTGGAGCATTTGGTAGAAAACCAAACGTCCTACACGCTGAACAATGCTGCGATGCATGTTTTTGAAACGCATTTGCAGGCAGAAAAGGTATTGCTGCAATTTGACCAACCCGTGTTGGCTTCCATGTTGATCGGAAAAAAGGTGATGCACTTGCGCGACAAGAATTCTTTTGATTTTTTGCCAGGTGAATCCCTGATCTTGCCCTCTAACGAAGTAATGTGTATCGATTTCCCTGAGGCCAACCAAGAGAATCCGACCCGTTGTCTCGCCATGGCGATTTCTGATGAAAAAATCAACAAGGTCATCAACCTAATGAATGAATCCATGCCAAAGCATGATGGTTCCGAATGGGCCTTGATGGATTACAACTACCACTTTACCAACGATGCCAGCATTTATGGAATCATTCAGCGGCTTTTGTATTTATTTACCGAAAACCACCCTTCCAAGGACTTTTTTGTGGATAATATGCTCCAAGAGTTGATCATCCGTATTTTGCAGGGCAACCGACGTGAAAATTATATCCAAAATGCATCCAAGTTGAGCTCCAACAATCGCTTGGCCTATGTGGTGGAGTATATTGCCAATCATTTGCACGAACCGATATCCGTAAGTGACCTGAGCAAAAGAGCCTGCATGAGCGAATCCCATTTTCATAAAACCTTTAAGGAGGAGTTGGGGATTACACCCATTGACTACATCAATAGTGAGCGCATTAAAATGGCCATCAAGTTATTGAAGGACCCTGATAAAAAAATAAAGGAGATCTATCTGGAATGCGGTTTCGAGAACCGTTCCTATTTCAACCGATTGTTCAAACGAAAAATCCATGTTTCGCCCGGAGAGTACCAGTCAAAATTTATGAAAAACGCCTAATTAACGCTGAAGGTCGTCCCGTCCTTGCCATCCTTAATCTGAATTCCCAAGGCGACCAGTTGATCTCGGATTTTATCGGAGGTGGCAAAATCCTTTTTCGCACGAGCTTCGTTCCTGATATCGATCAACAATTCCATGACACCGTTCAAGGTGTTGGAGTCATCTTTCGCCATGGATTGATTTTCTATGCCCAGTACGTCGTAAACAAAGGCCTCTAATGATTTCTTCAATTCCTCCTTGTCTTCGGCAGAAAGGGTTTCCTTGTCCTCTTTGATCAGGTTGATGTGCTTCACGGCCTCGAACAAATGAGCGATTAGTATCGGGGTATTAAAATCGTCATTCATGGCATCATAGCATTTCTGCTTCCATACGGTTACGTCAAAATCCGATTTCGCCCCTGTTTTTAAAGTATCGATACTGTCTAAGGCATCCATCAAGCGGTTATAGCCCTTTTCGGAAGCTTGCAAGGCTTCATCGCTAAGATCTAAAATGCTGGTATAATGGGCCTGCATCATAAAAAAGCGAACCACTGCTGGGGTGTAGGGCTTGCTTAAAATGTTGTTGTCACCACTGAAGATTTCCGCAGGATAAATATTGTTGTCCGTGGATTTGGACATTTTTTTGCCGTTCAGGGTCAGCATATTGGCGTGCATCCAATAGTTTACGGGCGATTTGCCAGTGCTGGCTTCTGCCTGGGCTATTTCGCATTCATGATGCGGAAACTTAAGGTCCATTCCGCCGCCATGGATATCAAAGGTTTCGCCCAGATATTTGGTGCTCATGGCCGTGCATTCCAAGTGCCAACCGGGAAAACCATCGCCCCAAGGGGACGGCCAGCGCATGATGTGCTGTGGTTCGGCTTTTTTCCAAAGCGCAAAATCCTGTGGGTTTCTTTTTTCGTCCTGGGCCGTTAGCTCGCGGGTGTTGGTGATCATATCTTCCAACTTTCTGCCGCTCAATTTTCCGTAATCGTGATCTTTGTTGAACTTGATCACATCAAAATAGACCGAACCGTTGGCTTCGTAGGCATAGCCTTTTTCAAGAATATCCTTGATGATTTCTATCTGCTCTATGATGTGTCCCGTAGCGGTAGGCTCAATACTTGGTGGCAACAGGTTGAACAACTGCAAGGTGTTGTGAAAATCCACGGTGTAGCGTTGCACTACCTCCATGGGTTCAATCTGCTCCAATTTGGCCTTTTTTGCAATTTTGTCCTCACCCTCATCTGCATCGTTTTCCAAATGTCCGGCATCGGTGATGTTCCGAACATAACGGACTTTGTATCCCAAATGCTTGAAATACCGAAAAATCATGTCGAAGGACATGAAGGTGCGACAGTTCCCCAAGTGCACATTGCTGTATACCGTTGGACCACAAACATACATGCCCACGTGGGCTTCGTTTATGGGCTGGAACACGTCTTTTTTTCCAGTAAGCGAGTTATGGATGCGTAAGGTTTGGTCTTTGTACAATTGCATTTAAACGGTTGGTGTTTAAAATTCGGTATCGAGGTTGATGTAGTCCAAAAATTCCCTTCTTGTGGCCTCTTCCTTGAATTTGCCGCCATACTCTGCGGTTACGGTGCTACTATCAATATCGCGGATGCCCCTGGAATTGACACAAAGGTGTTTTGCATCGATAACGCAGGCCACGTCTTCTGTGCCCAACACTTTTTGAAGCTCCTTGACGATTTGGATGTTCATTCGCTCTTGTACCTGTGGACGCTTGGCAAAATAATCCACAATTCGGTTCATTTTGGAAAGTCCCACAACGGTCCCGTTGGAGATGTAGGCAATATGTGCCCGCCCAACAATGGGCAGCAAGTGGTGTTCGCAGGTGGAATACACTACGATATTTTTTTCGACCAACATTTCGCCGTACTTGTACTTATTGTCAAAAGTGGACGATTTTGGTTTTCTGTCCGGATGCAATCCTCCAAAAATTTCCTGTACGTACATTTTGGCCACCCTTTTTGGGGTACCTTTCAGACTGTCATCATCTAGGTCAAGACCCAGCGTAAGCATAATTTCCCTGACGCTTTTTTGTATTCTTTCGATTTTTTCTTCGTCGCTCAATACAAAAGCATCCTCTCGTAAAGGAGTATCCGATGAGGAACCTACGTGGTCGTTCCCTCTTTCTTCATATTGTTCTTCCAATGCCTGCTCTAATTTCATAGGTACTACTTGTGGAGGGCAAAGATATACATTAATGAACGATTTAACATCTGGTATCTGGGGTTTGACAACATAAATTATTGTTAAGGCAAGGCGTGCGGTACTTTTATAATGCCCAAACCTACAGTCTTTTATGTGGAAACCTATTTTAAGGACCTTATTGTTTTTACTGTTCTGGCAAACTGCACAAGGGCAGGTGTCCCAAGATTGCTCCCAGGCCATTCCCATTTGTAGCAATACCCCAATAAATGGCGGAACCAATGGTTTTGGTGCCGATGACTTCAATGGCGCCTCCTCCAGCGGTTGCTTGGAGCAGACCACCACAGGAGCCATAGAATCCAATTCGGCTTGGTACCGTTTTAGAACGGCCGAAGCTGGTCAATTAGGCTTCAATATTGGGCATAACAGCAATGAGGATTGGGATTTTGCGCTCTACCGTGCTACCGATTGCAACAATTTGGGCGACCCCGTTCGATGTAATTTTTTCGACAATAGCGAGAATACCAGTTTTATTGGGGTGGGAGAGGACCCTACGGGCGATGAAGATTCCGTACACTATGAAGACTGGCTACAGGTAGAGGCTGGGGAGGATTATTATCTCTTTATCAATAATTTTAGCAATATCAATTCTGGTTTTTCCATTCAGTTCACCGGAAATGTATGGGTAGATTATCCCAACAGTGCTTTGGATTGTTCCATTGTCAGCAATTTGTTGGGTCCGCCCATTACCGTTTGCGAAGGTGAAACCGTAGTCTTGGATGCCACAACTTCTGGAGCTTCGGGTTACGAGTGGTATCGTGATGGTGGGAATGGCTTTCAGTTGATATCAGGTGCTGCTGGTGCTACGTATACCGTTCCGGATTCGGGCATGTACCGCGTTGTGGTCCTTACTTCAGCAGAAAATATAGTAAGTGATGTCCAAGTCGGATTTAATGAAGTACCTGTTGCGGGGATGTTGACAGATGAGACCCTCTGTTTTGAACCGGATATGACCTTTGATTTGAATGTCAAAAATGCAGAAGCCATTGGAGGAATGGATGCTGATGCTGTTATTGTGAGTTATCATGGTACCCAGGCCGATGCAAATGCCGGCGTAGCCCCTCTAGAGCGGAATCATTTGCTGTCCGCCGGCTCGGAAACCATTTACGTAAGGACAACCTCATTGGCAAACCCAGATTGCTACGATGCCTCCCAAAGCTTTGCCATCAATGCCATAACCACTCCAGTTTTAACTTTTGATGAGCAGGTTGTCATCTGTGAAGCCGTCGGAACTCTGGAAATCGGGGAAACGCAGCCCAATGCTGATTACACTTACCAATGGAGTTCGGGAGAGCAAACCCCGTCTATTTTGGTATCCGAAGCCGGAGAATATGTCTTAACAGCAACCCATCAATCCAATGGAATTGTTTGTGAGGCTACCAGAACGGTGGTGGTCGAGATATCGACTATGCCCCAAATCTCCAGTATCGATATAGCCGATATGAGCGTCAATAATTCGGTTACCATCAATACGGAGAGCGATGGAACGTATGAATTTAGTCTGGATGGTACAGATTTTCAAAGCAGCAATGTGTTCCAAGGTGTTCCTCCCGGTTTGCATACAGTTCGCATGCGCGACCTGTATGGCTGTGGTGAGGTAGAAGAAGAAATTGTGGTCGTGGGCTTTCTTTCCGCTTTTTCGCCCAATGGCGATGTGCTCAATGAGACTTGGCAGATTGAGGGACTTTCTACTTTAAACTCTCCTATTGTTACCATTTATGACCGCTATGGTAAACTCATCAAGCAGATGAACGAGTTTGACGCAGGTTGGGATGGCAATTTTCAAGGAAAGCCGCTGCCATCAACCGATTATTGGTTCAAATTGTCCTACATTGATGCAGATGGTAACCGTACCGTTGCCAAATATTTGCAAAGCCATTTTTCCTTAAGGCGATAGCTAAGTGTTACCGTTTGTCGATTAACGGTAAATTTCTTCGATGACCGTATACTAAAACGGTAGGTTAGCGAGTTATACTGCTAATAAGCAGCATAATCAATAGCCCCAAAATTCTATGAGAGCTCTATTCAGCGCTATCTGTTTTTTTCTTGTATGCCAGTTGGTCAGCGCGCAAAACTCCCCAGATTGTAGAACAGCGATTCCTGTTTGTGCCGATGCTCCCATTTTGGGAACCACGGACGGAGGTGGGGACATTGACGATTTCGACCCTGAGGTCATCACCCAGACGGGCTGCTTGGAAAAGGGAAGTGTAAGTTCGGCCAATATCGAAAACAACACTGCTTGGTATGTGTTTAGGGCGGGCACCGACGGACAAATCGGTTTTGATATTGAGGCTCTTCCCGTTACCCCGGGAAGTCCAATTACCGCCGAATGGGATTTTGCGTTATACGGTCCTTTTGATGAAACTTCCAATGAGAATTTTTGCACCATAGTTGGGGATGGGACTGCCCAGCCCATTCGCTGCAATTACGAATACAACGAAACAGGGTTCACGGGGATTGGGGTCAATCCCGTAAATGGCAGGGAAGGAGCCCCGTTCGTAAAAGGGAGTCAAAACACCTATGATGAATGGCTAAATGTAAGACAAGGTGAAATCTACTACCTCTACATCAACAATTACAACACCAATTTTGATGATGAACCAGAGGACTTTATCCTCACTTTCACGGGAACTTCTGTAGATGAAGACCAAAATACCGCACTGGACTGTAGCTTGCGCGATGAGTTTTTAGGCTTTGATATCGTTGCCTGCGAAGGCGACCCGGATATTGTTTTATCTGCCCTTAATTCACCTGCAGGTCCCAATATCGCCAATGTTACTTGGAGCGTCGATTTTGATGATAACGGTGTTATCGACCAAATTTTGGCGAATGGAGCTACGGAGACAGAGTTGACCGTTTCAAGTCCTAATTCCGGACGTTATTTTGTTTCCATTGAAACCAATCAGGCGACCATTATAACGGATGATGTATTGATTACCTTTTACGGCACTCCCGAATTGGATGAGGTTCGGGTCATCGACGATTTGGTCAACAGCGACCAGACGGACCCTTATAATATTGAAATTGTTCCCGTAGGAGACGGAAATTATGAATATGCCATCAACGGAGGGGAATATCAGGACGACCCTGTGTTTTTGGATGTGCCCCCTGGAATAAACACCGTGGTCATCAACGATAAGAATGGCTGTGGGACCACTGAACCTATCGAATTTTTGGTCGTGGGCTATCCCAAATTTTTTACGCCCAATAGTGATGGTGCCCACGATAATTGGACCGTGTACGGGGTAGAGGAGTTGGGGAATCCTGTGGTGTATATTTTCGACCGTTACGGAAAGTTACTAAAGCAGATTGATGTAAACGTCGGTTGGGACGGTACGTTTAATGGAAGGGATATGCCTTCATCCGACTATTGGTTCCGACTGGAATATGAGCGCAACGATGAAAATGTTATTGTTGCCAGGTCCGTGCGAAGACATTTTTCGCTGGTACGATAGATAAAAAAAGGCCGGAATTTCTTCCGACCTTATCGCATTATATTTTCTTTTTCTAGAATTTAAAGGTATAGCCCAAGGCAATATTCGTGTTGACACGATTAATGAGGGCGGCACTGTCCACACCACCATCAAAAAAGAAGGAATTGGTATCCTGCTCAGTGCGGCTATAGGCCAAATCCAAACGGTTGGCACCGAAGGTATATCCAATACCTGCTGAAAATCCGTTAAGGTCGCCCACAAAATCAGTATCCTCATAAGGGCTTTGCTCATACCGGTAACCAGCTCTAAGGCTTACTTGCTCAATTCGGTATTCCCCGCCCAAACGGAATGCATTCACCGCTCCCAAGGTGTTGCCTATGAATTCGTTTTCATCGGCAAAGCTTGGGTCGGAAGTAGGTCGCAGTTCAGCTTTGGACATATCTTGATAGGAGTAGTCAAAGCTTATCAATCCATCCTGACCAAATACCAAAGCCAAACTTCCCGTGTATTTTTCAGGAGTCTTTATGCGATATTCTTCATACAAATTCACAATATTGAAATTTATAAAGTCGATGTCGGGAACCGCTAAATTGGAATTGATGCGCTGCGAGGTATCGTCTGCAAGCCTATACCAAGTAGGGGATTGATAACTGGCACCCACTCGTACGGTTTGATTCAATTTTGCAATCGCGCCCAGGCTAAAGGAGAATCCGTTTCCCTCTGTACGTAGGAGGTTGTCAAACGCAATGGTCTGTATAGGGGAATCTGCATCGTAACCTTGTTCGTCCAAAAGGCTAACTCTTTCATAGAGTACATTGTGGAAATTTAATGAGGCCCCCAAGTATAGATTGTCCTCATATTGAGTGGCAAAATTGGCCGTGAATTTACTGTTGAATCCAGAAGTGCTCTGTTGATACCGCTGATTAACCGTGCCGTATTGGGCATTGGAGAAATAGTCTGTGTTTTGGTCGACATCATCTACGGGTTCAATGATACCGGCTTGGAAACCCAAGAAAGCCTGCTGGGCCGAGTACCCTAAATTGGCTCCGATATCCAGATAAGCATCTTCCACAAATTCACCTTCCTGTGTGCGCAAGGGACCTAATGGTTCGCCTTGTGCAAAGTTGAGAAAATAATTATCGACACCAACAGCGGTACTGCCCGATGCAAAATAAGTGTTGTCAAAATTTCGGGCCAAATCATAATTAAAGGCCAATGCTATTTTTTTCCAAGGGCTATCGTTGGACGAATTAAATACAAGTACACCTCCGACCTGATTAAATTCCAAGGAATTATCCGTGGTGTTGGTTAGGGTACCACCGTATAGGGCATCGTTGTTCCTATGATAGTTGGAACCCGTAATGCTGATTTCACTAAAGTTGAACACGGCTGAACCTGCTGGGTTCACGTTAAGGGCGGACAAATCGCCACCTAAGGCTCCAAACGCTCCGCCCATAGCCTGAAACCTTGCGGTTCCCTGTAGGTTCTCGGTGCTATAGCGTACCACATCATCAATGGTCTGTGCGCTTGCAAAAGTGCATGCCAATACCATGATGAAAGTTGAGATTCTTTTCATTTCTTGTGATTTAGATTAATCGATAAATTTATGGAATGATTATGGTCTTCCGCCACCGCGTCCGCCTCTACTACCGCCAGAAGAACGTGAGGCTCCTCCAGAGGAACGTGAACCTCCCGATGATCTGCTAACGCCGGAACTTCTAGAGCTGCTTCCAGAGCTGCGGTAGCTTCCGCTAGACCTACTGCTCCTAGAGTATCCACTGCTACGATAGCTTCGGGAGCTCGCACCGCTCGAAGAACGATTGTAGCTTCTGCTGGGCGAGTAGCCTCTTGAAGACCGTGTTCCGGAACTTCTGTTATAGCTTCGGGTCGCATTACTGCCATTATAGCTTCGGTTGCTTCTAGTGGAAGGCGATGTTCCGTACCTATTATTATATGATCTTGAACTTCTATTGTAGCCGGGCGATGTTCGTGTACTTCTACTGGTTCTGTAATTGCGGTTTCTGGCCAAGGCATCGGCACTTACCGTTCTCCGCACATTGGAGCGATTACTGTAGCCACGGGCACTGCGACTTGCCAGATTATTGCTTCGACCAACGGTTCTGTTGGAACGGCCGCTATTATATCTAAATCCATCAGTATATCTTCTGTTGGTGCGCGAAGCTATGGTAGTTCCAGGTAGATAGGAATACCCACGTCTGCCCGAGATGCGAGCGTAATTTCTGCCGTAATATCCTCTTCCAACGAACGGACGGTTCCAATATCCGCCCCAGCCCCAGCCGGCATTCCAGCCCCAACCAAGGCCTCCCCAGCCCCAGCCAG
>NZ_JASHIQ010000007.1:0-108640 GCF_030733585.1 Allomuricauda sp. MMSF_3307
GGTCCGTGTCTCAGTACCAGTGTGGGGGATCCCCCTCTCAGGGCCCCTAACCATCGCTGCCTTGGTGAGCCGTTACCTCACCAACTAACTAATGGTACGCATGGCCATCCCTGTCCGATAAATCTTTAACCGCAATATCATGCGATATAACGGTACCATGGGGCATTAATCCAAGTTTCCCTGGGCTATTCCCCTGACAGGGGCAGGTTCCATACGCGTTCCGCACCCGTGCGCCGGTCGCCGGCGGAAAAGCAAGCTTTTCCCCGATGCCCCTCGACTTGCATGTGTTAGGCCTGCCGCTAGCGTTCATCCTGAGCCAGGATCAAACTCTTCATTGTATTTCCTTGAATGTCTGTCCGACACCCGGAAATCCCGAGTCCCCGCATCAAAATGGTTCTTTCTTAATTCTACGCTGTCGTTACAATATGTATATGAACTTCTTAATTCTCTTAAAAACTGAGTCAAACTACATTACATCAATCGTCTCATCAGTTTTTACCCTTTACCTCGTTGGCAAAGCGGCTGCAAATTTACAACTGTTTTCTAAACCGGCAAGCTTTTTTTTGAAAAAAAATCAAAACATTTTCTTTGCCTCAAAAACGATGTCTTCACAAGAACTTACCTCAAAACACCTTAGTATTTTTCGGGCTGCAAATGTAAAACGCTTTTTTGGATTACACAATGCTTTTTTTGTGTTTTTTTTCAATCCTGTCGATTCGTCAAAACAATACATCAATCTGCCTCTGAACTTATCCAAAAAAACAAACCCTCTGTTGTTTTCGGGCTGCAAATGTAACACCATTTCGACAACAAACAAGAGCTTTTTTGGGCTTTTACCCACAATAAGCACCAACTCACTGAAAGCGAAGTAGATAAAAATACAACTTTTTTTAAACTTACAAAAACACCTTTGCCTTGCCTTTTCTTCCATCCAAACCAATGAAGCCTATCCTATCTAAAAGGTGAAGAAAATCAGCATGTATTACAACTAACTATTGTAGCATCTACACAAGGTATTATCTTTGTCCTCTGGATTACATAATATAGAAGTTTACACAACATGATAAAAATCACACTGCCCGATGGTGCTGTAAAAGAAGTTGAAATGGGAACTACACCCATGGATGTTGCCAAAAGTATTAGTGAAGGATTGGCCCGAAACGTCATTTCGGCCAAATTCAACGATACCACCGTTGAAACAGTAACCCCTTTGAACGAAGACGGGACCCTGACCTTATATACATGGAACGATGATGAGGGAAAAAAGGCGTTTTGGCACTCCACTTCGCACGTCGTGGCACAGGCACTGGAAGAGCTTTATCCTGGCATAAAACTTACCATAGGACCGGCTATTGAGAACGGTTTTTATTATGATGTTGATTTTGGAGAGCAGTCCATTTCCGAAAAGGACTTTCCAAAAATCGAAAAAAAGGCATTAGAAATTGCCCGTGGCAAGCACGATTATAAAATGAGGAGTGTTTCCAAGACGGATGCGCTTTCCTATTATAAGAGTCAAGGGAACGAATACAAGGTAGAACTCATCGAAAATCTCGACGACGGAACCATTACCTTTTGCGACCACAGCACTTTTACCGATCTATGCCGTGGGGGGCACATTCCCAATACAGGAATCATTAAGGCCATCAAGTTGTTAAGCGTTGCCGGTGCCTACTGGAGAGGTGATGAAAACAACACCCAGCTGACCCGTGTATATGGCATTTCGTTCCCAAAGCAAAAAGAATTGACCGAGTACTTGCACTTATTGGAAGAGGCCAAGAAAAGGGATCATCGAAAATTGGGCAAGGAATTGGAGCTGTTCACCTTTTCGCAAAAGGTAGGTCAAGGCCTTCCCCTGTGGTTGCCCAACGGAGCGGCCCTTCGTGAGCGATTGGAGCAATTCCTGAAGAAGGCACAAAAGAAAGCGGGTTACGAAATGGTGGTCACTCCCCATATTGGACAAAAGGAACTGTATGTTACCTCGGGCCACTACGCCAAGTACGGGGAAGACAGCTTTCAGCCCATACACACTCCAAAAGAAGATGAGGAGTTCCTGTTGAAGCCGATGAACTGTCCACATCATTGTGAAATATACAACAGCCAGCCCTTTAGCTACAAAGATCTTCCCAAACGCTACGCTGAATTTGGTACGGTTTACAGGTATGAGCAAAGCGGCGAGTTGCATGGCCTAACGCGGGTTCGTGGGTTCACCCAAGATGATGCGCATATTTTCTGTACTACGGAGCAATTGAACGACGAGTTCAAAAACGTGATCGACCTTACCTTATATGTATTGAATTCCCTTGGATTTGATAATTTCACCGCACAGGTTTCCGTGAGGGACTTGGAGAATCCTGAAAAATATATCGGAGCCAAGGAAGATTGGGAAAAGGCAGAGCAGGCCATTATTGATGCAGCCGAGGAAAAAGGGTTGAACTACGTAGTGGAAAGTGGTGAAGCCGCATTTTACGGCCCCAAGCTGGACTTTATGATCAAGGATGCGCTTGGTAGAAGTTGGCAATTGGGCACCATCCAAGTGGATTATAACCTTCCCAAGCGATTTGACCTTACCTATAAAGGAAGTGACAACGAATTGCACAGGCCTGTAATGATTCACCGTGCCCCCTTTGGAAGTATGGAACGGTTTGTGGCGCTATTGCTGGAACATACGGGAGGAAACTTCCCGTTGTGGCTGATTCCGACACAGGCTATTGTTCTGCCTGTCAGTGAGAAGCATGAAAAATATGCGCAAAAAGTTTTGAATTCGCTAGAAAATCACGAAATTCGCGCGCTCATTGATAACAGGAACGAAACGGTAGGGAAGAAAATCCGCGAGGCAGAGCTCAAGAAAATCCCTTTTATGATCATTGTTGGGGAACAAGAAGAGGAGTCTGCCACCATTTCGGTCAGGCGACACGGAGGTGAAGATTTGGGCGGTTTAAGCGTTGATGCATTTTCGGACTTGGTAACTACTGAAATAAATAGTACCTTAAAGTCGTTCTAAAAAATTAAGTTTAATTAAAAAGTTTACGTCATAGCAATTAGAAGAAGATTTAGACCCCAACCAAGGAGGGAAAACAAAAACCCTCACAACATCAATGAGAAAATAAAAGCCCGGGAAGTTAGGCTTGTCGGCGACAATGTTGAGATGGGTGTTTACCCCATTTCCAAGGCAAGGGAAATAGCCAACGAACAGGAGTTGGATTTGGTAGAGATTTCACCAAATGCCGAACCACCTGTTTGCAAGGTAATGGATTATAAAAAGTTTCTTTACGAACAGAAGAAACGCGACAAGGCCATGAAGGCCAAAGCGAGCAAAGTGGTCGTAAAGGAAATAAGGTTTGGGCCACAAACGGATGACCATGATTACGAGTTCAAGAAAAGACATGCAGAAAAATTCTTGAAAGATGGTGCCAAACTAAAAGCCTATGTGTTCTTTAAAGGACGTTCCATCGTTTACAAGGACCAAGGCGAAATATTACTGCTCAGGCTGGCCCAAGATTTGGAAGAACTTGGAAAAGTGGAGCAAATGCCCAAATTGGAGGGCAAGCGGATGACGATGTTCATTGCGCCAAAGACGAGTAAAAAATAAATCGGACCGAGTCCGGTACAATAAGCGGAGTTAAATACTAGGAAAATGCCTAAGATGAAAACAAAATCCAGTGCCAAAAAGCGTTTTAAGCTTACCGGAACTGGTAAAATCAAAAGAAAGCACGCTTTCAAGAGTCACATTCTGACGAAAAAATCAAAAAAGCGTAAGCTAAAGTTGACCCATTCGACCTTGGTTCACCCAGCGGATGAGGACAACATCAAGGAACAATTACGTTTAAAATAATCGTTCCAACGGTACATTAATTATTAACCATGGAGTCAGGCTCTTAAAAGACCTTTAAAAAAGAGGCGCCTGCTACAAAAAAATGACATTATGCCAAGATCAGTAAATTCAGTTGCTTCACGAGCTAGAAGAAAAAAAGTGATGAAGCAAGCCAAGGGTTACTTTGGAAGACGTAAAAACGTATGGACAGTAGCCAAAAATGCGGTAGAAAAAGCAATGCTTTATGCATACCGCGATAGAAGAAACAAAAAACGTACGTTCCGTTCCCTATGGATCACCCGTATCAACGCCGGTGCCAGAATGCACGGAATGTCTTACTCTCAATTTATGGGTAAAGTAAAAGCCAATGGAATAGAGCTCAACAGAAAAGTTCTTGCCGATTTGGCCATGAACCACCCAGATGCCTTCAAGGCCATCGTTGAGAAAGTAAAGTAAAAAGTTAATATAAACTTACCCCGCTTATTGAAAGATCCCGCCTTGTGCGGGATCTTTTATTTTATATCATCTTCAACGGCTTAAATTACTCTGGAGTATCGTTTGCTTCCTGAAGCGGCGTATTCATCCAATAGTCCTGTACTGCCTCTACCGATTCATCCGTGACCACATGGTCAAACAATGGCCGTTCCTTATCCATGGGAACCCCATTTTCAGCTCCATCATTTCCCTGTAGTATGCGCTGGGTAAAAAATTCCCTGTATTGCAGATATTCCTTTTGCTCGGAATGACCCAGCATATTCCCGTAAACATCCATCAACCCTTTCACTTTATACACCATACGCTTCTTAATAGCTTCCCTATCATTTGAAAAATAGGCTGTCTCATCCTTTTCCGAAGTAAAAATGGGTCTTATAAATACCTTGTCTTCCTCTTCATGACCTTTCAACAGTTCAAAGGCCAACTTCTTCTTTCTGAAAAATACTTCATAATGCTCCTTCTCCAATGTGGAAGAAATGTTCACTGGATTGTTAAATTCTAGCCAAGTTATCTTATTGTTCGTATCTATACTTATGTTCTTCAGCATGAATGCCGGGGGCAGACGCACCACGAACCGATTGCTAAAGGAGAGGTAATTGAGGAACATTTTGCCTTGGTACGGCCGATATTCCGATTGTATGTGGAATATCATCCGGGAGGAATCTTCATTGGATGGTTCGCTTCCCTCCTTTTTCTTGTTCCACTCATAGGCCGCATAATCCAGCCCATAAATGGAGTAATCCGTTTTGGAGATGATGATCCTCCCTTTTGCCCTAACGTTCTCTTTATAGGTATCAAACAGCACACTATACAGCCATTCCCCATCCAAGTACACATCACTTCCCATTTGAAAATCATGATTGTGAACAAAATCCCTTCGAAGATTGTTCACAAATGAGTAGGAATCGATGTCATAATTACGTACGGCATCGTGAACCCTAAGAATAACCAGCTCATTCCCATTATAAGAAGGCAGAAATCCTTGGGCAATTACCTTATTCTGATTTTCGTAGTCGTAGGACATACTCGAAATACTGTCCCTTGGAAAATCCATGTTCTTCACCAAGCGATAAATCTGGTATTTCGTGGTTTTGGCGTCACTTTTATGAAAACCTTCGTCTCTAACCTCAACAATCGACTCATTCAAATTGAGGTACGTTCGTTCATCTTGTTGATAATCCCTATAATATCCCACAAGGCTAAAAGGGTCCTTTGAAAAATTTCGGGGGATGGCCCGTATAGCCTTCCTTACGATCCGTTTGGCCAAAGACCTATTGGTATACCCGACCACCGTGGTCTCCTGTAAAGCAATGGTCCTTGGTGTAAGATAAATGGTATTGAGACGGTCTTCCGACAATGCATCCATGGCAACGGAGACAGACTCGTACCCCAAAGATGAAATAAGAAGACCTTCGTATTCGGATTTGAACTCCATCGGAATCCTGAAACTACCATCCTCATTGGATATGACCCCTTTGGAAGAGCCCTCCAAGAGAATATTGGCAAACACCACAGGTGCTTTTGATACGGAATCCAAAACACGTCCCTGAATAAACTCTTGGGAAAAAAGCACACAGGGCAGTAGTATGGCAAGGGCGAGTAAATGGGTCCTCTTTCTATTCATTTTTAAGGGTTGTTTGGTCGATTCAACCACAATAATTATTCCAAGCGCCAAGCTGATTAATTGCCGAATGCGGTCAATACCAACCTTCTTCCCGAAGCACGGTCACGGTGTTCACAAAGATAAATACCTTGCCAAATCCCCAAGTTTAACCTGCCATTGGTAATCGGTACTTGGACCGACGATCCCATAAGCGAAGCTTTAATATGGGCGGGCATGTCGTCCGGTCCCTCATAATTGTGCACGTAATAAGGCGCGTTTTCAGGGACCATTTGGTTGATATGGCTCTCAAAATCCGTTCTAACCGTGGGGTCGGCATTCTCATTGATCGTCAAACTGGCCGAAGTATGCTTGATGAAGACCTGCAAAAAACCGGTATTGATGTTCTCGATATCCGGCATTGCATCAAGTACCTGTTCCGTAATTAAATGAAAGCCCCTGGCATATGCGGGCAATTGTATTTCCTTCTGATAAAAATTCATGCTAACATATTCTCTACCCCAATTTAATATAAAGTTTACCAAAACAGCCCCACAGTTCGGCGAATAACAGATAACTTTGCAGCTTAATTTGTTGGCATGGACCTATCACAGATAAAAATGGTGGTTACCGATATGGACGGCACCTTGTTGAATTCCAAACATGAGGTAAGCCCACGTTTTTTTGAAATCTACCAAGAACTCAAAAAGAAGAATATCGCTTTTGTGGCCGCTAGTGGCAGACAGTATCACAGCATGGTCGATAAATTGGAGTCCATCAAGAACGAGATTTTGGTGATTGCCGAAAACGGGGCCCTGATCAGAAAACAAGAGGAGACCTTGCTCACCACGCCCATCAACCTGTCCGAAGTGCACCGAATTCTCGATACCGTTCGCCCGTTACAGAATGTTCATCCGGTGCTTTGCTGTCAAAACAACGCCTTCGTGGGTGGTGATTCCGATGAGTTTCTGGAAATGCTCCGCGAGTACTATTCCGAATTTGAAATTGTAACCGACCAGAAAACAGTGAACGAAGAAGTCCTGAAAATTGCCATCTACCACTTCGAGAACTCCGAGAAGCACATTTATCCCCACGTAAAACACCTGGAAGGTGACTTAAAGGTAAAGGTATCCGGTGTCAACTGGGTCGATGTTTCCAATAAAAATGCCCACAAGGGCTACGCACTCCAAAAGGTAATGGATGAATATCAGATTGCATCACACGAACTTATGGTCTTCGGGGATTACAACAACGATTTGGAAATGCTAGCACTATCCGATTACAGTTTTGCCATGGCCAATGCCCATCCCAATGTTTTGAAAACCGCCAAATATACCACCCATAGCAATGACGATTTTGGAGTGGAGCGTATTCTGGAAAGGCTCCTCTAGTATTTTCCAAATGGATTGATTTTTTATATATCTTTATGATTGGCAGTTGATTACACCGACTGTTTCTCCCCCATTGACTTTTTAAAAATCAACCGTATGAAAAATGTATTAAAAGCATTCGCCGTTGTATGCCTTATTGCCAGCTGTGAAACCAAAAGCTCTCAACCTCAAATGGATTATGACAAAGCCAGGTCATCCATCAATAAAAGTATTGATGCATGGGATACAGGCTGGGAAAACAAGGATGTGGAACTATCCATTAAACATTACGCCGATAGTACCGACTGGACTAATGCATTTGGTGACCGGGTTCAGACCAAGAAAGAACTAAAAAAACTCTTGGAAACGATTTTTGGACTTGATTTTGTTATGTCTGGTGAAAACAATTATGGAGCGAACGAAATCCGTTTTCTAAGTGATTCCATTGCATCGGTACGAACGCAAAACATCCGTACAAAACAAAAATGGCCTGATGGAACACCCATGGACGACAGGATAATCAATCACTTGAGGGTGTATCAAAATTTGCAGGGAAAATGGTTGATCACCCATCATATGATCAGCCAGGCATGGCCCAAAAATAGACCTGTGGATAGTCTCACTACGGAAAATTGATCAAAATCCATTCCAATTTCCCACTGCTGAAGCAGTTTCCAATTAATTTTATGATTCAGCAATAGGATAATTTGTACCTTAAGGTCATTGTTAACCAAACACCAGCAGCATGGCACCCTTAAAAAAAGATGACATCAAACAGGAAGTTTTTGACCTGTACGACAAATATGCCCATAACCAGATAGACCGTAGGGAATTCATGGAAAAGCTCTCTGTTTACGCCGTGGGCGGCATTACCCTGGCCTCTTTGATGAGTTTTGTAATGCCCAATTACAAGGATACGCTGACCGTATCGCCCAATGACCCGGAACTGGATTCCAAGTTCATCACCTATAACTCTCCAAAGGGTGGTGGCGAAATCAAAGGATTATTGTCCAAACCAAAAAATAGTTCGGGCAAAATGGGCGGTGTGGTTGTGGTACACGAAAATCGCGGACTCAACCCCTATATAGAAGATGTGGGGCGAAGAGCTGCAAAAGCCGGTTTTATTTCGTTGGCTCCGGATGCGCTTACTCCGCTTGGAGGTTATCCCGGAAATGATGATGACGGAAGGGCCATGCAACGGGAACGAGATCGCAACGAAATGTTGGAGGATTTTATCGCCGCCTACGAGTATCTCAAAAATCACGAAGACTGTAATGGCAAAGTGGGTGTGGTCGGATTTTGTTTCGGCGGATGGATTTCCAATATGATGGCCGTGAAAGTGCCGGATTTGGCCGCTGCCGTTCCTTTTTATGGAAGTCAGCCCGAAGATAATGAAGTAGCACAAATACAGGCCCCACTATTGATTCATTATGCTGGATTGGATGAACGGGTGAACGCGGGTTGGCCCGATTACGAAGCAAAACTAAAGGAACTCGATAAAGATTACGAAGTCCATTTTTATCCCGATGTCAACCACGGCTTCCATAACAATACCACGCCACGTTTTGATGAGGCCTCGGCCGATTTAGCTTGGAAAAGAACCATTGACTTCTTTAAAGAGCACTTGGGTTAGGTCTTCTGCTTTTTTTTGCGGGCGGCGGGAAACAAAACATTGTTCAAAATCAATCGGTATCCGGGCGAAGTGGGATGCAACTCCAATTCCGTTTTGGGGTCCCCTACCCTATGCTGGTAATCCTCTGGATCATGGCCGCCATAAAAGGTGAAGAAACCTTTCCCTTTTATACCATGAATGTATCGGGCCTCTCCGTTGATTTTGTTCTCGCCCAAGACCATTACCGTGGGCTTCACTTCGTTTCGGGTATAGGCAGTGGTCTGCCCCATAAACCCTTTCACCAAACTCGTATGGTTTTGTGTTAGCATGGTAGGTACAGGGTCCCATTTTGCGGAAAACTCCATCAAAGAAAAATAATCGGATTCCCTCGGTACATTCGCACGTTTGTTTGTCATATCGATGGAGGAAAACTCATATCGGATGGGGTTCCGTTCCAAGGTAAAGTTGGTGAAGGCAAACGTTTTGCTAAAATCCAATTTGGCTTGATAGTTCGCATCGGAAGGGTCTCCGTCGAACATCGGTTCGCAGATATCCACTCCCTCGGCAGCAAGGGCAATATCAAAACTATCGGTTGCGGAGCACATGGCAAACATGAACCCGCCACCAATCACATAATTTCTGATCTTGAGGGCAACGGCCAATTTCTCTTCCGAAACTTTTGAGTAGCCCAAGCTCTGCGCCAATGCCTCGGCATTGGCCTTATCCTCAATATACCAAGGAGCCGCTCTATAATGTCCGTAAAAGCGTCCATACTGGCCTGTAAAGTCCTCATGGTGCAGGTGCAACCAATCGTATAGCGCCAATTTATCGCCCAGAACTTCAGTATCGTATATGGTGGTATAGGGAATCTCCGCATAGGTCAGTACCATGGTCACAGCATCGTCCCAAGGTTGGTTCCCCTTTGGGGAATACACTGCGATCTTTGGTGCTTTTTCAAGGATAACGGCATCCTGATTCTGTGATGGACTGCTGATTTCATCCAAGATTTGCTCGGCCTGCGCATCGGATAAGACCTCAAAGGAAACGCCACGAATTTGGCATTCCTTTCGAATCGCATCACCATCAGGCAATAAAAAAGAGCCGCCCCGATAATTGAGCAGCCATTGCACCTTTTGCTGCTTGGACAATACCCAATAGGTAATTCCGTAAGCTTTTAAATGATTTTTTTGACCTTCGGCATCCATCGGTACCAGGATGACCGAGGCAAAAGATTGTAAAGAAAGTAAGAGTGAAATAAAAAGGAGACATCTCGACTTCGCTCGAGGTGACAGAAAGGTTGCTATTTTAAAAAGGTACGTCATTATCATCTGGGTCATCGTCACTGTTCATTGCGCTGCCAAAAGCATCATCCGCACTCGGATAATTTGGCGTTGCAAAGGGATTTTCTTCATCCGCATTCATCTTCGATTGGAATTCGAATGGGGAATCAAAGTCATCCAAGTTATCAAATTTACCCAGAGCACCCACAAATTTTAACCTAATATTTTCTAAACCTCCATTACGGTGTTTGGCCACAATAAACTCGGCTTGACCTTGGGTCGGGGTGCGCTCCTCATCGTCCCACTCGTCAATTTTATAATATTCCGGCCTGTAAATAAAGGAAACGATATCCGCATCCTGCTCAATGGCTCCCGATTCCCTCAAATCGGAAAGAATGGGTCGTTTACTGCCTCCCCTTGTCTCAACTGCCCTCGATAACTGTGACAGGGCAATCACAGGAACGTTGAGTTCCTTCGCGAGTGCCTTTAAGTTTCTGGAGATGGTGGAGATTTCCTGTTCACGGTTCCCTCCTTTTTGGCTTCCACCTGCCGTCATCAACTGCAAGTAGTCAATGATAATCAACTTGATACCGTGTTGGGATGCCAATCGCCTGGCCTTTGCCCTCAAGTCAAAAATGGAAAGCGATGGTGTGTCATCAATGAACAAAGGTGCCTTTTCCAGCGTCTTTACTTTTACATTGAGCTGTTCCCACTCGTGCTTTTCCAGTTTACCGGTCCGTAATTTTTCGGAAGACAAGCCCGTTTCGGAAGAAATCAAACGGGTAATCAACTGCACGGATGACATCTCCAAGGAGAAAAAGGCAACGGGAATTTCTGAATTCACCGCAATGTTCCTCGCCATGGAAAGGGTCAAGGCCGTTTTACCCATACCGGGACGTGCTGCCACAATGATCAAATCACTGGGTTGCCATCCAGAGGTCAACTTGTCCAATTTATCAAAACCGGAGGGGATTCCACTCAACCCCTCTTTATTGGATATTTCCTCAATTCGCTTTTTGGCCTGTATCACCAAATTTTGGGCGGTTTCGGCCGAACGTTTAAGGTTTCCTTGGGTGACTTCGTACAATTTGGCCTCTGCATTGTCCAGAAGGTCAAAAACATCGGTAGCATCACTGTAGGCCTCCTCAATGATATCGTTAGAAATCTTGATAAGACTTCTTTGAATGTATTTTTGGAGTATGATCCTGGCGTGAAACTCAATATGCGCCGAAGAGGCTACTTTTTGGGTCAGTTTTATCAGGTAAAAATCACCTCCTACCGCTTCCAGCTTGCCATCTTTCTTCAATTGGGCCGAAACGGTTAATAAATCCACCGGTTCGGAAGATTCGAACAATTTAAAGATGGCTTCGTAAATATATTTGTGGGAATCCTTGTAGAAAACATCTGGATGAAGAATATCGATGACCTCATCCACCCCTTTTTTGTCAATCATCATCGCACCCAATACAACCTCCTCTAAATCAACTGCTTGAGGTGGTATTTTCCCCTTCTCCAAATTGATAAGGGTGGATTTGTCCACGCGATGTCCAACAATGGGGCTAGGTTTTTCCATGAATGCGAAAGTAGCTAATTAACCTTTAGTTAACTTTAATTTTGACGGATGTGATTTCCACAGGTACTCAACAATTTAAATGTTGATAACTTAAAATACCTGTTGATAACATAAAAAAAATCGGGGATATTACCTAACAAAAAAGATAAGTCCCCGAAAAACAAGATTTATTCGCTAAAAACACCCATGTTGGCGTATTTATCCATACGGGTTTTTACCAATTCTTTTGGTGATAACTTTTTGAGTTCTTCGTAATGGGAAGAAATTTTGTCCGCAACGGTCTCAAAGGTCTTTTGTCGGTTCGAATGGGCTCCACCAAGGGGCTCCTTCACGATTTCATCGACCAACCCTTGCTTCTTCATATCGGTAGCGGTCAATTTGAGGGCTTCTGCAGCCTGTTCCTTGTATTCCCAGCTTCTCCAAAGAATGGATGAGCAGGATTCTGGGGAGATTACGGAATACCATGTGTTTTCCAACATCAATACCTTGTCCCCTACTCCAATGCCCAAAGCACCTCCAGAGGCTCCTTCCCCGATAATGATAACGATGATCGGAACTTTAAGACGGGTCATTTCCAAGATATTTCGGGCTATGGCCTCACCTTGTCCGCGCTCTTCCGCCTCAATGCCGGGATAGGCACCGGGAGTGTCCACAAAGCACACTACTGGAATCTTGAACTTCTCGGCAGATTTCATCAAACGCAATGCTTTCCTATATCCCTCGGGATTCGCCATACCAAAGTTTCGGTACTGGCGGGTTTTGGTGTTGTAGCCCTTTTGCTGCCCAATGAACATATAGCTCTGGTCGCCGATTTTTCCCAATCCGCCCACCATGGCCTTGTCATCCTTTACATTTCTATCCCCATGAAGCTCCAAAAAAGTATCCCCACAGATGGCATTGATGTAATCCATGGTATAGGGTCTACTGGGGTGCCTTGAGAGCTGAACCCTTTGCCAGGCCGTGAGATTTTGGTAAATATCCTTTCGGGTCTTTTCGAGTTTTTTCTCGATTTGCGAGCAGGTTTCGGTAACGTCTACATCACTTTCTTCCCCGATCACCATACATTTTTGAAGTTGCTCTTCAAGTTCTTTGATGGGGAGTTCAAATTCTAGATATTCCATGGGAAGTCTTTTATTTTCACGAAAAACAATGGGGACAAATATATAACATTATGGCATACTCACCTGAAATATACAAGTCTTTTAACGTCAACAATATACACTATTTTGGACAGATTAGCGCTTGGCTTTCATGAGCATGTAAACGGCAAAAACGCCAAAAAGAAGGTTGGGTATCACCACGGCCAATAGCGGTGAAAAACCGGATTGCTCCGCCAATGTCCCAAAAACCTTGTCGAAAAAGATGTAGACAAAGGCCACCCCGATACCAAAGGCCAAATTGAGCCCCATACCGCCCCTTCGTTTCATGGAAGAAACAGCTACGGCAATTACGGTAAGGATAAAAGCTGCAATGGGAAGTGCCCACCGTTTGTACTTCACCAGCACGTAAGCATTGATATTGGAGGCACCCTTTTTTCGCTGATCTTCAATAAAATCGTTGAGCTCAAAAAGGTTTTTGGTCTCGGCCACGTAAGAAACTGGGGTAAGGTCATCAATCTGAAATGAAAAGATGGTATCCAATCGCCTTTTGGCCTCGATATATTCGGTTTCGTTGCGCAAGGTACGTTTTTCGTAGTTCGTCAACCTGTAAAGGCTATCATCCTTTACCCACCGGATGTTGCTAGCGGAGATCTTATAGTCCAGTTTACCGATGGAATCAAAATGCTCGTAGGTAAAATTATACCCGATTTGACGGTTGGGATCAAAACTGCTTACGTAGATGTAATCCCGTTCGTTCAATTGGTTGAAGATATTTTCCGTTACACGGTCGCGCTTCCCTTTTTTAAAGTATTTGTACTCAAACTCATTGAAACCAATACTGGCATGTGGCACAATAAACATCCCCATCATAAAAATCAGAATGGCCACTAGGGTTGCACCTACAAAATAGGGGCGCAAAAACCGCCAAAAGGAGACACCACTGCTCAAA
Organism: Allomuricauda sp. MMSF_3307; assembly: GCF_030733585.1. Classification (NCBI taxonomy): domain Bacteria; kingdom Pseudomonadati; phylum Bacteroidota; class Flavobacteriia; order Flavobacteriales; family Flavobacteriaceae; genus Allomuricauda; species Allomuricauda sp. MMSF_3307. The sequence continues at coordinate 13,791 of NZ_JASHIQ010000007.1, forward strand.
ATGGCAACGATTTCGGTATTACTGGCCAATTTGGAGGTAAAAAATATAATCGATAGAAACAGGAATATGGGCAACAACAAGTTTCCGATTACTAAAGTAAAGTTGCCATAAAACACAATGACCTCTGCCAAAGGGGCTTCGTTGTCAATGATTTTCCCAATTTTCTCCGCTAAGTTGGCCATGATCCCAATGGGCACGAACAACAGGAGCATCCCCATAAAGGTAATGAGGTAGCGTTTAAGGATGTATCTATCGAGTATGGTGAGCATTACAGTCGTTTATCCATTTGGTTTACCATCATGGTCTTCCACTCCAAGAAATCTCCGGCTAAAATACGTTCTCTTGCCGTACGCACCAACCACAAATAAAAGCCCAGATTATGGATGGTGGCAATCTGCTTGCCCAAATACTCGTTGGCTGCAAATAAATGTCGCAAGTAAGCTTTTGAATACTCAGTATCCACAAAGGTGATGCCCATTTCGTCGATGGGAGAAAAATCGTTTTCCCATTTTTTGTTTTTGATGTTGATGGTGCCGTGCGCTGTGAATAACATGCCATTGCGTGCATTTCGAGTGGGCATTACACAATCGAACATATCCACACCAAGGGCAATGTTCTCCAAAATATTGATGGGTGTTCCTACCCCCATTAAATATCTGGGCTTGTCCTCTGGCAATATATCGCAAACAATCTCGGCCATTTCGTACATCTCCTCGGCAGGCTCTCCCGTGGAAAGTCCACCAATGGCATTGCCTTCAGCCTCTACGGATGCAATATATTCCGCTGATTGTTTCCTTAAATCTTTGTAGGTAGACCCTTGAACAATGGGGAAAAAGCTTTGGGAATAGCCGTATTTGAATGGAAGTTTTTCCAAATGATCGATACATCTGTCCAGCCATCTATGGGTAAGGTGCATGGAACGCTTCGCGTATTGGTAATCACATGGGTACGGGGTACACTCATCAAAAGCCATGATGATATCAGCTCCAATGGTGCGCTGTATTTCCATCACATTTTCAGGGGTAAATACGTGCAGGGAGCCATCAATATGGGACTTGAACTTAACGCCTTCCTCCTTAATTTTTCTGTTATCGGAAAGTGAATATACCTGATACCCCCCGCTATCGGTCAAAATAGGACGGTCCCACCCCATAAATTGATGGAGTCCGCCAGCTTCTTCCAGAATCCCAGTGCCAGGCCTGAGGTACAGGTGATACGTATTTCCTAAAATAATATCCGGATTAATTTCCTCCTTTAGCTCCCGCTGATGCACCCCTTTTACCGAGGCAACCGTACCCACTGGCATAAAGATCGGGGTTTGTATGGTACCATTGTCCGTAAGTAATTCCCCGGCCCGTGCCTTGGTTTTTCCGTCCTTTTGTGTTAAGGTAAATTCCAATTGTTCGTTTTAGAACCGCAAATATAATTAACTCGGTTTGGCCAATCCTTAACAAAAAAATAAAGTTTCTGGAAGCAAGTGACCTAAAGGCTTCATTGCCAAACTTGTTTTAGACGAATAATGCCATTACATTTGATATCTAAATATATAAGACACCATGCCGAATACGCAAGAATTACAAGACCTGGTCGTACAGGTAAGAAGGGACATTTTACGAATGGTCCATAACGTAAATTCGGGACACCCGGGAGGATCTTTGGGCTGTACCGAGTTTTTTGTAGCACTCTACAACGAAATTATGGAGTTAAAGGATGGGTTTGATATGGACGGAATCGGGGAAGATGTCTTTTTCCTGTCCAACGGTCACATTTCGCCCGTTTTTTATAGTGTTTTAGCTCGAAGAGGTTATTTCCCATTGGAGGAATTGAACACTTTTAGGCTGATCGATTCCAGATTACAGGGCCATCCCACCACGCACGAAGGTTTACCAGGGGTCCGCGTAGCATCCGGTTCTTTGGGACAGGGCATGTCCGTAGCCATTGGTGCCGCTCTGGCCAAAAAACTGAATGGAGATGACCATTTGGTGTTCAGTTTACATGGTGATGGTGAATTACAGGAAGGTCAAAACTGGGAAGCCATTATGTACGCTGCCGGCAATAAAGTGGACAATCTCATTGCAACCGTGGACAGAAACGGCCAACAAATTGATGGCGGTACGGAGGATGTACTTCCCCTGGGTGATGTTGCCGAAAAGTTCCGGGTTTTCGGTTGGGATGTACTCGAAATAGAAAACGGAAACGATTTGGAACAAGTCATTGCAGGCCTAAAGGAAGCCAAAAGCAGAACAGGAAAAGGAAAGCCGGTTTGTATTGTGATGACCACCGAAATGGGCAATGGAGTCGACTTTATGATGGGCACACATGCTTGGCACGGTAAAGCGCCAAACGATGAACAACTGGCCACAGCATTGGAGCAAAACCCAGAGACCCTAGGCGATTACTAATCATAGAAAAAGATAGAATGACAAAATATACAGATCAAGGAAAACAAGATACCCGTAGCGGTTATGGCGCGGGAATGACAGAATTAGGGAGAACCAATCCACACGTGGTAGCACTTTGCGCCGATTTGGTAGGTTCCCTAAAAATAGAAACGTTTATCGAGGAAAATCCCGAGCGCTTCTTTCAAGTGGGCATCGCCGAGGCGAATATGATGGGTATTGCGGCTGGCTTGACCATCGGAGGCAAAATACCCTTTGCATCCACATTTGCCAACTTTGCCACAGGCCGTGTATACGATCAAATCCGTCAATCCATCGCCTATTCCGATAAGAACGTGAAAATATGTGCATCCCACTCTGGTTTGACCTTGGGCGAGGATGGCGCGACCCACCAGATTTTAGAGGATATCGGTTTGATGAAAATGTTGCCCGGGATGACCGTTATCAATCCATGTGATTACAACCAAACCAAGGCAGCTACCATTGCGATTGCTGAGCACCATGGACCGGTCTATCTTAGATTTGGACGACCCAAAGTGGCCAATTTTACCCCAGTGGACCAAAAATTTGAAATCGGGAAGGCCCTTATGCTCAATGAAGGTACCGATGTGACCATTATTGCTACAGGTCATCTGGTCTGGGAAGCTTTGCTTGCGGCAGAAAGTTTGGAAAACCAAGGCATCTCCGCAGAGGTCATCAACATACATACTATAAAACCGTTGGACGATAAGGCTATTTTGGATTCCGTTAAAAAAACAGGTTGTGTGGTGACTGCCGAAGAACACAATTATTTAGGTGGACTCGGAGAAAGTGTGGCAAGAGTGCTGGCTACGCACCATCCTACCCCTCAAGAGTTTGTGGCAACACAGGATACTTTTGGGGAGAGTGGAACGCCCGAACAGCTGATGGAGAAGTATGGATTGAACAATAAAGCCATAGAATCGGCCGTTTTAAAGGTGTTGAAACGTAAGTAGTTTCAACTATCCCTTTTGGGGATATTCAACTTCTAAAATGAACACACTTATGAAAAAAACGTTTCTAGTAGTAGCATTTGCACTTATGGGCTCTGCTGTAATGGCACAAAGCGGCTCTGGTTTTGGAATCAAGGCTGGACTTTCCTACAACAAAAATGGGGATTTGATTGGTTCTGTCGGCGATGGCGGTCAGGATATTATTGAGGGCGCCGAAGGCAAAACGGGATATCATTTTGGCTTTTGGGGAAAATTGGATTTTCCAAAGATTTACCTCAGACCCGAATTGGTGTACTCAAAAACAAAAAGTTCGTATGACGTGGACGGAAACTCACAGGATTACGATGTGTCCAAATTGGACCTGCCTGTTTTGTTGGGCTATAAATTGATTGGCCCCCTACATATTTTTGCAGGACCCGCTTTTCAATATACCTTGAACAACGATTTGGGCGATTTGCAGGTAGAAGACGTGGAAAACGACTTTACTGTTGGCCTAAACGTAGGTGTTGGGGTCAACATCGGAAGATTGGGCCTTGACGTTCGATATGAAAGAGGATTCTCTGAAAATGAGGCTGAAATCATCGATATTCCGAATGGCCGAGTGGATACGAGACCATCACAGATTATTTTCTCAGCACTATTGAAATTGTAATAGTACATGTTGATCTAAAAAAAATCCCCGTTGAAAGCAACGGGGATTTTTTTTGTTTTATTTTTTAATTCTGACTAGTTGGAATCACGATCCAAGTAATCCGGAATCCCATCCCCATCGGAATCTGGATAAGGGATAAGAATCTCCCCATTATCGTCCGTGATCTCTGTTCGTGTAGATACCCCATCGGCATCATCATCAGCATCCCTAAAATTCGCCAAACGACCGCCCAATGCTTCTTGCTCAAAATCGGTGTTGTCGTCGAACAAATACCCATTACCGTTCAAATCTTCATCAATGGAGGGAACGCCATCATTATCGTTATCCGTATCCTCGATAAAAAGTCCAAGCTCCACTTTAAAGATAAGGGGGGCATATCTTGGAATCAAAGAAGATGGTGGGTTATTGAAATAGGCCAAACCGGAGGGCATTATAATAATTCCTACACTACTATTGGAAATACCGTAGGTACCATCAGGATTATCGACAATCTGATCGGGTGTTCCCGATTTCATTTGTGCAATCCCGTTGGCATAGCCCCTTACCGTAAAGGGTAGTTCTTGCCACAAAAAGTCTTGGTTTTCATCAAAAGTAGTCCCATCCAACAAGGTTCCCTGGTAGCGAACCAAGGTGGAATCGGCAAAGGTAGGATTCGCTCCTCCGCCCGGTCTTGCTTCAATATAATAGAGCGTATGCGGGATATCTTCCTCCCCGGTGTCCAATCCCAAAAAGCTTGAAGATACGTTTACGGTGAAGGTTTTGTAGTCTTCCTCTATCAAAGGTCTCTTATCTGCATTGGCTCCTGCAATGGTGTCGATTACAATCCTGTAGTTGAACCCTTCTGGAGGTGTTTCAAAATCCTCATAGTTGTAAAAATGGGTTCTCATGAACTCTTGTATGATCTCGTCGTCCTCTGGTGACACCTCGCTCAATAATCTGGGCGGCACTTGTTCGATTCCTCCGTCGTCGTCATTGTTGCAGGACAGCAGTGTTACCGCAAAACCAATAAATACTAAAATTCCGTACCTCATCAAGTCTGTAATTAGGCGCGCAAGATACAATTTTCCATTATTTTTGTTCCGCCCCTTAACAAAGATTTGCGAAGACCATGCGAATAGACAAGTACCTTTGGTGCACCAGATACTTTAAAACAAGAAACATTGCCTCCACCGCCGTAAAGAAAGGTCAGGTGAAAGTGAATGGTGATTCCGTAAAACCATCGCGGGAGGTATATCCTATGGACAAGATCGTGGTCAGAAAAAACCAAATCGACTATCAGCTTACCGTACTGGACCTTCCTGAAAGCCGTGTTGGGGCCAAATTGGTGGACATCTACCGAAAGGACACCACGCCCAAAGATGCCTTTGAGCACAATGAGTTACTGCAGTTTGCCAAAAAGCACTATCGCAAAAAAGGACTTGGCAGACCTACCAAAAAGGATCGAAGGGATTTGGACGATTTTTTGGATGAATCGGAATAAACCGTTTTCCTATCTTTGAAACAAGTATCCACAACTATGATGAACCGTATTCTTACCCACGACCAAATTCAGCATATTACCAAACGTATCGCCTACCAAATCTACGAGTCCAATGTGGATGAGGATGAAATCGTAGTGGCCGGAATTACGGGCGGTGGGGAGAGCTTTGCCAAAAAGATCGTTACTGTCCTCAAAAAGATAACTGATGCCCATATTGTGATGTGCAAAATGGATATGGACAAAAAGAATCCGCTAACGAGTGGTGTCACCACCTCCTTGGGAGAGGAAGCCTACAAAAACAAATCCATTGTTCTTGTGGATGATGTGTTGAATTCCGGAACCACTTTAATCTATGGCACCCATCACTTTCTAAAAACCCCGATAAAACGACTAAAAACAGCTGTACTGGTAAACCGCAACCATAAAAAATACCCGATTAAGGCGGATTTTAAGGGGATTTCGCTGTCTACTTCGTTGAACGAGCACATCCGAGTGGATTTTGAGCCCAAAAACAACGCGGTGTACCTAGAGTAGTTTCTTGATTTCCGCTACCACTTCCTCTGCGGACAATGGGTCGCAATCTACCCGGTGTTCGGCCTGCATATAAAAGGGTCGGCGCTCGAACAGATGCTTGCCGACAAACTCTGGTAAGTCATTATCCGGAATATTTTTTACAAGAGGACGGTGTTCCTTCTCTTTGGTGATACGTTCCACTAAAACCGGTATGCTGTGGTTTAAATAGATGGAATTGTCGGACTGTTGTAAAATGGTCTCCATATTGTTGGCATAACAAGGAGTCCCCCCTCCAGTGGAAAGCACCGCCGCTGTATGTGAATCCAAAACCTCTTTTAGCATTTGATGCTCCAATTTGCGAAAGAAAATCTCGCCTTTTTCAGAAAAAATATCTTTTATGGATTTTTTTTGGTGCTGTTCGATATACTCGTCCAAATCGACAAACGATATCCCTAATTGCCTGGCCAACAATCGTCCAACGGTCGACTTTCCACTTGCCATATATCCCAGTAAAACTATTTTCATATCGAAGAATATTATCCGATTTCAAAAAAACACAAATTTATCCAGAATTCACCTTGGAAAATAGATTATTGATGTTATATTTGCACCCGCTTAGCCAAACAGCTAGGCACTTACTGAAAGACCTGATAGCTCAGTTGGTAGAGCATCTCCCTTTTAAGGAGAGGGTCCTGGGTTCGAGCCCCAGTCAGGTCACTTTTCAACAAACCATAAGATATCAAAATCCTGTAATCTAACTGATTTACAGGATTTTGCGTTTTTTAGGGTATCATTTAATTTGATATAAAATGGTTTAAAAAAGTTCACAAATCGTCAACATAGGATTTTTAAATCGTCAACATGAAATTTTGGCATTTAAAATCGGACGATTTGACTCTATGGTTGATTTGACTTTCGCAGCAGATTGTTTAACCAAAAACCTTTCTCTATGAGATCGACCAGAACATTTTCCATCCTAATTTGGCAATACGCCCAACGAGCAGATGCCAAAGAGTAAATCAGACTTTTGTTTAAACTTATGTAAAAACGAATTCTACGGGAGCAAGATTGTAACAGTATACTTTGCTCAAATGCTAGATGATGGAGATGTATCAATATAAAATAATGGTTGATTTAACGATATGCTTTCCGAAATGCACTTGGGGTCCTACCTGTCTTGTCTTTAAAGAATTTTGAGAAATAAGCATAATCAGAGAAATCCAAGGCAAAGGCCACCTCTGCCAAATCAACGGTCGAGTGAACTATCATGCGCTTTGCTTCAAGCACTACTCTTTCAGAAATCAGTTCGCTCGTAGTTTTATTAATGGTTGATTTTACAACTCTATTGAGATGCTTGGTGGTAATATTCAACCGATTTGCATAAAATTGTGGTAATTTTTCTTCCCTAAAATAGTTCTCTATCAATGCCTCCAAACGGCTCAATAAAGCAGAGTAACCCGGTGAATAAGATTTGTCCATATCGGTGTGCGAAGTGTAGCACCTGGTAAGTTCTATATATATTCCGTTTATCAAATTTAATATTTTCATTTCCCGAAGCAGTACATTGCCCGAATACTCCAAAAAAGCCTCCTCAAACTTTTTGCCCAATGCATTCAAAACTTTAACCGGCACTTCTAACAATGGTGGGTTTTGAAGTGAGCAGTAAAACGGAAAAAAAGAAAGTCCATGACCCAAAAAGTTTAACTCATAAAAAGATTGGGAATGAAAAAATATAAATCCTTCTGGTGGGCTCGCAAAGTTCCAGAAGTGAGTTTGTCCAGGTTTCAAAAAGAAGACACTTCCTGGAGAAATGGGATAGGTCTTAAAATCAATTTCATGGACTCCCCTTCCTTGTAAAAAAAGGACGCAGAGATAAAAGTCGTGGCTATGGGGTTTATCAATTAAATGCTCATTCGATTCCAAATGTTTGGACAGACTATTGACATACAACTCCTTCAAATGTTTTTCTTGATGGAACTGTCGAATATGCAATACCGGTATCTTCATTCAAATGTCTTAATTATACAAATATATGTGAATATCCTTCATGGAAATATTGAACTATATATCAGAATTTTGGGGCCGCAATTATAAGTTTTATGAAAAAAGTGATTAGTATACTAAAATGCAAATGTCCAAAATGTAAAAAAGGCAATATTTTTAAGGACTCAAAATCAAGGATTCCATTCAAGATTCCCGATATGAACAAAAGATGTCCTCAATGTGATTATAAATTTGAGAGGGAAACCGGTTTCTTTTTCGGAGCCATGTTTGTGAGTTACGCCTTGGCCGCAGGTCAAATGATAGTTAGTCTCGTCTTGTTTTGGTATTTGATCGGTCTAACACCGATAAACGTTTTTATAGTAATAGCTATAATTGCAATACTGCTGGGTTCATTTAATTTCAGGCTATCGAGGGCCATTTGGATTTATATTTTTTATAGGAGGTAATTGTTACTGGCCACATCAAAAAAAATGATTTCCCTGTCAGGTTTTTACCAAAATCAACACTAAAGGTATATGACGCAAACAATGTGCGAAACATACCCTGTATGAAAGAAGAATTCAAAAATTACACCTCCGATATTGCCTTCACTCCCGCTGTAAAAGCTCTTCAAGAGGCTTATGGGTCAAGAAAAGCCTATGCCAGAATGGAACAAAAAAGGGGATGGCTGAGCGAGTTGACCTCCCCTATCAGTGATTTTATTGAAAATAGAGACTCCTTTTACATGGGCACTTCTAATGAGGAAGGTCAACCTTATATGCAGCATAGAGGAGGTGCACCTGGTTTTTTAAAAGTCTTGGACCCAAAAACGATTGCCTTTGCAGATTTTTCCGGGAACCAACAATTCATAAGTATCGGCAATCTTTCTGAAAATCCAAAAGTATTCCTGTTTTTGATGGATTACCCTTCAAGGACCAGGGTAAAGATATGGGGCGAGGCCCAAGTCGATTCAAAGAACAGTAAATTAATGGAATCCTTGGCGATAGAAGGCTATTCCGCCGAAGTGGAGCGAGTCATAATAATTAAAATCAGGGCCGTTGACGTGAATTGTCCACAGCATATTATACAACGTTTTTCGGCCGATGAAGTCAACAAGATTGTTGATCCCTTAAAGGAAAGGATAGCAGAATTAGAACAAAAATTAAACAAAATCAAATGAAAAGAATTGCAATAAATGGGATGGGGCGAATCGGTCGTGCCGCTCTTAAGGTGGTACTCGAAACTCAAGGATTATCCATTGTAGCCATTAACGATATTTTACCTATCGACAATTTGGCGTATCTGCTTAAATACGATAGCACCTATGGCCCATATAAGGGCAAGGTCACTGTTTCTGGAAATATTTTGTTGGTGGATGGTATTGAGATACCCTATTTTCAGCAAAGAAACCCAGAAGACTTACCATGGAAAGATCTCAATGTGGATGTGGTCATCGAAAGTACGGGTATCTTTACCCAAAGCCAGGATGCAGCCAAGCATCTCAATGCAGGAGCCAAAACTGTGGTGATTTCAGCCCCAACAAAAAGTCAGGACGTACCTACTGTGGTACATGGTGTAAGTTCTTCCATTGGCGAAACCTCAATTTTTTCGTGTGCCAGTTGCACTACCAACAACATCAGTCCCATTGTAGAAATACTTGGCCGTAGGGTTGGAATACATAAGGCCATTATGACTACTATCCATTCCTACACGGCTTCCCAAAGTTTAATGGATGGGGCTTCACCTAAAAACTATAGGATGGGAAGAGCGGCAGCAGAAAACCTTGTTCCCACCAGCACTGGCGCCGCTATTGCCACCACCAAAACGCTACCGGAATTTGTGGGTAAATTCGATGGCGTGGCCATACGAGTTCCGGCCAAAGTAGGCTCCATATCCGACATGACCTTTGTAACAAAACGAAAGGTGACCGCTGAAGAAATAAATGAAATTTTGGAAGCCGAGGCCTCAACAGAACGATACCGAGACGTACTTTCAACTACACGAGAACTATTGGTTTCTTCTGATATTATTGGAAGTGCTTATGCTTCCATTGCGGATTTGAACATGACCAGGGTTGTGGACGGGGATTTACTTAAGGTAATGGCTTGGTATGATAATGAATGGGGGTTTACCCATCAAATGATTCGCTTGATTCAGGATTTGTAGGGCGTAAAGTACCCTCCTTGTATTCTTTACTACCATGAAACAAACAGTTTGTAATTCATTTTTTCTCGGTAGTGAATAGCGAGAGGGTCTCCTTAAGTTGCCCTCTTAATTCCAGATTGGGATTCGGGATTGTTATAATCGAATAACTAGTTACGGATTGCGAGCGTACTTTTAAATCAACCTATTTTCATTCAACACCAAATTCAACAATTGGCATTTCAACAGCACCGCCAAGTATTCCAAAAACGTACAGGTTGAATGAAAGTTTATTATTGATTGTCTTAGTAGTTGGGGGAAGTTGTCTTGATTAAAAACTCCTTAAAACTTAAATCTACTTCATTCTCAAATTGGATTATTTTCTGGAACAAAAATCCGCTGATACCGATGAACTATTATAGGATAAGTATGGGTCATCGGTATAGCGGTTCTTACAGATAGATTAATTTGAACTAAGCGTCTTTAGGGTACAAAATTTTTGAACTTATCCATATATTTCCAATTTTTATTTGCTTGAGCGATATGTTTCGCTTTTCCTTCCTTTTCCCAAACTTTTACAAAATCGCCCTCCAGGTTTATGGTAAACATATATAATTTGCCATCAACCACGCGAAAACTTTCGGGATCAGGGCGGTACTTACCACCTAAAGAAACTGCAAAAGCGCACCATCCGCCATATTGAGGCATATATTTTCTGGGATTGTTCTGAAACCGCTCCAATTGATTCTGATCGGTAAAATAATAGGTCAATCCATCGTGACTTGCTTTATGGGCCTTTTTTCCCATTTCAGCTTTCCCTTTTTCCAAATAGGATACTGGACTATAGCCTTCCAAGGCAATCATACTATCATCCGTACTATAACTGTGTGATTGGGCTTTCACCCCCATACCAAATAGCACAATAGCGATTCCCGTCATCAGACGTCTTTGAATTTTAATTGACATTTTTGATTTCATAATAGATACTGTATTAAAGGATTATTTATTTGTTCACATTAGAACCTGTTGACTTCCACATTCTGGCCATTCCAAAACACCTCTGAATAGTGTGATGTTTTTTAATTTTCACTATACTCAGCGCTTTATCGTTGGTGTTTATAGGTATCGCTCGTGTTCTTTAATCGGAAGGTCATTAATACTGGCGAATCGTTTTCGCATTAATCCAAATGCATCAAACTCCCAATTCTCATTCCCATATGCCCGAAACCACTGGCCGGAACGGTTCCGGTATTCGTATTCAAAGCGAACGGCAATTCTATTTCCAGTGTGAGCCCAATATTCCTTTTTGAGTTTATACTCGAGTTCGTTTTCCCATTTATTCTTGAGGAAGCTTTGGATTTCTTCCCGTCCCAATATAAAATTGGCACGATTGCGCCATTCACTATCTATGGTATAGGCCATTGATATCCGAACCGGGTCTTGGCTGTTCCAAGCATCTTCGGCAAGTTGGATTTTCTCCTTGGCAGTGACTTCGGTAAATGGTGGTAATGGTAATTTTGAATCTTTCATATTATTGAAGTTTACTTTCCCTATGTTTGTTCGACCGTAACTTTTGGTACAGGTCAAAGCATGCTATCCCAATTCGGCAAAGGGTCAATTGAAGGTTCAACCAAAAGTTTTGCATAATTGTACACTATTGGATTACCAATTATGGGTTAAGTAGGCCTTCATTTTCTTTCGTGCTCTACTGAGAGCCACCCATGTATTTACCTTTTCAATGTCCAAGGTATTACAGATGGCTTCTGTGCTGTATCCTTTCATTTTTAAACTCAATACTTCTTGCTCCCTTTCCCCCAGGCCAGAAAGGCCAGCGGCAAAAACCTTGTACAGTTCGGTCCCGTCCATTACTTCAGTTATTTCCGCGTCTTTGGGCCTATTGGATGGATTTTCCCACTCGTGCCACCGAGGGTAATCTGAAACCCGGATCGCTTCATGCATCACCTTACCTTGACGGGAATAGGCCTTGCGATAGTAATCCATGATCTTATGATTCAATATCGATGTCAACCAGACACGTTCTGTTGAGTCCCCTCTGAAGCGGGGGGCTGAACGCAAGGCAGCGAGATAAGTTTCCTGAATGATATCTTCCACAACATCTTCCGGAAGTTTTTTCCTGGCAACGGCCAAGAGGTAATTCTTATACCGAATGGACCACAGCTCAGGCTGTAATTCTATGTTATGTTTTGTTGCTTTTTTCATTTTAATTGGTTTTTGGTTATACTTAAACTAGGGTTACGCAACTCATGTCCTTTTGTCTAAAAGGGAATATTCACCTTCATCCACTAAATTTTTATAATGCGGCCGTTTTTCAAGAAATACTCTGATTTCCGGGCTTACACCTATGATTTTATATTCAGCCCTATGCACATGCTCCATTACCCTTTCGATCAATATATTTTTCACTTCTGGACCGTTCAGGTGTTTGCTTATTTCCAAATTCCCCAAGACAATGGAGTCGCTGCCTTCCATCCTATATTCCAGTGAGGCCAACTCACCGTTGATATGGAATTGGAAAAAATTATTACCACGGTCCCTCCTAAATACAAGGGGCAATCTATTGATGTGGCTATGCGTATCCATGATATTTAATTTTTCATTTTTGGTGAGGTGAAAAGGGGGTACTGGAAGCACCTCCCATTCCATTCAACTAAACAAACACTAACTAGAAAACCGATGATATACTTTGATCCTACTGGGCATTACGATTACTGTCTAATCTTCGGCAAGATTTTTTTTTGATTCCAAAATTTCTTCAAACTGGGCTGTGGTGTAAACGGCGCTTGCCATCATCACAAAGTTTGTCTGCGCAGCTTGGTCCCCATCGAGATGTGGGAGTTTGGCCGAAGCTGTCGCGTCTCCGATGACAGCTACTTCGAAACCACATTCCAGTAGTTCGCGCATGTGCGATTCCACACAAAGATTTCCGGACATTCCCGCGAGTATTATCTTATCTACCTTTTGCTTTCTCAGCTGGAGTACCAAATCATTGTTCTCGGGTCCATAAACTTTATGAGGGCTGCATACCGTAACCTTTTCGGTATTTCTGATGTAGGGTTTGTAAAGTGCCAACCAATCGGCCCCAGACTCATTGAAACCATCAAGGTTCAATTGGTTTCCCCTATCAAACATTTTGATTTGGTGCATAAGACGCTCCAAAGTTCCTTCAAACTGCCAACCATGATCATGTTCATAATAATAATGGGGTGAAACAAAGACATGTATGCCATTCGCTGCGCCAAGCCTGAATAGTGTTTCAATATTCTTTACAGTATTGTTTTGCATTACACTCTCCCCCACTGCTCCCCATGCCACGCCATCAGGACTTAAAAAATCATTTTGCGGGTCTACAATCACAATCGCTGTATGCCGGTCTATATCAAATCCCGATACAGGAAGTTGAGCTTGTTCTTTGCCTTGATTTGCTTTTTCGGTCGAGTTCATGGTCGTAAGGTTATTTGATTTACTGTTCGTTGGATTTTGAATTTCAATAACACTGTAAAACTCCCAAAAAGGACTGACCCATTTTATCCGATAGTTGTCAAAATGTTCCCATATTGCTTTTTTCGAAAGTGTTCTTTGAAAAAAGAAGGGAGTCACTGAAAAGATGGTTTCGTAAATAGTAAGCACCCTATATCATTGGGTGCCTATTGTAAGGGGATGATTGGTGACTAGGTAACCTATTGGAAAACTTGAGGAAAAGGATGAAAAATTAGTTGATTTATGTAATGGACGACTTACCCAACATTATTAAAAATACTATTGGATGGACTTGTCAAGGGAAAGTGGAGAGTTTACAAAGTAATTATGCTTTTCTTGAAGGGTCCTTAGAGAATTGTAGATAGGAGGCACCTTTTGTTCTGCGCTCAGGAAATTTGGATTGAATCTCCTCCTCAGACATTTTTGGATCTACAATAATATCGTCCTCTGGCTTCCAGTTGGCGGGAGTTAGCACCTGATGGTTGGCATGCAACTGAAGTGCATCGATAGCGCGCAATATTTCATCAAAATTGCGACCGATGGTCATCGGATAGGTAAGGTGCAGTTGTATGTATTTGTTCGGGTCAATGATAAAAACGGAACGAACTGTCTTTTTATCGGATGCGCCACTTTGTATCATTCCATACCGTTGGGCGATTATACCCTTTTCATCCGCGATAATTGGAAACCTTACCGTAACCTCCATAGATGTTTCAATATCCGACTTCCAGCCCATGTGCGACTCCAAATTGTCAACACTCAATGCTATGGCCTTCATGTTTCGTTTATTGAACTCTTCCTCCAACTGTGCTACCATTCCCAATTCCGTGGTGCATACAGGAGTATAATCCTCTGGGTGGGAAAAAAGTAACCCCCAAGAATTGCCAAGCCATTCATAAAACTTAATCTCACCCTCCGTAGTGGTGGCCTTAAAATCGGGAGCCAAACTTCCAATTCCCAAACTCATTTTTTAAATAGTTGATTTTGAACACAAAGTAGACATAATTCTTCAAATTGCCCTATATTTAGTAGGTATTTTGCAATATGCCAAACATGAACCAACCAATCCGATCCATTTTGGTGGATGATGAGCAACGACATCATGATGTCCTTGGAAAAATGCTTGAGACATTTTGTCCAAATGTAGAGGTGGTGGGCCATGCCTTTTCCGTAGATGAAGCGATTGCCCTGATTCAATCAGAGCATCCAAAGTTGGTCTTTTTGGATATTGAAATGCCCGAAGGCAATGGATTTACATTATTCGATCATTTCGAAGAACCTGATTTTGAAGTGATTTTCACCACCGCACATGACCTATATGCCATAAATGCTATTAAGTATGCGGCCTTAGACTACTTATTAAAGCCCATTAACATACAAGAACTCAAGAAAGCAGTAGCGCGTGCAGAAAAAATATTGGCCAAACAAGCACCATCAAGGGAAGAGGAATATCAGGTTTTAAGGGAGAACACCAAGTTACAGGACAGAAATTACACCAAGATTGCGCTCCGATCTTCGGAAGGAATCGATTTTGTGGAGGCCAATCGCCTACTGCGTGTGGAAGCGAATCATGTATATTCCAACTTTTATCTTGATAACGGAAAAATGATCATGGTTTCCAAACCTTTAGGAGATTTTGAACCGTTATTGGAATCCTTTAATTTTTTTAGGGTACACAAATCCCACATGGTCAATTTGAATCACGTAGAAAAATACGTAAAGGGCAAGGGTGGTTATTTAGTACTTAAAGATGGGTCCCACGTGGACGTGTCCGTACGAAAAAAAGAAGCCTTGCTAAAAAAATTAGTGTAGGTCATTGGGAAAGCAAAGCGTTACCTCTGTCCCTGCCGGCTCGCCATCCTTTTCCAAATCCTTGATAACAACACTGAACAAATCCATACCAAATTCCATATTCAATAGTTCCAAACGAGCCTCAATATTGGACATGGCTGTTGATTGGTGCTGCCCCTTAGAAATGGCCGATGCCAATTCCCTGCCAATACCATTATCACTTATGGTGCAATAAATGGAAGTTTCGGTTTCCCTAGCCTCAAATAAAAGATGGCCGGGGCGGGTGGATCTTCGTAAGCCGTGAATTATCGCATTTTCCAAATAGGGTTGTATCAACATGGGGGGCACCATAATGTTTTCAGGCGTATCGATATTTACCCGAATCTCATACGTAAAGACATTATTAAAACGCATTCTCTCCAATTTCAAATAGGTATGCAAAAACTCCAGTTCTTTGGAAAGTGTAATATGGGACAATGTCGAATTCTCAAGGTTCTGTCTCATGAGTCCAGCAAACTCAGAAAGATAATCAAGTACTTTTTCCATCTCATTGGCCAGGACAAATTCTTGGATGGACGAAAGGGAATTGAAAATAAAATGAGGGTTCATCTGAGAAGACAGCATTTTCATTCGGGCCCGCAGCGCCTCTTGTTGCTGTTGATGCATTTCATTCTTGTGAAACCGAGAAGCTGAGATTACAGATTGGACCCTAGCCTTCAAGATTTCATGGTGTATCGGTTTTTTTATATAATCACTGGCTCCCAAGGCAAAACACTTACCAAGTGTTTCATCTTCTTCCTCTGCACTGATGATAATTACAGGAAGTGTTTTATAAGCCGGGTCGGCTTTTAACTGCTGCAGCAAATCGAAGCCACTTATTTCCGGAAGGTTTAAATCCAATAAGACCAAATCGAATTTTTGACTTGACAAACGCTGGAACAAAAATTGACCTTTTGGTATAAAGGATATATGGTACCCTTCCTCGGCCAAAACGTGATTGACCAATTCCAAAACCTGTCGATTGTCGTCAACGATTAGGATAGAAGTGTCATTATACATTCAATGCATCGGTTAAGAATTCCTGTAATGCCTCTTCATCACCAGTATAAATGGCATCCTCCAATTTATCCATGGCCGCCGAGGGCAAAATGTTGCTTAGCGTTGCAGCTACCTTAGCCAATTTTTCCGTTTCAAAAATTGGAAGCTTCCTGATGGTCTCCAGAGCGTGGTTTTTTTGATATAATTCTCGTTCATCCAGCGTTCGTGAAGTTTCAATTCTATTGACAGCAGTATCGGGCAGAAAGCGTTTCAAAAGACCGACCAGCTTGGGTACTTGAACAGGTTTGGTAAGGTACGCGGAAAAACCTGCTTTGATAGCGGCTTCTTGGTGCTCTTTAAAGGCATCTGCCGACAATCCGATCACAGGGACATCCAAGTTTGACTCACGAATCAGTTTAAGGGTTCCAAAACCATCGATTTCAGGCATATGAATATCCATAAAAATAATGTCGGGATGATAACGCTTGGCTAGGGACAACCCTTCCTTGCCATCGCTTGCCAGCAGAATTTCAGCACCCAGCTCCGAGAACAGAGCCCTAATCATCTCTTGATTCATAGGATGATCTTCAACCACTAAAATTTTACTATTTAGCGGTATCCTATAATTCGCCAATAGAGCTTCGGTGTTATTTGACTGCATTGGGGCAGCTTTTTGATACGGTATCTTGATAGTGAAACATGTGCCCTTGCCCTCATCACTTTCAACATGTACTTCACCCTTTAAAATATCAACCAAACTTTTGGTTATGGCCAACCCAAGACCGGTACCTCCATATTTCCGGTCCATTCCCGCATCTGACTGTGTAAAGGGCTCAAAAATTCGTTCTAAATCGGTAGTTGGGATTCCGATTCCTTCATCCGAAACCGTAAAGACCATATGGCCATCATTTACACACAAATCAAAATGGACGCTACGTGAAGCGGGGGTAAACTTTACCGCATTGCCAACAATATTCATCAGAATTTGTTTGATTTTGCCACGATCGGAACGAACATATCGTGGTGTCCCAGAACACAAACTATATGCTACTTTTACATCTTTTGATTTTGCAAGACTGTTTTGTATCCGATATACGGAAAAAAATAACTGTCTTAAATCCATGTCCTCGACCAATAATGCTGTTTTTCCTGCCTCGATTTTAGACAGATCTAGAATGTCCCTTATAATTTCAGAAAGCGATTCTGCGCTTTGATAGATATTGCTGAGATATCTCCGAAAGGAATTGGTAAGATTCAAGTCCTTACTTTGATTGGTCAAAATTTGGGAAAAACCAACTATCGCATTTAAAGGGGTACGGATTTCATGGCTCATATTGGCCAAAAATTGAGATTTTGCCTTGTTGGCATTGTCCGCATCATTCTTGGCAAAGATCAAATCCCTTTCCGCTTCTTTTCTCATTTCAATTTCATGTCGCAGATGTTGTGTTCTGTCTTTAATCTTTTCTTCCAATGCTTGGTTAAGTTTTGCAAGCTCCTTCTGGGAACTTGCCAACTCATCGTTTAAAGTAATGGCTTGTTCGTAAAGTATGGAGTTTGTTATAGAAATGGCCGCCTGGGATGCTATGATACGAAATACCTCCAATCCCCCTTCCGTGAACATCCCCGTCATTTGACTATTGGCAACATAAAGTACACCGACAAGATCGCCTTGCTTTATTAGCGGCATCAATAGCAGTGAGCCCGAAGTATCGGAAGGAGAATTTTCCAAATTGGACGAATATTCCGTTAAATCATCAATACACAGCTCCCTCTTATTTAAGGCGACATGCTCTATCAGATTGATGGGCAGCAAAGGGAACTTATTCAATGAACATTCTGAAAATTGCTCATCTGCTGAAATGGTCAAATCGATATATGCGGCTACGTTCAACTCAGAGCCGTTGGATAGGACAAGTGCTCCTTTGTCTGCCCCAGCATTTTCCATAACGATTTGCAATAGGCTTTCAACCAATCTATCTCGATTGACTTCTGCTGAAATGGCCTGGGTTGCCTTTATTAGACTCTGAAAATCAAACCCCTTAAACTTGTTGACATAATTTTCCGGGACATCGTCAAATTTTAAACTGTTTTTTGTGCCGCTGTCCTTGACGCCCCATGCATTGTAAGTTCTGTTCCTGTCATTTTCTAGTGACTCTATCAAAAAACCAAAACTTTCCTTGGGCAGCGTTCTTTGCAGTACATTGGCAACCATGCCCCTAACGGAGTTCAACTTACCTTTTTCGGCCCATCTAAGCGTTTCTTCTATCCTGACGGGAATGTTTTCAAAACATTTGGTTTTACAAGCGAGTATAAGCTCCACCATCTCAAATTCTGCCTTGAAATTTTCAGGTGAGATACGCGCCCAATCCTTTAGAACCTTCTGCCTTTCCCTTACTCTTTCAAAAACCTCGGCCACAGGATTTTTCTGAACCATTAAATCACAAATAGAGTTTATGATCTGGTAACGAAAATATTGGGGTTCTGAATTCGAATAGTGAAGATCCTTTTTATGCTGTGCAAAATATTTTAACGTCTTATTATATTTACCTTGGATACAATAGACCCATCCCCTTAAAATATGATAGCTAGCTTTCGAAGCCTTACAATTGCTTTCCTCCAATAGGCACAAGGCGTCTTGGTCAATTCGATCGATATCTTCGGGACAATCGCCTCTTAACCTATATGCAATGGATTTCATCAAATTCACTTGAGCCTCGAAAACATTGTTATCGTGGAGCTGACCAGGCTGCAGTACATCATTGCAATATCGAAGAAACTCCGTCAACTCGACCCCTGATACTAATTGATTTCGGATTTTTGCATATAGTAGATTATTGGCTCCGAACGCATCACCACGGTCAATACAATAGGCAATACTCGAATCAAGTTCACTTTCCAATGTTTTATAACTATCAATAAAGGGAGCCATCAAAATATGATAGACCGATAAGGTCTTGGAATAATATTTATCCGATTCACTGGAATCCAATAACTCCATCGCCAATAATACCAGCTCTCTGCCTGTTTCAAAAGCACTGAACTTATGACAAAGAAGCGAACCCAAGTGAACCAATATAAAAGGAGATGCCTCGGTAAATCCATTGTCAAACATAAGTCGCCCAAGTTTGAGAAGTAGATACATGTAAAGATTTTGGTCTGTGCGATGTGCAGAAGTGCACATGTTTACCATGATATCCACAGTTTGACCATCCGATCTTGATTGGGTGTTCTTTATTTTGATATGCCTTTTTAGGTCTTTTGGCAGGGACGAACAAAATAATTCATATTTCTGGTGGATTTCTTCCAAATTGCCTGAAAATTTCAACGGTACCCCGAGATTTTCCAGGGCCATCAAACCCTCATCAATATTTTCTTCGAAAAGCGAATACGCTTCAAAGAATTTCATGTTCAGCAGGGATACTTCAGAACACTCCTGTATATTGGAAGCATACGCTATTGCCCTTTTTGAAAATGATTTCCCTTCATCCATGTCTTTTAAAAGGTAGGATGCCTTGGCCAAGTCGAATAATACTTCGTATCTATACATTTCAGTCTTAAACCTGTCCTGCAGTTCCAAGGCGAAGGTTAAGTATTGGAGGGCAATGGAAGGAGAGTTTGAATTGTTGGCCAATTGACCTGCCTGCAAGATGTGGAAGAGGGCTTGTACGACCATCTCCTCATCGATAAGGTTACGTGCTTCAATCAAGTGTTCAACAAGTTGATTGAATTCTGTAGAACTTTGGATGTTTCCTCTTTCCAACCGAAATTGTGCTATCTTATAGTGTAGCTTTTCTGGAAGGACTTCAAAACCTGGGATGGTAAGTTTCAAAGCCGCCTGTTTTATCTGATTATGGTTGAATACAAAGGAAGCATCGGGCAAGTCCAGTTTTGATATTTGTCCAGCATCGCTCAATAATTCCAAAAGGAGTCCTACAATCGTATCTGGATAGTCACATACAAATGCTAATAATGGTATGTTGAAATTGCCATTATCATACGCTGCCACCTTAAGCAGCACTTGAGCTTGATAAGACTGCAGCAATAATTTTTTTTCATAAATGGCCAGTACGTTCTCTGCCACCTCTTGTTTCTTTACCAGCTCCATACTACATTGCCATCTTTGGGCATGATGATCATACGAAATCACTTTATCTTCATAGATAGCATGAAGGAAATGTTTTATGTAGTATGGATTTCCATTGGTTTTTTTATGAATTAAGCTTGCCAAATCTTTAGTTTTCTTTCCCTCTTCCGATAAGGCATCCGATACTATTCTTTCGGTAGCGTCTTCACTTAAAGGTTGTAAATGAATGATAGGTGTATTTTTTTTTCTTTTCCACAGGGAACGCTGAAACTTTCGCAAGGGATGTTCTTCCGTCATTCCATCTGGATTATAGGACAAAACAAACATGACCCTTGATATGGAAGAATTGACCAAATGCTCGATTACTTTGAGGGAAGAAATATCGCACCATTGTGCATCGTCGATAAAAAGAACTCTTTTCAACCCAATACTATCCAATGTGCGACAATATCTTGCAAAAAGGTTTACAAAACGATCGCCGGTTTCCAACGGATCTAAAGTTTCCGGTTCGGGAAGGTTTCCCGTAATATCCTTCAGATCAGGAACAACCTTAAAAAGTGCCGAAAAATCGGCTCCCAGACCAGATACGAAGATATCCCTGATTTCTGCATGACTTTTACCTGATTTCAATAATATTCGTTGAGCTATATTCTTAAAGCCCTCTTGGAATGCCCGATAAGGGGTTGGTTGTGTTTTATCGAACGCACCCATAGAAAATAAAACATCCGGTTCAGTAATGGCGGACTCAAAAGCCTTACCCAAAGAAGTTTTTCCAATTCCACCTGATCCTTCAATAAATGAGACAACAAAATCTCCTTTACGAACTCCATAATACGTATCCATTAACTTTTTAAGAGCATCCTCCCTTTCAAGTAGCTTGTCGGACATATTTATGATACCTGGGGTGTAGTCCATACTCCTAACGGAAAAACCACTAAAATCACCTAAGTGGAATTGGGATTTCAATTCCAGCAAATCCTTCAAAACACCGTCGATGGATTGGTATCGATTTTCGGGTTTTTTCTCTAGAAGGCCATTAATTATTTGATGTATCCCCGTATGTTTCCATTGGGTCTCCATCGTAACTTCCTGATAAGGCTCTGTTAAATGTTTATGGAGCACTTCCTGTTTATCGATCGCTTTGATGAAATGCTCCCCAATGAGCCAATAATGCAATAATATGCCCAGACCATATATGTCGGATCTTTGGTTGGGCTTTAGGTTGCTCCGTTTGCTAAACTCCGGGGCAAGGAAATAAAAGTCCTCTTCTTGGTATTTCGACAAATCGTTTTTGACGTACTCCTTTTGAAATAGGCCAATACCCAATGTAATCAGATTACCATCCTTATCCACTTTAAAACGGTCATCTCGCAAAACACCAAAGCAATGACCCAATTTGTGAATTTCCAAGATAGATTTTGTCAACCTAATGGCCCTTTGCAAAAAACTACCAAACTCGCTATCGGTAGTTGGTCGTAAAGGAAATTCATTTTCCGGAACAGGTGATTTATAGGTTACCTGTTTGGTATTTATAGACGGTATATCTGTAATGGTTAGATTTTCAAAGAAATCTATTTTGACAAGCTCTTCAACTAATTTTGTCTGTATTTCTCCAGACAGACTTTCTTGTATGAAGCACTCATTAGCGTGCAAACTCAGGGAAAGTTCTACATCTTTTATTCTTATCCGTTCCATTAGGTGCGTATTGGATTACAATTTACTCATTTCTATGTGATTACAGGAAACGTTAAGAAGGCAAAAGGCTACGTTTAGAAGAATACCAAGTTACAGCGACCCAAAGAAAGACTCGAAACCTCTTAAAAAAGTACCTCAACAGATGCATTCGTAAGAAAACCATAGTCATTCAGAAGTTCTCACTGGCTACGGGAAAACTAACACGCTACTTTTGACTTGTATTCGATGAACGATCCTGCAGGTCTTTATCCTTTTAGGTTCAACTATACGGTAAAGTACAAGAGCCAAACCCAAAACTTAAACGTCAAGTTCAATGGGACAGTAACAAAATCAACCCTTAAAAAAAACACCATGAGATATATAGAACAGATAAAGGAATCCCAATTGGAAAAGGCCGATATCAAAAGGGCTGGACGAAGTTCACAAATTATCCTGTTCCTGATAAGGGACAGTATAGAAACCAATGAAAAACTAGGTTTGGAAGACACCTATGAATTTATTTTTTCCCTAGAAACCACTACAGATTTCAACCCATCATCACCCATTTTAATTGGCATGTACAACGGAACTTTTGGCACTATGGACATTGAAATGAATCCAGAAGACTTTGTTCCAAAATCCATATTGGAGACTCCCTTGAGTAATCAACTGGCACTTTATCTAGTACAAGAACTTTTGATAAGTCAGCAAAAAGAAAGCTATCATTTGGAAAACATGATCATCACATTGGGGGACTATCTAATAAAACGGAAAGAAATACAATCCGAGCTGAACTGTAAATTGAAGATGGGACTGACCCCTTTCCAAATCCACAAAATCCATCGCTATATAAAAGAACATATTGACCGTCCAATACTTACTTCGGAACTGGCAAAAGTGGTAGAACTAAGTATACATTATTTTATTAGGGTATTTAAACGTACCACAGGAGAAACACCCCACCAATTTGTAACCCGATTAAAACTGGAAGAGGCCAAGAAACTTCTCATATCCACTGATGAAAGTGTTATCCAGGTCGGTTTGGGGATAGGATGCGAAAACCCTAGTCATTTCTCCCAACTGTTCAAATCCAATTTTGGGATTCCTCCCCTACGGTTCAGAAAGACATTTCATAATGGAATGATTGGGCTCAATTAAAATGGAACCAAGATCAAGTTTAGCAAGATATGGTGTAACCTATTGGTCAAAACACATCACTATGTTCCTCATCAAGTTTCGAAAAATTTTTACGAAAAAAGATAGAAATACTGCTGAACCGCCTGAGAAATTAGACTTCAGCAGTGATGACACAGGCTTATTCATTTAATGAAATCGAAAAACTTCTTTTGAATAATTCGAAAGTCCTCTCAATCTAAATTGCTCGACCTACAAATATGTATTCACAATTATCAACATTTTTAATCACTTAATTTTTTACATTATGAAAACAACAATCTTCAACACAACCATTTTATTGGTACTTCTTACCACTTGCTCTCCGAGTCTGTATGCCCAAATTCCTGATCCAGGATTTACCGTAGACAATTCCACCGCCATAGTGATTACAGACCCGCAAAACGATTTTTTAAGTCCCGATGGTGTCACCTGGGGTGTAATTGGTGAGAGTGTGATCAAAAACAAGACCGTTGAAAACTTGGAAACCTTGTTTCAATTAGCGGAGGCGAATGGAATAAAAGTATTTATTTCACCCCATTATTATTACGAGCACGATCATAAATGGCAATTTGAGGGCGCCTTGGAAAAACTAATGCACGACATTGGAATGTTTGACCGTGGAGATCAACTCAACAAAAAAGGATTTGAAGGTTCGGGAGCTGATTGGCTACCCCGATATAAAAAATACATCGAAAAGGACTTTGTAACGGTAGTGGGGCCCCATAAGGTATATGGTCCAGAGCAAAACGACTTAAGTCTACAATTGCGAAAGCAAAAAATTGACAAAATAGTATTGGCAGGGATGTCCGGAAACCTTTGTGTAGAGTCTCATCTTAGAGAACTTCTTGAAGATGGTTTTGAAGTTGCAGTAGTGGTCGATGCAACTGCCTCAGCGGTTACACCAGGATACGATGGTAATGTGGCCGCAGAAATCAACTATAGGTTTGTGGCTAGCCATGTTTACACTACGAAAGAGTTTGAGCAAGCATTGAGATAACAACCCACTTTTATCCTTCAATAACTCAGTTTTTAGACCAATGGCAGAACTCACAATGCTGCTATTGGTTTTTTTGCTTATTCTCAAAAGTTTCATGGCATTAACTAACTGATAAAAGATACCTTGATATACAAGCGAGTCATCACGAAGGCAATGAAAAATAGGTTTACATTGTAATGCTACTTAGTCAATGAACCAAAAAGCAAGCTATTTGCCAACAGCAGCAGTATTTTTTTGATTGGATTCAAGCTCCTAATGTTATTGTGTTAGTGCCTCGATTGGAATACTTTTGGATGCGGAGTTAAGTATTTGTTTAAGATGCTACCGCATATTATCGATAACAAACCTGATTATGATATCCTAACAAAATAATGTTGTCAATCATAATTCTTATCTTCAAATAAGCACCCTGAAATCTGGTAAATCATAGAAATTAAAAAAACCAGAACATACGTACATAGCCATTTGGCAGAAGGGATGTACGAAAAAGAGTCACACGTAAAAACAATTTGGTAAGGCTATAAATGAATGAACAGCTATTTAAATCAATTACAAGACATATTGAATTAAACGCAGAAGAAGAAGATTTGATCAATACTTTTTGGACTGAAAAAATCCTTAACAAAGGAGATTATCTTCTGAGGAATGGAGACATTTGTCGAACCGACAATTTTGTTGTTGACGGAGCATTAAAGGCCTTTTACATTAACCCCGAAACTGGTAGGGAAGAGATTTTATATCTTGCCATTGATAATTGGTGGGCAACGGATATTGAAAGTTTTCAAAAACAACAACCTTCGATGTATAATATCCAAGCGATTAAAAAAACCAACCTGCTGCAAATCGGTTACGACTCTTTTCAAGAAATGCTTCGACAGGTACCAAAGCTTGAGCGCTTTTTTAGGGTCATCCTTGAAAATTATCTTGGGAGTTTACAGAAAAGAATCATCTTAAACAAAACTCTTGATGCCGAACAACGCTATTTGGATTTCGTAAGGAATTATCCAAAAATTGAAATGGAAGTACCCAATTATCTAATCGCTTCCTATTTGGGAGTTACAGCGGAATTTTTAAGCAGAATGCGCAAAAAAATCAAGACATCTTAATCTAGGTCAATTTTTTTCCTTTTAACTATCTAGAACTTTGCACCATAATCAAATTAATCTGTCATGAACAAAGTTTTAATCATCAACGCAAGCGTAAGAGAGGAAAGATCCCAGAGTAGAAAGCTAACACAACTATTTCAAGAAAATTGGAAAAGGAAAAACCCGAATGATAGTTTCACGCATCGAGAAGTTGGACTGGAGACAATTCCTCCTGTAAATGAAGAGTGGATTGCAAGCGCATTTGTCAAGCCTAGTGACAGAACCACAGAAAACCAGTTGGGTGTAGCGCTTAGCGATGAGTTGGTAAAAGAATTTAAAGAACACGATATCTATGTCTTGGGAACACCCATGTATAATTGGTCCATTCCAAGCGGACTAAAAGCTTACATCGACCAAATTATGCGAATCAACGAAACTTGGAAATTCCGTTCAGGGAAACCTGATGGAGATTATGTTGGCCTTCTCAAAAACAAAAAGATGTTTATACTTTCCAGTCGCGGAGACACAGGTTATGGGGAGAATGAAAAGAATGGACATATGAATTTTCAAACTACCTACCTAAAGTTTGTTTTTGGCATCATGGGTGTAAAAGATGTTACCATAATCTCCTTGGACAATGAAGAGTTTGGTGGAGAAATATTCGAGAACACCAAAAAAGATATTTACCAAAAACTTCAACGCATTTAAGTCCTGGGCCACATGGTATTGGCAATCGAATAAAGGTTCAAATACTTAGCAGGTCACTTTTTTATTTCAAAAAAACTCATAAAGTCTGTAAACTATATTTTACAGACTTTTTTATTTTAACAATCTATCGGTTGTATTCTTTTTCCTAGTCCGTATTTTTGATACGGAAAAGAACATTGATTTACTTGCTTATAAGCCAACCTAGGGTGTAAGGCAACGGTTAAATAAGGAATCAGGACAATAACACCTCAGCATTAATTTACGGACTATGCAACAACTTGGAATAATCGGAGCTTGGCAAATCATTTTAATCGTATGTGGATTGGTACTTCCTATTATCGCTTTGATAGATGTCATCCGAAATGAATATACCAAGAACAACAAACTAATCTGGGTTTTAGTGATTCTATTGATGAATTTCCTCGGGGCGCTACTTTACTTCTTGTTTGGCACTTCACAAAAAATCAAAAACAATTAAAAGTTTTAATTGTCCTCGTTAACAAAACGAATTTGGGCTGCCAGAAGTTTCAAGGGGTGGACATATCCCAGCAATAAATCGTAGTATCTCTTCTTTTGTTAGGGCGGTACGCTTAATAACCTATCAGCCCTACTCCATATTCACTATTTAATGTCCCTTTAAGGCGTTACCATTCCTTTTGCTACCATCCCAACGGGCAACACAATCTACTCATACATTTCATTTATGAAATTGTTTCCAATTTTCATTGGGCGATTTTTATACTTATAAATATTTTTTTAGCTTTGTCTAAATTTAATTTTAACCCTACAAAAATGATTCGGTTGAAGCATCTCATATTCTTCTTTTTAACCATCCCATTATCCCTGATTTGGGCCCAAGACAATGCTATCAGAGTTTCTGGTAGGGTAACATCCAACGGAAACCCTGTCCCCTACGCAGCAGTATATTTGAAGAATGGAAATCTCGGTGTCAATACCAACATCGATGGTCAATACCAACTTGAAATCCCAATTGGTGAGCATATTCTGGAAGTAGCTTCCCAAGGCTTCCGGACCAACTCGAAAAAAATCACCATCACATCAAATCAAAATGCAACCTTGAACTTTGAATTGATTGAAGATGCGCTTGGCCTAGACGAAGTGGTCATCAGTGCCACTCGAAACAGGGTGGAACGTCGGAGTGCCCCCGTGGTCGTGTCATCCCTAAAACCAAGATTATTGACCGCTACACAATCCATTTCGGTAGCCGAAGGCTTAAACTTTACCCCCGGTGTCCGCGTGGAAACCAACTGCCAAAACTGTGGGTTTACCCAAGTCCGCTTAAATGGATTGGATGGCGCCTACACTCAAATATTGCTCAACAGCAGACCCATATTCACCTCATTGTTGGGCGTTTATGGATTGGAGCAAATTCCAACCAACATCATAGAACGTGTAGAGGTGGTTCGCAGCGGCGGTTCGGCCCTCTACGGCTCCAATGCCATCGCCGGAACGGTAAACATTATTACCAAAGATCCTATCTTGAATACATGGGAAATCGGAAGCAACATGGCCATTGTGGGGGGCGAAGCATGGGACCGGGTGGTCAACTTCAACAGTTCCATTGTCGCCGATGACCTCTCCAGTGGCGTCACCTTCTTTGGGGCCTACCGCAACCGGGAAGCCTATGATGCGAACGATGATGGTTTTACCGAGCTGGTGGAACTTCGTAATACCACTGTAGGTGCAAAAGCATTTTTTAGGCCTACCGATAGAAGCCGTATCTCATTGAATTTAAATGCCATAAGAGAATACCGCAGAGGTGGTGACAGGCTGGAACTGGCTCCACAATTCACCGACATTACCGAGGAATTGGACCATGATACCTTTATCGGTGGTGCCGATTATGAAATTGATAGCAAGGATGGCACCCAAAAGACCCAAGTGTATACTTCTGCCTCCTATACAAATCGTGATAGCTACTACGGGGGACTGGGCGGTGTCAGAACCCGGCAGGACAGCCTCTTGGCCAACAATGCCTTTGGCACCACCAAAGACTTGGCTTGGGTAAACGGGGTGCAGATTACCAAAACATTCAATAATAAAGACGTTTTGACAATCGGGGCCGAATACAATTATAGCGCCACGGAAGATCAAATTCCCGGCTATGATCGGCTCGTTGACCAAAATGTGAACACCTTGGGCGGATACGCACAATACGAATGGAAACCTTCCGACCAATTTTCTGCCTTGCTCGGAACCAGATTGGACAACGTGAATGTTTTCGGAAATTATTCGGTAGGAGGTCTCGAGAGGGATTTGAACCTCAACCAAACGGCCCTCTCCCCAAGGTTAACGCTATCCTATAAACTTACAGAAACATGGCGTCTTCGGGCCGGATATGCGCGAGGATTCAGGGCCCCACAAACCTTTAACGAAGATCTGCACATCTCAAGCGTAGGTGGCGAACCGCAGTTCGTATTGTTGTCCGATGATTTGGAAACCGAATTTTCAAACGCCTTTACCGGTTCCGTAAACTATTCCAAAACCAAAGACCTGCTACAACTGGATGTATTGGTGGAGGGATTCTACACCCTTTTGGAGGATCCGTTTACACTGGTTAGCACAGGAGCGGTGCTGTCCAACGGTTCCATATTGGAAGAGGTACGAAACGGCGAGGGCGCCCGGGTCTATGGCTCCAACTTTGAACTGGGTCTTTCGCCTGACCCGGAATGGCGTTTTCAATTGGGCGGAACCTTACAGAAAACCGAGTGGAACCAACCTCAAATCCTTTTCGAGAGCGATGGTACCCCGGGGGAAGGCGACATTGTTATCGATGAATTTGTTAGAGTACCCGACTTTTATGGGTATTTGAACACCACTTGGATTCCCAGCGAAAAGTTTAACGTGGACGTCACAGGCACCTATACGGGCAACATGACCGTCCCGAGGGTCATTAGCAATAACGGCTTTTTGGAACTCAATGATTCAGGTTCGTTTTTTGATATGAACATTAAACTGGAAACCCATTTTGATTTCAACGAGTCCTTTATGATAACCCTATCGGGTGGTGTGACCAATATCTTTAATAGCTTTCAAGATGATTTTGATATTGGTCCTGGCCGTGATTCTGATTACGTTTACGGCCCGGACGCTCCGCGCGCCATCTTTTTTGGGCTAAAATTTGGTAAGTTACATTAAGACCAAGATTGCTGTAAACTTTGACAATGTTACGCACACTCTTTTCTAGCATTTGTTTGATTTTTATGATCGCTTCTCCCCTTTTCGGGCAGAAACAAGAGGTGGAGTGGCTTAGTTTCGAACAACTGGAAGATTCCCTTACGGTACAACCCAAAAAAGTCCTGATCTTTTTCAATGCCGATTGGTGTGCATATTGCAAAAAAATGGAAAGAGCTGCATTTAAGGACGCCAAAGTTACCTCCTTGCTTCGCAATGACTATTATGCTGTAAAAATGGATGTTGAAACCGCGGACACTATTGTTTTTGGTGGACAACGCTTTATCAATAGTGAACTGGGCAAAAAAAGAAGCCCCATTCATCAAATACCCAAATTATTGGCTTCACGGGAAAACGCCCCCTTTTCCGTGCCTGCACTAGTTCTATTGGATACCGAGTTCAAAGTGCTCGATAGGTTCTTTGCGTATCTGTCCCCAAAAGGGATGCATAAATTCTTATCACAGGAAACTGAATAACCAGGAATTCTAATTTTTTTACGAATTCCATCACTAAAACTACGTTTTGAAGGTCCTTTTAATCAAAATCGAATCCTTGCACCTGACCTCTCTAACCTTGACTCTGCCGCTTTTTAACCTATTTACATAAAATATGTTTATGGTTTAGGTAATTTATTTAAATAAAAATTTATGATTTTTTACCCGCATATTTGCACTGTAACATAAACATAACCGAAATGGGTACAAAAGCATTAACTGAACAAAAAACAAAAAAACAACTCAATACCCCAGTAAAGATTGCCGTCGCCAACGGTGACGGAATCGGTCCCGAAATCATGAAAGCTACCCTGCGCATTTTGGAAGCTGCAGGAGCTCCGATTGAACCTGAATACATCGATTTGGGTGAAAAAGTCTACCTATCCGGCAATACCTCCGGAATCGACAGCAAGGCATGGGAAGCCATCCGAAGCAACAAAATTATTTTCAAGGCTCCCATAACCACCCCTCAGGGAAAAGGCTACAAAAGCTTGAACGTTACCCTGCGAAAATCCCTTGGCCTTTTTGCCAATGTACGACCAGTATCCGCCCTTTCTCCCTATGTACCCACCAACTTTCCCAAGATGGATGTGGTCATCATCCGCGAAAACGAGGAAGATCTTTACGCTGGCATCGAACATCGCCAGACACAAGAGGTCTACCAATGCCTAAAACTTATCACTAGGCCAGGTTGCGAGCGTATTATTCGATATGCTTTTGAATATGCCAAAGCGTTCGGAAGAAAAAAGGTCACTTGTATGGTGAAGGACAATATCATGAAACTGACGGACGGATTGTTCCATCAGGTTTTTGATGAAATCGCACTGGAATACCCCGAAATCAAAAATGAAACACAGATTATCGATATAGGTTCTGCCCGTTTGGCCGCAAGTCCAGAGGATTATGATGTTGTGGTCACGGCCAACCTTTATGGTGACATAATTTCCGATATCGCCGCGGAAGTAGGCGGTTCGGTGGGCATGTGCGGTTCCGCCAACATTGGTACCGAAGTTGCCATGTTTGAAGCCATACATGGATCTGCACCCGACATTGCCGGAAAAAATGTGGCCAACCCATCCGGCCTTATCAACGCAGCCATATCCATGCTGGCCCATATTGGACAAGCTGAAGTGGCGGATAAGGTGAAAAATGCTTGGTTGACTACCTTGGAGCAAGGCTTCCATACGGCCGACATTTATCAGGAGGGTGTCAGCACCGCAAAAGTGGGCACTCAGGAATTTGCTGATAAGGTCATCGCCAATTTGGGTCAAACCCCGAGCACGCTACCCAAAAGCTTGATGGTTCAAGGAAAGGGAACCATACAACTACCAGCATATGTCCGTAAAAACGAGACTAAGGAACTGGTAGGCGTGGATGTCTTCTTGGATTGGCAAGGTACGGACCCGAACGAACTCGGTGACGCCCTCGCAAAACTGGAAGTATACCAACTCAAGCTAAAAATGATCACCAACCGTGGAGTAAAAGTATATCCCGAAGGAATCAAAGAAACATACTGCACTGACCATTGGCGATGCAGGTTTGTGGGGATGGGTGCGCAAATTAGCGGCCCCTATCTTTCCTATGCGCCCATCACCTACGAACACGTTGTGGCCCTGTTGTCCAAATTGCACCATCTAGGTTTTGATGTGATCAAAACGGAAAACCTATATGAGTTTGATGGGAAACGAGGATTTTCACTAGGTCAAGGCGAATAGAACAACCATTTTGGATGTGTTTTGAGCGAGCGTATCGATCCTTGTGGTCGGTGCGCTTTTTCCATCCAAAAAATACCGTACTTTGCGCAACTTTTTAAAATTAAAAAGGCGAATAAAATACCTGATCATGTTACTAGGTCCCGATGAATTGGAAAAGGCGGTAGCCATTTTGAAAAAAAACGATGTTTTGGCCATCCCCACCGAAACCGTTTACGGATTGGCCGGAAACATTTACAGTGAAGAAGCCATTGCCAAGATTTTTGAACTGAAGAAAAGACCGCTCAACAATCCACTGATCGTGCATCTCCATAAGATGGAACAGGTCCATGAAATTGTAGCGGAATTTTCGACGAAAGCGAAATTGCTTGCCGAACAATTCTGGCCAGGCCCTTTGACCCTTGTGCTTAAAAAGGGAAACAACGTACCCGATTTGGTAACGGCAGGTAAGGATACCGTTGCCATCCGGATCCCCGATCATCCGGTAACATTGGCCTTGTTGGAAAAGCTACCTTTCCCCATCGCTGCGCCCAGTGCCAACCCCTTTAATAGGATTAGCCCCACCAGTGCCGAGCATGTACTTGGATACTTCCAAAATACACTGGCTGTTTTGGACGGCGGAGCTTGCAAAAAGGGTATCGAATCCACTATTATTGGTTTTGAAGGTGAAGAACCCATCCTGTATCGATTGGGTTCCATTTCCAAGGAAACCATAGAAGAGGTCATTGGTGAAGTCCGTGTTCAAAATAAGGCTAAAGCAGCGCCGAACGCCCCTGGCATGTTAAAAAAGCATTACGCCCCTACAACCAAAACCTATTTGACCGACAACGCCAAGGAGATGGCATACATGGCGGAAGGAAAAAAAGTAGGATTGCTGCGCTTCACAGGAAAGTCTGAAGACCCCAATTATCGTCATATCGAAATATTATCGCCATCCGGTGATCTAGCAGAAGCCACAGCCAACCTTTATGGCGCATTGCACCGATTGGATAGCATGAAACTCGATATGATCATTGCCGAAAGGGTGCCCCACATAGGACTTGGAGTGTCCATCAATGATCGACTGGAAAGGGCAACCCAATAATCACCCAAAATAACGCGGCATGATATGCTTCCCGATGTGGAATACGTGAGCAATGTCATAAAAATACGCTGGTTTTAGCCCTAATTTTAAACGAGTTTAAAAACAAGAATCATGTACAACTCAGAAAAAATAGGGAACGAATTCTATCAAAGTCTAGGCAAACTGTTCTATTTCGTGGCCATGGCCGACCATACCGTAAGGCCCATCGAGATTAAAAGGTTGCGAAACTATGTCCGCCAATACTGGTTGGATGTGGATGAAATTGAAGATGAGTTCCATACCGATGCCGCTTATCAAATAGAAATTGTTTTTGATTGGTTGGATGGGGAAGAAAAGGAAGGTGAAGCGTATTTTGATGAATTCAAGGAATTTTACAAAGAGCATCCCGAGAAATTTTCAGAACCCATCAAAAAATTGATTGTGGAAACCTCCGAAGCCATAGCCAAATCATTTGCCGGAAAGAATAGATCGGAGATGTTAGCTATCTTTAAGCTCAAACAACTGTTCAATCATTGATGAGCCTAGAAAAATACATTGACCACACCAATCTAAAACCTACCGCAAGCCATCAGGATATCGTTGCGCTCTGCAAGGAAGCCATTATAAATGACTTTTATGCTGTTTGCGTAAATGGGTGCCATGTGGCCACGGCTCACGAAACGCTTAAAGGAACTCCTGTAAAAGTGGCCGCGGTAATCGGTTTTCCACTAGGCGCCATGTCCACCAAGGCCAAAGTGTTCGAGGCCATGGATTGTATTGAGAACGGTGCGGATGAAATTGATATGGTCATTAATGTTGGATGGATAAAGTCGGAACGCTTTGATGCCGTCCGCGATGAAATCAAGGCCATCAAAAAAGCCATTGGACCCAAAATTTTAAAGGTAATCATTGAAACCTGCTACCTTACCGAAACCGAAAAAGAGCGGGCTTGCCTACTAGCCGTTGATGCAAAAGCCGATTTTGTGAAGACCTCCACGGGCTTTGGCAACGGGGGAGCCACTTTGGCCGATGTGCATTTGATGAAGCGCGTGGTAGCGGACCAACTTAAGATCAAAGCCTCCGGCGGTATAAAAACCAAGGAAGAAGCCCTGAAATATATAGCCCTTGGCGTATCGAGAATAGGCACATCCTCTGGCCCGGAATTAATCAAATAGCACATCATGAGCATACACATCGAGGCCAAAAAAGGAGAAATAGCAGAAACGGTTTTAATGCCCGGAGACCCATTGCGCGCAAAATGGATCGCCGAAACCTTTCTCGAAGACTCCTTTTGTTACAACCAGATCAGGGGAATGCTAGGCTATACGGGCACCTTTAATGGTCAACGAATTTCTGTTCAGGGCAGTGGTATGGGCATGCCTTCGGCCATGATCTATCTACATGAACTCATCAAGGACTACGGCGTAAAGAAGGTGATCAGGGTCGGTTCGGCCGGTTCCTATCAAAAAGACATTCAACTCAACGATGTTGTGCTGGCCATGGCTGCATCGACCACATCGGGCATCAATAATTCGAGGTTTATCAATTCGGACTACTCCCCTACCGCCAACTTTGATCTGTTCATCAAAGCGGTAAACTATGCCCAAAAACACGGCATTCCCATAAAGGCAGGCAATGTGCTCTCTTCGGATGAATTTTATGAGGACAACCCAAAGGCCTATGAGCATTGGGCAAAGTACGGTGTTCTTTGTGTGGAAATGGAAGCTGCGGGCATTTATACCATTGCTGCAAAATATAACGTAAAAGCATTGACCATATTAACCATTTCCGATTCCTTGATTACCGGGGAACAACTGTCGGCCGAGGCCCGGGAAACGTCATTCCAGCAAATGGTGGAAATCGCTTTGGCCGCCGCAATGCCATAAATCAACCTTTGAGCTAATCGTCAGTGGTGGGGATGTATGCTGCCGACACGGGAAGCTCAAAAAGCTCCAAGGAAAAATAAGGCAATGCCGCCAGCAGATGGTCAAAAATATCCGCCATTACATACTCATAATTCTCCCACCGCTTATCCGAACTAAATGCATAAATCTCTAAGGGAATTCCCTGCGGTGTCGGTTGCAATTGGCGTACCATTAGGGTCATTTTTTTATTGATGGCAGAATGACCCTCCAGATAATTGGTCACATACTTTCGGAACACCCCAAAATTGGTAAGGTTCCTACCATTGACCAATAACTCTTTATTTACCTGGTTATCCTGATTGTGCGACCTGATCTGCTCGCTTCTTGTGGTGATATATGCTTCGATCAATTGAATTTTTTTCAAACGCTCCACTTCTTCTTCCGTGAGAAAGCGGATACTTTTCTGCCGAATGATCAACGAGCGCTTGATCCTTCTTCCTCCAGATACCTGCATCCCCCTCCAGTTTTTGAAGGAATCGGAAATCAATGCATAGGTCGGGATTGTGGTGATGGTCATATCAAAGTTCCGAACTTTCACGGTCGCCAAACTGATTTCCACAACATCCCCGTCCGCACCATATTTTTCAAAAGTGATCCAATCCCCTATCCGGACCATGTCGTTTATGGTGACCTGTATACTCGCTACCAACCCCAGAATGGAATCCTTAAAAATCAACAATACCACAGCGGAGGCCGCACCCAAGGCCGTGAAAAATTTCCAGACCGTGGTGTCCGTCACTATGGCGAAAATGGTCAGAATCCCAATGATCCAGGCGAAAATCATGAAAACCTGCACATAGCTATCAATCGGCTTGTCCTTGAATTGGGTAAGGGTTTTTAGATAACTGTTGACACTTTTGAAGAATTTGCGAAAAATGACGAGGGTCAAAAAGACAAACAAAATCTTGATGGTCTTAAGGGCAATCACCTCTGCATAATCAAAATCTTCAAAAGCTACTGGTACAAACCTCAACAAAATGAACAAGGGAATCACATGGGCCACATACCGTGGTACCCGGTGTGCCACTAAAAAATTATCAAAATTGTTCTTGGATTTTCGGGCCAGGCGTACAGAAACAGCCCGCAAAATCTTCCAAAGGAGGATATCCAGAAAAAATACCAGGACCAAGACCACCAGCACCAACACAAAAAGATTGATGTATGCCGCCAAACCACCGGCCATGCCCTGTTCCAGTAAGTAGTTGTAAAGCAAACGACCTAAATCCTTGTCCATAATCCTTTTGAAAATAGAAATTTGACACAAAATTACGGGATTTTATCTACCCTGCTATGCAGGTTTCACATCATTTTAAGTGAGTTTGGGGAAGTTTGGCCCTAATGCGTCCGAAGCAAAGAAAATGATTTGCCCTCCTTATAAATTCCAATTTCAAGACCTTCCTTTTGCACAAAAAAATTATATTTGCACACCAAAAATCACGAAGGCCCACGTGGTGGAATTGGTAGACACGCTACCTTGAGGGGGTAGTGTTCGTAAGGACGTGCTGGTTCGACTCCAGTCGTGGGCACAAGAGAAAACCGCAAGCCATTGCGGTTTTTTTGTTCAACACTCCCTGAAAAATCCGCAATCCTTTCCCCAAAACCCTGATTTTTATACAGCGGTATCCAAATTTTATGATAAAAAACTAGGACGGCATCTATTTAATCGTAAATTTGTTTAACGTTTAAATGAAAATGATGAACAACGTAAAAACTTCCTTCAGCATTCGGGATATGGAGAACCTTTCGGGAATCAAGGCGCATACCATTCGGATTTGGGAAAAGAGATACAACTTGTTCAGCCCAGAACGAACAGACACCAACATTCGCACCTACAGTTTGGAGAGTCTGCAAAAACTGCTGAACGTCACATTGCTCTACAACAACGGTTACAAGATTTCCAAGATTGCCAAATTGGGAGAAGATAACATCCCGGTTTTGGTCAATGAAATCATCGCTGAAAAAAGCGAAAAGAGCCATGCGCTGAACTCCTTTAAGTTGGCGATGCTCAATTTTGATCAGGCGCTCTTCCTAAATACCTACAATGAGCTTACGGAAGATAAAACATTCACACAAATCTTTAACGATGTCTTTTTACCATTGTTGAACGAACTTGGGCTTTTGTGGCAGACCAATACCATCAGTCCTGCCCACGAACATTTTATTTCCAACTTGATCAAACAAAAAATCTATATCCATACCGAGCAGCTGCAGTTCGAGGCACCCACGAAAAAGGACGAGGTGTATGTACTCTTCCTCCCAGAAAATGAAATCCATGAGTTGGGGCTCTTGTACGTAAACTACCAATTGGCCTTGAATGGCTACAAAACGGTTTATCTGGGCCAGACCATGCCTGTGGAAAGTTTGGAAGACCTGCTCAAATATTACACGAACATCCGATTTGTTTCCTATTTTACCGTATCGCCGACCAAGGATGAAATAGACACCTATTTTAAGCGCTTTGGCGAAGTCCTTAAAAAGTCCCCAGGTTCCAAACTATGGGTACTTGGTCATCAAATCCAGGAATTTGACGACGATTCCGTTAAAGACCCCATAATCATATTCAAATCCATCAACCAACTGTTAGATTCGATTTAAAATCCAATGAAGAAAGTTATAGTAATCGGTTCGGGTTTCTCTTCCCTTTCGGCCTCTTGCTACTTGGCAAAGGCGGGATATGAGGTAGACATGTTCGAAAAGAACGACACCGTGGGAGGAAGGGCCCGTCAGCTGATAAAGGATGGGTTTACCTTTGATATTGGCCCAAGTTGGTATTGGATGCCCGATATTTTTGAAAAGTTCTTTGCCGATTTTGGCAAAAAGACCTCGGATTACTACCATTTGGACAAATTGAACCCCGCTTACAAAATATTTTTTGAGGATGATGTGATTACCATAGGTGACTGTATGGAAAGCATCTGTGAGGAGTTTGAGCGCATCGAATCCGGCAGTAGCAAGCATTTGAAACAGTTTATCGGTGAGGCTCAGGAAAATTATGACATCGCCATAAACAAAGTGGTTTTGCGTCCCGGGCTATCCCCATTGGAACTCGTAACCAAGGAAACCGTGCTCAAAGTGGACCAATTTTTCAAGACTATAAGTCAACAGGTCAGAAAAAGGTTCAAAAATCCCAAATTGGTGTCCACCTTGGAATTTCCTGTGCTGTTTTTGGGAGCCAAACCCAGTAAGACACCTTCTTTCTATAATTTTATGAATTTTGCCGATTTTGGCCTCGGTACTTGGCATCCCAAAGGCGGAATGTATGAAATCATCAAGGCCATGAAAGGTGTCGCAGAGGAACTTGGAGTAACCATACATACCGACAGTCCCGTCAGCCACATCCTAGTGTCCGAAGGAGAAGTACTGGGCATACGAAGTAAAGGAAACAATCACTTGGCCGATTATGTGGTCAGTGGGGCGGATTATCATCATTCCGAGACCCTTTTAGACAAAAAATACCGACAATATTCTGAGGAGTACTGGGCCAAAAAGACCTACGCCCCTTCCTCCCTATTGTTTTATATCGGTTTTGATAAGAAATTGAACAATATCGAGCACCACAACCTGTTTTTTGACACCGATTTTGAGCAGCATGCACAAGAAATATATGACCATCCACAATGGCCGAGCAATCCGCTGTTCTATGCCAATTTCCCCTCGGTAACGGATGCCTCCATGGCCCCGGAAGGCATGGAAACGGGCTTTTTCTTGGTGCCTATCGCCCCGGGCTTGGAAGACACCCCTCAATTACGGGATCAATATTTTGATATTGTGATGGACCGATTTGAAAATTTAACCCATCAATCTGTAAAAAATTCTGTAATTTTTCGGGAAAGTTTCTGCGTAAACGATTTTGTGGAACAGTACAATTCCTATAAAGGAAACGCTTATGGAATGGCCAACACGTTGCGCCAGACCGCTTTTTTAAGACCTAACCTCAAAAGTAGCAAGGTAAAAAACTTGTTCTTTACCGGTCAGTTGACCGTACCCGGCCCAGGGGTCCCACCATCCCTGATATCCGGTAAACTGGTGGCTGATTTAATCATTAAAGATGAAAACCGATGAAAACTATTTTTGACAACGTCTCGTACGATTGCAGTAAGATCGTAACCAAGTCTTACAGCACTTCCTTTTCCTTGGCCACCAAAATGCTGGCCCCATCCATCAGGGCCGATATTTACAATATTTATGGTTTTGTGCGCTTTGCGGATGAAATCGTGGATACTTTTCATGATTACGATAAAGCACAACTGTTCGATGCCTTTGAAAAGGACATGGAGCGCGCCATCGCGGATAAAATCAGCCTAAATCCTATTTTGAACGCATTTCAGCATACCTATCACAAATACGACATTCCGCATCATTTGGTGGAGTCTTTTATGAAGAGTATGCGGATGGACCTGACCAAGAAAAACTATGAGACTTTTGATGAGTATCGGGAGTACATCTATGGTTCTGCTGATGTAGTCGGCCTAATGTGCCTCTGTGTATTTGTGGATGGGGACAAGGAAAAATATGAAAGATTGAAGGAATCTGCCATGGCATTGGGCTCAGCTTTCCAAAAGGTAAATTTCCTCAGGGATCTTAAAGCGGATTATGAGGACTTGAACCGCACCTATTTTCCGGACACTGACCTTTTGGAACTCGATGAAGCGTCCAAAAGACGCATTGTCAATGAAATAAAAGCAGATTTTGCCTTGGGTTACGCAGGTATCGTTGAATTGCCGGAACAGGCTAAGTTTGGCGTTTATACTGCATACCGCTATTATAAAAAGCTGTTGCAAAAATTGCAGAGCACTCCACCTCTAGAAATAAAAAATACCAGGATACGTGTGCCCAATTATCAAAAATTCGGACTTTTGGCACAATCTTACGTAAATTATAAACTACAATTGGTACAATGAAAGTAGCACTTTGGATATTGATATTTTTGGCAACTTTTTGCTTTATGGAATTTATGGCATGGTTTACCCACAAGTATGTGATGCACGGCTTCTTATGGAGCCTTCACAAGGATCATCACAGAAAGGACCATGACTCTTGGTTCGAGCGTAACGATGCCTTTTTTATCTTCTATGCCGTAGTGAGCATGTCCCTGTTTTATCTGGGCAGCGCCACTTCTTTCTGGTATGGTTGGCCGTTGGGATTCGGCATATTGGCCTATGGAATCGCCTATTTTATGGTACATGATATTTTTATTCACCAACGCTTTAAAATGTTCCGCAATGCCAATAATTGGTATGCCCGTGGAGTCCGCAGGGCGCACAAAATCCATCACAAGCATCTAGGGAAAGAAGATGGGGAATGTTTTGGGATGTTGGTGGTTCCCTTCAAATACTTTAAGAAAAAGTAGTTATTGGGCCAGCAGTTGGTCCAAAAGATTGCGGACCTTGTCCGAATTCCAGTTGGCGGCACCTGTTTTGTCCACCACCACATCGCCTTTTTTATCTATGATGTAGGTAACAGGGATGCTTCCGCTCTCCAACGCTTTTGGTGCGGCCGATACTTGAAAATAGACAGGTAAATCATAGCTCTTTTTCTCCAAAAAAGTCCGCACTTTTTCTTGGTCGTCATTGGCTACAAAGGCA
Source organism: Allomuricauda sp. MMSF_3307 (assembly GCF_030733585.1). NCBI lineage: Bacteria > Pseudomonadati > Bacteroidota > Flavobacteriia > Flavobacteriales > Flavobacteriaceae > Allomuricauda > Allomuricauda sp. MMSF_3307. Next base: position 53,956 of record NZ_JASHIQ010000007.1, read on the forward strand.
AATTCGACCTTGTCCTTATAGTCTGAGTAAAGTGTAGCAAAACCGGGAAGCTCAGCCACACAGGGCGGGCACCAAGTGGCCCAAACGTTGATCAAGATCACTTTGCCCTTTTTGGATTGAAGATTGGCTGGTCTACCTTCCAAATCGACCCAGTTCCAAGTGTAATCCTCCAAAACTGAACGCTCTGATTCTTCCACCGTGCTTGGACTGACAATCGCTGCGATGGCTTTGTTGGCCCACACGCGCACGTGAAATCCTACTGGGGTAAAAAGGATGAGCAATATCGCTACAATCCAAATAATATTGCCGACCTGTTCTTTTGTGATTTTCATTCTGCAATCAATTCATCCAATAACTGGTACACCATTTTCGAGCTCCAATCCGAAATGCCTTCTTCATGGATTACGATATGGCCCTCCTTATCGAGCAGATAGGATGATGGCACCTTGCTAGCATCCACCGGCATCTTCTCCCCGATGATCAAATAGGTGACCGGAAAAGAAAATCCATGCTCTTCCATAAAGGCTTCTACAGGTTCTTGCTCTTCATTGGTAATGATATAAAAATCCATTTGTCCTTTGTATTTGTCGTACAATTCCTGAATACTTGCAAGCTCCGCTTCGGAAGGCAGTCGCCAAGAGGCCCAAAAATTGATGAAGACCACATTCCCCTTGGATTTTTCAAAATTGAAGAAGTTCCAATCAGCATCCTTTAATCGCCAATCGTAATCCGTAATCTGTTGACGCTCCGTTTCCTCAATGACCGCTGGGGAAAACGAGAAGAGCCTGTTCAACCAGATTTTCCCATAATATCCAATGGGAGTCACAAAAAATGACAGGACAAAGAGAATCAAAATGATATTGAGGACGGTCTTCTTACTGATTTTCATGGAATGGTTTTTCTCAAAAAATAAAAACTCCTGACATCAATAGTCGACATCAGGAGTTTCAACAGATTATTTTAGATACAATTAAGCATTTTGTTTTTTGATCAAGTTCAAGGCCGAGCCTTCATTGAACCATTTGATCTGTGCATCGTTGTAAGAATGGTTTGCCATAATAGTGTCTTTGCTACCATCGGCATGCACTACCTCAATGGTGAGTGGCTTGTCTGGTGCAAACTCTGCAACATCCACAAAATTGAAGGTATCGTCTTCTTGGATCAGATCATAATCGTTCTCATTGACGAAGGTCAAGGCCAACATTCCTTGCTTTTTCAAGTTGGTCTCGTGAATCCTTGCAAACGATTTCACCAAAACCACAGCTACGCCCAAATGTCTCGGTTGCATAGCCGCATGCTCACGAGAGGAACCTTCACCGTAGTTATGGTCTCCCACAACAATGGTCTTGATACCTTTCTTTTTGTACTCGCGCTGGGTATCTGGAACTCCACCGTACTCCCCTGTCAATTGGTTTTTGACAAAGTTTGTTTTTTGGTTGAAGGCATTGACTGCTCCAATTAAGGTATTGTTGGCAATATTGTCCAAATGTCCTCTAAAGCGCAACCATGGTCCCGCCATGGAAATGTGGTCCGTGGTACATTTTCCAAAGGCTTTGATCAACAGTTTCATCCCTTGAAGGTCTTTTGCAGTGATAGGCTCAAAAGGCTCCAACAGTTGTAGTCTTTCAGAACCTTCGGCAACGATTACCTCAACTCCGCTTCCATCCTTAACGGGCTCTAGATAACCATTCTCCTTCACTTCAAAACCTTTTGGAGGCAATTCCCAGCCTGTTGGCTCATCCAACATCACTTCTTCACCGTCCTCATTGATCAACTTGTCGGTCAAAGGGTTAAAGTCCAAACGACCTGCAATGGCAATCGCAGCGGTCATCTCTGGTGATGCCACAAATGCGTGGGTATTCGGGTTACCGTCCGCACGCTTTGCGAAGTTTCGGTTGAAGGAATGTACGATACTGTTCTTGGGTGCGTTCTTTGGATCTTCATAACGTCCCCACTGACCGATACATGGTCCGCAGGCGTTGGTGAAGATTTTGGCATCCAGCTTTTCAAAGATTTCGAGGATACCGTCCCGCTCCGTTGTATATCGTACTTGTTCCGAACCTGGGTTGATTCCAAACTCGGCCTTTGTCTTCAATTTTTTGTCCAAAGCCTGTTGTGCAATCGATGAGGCTCTAGATAAATCTTCATAGGAAGAGTTGGTACAGGAACCGATCAATCCCCACTCCACGGCCAATGGCCATCCATTTTTCTCCGCCTTTTCCTTCATGGTCCCCACTTCTGTGGCCAAATCCGGGGTAAATGGTCCGTTGAGCAATGGTTTCAATTCGGAAAGATTGATTTCGATCACTTGATCAAAATACTGCTCTGGATTGGCATATACTTCGGGGTCTGCAGTCAAGTGTTCTTTTACTTTATTGGCTTCATCGGCTACATCAGACCTGTCGGTAGCTCTTAGATAGCGCTCCATGGACTCGTCATAACCAAAGGTTGACGTGGTAGCACCGATTTCAGCACCCATGTTACAAATGGTTCCTTTACCGGTACATGACATGGACGTGGCTCCAGGGCCAAAATATTCTACAATGGCACCCGTACCGCCTTTTACGGTAAGAATTTCGGCTACTTTAAGGATAACATCCTTGGGTGCGGTCCAACCTGATAGTTTTCCGGTCAACTTTACACCGATCAATTTGGGGAATTTAAGTTCCCAGGCCATTCCGGCCATTACATCCACGGCATCGGCACCACCTACCCCAATGGCCACCATACCCAATCCACCGGCATTTACGGTGTGTGAGTCGGTTCCAATCATCATACCGCCCGGAAAGGCATAGTTCTCCAAAACTACTTGGTGAATGATACCTGCTCCCGGCTTCCAAAAACCGATTCCGTATTTGTTCGATACAGACTCCAGAAAATCAAAAACTTCCTTGCTGGTCTCGTTGGCATGCTTCAAATCTTGTGCGGCACCTTCCTTGGCTTGGATCAAGTGGTCACAGTGAACCGTTGTAGGAACTGCCACCTTGTCTTTTCCAGCCTGCATAAATTGCAACAGGGCCATTTGGGCCGTTGCATCTTGACATGCAATCCTATCGGGGGCAAAGTCAACGTAATCCTTGCCTCTAACAAAGGCTTTTTCCGGTTTACCGTCCCAAAGGTGGGAGTATAAGATTTTTTCTGAAAGTGTAAGGGGCTTGCCCACCAATTCACGGGCCTTTTCCACGCGTTCCCCCATGGAAGCGTAGACACCCTTTATCATGTCTATATCAAATGCCATTCTACAATTGAGTTTTTAAGATTTTCGTAATTCGGTAAATTTACTAAATCGTATAGTAATTTGGAATTAGAATCGAACTAAATCCTTCTGGACCGAATTATTTTTTACAACAGTTCCGTAATAATTTTTTCCTCGGTAAGGCCTTCAGCTTCCGCTTTGTAGTTTTTCAAAATCCGGTGACGAAGGATTCCCAGGCTTACCGCCTTTACATCTTCAATGTCCGGAGAGAACTTCCCGTGGATGGCGGCATGGGCTTTTGCAGCCAGCACCAAATTTTGTGAAGCCCTTGGCCCAGCTCCCCAATCGATGTAGTTTTTTACAAAATCAGGTGCGTCTTCTTGCCCTGGCCTTGTTCTGTTCACCAGCCTCACGGCATAATCGATAACATTGTCGGGTACCGGTATGCGACGAATCAAATGTTGTACTTCAATGATCTCTTCAGCATCAAAAAGTGTATTGATGGTCACCTGATCATCGGTGGTGGTGGATTTGACTACTTGTATTTCCTCAGCGATGGACGGATATTTGAGTTCGATGGCGAACATAAAACGGTCCAATTGGGCCTCTGGCAAGGGATAGGTTCCTTCTTGCTCAATGGGATTCTGTGTGGCCAGTACAAAATAGGGCTCATTGAGCTTGTACTGCTTTCCACCAATGGTCACCGCCCTTTCCTGCATAGCTTCCAACAAGGCAGCCTGTGTTTTGGGTGGCGTCCGGTTGATTTCGTCCGCGAGGATGATATTCCCGAACACAGGACCCATAATGAATTTGAAGTTGCGGTTTTGGTCGAGTACCTCACTGCCCAAAATATCACTGGGCATCAAATCGGGTGTAAACTGTATCCTTTTGAAATCCAATCCCAAGGTCTGCGCTATGGTATTGACCATCAAAGTCTTCGCCAGACCGGGAACACCTATCAGCAAGGAATGTCCTCCAGTGTATATGGACAAGAGTATTTGTTCGATGACCGCCTCTTGGCCCACAATGACCTTTGCGATTTCCTTTTTTAGCTCTTGATGCTTTTTAACCAGATTTTCTACTGCAACAACATCCGACATACAATTATTCCTTTACCCAGTTGTTCGCAAAATCACAGTCCCTATTGTCTGGGTCAACGTGAATATAGGTGTCTTCGATATGTTCGTCCATCCACTCCTTAATGGCCTTGAATTGTTTCTCGCGAAGGGCCAATTCCTGTATCTTCATATAATCTTTCGCAAAATCGGCCTCATGTTCATCATAGCGGTTGGAAATCTTCATGATCTTGAACTTTGGAGGTCCCCCTCTTGGGTCATCCTCGCGAATAGGCCTTGAGATTTCCCCATCTTTCAGGTTTCGCACCTGATTGTAAAGGGTCGGGTCCATTTTGGTCAGTTCAAAACGGGAGTCGAAGTTGATTGGGTTTCGGAGCAAACCACCATCGAACTTGGTCTCTTTTTCATCGGAAAAGTTCAATGCAGCTTCTGCGAACGTATATTTCCCATCCAAAACCTGCTGACGGATGCTGTCCAGTTCTTTTACTGCTTTGTCAATGGCACTTTTGGGAATATCTGGAATCATCAAGATATGTCTTAAATCCAGTTCCTGACCCCTAATTTTTTCAATATAAATAATGTGGTAACCAAAAATGGTTTCAAAAGGCTCTGAAATTTCCCCTTCCCTAAGGCTGAAGGCAACATCCTTGAATTCTTTTACAAAAGGAGTTTCTTTGGTCATACTGTAAAACCCACCTTTTGATTTTGACCCTGGGTCTTGTGAGTACAAAATAGCCTTCACATTAAAACTGGCATCGTTCTCCAACACATCTTGACGGATTTCCTTCAGTTGGTTGATGACCTTTTGCTTTTCCTCCTCTGGTGCTTCCGGCTGTTTTACAATCTGGGCAATTTCCAATTCCGCTCCAAATACTGGGCGCTCATCTTCAGGAATTTTATAGAAGAACTGACGCACCTCCTCAGGGGTCACTTCAATTTCCTCAACGATTTTTCCCTGCATCTTTTCAGAAAGCATCCGCAGTTTGTTGATTTCAAACAGCTCTTCGCGGAAACTTTCCATATCCGATTTTTTGTAGTAGCTCAGCATCTTCTCCACACTACCGATCTGTTGGGTCAGTTGCTGGATTTGACGATCACTTTGGGCATTCACCATATCGTCGGAGACCAACAAACTGTCCTGCACCGCTTGATGGGCATATAAACGATCTTCCATAAGTTTGCCCAATAATCCGCAGCGGGTCACGTCTTCTGTGGACGCTCCTTGGTTCTGTAAATCGATCAAGGTCTTGTCGATATCCGATTCCAAGATTACATAATCGCCAATCACGGCAGCGATACCGTCCAATTTAACCCGGTTGGCATTAGTGGTGGAATCTGTCTCGCTCAAAGCTTGGTCCACTTCCTGTGCCTGCACCATTCCAACAATTGCCATTAGTGCGATGGAAAGTGCCTTACTTTTCTTTGTCATAAACCTCAAATTCATTCTTCTTGATAGCTTCATCTATTATTTCGGTTTCTAGTTTTTTTACATAATTCAAACGTCTCCGGTTGAGTATCAATTGCCTTATGTCCGGTTCCACATAATCGAATGGGGCTGTTTCATTGACTTCCAAAACGTTGGTCACCCAGCCCAAATATACCTCTAACGAGTCTTGTAGCTCAAAAAATTGTGATTTTTTTAAGTGGGATTCCTCATTTGCCTGCGTCAATGGGGGTATTTCCTCGATTACCCGACTGGCACTTACCCAAATGGAGTCGTTAAAATGGATTTTTTTGAATTGGACTGCTATGGAATCCAAATACCGTTTGTCAGCCTCGTCCCAATTCTTGATTTTTTGCTCTACCCCATCGCGGTCCAAAAATTGTTCGGACATGCCCACAAAACGCAACTGCACCAATTTCTCGTTCAGTTTGAAATTTTCCTTTTCCCTATCGTAAAATTCTTGCAGCTGGTTTTTGGTGACCGCAGTATCTTGGGATTGGAGCACCAAAGCCTCAATGTAGGCACGTGTGTAAAGGTCTGATCTGTAATCCGAGACCAAACGGTCAAATTCCCTCAGCTTTTCTTCAGGCAGATTGATCTTGGATTTATCGAGCAGTAATTGCTTCGACGCCCAATTGTTGATGTAATTGGTTACGAAAATGGTGCTATCCTCGGCCGTCATGTCATCTCGTATCAAAGACGCGATATCTTCCTTGTAAAGATAGGTATCGCCTACCCGTGCCAAGGGTTCTTTTTCCTCTTCCTTATTGAACATCCCCTCGCAGGAGGAAACCAATAGCGCCACAAAACAGCATAGTAGGAAGAACCTATTTTTTTGGAGCTTAAGCATTTCGCAAAAATAACAATTACAAAATCCCTTACAAGAAGGTTCTCATATCATTAACAGAATTTTTTGGTTGGGGATAGATGCACAGAAATTGCTACATTAGTGCAAAACCAAACCAACATGAAGTATACTACCGAAGTCGTTGTGAATGTACCAAGGGATGAATTTATCGAAAAAATGATGGACCCCGAGAACATGAAACACTGGCAAAAGGGACTATTGGAATTTGAGCAACTTTCACCCAACCCCGGACAGGAAGGCGCCCAAATGAGCTTAAGCTATAAAATGGGAAAACGCCAACTTAGCATGGTGGAGACCATCATCAAAAAACAGCTTCCGGAAGAAATGCACATGACCTACGATACCAAAGGCGTGCACAATATTCAAAAAAACTACTTTAGGGACGAAGGAGACAAAACCCGATGGATTTCCGAGACGGAGTTCCAATTCTCCAGTTTTGGAATGAAATTGATGGGACTTTTGATGCCCGGTGCATTTAAAAAGCAGTCCTTGGCATACATGGAAGATTTTAAGGCATTCGCCGAAAAAGGCGAGTCGGTACTAAATAACTAAATACAATGGATAAACTTTTGGATAGAAAAATCAAGATTATTTGGGATTTTCGTGGACCCAGTGCGGCCCATACGGCAGAACATTACCTAAAGCACCTTAAGGAGTTCGTCGAGGTCGAAGAACTGAAGTACGATTTAGGAGGTGTGGAACATTTCAGCCCAACCCATAGCATTGCCTTTTTGGTAGTCGCGGAATTTGAACTCAAAGAGGTGCGCAGCATCCTAAAACCGCATAGGGGTCAGGTATATACGGGTGAAATATAAGGAATTGCTTATGTGGACCAGATTCGTAATCTTAGGCATGGCTTTGTGGGTCGTGTCCTGTGCAAAAAATGACACCATCCCCCCGCTGGAGAAAGCCCTTGCTTCCCAGAGCCCGAACATTCAAAGGGTAATGGACAATTTGGATGCCTACGAGGTCCAAATTCGCTATACCCAAATTGACCGACGAAACGATAGCGTAATATTTACGGACCATGATTTTCAAGTGGACGCGAACAGCTATTTTTATCCGGCCAGCTCGGTAAAGTTCCCTGCAGCCGTGGCCGCTCTGGAAAAGTTGAACGAGATTGACTCCCTATCCATGGACACCCGCTTTTTCGTGGAAGGCGATTCGGTCCAGACCACTTTTGCCAAGGCAGTTTCGGAAATCTTTGCCGTTTCGGACAATGCAGCGAACAACCGTTTGTTGGAGTTTTTGGGGCAGGACGACCTCAACCGTAGGATGGAGCGAAGAGGGGTCAGTCCCATTAGGATTGCCCATAGACTTTCCACGGATAATGCAGACGATGTGACCACCAAACCTTTGGTTTTTTATTTGAACGATTCGACCACGGCCTTGAGCAGCTCCATCATAAATGCCGCCATTCAACCTCTGGAACTTAACGACATCAAAAAAGGAAAAGGATATATAGTTGGGGAAACCTATCAACAGGGTGCCTTTGATTTCAGTTTGAAGAATTATTTCCCCATCGAAGCCCAATCCGCCTTGCTGAAAAGAATCATCTTCCCGGAAGCGTTTCCAGAAGCCCAACAATTCAATCTAAATAAGAAACAACGGGAATTTCTATTGAAAACCATGCACACTTTGCCCTCAAAAGTGGGATACGACCCTGTGGACTATTACGACAGCTATGTTAAATTCTTTCTGTTCGGCGATAGTACCGAACCCATGCCGGAGCATATCAAAATCTATAACAAAGTGGGCTATGCCTATGGCACACTAACGGACAACGCTTACATCAAAGACACCAAAAACAATATCGATTTTATGGTGACGGCCACCATCTTGGTCAATAGTGATGAAGTGTTCAATGACGATGCCTATGAATATGACGAGGTGGGCATACCCTTTTTGGCGCAATTGGGCCGGGAACTGTATCAATTAGAGTTGGAACGGAAAAGATAACTTTACCTTATAAAATAGAAAAGCACCGCCCCCGCGGTGCTTTTCAGCATCAAAACGAACAACGCTTACTTAGTTGGGCATTACAACATCCTCAATAATATGGATTACTCCATTTGAGGCAACGACATCGGTTTTGGAGATTTTGCTCCAATTCCCTTTGGCATCCTTCAAATAGATACCGTCGTCCTTTTTCATAGCAGTCAATTTCCCACCGTTCAAGGTTGTAAGTTCTGCTTTACCGTTTCCTTTTCCAAGGGCAGCGGCCACATCAGAGGCCATTAGCTTTCCAGAAACCACGTGATAGGTTAAGATTGCGGATAGTTGTTCTTTGTTCTCGGGCTGCAATAGGAAATTCAAGGTTTCGGAATCGATTTTGGCAAATCCTGAGTTGACCGGCGCAAATACGGTAAAAGGTCCGTCACCTTTCAAAGCTCCCACCAAATCGGCGGCCTTGAGTGCAGTGACCAAGGTTGAAAAGTCATCTACCGATACGGCAACATCAACGATGTCCTTGGATTGTGCTGTAGTTGTTTTAGGTGCCAACAAAAATGCAAAGGCGGCTAGTGCAAAAATTAATTTTTTCATGTTTTCAGATTTAAATTTTAATGATTATTGTTTTTAAAGCGCTTTCTACTAGTATTTACACATGCTTTTACCTTCTGGATGAAGTCTGTGGTTTTTTATCATATCTTTAACATCGACAATGAGGACCACAACCAACGATACAGAGCTTATAAACCGATTGCTTTCCGGCGACAATACGGCACTCTACCAGCTTTACGATAAATATTCCGGCGCACTTTTCGGGGTCATACTCCGAATGTGCAGGGATCAAAATAAGGCCGAAGACCTGTTGCAGGAGACTTTTATCAAAATTTGGAAAAGTATTGATGGTTATGATGCATCCAAGGGAAGATTTTACACCTGGGCATACCGGATTGCACGAAATACGACCCTAAATGCATTGAGAACCAAGGACAAGCTCATCCAAACGGATGATTTGAGTGTATATACTAATATCAAGGATGATGAAGAGGCACCGGATTATTCAGAATTGAAAGGTTCCATCAAATCTCTGGAGCCCCACCATCAACAGGCGATTGCACTGGTATATTACAGCGGGTACACCCATAGGGAGGCCCACGAAAAGATGGGGGTCCCGTTGGGCACCTTTAAATCCTATGTTCGACAAGCACTAAAACAATTAAGGGAGACGTACGGTACCAAGTTGGTCTATATTTGGGCCGTTTTAGAATTAATGGCATGATGGAAAAGAAAAAGATATTGGAAGAAGGACTTCTGGAGCTTTATCTTACCGGAGAGCTTTCAAAGGAACAGGCCTCCATGGTGGAAGAAGCCCTGGACCAGGATACAGCACTACGGGAGCAGTTTGATGCCCTGGAAGCCGATTTTGAGCGTATGGGCATGGAGCAGGCCATTGCACCACCCCCAGCCGTGAAGGCAAGAATCAAAGACTCAGTACAACCTAATTTGATACGCAAGACCAATTGGACGCCCCTTTCCATAGCGGCAGGTTTTGCCCTGATTTTTGGACTCAGTAGTTTTTGGCTGTATGAAAAATGGCAAAATGCCGAAAGTAACTTGGAGACGCTGCAAACACAGACCGATAGATTACAACGTCAGGTAAATAATCTGGAATCTGAATTTCGATTGACTTCCAATCGCTTGGAAAGCATCAACAATCCCGATGTGATTCCCTTGGTACTGTATGGTAACCAAAAAGCACCCAATGGAAAGGCGGTTGCCTATGTAAACCACAAAAACCACCTAGTACTGGTCAACCCCAAAGGCCTACCCGTTTTGCCAAGTGATAAAACCTACCAAATGTGGAGCGATGTGGACGGGGAAATGATAAGTATGGGCACACTGCCCACAGATACGGAATTAGTGTCCTTAAAATATATCGAGAACGCGGAATCCCTTAACATCACTATTGAACCTGTGGGGGGAAGTGACCACCCCAATGTGGAACAATTGGTTTCCTTCGTTACCCTTTGATGTTTGGAAAGTACACTAAAATTAAAGTGGGACATTGACCAAGGAAGAATCCTTTTTGCAACGTCCCACTTTCCGGACTAAAATCCTTAAAAATCAAGAAACCTCACCCAACCATCTCTGGTTGTATGTTCCAATTTTCGTTGGCCAAGAGCACTTGGTCAAAATCAATGCCTTCGATGGGCTTTAAGGTCTGGCTAGCGGCATCCCATTCTATTTTTCTGCCCAATTTCCAGGACAGACCTGCCATATGGGCCGAAATTGCTTCATCGAAGCCTTCGTTGATTCCACAACTGACCTTTCCTCCATTTTTAATAACGCTCAACCATTCGCGCATGTGCAAAAAGGTAGAGTCCACACGAACACCATCAATGTATGTCCACATAAGCCCTTTATCAGCGAAATATTGCGATGTTGCAGAGGATACCGCATCGGTAGCGGTGCCTGCAGGATCATATTGATAAATGGGCACATCGGGTCTCATTTTTTCAGCTTCCAGCATTTCGGCATATCGGGTGGATGCGCCATCTGGCCATACAGTCAAACGGTTGCCCAATTCCATGGTGGCATCGTGGCCCATCAAAACAGTGGGTCTATTGAAGCCGTTGCCCAAAGTAGCACTGTAGCAGAATGTCATTCCTTTTTCCTTGCCCTTGGTTTGGCTGCTGCCCGTACTGAAATCGGGGAATTCCATATTCACCTGTATGACATCGGGAACGTTTCTGCCATCATTATGGGTGTATATTCCTCCCGAAGCACTCACCGAAGCAGGTATCCCCATATTGAGCACACAGTTCAAACGGTCGTAATCGTGGGTCAACAAATCTCCGGAAAGTCCAGAGCCATAGGCCCACCATTTGCGCCATCTAAAAAAGTGGTTCTTATTAAAGGGCACCTTTGGTGCAGAGCCCAAAAATTGCTCCCAGTCGATAGTTTCAGGACTGGCCTTTTCATGGATATCATAGTTCCAGGCACCATTGTCATCGTTCCTGTTGGTATTGGTCTGAATCAATGAGACATGGCCCAAGGTTCCTTTTTCCACAATATCCCTGGCCGTTCCAAAGCTAAGGGTTTGTCTGTGTTGGTGTCCCACGGCAAAGACCGCATCTGAATTTGCTGCGGCCTCACGCAACGTATAGGTTTCACCTACAGTATGGGTCATCGGTTTTTCCACATACACGTGCACATTGTTGTTCAAGGCCTCGATGGACATGGGAGCATGCCAATGATCAGGGGTAGCAATCACCACAGCATCCACTTCACCGCTTCGGATCATATCGGTATATGTGGTGTATCGCTTTACTTTATGGTCCGCTGTGGAAAAGGAATTGATAAACGTTTCTGCCCTCACATCAAATATGTCGCAGATACCCACCAATTTGACATTGAGACGTTCTTGGCTTTCAAAATCTTCCAATCGTTTGTTATTGGGGTCTTCTTCGGCGGCCAATCGCATTTCCTCCTTCCATTCGTCCGTTGCAAATCCCAAGGCCCTTGTCAACTGTTCGCCCCGTATACCAAACCCAATGACCCCGATACGAACAGGGTCTCCTCCTATTCCGGGTACGGCTGGGGGCAGTGACGGTTTTATATTGAGTTGCTCCAATATTTCCGAGCGCTTTTTTCTGGAACCGACAGAGGTCGCAGCTCCGGCCCACCATACAGCGCCCAATATGGGAAGGCCTCCCAATCCTATTAACAGGTCTCTTCTAGTCCATTTCATTGCTCTTGGGTTTTAAGTTTATGCTTTCTGAGATAGTCCAATCCAAAATACCGCCCCGTAGGCAGTTGGTAGATTACGATACAGGCCACCATTTCAATCAAGTTTTTGTTGATGAGCCAATAGTTCCCTTCCACATTCATTTGTGTAAGACCAGGAAAGGGTGGGTGAGCCAAAAAGTAAAGGGCAAGCAGGCCAATGCCCACTATGGCGCCAATACGTTCAAAAATGCCCAAGGTAAAGGTCACTCCCACTACCATAAGGGCAATAATGTTCAAGGTATCCACCCAACCAATGGTAGCATCCCCAATCAATAGGGTAAAGAACCACTCAAATGGTCCTTGTGCAGTGGCCAGGTACCCGAATGAGGTCCACTCGGGATTGTACATTTTGACCACACCTTCAAATAAAAAGTGCCACCCTATAAAAATGCGCAGCAGGGTAACGCTTGCTTTTAGTTTATTGTGATTTTGGTTCATAATGGTTATAGTTAATTGTCATTATTCAATAGTAGCTTATCCAAAATGGCATAAAGCAGGGGATTTGGGGCCATGAACATGAAAAATGGTTCAATCCCCTAAAATTAGACAAGAGTCCAATCACAAACCATGACCATTGTCAGTTTTGACGGTTTAGAAGAAATGGAAAACAAAAAAGCCATTGTGTCAACGCGCAAAGGGATCGCACGATATACCAACAGCTTTATCGTATATGGGATGCAACGGGAAGTTGCACTAGAAAATCTAAATAAAAACAGTATTACACGGGTTCCCCAAAAAGGTCGTAGTCGGATGCATCCGTAATCTTGATGTTGGTGAAATCACCAATTTTCACGTAATGTTTGGTCGCGTCGATAAGTACCTCGTTGTCCACATCGGGGGAATCAAATTCGGTACGACCTATAAAATGGTTTCCTTCTTTCCTATCGATAATACAACGGAAAGTTTTGCCAATTTTTTCCTGATTGAGCTCCCACGAAATCTGGGATTGGATTTCCATGATGGCATTGGCCCGTTCTTGCTTTACATCTTCGGGAACATCGTCCTCCAACTGGTAGGCATGGGTATTTTCCTCATGGCTATAGGTAAAGCAGCCCAAGCGCTCAAAACGCATGTCCTGCACCCATTGTTTCAAGGTCTCAAAATCTTCCTCGGTCTATCCGGGATAACCCACGATCAAGGTAGTTCGGATGGCCATTTCGGGTACCGCCGCCCTGAAATCCTGTAACAGTTTTGTGGTTTTGGCTTGGGTGGTTCCACGGCGCATACTTTTAAGTATGTTGTCAGATATATGCTGCAATGGGATATCGATGTAATTGCAGATTTTGGGTTCGTTGCGCATCACCTCCAAAACATCCATAGGGAAGCCCGTTGGGAAAGCGTAGTGCAAACGAATCCATTCAATACCCTCCACTTGGGCCAAGGCTTGGAGAAGTTCGGCCAAGTTTCGTTTCTTATACAAATCCAGACCGTAATACGTAAGGTCTTGGGCAATCAAAATCAATTCCTTAAAACCGTTTGCTGCCAATTTTTCGGCCTCTTTCACCAATTCCTCAATAGGGGTGCTACGGTGTTTACCGCGCATCAAAGGAATCGCACAAAAGGAGCATGGCCTATCGCAGCCCTCGGCAATTTTAAGGTAAGCGTAGTTTTTTGGGGTGGTGGTCAAGCGCTCACCAATCAGCTCGTGCTTGTAGTCGGCCCCAAGGGCCTTCAATAAATTGGGAAGATCGGTAGTCCCAAAATAGGCATCTACATTGGGAATCTCCTTCTCCAAATCGGGTTTGTAGCGCTCGCTCAAACAGCCGGTCACAAAAACCTTGTCCACATCACCGGCCTCCTTGCGCTGCACATATTCCAAAATCGTATTGACGCTTTCTTCCTTGGCATTGGCAATAAATCCGCAGGTGTTGATGACCACTACATTGCCTTCCTCCTCATGGGCAACTTCCTTGTTGTTGGCACGCAGTTGTCCCATCAACACTTCCGAGTCGTAGACGTTCTTGCTACAACCCAAGGTCACCACATTGATTTTGTTCTTTTTAAGCGATTTTGTGCGCATAGTTCCTTAAAATGGAGTGCAAAAATACAACAACACAATGCATTACAGCCCGATTAGGTCATAATTTTAAAAAGGCCTTTAGTTTTTGTATCCCTCTGGAATCTTTCGAGCCTTGGTCAGATCTTCAAAGGCTTTACCTATGCGCAATAACTGGGCTTCCGAGAGTGGCTTTCCAATAAACGTCAAGCTTTCGGGTTCACCATTGGCCTTGTACCCCATCGGAACGGTAAGCGCTGGGTATTCTGCCACCGCTGCATAACCTGCGTGGTAGTTATTGATGCTCAAAACGGCGTCCAAATCTTGTTCTTCCAAAATTTGAAAGAATGCCCTACCCGATTCTTTTAAATTGATTTTGATTTCCTCAAATTCCTCTGCCGAAGTGGAATCCGCCAAAATCCCGTCCAATCGCTCTTGGCCATAAGGAATCCTAACCAAAGAGTCCTGTTGGTTGAATCTTACTACATCTTCAACGCTATCCACCGAAACTACATCCTTATTTTTGACTTGGGCCGCGATATACGCCGGCAAGTCCTGCTTCATATCCAAGTTTAGCAAGGTTACGAAACCATCTAAGGGAATGTTTTCGGGTTCAAATTCGATGATTTGTGCTCCCGCAGTACGTAAGGCTTCCACATTGGCAGCGTAGATAGAATCCGCTTCCATAAGATTGGTCATCACCCCAAGTCGCAAATCCTCTATCGATGCTGAGTCCATCGCCGAGGACAACATACCTGTTTCGGAATCCAAGGACTTGGTGTCCTGGCTGTCCTTACCCAACATGGCATCCAATAAAATGGCGTTGTCCGTTACATTCTTGGTCATGGGGCCCGGCGTATCGAGGGTGCTGGAAATAGGCACAATTCCTGTTCGGCTCAACAAACCAATGGTCGGTTTTAGGCCTACAACAGAGTTCTGACTGGAAGGCGAAAGTATGGACCCCGAGGTTTCGGTTCCCACGGCACCTACGGCATAGTTGGCGGCTGTGGATGTTCCGCTTCCTGCACTGGAACCACCTGTATCAAAAACCCGTCTTCCGTAGGGATTCAAGGTTTGTCCACCTACGGCACTTTGTCCATTTGGACATACGCCACAGATAAAATTGGCCCACTCGCTCAAATTGGCCTTGCCCAAAATAAGCGCGCCTTTTTCTTTTAAACGCTCCACGATAAAGGCATCATCTGTTTGGCTTTGTTGCAATGCAATGGCGCCTGCCGTAGTCTTCATTTCGGACGTTCCGATATTGTCCTTCAGCAAAATGGGCATTCCATAAATGGGATGGTGGTCGCCTTGGTTGGCTTCCAACTTACGGGCTTCTTCCAGTACATTTGGATTGAGTGCAATAATCGTGTTAAGTGTGGTATTGTTGGGCAGTTCGTATTTGTAGATTCGATGTAAATAAAAAAGCGCCAAATCTTCATAGGTGAACTTGCCGTCCCTGATATGGTTTTGGATGGTAGGAATATCCTGCTCCAAGACCAAAGGCTTCATCATGCCATATTGTTCTTCCGTGAATTGGGAAACCTCCTCGTAGAGGGGCATAAACACCTCATTTTTGTCCAAAACTTTACTTTGGATGAATTTGTAGCGCATTCGTGGACTTTCATTTTCCGCACTTGCCGCTACTTCTGATGAGTCGTTGTATGGCGTCCACAGCACAACATCGTCTTTGGGTGCTGCTTCTTTTTGTTTACAGGAAATGAATCCGATTAATAAAACAGTAAATAGAAAGCTTTTATACATCTTAGAATATTTTATTTATATCCATCTCACATTTTTTTAATCAAGAATTTCAAGACACTTTTTTAAGATACGCCTCGAAAGTCTGTAATTCAGATAGTGGTATTTCAATGTTAATTTAGATCTTAAAATAATATTTTCCATTTCTGCATAGTAAGCTGAGCACTCCAGGAGATATTTATTCAGATCAAGAGTAAAATCCAACTCCTTATTTTTGCGATTAAGTTCCAAACTTGGTTTAATCAAATAATCATAAGTGTTTTTATAGTGTAATCTATCATTTTCTTCTAAAGCCATCCATTTTTTCCAAATATTATTGGATTCAACGACAAAATCATCTAACACTCCTGCTCCCTCGGTAAAGACCTCTTCCTTATACTGAAGTGCTAATCCATCTCGTAAATAATTGAACTGAGATATTGATTCATTATACTTTTCATGGTATTTATTTAAGTCAGCAATGAAAGCTTTAAAATCAGGGTATATAAGTGAATCAAAATATTTCAAGTTTTCCAATGTTGAATAAACTTCGTGAAAAGCCCGCCGACGTAATTTTTGATTGCAGCGAAATCTAATTTTTGATTTAAATGAATCAAAAACCTTTTCAAAGGGTAAATCAAAAAAAGTATTTATATATCTTATTTTAAGATAATCAAATGGCCAATAACCTTGATAGCTAGAATTAAGTAAGGGCAAAAGATTGAAGGTGGAATTCTCTCGCACTTTGCAGTCTTTAATTATTTCTTCTATTAAAACAATAAAGTTCTTGCGGTAATCCCCTCTTTCTCTATCTCGTTTAATTTGATTGAACATCAATTTTACAATCCCACTTACTACAAATACTAAAAGTGTGATTAAAATAGGAGCTGAAACTTCATTTTCAATTCCAAACAGGTTATTGATAAACTCTTGAAAACCCAAAAAATCAAATATTAAAAAACGAATCAACAAACTCATATTTATTAAATACCTGAAGGTCTTCAATGCCTTCCCCGACACCGATGTATTTGACCGGAATCTGAAACTGGTCGGAAATTCCAATCACAACGCCGCCCTTGGCAGTACCGTCCAATTTGGTCACTGCCAAACTGGTGACCTCAGTGGCTTTGGTAAACTGTTTGGCCTGTTCAAATGCGTTTTGTCCGGTGGAACCATCCAAGACCAGAAGCACTTCGTGTGGCGCATCGGGCACTACTTTTTGCATTACGCGCTTTACCTTGGAAAGTTCGTTCATCAAATTGACTTTATTGTGAAGACGTCCTGCGGTATCGACCAATACTACGTCGGCCTTTTCCGCCACTGCAGAATGCAGGGTATCGAATGCCACGGATGCCGGGTCACTTCCCATTTTTTGTTTGATGATGGGCACATCAACTCGTTGGGCCCAAACTTCCAGCTGATCAATGGCTGCAGCACGGAAGGTATCCGCAGCTCCCAAAACCACTTTCAGTCCTTTGGCCTTGAATTTATGAGCCAGTTTTCCAATGGTTGTCGTTTTACCTACCCCATTAACGCCGACCACCATGATTACATAGGGTTTTTTATCTGCAGGTATGCTTACCTCACTGGCTTCCCCTGAATTGGTTTCGGAAAGCAGTCCGGCTATTTCCTCGCGTAAAATGGTATTGAGTTCATCGGTGCCCATATATTTGTCACGGGACACCCGTTCTTCGATACGCTCAATGATTTTAAGAGTGGTATTCACTCCCACATCGGAAGTAACCAAAACTTCTTCCAGATTGTCCAAGACCTCGTCATCGACCTTGGATTTACCGGCCACCGCCTTGCCCAGTTTGCCGAAGAAACTGGTCTTGGATTTTTCCAGACCTTTATCCAAGGTCTCTTTTTTATCCTTTGAAAATATATTTTTGAATAAGCTCATCCTATGTTCTTTGAGAATGACCAAAGATAGCAAAGTAAGGGGAGTTTTGTTTAGTCTAATTTTAGAATAAGCCTTCCTGAATACCATCATCAAAGTCACATGGGAGCACTCCTTAAACCCAAGAAAAGCAGTGTTTTACCCTGCAAACCCGTTGCTTCACAACAAAAGTTGCACCTAAACCACGATAGCTGACTATTTTTGACCTACCTCAACAACAACCTTTACATGACCAAAAGTCTAAACAAACTATTGTTTATACTATCCATCGCAGTATACTTACCTGTCATGGGGCAGGATACCTTTGCAGATAATTTTAGCACTGTCTCCTACTCCAATAATGATGGCACCCAAAGTTGGTCCACCAATTGGCTGGAATACAACGATAACAATAGCGCATCGAACGGATATATCCGCATCACCGGCGGGGAATTATTTTTCTACTATCTATGGAGTGAGAATATAAGAAGGTCGGCAGATTTAAGTGCTTACACTTCGGCCACCCTGACCTTTGATTGGAGGACTTCGAGTTTAGAGAGTGGAGAGACGCTTTCCATTGAAATTTCGAGCGATGGTTCCTCTTTCACAACATTGGATACGTTCACAGGTAGTCAAACTGGCTCTTTTAGTCAGGATATTTCAGCCTATATGTCGGCCAATACCACCATCCGTTTTATAAAAGGTGGCGGCAACTGGTCCGGAAGTAACGACCGTGCCTACATTGATAACGTATTGATCACGACAACATCTGTCCCATCCACAGACACCGATGGGGACGGCGCCATAGATGTAGTCGATTTGGACGATGATAACGACGGAATCACGGATGAAGAGGAGTATTGCTCCACTATTAGCGCTTCATTTCTAGCTTCCTCCGATGTGGGGGAACGTAACGTGGTGATCAACCATACGGATACCGGTTACTTGCGCATCGATTTTTCTTCCATGGATAATTCCTTTCAATTGGATATTAACGGTACTACCGTGCACCCCTCCATTTTGGAGTTTGAGAATGGTGCACTGGGTCCCGGTGACGAGTACTTTGTTTTCCAATCCGATGGGAGCTTTATTAGTCAACCGTGGGTCGCCAACTCCAACGGCATCCCAAGATTGCGTTTGGTAGTGGACGAATATGGAATGATTAGCCTGTACGGAAGCAGAAATACCTCAGCCACCTCCTTGGAACTCATGGAGGCACAAGGCGGAACTCCGTTCAATACCATAGCCTGGATACCGGGCAACAACAATACCTTCACCTTGACCAACCAACAAGGACCGGGACCAGAGGGCTTCACTGGGGAACTTTTTGCCAGTGCTATCTGCGATACGGATGGTGATGGTATCAGTAATCACCTAGACCTGGACTCGGACAACGATGGATTATTTGACCTGGTGGAATCAGGTGCATTGGAAGAACCCGGGGTCAACGACAACAACAATGATGGTAGAATTGACGGTGCGGTAAGCAGTTCGGGAACGAATGGAATTTATTCAGGGATTGAGGACAACGACACACCCTATGCCCTATTGACTTACACCATTTTTGATTCTGATAGTGATGGCACCTATGATGCCTACACCCTGGATGCTGATGGTGATGGTTGTACCGATGTGGTGGAGTCCGGTTTTACGGATAACAATGATGATGGGCTTTTGGGGCCAAATCCCGTTGCCATAAATTCCGAAGGAATGGTAACCAGTGGCTCGGACGGCTATTCTGCACCAAACGACAATGATTCCAATACGATATTTGATTTTAGGGAAGCGGGAACTGCCCCTACGATTAGCTCGCAACCTGTGGATGTGACCACCTGCCCTGGATGTACCACAAGTATCTCCGCTACGGTGACGGCAGATCAGTACCAATGGCAATTCTACAATGGCAGTTCGTGGGTAAATCTTTCCGATACGGGGATTTACTCCGGTACCTCAACAAATGTATTGACCATTACCAATCCAACCCCGAACGAAAACAGCACCCCTTACCGTCTGGTGGTGAGCAATGATGCGTTTGTATGTGGCACTACAACGAGCAATACGGCCACATTGACCCTACGGGTGAATACCATGATCACCAACAGAAGGGTAACCTATCGCGTCAATAAAAACTAGTTGATATAGACCCAACAAAAAAAGCCGCTAAAAAGCGGCTTTACTATTTTGTACAAGGAAAATTCCTTATTTACTGTTCAACCAGTCATTCACCAACTCGGGCGCCATTACGGACTCCACAAAGGTGTAAGCTCCCGTTTTTGGAGATTTCACCATTTTAATGGCCTTGGTCAATCTTTTGGAGGACGACTGAAGTGTTGCTACTGTTTTCTTTGCCATGGCTTATATTTTTCTGCTTTTTACGTGTAAAAAGCGATTACTTAATTTCTTTATGAACGGTCATACGCTTTAGGATAGGATTGTACTTCTTAATTTCCATCCTATCTGGCGTGTTCTTTTTGTTCTTGGTGGTAATATACCTAGAAGTACCTGGCATACCAGATTCTTTGTGTTCTGTACACTCTAAAATTACCTGAACCCTATTTCCTTTCTTTGCCATTGTATCGTACTTATAATGCTTTTACAACTTACTTTTTGGAATTGATTTCCTTCAAGACAGCAGAGATTCCTTTTTTGTTGATGATTTTCAACCCACGGGCAGATACGTTCAAGGTTACCCAACGGTCTTCCTCGGGAATATAAAATCTCTTCTTGGAGATATTTGCATCGAATCTCCTCTTGGTCTTATTGATAGAAAAGGAAACGTTGTTTCCAAACATCACCTTTTTTCCTGTTACTTCACAAACTTTAGACATCTCCCTAACTATTTGAGTGATTTTATTGAGGCTGCAAATTTATACCTTTTTAACGGGACGTACAAAATTCTTTTTCAGAAATTTAAAATTTCTTTGTACAGCAGCTCAAAAGCCTTGTTCACAGACTTTTCCACTACCCTTTCCCTATGCTTGCCCATCACGAATTTTTGGGCAAAAGTCCGCTTGGGACCACTTATTCCGATGTATACCGTACCCACCTCAACATCGGAGTCACCTTTGGTGGGGCCTGCATTTCCGGTGGTGGCAATGGCAAAATCGGTCCCTAGTTTCTCCTTAACGTTTTGCGCCATGGCGATGGCCACTTGTTCGCTCACAACAGAATGTTCATCGATCAGCGCTTGCGGTACCCCCAACACCTTTATTTTGGCCTCAGTGGCATAGCAAACCAAGCTTCCCTTAAAATAGTGGGACGCTCCCGGGACCTTGGTAATCCGTTCGGCAATGCTTCCGCCGGTAAAACTCTCTGCCGTGGATAGGGTCATTCCCTTATCTTTCAACAATGCACCTATCTGTTTTTCAACACGGCCATCTTCCTCCTCCTCCCCGTAGATGATATCCCCAATCAGCGGATACATTTTCTTGACCTCCTCATCGATTCCTGCCATCAGGGCTTCCTTGTTCTCTCCTTTTGCCGACAAGCGAAGCCGCACACTCCCTAGACTTGGCAAATAGGCAAACTTGATATAGGAGGGCAAGTTATTTTCCCAATCTTCCAGTTTTTCCGCGACGGCACTCTCGCCCAAACCATAGGTCAAAATGGTTCTATGAACAATATGCGGACGCTCGTAATCCTCCACGATTTTGGGCAACACCGATTTGAGCATCAGGTTTTTCATCTCGTAGGGAACCCCGGGAAGGGATACAAAGGCTGTTTCCCCTTTTTTCATCCACAATCCGGGTGCCGTTCCATAGGAATTGTGCAAAACCGTTGCTTTGGAGGGCACCATCGCCTGTTCACGGTTCAGATCGGAAATTGGGGTTGAAATATACTTTCGGAACAGTTCTTCAATATGGTTCAAAACAGACTCGTCCCTGACCAATTTATCATCAAAGAACTCACATAGTGTATGCTTGGTAACATCGTCTTTTGTAGGCCCCAAGCCACCCGTGATAATGACCACCGAAGAACGCTCACCAGCTTCTTGTAAGGATTTTAGGATATGCTCCCTATCATCTTGAATCGAAGTGATTTGATAGACGGAGACTCCTATTTTATTCAGTTCCTTGGCAATAAACGCCGAGTTGGAGTCCACAATCTGCCCGATGAGGATTTCATCCCCAATGGTGATGATCTCGGCTTGCATCTAAAGGTCAAAATCATTTTTAAGCTCGGCAACTACTTGCAGTACATCCCTTTTAAGAATCGGAAATTTTTCCTCTATTTCCGACATACTGCCCGCAGTTTTCCCCAAGGTTTCTATTTCAAGAGCCTTGGCACGTGTCTGTTCCATGCCCAAAATATCTACATTCGGCTTTATCTTGTGGGCCAGTTTGTAAATATTTTCGTAGTCTTTATTGTTGATGGCCTTTTCCAAGCCTTCCAAATCCTCAGGGACTTCTTCCAAAAACACAGAAACAACGGAAACGATGAAATCTTCATCTCCTTCTGCCATTTCATTGATTTTATCGAGGTTGTATATCATTATCTTACATTAATGTCAAAAAGTTGTTCTCCTTCCAAAGTACCGACAAGGTAGTCATTTGGGCTTACTTTACCAACACCGGCAGGCGTTCCGGTAAAAATGATATCGCCCTTTTTCAGCATAAAAAAAGTGGATACGTAGGCGATGATTTCATCTATCTTCCACAACATCAAGGACGTATTTCCATCTTGGACCGTTTCTCCATTTTTTACCAATGAGAAACTGAGGTCATCCATACTTTGAAATTTCTTCTTGGGCACCCAATTGCCCACTACAGCGGCTCCATCAAAACCTTTGGCCTTTTCCCAAGGCAGTCCTTTGGCCTTTAGTTTGGACTGAAGGTCGCGGGCGGTAAAATCGATACCCAAGCCCACCTCATCATAATACTTATGGGCAAATTCCTTGGCAATGTGTTTTCCCACTTTTTTGATTTTCACCAACACCTCCACTTCGTAATGGACATCATTGGAGAATTCAGGGATATAAAAATCCTGCTCTTTGGGCAGTATTGCGGAGTCGGGCTTTATAAAAACCACAGGTTCATCCGGACGCTCATTTTTCAACTCTTCAATATGGTCTACATAATTACGTCCTATACAAATCAGCTTCATAGTGTGTACGGGGGTTAACGCTTGCTTCTTTTAAAACTTGTTGTTGAGCTTGCTCAACTTTATTTGGGTAAGTACTTTTTTGGTGTACAGCGGAAAGTCGGCATTCAAGATCCAACCAAAGTAGCCGGGTTCTTTTTCCATGACCTCATCTACCGTTTTGCCCTTGTGTTTTCCAAAGGAAAATATGGGGTTATTGTCCTCGTCCAATCCAATAAATCCGGCAAAGTCCAAATTTTGCCTTCTGGTGGTGAACTCAGAGAGTTTCTTGATGTCGTTTTCCAGTTCGGGATAGCGTTCCAACTGTGCCAAAAGCACTTCATAGGTTGCCAAGGTGTCCGCTTCGGCACTATGGGCATCCTCCAAGCTTTTGTTGCAATAAAATTGATAGGCCGCCTCCAAGGTGCGCTTTTCCATTTTATGGAAAATGGTCTGCACGTCTACGGATACCATGCTTTTCATATCAAAATCGATATCCGCACGCAGCATTTCTTCCGCCAAAAGTGGAATATCGAACCGGTCGGAATTAAAGCCGGCGAGATCACTGTTCCTGATCATGGCGTAAATTTCCTTTGACAATTGTTTGAAGGTGGGCTCGTTGGCCACTTTTTCATTGGAAATACCATGTATGGCGGTAGATTCCTCCGGAATGGGCATTTCTGGGTTTACCAACCACGTTCTGCTCTCCTTGTTACCGTTCGGATATACCTTTAAGATGGAAATTTCGACTATCCGATCTTTGGCCACATTGGTTCCCGTGGTCTCCAGGTCAAAAAAGCAGATAGGTTTGGTCAATTGTAATTGCATGTTGGGACTTTTAAATGAACATCACTAGGCTTCTAAATTAAGCATAGTGAAAGGAATACGGGTGCTTTTTGGCTATATTTCCCTATTGATGTCCCAAGCTTCCAAATAATCGGCCACTGCTTTTACGAACATTCCGCCCAAAGCACCGTTCACAACCCTATGATCATAACTGTGCGAAAGGTACATTTTACTGCGGATGCCGATATACTCCCCTTGGTCGGTTTCGATGACCGATGGCATTTTTCTTATGGCACCCAAGGCCAAAATACCAACTTGTGGTTGATTGATGATGGGTGTTCCAAAAACGCTGCCAAAGGACCCTACGTTCGTCACCGTGTAAGTACCATCCTTGATTTCATCGGGCTTTAACTGATTGTTTCTGGCCCTATCGGCAAGATTGTTTACCGTTTTGGCCATGCCCACCAAGTTCAATTGGTCGGCATTTTTGATGACGGGCACGATTAAGTTACCATCGGGCAGGGCGGCCGCCATTCCCAAATTGATGTTTTTCTTTTTGATGACCTTGTCCCCATCCAACGATATGTTCATCATCGGATATTTTTTTAGGGCCATGGCCACAGCTTCCATAAAAATCGGAGTAAAGGTCAATTTCTCGCCTTCACGTTGTTGGAAGGCATTTTTGACCTTGTCACGCCATTTGACCACATTGGTCACATCCACTTCCACGAAACTTTGTACGTGCGCCGAAGTGGATACGCTCTCGATCATATGATGGGCAATCAATTTGCCCATACGGCTCAACGGTATGACCTCGTCCCCTGCGCCTACCGTTACTTTGGATTCTTTTGGTTTTTCCGGCGCTGCTTTTGGTTGCTCCGTTGCCACAGGTGTTTCTTTCTTGGCTTCGGGTTGGGGAGCAGTCTGCGCTTTGGGCTGGTTTCCATTGGAACGGCTCTCCAAATAAGCCATAATATCGTTCTTCGTGACCCTTCCTTCCTTACCGGTGCCCGCAATGGCCTCCAACTCGTCCATGGACACGTTTTCTTCCTTGGCTATGTTTTTCACCAAAGGCGAATAAAAACGCTCGGAGCTCGAATAATCCGGCGTTGCTGTGGAAACAGACTCCTTTACACTGGCCATTTGGGCTTCCAGTTCCTGTGCTGGAACGGCTGCTGGCTCCTCCTCGGTCATTTCCTCACCAGAATCATCATCGGTTGTATCATCGACCTCTCCCTCAATCTGGATAACGGCTACAACTTCACCTACTTTTATTACGTCGTCTACATCGAACCGCTTTTCCAACAACACCCCATCCACCTCGCTGGGCACTTCGGAGTCGACCTTATCGGTGGCGATCTCAAAGACGGCCTCATCCATCTCAATGGTATCGCCCACTTCCTTCAACCAATTGGTCAAGGTGGCCTCGGCGACACTTTCTCCCATTTGCGGTAATTTCAATTCAAATTTTGACATATTCGTATTTATCAAAGTGGTTTTGATTTGTATTTTACAAAAATACTAAAGAAATCGACTTATTTTTGATTTATGTTCACTAATTCGCTTTTATCGAACTTTCAAAAGGCACCCTATTGATAATGCTCCTTCCCAAAGTCACTTCATCTGCATATTCCAACTCATCACCCACCGAGATTCCTCTGGCTATGGTGGAGGTGGCGACCTGCAATCCTTCCAATTGTTTATAAATATAAAAATTGGTGGTATCTCCTTCCATGGTTGAGCTTAGCGCCAAAATTAGTTCTTTAACGGTTCCCTCCTTTACTTTTTTTACCAACTGGGCAATGGTAAGGTCTTGCGGACCGACGCCTTCCATCGGGGATATTTTACCGCCCAGTACATGGTATAGGCCGTTATACTGTGAGGTATTCTCAATGGCCATCACGTCTCTAATGTCTTCCACCACACAGACCAAGGTCTCATCACGCTTCGGGTTTGCGCAAATCTCGCAAACTTCGGTATCGGAAATGTTATGGCAGTTTTTGCAAAAATTGACCTCGCCCTTCAATTTTACCAACGCATGGGCCAGCAACTCCGTACGTTCCTCAGGCTGTTTGAGCAGGTGCAGCACCAACCGCAATGCCGTGCGTTTGCCTATTCCGGGCAATTGCGACATCTCGTACACTGCGTTTTCCAATAGCTTCGACGAAAATTCCATAGCATCAATTCTATCACAAAATTACGATTTTACCTTTACCAATTTACTTTCGTACTTTGCAATTCAAATTACCTATATGACAGCTACCCAAATTCTGTTGCTCATAGGCGCCTATTTCTTGGTGCTTATCCTTATCTCTTATTTCACCGGAAAGAACGATTCCAATGCCGATTTTTTTAAGGCGGGCAAGCAATCGCCTTGGTATATCGTCGCTTTTGGTATGGTGGGTGCCTCATTATCGGGGGTGACCTTTATCTCTGTTCCGGGTTGGGTAGGCGATAGTCAATTGACTTACATGCAGGTGGTTCTCGGATATCTATTTGGGTATTTTGTGGTGGCGTTTTTGTTATTGCCCTTGTATTACAAATTGAATCTCACCTCGATATACGAGTATTTGTTGGACCGCTTCGGAAAGGTCAGCCATAGGACCGGAGCCTTTTTCTTTTTTGTTTCGAGGGTGTTGGGTGCTGCGTTTCGATTGTATTTGGTAGCCATAGTGCTTCAGCAGTTTGTGTTCGATGACCTAGGAGTCCGTTTTGAATTTACCGTGGTCATTTCCATTTTATTGATTTGGCTCTACACCAACAAAGGTGGTATCAAAACCATTGTTTGGACCGATACCTTGCAAACACTCTTTATGATTGTGGCCGTCATCCTTTCCATAGTGATGATCAACCAAGAATTAGGGTGGAGTTTTGGGGAGTTCCTAGCTTCGGATGCGCTAAAAAACTATGATGATTTTTTAGTGACCGATAGTTTTCTGGACAAAAGCTACTTTATCAAGTCCTTTGTGGGCGGGATGTTTGTTACGATTTGCATGACTGGTTTGGACCAAGATATGATGCAAAAAAACCTAACCTGTAAATCCTTGAAAGATGCACAGAAAAATATGGTCTCCTTCAGTTTTGTACTGGTCGGAGTCACCTTTTTGTTCATGCTTTTGGGCGCTTTACTTTACATTTATGCGAATAGGGATGGAATCGCGATTCCGTTGATGGATGGAACACCCAAAACGGACCTCCTTTTCCCTGAGATCGCCTTGAACGGGGATTTGGGGCTGGCTTTGTCCGTAACCTTCATGCTAGGCCTTATCGCCGCGGCATACAGCAGTGCGGATAGCGCTTTGACCTCGCTCACTACCTCCTTTTGTGTCGATTTTTTGAACGTTCAGGAAAAAGAGGAAAAGGAGCAGAAACGAATCAGGAAGCGCACCCATGTGCTCATGAGCGTTGCCTTGGTGATCGTTATCATCGCTTTCAAGTACATTCTTAGCAGCAATGTCATCGACAGTTTGCTTACCGTTGCCGGATACACCTACGGCCCCTTATTGGGACTCTTTGCCTTTGGTATTTTTACCAAGCACCAAATCAAGGACAGTTATGTTTGGATTGTAGCACTTGCATCCGTGTTGACCATTATTTTGATCGCCAATGTGCCCGTAGCATATTTGGGTGGTTATCAAGTTGGCTATGAATTGTTACCGCTCAACGGATTGTTGACATTCATCGGGCTTTGGCTGATACGAACCAAAAAATCGGTCCCTACCACTAGTACTGTCCGGTAGCCAATAACACCAAAGTACAGGCCACCTCCACCTCTACTCCCTCTGCTTCAAGGAGTTTGTAGAATTCTGGATTCTCGGTACCGGGGTTAAAAATGACCCGTCGTGGTTTTAAATCCAATATTTGCTGATAGTAGGGTTCTTGATTTTTTGGATTTAAATATAAAGTTACCGTATCAATATTTTGAAATTCATCCAAGTTGTGTTTAATTTGCACTTCTGATACAGTTCCCCCACGTATCCCAAATGCGGTCGTCTCAATATTGTGTTCGACCAACCTACGTATAGCTATGTTACTGTATCTTCCCGGGTTTGTAGAAGCCCCTACAACAAGTGTTTTTGACATTTGTTAATTTTAGTGTTAAACTTAGAATTGACTGTAACTTTTGCATGCAAAAGTCGTCTTTTATTCATAACTTATTGTCATTGGTAAGACTGTATTTTTATAGTTAATGGTTAGTGTTTAGTATAGCTTATCAATGTTTAACCCCGGCTTTTGGCCGGGGTTTCTTCTTTTATGACCTGTTTTATTGGTCATCTGAATACATCACTCCTTACAAGCTTGTCTTGACCTCATCGGTGTCATTAAAGAATGTTAAAATGGCCCGAAGCTGTAACATTCCATCCTAAAGTGCGTCTATATAGTGTCATCAATCATCGATCAAAAAACGAACGGCTCATGCAAAGTTTCTTTCTCCTAAGCATCTTCCAGATGTTTATTTTCCAAAAAACATACAACCTATTCACCAAGATGATGGATTGGCGAGCATAATATCAGTTAAACATTGATGCCTCATATTCGAGTGTTGGTTGGTTATCTTGTGGGGGCATTAATCAAAAACCCCGATCTTTTCAGATCGGGGTTTTACTTTTATAAATGGTTTGGCGAACCTACCAGCGAATAATCGCACTGCCCCAGGTAAAGCCACTGCCAAAGGCGGCAAGCACCACCAAATCTCCCTCTTTTATTTTGCCGGCCTCCCAGGCCTCTGTCAAGGCGATAGGTATCGAGGCAGCAGTCGTATTTCCATATTTCATGATATTGTTGAAGACTTGATCGTCCTTCAAGCGAAACTTATTCTGAATAAATTGGGAAATCCGCAGGTTGGCTTGGTGGGGTATCAGCATATCGATGTCTGCCGGGGTCAAATTATTCTTGGTGAGCCCTTCCATAATGACCTCGCTAAAACGCACAACTGCATTTTTAAACACGAACTGGCCATTCATGTGTGGATAATAAGAAGTATCGTCAGGGTCATTGTCCTCAATAATATCCAGCACCCAACGTTTGCCCATTCCAGGGGCTATCAACGAAAGTTCTTCGGCATGTTGCCCTTCGGAATGCAAATGGGTGCTCAAAATTCCTTTGGAGGTATCCTCTTCACGGGTCAGCACCGCAGCTCCGGCGCCATCTCCGAAAATTACGGAAACACCCCTACCCCGTGTGGTCATGTCCAATCCTCGAGAGTGCAGTTCAGAACCAATTACCAATACGTTCTTGTACATACCGCTTTTGATATACTGGTCGGCCACGGAAATTCCGTACACAAAGCCAGAACATTGGTTTCGGACATCCAGCGCACCTACTGTACGCTTCAATTGGAGGTCCCGTTGCACCAACACGCCCGGACCGGGAAAATAATAATCGGGACTCAAGGTGGCAAAAACGATAAAATCGATTTCATCCTTATCGATGCCCGCTCGCTCAATGGCCTTTTTAGCGGCTTCAACCCCCATGGAGGTCGTGGTTTCGGTATCTTTTATAACATGGCGCCGCTCTTTGATTCCCGTCCGCTCTTGAATCCACTCATCATTCGTGTCCATCACTTTCGATAAATCATCGTTAGTGACCACATTTTCAGGGACGTAAAACCCTAATCCAGCAATCTTGGAATTGTACATTTATTATAATTTTTAAAGAAAAATGATAGTTACAATTTGAAAATTAATAAATATTCCCTCTAAATATTCATTATTCCGCCAAAATAATACTTTTTAAAAGTTGTATTTTTAAAAACTTGAAAATCTTAACGCAATTAATTACTAAATCAGAATTATGAAAAATTATCTCTGGGTATTTTGGGCACTGCTCTCCATTGGCTTTGTCCATGCACAGGAAAAACTAACGTATCAAAAGCCTTCCGAAGAAATACTGGAACTGGTGAACGCACCTCTGGCCCCTAGTGTTCTTATTAACGATGAGGGCAACTACATGGTGTTGCTCTACAGGGACTACTATAAAACCATTGCCGAATTATCAGAAACCGAGCTGCGTTTGGCCGGTCTTCGCATCAACCCAAAGACCAACATTGGGAGCCGAACCAACTATTATAATAATGTCATCGTCAAAAAGATCGGTGACAACGAAGGTGCTCAGGTAAAGGGGCTACCTGAAAATCCAAGGCTGGCCAACTTCAATTGGTCACCCGACCAATCCAAAATAGCATTTACCAATACCACTACCGAAGGTGTGGAGGTGATGGTTCTCGATTTGAAATCGGCAACGGCAACGGCCATTACCGAAACCAATGTGAATGCGAACATGAGGGACATTATCAATTGGTTCAAGGATGGAGAATCCGTTTTGGTAAAAATGCTGCCCGAGGATAGAAAACCGCTGATCAACACCGATGAAGCCGTTCCAGATGGACCTACCATCTCCACCAACGATGGTAAAAAGGCACAGAACAGGACCTATCAGGATTTGTTGAAAAACCCAAATGATGAGTTCAACTTTGAGCAATTGGCCCGATCTGAACTCTACAAAGTTCAAATGGACGGTACCAAGACGAAGTGGAAAGATGCCGACCTGTATACCAGCATCAGTTTTTCACCGGATGGTGAATATGTGATGACCGTAACCTTGGACAAACCTTTCTCGTATTTGGTTCCTTACTACAGATTCCCCAATACCACAACTGTCTACAAAAAGGACGGCACCAAGGTGAAAACGCTTCTGCAGGTTCCGCTTATCGAAGATTTGCCCCAAGGGTTTATGGCCACACGAACAGGCATGCGGGACATTAGCTGGAGAAACGACAAACCGGCAACCTTGACCTATGTGGAAGCCTTGGATGGGGGCGACCCTGAAAATGAAGTTCCGTATCGCGACGAAGTTTTTGAGATAGAGGTACCTTTTGATGGTGAAGGAAAATCCATCCTTAAAACCAAAAACCGATTTAGCTACATCCAATGGGGCAATGATAATGTTGCTATTGCCCACGACCGCTGGTGGAACAACAGAAATACAAAAACGTATCTGTTCAACCCCTCAAATCCTGATGCGGAAGCAAAAATCATTGAGGACAGGAACTACCAAGATGTGTACAGCAACCCGGGAAGCTTCGTCACCAAAAGAAATGAGAACGGCGCTTGGGTGTTGTCCTTGGACAAAAACAACAACGCCTATCTTATAGGTGATGGATATACCGAGGAAGGACAGTTTCCGTTCGTTGAAAAAATGGATTTGAACAGCTTGAAGAAAACAAGGCTGTACACCTCAAAACTGGAGGGGAAATTGGAAAATTTGATTGAGTACGACCCCGAAAAAGACCAATTATTGATACGTATCGAATCGGCCAATGAATATCCCAATTACTATTATAAAAGTTTGATCAAGAGACGTGGACCAATACAGTTGACCGATTTTGATAATCCATACAAGAGTATCCAAAACGTACACAAGGAGGTGATTACCTATAAAAGGGACGATGGATTGGAACTTTCCGGAACCCTTTATCTTCCCGTAGGCTACGATATGGAGAAAAAAGAAAAGATGCCCATGATCCTATGGGCCTATCCAAGGGAGTACAAGGACAAGAACAGTGCTTCGCAGAATACTTCAAACCCCAACGAGTTCACCTATCCCTATTGGGGTTCGCCCATCTACTGGGTCACCAAAGGATACGTGGTGCTCGATGGAGCGGCTTTCCCGATCATTGGGGAGGGAGATGAACAACCCAACGATACCTTTAGGAGCCAGTTGGTGGCCAATGCCAAAGCGGCCATTGATGCGGTTGACGAACTAGGCTATATTGACAGGGACCGTATTGCCGTGGGAGGTCACAGTTATGGCGCCTTTATGGTGGCCAACCTACTTTCGCATTCCGATCTATTTGCCGCAGGAATCGCCCGTAGCGGTGCTTACAATAGAACTTTGACCCCTTTTGGTTTCCAAAGTGAAGAAAGAAACTACTGGGAAGCACCCGAGGTGTACTATACCATGTCGCCCTTTATGCATGCCGATAAGATGAAAACTCCACTGTTGTTGATCCATGGGCAAGCGGACAACAACTCGGGAACCTATCCCATGCAAAGTGAACGTTATTTTAACGCGCTCAAAGGATTGGGGGCTACCGTTCGTTTGGTGATGCTGCCAAAAGAAAGCCACGGATACCGCGGCAAGGAAAGTATACTCCACATGCTTTGGGAACAAGACCAATGGCTGGAAAAATATGTGAAGCAAAAGAAATAATTGAGTTACAGCCGTAAAACAAAAAACCTGTTGGAATGTCCAACAGGTTTTTTTTATAAACCACAATAATCATCAATCCATATACTTTTCAAAGGAATTCACCTCCACATGGGCCTTTAGGTCATGCAATAGGTTATAGAGTCCGAAAAAAGTACGGTTGATGTACAAAAAGTGTTTGGAACCGCGGTTCCCATTCATCTTGCGTATTTGTTCATCCTTGGAGTACCGCTCGCTTAAATTGGCAATCTGGGACCAGAATCCCTCATCGCCGAAATCGAAGGTTTCCTTATGGAAGGGAGAAGTAAAAATGGTCAACATTTCTTTAAAAAGAGCCTTGAAAAATTGCAGCTCCTTCTCCGAATCGGTCGGTGTTAAAATTTCCAGTTCATACAGCTTCTCCATGAATACCTCATCGTTGTTGATGTTTTCTGGCTTGGCCAGCTCAAAATAAGGCACATAAAATTCTTCTGGTATTGCTTTGATACAGCCAAAATCGATGGCAATCAACTCCCCTGCCCCGCTGACCAAAAAATTACCTGGATGTGGGTCGGCGTGCACCCTTCTCAACGCATGGATTTGGAACATATAAAAGTCCCAGAGGGCCTGACCGAGCTTGTTCCCCAATTCGTAATCAAAATCGGTTTTGGTAAATTCGCCCAAATGCTTGCCTTCCATCCAATCCATCGTCAAAATCCGTTCGCTGGAAAGGTCACGGTAGTATTTGGGAAACCTCATATTGGGAATTACGGAACAGGCGTTGGTGATCTCATCACTCTGTTCCAGCTCCAAGATGTAATTGGTCTCCTCTACCAATTTATGTTCTACTTCCTTAAAGTATTTTTCAGAATCCTTTCCTTTTAGGTTGAACATTTTGATGGCCACAGGCTTGACCAAGGCCAAATCGCTGCTAATGCTTTCCGCCACACCGGGATATTGGATTTTTACGGCCAACTTTCTTCCGTCCTTTTCGGCACGGTGCACTTGGCCTATGCTTGCTGCATTAACGGAATCCTTTTCGAACTGATCAAAGACATCCTCGGGATATTTGCCCAAGTACTTCTTAAAGGTTTTGCGCACAAGCGGTGCCGACAAGGGAGGTACCGAAAACTGGGAGAGCGAAAACTTTTCCACGTAGGCCCGTGGTAAAAGGTTTTTCTCCATGCTGAGCATTTGCGCAACCTTTAGGGCGCTTCCTTTTAAGCTTTTTAGCCCATCGTAAATATCTTCGGCATTGTCTTGGTCCAAAGTATCCTTCGAGGTCTTTGGGTCCACCAATTTTTTGCCGTAGTATTTTACGTAGTTGCCGCCTATTTTAACACCTGTTTTCACAAGCTTACCGGCCCGCTCAATCTTGCCGGTGGGAATGGTATCCAGACTTTTCATGGGCCTTATGCGAATTTCTCCTTGTACAGGAATTTTCCAAAGTCCACGATTTTTTCCAAAGGTGTACTTTCAAATATTTGAAATATAGTAGTTACCGATTTCTCAATGGCAATATCCGTTTTTTCCAGTCCGGGCGAGCCATCCTCCATCCAAAACTTTAAGATGAACAAAAATTGCAACCAAGCGCCTTCCGAGAAAAGTGGTGCGTTGTATCTAAAGATTTTCAGGTTCTTTTCCTCATTGCGTTCCTCGATCAGGGTAGATGCGAAATCCTTGAACTTTTTTCGTAGCCCTTTCAATTGCACCAAGCCTTCCATGGAATGCTTGTGTTCGTTCATAATGAACAACACATAACTTCTGTTGAGGGTCAAATTTTCGAAGAAGGTAAAGAAAAAGGTAAGCATCTTTTCCTCATTGGTCATCGACTCATAATCCTTGTTCTTTTGCATCACGCCATAACTATTATCGAAGAATTTGGTCCAGATGGACTTCTGAAGCGTGTCAAACGAACCAAAAAAGCCGTAGAACTCCTCTTCGGTTATTTTGTTTTCCTTGCAAAATTTGAATACCGAGCTTGGCACCTTTTCATGCTCCAATACGGACTCCATGAACAGGCTTATAATTTTATCCTCGGTGATTTTGGATTTTGATGTATTTGCCATTGTGGTATTTTTTATGGATTACTAATGTCGTGGTGTAGTCTTGCTTACAAAATTAAGCTTTTAAAGAAAATGCACTTCCGAGCGAAAGTGCATTTTCACAACCTAACCAATAAATAAACAAACTTGTTATAGTATTACTGTTTCATAGCAATTTTCCCATAACGATGTAAAGATACTCATTATGTTTAATCTTTTTGAAAAATAAATAAACAAAATTTTGTTAAAACTGTCCATTGAGCTGTCAGCCCCTGTAAAATGCCAGTTTGTCAGATTTTGAGATCTGGTATTTTTTTTGTCCAAAGAGGATTAAAGATTTAAAACGATAAGAAAAATGGCTACAGGTAAAATCAATGTTTCAGTTGAGAACATTTTTCCCTTGATCAAAAAATTTCTGTACAGTGACCACGAAATTTTCTTGAGGGAGCTTATTTCCAATGCTACTGATGCAACCTTAAAACTAAAGCACCTTACCTCCATTGGGGAGGCGAAGGTTGATTATGGAAACCCGATCATTGAAGTGAAGGTGGACAAAGACAATAAGCGCATCCATATCTTGGACCAAGGTATTGGTATGACCGAGGAGGAGGTAAAAAAATACATTAACGAAGTGGCCTTTTCCGGTGCCGAGGAATTTTTGGACAAATACAAGGATGCTGGAAAGGATGCGGGCATTATCGGACATTTTGGCCTTGGTTTCTACTCGGCATTTATGGTCGCCGAAAAAGTGGAGATCATTACAAAAAGCCACAAGGATGAGCCAGCTGTGCACTGGATTTGCGATGGTTCGCCCGAATTCACCATTGAGCCCAGCGACAAAACAGAGCGAGGTACCGAAATCATCCTTCACGTTGCAGAGGACTCTACCGAGTTTTTGGAAAATTCCAGAATTCGCCAACTGTTGGTCAAGTACAACAAGTTTATGCCCATACCGATTAAGTTTGGGACCAGAAAGGAAACCCTTCCCAAACCAGAGGGCGCCAAAGAGGACGAACCGGCCCCGACCAAGGAAGTGGATGACATCATCAACAACCCTGAACCAGCTTGGACCAAGCAACCCACGGATTTAGAGGATGAGGATTACAAGAATTTCTACCGTGAGCTCTACCCCATGCAGTTCGAAGAGCCGTTGTTCCATATTCACTTGAACGTGGATTATCCGTTCAACCTGACAGGAATCTTGTACTTCCCTAAACTTACCAATGACCTCAACATTCAAAAGGATAGGATACAACTCTACCAGAACCAAGTATTCGTTACCGATAATGTAGAAGGGATTGTTCCAGAGTTCTTGACCATGTTGAAAGGGGTCATTGACTCTCCTGATATTCCATTGAACGTTTCCAGATCGTATTTGCAGGCAGATGGTGCCGTTAAGAAGATTTCTTCCTACATCACCCGAAAGGTGGCGGATAAGTTGACATCCCTCTTCAAGAACAATCGTGAAGATTTTGAAAAGAAATGGAACGACATTAAGGTGGTCATTGAATACGGTATGCTTTCCGAGGACAAATTCTTTGAAAAGGCTGACAAGTTCGCCCTTTATCCAACCATTGATGGTGATTTTTACACCTTTGAAGAGCTGGAGGCCAAGATCAAGGATAATCAAACCGATAAGGATGATAAGCTGGTGATTTTATATGCTTCTGATAAAGAGGCACAGCACAGCTATATCGAAGCGGCCAAAAAGAAAGGATACGAGGTCCTTTTGTTGGATTCGCCCATTGTTCCGCATCTGATGCAGAAATTGGAGACCAGCAAGGAGAACCTATCCTTTGTGCGCGTGGATGCCGACCATGTGGATAACCTCATCAAAAAAGAGGACACTACCATTTCCAAGCTGTCCGATGAAGAAAAAGAGAAACTAAAAAAGGAAATCGAAGAAGTGACCAAGGAGAAAGGGTATACCATTCAAATGGAGGCCATGGAAAGCAGTGCTTCCCCCTTTATCATCACCGAGCCAGAGTTTATGCGCCGGATGAAAGAGATGCAGCGCACTGGAGGCGGGGGCATGTTCGGCATGGGCAATATGCCCGATATGTACAACCTTATCGTGAACACCAATCACGAACTGGTGAGCGAAATATTGAACACCAAAACAGCCAAAAAGCGGGAAAGATTGATCAACCAATCCTTGGATCTGGCACGACTATCCAAAGGATTATTGAAAGGTGAGGAACTCACCAACTTTATCTCCCGCAGCTATGAGATGATCAAATAATTTGGATTTGCACTATAATCAACAACGCAAAGCCGCTCTTTTGGAGCGGCTTTTGCATTTTATGCCTATCTTGGTGTAGCAAACCAATCAAACCGTGGGCAATAACGATTACAATAGTCCGGCCTTTAAAAAACTATTGGATTCCCTTCAGCAGCAAAGCTGGGAACTGGAACTCATTATTTCGGGTTTTGCCATTTTTGGACTTTTCACCGCATACGAACCCCTTCGTTTGGAAATGCTGCATGCCGAAAACGAGGATTCTGTCTACAGTTTTCTGGTATACCTTATTTTGCACATCGCATCCTCCATTTTGCTTTTCAACCTACTGCTGCATGTCATCCTTCGAGGACTTTGGATAGGCGCATTGGGCCTCCGATATGTTTCTGGTGATATCGAATTTGAAAAACTGCGCTATTCCGAAAAGTTCACCAACTATCTAAAAAAGCGTATCGTATCCTTTGATCGCTACATCGCCAACTTGGAAAATTATTGTAGTGTTCTCTTTGCCATTTCGTTTTTGTTGATTTTCTACGTGTTGGCACTTACCATGATTATTTTATCCATAGTGCTGGTGGCCAACTTTATTTTTGATAACGACCAATTGCCGGACGCACTGTCCGCGACTTTGGGCACCATCCTGATCATTCTTATCATCCTAGGAATGCTCCTTACAT
This sequence comes from Allomuricauda sp. MMSF_3307, assembly GCF_030733585.1. NCBI lineage: Bacteria > Pseudomonadati > Bacteroidota > Flavobacteriia > Flavobacteriales > Flavobacteriaceae > Allomuricauda > Allomuricauda sp. MMSF_3307. The sequence goes on from NZ_JASHIQ010000007.1 coordinate 90,904, forward strand.
TTATCGATTTTGTAACCCAGGGCTGGTTAAAGCGGAAAAAGTGGATATCCCGTGTATACTTCCCCGTGTATTGGATATTCAGTTTTATCACGCTTTCGTTTCTTTACCGACCCTTGGTCTACAATTTTTTGGACAACCGTTTTGGTAAACGATTGATTTTGCTATTGGTTCCCATTTATATTGCCATTTTGATGATCACCACTTTGGAATACCGACATTCCAATTACCTGGAAAAAGACCTTGAATCGTCCAGTTTTTTTGCCAACAAGGAGAATTATTTGGATATGCTAACGGACAAAGAGGACTTCCCGGGAAGGATGGTGATACCCTCCAAAGTAATCACCGAACCGTATTTGAACGTTTTTGTGCCTTTTTCCGAAAGCTTGGAAAACCGGATTTTTGCCTACAACGATTCGCTTTCCCCGAAAATAGACCGTCGCGGACTTACCTCCAATATGCAGGTCACCACCAGTTGGGATGATGAGATTACCAGCCGAAGCCAAAAGGATAGTATTCGGAGGAAGTACCTCAGCACCTTTAATGAAATCCACTCCTTTCGTATTGACAGTCTGGAATTGGACGAGGATTTTATCCTAACCACGGGAATCAACAATACGCTTGGTTTTGAAACCTATCTCAACATATCGGACCTAGAACAGGGCAAACATATTTTACGGCTTCGAAGAAAAAGAAAGGTCAAGGATAGTGTGGTCAGTCAAACAGATGTTATCTTGCCGTTCTGGTATTATAAAAAATAGGTTGTATGGCACCGTGGGATTTATATGTTATGGCAGGAATGTATGTGCTGGCTGGAGCTATGCATTTCATCAAACCAAAAATGTACATGCGGATTATGCCCATGTATTTACCAAACCATAGGCTTTTGGTCTATTTAAGTGGTGTTGCAGAAATTTTACTGGGAATCGGCGTTTGTTTTGATGCTACCCGTACATTGAGCACTTTCGGTATTATTTTGATGTTAGCGGCCTTTCTCCCCGTCCATTTTTACATGCTTTCCAGTGAAAAAGCTGCCGCTGGGATTCCCAAATGGATTTTAATCCTCCGAATCCCCCTTCAATTTTTCTTGATGTATTGGGCATACTATTATGCCTATGTTTAACCCAAGGTTTGATCCATTTGCTTTTTTAACCAGCCCACCTGTACAAAAAACATAAAACCGAAAAGCAAAAACGCATAAACCATGATCTTGGAGGAGGTATACTGATCGACCCATTGCCAATCCGTTTGGAACCATGCATCCATATGTATGCTGGCGAACCAACCTTGTCCGCTATCCGTTCCCAGCTGTGCCCCAATAAAAACCAACAAAGCAACAAAGGCGATAGATACACCGGACAAAATCTTTCCGGATACCAAGGGCTTATATTGAAACACCTCTTGTTGCGCATCGGCTTCCAATTTGTGCAGGACTTTTTGGGTAAAATCTACAGAAGGTGATTCCAATGGGGCATCTTCCATGAACTTATCGATAAATGCTTCCAGTTTTTTATCCTCTCGTTTATCCATTGCTTTGCAAAATTTCTTTGTTCACACTGTTTTCCATAATACCGGCCAATCGTTTCCTGGCCCTGAACAACCGCACCTTTAAGGTATTTACGGGCAGGCCGGTCGCTTTCTCCATCTCCTGCAGGCTACTTTCCTCGAGATAAAACAAGGTTAGAATTCCCGCATCTTCCGACGACAATTGCGCCAAGCATTGCCTTATGATTTCACTCCTTTCTTCGTCGGCCATTCTTTGAAAGGCATTGTCCAAATCAGCGTAGGCAATTTTATTGATATGTTCCAAGTCGGTAAGGACACGTTCCTTTTTTATTTTCTTGATCTGGTCCAAACAACTGTTGTAGGCAATCCGATATACCCAAGTCGACAGTTTGCTGTCCCCCTTAAATTTAGAAACGGATCTAAACACCTTAATAAAAACATCTTGCGATACTTCTTCGGCCTCTTCCCGGTTGCCCAACATCCGAACGGCCAGCGTATAAACCAAATCCTTATAGCTATCCACCAAATCGGAGAATGCGCGGGTATTCCCCCTGCGTATTTCCGAAATCAGTTCTTGTTCTGTATTGGTCAGCATTGTTCATAGGACGCCAAATGCTCCATTTAGGTTACACCGAAAATAAAATTTTTAATTTGATGTAACCTGATTTGAAAAACAGTCGTCATAGCTTATGAACAAATAAATTATCAAATAATCAGTAAAACGAACAGTTATGGGATCAGAAGTAATTATCATACCTATTATTTTCGGAGTCATTTTTGCGATTGCCTACCTTTATTTTTCAACGAGGAACAAGGAACGATTGGCCTTGATCGAAAAAGGAGCGGACGCCAGCATTTTTGTTAGAGGTAAAAGAGATGAGGCCGCTCCGGTATGGAAAGTCCTCCTCCTTAACCTAGCCTTATTGCTCATGGGTATTGGAGCGGCGATTTTTGTTGCCTCCCTATTGCACTATGGTTTAGGGGTGGATGAAGAGGTTGCATATCCGGGCACTATTTTCCTCATGGCAGGTATTGGGCTTTTTGTAGGTTTCAATATGACAAAGAAATTGTATCGGGAGGATTAATTTTTCACGACAGCAATTAAACTGAAGGACCACCGCCACCAGCGGTGGTTTTTTTATACCTTGCCGTTATGAAAGTAATCTCAACAAATCTAGGGGAGCCGACCAAAATCAATTGGAACGGCAAACAAACCTTAACGGGTATTTACAAATATCCTGTGGATCAACCGATTTATCTGGACACCGAAGATGTACAGGGCGATACCGTAGTGGACCGAAAATACCATGGCGGTATATACAAAGCCTGTTATTTGTTCTCGGCGGACCATTACGATCATTGGAAGGCAAAGTACCCTCAATTGGAATGGGACTGGGGCATGTTCGGGGAAAACCTCACCATACAGGGCTTGGACGAATCGCAATTAAGGATTGGAAGCACCTACCGATTGGGCACGGCCTTGGTACAAATTTCGCAACCAAGGGAGCCCTGCTATAAATTAGGTATCCGTTTTGGCGATCAAGGGATACTGAAACAATTCATCGACCATGGTCGTCCAGGGACCTATATTAGGGTTTTAGAGCCCGGTACCGTATCAAAAGGAGATTCCATGGAACTGGTGACGGCATCGGAGAGCCCTTTGACCATAGCACAGTTCTATGAGCTGCTTTTTGCCAAGGAAAAGGACCAGCATGTATTGCAACAGGCGCTCCACAATGAGGCCCTACCTTTGGAAAAAAGGGAGAAACTTCAGAAATGGGCATAAAAAAAGGGGAGCCTCCCAGCTCCCCAATGCACATAAAAATTAACTAAACAAACTATCTTACAACCATTTTCTGCTTGTAGGTACCGAATTTGTCCACTACAACAATGGTATATTCTCCTCTAAAGGCTTTTTCGAAGTTGAATGCTTTCTCCACAACGATGTCACCGTCGATAGCCTCGTCAAAGACAAGTCTTTCTTCGCTATCGTATACTTTCAATAGTACCTTTCCCTTGGAGACGTTCAAAAGGTTCATCATAACTTTTTGACCTTTCCTTACAAATACGGGGTCAAGGTTTACCTTTACCAAGTTCTTTTCAACTTCATATTTGGCAACTGTCTTTTTACCAAATTCTGTTGCTGTCGTGTTGGCAACCGCAATTGCACTGATCAAAAGGGCTGCTGCTACTGTTAGGTTCTTAACTACTTTCATAACATTTCGTTTTTTTAAGATTACAGTACAAATGTAGGACGCAATAGCGCATAGAAATACCACTCCTTTTTCCAGTTTATGTGCTATATTAACATGGTATATCATTTAACATAGTATTAATGATAAAATAGCATAACTTTGCGGTAATTTTGTTGACATTCGTACGACAATGGTAGTTGTAACTTTATCATTGCGGACAAAAATTGTAGTACATGATTCAAAAACCGGCATTTGAAGCGATCGCTCCCAGTTTTGGGCACTCATTTACCTTTCAAAAGTTTAATGAAAGCAATGAGAACAAAAACAATGGTTGGCATTACCATCCAGAGCTGGAATTGGTTTATGTGAATGGGGGTTCTGGAAAAAGGCAGATCGGGAGCCATGTTTCCTATTATAGGAACGGTGACCTTATATTGATTGGTTCCAATTTGCCCCACTGTGGATTTACGGACAAGCTGACCGGTAATAAAAGTGAGACGCTTGTACAAATGAAGGCGGACTTTTTGGGAAGTGATTTCTTCAATATTCCCGAAATGAAAAATATCCAAAAGCTGTTCGAAGTTGCCAAGGGAGGTATCGCCTTTAGCGGAAAGACCAAAATGAAGGTGGGTGAAAAAATGGAAATCCTGGAATACCAGACCGATTTTCAGCGCTTGCTTTCCATACTCAACATTTTGAACATTTTGGCCACCTCCAAAGAAATGCACGTTTTGAACGCGGAAGGCTTTTCAATTGAAACCGAATTAAAGGACAACGACCGCATCAATGTCGTCTTTAATCATGTAAAAACACACTTTAAGGAAGATATCAGTTTGGAACAGATTGCCGATATGGTGAGCATGACGGTGCCCTCCTTCTGTAGATACTTCAAAAAAATCACCAAAAAGACCTTTACGCAGTTCGTAAATGAGTATAGACTGGTGCATGCTTCAAAGCTTTTGGCGGAACAGCCCATAAGCATCACGCAGGTGTGCTACGATAGCGGCTTCAACAACTTTTCACATTTCAATAAGTCCTTCAAGGCCTTTACGGGGCAAAATCCTTCGGAGTACAGAAACCAGTTGAAAACCGTTTTGCAATCCTGATCGCTTAGGCAAATAAATCATTCAACACCTTTGCCAAGCGCAGTCCTCCTTTTTGGAGCTGCTCGAACAAAAGGTCGTTGTAGTCGTAGGAATAACGATAGCCCAACTTTTCCCCTATTTCCACGGAATCGTAGAGCTTTGCACAAATCTCATGGGATTCGTCCACCCAATCATAGATGGTTCCCGCCTGGATTTCCTTTCTTTCGGCACGGCTAACCTCTACCAGTTCACCGGCCAGTTCGGTATAGGTCATGCCATAAGATTCGATCATATTCTTGTCCCAGACCCGGTGCAGGTTGCTTCCCTCTCCAAACCATTGCACTTGAATATCGTTTCCGCCCTTATCCTCTGCCCTACTCGCATGCATCGGTTGGTGCAGGTCTCCTATCAAATGAATCAGCATCTTTAAATAAAAGACCCGGTCCTCACGGCTATTGTTTTTATCCTTTACCTTGGCCGTACATTCCTCAATGGCCATTACAATATCCCCATATTCACTTTTCTCCGAATCCCGATAACTGGTGCCCAAGGGATAATTCACATAATGCCAAGCAGAATATTTGGAAAACGCACGGTCTGCTTTAATATCATCGGCAAAGGTGGAAACGAAAGCCAAACTGTGCCCATCCAACAAATCGTTCAAAGCCCGTTTGGCCTTTCCTGTCAAATAGGCCTCAGCAATTTCACCTGTAACTCGGTGGCCCGTTTTTCCCCAAGTGGTATTTGCCAAAACAATAACAGGGAGCAATAACAACAATAATGTGACTTTTTTCATTTGAAACGACGCTTAGGTTGACAAAAAAATACGGCGATTTTTATTTCTGGAAATTTCTGAATGTTTTGGCAAAGAACAACCGATTTTAAAATTTTGGGATTTTTTTAACTATGTAAACTTTACATTTGTTAAACCAACTAAACTGAATCAATGCTCAAAAAAAGTTTTGTACTCGTTACAATCCTCTGTTCTTACGCTCTATTTTCTCAATCCGATCCGAAAAGTTTTACGGTAAAATATATCGATGACATCATCAAAGTTGATGGCATTATGGACGAAAGTGTTTGGGAAATTGCAGAAAGCGCCTCCGATTTCCATCAATACTTTCCAAGCGATACCACGCTTGCCTTCCAGCAAACGGACATTAAGATGCTGTACAACAATACCACCCTATATGTTGGCATCAAACTGAACACCGAAGGGGACAACTACGTGATTCCCTCCTTACAACGGGATTACCGCGCCGGGGGCAATGACAACATCAGTTTAATGTTCGACACCTTTAACGACGGCACCAACGCTTTCCTATTCGGGATGAATCCCTACGGCGTACGTCGTGAGGCACTCATTTCCAATGGTGGTTCCGGGCCCAGTGGTTTTACCACTTCGTGGGATGTAAAGTGGAAAGGTGAGACCAAAATCTACGAGGGCTACTACATTTGCGAGCTGGCCATACCCCTCACCTCTTTTAAATTCAAGCAAGGTGAGACCAAATGGCGGTTCAATAGTTATCGTTTTGATATGCAGTCGAATGAAACCAGTAGTTGGATGAAAATTCCGCAAAACCAACTGGTGTACAGTTTGGCCTTTATGGGCGATATGATTTTTGAAAAGCCCCTTGGAAAATCGAGGACCCCCATGGCACTCATTCCATACATCAATGGTATTTTGGCGAAGGATTATGAAAACAATGAGGAGTTTAACAATTTTAATGTTGGGGGCGATGCCAAAATCTCCATTGGCAACGGAATGAATTTGGATGTAACCCTTAACCCCGATTTTTCCAACGTACAAGTGGACAATGTCATCGTCAACCTTTCCCGTTTTCAAGTGGCCTTGCCCGAAAGACGACAGTTTTTTATCGACAACAATGACCTTTTCGGTTCCTTTGGAAACGAAAGGGATGCCAACCCCTTTTTCTCAAGAAGAATTGGTATTGCCAAAAACAAGGATGATGAAACCATAGAAAATGGAATTGTGGGCGGTGTTAGGCTTAGTGGCAAATTAAATGAAAATTGGCGGCTCGGTCTTTTGAACATACAAACGGAAGAGGACGAAGAAAACGAGATTGCCAGTAACAATAATACCGTGTTGGCACTCCAAAAAAAGATGTTCTCGCGTTCCAACCTCAGCTTCATTTTTGTGAACCGACAAAGTTTTGGGGAATACGATTTTTTGGAAGAAACGGACAGATACAACCGGGTGGTTGGCTTGGATTACAATCTTGCCTCCGCAGATAACACGTGGACGGGTAAATTCTTCTATCACAAATCCTTCGCCAGGGATATTGGGAATCGTGATGCCTCGGGAGGTATGGACCTCCGATATAACTCAAGATTCTTCAATTTTGGGCTTCGTGGAAATTTCGTGGGCAACGACTTCCGATCAGATCTCGGGTTCGTGCGCCGACAGGATATTGTGGCTGCAAGGCCTTTTGTCGAATTCAATTTTTGGCCACAGAAAGGAAAACTGAATTCCCATGGATTCCGCATTAGCCCAAACGCTATTTGGCGACCCACCTTAGATTATAAGAATACGGATTACAACATCTTTTTGAGCTGGCAGGCCAGATTTAAGTCCCAAGAAGAGTTTTCGGTACGGATGTTTAACCGCTACACTTTCTTAACGGAAGAATTTGACCCCACAGGAACAGATGGTGCGGTGGGACTGCCAGGAGATATAGGCTATTATTACACCAGCTACGAGATGCAGTTCCAAAGCGACAGAAGAAGAGTGTTTTCCTACTCGGTGCAACCTGGTTATGGTGACTTTTACAATGGCAATCGATTTGTTATGGAAGGTGATTTAAGTCTACGTCTCCAACCCAAAATGTTGCTTTCACTTGGTGTCAATTATAACAGTATCATGCTACCTGAGCCCTATGCAAGCCGTGATATTTGGCTAGTAAGTCCAAGGATTGAACTTACGTTCAATAAATCCGTTTTTTGGTCCACCCTAATCCAATACAGCAATCAGGCTGACAATCTAGGAATCAATTCAAGGCTGCAATGGCGCTTTGCGCCGCTATCTGACCTATTTTTGGTATACAACGACAATTATTTTGTAAACACCTTCATGCCACGTACCCGGTCCATTAACCTAAAATTGACCTACTGGCTGAATATTTGAGAGGTATTGACTTTTAAATTGAAAAAAAATATCCTCCGGATACACCCCTGTTATTTTCCTATATTTGAGGTTTTAGCATCACATCTATGGACCAACTACCATTTACCCAAGACACTGTTATCTTCGGGCTGCTTTGCCTCTGTCTAGGCTTTGTATTTTATACCTCATCCATCAAAACAGGATTCTGGAGCAAGTTTTATAGTGTAGTTCCCACCGTACTTATGTGCTATTTGTTGCCAGCCATTTTAGCCAGTATAGGAATCATTGACGAATCGTCTTCCAACACCTATTACGTGGCCAGTAGATATCTGCTGCCAGCTGCTTTGATCTTGATGACGATCAGTATAGACCTAAAGGCCATCATCAACCTAGGGTCCAAGGCCTTGGTCATGTTTCTAACAGGCACAGTGGGTATTGTTATTGGTGGACCCATTGCCATTTTGATCGTGTCCATATTTTCCCCCGAAACGGTTGGGGGTGTTGGCCCAGATGCAGTTTGGAGAGGATTGGCAACCATTGCAGGGAGCTGGATAGGTGGAGGTGCCAATCAAGCAGCCATGCTCGAAGTTTTTAAATACAATCAAGAAAGTTATGGGGGCATGGTCCTCATAGATATTGTGGTCGCCAACCTCTGGCTGGCCATCATCTTATTGGGCGTGGGCAAAACCGATAAAATTGACCGCTGGCTCAAAGCGGATACCTCTTCCATTGAAGATTTGAAGGTAAAAGTATCGACCTACACCGAAAAAATAGCCCGTGTAACTACCCTGCGAGACTTAATGATGTTGTTGTTCTTCGCCTTTGTGGGAGTGGGCATATCCCATTTGGCAGGACACCACTTTGCCAATTTCCTTCAAAACAATTTTGAGGTCATCCGTAACCCACAGAAAATTTTGTCATCCTTAGGTTCGGATTTCCTTTGGATGGTGGTTTTCGCCACAGCCATAGGCATTGGGCTTTCCTTTACAAAAGCCAAAAACTATGAAGGTGCAGGGGCGAGCAAAGTTGGGGGTATGTTCATTTATATTTTGGTGGCGACCATAGGTATGAAAATGGACTTGGGCAAGGTATTGGACAACCCTGGACTTATCGCCATCGGGTTGATTTGGATCACCATTCATGCAGGACTCCTAATTCTGATGGCAAAACTCATCAAGGCACCATTCTTTTTCTTGGCCGTGGGCAGTCAGGCCAATGTGGGCGGAGCCGCATCGGCTCCCGTTGTCGCTGCGGAATTTCACCCTTCACTGACTTCGGTGGGTATCCTATTGGCCGTTTTTGGCTATGTGGTAGGAACGGCAGGAGCCTATTTGTGCGCTTTGTTGATGGAAGTGGCCTCCAATGTTTAATATTTTGAGAAGATTGTGCATCTTTGCCCAGCTAAAATTTTAAGATGAAGCGGATATTGTTTGTTATACTGATAGGAATCGCTGTGCTTGCCTGTGAAAAGAGCACGGAACATACCATGAACCTTAGTGGGAACATTAAAGGATTAAAAAAAGGAACCCTCTATTTGCAGCAATTCAAGGACTCTACCTTGGTAGTGTTGGATTCTTTACAAATTCAAGGGGATGGCAATTTCAGTTTTGCCCAAGAGGTGGAAGAACCTGAGATTTTCTATTTGTACCTCAAGAAAGAGGACAATAACGACATCAACGACCGTATCACCTTTTTTGGGGAAGCTGGTGACATTATCATCAATACCGCATGGAACACTTTTGACACGAATGCGGAAATTTCAGGGTCAAAATCCCATAAAAAGCTGGAGGAATTCTATCAAATGGCTTCTAAATTCAACATTAGGGAACTTGGCCTGATCCAACAAGGGTCATCTCCCGAAATGCAAGAGGATTCCATCGCTTTGGATTCCATTCAACGCTTGATCAATCAAAACACAATTGGCCGATATCGATATGCTCTTAACTTTGGGCTTAGCAATACCGATTCTTACGCCACTCCCTACATTATGATGACCGAGGCTCGGGAAGCCAATCCGAAATACCTGGATTCCATTTACAAAAGCCTTGCTCCAGAAGTGGCATCCTCGAAATACGGAAAGGAATTTAAGGCCTTCTTGGACCAGAACAATTAAGCTTCAAGGCTATTGAGCCGCTCCACAAGCTTGGTGGCTTTCTCTTCCAGTTCGTTACGAATGGACTTGAAGTGGGTTTTGGAGTCCTCTACTTTTTTCTGGTTGATTTTATCCATAAGGTTATCATAGACCTCAATGGCTTCATCAATGATCACGGTTCCTTCTTCGGATTCTTTATTGCCGGAACCGGCTTCCCAGATATAAACTGCTTCAATGATGTCTCCCAGTACATAATTGACATCCTTTTTTAAGTCACGGATACTTGGCATAACACTGTGGTTTTGATTAAAGATACTATTAAATGGTAACTTCTAAAAGTTTGGCGTGTTGGGTATCAATTTCCAAATGGGTACTGGAGGCGGCAACAAGGGCTGTCTCCCCTTTTTGTATGGACGTGCTTCCCCAATCGTTGGTAATGGTAGCCTCACCTCCCACGCACATATAAATGGTGAATGAGTCCCTTTGGGACAAATCTTGCTTCATGGGTTGGGTCAACGCCAGGAAATTTGTTTTAAAATAAGGGCAATCCACCATGCCGTTGGTTTGGTCTGTATCGTTGGCGTAGTTTACCCTGAAATCATCCTTTTTTTCGTAATCGATGGCGTCTACGGCCAAACTGGTGTGCAGTTCCCTTAAATTGCCATCCTTATCCCTGCGGTTGAAATCGAATACCCGATAGGTGATGTCGGAAGTCTGTTGGATTTCGGCCAACAACACCCCGGCACCAATGGCGTGTATCTTTCCCGTGTTGATAAAAAAGGTGTCCCCTTCCTTGACTTCCTCATAGTTCATCAAATCGGTCAGGGTGCCTTCCTCAAGACTTTTCACATACTCTTCTTTCTCCACATCCTTATTGAAGCCTACAATCAGTTTGGCACCAGGATCAGCATCCATAATATACCACATCTCCGTTTTTCCAAAGGAATTATGCCGGCTCTTGGCCAGTTCATCATTGGGGTGCAGTTGAATGGAAAGGTCCTGTTTGGCATCAATAAACTTAATAAGGATGGGGAAATCGTTCCCAAAGCGTTGCACCACGCTATCGCCCAGTAACGCTTTGCCACTTTGATCCATCAAGTTTTGAAGGGATGTCCCCTCCAAATCGCCATTGGACACCACGGAAATATCCCCTTGCACACCGGAAAGTTCCCAGCTTTCACCAGTAATATCACTTTCGATAGGCTTGTTCAACACTTCCTTTAGCTTGGTTCCTCCCCAAAGGCGTTCTTTGAGTATGGGCTTGAATTTTAAGGGGTATAGGTTCATTTTATCCGGTATAGGTCACAAAATTGCGAGGAGTTTCGTAGAGTACCACCTCCAACTCCTTTTCGGCCTCGATATGTGGCCTGAGTTTATTCCAAATCACTACTGCGATATTTTCTGCCGTAGGGTTCAAATTCTTGAACTCGGGCACATCCAAATTCAGGTTTTTATGGTCCAATGGGTCCAGCACCTGTTCCTTGATCAAATCCTTGAGTACCTTGAGGTCCATCACAAACCCTGTTTCCGGGTCGATTTCCCCAGTGACGCTCACGATCAAATCGTAGTTGTGTCCATGGTATTTGGGGTTATTGCATTTGCCAAAAACGGCGTTGTTCTTCTCCTCGTCCCAATCGGGCCGAAACAATCTATGGGCCGCATTGAAGGTCGCTTTTCTACTTGCCTTTACTTTCATTGTGCAGGAGTATTTTCCAAAAGATGGTCATAAAAACGTTCAAAGATAATTTTGAACCAAGCTGTGTAGTGCTGAGGATTCTGGTCCATATCCTTTTTAATATCCGCTGGGTACATCCATTTCCAATCGGCCACCTCATCTGGATTGATATTGGGTTCATCCTCAAAATATCCAACCATGACGTGATCAAACTCGTGTTCGGTGAGCCCGTTGTCAAAAGGAGCCTTATACACAAAATGGAACAGTTCCTTGAGTTCTGTGGTAAAGCCCATTTCTTCCATGAGCCTGCGTTTGCCAGCCTCCACATTGCTCTCCCCTTCCCTTTGGTGGCTGCAACAGGTGTTGGTCCATAACAGGGGGGAGTGATATTTGTCCTTGGCCCGTTGTTGTAGCATGGTTTCGCCTTTGGCGTTCATCACAAAAACAGAAAATGCCCTATGGAGCAACGCCTTTTCATGGGCTTCCATTTTGGGCATCAGGCCAATGGGTTCGTCTTGTTCATTTACCAATATTACTTTTTCCTCTTTCATATGGTAAAAATATGACCTTTGAGGTAAAATATGTGGTAAAGGCTCGTAAATTCTTCCTAAAAGAAGCGCGGTGATTTTAGGTTTCCGATGTTTCTGATGAAATCGTATCTAAGGATAATCTCGAAGGAACCGTCGTTGAAGGTAGCGGCTCCCAGCTCCGTAATCTCACGATCGTAGGCCATGCCCACCATAAACTGATCGGACAGCATAAAGCCAATAAGACCGCTGAAGGCAGCATCCCAACGATAAGCAACACCGCCTATAAACTTTTCGTTGAACATAAAATTGGCGGAAAGGTCTACTTGGAGTGGTGCTCCTTGGACAGCTTTGGTCAAAAGGGCCGGTTTAAACTTGAGTACGGGATTGAGGTCCCAAACATATCCGGTTATCAAATATAAGGTCATCTGTTCTTTTGCCGTAGAGATGGAGGATGTATCAAAATGCGTGGTCTCCAATATTCTAGGCGCAGAAAGACCTGCATAAAATCTGTCGGTATGATAGTACACCCCCGCTCCAATATTTGGGGAAAATTTATTTTGAATATCCTGCTGCGACTGCAATTGAGGGTCTATCTCAAACTCATCGAGCTCGGAGAAGCGGATATCCAACATATGGGCACTGGCCTTAAGGCCAAAACTCAACCTTCCTTCCCAAGAGGTTTGGATGGTATAGGAAAAATCGACATCGAAATAAGTCTCGGAAGTAGGCCCGATCTTATCATTTACAATGGAGAGTCCAAGACCCACACCACGATACCCCACTGGGGTGTGCAGGTTCAAAGTCTGAGTTTCCGGAGCACCGTCAAGTCCCAACCATTGGTTACGGTAAAGGGCGGCAATGCTCAAATGTCCGCGCGAACCTGCATAGGCCGGATTCACGCTGACCGTGTTGTACATGTATTGGGTGTACTGTGCATCCTGCTGCGCCTGCATGTTTACCGCTCCCAAAAACAGAAGGGCAATCAGCCATTGGATGTTTATGTTGACGTTCTTTTTTTTCACAGTAACCATTTTATCTGTTTATGTATATGTAGCCTGTTAGCTGTTTCATACTTCCGCTTGTCTCTTGATAATCGATAACATAGAAGTATGTCCCTACAGGTAATTTATTGTCCTTGTCCACAGTGACCCTTCCTTGGGATGTACCATCGAATACATTTCCGCTGGAAGCATAGGCCTTGGTCTGGAAGACCATTACGCCCCATCTGTTGTATATCCTCACCGTGTTGTTCGGATAATTTTCAAGTCCGCGGATCTCTAAGGTATCGTGTACGCCATCCCCATTGGGTGTGATGACATTGATGACATCAACCACTTCTTCGTCGGTAGTCAATTCACCTAAGTCTGGGTCTAGGTAATCCGGGATACCATCTTCGTTGGCATCGTCATTGGCGTAATTACCATCTGCGTTGGCATCTTCATCCATGGTCTCGATACCATCGTCATCATCGTCCGAGTCCCTGAAATCTGGAATACCATCACTATCATTATCGGGCAAGGCCGTACTCGGGTCGTCCATTTCGTCATTGATATCGGTATCGATCATGGTCTCGCCTTCGTATCCATCATCCAAACCATCGTTGTCCTTATCAGAACCAATCAAGGTTACTTCTGGCAAACCATCATGGTCCAAATCGTGTCCTTCAATAGCATCGGGTACATTGTCGTTATCACTGTCCTCATCCACATAATCTGGAATACCATCATTATCGGAATCCAACGGAATCAGGCCAAGATTACCATCAGCATCGTAAGTATCATCCAAACCATTTCCGTTGGCATCGGTCATGCTTGGTGCGAGGTATCCCAAAGCAGGCTGTGCCTCAATATTGTCCGGAATTCCATCATTGTCACTATCGATATCGAGGTAATCAGGAATTCCATCTCCATCGGTGTCCGTTGGGTTAGTGGATGGATCATCATCACTATCCGCATTTAAATCCTCAAAGGCGTCCACGATGCCATCGTTATCACTATCGATATCCACACCAAGGTCATTGACCACTACAGTTATAGTCGCCGTATCACAGTTTCCATTGTCATCACAAACGGTATAAGCAAAGGAATCTGTGCCCGTAAATCCAGGGTTTGGCACATAAGTAATATCGTCATCGGATGGATTGTTTGCCGTTCCATTGTCGTTTAACACCACGGTTCCATTGGATGGGTCGGTCGCGGTAATCGTTCCAAGCGTTGGGATGTCATTGTCATTTGCTCTCCATGATATCGCAGCATCAACACCGATATCCGTGGAAACCGAATCGTCGATGGTGTCCACAATGGGCAGCACATCAATGATCACCGTTGCGGTGCTACAATCCCCGAAGGAATTACAAAGGGTATAATCAAAACTGTCGCTTCCGTTATAATCTGGGTTTGGGGTGTAAGTGACCATATCATCCGAAGGGTCGTTTGCCGTTCCGTTGTCATCAATACTCACTGCCCCGTTCGCTGGGTCGGTCGTCGTTAACACTCCAGTAGTAGGTATGTCCGCATCATTGTTGAAAATAGGCACAATTACCGATTCATCTTCGTTGACAGTGACCAAATCATCTGAAAGGTTTGCGGCTTGGCTCATACATACCACTGTAAATCTGGGTAGCGAGGTGCTGTTGCCTACCTTTGTGATGGTCGCCACATATCGCATTACGGTCTGTGTACTGGTTACTGTGGGCCTTGATTGATCACCGGGAAGAGCGGGACTCCAACCTACTGTGGCTCCCGAGGGAACACTGGCCGAAATATCCAAAGTCACCTGATTATTGGGTGCTTCACAGTCGGTCAAAATAAAATATCCCGTTGCATTGGAACCACAAAGTGTCCCATCGTACGTGGCAAAATACACACCGGGCTGGGTCGCTTCATAAAAGGAATTGGTCCCTAAAACGGTGGATGTATCCGATGCCTCATACCAGCGATAATTCGTTTCGTCGCCCGTATTGGGGGCCTGCAACAAAAATTGGGCACTGGCAAGATTCATTCCTATAAAGAAAACGAACAGTCCAATGTATAAAGACTTATATGAGGTGTTGGATTTCAAAATCGACTCGTCTTTGACCATTATTATCTTACCACAAACACTACGTTGATCAATGCATTATAATCGGCTGGCTGACCAATAATGTCGTAGGTCAACACTCCATTGGCATCAATACTCATGTTGTCGAACACCGTTGGGTCCGCATAGGTTACGTAGTAATACAATTCGGCTGCACTATACGTTGGAAGAGCGGTAGGCGCTCCTGCACTTGATACTGCTGGTGTTCCATATTGCGCCACGTATTGTGCATACAAATCAACAGTTCTTCCTGTTCCGTTTGTTGAAGCATCAATGGCAATGGAAGGAGGGTAAAATATTCTTGCCGCTTTTGATGTGATCGGTGCTATATCTTGAATGACATCCTCAACGGTAGCCTCAGTATTTCCGTCTCCATCCACATCTACAGGTGAATCTGAATTCACTTGCGCTGCCGTTTGGTCGTCCGTATCGATATCAGCCAAGGCAACTTGAAGTGTACCGTTGCTATCCTCTATCTCAAGATTGGCTCCATTCACTTCAAAACGCGTATTGATTTCGTTGGTGACACTAGCGTCCGCATCGTCCACGTTGTCCACGTTGTCCGCGAAGTCCGCTGGAATACCTGTCAAGCTGCTCCACTGTCCGTCGAAATCGTCGGTGGAATCCAAATCCAAGTTGGCCGGTACGTTGGTCAAGTCTCCAAAGTCTCCAGAGAAATCATCTGTACTATCTGTATCCAAGTTGGCAGGAACATTGGATAGGTCCCCAAAGTCTCCGCTGAAACCTGAAAGGTCAAAGTCGTTGCCGTTCGGGGTCACTGTCACCGTTCCGTCGGTGGAGGTGATGGTCTGCAATTCGTTAGCTGGGTCGTTGTCCGCATCGTCCACGTTGTCCACGTTATCTGCGAAGTCGGCCGGAACTCCCATCAGACTGCTCCACTGACCGTCAAAATCATCGGTGGAATCCAAATCTAAATTGGCGGGCACGTTGGTCAAGTCTCCAAAGTCTCCAGAGAAATCATCCGTACTATCGGTATCCAAGTTGGCAGGAACATTGGATAGGTCCCCAAAGTCTCCGCTGAAACCGGATAGGTCAAAGTCGTTGCCGTTCGGGGTCACTGTCACTGTTCCGTCGGTGGATGTAATGGCCTGTAATTCGTTGGCAGGGTCGTTGTCCGCATCGTCCACGTTGTCCACATTGTCGGCGAAGTCGGCTGGAACACCTGTCAAGCTGCTCCACTGTCCGTCAAAATCGTCGGTGGAATCCAAATCCAAGTTGGCAGGGACATTGGTCAGATCGCCAAAGTCTCCTGAAAAGTCGTCCGTACTGTCCGTATCCAGATTCGGGAACTCGTTGTTCACCGCCGTAGCCACTTGGGCGTCGGTCAATTGAGTATCATTATCAATATTGTCCGCAAAACCTGCTGGAACACCTGTCAAGCTGCTCCACTGTCCGTCAAAATCATCTGTGGCATCCAAATCCAAGTTTGCAGGAACATTGGTCAAGTCTCCAAAGTCGCCGCTGAAACCGGATAGGTCAAAGTCGTTGCCGTTCGGGGTCACTGTCACCGTTCCGTCGGTGGATGTAATGGCCTGTAATTCGTTGGCAGGGTCGTTGTCCGCATCGTCCACGTTGTCCACGTTGTCGGCGAAGTCTGCCGGAACCCCTGTCAAGCTGCTCCACTGACCGTCGAAATCATCCGTGGAATCCAAGTCCAAGTTTGCCGGTACGTTGATCAAGTCTCCAAAGTCTCCAGAGAAATCATCTGTACTATCTGTATCCAAGTTGGCAGGAACATTGGAAAGGTCTCCAAAGTCACCGCTGAAACCGGATAGGTCAAAGTCGTTGCCGTTGGGGGTCACTGTCACCGTTCCGTCTGTGGAAGTGATGGTCTGCAATTCGTTAGCTGGGTCGTTGTCCGCATCGTCCACGTTGTCCACGTTATCGGCGAAGTCCGCTGGGATACCAGTCAAGCTGCTCCACTGTCCATCAAAGTCATCAGTGGAATCCAAGTCCAAGTTGGCCGGTACGTTGGTCAAATCGCCAAAGTCGCCAGAAAAGTCGTCCGTACTGTCCGTATCCAGATTCGGGAACTCGTTGTTCACCGCCGTGGCCACTTGGGCATCGGTCAATTGAGTGTCGTTATCGATATTGTCCGCAAAACCTGCAGGAACTCCTGTCAAGCTGCTCCACTGACCGTCAAAATCATCGGTGCTGTCGGTGTCCAAGTTCGAAGGAACATTGGAAAGGTCCCCAAAATCTCCGCTGAAACCGGATAGGTCAAAGTCGTTGCCGTTCGGTGTTACCGTCACTGTTCCGTCTGTGGATGTGATGGCCTGTAATTCGTTCAAGGGGTCGTTGTCCGCATCGTCCACGTTGTCCACATTGTCGGCGAAGTCTGCCGGAACCCCGGTAAGGCTGCTCCACTGACCGTCAAAATCGTCGGTGCTATCGGTGTCCAAGTTCGCTGGAACATTGGTCAAATCATTGAAAT
>NZ_JASHIQ010000008.1:0-51911 GCF_030733585.1 Allomuricauda sp. MMSF_3307
GGAAATCCCGAGTCCCCGCATCAAAATGGTTCTTTCTTAATTCTACGCTGTCGTTACAATATGTATATGAACTTCTTGTCTTTTTTTCTTTCAAAACACCTCTTTCGGTCTTTCAAAAGCGCCTTGCCTTATCAGCTAAGCGGGTGCAAATATACGCACCTTATTTCCTTACCACAAAATGTTTTTCGATATTTTTTTTGAAAAAAATTAGATTCATTTCTAAGTGCTTGTTTTCCAGTAATTCCTTTTTACGATCTTCCAAAAAATTATGAAAAGAAATTCCAGACCAACCCAAATCTGATCACAAAATCACGATAGGGATAATTGGGCGCCGAGTAGTAATTGGGCTCTGAAAAAATGGAATTCAAGTGTTCGGCCTTTAAATAAATCCTTGTTTGTCTCACTTTGGCATTTATAAAAAGATCTAACAATGGATATCCGCCAAACTCTTCATTGTTCTGAATATAGAATTCGCCCAACAGCGGATTGTAGGCATTCATATTATATGCGGTAAAATACTTAAAGGTTACTCCTGTTTGGATAAACATTGCCTTTTTAAAGACATCGCTGGAAAAATACAGACTGTTCCTTGTCACAATTTCTGGAAGATTGAGCACTTGGGCGCTTTGGTCCACGCTCTGATACATCACCGTATTCATTAAGGCCCATTTTCTCCACTTTACTTCCTTTTGATACTTTACCTTTAAATGGTTTACCGTTCCCGATTCCTGAAAAGGTCTTACGAAGGCCGTTTCTTGCCCCAACCCTATTTGCTCTTCATTGGCCGTTGATGCGAAGTAAGTGTAATTCTCCAATGTACTGTATTCCGCTGTTAAATCACCTAGCATTTTGGATTCCAAACCAAATTTGATGCTCTTTGTCCGTACATTCTCAAAAGTATCCGTGTTTTGCCAGTTGAAGTTGCGGTAGTCACTCTGATATAGCAGATAATTAAAATCGGGCATGCGCGACGATAGGTGTATGGAACCGGTTACCGAATGATTCTCGCCCAATCGATATCTGGCAAAGGCGTCCAAATTGTTTCCCGTAAGCTCACCCGATACCGTATAATTAACATCCCCCTCCAGATACAAAGGTCCAATGGTATTACTGTAACTTCCTCCTACAGAAATCTCTTCTCCCTGCAATTTGTTTTGAATGGTCTCTTCCTCCGTGATCAGAATACTGTTGAAGAAGTAATTATAGTTGAACAATCCAATATTGCCCGACAGTTTTCCCAACGTCCTATTTGAAAATTCTACGGTACCTTTATTGAACATGGTCTTCAGCCTTGCCCTATCCCTGATGGGAACCAAAAATGGGTCTTGCCCCAATGCATCATTTCGTTGGGTTTGCTCAAAATCATAAAGTTTGGTCTCGTAACTAAATTCGTGACCAATGGCCAAGGTTGTTGGATTGGTATCAACAGAATCTCTTTTTGCGTTGACCAATTTGAACCGTTGGTCCAAAAAATATCGCTTGCCCAATATTTTGTTGTTCGCATTTTCATAAAGCGGGTCGATCTTGGCCCGATCTTGAAAATCGGGTTGGTCATCCTCAAATTGGCTCCGATCTCGCAGACCACCACTTTCTTCCGTTCGCATATCCTGCGCGGCAATGTGTCCCCTGAGACTATATCGTCCATTTTGGGAAAGATAATTGAAGGTGACCCTGAATTTTCCGTCCTCTGCTTCTTCGTACCTATATTTTCCCAAGGACCTAAAACCATTGTAGGCCACTGATGCATTGAACCGTTCGGAAATATTGAAAGTGAGCAACGCATCCAAATACTGCCCTTGCTCCATGGTCGTCTTGAACATGAGCTCCGTCATGGGCGTAGGGACATTATAATAGTTGATGTCCTCTTTTTCAAAATAACCAGGGTGCTTGGCCGTTGCGCCAATTCTTGGGTAATAAGGTGTCGATACAAAGCTTTTGCCCAACTCATTATAAGGTTGCCCCATATTGGCAAAGGGCATTAACTCAAAATCATCTTCCCTTAAATAATTGTAGATATAATCCTTTCTGATAGTCAAAGTGGTATCGACATAAGTCGTGTCCCTTTGATAGGAGATGATCTTGTAATCGTTTATGGTAACGGAATCCTTCTGTTTTGATTCCATTTTGGTTCTACGTTCTTCCTTTGCCCTGCGCCTATCAGCATCCATTGGAGCAGCTTTAGTTTTTGGAAGTGTGAGGGAATCTTTGATTTGAAGCCTTGTAGAGTCCCCCTCCTTTTGCGGAGGAATCGAATCTTGCTGTGCCAAGACCGATTGGCCAATCAATAAAAGTAGGGTCAATGCTAAAAATCTCATTCCTTGATATTGGTTGGGCAAAGGTAAAAGTTTTGTTTCTAAAGAAATGTGAAAAGTTGAGACATAAAAAAACCCCCGCTGCTGGCGGGGGTCCTTTATTTTTAATGCGCTATTCCTATTCAAAAGGAACTACGGCATCCGATGTTTTGTTGTTCACCAAAATCTGGTTCAAATCGATTACGGTACTCGCAGTGGTTGAACCGGGCTCGTAGTTGATGGCATCAAGGTCACCTACTACAGCAGCAATGAAAGAAGGGATTACCGGAGTTGTACCCAAGTCACCTTCATTGATGTTCTCGTTCAACAGAATCTCGTTCTCATCGATGACCAGTTTTACACCCATGTCAACAAATCGAAGACCTTCGGCAATGAACACCTCTTGTCTAGTGCGGTACAATAGCGCCAATCCAGCATCGTCATCCTGCATGGCAGCAACGTCGGCAGCGGTCAAGGAAGTTCCAGAAACTGAAGGAACATCCACGTTTCCATCCTGACGGGACAATACAAGTCCAGCTCTACCATTTACGATGATATCATCGCTATCTGGCCTTGAACCTTCATCAACCTGGGAACGTTGCTCGATGGAATCATCGATGTTTCTCACTTCCCTTGTGTCGATCAAATCCAATAGATTGTTCAAGTTGGTTCTGGCCGCAGTGATGTTATTGTCTGCCAATGCAGCTTCAGCCAAAATCAAATAAGCCTCTTCCGCTTTTAGGTAATGCACGGGAGCATCTTGCGAAGTACTCAAGAAAGAATACTTTGGATCCAAGAAGTCCAAGGTTGGCAATGGCTGTAAATCATCGAAGGTAGCTCTTTGGTAAAGCGCGTTTTCGAAAATGTTTACAGGACCGTTCGCCTGATCGAACAATACAAATCGGTCAAAATCACCACTCAGGCCAAGTGCCGCAGTAGCAGCAGCTACTGCTTCGTTCTTGTTGCCCAAATAGTAGTTTGCCCTTGCCTTGGCCAGATGATATTCTGGTTGGGGGTTGAGCGCAATGGCAGCGTCAAAAGAAGCAATTGCATTTTGATAATGCTCATTTGCGGTTATTGGAACACCTGTAGGTTCTGCTGGCAATGCGGAAAAATACATTGCGGACATCAAATAGGACATTCCTTCGAAAAAGTTAAACTCTGCCTCGGTAGCGGTGTCATAGTTAGGGTCACCAGGACCTACTTGGGCAAGACCAAATACAGCCAATTCTCGCAAACGCTGAATCTGACGCTGAGTATCCCTCATGTCAGGGTCTGTAATCTGGATTTCCAGACCGTCCATAAACTGGTTGAAGAACGTCTGTGTGTTTACATAGTTGTCCGAACCTAGCTCCGAAAGGACCAAGGTTTCGTTGAACGCGATTGCCAACTGTCTTTCGAGTCCTGAAAGCCAGATGGAGGCCGAGTTGGGCTGCCCCACTACGGAAGACTCCGATAGGTTGGGGTTTTCAACCTCTTTAAAGTCCACTACATCGCCAAAGTCGCCTGTACAGCTAATGGCTAGCATGGATAGAGAAAATATAATCAGTTTTTTCATCGTTATCTTTTTTTATTAAAATTGAAACCTTAGCGAGGCTACATAAGTTCTTGGTGCGGATTCCGTACCGTAGGCAAAACCACCACTGGCAAAACCGTTCTGTGCTGTAATACCGGAACCTGTGGTCTCAGGGTCAAAGTTACCTGCCGTCCAGTTGAACGGATTGGTCACGGTTACGCCCAAACGAATGTTGCTGAACAATGGCTTGGCGATATCCCCGAAGTTGTACGAAGCACCGATGTTTCTAACTTTCAAGAAGTCGTTGTCGAACACAAAGAAGTTCACGTAGTTGAAAGGAGATGTTGTTCCGATCAAATCCTCTGGGATTCCAGTGTTGTCAGTTCCTCTTAAGTGTCTCAACAAGAAGCTCAAATCGGTGATCTGACCTCCAAATTGATAATCGGCTGTCGCGAAGAAGTTGAAATCTCCCCAAGTGTAGTTAAGTCCCATGGAACCAAAGTTCGGGGCGAAAGTATCTCCTAGAGGCGTATTTGGCTCAAAGGAGTAAGTACCATCTTCCTGAAGGATTGCTGCAGTACCCCTTAGGTAACCCAAGCTCTGTCCTTCTTCCACTACTGATCCCAATACGGTGAAACCACCCACAACGAATGCCGGTGCACCTCCTGAATCGGTCACCAAGTTTTCGTTGGTGTTATAAGATAGGTTAACACTCAAAGTGTGCTTGTCCGTTTGGATCGGAGTCGCTCTCAACTCAAATTCGTAACCTTTGTTCTCTACCTCACCAATGTTCTGGATCTGGTTCAACTGACCTGTTGAAGGCGCTGACTGAGGTGTAAACAATGCATCTTCGGTGATACCCACATATCGAGTACCGCTCAAGAACAACCTGTTGCTGAAGAAACCAAGTTCCACACCAAATTCAGTGGTCTTTACACGCTCGGATACCAACTCATCATTACCAGGATTGGCAAAGGTAAAGGAAGGTCCTCCCAAGAATGGGTTCTGGGCAAAGGTCCTGTCCTGCAAAAACGGCTGTGCAAAGTTGGTAGCCTCACCGTAGTTGGCACGCAACTTCACTGTAGAAAGTATATTGCTGATACCTGCATCCCTGTAAAAATCGTGGTCGCTCAAGTTATAGGTAAGACCGATTTTAGGAAGGAAAAGTGGATCGGTATTGGAACCGGAAGCAGTGTTCCTGTCCAATCTACCACCCAATTCCAAGAAGGCCACATCGTAGATACCGATGTTCTCCAAGAAGTACAGACCGTAGTTCGCGTTTTCAAGAACGAAATCCGAGAACGCTTGCTCTGAGAAGTTGTTCAAGGAACGGGTTCCATCAACACCTCCAGAACCGTCAAGCCTGTTCTGTCTGTCAGAAGTTCTAAAGAACTGCCCACCTAGAATACTTACAAAAGAGAAGTTTTCCAAATCGGCTGTATGCGTAATGTTTACGTCAGTAGTCAAGGTGAATGCAGAACGCAACACCCTGCTCAAACTACCTTGATCGGTAGTACCAGGAGCAATAGCACCAAGCTCTACCAAAAGGGCATTGCTTTGCAATTCTTCCTGAACTGTATTCCTGTTATCGATACCGATGGTGGCGTTCACCTGTAGGTTATCGTTGATATCATAAATGAACTTATTGGAAGCGGTGATACGGTTGGTGGTGCTGGTAATGTCTACCAACTCACCAATTCTTCTGTACCTGGCCACTTCATCTTGCCATTCTGCATCCGTGAATTCATCGGTTGCTCCCCTAGCGGAACCTTCGATGTTGGAGAAACGCGAAAAGCTTGTGTTTGCGTTGTAATCCAAGTTAGATTCGAAATTCACAAAAGAGAAAGACCCTTGGTACTGTAATCTGTCGGTTACCTTTGCGGTCAATCCGAAAGTAAAGGATCTTCTTGTTTGCTCGTTGATGTCATTGAAGCTATCATCGGTATACAAGTTACCGGCGAAGTTATAGGAGAATTTCTCAGAACCTCCATTCAATCCAACCTTCATCTCTTGGGAAAGTCCGGGCTCAAAAATAGCCTCGGCAGTTCTGTCGTATCTCAAGAAATCCTTGGTTGCTTTGATTACCCCAAGATTGGTTTCGAAATAGGCTGAACTTTTTCCATCCTTACCTTTTTTGGTAATGATTTGGATAACACCGTTCGCAGCATCCGCACCGTACAATGTAGTTGCAGCACCACCTTTAATGTATTCGATTTTTTCGATGGACTCCACTGGGATATCCGCAAGGGCCGAAACGTTCGCACCACCTGTTCCAATACCCAATTGTGGGTTGGAGTTCAAGTTATCCACACGGATACCATCAATAATGATCACCGGAGTGGCAGATGAAGCAGCAGAAATTGGACCCCTTGTCCTGATCAAAGCTGCAGTACCGGGCTGACCGGAACTCAAGCGAATCTGTGCACTTGGAGTAGTCGACTGTAATAACTGGTCAATCTGGTTGGCAGGCAATTTGTCGATTTCTTCGGCATCCAGAACGTCAACCGTTGTAGACAACTTTCTTCTGGCGATACCAGAACCCTGACCGGTTACAATAACCTCTTCCAACGCCTGGGCGTCGGCTTCCATTTGTACATCGATGGTGGATGAAGCTCCTACAGTCCTATCAACGGTCTTTTGACCAATGTAGCTGAAGCGCAATACTTGCCCCTCACTGACCGAGATAGAATAATTACCATCAAAATCTGTTTGTGTTCCGTTGGTCGTTCCAACAACCAAAATGGAAACACCAGGCAAAGGCAGACCTGTGTCGTCCGTCACGTTACCTGAAACTGTTTTCTCTTGTCCGAAAGAGAAAGACATACATAACACCAAAAAAGGTGTCAGCATCCATGCTAACTTAGCTTTCATTTATTTCATTTTTTGAATTAGTCCAGCCCAAAAGTCAATATAAAAAGTTAATATTCAAAAAAATTAACACCACCAACAATCGTATATTAGCGCAGTATCCATCAGGGTTTTTCATAATTTTAACAGAATATTCGCAAGCTAAAGCCTTATAAATAGGATATGTAGGAATTTTTTTAACTTTTCATTAATAATTATGTTTTTTCTAACAAACACCCTGTTAAATTTTTAAGAAATATGTTAAAATCGTGTTACCGAACCTTTTTTGAAGCAGGAACCGATGAAGCTGGCAGGGGATGCCTAGCTGGTCCAGTGACCGCTGCGGCCATTATTTTGCCCGAAAAATTCAACCACAACACCTTAAATGATTCCAAACAGCTTTCAGAGGCCAAGCGGACCCTTTTAAAACCAATTTTGGAAGAAGAAGCAGTCTGTTTTTCTGTAAGTCATGTTTTTCAAGAGGAAATTGATGAAATCAATATTCTAAACGCTTCTTTTTTGGCCATGCACCGAGCCATTGCTCAGCTAAGCCCACAACCAGAATTCTTGATTGTGGATGGCAATCGTTTTAAGCCCTATCCTAAAATCGAACACCAATGCATTATAAAAGGAGACAGCAAGTATATGAGCATTGCGGCCGCATCCGTTTTGGCCAAAACCTACCGTGATGAATACATGGCACGTATCCATGAAGAGTTCCCAATGTACAATTGGAAAAAAAACAAAGGCTATCCTACCAAAGAGCATAGGGAGGCCATTAGAACATATGGCCTTACCAAGTATCACAGAAAAAGCTTTAGGCAACTCCCTGAACAGTTGTCACTGGAGATTTAAAAACCCTAACTTTGTATGAAACTTCAAGAATGAGATTAAAGGTACTTTTCTGCTTGCTCCCCATTTTGATTGCTTCGTGCACAAAAGAGGTGAAGACCAAAGACTCCCTTCTTCAACATTTACCGCCCAACCCATCGCTTGTCGTAAAAATCAACAACCTCACCAATTTTAGGAGCGAGCTCAAAAACAATACCTTTTTGAAGGATGTGGAACAGCTCTCGCACCTGAACGACATCCTATCCAAAGTCAAAAGCCTTGAACATCTTTCTACCGACAAAACAACGGCACTTGGTATTTACGAAGTCGGAAAGGGCCATTATGATTACATTCTAGTCGCAAAAAACAACGCGGACCTGTTCAATGTCGATAGCATTGCCAATAAAACTATAGAATCCATCACCTACGAAGGGACCACAATAACCAAATACACTTTGGATGGACTGGAAGTTTTTGGAGTGCAAAAAGAGAACGACATGGTCATGAGCTCCTCCCAAATGCTCATCGAGAACATGGTCCGTATGAGCGGGAACCAACAAACAGACCCCAATCTGGAAAAGCTTTACGAAACGAGTGCCACGGATAAATCGGCAACGCTCTTCCTTAACCCTGAAGGAAATATCTCTTTGCTTTCCCTAAAGGAAAACAACGATGCCAACAAACCATTCTCTTCATGGATTTCCTTGGATTTTACCGCCAATTCAGATGAAGTGAACCTCAACGGAGTGGCCATGGCCACTGACTCCACCAAAACCTTTATCAATCTGTTTAAAGGCACTTCCCCCCTTGCCAATAAAACGGCTGCCTATGCCCCACTCAATGCACAGGCCATCATTTCCTATACCTTTGACGACTATAGGGTATTTGCCAACAACCAGAACTCTTATTTGGACAGGGTAAAACAAACTGATTCCCTCTTCAACACCATCGAAGAGGTAGGCATCATCTATTTGAACAACAAAAAGACGGTACTTCTAAAATCGTATGGTACCGAAGGGCTCTACGATTACTTGGACAGTAAAAAAACGGCCTCACAAAACTATCAGGGCAACGAGATCTTGGAACTGCAGGAGCCTAAACTCATTACCGAAAACTTCACGCCCCTAGTTAAAAATTTTGAGGCCAACTTTTGTACGGTCATTGAAAACAGCTTTATTTTTTCAGAGGATAAAGAAGCGTTACAGACCATCATCAGCAGCCACAAAAGTTCTTCCTCTTTTGATAAGGACCAGGGTTATTTAACCGCCAAAGCATACATGGCCAACGAGTCCAGTATGCTTTTTATTTCCAATGCTGCGGGCATCGATTTTTTTACCGAGGCGGAACTTTCCGAAGATGTGGCAGAAGATATCGTAAATGACGACCTGAACGACTTGGTCTTTGCTTCGCAAATGGTGATGGACAATGGCTTTGGCCATTTCAATTTGCTGACTTCCAAAATCAAGCAGAGCCAAGAGAAAAATGCGGTATCGCCCTTGTTCACCTTGGAACTCAATACCGATTTGGCTACCGATCCACAATTCGTGAAAAACCACAGGACCAACGAACAGGAAATCGTTGTGCAGGACCAAAATAATGTGCTTTACCTTATTTCCAACGACGGAAAGGTGCTGTGGACCAAACAACTGGATGGTCGAATTCAAGGGGACATCCAACAAGTTGACATCTACAAGAATGGAAAATTGCAGATGGCCTTTACCACCAACGATCAATTCATGGTCCTTGACCGCAACGGCGACGAGGTGGCCCCATTCAAAATTGATTTTGAGGGAGGCAACCTAAATCCATTGGCCGTTTTTGATTATGATGGAAGTCGGAACTATCGCTTTGTAGTGACCCAAGGCCGAAAAGTATTCATGTACAACAATCAAGGAAAAATTGTGCGCGGCTTTACCTTTACCGAAGCACCCAGCAATATTTTGGGTGCGCCTAAGCATTTTAGGGTAGGCAACAAGGACTACCTTGTCTTTAGATTGGACAACAGCACCATCCGCATTTTGCACCGTGTAGGTAGCGACCGCATCAAGGTGCCGGAAAAAATCGATTTCTCCAATAACGATGTGTTTCTGTACAAGGACAAATTCACGGTGACCAACAAAACAGGAGTGCTCCACCAAATCGATACCAACGGAAAACTGGTCGCAACGAATTTCAACCTAAATCCAGATCACGGTTTTTACGCCACCAGCAACACCTTGGTGTTTATGGACGATAATGTGCTGAGCATTAAGGGCAAAAAAGTGGAACTGGAACTTGGCGTGTATTCCAAGCCTGAGATTTTTTACATCTACGATAAAATCTATGTGGGCGTAACGGATATCCAAAACCGTCAAATCTATTTGTTCGACAGCCAAGCAGAGCCCATCCCCAATTTTCCCGTATTCGGCAGTTCCATGATCGACCTTACCGACATGGACAACGACAAACAATTGGAATTGGTCGCAAAAGATCAGGACAATTCCCTGATTGTGTACAAAATAAACTAGCCGTTCATCTGGATGCGACTTATACAATAGTTGCTACGAAACATACATATTTGATTTCAGGAAGGAGTTCATTTTAGTAATTTGGGTGGAATTGCTTTATCAACAAACTAAAACACTTAGAAATGAAAACCTCCAACAAACTATTCTGCTGTTTGTCCTTTGCCCTATTGCTGGGCACTAGTGCCGAGGCCCAATTCTTTAAAAAATTGGCCAAAAAAGCGGAAAAGGCAGCCGAACGAACGGTTGAACGCCGAGTAGAACAAGAAACCTCCAAAAAAACAGACCAGGCCCTCGATAGTATCTTGGAACCCGGTTCTGGCGGAAATACGCCAGGAAACACACCCGGCAATGAAAATACCAACGGGAATGCAGATGGTAATCCCTCCACTACGGGACCTATGACCACTGGGCCAAAAACCATGGAAGTCTACAGCAAATTTGACTTTGTTCCTGGGGACAAGCCACTTTTTTATGATGATTTCAACGACGATTTTATGGGTGATTTCCCATCCAAATGGAACACCAATGGTTCTGGAGAAGTAGTAACGGTAGGAGACCTTCCCGGAAAATGGTATTCCGTGGCCAATAGAAGTCTTACGATTCCCAATCTGGGCACTCAACTCCCAGAGGACTTTACCATAGAATTCGACCTCAAAGTCGTTAATTTGAGTAGAAATACAGGCTCAGGTGCCGTTCTTAGCATTTACCTTTCCGAGACCGATGGGTTGACGACAAACGAAAACAATGCATTTGCCAACCTCAATTTTTGCCAATACATCGCAATCGGGGTAAGAGTTGACAATAATTTTAGGGGAGACCCTGCCCCCATACAAAACACTTTACAGCAAGATCTACGTCAATTATATCAAGATGTAGTGCATGTATCCATAGCGGTAAACAAAAACCGCTACCGGCTTTGGCTCAATGAAAACAAGATTGCCGACCTACCCCAGTTTATCGTAAAACCGGAATTGATCAACTACCTGAAGTTTTACGTGAATGGCATCGACAAGCAAAAAAGACAGGAACAAGTGTTGATCAGCAACCTAAAGATTGCCGAAGGAGGCGTAGATCTTCGAAGAAAATTGATGTCCGAAGGTAAAATTTCCACCAACGGAATCCTTTTCAATTCAGGTTCGGCAGACATTTTACCGCAATCAATGGGTATCATCCGGCAGATTTCACAAGTGCTGAACCAAGATGGTTCCATCCAATTGAATATTGTGGGGCATACCGATTCTGATGGCTCCGATGAAAGCAACATGACGCTTTCCAAAAATCGGGCAGAGGCCGTTAAAAAGGCATTGGTATCTGTATATGGCATTTCTCCGGACCGATTGACTTCCGAAGGAAAAGGCGAAACCGAGCCTGTTGCCGATAATACCTCCGCACAGGGCAAAGCACAGAACCGCAGAGTTGAATTCATTAAAAAATAACACCAAACAAACACATGAAACGATATTTAATTCTTGTGCTGCTTGCGATATTCGCAGCACACACATCCAATGCACAAAACAGCTGCAGCACCTATTACCCTTTGGTCGATGGTGCCAATTTCCAATACACCAATTACGATAAAAAAGGAAGGGAAGAAGGTCAGATCAATTATACCATCACCAATGTGGAAAGCAATGGGGAAAATGTAAGCGCCACCATGCAAATGGAGTTCGTTGACAAAAAAGGGAACAGTTTCCTCTCCGATTACAACATGGTCTGCGAGGGCAATGTGGTAAAAATTGACTTCAAGTCTCTAATGAACGAGCAAATGCTCAGTCAAATGGGCGATGTGGAGATGGATATTTCCGGGACGGATGTGGAACTACCCAACAATCTTTCCGTAGGACAGGAACTGCCCGATGCCAATATGCAGGTCAAAATGAAAATGGGCGGCGCCATTAATATGAACACCAATGTGGAGACCATCAACCGCAAAGTGGAAAAGCGGGAAAGCGTGGACACCCCGGCAGGCACGTTTGACTGCTATGTGATCTACAGCGAGACCAAGACCAAAATGATGATGACCAACCAAACCTTTCCATCCCGCATGTGGTTGGCCGAAGGCGTAGGAATGGTCAAACAGGAATCCTACAATAAAAATGGAAAATTGATGGGCAGCTCTTTACTCACCCAATTCAGCAAATAGGAAGTCCTTATTTTATGACAATCAAAAACCGAGGTAAATGCCTCGGTTTTTTGTTAGTCCTTTTTGTTGGGTAAGGGAGAAATCATGATATGCGCACGGTGCGTCCCTGGATTCATGATCCAAGGGTGGTTAGACCCTATCGGTTGTTCCGGTAAACCTGTGGACTCCGCCGTGGCAAAGGGCAAATACACCACATAGCGGTACTGGGCATCTTCAACCTCGTGGGTTTCTGGGTCGTAGCGGTCGCTCTCACCATAGTAGATGTGCAACGTAGCTCCGGGTATTCCCATATCCAACTTGCCCGATTTGGCCTCTTCTTCACGGATATCAAAAATTTCCGGCCCTGTTTTGCCCTCGGCCCGCAATTCACGTCCCCTAGCCATAAACGGCTCCAGGCTTTTGTGGTAACATGCCGCATTAAAGCCTGATTTTTTGGGATCATCCGCAAGCACAATGAATTCATTATCCCCCTCCTTGAGCGTCACAAACTCCCCGGCCATATTATAGCCGATTACCTTGCACCCATCACGACTTTCTGCTGGCGCAGCCATTAGCGAAGTGGCAATCAGGGCCTCATCGGAATCAATGGGAACATAGTTGGTTTTTATTTCTTCGGCGGTGCTATTTTCTGTTGTTTCGGAGGAAGTGGAATTATCCGTATCCGTATTTTTTTCCGTATTGGTCTTGCAGGAGATAAAGGCTCCGATCAGGGCAATAGTTAAGAGAAATCGTTTCATGTTATGTTAAATTTAGTTACCGGAATATGAAGACCAACTAGCAAAATTTAATTTATTCCACTGATTTGAATCCCATATTCACCCATCATCGGGTAAGTTAAGGATTTTTGTACCAAGGTTAGTGGAGTTGCAATACGCCGTTGCCAAAATGACACTTTTGCTAAAACATCCACTATTTAAAACTACTCATATGCAATCTGGTTTTCTAGTCAAATTCCCATCTGACAAAAGGACCAAAATTATTATTGAAAACTTTGTCTGGTCCAGACCAATCAAAATTGACGCCCAAGCCGAATATAAACTGATTTTTCTGAACTCCACCCCTTAAGTAAACATAGCTGATATTATGTTCATTATAATTAATACTAAAATTGTGAATGAACTGTAATCTGCTATAAAATTTCCAGTTACTATTAATTGGTGGGTGATACTCATACAGCCCAAATAACTTTGCATCGAACCCATCATTGAGGAAAAAGGACAAATTTGTTACTGCCAAGAAATTTTTACTGGCAAAACTATGTTTAGGTCCTACTATGGGCGAGAAACCTGCGAACGAATTAAAGTCCAATCCCGCCATAATCCCAAAGCCCTTCTTAAAATTATATCCAAATTGAGAAATAATTATTGCCCTGTTTTCTTCAACTTCATTTTTATAGTTTGCTTTGTAAGTGGCTAAACCAAAAAAATCAAATTTACTGGTTGGACTGAAAAATCTTTTTAACACGAACTGTGAGTACACCTCTTTGTTTCCCGCCATTATCTCAATGGGAACGGAGGGGGTGGGATTTTGGGCAAAAACCTGTAAAGTGCTAAATGATAGAATAATTACAAATGAAAAGTAAAATTTAAATATTTTCATACCCATATCTTATAGTTTGGTGCGAAACTATAAACTTGGACAAGAAAAAAAGTTGCTCTAAAGCAACAATTAAATTTTTGATTTTAAGCGACTTAACGTGTATGGAGTAACACCTAAATATGAGGCAATCATTTTATTGGACAATCTGGACAAGATTCTAGGTTGATAACTCATTAGCCATCTTAATCGTTTTAAGGTGTCCTCTCCCTGAAAATTATAAATCCTTTTTACCGATGTCACATAGGCCATCTCCAATATATCCCGATAAATTAGATTTATTGATGGCTCTGTTTTAACCAACTCATAAAAATCATCTTTATCTATATATAAAATCTCTGATTTTTCAATTGACTGAATATTCTCTCTGGATGGTTCATTAGTGATTAAGCTAGTGAGATCGGTTCCAAATTTCCCTTCAAAGGCAAAATACCTTGTTAATTCTTTACCTTCTTCATTAAGATGAAAAAATCTCAAACATCCATGATTTATAAAATAAACTTTTCTACATACTTCACCTGCCTTTAAAATCTCTTCATATTTCTTTAAATTTCTAACTTTAAAGCAATGTGAAAAACGATTGAAATCTTCCTCATCAATAGCTGTTTTTTTCTTTATATAGCTAAATAAAATAGAGTGCATCCTGTTTAAATATAAATCATTTGTGAAAATTAGAGCCCAGTTTGGTTTTTCAAATTACATCCAATTACAAGTGATTTCAGTAAATTATTATCCGCAATTGATGTACTATGTTTGCAATTTGACATTTGGAAGAAAAACTAAACCCCAGTCGCTTCCTTAACCAACTCCGCCTCAAAAAGGTTGGTGAAATGATAGAGCAACTTTTCCTTGACTTCGCCCATATCCACAACCTTTTGACCGAGCTCAACATTGAGGGAAGTCACCGCTTTGTCCTTGATACCGCAGGGAATCATCAAATCAAAATAACCCAAGTCGGTGTTCACGTTGAGAGCGAAACCGTGCATAGTGACCCAACGGCTGGCACGAACGCCCATAGCACAAATTTTTCGGGCAAAGGGAGTGCCCACATCCAACCAAACGCCGGTTTCTCCTTCGGAGCGTTGGCCCTTGAGCCCATAATCGGCCAAGGTCAAAATCACCATTTCCTCCAAAAAACGAAGGTATTTATGGATATCGGTAAAAAAGTTGTCCAAGTCCAAAATGGGGTAGCCCACAACCTGTCCCGGGCCATGGTAGGTAATGTCTCCCCCACGATTGATCTTGTAAAAAGTAGCGCCCTTCTCCGCCAGTTTCTGTTCGTCCACCAACAAATTATTGATGTCTCCACTCTTGCCCAAGGTATACACGTGCGGGTGCTCCACAAACAAAAAATGGTTCGGTGTTTCAAGGCCTGCATCCTCCCGCCTATTGCGCACTTTGGTGTCCACAATATGCTTAAACAATGCTTCTTGGTAATCCCAAGTCTCCTTGTAATCCTTGAATCCTAAATCCTGTAGGGCAACCTTTTTGTTCATGCCACAAAGATACAAAGGCTTGTTCTAGAAAACTATTTC
Organism: Allomuricauda sp. MMSF_3307; assembly: GCF_030733585.1. Classification (NCBI taxonomy): domain Bacteria; kingdom Pseudomonadati; phylum Bacteroidota; class Flavobacteriia; order Flavobacteriales; family Flavobacteriaceae; genus Allomuricauda; species Allomuricauda sp. MMSF_3307. The sequence continues at coordinate 15,267 of NZ_JASHIQ010000008.1, forward strand.
TCCAGCTCAACCTCCAAATCGAGTACAGAGGGGTCCTTCATCAAATCCAAAAAGTTGACTTCATAGATCAAGGTTTTGCCATCTTGACTAAAGGTAGCCGCCTCGGCGGTGGTGGATTTTATTTTCTTGGGAAAGTGATACTTCAAGGTATACGTAGACCCGGAAAGGAACATTTCGGCTCCTTCCAAACTGTCCAATTGCTGCTGAAACAGTTCTTGATCGATAATCTCAGCCTTACGGGTAAACTTGTTCTTTTTAAAGGTGTAGTAAACCTCCGTGGGCTGCTCGGTGGGTTTCATTTGGCCTTGCTGCGGATTGGAATTGTTTCCGATGGAACTTGCATCCTGAAAAGCGGCAAAGGCATCGTTTACATCGCTAACGTCCTTAAACTCGCTGAACAGGTCAAACTTCATCACCTTTTGTTCCGGGTCCATGACCATTCGCATATTAAATGGCTCCAATTTTTTCAATTTCTCTTGCTCTTCTAGCGGCAATTGAGCAATACTGTCCTTTTTTTCCTCTAAAAAGTCTTTGAAAGAGATAATGGAGTCAATGGGCTTTTCATTGGTCTTGGTCAATTCATCGCCTGCCATATCCATCATCTCCGAACCGTCAAAATTAATGGAGAGTCGACCCGAACCATCCTCTTGCAAATGGATTTCTTCCGTAAAATTACAGGAAGCGGCCAAAAGGATTATAGCCGTAACTATGGCATATTGAATTTTTTTCATGGTAGTTGTTTTATGGTTAGTGATACCTCTTTTGAGCTTTGTTCGATTGTATTTTGAACGATAAAAGTATCATAATCGGGCAACACCTACAATCACCACAGGTAAATTTAGATGAAAAGCCATCCGATCACATAATCAGAAGATGATTAATTCGGATTGTTCAAAATGACCAAGGCTGCAATTACCCCGGGAACCCACCCGCAAAGCGTCAATAAAAAAACAATAAGAATAGACCCGCAGCCCTTGCCGATAACGGACAGGGGAGGGAATAGAATGGCCAAAAGCACTCTCCAAAAACTCATAGGTATTCGATTTGATTGATGATACTTATAGGTAGTGAAAATGGGTGTTTTGTTACAGAAAACCACTATTTTTAACCAAAATCGGATACCAAATGCGGTTTTTCATACAAATCCTACTTGTTTTCACCTCATCAGCGCTATGGGGACAATTCCATTTCTCGGGTCAGGTGTCCCAAGAACATGCCGGCAACCCCATTTACCTTTCCTTGGTGGAGGATTATCGCAAATCTTCAAGGGTATATGTAGATCAAATTGTGCAAAAAGCAACGGTCGATTCCTTGGGCTATTTTGCTTTTGAAGGGGACAACCTCAATGTGCAAAACCGCATCTACCGTATCCATTTGGACGGTTGTTCGGACAATACTGGGGCCAATCATTTCCTAGGCCGATGCAACAATAGCCAGAATGTGCTATTTATCGCCAATAACACGGACACCTTGCAGTTTCCTACCTCTTTTGAGGACCAATCGCTATGCACCATAGCCTCTACCAACCCAAATTCTGGACTGCTTTTGGAAATAGAGGAACTCAAAGGCCAAATGGCCTTCGACTTTGCGGATTATCCATCAGAAGCTAACAAGAAACTGAACTTGGAGAAATGGTTCAAGACCCTTCACACCTTTGGAGAAGAAGCCAACGAGCCCTTGGCAGAACTCTATATTTACGATTTTTTGTCCGACAAACGAAACGAAACCTTTCGATTTTATCTGGATGACCTCACCACCAATGAATACTACGAAAACCTTTCCGAACGATTGGACAGCACCTATCCTATGGCTACATTTACGCAACAATACGAGGCTGAAATCACCACGGATAGGGAACTGGCGGGATTCAATCGTCCAAAATCTTCCAAATGGAATCGGACCATTATTGCTCTTTTGGCGGTTTCCCTTTTAGGGAATATCCTGTTTTTTCTTGGTAAACGGAAAAAGAACCAAGCTTCACAATTAATTGAAAGACTAACTCCCCAAGAGCAAAAAATCCTTCATTTAATGCTGGAAAACAAAACCAACAAAGAGATTGCCTCGGCGCTTTTTGTGAGCGTAAGCACCATCAAAACACACATCAACAACCTGTACAAAAAATTGGAGGTTACTTCGCGTGAGGAGATGGCGTTGCGCTTCAAAAATAAATTTCAACCCCCGGTCTAGTCCCCATTTCCAACGGGCATTTCTTCTCCCAGACCCTGATTTTAGTGAATTTGGCCGCCAAACCAAAAATCACTGAAAATCATGAAACGAGTATTGACCATTTTATTTGTACTAAGCTTCATCAAAATTTCCGCACAAGAATTCAACAAGGAAGTCACCACGGAAAACGGTCGGCAATTGCTAGTGGGTCAAATCAATCTGGAAGGACTACAAACAGAACCCTACGCCAGTTGGTTCCAAAGTGGATTCGACAACTACCAAGCAGACGAAACCTTGACGACTTTGCTGAAAGAAAAACTGGCCGACTACCGGATTAAATTATTTTTGGGTACTTGGTGCGGGGATAGCAAAAGGGAAACTCCAAGACTCATCAAAATATTGGAAGCCACGGATTTCCCCATGCAGCAATTGGAAATCATTGCCCTGGATTACCGGAAAGGTCGTTACAAAACCAGTCCCACAGGCGAAGAAAAGGACCTGAATATCATCAAAGTACCCACCATCATCTTTTTTAAGGATGGTAAAGAAGTGAACCGCATCGTGGAAAGTCCGTTGGAAAGTTTAGAAGAAGATATGGCCCAAATCATTTTTCAGAAGGGCTACACACCCAATTATGCATATTAAGTTGATGGCAAGGCAAGGATTTAAAGCGCAAAAGTGTAATTTTGCGCTTTAAATTTTTACAGACTATGCAACTATCGGAACAAGAGATCGTTCGAAGGGAAAAATTGACCAAACTTAGGGAAATGGGCATCAACCCATACCCCGCAGCGTTGTATCCTGTTGATGCCACTTCCAAGAGCATCAAGAATGATTTTGAAGAAGGGAAAAAAGTAGTGATTTCCGGTAGATTGATGTCGCGCAGAATTCAGGGAAAAGCCTCCTTTGCCGAACTGCAGGATAGTGAAGGGCGTATTCAGGTCTATTTTAACCGGGACGAAATTTGCCCTGACGACGACAAGACCCTCTACAACGATGTGTACAAAAAGTTGTTGGACATTGGGGATATCATCGGAATTGAAGGGGAGCTGTTCACCACCCAAGTAGGCGAAAAAACCGTGATGGTGAAAAACTTCACCTTGTTGAGCAAAAGTTTGCGCCCCTTGCCGCTACCAAAGGTAGACGATGAAGGAAAGGTGTACGATGCCTTTAACGACCCAGAACTGCGGTACCGCCAACGATACGTGGATTTGGTGGTAAATCCACAGGTAAAGGACACCTTCATCAAAAGGACAAAAATTACCAACAGTATACGGGAGTTCTACAATCAAAAGGGATATTTGGAAGTGGAAACCCCGATTTTGCAGCCCATACCCGGTGGAGCGGCCGCACGCCCCTTCCTCACCCATCACAATGCGTTGAACATCCCGTTATACCTACGGATAGCCAACGAACTGTACTTAAAAAGGTTGATCGTTGGAGGATTTGATGGTGTTTATGAATTCGCCAAGGATTTCCGGAACGAAGGCATGGACCGTACCCATAATCCCGAGTTTACCGTAATGGAGCTGTATGTGGCCTACAAGGACTACAACTGGATGATGGACACCACGGAAAAACTCTTGGAGAAAGTGGCCATTGATGCCACGGGCAGTTCCAAAGTAAAAGTGGGCCAGCACGAAATAGAATTCAAAGCGCCCTACCCAAGGGTTCCCATTTTGGAGGCCATTAAAATCCACACTGGTTTTGACGTAGCCGGAATGGATGAAAACGAACTTCGCGAAGTGGCCAAAAAATTGGACATCGAAGTGGATGATACCATGGGCATTGGCAAGTTGATCGATGAAATTTTCGGGGAGAAATGTGAGCACCACTACATTCAGCCCACCTTCATCATCGATTACCCAAAGGAAATGAGTCCTTTGACCAAAGAGCACCGCAGCAATCCTAGATTGACCGAGCGTTTTGAGTTGATGGTGAACGGCAAGGAGCTGGCCAATGCCTACTCTGAGCTTAACGACCCGATCGACCAACGGGAGCGATTTGAAGAGCAATTGAAACTCTCCGAAAAAGGGGACGACGAAGCTATGTTCATCGATCAAGATTTCTTGCGCGCCTTGGAGTACGGGATGCCCCCAACTTCTGGAATTGGTATCGGGATAGACCGTTTGGTGATGTTGCTCACCAACAATTCATCCATTCAAGAAGTGCTGTTCTTCCCGCAAATGCGACCAGAGAAAAAACAGGTGGAGCTCACCGAAGAGGAGAAAATCATTTTGGACATTCTTAAGCCACAAGGTCAGATGGCCTTGACCGACCTCAAGGAAAAAGCAGGGCTTAGCGGTAAAAAATGGGACAAGAGCACCAAAGGTTTGACCAAACATGGACTCATCAAAATTGAAAAAACCGAAGATGCCCTACTCGTAAAGTATACTGGATAGGTCAAAATCACCATTCCAGAAATAATCAAACCCCTGTACTTTGAATCAAGTGCTGGGGTTTTTATTTTTAAAAAAAGTTCTATCTTTCGACAGTTTTCTTCATAATCAGAAGGAAATTTCCAGCAGCATACCCCAATAATCTTACTAAAACCTATTTAAATGAAAAGAATGAAATTTGCATTCCTTTTTGTGCTGTTGGTATCGTTTACCGGTATGGCACAAGAGGTAACCGGAACCGTTTATGACGACCAAAACGTGCCCTTACCTGGAGCCTCAGTCCGAGTCAAAGGAACTCAAACAGGAGCCATCACCGATTTTGATGGTAATTACACCATAGAAGCGAATGAAGGCGACATCTTGGTGTTCTCTTATGTTGGCTTCAACTCCAAAGAAGCAATCGTAACGGGTAGCACCCTAAATATTACCTTGGAAGCTGGGCTGGAACTGGAAAATGTCGTGGTTGTTGGTTCTAGAAATCCAAATCGAACGGCAACCGAAAGCACTGTTCCTGTAGATGTCATTGATATAAAGGAACTTAATAATGTTGCTCCGCAGGTAAATTTAAATCAAATACTAAACTATGTGGCGCCATCCTTCACCTCTAACACGCAAACCATTTCTGACGGGACTGACCACATTGACCCTGCCTCTTTAAGGGGACTTGGACCAGACCAAGTATTGGTTTTAATCAATGGGAAACGAAGGCATACCTCCTCCTTAATCAATGTGAACGGTACTTTTGGCCGTGGAAGTGTTGGTACCGATTTAAATGCAATTCCAGCTTCAGCAATTAAGCGAATTGAAGTGCTCAGAGATGGTGCAGCAGCACAATACGGTTCTGATGCCATTGCCGGTGTAATCAATATCGTCCTGAACACCACGGTTAACGAATTGACAGCGACAGTTACAAGTGGTGCCAATTTTTCCAAAAATGCAAACGGGCAAACAGGCGGTGTAGACGGTGAAACAACAAATTTTGCAGCTAGTTATGGTTTGCCTCTAGGTAAAAATGGAGGTTACATCACATTCTCTGGAGATTTTGACGTCCGTGAAGATTACAATCGCATGAAAGAATGGGAAGGCACAATTTTTAATCTATACAATACCGTAGAACGCTTTGCTAGTCAAGACGGTTATGATCTATCCAATTTATTGGACGACGATGTCGCAGATGTAATTCAGTATGCAAATCAGGCCAATATTAATCTGAACGGAGCTACTAGCAAAGAAGAACTTCAACCCATTTTATCAGCAGATAATACTGAAGCGGAATTGGCAGCACGTGGGTTGCAAAGAAGTGATTTTAATATGCGTGTAGGTCAATCTGCCCTGAGAGGTGGTCGGTTTTTTGCCAACTTCGCTTTACCCGTGGATGATAAGGGTACAGAACTGTACTCCTTTGCCGGTATTAGCTCAAGAACGGGGAATTCGGCAGGATTCTATCGACTTCCAAATCAAAGTAGAACGTATACACCGGCTTACATCAATGGATTTTTACCCGAGATCAATTCCACTATTAGAGACCGTTCTTTCTCCGCAGGCATTAAAGGAATGGTCGGGGATTGGAATGTAGATTTTAGCAACACCTATGGTAAAAACTCCTTTCTGTACACCATTGGGAACACCTTCAATGCTTCTTTACAAAGCTCCTCTCCCACTGTCTTTGATGCTGGAGGTTTTGCCTTTAGTCAAAACACTACCAACTTGGATGTCAATCAATTTTTTGATAACGCAATGTCTGGCATGAACATCGCTTTTGGAGCGGAATATAGGGTAGAAAACTACAGTATTGAATCAGGTGAAGAGGCGTCATATTCTCAATACACGGCAGATGGCCAAGTAATTAGACTGGCTTCGCAACAACCATCCCAAGATTTCTTTGGAAATGCAAGACCTGGTGGGTCTCAAGTTTTTCCTGGTTTTAGTCCGAGCAACGAACTTTCTAGGGGAAGAAGCAGTATTGCTGGCTATTTTGATGTTGAGGCAGATTTCACAGAGAAATTCTTGGCGAGTTTTGCAACTAGATTTGAAAACTACAGCGACTTTGGATCTACTATCAATTTTAAACTAGCCACCCGATACAAAATTTCTGATAATATAAATCTGCGTGCTGCGGCAAATACTGGATTCCGAGCTCCTTCGCTACACCAAATAAACTTTAATTCAACATCAACCATTTTTGACCAGAACGGTAACCCTCAAGAGGTTGGCACCTTTGCAAATGACAGTAGGGCAGCTCAGCTTTTGGGCATTCCAAAACTTAAGGAGGAAACGTCTCAAAGTGTTAGTTTGGGAGTAACGGCTAAAATCCCCGATGCCAACTTAACTTTTACGGTGGACGGTTATTTTGTAAAAATTGACGATAGGGTAGTTTATACAGGGCAATTCCAAGGACCAGGAAATGGTTCGGAACTTGATAACCTTTTAGGACAGGCAAATGCTACTGCTGCATCTTTCTTTGCAAATGCCATCGATACCGAATCGAAAGGATTGGATGTTGTCATTACACATAAGGCACAGCTTGGAGCCAATTGGAGGTTAAATTCCGATTTGGCAGGTACCTTTTCCGAAACAAGACAAGTAGGGGATATAAATGCCTCAGAAGTTTTAAAAAATGCGGGATTGGTAGACACTTATTTTCCAGAAGATAGCAGGGTTTATTTGGAAGAGGCTGTTCCTAGAACCAAAGTTAATTTATCCAATAGCCTAAGCTCTGATAAGCTGATTTTCTTTTTACGAAATATATATTTTGGTGAAGTTACAGAGGCCACTACCAATGTGGATAGGCAACAAATATTTGGGACACAAGTGGTGACCGATTTATCCATAGGATATAAGTTCACTCCTTCATTAACTTTTACCGTTGGAGCCAACAACCTATTTGATATTTACCCAGATAGAGCCGCAGAGGTTTTGGCCGATGGTGGAAATAATCGAAGTGATGGGCGTTTTGACTGGTCAAGAAGAGCACAACAATTCGGAATTGGGGGTAGATTTCTATTTGCCAGGGCTAGTATTTCTTTAAAATAACGATATTCCGTTTCATTTTTTATTTTGGAAGCCCCATCACGGGGCTTCTTTGTTTTTATCTTTTATCAAAATATCCTAGCTTAGAACCCCAATGGAGCTAAGCAAAAAAATTGGATTGGCCCTTGGGCCCATCGCTTTCCTGATACTGAACCTGTTGCCTTTTGAAATAGTATCCGAAAAAGGCGACCCCGTAATTGCCATAGCAGCCTGGATGCTGATTTGGTGGATCACCGAAGCGGTTTCCATTTCGGTGACCGCACTGCTTCCGTTACTTTTGATGCCTATTTTGAATGTACTCCCCATTGCAGAGGTGGGGGCCAACTACGGCAGTCCAATTGTATTTCTATTTTTTGGGGGATTCGTCATGGCCTTGGCACTGGAAAAAGTCAATCTGCACCGACGGATTGCGCTCAATATCATTAAACTGACGGGCACCACTCCCAACAAGGTTATTCTGGGTTTTATGATTGCCACCGCGACCTTGAGCATGTGGATCAGTAATACGGCAAGCACCGTGGTGATGCTGCCCATAGCCCTTTCCGTCATCAATTTATTGATCAACGACGAGGACGGTTTTACCAAAAACGACCAAAATTTTGCGCTGAGCGTAATGCTCGGCATTGCCTTTTCCGCCAATGCGGGGGGAATTGCCACAGTAATCGGCACACCACCCAATTCCGTATTGATCGGGCTTTTGGAAAATGAATACAACACTGAAATTTCCTTTCTGAAATGGATGACGATTGGATTGCCCTTTTCCATCATCATGATTGCCATATGTTATTTGGTTTTGGTCAAATGGATGTTTCCCAACCGGGATTTAAAATTCAGCGCCTCCAAAGAAGTCATTCATACAGAGCTCGAGAAATTGGGCCCCACATCCGGCAAGGAAAAAATGGTGCTCATCATTTTTGGGGTAACGGTGTTCCTATGGATTTTCAGAACCTTGATCAATGGCATTTTCCCCAGTTTGGGACTTACGGATACCATGATCAGTATTTTGGCTGCCATTGCCCTCTTCGCCATTCCGTACAATATTAAAAAAGGAGATTTTATAATCGTCTGGCAGGACACCTCCAAATTGGCCTGGGGCATCTTGATCCTTTTTGGTGGAGGTTTGGCCTTGGCCCAAGGCATGTCCGCTAGTGGCATTGTGGATATGGTCGCCAACGCCATTGCGCAAAGCGAGGTAAGTGTTTTGTTCACCGCTGCCCTATTGATCTTTTTAATGCTGTTTATGACCGAGTTGATGAGCAACGTGGCCCTTGTGGCCGTACTTGCCCCAGTGGTAGCGGGTATTGCCATTGGTCTGGACATTCCCATGCTCCATCTACTGATTCCCGTGACCATTGCAAGCAGCTGTGCCTTTATGCTGCCCATGGCCACACCGCCAAATGCCATTGTCTTTGCCAGTGGTTATGTGAAAATACCACAGATGGCGCGCGTGGGCGTTATCCTAAATTTGATTGCTGTGGTGCTGCTTATTTTGGTGTTCCAATTTGTGATTCCGCTATTGTTCTAAACTAAAAATGCCCCTCCGGGCGGAAGGGCATTTTCACAAACTAACTAACTCAAAAAAATGTAAGAAACTAACTTAACTTACGCTACTTGCTTTTGCCACAAGTGGCACGTAACTCTTTGTTAGGTACAAACTTACAACCCTTTTTTGTGAAGAATATTGTAATTAGCCTTTTGTTAACGAAGCGGGCAAGACCTTCGTTTGACTGCGTTAAGGCCGGTAATGCTGTAAAGTGTGAAATTATCGCAGTCAAAAGGTCAAATCATGAAATAATTCGCACATAAAAACCTTTTTCATTGAAAATAATTCCACAAAGATGTCCATGTTATATTTATGTTAACCAGACACTTATATAGATTTCGTTAACAGATGGGCAGTTACGGAAAACTAAAAAACCCCTCGTCGGAGGGGTTTTTCATAGCTAACTCAAATAAGTTGTAAAATGATGAACATTTTACTGTATTGATCCTGAGTAGGGATCAAAACCTTCTGGGAGATAATTGGACGTATCAAATCCCAAATCCATTTCTTCATCTTCCATATAGTTGATGGAAGTAACGGCAATAACATCGGTATACGGATTGAAACCTTCGGGCAACAAATATTCGCTGTTAATGCCCAATTCAAGCTCCACATCACTTTCCATGTAAGGGATTGCCTTCAAATTCACGTACACCTCATAGGGAGAAAAGTCTTCAGGCAAATAGTCCTTGGTATCGAATCCAAGTTCCATATCCTCCTCTTCCATATAGTTGATGGAATGTACATCCACTACCTCGTTGTAAGGATTAAAGTGCTCCGGCAAGTACCTTTTGGTATCAAAACCTAGTTCTGGTTCAACATTGTTTTCGAGGTATATGATGGAATTCAGATCAAAGTAGCTTTTGTAAGGGTCAAAACCCTCTGGTAGATAATCGGAGGTATCAAATCCCAAATCCAGTTCGGGCTCATCCTCTATATAAACTACTTCATCCAAATTCAATTCGTAAGAGGCATATTCGCCCATTCCCGAAGTTGAATCGTTTACATCGGCATTGATGTTCAATGTCGTTAAACTGTTCTCTAAACTACCAAGTGTCTCCGATTGGAGCTCGGCCACCTTGGCATTTTGTTGGTCGTTGGCTATGGCGGTACTACTTAATAGGACACTTCCATAAATTAATAATAACTTGTTCATTTTTTGATTGAATTTTGTGATTGATGATATGCCTATAAGACTATTCAAAAACCAAAACGTTACAGTATTTAGGATTTTTTTACGAAAACCAAATGTCCGTTAGGCCCCGAAAAACAAGGTGTTTCACTCCAAACCATCAGTAAAAGGCAGGACTCCCAAAGGTTAGGCACTTACGTTAAAAAAAGTGCCGTTAATATTTATTTAACAGTTAGTTCTGCCGATTTTTAGGTTCTTTGAATCTTTTAGTTATTCAAACCACCCTATAATGATCAAAAATTTACTACCCCGACTACTTTTAGTCATTATGATTTTGGGCTCCCTTCAAACTGCGGAAGCCCAACTCTTCAAAAAGAAAAAGAAAGAAACCGAACAAAAAAAGGAAAAACCCAAGGCTGGCGACATCAAAGCTTATGATGAAGTCATTACCAAGAACGCCAAGACCGATGAAGGACTCTTTAGCGTGCACACCGTGGACGACAAGCAGTTTTATGAAATCCCGGATTCCTTGTTCGGGCGTGAAATGCTTATGGTAAGCCGAATTTCCAAAACCGCTACCGGTATCGGCTTTGGTGGCGGAAAAATCAACACCCAAGTATTGCGCTGGGAGAAAAAAGACAAAAAGGTGCTCTTGCGTGTCGCTTCTTACGAGAATGTGGCTGCCGACTCACTGCCCGTTCACGAAGCCGTGGTCAACTCTAACTTTGAGCCAGTACTTTTTGCCTTCGATATTCAGGCCATCAACAAAAAAGATTCGCTGAACCCTGCAACCGTGATCGAAATAGATCCTTTGTTTACCAAGGATGTGCAGGCACTTGGATTTCCCGATGGTTACCGAAAAAGGTTCAAAGTAAGCCGTTTGGACGGGGATAGAAGCTATATCGAGTCCATCAAAAGTTATCCCTTGAACATTGAGGCACGCCACGTAAAAACATACCTCTCCAACGATCCGCCAAGCAACGAAAGCCTTGGGTCCATTTCGTTGGAAATCAATAATTCGATGATTTTACTGCCCGAAGAACCCATGAAGCGCCGTTATTTTGACGAACGTGTAGGATGGTTTGCCCGAGGACAGGTGGATTATGGCCTCGATGCCCAAGAAAGCAAAACGGTGACCTATTTAGATCGTTGGAGACTTGAGGTGAAGGACGAGGACATTGAAAAATTCAAGGCAGGTGAATTGGTGGAGCCCAAAAAGCCCATTGTGTATTATGTGGATAGGGCCACCCCAAAAGAATGGGTACCCTACATTAAACAAGGTATCGAAGATTGGCAGGTCGCTTTTGAAGCGGCCGGGTTCAAAAATGCCATTATCGCCAAAGACCCGCCATCACCCGAAGAAGACCCGGAATGGTCTCCCGAGGACGTGCGCTATTCGGTGGTACGCTATTTGGCCTCCCCCATTCCAAACGCCAACGGTCCACACGTAAGTGATCCACGAAGTGGTGAAATCTTGGAGTCGGACATCAACTGGTACCATAATGTAATGAGCTTGCTACGGGGTTGGTTTTTTGTACAGACCGCCGCCATCAATCCCGAAGCCCAGAAAACCCAGTTCAAGGAGGAAATTATGGGTAGACTGATACGCTTTGTGTCCTCCCACGAAGTAGGGCACACACTAGGGCTTCCGCACAACATGGGAAGCAGCGTGGCCTACCCTGTTGATTCCCTGCGCTCTGCGAGTTTCACGCAGAAATATGGGACTGCGCCCTCCATTATGGATTATGCACGTTTCAACTATGTGGCACAACCCGGTGACGAAGGCGTGGCCCTTATGCCCGATATTGGCGTTTATGACAAGTATGCCATTAAATGGGGATACAGACCTATTTTGGACAAAACAGCGGAAGAGGAAAAACCAGTGCTCAACGCATGGATTTTGGAACATGCCGGCGATCCCATGTACCGATTTGGGCATCAGCAAGTGGGCGATATCCACGATCCGAGCTCCCAAACCGAAGACTTAGGGGACGATGCCATTAAAGCCAGCCTTTATGGAATCGAAAACCTAAAGCGCATAGTTCCCAATCTTATGGACTGGACCACAGAAAAAGGCGAGGACTATGACGACTTGGAAACCATGTACGGTCACGTGGTGGCTCAGTTCCGCAGATATATGGGGCACGTGGCCAACAACATTGGCGGCGTATACGAATACCATAAAACTGCGGATCAAGAAGGAGCTGTTTATACGCCCGTAAGCAAAGCGCACCAAAAGCGGGCCATGAATTTTATGCAAGAGCAACTTTTTGAAACCCCGGAGTGGTTGATCGAGCCCGACATCTTCAATAAAATTGAATACTCTGGATCGGTGGAACGCATCCGTGACACCCAAGAACGTTACTTGAACACCATGCTGCATTTGGGCAAACTGGCGCGACTTATCGAAGCGGAAACCCTTTATGGCCAAGAAGCCTATGGTATTGTGGAAATGATGGGCGATCTACGCAAAGGAATATGGTCGGAGACCAGAAGCGGAAGAACCATTGATACCTATCGAAGGAACCTTCAAAAAGCGCATATCGACCGTTTGGAGTACCTCATGACCGCGGACAGTCAGGGCAAAATGCCCGATTTTGGTGGATACCGAAAGTCAACACCCATCAACACGAGCCAATCGGATATCCGTTCAGTGGCAAGAGCTGAGCTGAACAATCTGAAAAGGGATATCAGAAATGGCCTGGCCCGAATCTCGGATACCATGAGCCGCTACCATTTGCAGGATGCCATGGAGCGTATCGACCTAATATTGGAGCCCAAATAGGCCTCCGGATAAGAACAATAAATTAGATCTTCAAGGTGTGGTCGGTGCATTCATCGATCACACCTTGTTTTTTTATCCCTTCACATCAGCCAAAAGTAGTTTCACAACATATAAGTGGGATTTCCCTTCGTATTGATTACTTTAGTAATCCCAAATCTCACATCATGAACTACAAAACTAAAAGCTTACTCTACTTTTGCGGCTTCGTGGCAGCTTCGGCTCTTTATTACGTAGTAGAGCAACACGACAACTTCCAGGAACATCTCAATTCAAAAAGCTATGTCGAGACCCAATTTGAGGACGCCGACGAGTATGTGGATGATTCCGAGAAAAAGCTTGAGGAAGAAATCAAGTAGTTCACACCCTTACCTTTTTTGAACTGTTAAAAGCATCACAAACCCAGTTTTGATGGTTAAACCTTTGGATAGCCGCTTTGTCCAAAGCATATCATTAAAATTTAAGTTTATGAAACGATTAGCAGTAACATTGGTCTTGCTGATAAGTATCGGCGCGACCGCACAAAGACATGATGGCCAACAAATGCGCAAAGCTCCCCAAATGGACATGACCGCAGAGCAAATGGCCACCCTGCAAACCAAACACATGGTCTTGGCATTGGACCTGACCAAGACACAGCAGGACAAAGTGTACCACATTAATCTGGAAAACGCCAAGTTCAAAAAAGAGAAATGGGACGAGATAAAGGTGGCGAAAGAAAACGGGGAATGGGAAAAACCATCCTCCGAAGAGCGATTTGAAATGGCCAACGCACGTTTGGACCGTCAAATCGCCCTTCAGGAAAAAATGAAAGACATACTGGACGAAAAACAGTATGAGACTTGGAAAAAGTTCACCCATCACAAAAAAATGCATGGCAGTAAAAGAATGCAGGAGAGAGGGAGAAGAGGATAGTGTTTTTTGTTGATTTAAGAAGCCGCGCCTGCCATGGTCGCGGTTTCTTTTTTTATGGCTTTTTTACAGATACACTTGGTTATCTGCTTTTTTACAGATATATTTGATTATCTGCTTTTTTACAGATATAATTAATTATCTGCATATAAACAGATATTTTAATCAAGAAATATCATGATAGCCATTCTCACCGGAGACATCAAAAACTCCTCGGAACATAAAGCCAGTACATGGTTACCCCTTTTAAAAGGGGTACTTTCGCAATATGGCCAAGAGCCCAAAGATTGGGAAATATACCGCGGTGACAGCTTTCAATTACAGACCACCGCAGAAACAGCATTACAAGCCGCCATCCATATCAAGGCCAGCATCAAGCAAATTCGACCATTGGATGTTCGTATTGGCATTGGACTGGGCGAAAAAAACTACGATGCACCAAAGATTACCGAATCCAATGGCCCTGCCTTTGTCCATTCCGGTGAATGTTTTGAAAAGCTAAAAAAACAAAATCTCGGACTACAAACCAGCAATGAAACGTTCGATGGACATATCAACCTTCTCTTGGAATTGGCCTTGCTGACCATGGATGATTGGACACCGGCCATTTCCAAAACCGTGAAGTATGCCATAGAAAACCCTAAGCTGAATCAAAAGGAACTGGCGGCACTTCTCAACAAATCACAAGGCAATATAAGTGAGGAATTAAGTAAGGCAGGATTTGATGAAGTCCAAAAAATGATTCATTTTTACAAAGCACAACTCGCCCAATTATGATGCTTTTGGCCCTAAAACTACTGCTTGCCCACTTTATCGGGGACTTTGTTCTTCAACCCGGGCATTGGGTCGAGGACAAGCTGAAGAAAAAGGGACGTTCCAAATATTTGTATGCTCACATCGGGGTACATCTTTTGGCCCTCCTGCTCTTACTGCAATTCAAACATATTGGGGCGATTGCCGTAATCGTGGTGACCCACTTTCTGATAGATTTGGCAAAGTTATCCCTCACCAATCCCAAAAACTACCGTTGGCTCTTTGTGCTGGATCAGTTGTTGCACTTATTCGTCTTGGGCAGTGTTTTGTACTGGCTATCCCCTTTTCAAATTGATGTTAGCTTTTTCTGGGATGAAAAGACCTTATTGCTTATCACCTTTTTGGTGTTTGTTACCTACGTGTCGGGTATCCTGATGCGCATGTTGTTGGCACCTTATATTGATGAAGTTGCGAAGGACGACCCTACGGGCGAAGGAGGTTCCCTCAAAAATGCAGGCACCTATATCGGCATGTTGGAGCGCCTTTTTGTATTTGGTTTTATACTGATGCAGCAATGGGCGGCCATTGGACTTTTGATCGCTGCAAAATCCGTGTTCCGTTTTGGCGACCTCAACAAGGGCAAGAACCGAAAACTCACGGAATATGTCCTTATCGGAACCCTATTGAGCTTTGGTTTGGCCATTCTTTCTGGCCTGTTTTATGGCTATTTGATGGAAATCATCTAGACCCAAAAAAAAGCCACCCAAAATTGGATGGCTCCTTAACATTACTAAACTTAAAAACACTTAGTTAAAAACTTGGCTTTCCTTAAGGATCTCCATACTCTCCAACACTTGGCTTACGGCCAAGGTCATGGATTTGGCAGAGACCGTTGCACCGGAAATACCGTCAATGTCCTTTCCATACACCAAGGTTTCCCCCGATTTTCTACCGATAAATTGTTTCAACCAACGCTGGCTGCCCACTTGGCGTCCATGGTCCTCGCGGTAAATGAGTATTTTGGATTTTTTAATGCTCATATCCGCGTCAAAAAGCACTACGTAATCAAAAGTTTTCTTGAGACTTGGGGCCACGCCCACATACACATATCCCAAACTTTTTCCTTGCGACACCACTTCGAACAAGTTGTCGCCGCCCAATTCGGATGGGGTTTTTTGGTTCAGTTCGGGCGTAATGTCCACCCAGTTCATGGTGAAATCCGTAACCTCGTAGGTGCCTGTCACCGCACTGTTGATTTTCTCCTGTAATCTTGGCGATAACTTATCCACCTTGAATCCGAATAAAAACAAGGTGGATAGCATCACCATAGCACTGATCTGCTGAATTTTATTGGCCCTCAACATTGTTCTTTACAGAGGTGTTCGCTACAAATTTGTTAATGGTCTCCAAGACTTCCTCCTTGGTAGCACCTTTTTGCTCCAAAGCGTAAAAATGCACAAACAACGGTTTATCATCCACCTTTTTTAAGAGGGTAAGGTCACCTTCCCTATTGTATACCTCATCCCAAGCGGCCCTGGCAGTCGCCCAAAAATCTTGGTTCTCCGCCCACCATTCCTTGGCAGCCTGGCATCTTTCGTCAGCTACTTTTACATAGGTATTGTATCCTTTCTCTTGGGCCAAAAGCACATCTTGCTCCCCATCGGTGCGGATAATTTTATTGTTGTCCTGTTCATGCACCCAGCCGTTGGCGGTAATCTCCTGTCTGTTGCCGCGGCTCATAACATTGTAGTCACTCCTTTTGGTGTATTCTCTTCGGGGCAGTGGCGAGTCGCTCCTATTTTCCCAATAGTGTCTTCCATCAAAATGTACCCATGTAGAAGATCCGGAATACCGTGGGCTATCATCCACTTGATACACCTTTTGGGTCCACTGGCCCTTTACCGCATTGGCAGGCAGTTGGGTAAAAACCCAATTATTGTCCTTGTCGTAGTGAAACACCGCCTGGTTTTCGTACAACCAATCCTGTCTCCAGTGCTTGATTACCGTGGTATCGTTCAATACCAACAGATGCTGCAACGAAATTTTGTTGTCCTCGTCCACAATCGGCAAGGCCAGTTCCAAGGCCTTGGAGGTATAGTCCAGGTGCTTTTCATAATCGATTTCTGGGGCAAAGGTCTCGGTATACTTAAAGCTTACCTCGTAACAGCCGCACATATCCAAAATAGCTTGGCGGTCCAATTCTTTTTTTTCCTGTGAGGTTGCCATGGTGGTTACAAAGGCCAAAAGCAACGATGAAGCGATTGTTTTTTTCATATCAGTTTCTATTTGATCGTTTTAGAATTTGTTCGGGTCAAAAATACTAAACTTATTTAGATTGAATAAAAATTAAATATATATTTGTCACCAAATTTAAATGGAATGAGTCTAAATAAAAATATTTACCTCTTATTTTCAACACTTTTAACACTCAGCTTGGTCTCTGCCCAAGAATCCCCCATCCAACAAAAAGACTCCATTATCACCGAAAATCTGGATGAAGTTGTGGTTACGGCAACCCGAACGGTGCGCCAACTTTCTTCCCTCCCACTGCCTGTGACCTTGATTCCCAAGGAACAGATCAATCGTTCCGGGGTTACCCGATTAAATGAAATCCTAAACGAACAGACCGGAATTGTGATGACTCCTGATGCAACCATTGGTGGTGGCGAAGGGGTACAGATCCAAGGAATCGCTTCCGATTATGTCATGATATTGATAGACGGGGTTCCCGTAGTAGGCCGAAGCTCTGGAAATCTGGACTTGAGCCGTTTTGCTATTGGCAATATCAAACAGATTGAAGTGGTAAAGGGTCCCTCCTCCAGTCTTTTTGGTTCAGAAGCCCTGGGCGGGGTCATCAACATCATCACAGAAAAACCGAATACCGATGACATTAGCGGTCAGATTTCCCATCGCGCGGCAACGTTCAACAATCAAAATAGCACCATCAACCTGAATCAAAGAAAAGGGGACCTTGGCTACTCACTCTTTGTGGACCGATTGAGCACCGACGGTTTTGATCTGACTCCCAACTCGGAGGGGCAAACCGTGAATCCGTTTTTCAACTACACCTTAAATGGAAGGGTATACTTTAATGTGTCCGACCAACTCAAGGCTTTTGCATCTGGGCGTTACTTTCTTCAGGATTTCGACATCCCTTCAGGAACAAGCGAAGAGCGTGATGGCAATGTACACCTACGATTGGACCATGAATTGAGCAAGAAATCCAGCTTCGAGTACGAGCTGTATTACACCAATTATGTCACCAACGAGCAAACGGTAGACCCTATTAACGATGAAATTCTGCTCGACAATGATTTCAACCAAAAACTCTTCCGTCCCGAAGTACGCTTTAACCACGCCTTCAGTTCGGATAATACGGTAACGGTGGGCGCCGGTTACAATCTCGAAAACTTGGAGCGTTCGCTTTTTGCGGAAAACATCACCTTCAACTCCCAATATGTTTACGCACAATACGACTTTAAACCATTGGAAAAGCTAAATATTATCGCAGGGGCCCGTTTTGACAACCATAGTGAGTACAATTCCCAGCTCAGCCCAAAACTATCCGCCCGCTACGACCTTTCCCCATATTGGTCCGTAAAGGGTTCCGTGGGCAGTGGTTTTAAGGCCCCCGATTTCCGTCAGCTCTACCTCGACTTTACCAATGCCGCAGGTGGTGGCTATTCCGTTTTTGGAAAGGAAGTGGAGGCCGCAGGCATTCAACGTTTGCAGGAAAATGATGAAGTGGCCAACCTTGTCGTGGACCCCAACGACCTTGGGGAACGCTTGGACGCCGAAAGTTCAGTGGGCATCAACTTGGGGGTGGGCTTCAAAAAAGGGCAATTTCGAAGTGATCTAAATTTCTTTCGAAACGACTTTACCAACCTAATCGATACCCGCATCTTGGCGGCCAAGACCAACGGACAAAATGTGTTCGGGTACATCAACCGCGAAAGCGTGTACACCCAAGGCCTTGAGGTGGACCTTCAATACAAGGTTCTTGAAAATTTGGACCTGTCCGCAGGCTACCAATTGCTGTATGCGTTCGACAAGGATAAGGAGGATGCCATTGAAAATGGTGAGGTCTTTGCCCGTGACCAGCAAACGTTGGAAACCATTCGATTGGACCGCAGCGATTACTTTGGGCTCGAAAACCGTTCGAGGCACACCCTCAACTTCAAAGCTTTTTACGAAGCGCCCGAATGGGGCGCCAATGCCAACCTACGCGTGGTGTACCGTAGCCGTTTTGGACTCACCGACCGTAACGGCAACGATGTGCTCGACGAGCTGGACAACTCCTTTGTGGATGGCTACGCCCTAGTGAATCTTTCCTTCGGAAAAACATTTTTTAAACACTATGAATTGCAACTGGGCGCCAATAATCTGTTGGACTTTCAAGGGTCCAATCCTTTGGCATCGCAGGACAATGAACAATTGATCAATCCCGGAATACAATTATTTGCACGACTTAATATTCAATTTTAAAACCAAGATTACATGAAAACAACCCTAAAACTATTCAGCCTTTTAGCCCTACTCTTTGCCTTTGTTGCCTGTAGCGAAGACAACGACGGTGGCATGACGGATTTTACCGTGACTGCCATAAGCGCGGAATCGGGAACCGTAGGCACCGAAATTACCATCTCCGGAACCAATTTCCCCGAGGCTTCGGATATCAGCTTGACTTTTGGTGGCGTAGCGGCGACCATCAGCTCGGCAACCAGCACCCAAATCGTTACCACTGTTCCCAACGGGGCCACTTCAGGAGCTGTGACCCTTTCCGCCAACGGGACTTCCCGGGAAGTGACGGCTTCTTTTAGCGTATTGGCCAATTTGGTGAGCGCTACCGTCGAAAACTTGGAGGCTCCGCAAACAGGAGGTCAAGGACAACCGATTGGCGGCCCATTCACCAAATTCAGTTTTGAGACCGGTGAGGTGACCGATAGTGAAACGGATTGGGATATTGCCTTTAGGGGAACCACCATTGCCGTGAACGGAGGAACCGTGACGGGAACCAACGACGAGCCCGCTAGAAACGGAAATGCCGGTGCGGCCATTGAATCCGGTTTGTTTACCGATGTGACCACCGCAGAGGGACTCACCTTTGAGGTAGATGCCGACGGTGCCTTCGCCATCCCCACAGGAAGCCAAGAAGGTTGGTACAACTACAACTCCGCCACCTTTACCGTGACCCCGATTCCGGGACGGGTTTTGGTGTTCCGCACCCACGATGGAAAGTATGCCAAAGTAGAGATTTTGAGCTACTACCGCGATGCACCCGCAGAACCAGATGCCTTTACGGATGAATCCAGAGTGTACACCTTCAATTTTGTGTACAATCCAAACGATGGGGAAACCTCACTAAACGCCAACTAATATGAAACCCATAAGCATTGTTTACATTGTATTGAGGCTGCTATTGGGCGGATTTATGATCTATGGGGGCATCCAAAAGTTCCAAAAGCCCATACCCACCCCTGTAGAGGTGGTGGAAAAAGCCGAAAAGTTCACCTCGCCCGAGAAGGAAAATACCCTGCAGAAGATTTTGTACATCAGTGGGGCCAAACAAACGGGTTACTTTTGGGAAGTACTGGGGATTTGCGAACTGCTGTTCGGACTCTTGTTGATCCTGCAAGGCACCAGTTTTGTAGGAGCTCTATTCCTGCTGCCCATTACCCTGCATATTTTCTTGTTCCATTTGTTTTTGGAATCGGATGAATTACCAGAACTGTTACAAACCTTTGGTTTGTTCGCAGTGAACATTGCCTTGGTCCTCAAGGAAAGGCGCCATTGGCAACATTTGCTGTGGATAAAACCCATCTAGCAGCAACCATTCGGATAGTTTGATGAGAAAGCGGGGCAATTGCCCCGTTTTTTTTATCCGTTTTACGACACGAAAAAAATGGATAACGTTAAGCCGAACCGTCAAAAATGTGGTATTTTATAAAAAAGTTTATTTAAATGACGGATGACATGGGAGTAATAGCCACCAACGAACGGGAAATCAAACTATTTTACAATGCCGAGACCAATAAAGGCATGCAGACCTTGGCCTACCTGAAATCGTCCCAGAAAAAAGTGTTGGACATCGACCTTTCCAAAACCAAAGTTACGGGCACGCAATGGACCGAACTGGCCAAACTGTTGGGCAAGCCCATCAAAGACCTCATTAATACCGAACATCCCGATTTTATTAAAAAATACGGCGAAAACCCGGAGTTGCCCGATGATGAAGATTGGTTAAAATTAATGGAAAACAACCCCAAAGTGGTGACCCAACCCATTTTGGTAAACGGTGACCAAGCCGTACAAATAGACACTCCGTCCGAAGTGATGCAGTTTATCGAAGACGAAGACTAAACTGCCCCCATCCCATACTTAAATCCGTTCATCCGTATGCCGCAATCGAAAAGAGCCCGTTATCTCGGGATTGGAATCCTTCTGCTGATTATCTCGGCAAGCGTAGCGGTACAGTGGTTTTTTGACCAAAAAGTGGCTTCGCTGCTCCAAAGTGAAGCCATCCAACCTTATCAGTTGCAGTACGAAGGGCTGCACACCAATGTATTTTTGGGAAACATCCGACTTAGCCAAGTTTCGGCCCGTACCCCGGACCGGCAATGGGAGGTTGCTGCGGAAACCCTTCAGGTGAGGGGTCTTCACTATTGGGTCTTGCTTCAAAAAGAGGATGTGATATTTTCCAAAGTGCACATCCAATCGCCCTCGATTAATTATCATCCCAAAAAGCAGGACAGTTCTTCCGCTTCTGAAACAAATTCTTCCTCCCCACGCATCACCATCGAAAAACTGATTGTTGAAAACGGTTCTTTTTTAATGAAGGATACCACTAACCAACGTTCGGCCCTTCTGGAAGATATGACCATCAACATTAGCGACCTAACCTACCCCACCGAAGAGTCCAATGCCCCCTTTCCCGTGGACTACGGAACCTACCAAATTACTGCCCAAAACGGCTATTACGACCTGAGTGATTTGGAAGCCATAACATTTGGGCAGATGAATCTCAATCCCGATGATGGGGCGTTCGAGCAATTTGCACTGCGTAGCAGGTATAGCAAAACGGAACTGTCCCGCCAAGTGGCCCAAGAGCACGACCATTACGATTTGGGCATTGCCAACGTACTACTGAACGACTGGGAGGCGGGTACCACCAAAGGTGAACCTTATTTCCATTTGGGCGAATTGCAATTGCAGCAACCCATGTTTTATGTGTACCGCGATAAATTGTTGCCGGACAACACTTCGCATAAAAAACTCTACAATCAGGCGTTGCGGGATCTGCCGTTGGAGTTGCAGGTAGATTCCGTGACCATCTCGGAGGGGATGATTGCCTACGAGGAACGGATAAAACCGGATATAGCCCCCAAAGACCTGACCTTTACCGAAATCGATGCGACCATCCGCAACCTACACTCCAAGGGCACGGGCGAGGTACGGGCGAACATCACAGCCAAATTGATGGACAATGGCCCGTTTCGGTTGGATTGGTCGTTTGACCCGCAGAGCAAGGCCAATACGTTTTTGGTGAAGGGCGAACTATCGCATTTTCAGTCGGAAAGCATTAATCCCTTTTTAAAATCGAACTTGGGCGCCGAGGTGGAGGGCACGGTGCAACAACTCTACTTTACGATCAGCGGGAACGAGCTGGAATCACAGGGCGACATGAAGATGAAATACGACAACTTTGAGTTTACCGTACTCAAAAAGAACCGTTTGGGCGTCAATAAAGTGCTCACGGCCGTGGTGAACTTATTTACCAAGGACGGTAACAAAACGGACGAGGACGGCTTTCGTCATGGCGATTTTGAGATGGAACGCAAGCAGGACAAATCGTTCTTTAATTATTTATGGCTCAATCTGCAGGAGGGCTTGGTGGACACCATGACAGGCCGCGGCAAAAAAAGGGAGTAGCTGTTTCGGGTTGAGGGTTTCGGATTTCGGGTTTGGAACTTGTGCTTGGACTTGATGCTTGAATTTGGGTTTTGGAATTTGGCGTTTGTTGTTTATTGTTTGTTGTTTGGCGTTTATTGTTTGGCGTTTATTGTTTGTGGTTTCAGGTTTCAGGTTTCGGGTTTGGAACTTGAGCTTGAATTTGGGCTTCGGATTTTGGAATTTTTGGTTTGTGGTTTGTGGTTTCAGGTTTGAAGTTTTGAATTTGAACTTGAACTTGAACTTGTATTTGATACTTGTATTTGGGCTTTGGATTTTGGAATTTGGTGTTTGGTGTTTGTGGTTTGGTGTTTGTGGTTTGGTGTTTGTGGTTTCAGGTTTCAGGTTTGAGGTTTTGGTTTTGGTTTTGAGTTTGAATTTGAACTTGAGCTTGAATTTGAATTTGACACTTGAATTT
Organism: Allomuricauda sp. MMSF_3307; assembly: GCF_030733585.1. NCBI lineage: Bacteria > Pseudomonadati > Bacteroidota > Flavobacteriia > Flavobacteriales > Flavobacteriaceae > Allomuricauda > Allomuricauda sp. MMSF_3307. The sequence continues at coordinate 38,349 of NZ_JASHIQ010000008.1, forward strand.
GGGCTTTGGATTTTGGAATTTGAATAATACAGCTTCTCGACCGCTCCCATGTTTAAACCCACTTCCCTTTACCCTTTACCTTCAACCCTTAGCCCCTTCCCACCCGTCCCTATTTTCCATCTCCCGCCTGATAACTGATTACTGCCCACTGTAAATTGTTCATTGCTGATTGCCTCCTGTCCACTACCCCCTGCTAACTAATTCCTGCTTACTGCCAACTGTACCTTTCCCCCAGTTTTTTTAAGGTTTTGCTGCAATGGAATTTTACAAGTAATTATTATTTTGGCACCTCAACCTCCTATTGTTTAATCGAACACGTATTGCAACTATGACCTATGTCGTAGGATAACCCCCTATACCTGTTAGTCGAGTTATAAATTGTCTATGAAATCACTTTTACAAAAGAGTCCCTACATCATAGTTCCTCTAAGCTACATCTTGGCGGGTGTTATTTTTTACGGCGATCATTCCTTTATGCTTCCCATTACCCTAACCACCTGTTTCTTGGTCGCCTACTTCTTAAAAGAGCGTCCAAAACGACAATTGCTGTGGGCTTTTATGCCACTATGGCTATTAATTCTTGCTCCATCCATCATCAGTATGGATTTTAAGCGCTCCATTCTCTATTTGGTGTGCATACCATTAGTGGTTTTTCTGGGACGATGGGCCCAAAAAGCCCATTTTATTCCCAAGCTGCTATTTACCATAGGTTTTGCCCTGTTTTTAGGGAAATATGGATATCCCAGCATGCTTTTGGCCTTAACGGACGACTCTACATTTTATGAAACCAAACCTTTTCCCTCGGACTTGGTTTTTTTGGACAAGCACAAAGACACTATTCGGTTCGATCAAAAAATCACCGTTCTGGATTTTTGGAACACGGCCTGCAAACCCTGTTTTGAAAAATTTCCCTACTACGAAAAGATCAGTGAAAAGTACCAACATCCCGAAATTGCCTTCTATTCGGTGAACATCCCGCTAAAAAACCAAAGGTTTGAAGCCAGAACCCACGTAGCGGAAAAACTGAATTACTCCTACACCACCCTGTATGGCGAATCCATGAAAAAGGTACAGGAGGCTTTGGACTTTAATGCATATCCACACTTAATTATCCTAAAGGATAGTACCATTATTTACAGCGGTAATTTTGTGACGGGCGAAAGCATTTATATTGACAATCTGGACCGACAATTGCAAAAAATTGTCCGTAAACAAGACTTGCCGTTTTAGATTTATGTAAATGTTTGACACCAGAAAAAAGAAACTTACCGCGATAGGACTCGCAATGGTTTTGTTTATACTGCTACTATTGAAAATCCTATTTTTTTAATCTAGGATACAATTATCACGGTATCGGGCTTCACATTCTAAAGTGGCTTACTGCTTCCCCTTTCCTTTTGTCCCTTTACCCCTATCTCCTGCCGCCTGATAACTGATTACTGCCTACTGCCAACTAATTACTGCCTACTGCCTACTGACTACTGCCCCCTGCAAACTGCACTTTTCCCCTAGTTTTTTTAAGGTTTTGCTGCAATGAAATGTTATGGGTAATTGCTATTTTGCATACCGCAGCCCTACCCCCGCTCTTACGTATTAAACTATGCTAAGACATCGATAACATTCCTGTTTGGGTGTTTATGGATGTACTTTATGCTTGTTTAAACAAGTTGGCAGCAAGGTGAAAAACTCACAAATGACCGATAAAAACAATACAAATCCCTTATTCGACTCGCAAAGAGAAAAGGCAGGGGCTAAAACTATTGATAAGTACCTATATCAGTATCATTGGGCTTTATACAGAGTTATTTGTGAACATGATACAACGAATGAATATGCAGTATTTATTGAACTTCATGAAGATGTCGTGATTAGTGATTCACTAAATTCTCAAAATGCAAAATTCGAATTCAATCAGGTTAAAACGAATTCAGCAAAATTTACAAATTATCAATTAGTAGAGAAAAAAAAGAGCGGCAGGTCAGTTTTAGGTAAGCTAATTGAAAGTGTTAATTCTAAACCTTATGCAGACAAGATTACCTCCTTGAATCTTGTTTGCACTAGCAACTTTAATCTTGAATTAAAAAAAGATGATGTTGAACTAAAAATTATTCGAAAAGAAGATTTAACAGACAATCAACTTAAAAAATTAGAAGACGCATTAAAAAGTGAACTTTCGATTTCTGAGTTACCGTCAACGTTAAAGTTTATTGTACCTGATTTAGCCGAAAAAGATTATCAGAAAATCCTTGTTGGTGAAATTTCTAGTTTAATAAATCGCCTTTATCCGGAATCACGATTTAATGATGAATCGATTTACAGACTTCTTATTGATGAACTTATACGAAAAGGAAAAGTCACCTATGATTTCACCAAATGGGATGAACTCATAAAAAATAAGGCGCTGACTTCAGAAAAAGTAACTAGTGTCATAAATGAATTCACAAATATTAAAGACGAAGCTCAATTGGATTTGGAGTTCAACCGTATTTGTGCAGAAATAGGTCTTAATTCAATCAAGTCCATGTTATTAAAACGATCATTTTTAAGATACAAGAGACAAAGGATAAGTAATAATAGTAGTTTTCAACACGACACAACAACTATCCTTCAAAAAAGAATTGAAGAATCAATTGCTTCAGGAGAATCTGAATTCAAAGAATTAATCATTCAGGTATCGACTAATCTACCTGCGAAAATTCAAAGACAATTTTCTTCACAAGATGAAATAACGTCAGCTGTAATCTGTGAATATATAATGATGATGTAATGGATAAAAGCAACTTTAAAATATTGATAAGAAATCTTAGAACTAAACAAAATGAAAAGCTTAAGATTGATACAACTGCTAGTTCTGTCAAACACAGCAAAGTCAGCAAATCAGTTCAAATTCAGCAAAAACCTGAATCTGATAACGGCAAAAGATAATAGTGTAGGAAAATCAACATTATTAAAATTGATTTTTTGGGGACTTGGCTGTGAACCCGAACTTGATACTACTTGGAATGCTCAGGACTGTAAAACAATCGTTGACTTTGAAGTTGCCGACAAAACTTTTAGAGTAAAAAGATATAAAAATGAAATTTCTATTAAAGAAGGTAGTTCTGATTATGAAGAGTTTCAAAAAATAACAGGTGAGTATTCTCAAAGATTTGCAGAGATTGTTGGTTTCAGCGCATTATTACCAAATCAAAATTCAGGGTTGTTAGAGACTCCCCCTCCTGCTTATTATTTTATCCCGTTCTATATTGACCAGAAGAGAAGTTGGGCTAAAGCTTGGGACAATTTTGATAGATTAGGTCAATATCGTAATTGGAAGTCTACTATAATAAAATATCATGTAGGACTCCTTAAACCTGAACATTTTGAATTGGAATCTGAACGAACAGATAAGAAGGAATCACAAAAAAATATTGAGTATGAAGTAGAGAAAATTGACACAACCCTTGAAGTTATTGAAAGCTATGTTCCTGATTCAGTAAATACGGTTACTACGGTTTCTGCAATCAATAAAATTACAGACAGCATAAAAAAAGATTTGGAATCGCTTCAAAAAAGTCAAGAAGAATTGCTTCATGCAATAGCTATCAATAATTCCGAAAAATCGTACCTCTATCAACAGCAGGTAATGACTGAGAAACTGATATCAGAACTTGACAAAGACTATAAATATTCTGTTGAAAACATTGAAGATGATGAAATCGAATGTCCATTATGTGGTGTTGTTCACGAAAACTCAATTGTGAACCGTGCTTCAATTATGACAGATAAAAATCAAGCTGAAAATCAGCTTAAAGAAATAATCCAATCTACTGTTAAAATTGACAAGAAAATAACTTCTAATGAAAGGCAATTGGAGAGTATCAAGTCGCAAATTTCTGAAATAAATGAAAAGTATGTAATTGAAGACGAAACTGAAATAATTGATTTTAATCAAATAATTGAAAGTGTTGCCGGAAACTCTATCAAAAGCAAAGTAACTATAAGTAAGAATATAAAAAATACCGAAATAGCAATACTGCAAGAAGAAATCAAAGACTTAAAAAAGAAACAAAAGTCTTTAACAACTGAAGAAGAAACTGATAGTATTTTGAACTCCTTTAATTCAATTTTATCAAATTACGTTAAACTACTTGACGCTGAAGCAGTAAATCTATCTGAAATAAACTCTCCATTAGACTACAATAAAGTCATAAAAGAAGGTGGAGCCGCTGAAGGTGCAAGAGCCATATTAGGGTACTACTTGACTATTTTTTCGATGGTAGAAAAATTTGGAAATGAAGCTAAGTCTCCTCTAGTCATTGACACCCCAAATCAGCAGGAACAGTCATTTACAAACTATGAAAAAATAGTAGAATTATTAACAGACGATTTTTTAGATGGCAATCAAATTATAATGAGCGCTATGGAAAATGAACAACTCAAGCCATTTGCTAATAAAGCACAAATAATTACTCTAGATGAAAACAAATTACTCAGCAAAGAGAAGTATGATGAAGTGAAAAATATCTTTAAATAAATAAACCCAGCAGCCAACAATGTACATAAAAAAATAGGCGAAATAGTGGTAAAATCAAGAATTTTGGCTCATATCAAAATTTGTGTTTAACCGAAAAGTTAGTGCGTAAAAACCCGCTGCTATTCTTATACTAAACCGTTAGCTGCAAGTTAAAACCCACCTATGAGAGAATGGACTGAAATCCCAGATATTGAACTTTTTTCTGATGGAGGAGCCGAACCAAATCCAGGTAAAGGTGGTTTCGGAGTGATTCTATCCTATAAAGGAAGAAGAAAGGAATTTTCCCAAGGTTATGAATTAACTACGAATAACCGAATGGAATTAATGGGGGTAATTTTTGGACTTGAGCAATTAAAAACAAAATCCAATGTTCAAGTATTTACAGATTCTAAATATGTAATCAATGGAATAACAAAAGGTTGGGCGGAAAAATGGAAAAAAAATGGATGGAAAAGAAAAAAGAATAGTCCTGCAATTAATAGTGACTTATGGGATAGATTATTAAATGTAATATCTAAACATAATGTTGAATTCAATTGGGTCAAAGGGCATGCAGGTCATACAGAAAATGAACGTTGTGATACTCTGGCGAATATTGGATTAAACTCTAATGAACTTATTGAGGATGTTGGGTATGAACCTAAAGAAATCGACAATGACCAAAGTTCATCTACTGACAAAACGTTTAGCAAACAAAGCAAAGTTAAAATAGAAAACGTAGGAGATGAATGCCGCAAATGTGGGGAGCCAGTAATAAAGAAAACACCGAAAAAGAAAAAATTAAAACCAAATCAATCGTACTATTTTGAATATTATCTTTTTTGCCCTTCTTGTAAAACTATGTATATGACAGAAGATGGAAAAAGAGAAATTGTCAATGAAAATAGATTGTTTGAATGAAAGTAACCTTGACTCTAAAAGATGACGGAAACCAAAACTGATTTAAGCGGACTTAACGAGAAACAAAGACAAGCAGTAGTAAGCGAATGCAAAAGATTACTCGTGCTTGCAGGTGCAGGTTCGGGAAAAACCAAAACGCTGCTTCAAAAACTTATCTACCTAATTGAGGAAAGGGGTGTTAATCCAAGTAATATTTTGGCAATCACTTTTACAAAAAATGCTGCCAATGAAATGCTTGATAGATTAATCATTTCAGCAGATGATACGGAAGAATATGCCGAAATTCTTGCAGACAAAAATCGAACAACTAAAGAGAAAGATACTGAACGCTATTTTTTTGCCAAAAAACACAAGTGGATTGACAACCTAACCCTAAAAACCTTTCACAGCCTTTGCTACGGAATAATCAGAAACTTTGGTGTAAACGAGTTTGACAACAAATTCAGGATAATTGGAGATACAAAAGCAACTGATGATGAATTTGCAAAGTATTCTGCGACTGAAACAGCTTTTGAAGTTGTTCATAAAATCTTAATCCGAAACTGTGAATCCAACGAATATCTGCTCAACTTGAAAAGATACATTTTGGATTATGTGATTGACAAAATCCATATAGAGAAAGTCAACCGCCTTTCGCTACCAAAAGATGGGAAGTATTACACCACATTGAACGGCACAAAAGTTCGGTCAAAATCGGAACAATACATTGCAGATTGGCTATACCGTCACAGTATCAATTTTGAGTATGAACCAAATGTAAACTTTAGGGATTTTGATTTCAGGCCTGACTTTTTCATTCCTGAAGCTAACCTTTATTTAGAACATGTCAGTGATAAAAGTTATCCTACAAAAGGAAAAGAACAACAGTTCAACAAAGCTAACAAGCTACTAGTAAAAACCTTTGAGCACCAAACAAAGGATACGGCCCTATTCAACTTGGCTTTGGAAAGAATTGTAAAAAATAGGCTTCCATCAAATTATCATTTTTCGACAGCTTTATCGTTTGAGGAAGAATTCAATTCCTACCATAAAGAAATCAAGGACTTTTTACGTCAAATAATGAGAGTGGTTGATATGGTTAAAGTTGAAAACATACCAACCAAAACCGTCTTAGAAAATTCAAAGAAAGACCAACACGAGCGAGTTCGGGATTTTTATAAACTTGCAATCCCTATCATAGAACAATATCAAGACTATTGCACCAATAAATCATATCTTGATTTCAACGATATGATTACAAAGACTATTTCATTATTTAAAAACCATAGTGATATAGCCGATAAGTTCAGAGGAAAGTTTCAATACATTCTTGTTGATGAATTTCAAGATGTCAACAACTTACAGGTTGAGTTAATCAAGCTTCTATTAACAGATAAAAATCAACTTTTCTGTGTTGGAGACGATTGGCAAAGTATTTATGGATTCAGAGGTTCCAATGTAGATTACATTGTCAATTTTAAAGAGCATTTTAAAGAATCTGATACCATAAAGTTAAGTATGAATTATAGAAGTACTGAGCATATTGTTGGTGCCAGTAATGAGGTAATCAAACACAATAAATTTAAGGTAAACAAGAACGTCCAATCAAATAAAAAGTCAAGTAGCAAAACTCACATTTATGCAGGAAAAAATGTGGCTGAAAATATTGAGTACGCTCTTGACCAAGTAAATAAGCTCAAAAACAAAGGTTATAAAAAGGAAGATATTTTGTTTCTCTACAGAAGAAGCAAAATGTACAGTCCTTACTTTGATCGATTTAAACAGGAAAGGGTGTTCGTTTCTGGCAAAACCATACATGCTTCAAAAGGTCTTGAAGCAAAAGCGGTATTTATTATAGGTTTGACCGAAGGAAGTGGAGGGTTTCCAGATATTTGGATGGAGGATAGAATTTACCAAGTAATAAAAGAGTCCAATCACGATTTGCTTCTGGAAGAGGAAAGAAGATTGTTTTATGTCGCTATCACAAGAGCAAAGGACAATTTGTTTCTGATTACTGAAAAAGGAAATGAGTCAAGTTTTCTTAAAGAAATTCCCGATAATTTTACATTTAAAACCAGTGTTCCCTTTAAATCTGTTGTTGAAGAGATAGTTCTTTGTTTAAAATGCAAAAGTCGACTAGATGAAGGTTTCGTATACTGCCCATACTGTGGAAGTGAGCAAAAGCTTTTAAATTAAAACACCTTATCCACCGCTTCAATCGTTTTATCCAAATCCGCATAGCTGAGCGCATCGTTTAAAAAGTAGCTTTCAAAAGCAGAGGGCGGTAAGTACACCCCGTTCTCCAACATGCCATGGAAGTATTTTTTAAAGGTATCGTTATTGCCCTTGGCAGAGCTGGCAAAATCCACCACAGGCTCGTCCGTAAAGTGCACGGAAATCATACTGCCATAACGGTTAATCTGGTGGGACACCCCCTTTTCGGTCAGGGTTTGGGCAATGCCCTTGTGCAAATAGGCCGTTTTTTCGGCGAGGCTGTCAAACACCTCGGGTTGGTTGTTCAAAGCGGTGAGCATGGCCAGTCCGGCACTCATCGCCAACGGGTTGCCGCTTAAGGTTCCCGCTTGGTACACCGGTCCTTCGGGCGCCAAATGTGCCATGATCTCGGCACGGGCCGCAAACGCGCCAACAGGCAGTCCGCCCCCGATCACTTTCCCGAACATCACAATATCGGCATCAATGCCCAAGGTTTCCTGCGCGCCGCCCTTGGCCAAACGGAAGCCGGTCATCACCTCATCAAACAACAACAAAATGCCCTCTTGGGTGCAGAGGTCGCGCAATCCCTGTATAAATTCCTCCTTGGGGATAATACAGCCCATATTCCCCGCTACGGGTTCCAAAATAATGGCAGCAATTTCGCCCTTGTTGGCTTCCACCAAGGCTTTTACCCCTTCCAAATCGTTATAATCCGCTAATAACGTATCCTTGGCCGTACCCTGGGTTACCCCGGGACTGTTGGGACTACCAAAGGTAACGGCACCGCTCCCGGCCTGTATTAAAAAGGAATCGGAATGCCCGTGGTAGCAGCCCGCAAACTTGATAATCTTGTCCTTGCCCGTGTACCCGCGCGCGAGTCGCACTGCACTCATACAGGCTTCGGTACCACTGTTCACAAAGCGGATTTTATCGATATTGGGCACCATGGAAACCGCTAATTGGGCCAGTTCCGTCTCAATTTCGGTAGGCGTTCCAAAGGAAGTGCCCTTTTTGGCCTTTTCGATTACAGCGTCGATCACTGGCTGGTACGCATGACCCAAAATAAGCGGTCCCCACGAAGCAATGTAGTCGATAAGTTGGTTGCCATCGGCATCGTAGAGGTAGGCCCCTTTGGCTTCTTTGATAAAAACAGGGTCGCCACCTACGGCTTTAAAGGCCCGTACGGGTGAATTGACCCCTCCGGGGATGTATTTTTTGGCCTCTGCAAACAAGGCGCTGCTTCGTTGGTAAATCATAAATATGTTTTCGTCATGCCCGCGCACCTGCCTGTCGTCAGACAGGGGCGGGCATCTATATTATCTTTCTCTTCCTTGTCATGCCCGTGAAAACGGGAATCCATTACTTTTGGATTCCGCATCGTGCTTCGACTCCGCTCAGCATCCGTGCGGAATCAACAATATTGCTGTCAGTTCGAGCGCAGTCGAGAACGCCTTTTAGCCCAATCCCTTTTGCACCCCTCGACTCCGCTCAGCATCCGTGCGAAATCAACGACCATGCAGTTCTCGATACATCTTGATCTGCGATCAAGCCACTCGAACTGACCGGTTGCCCCAATGTGTCTTCATGCCAAAACACAAGACCCCTCGACTCCGCTCGGGATGACATCCGAAGCACAAAGGTAATGAGGATAAAACATTTTGGGAAATGGATTTTCAGCCGCGTCATGCTGAATTGGTTTCAGGTTAACGTTTGTCAGTTCCGACACCCAGCTGTCAGTTCGAGCGCCCGCCTGCCGGACGGGCAGGCAGTCGAGAACCCCTTTTGCATTCTCTTTTTATTGCACCCCTCGATTCCGCTCAGCATCCGTGCGGAATCAACGACCCATGCAGTTCTCGATACATCTTGATCTGCGATCAAGCCACTCGAACTGACCGGTTGCCCAATGTGTCTTCATGCCAAAACACAAGACCCCTCGACTCCGCTCGGGATGGCATTCGAAGCACAAAGGTAATGAGGATAAAACATTTTGGGAAATGGATTTTCAGCTGCGACATGCTGAATTGGTTTCAGGTTGACGTTTATCTATTCAACTGGTTTTTGGGGGTTGAGCGGAATGATAACATTGCGGTCAGTTGGAGCGCCCACGTGTCAGTTCGAGCGCAGTCGAGAACGCCTTTTGGCCCAATCCCTTTTGCACCCCTCGACTTAGCTCAGCATCCGTGCGGAATCAACGACCACCATGCAGTTCTCGATACATCTTGATCTACGATCAAGCCACTCGAACTGACCGATTGCCTCAATGTGTCTTCATGCCACAACACAAGACCCCTCGACTCCGCTTGGGATGACAAACGGACAACAAATAAAATCATTTAGCTCAGAAGATTGGTGTTGTCATTTCTAAGGGGTCACAACAGTGCAGCCATTCAACCACCTAAAAACTATTGCGCCCTGCGGATATTGAGCACCTGCCCAATGGAAATGATGTTGTCCCTTAAATTGTTCAAGCGACGGAGTTCGTCCACCGAAATATCATAGCGTTTGGAAATCCCGTACAGCGTATCGCCCTTTCTCACCTCATGGGTAAATACTTCGTATTGTTTCGGTTCGCGGACGGTAGAAAGTCCGTTTTCAACCACTGCTTCGTCATATTTGTGCAGCTCGTAGCGCTCAATCAGGGCTATCAACTTTTGGGGGTACTTGCGGTCGGTGGCATACCCTGCTTGGCTGAGGCCATGGGCCCATTTTTTATAATCGTCCCGTTTGTAGTTGAACAAAAAGGCGTAGCGCGACCGTGTCGTTAGGAAGAGACTATGGTCCCGAAAGGAATACATGGGGTGGTTGTATTTTCTAAAACACTCGCCTTTGGCGTCGTCGTCATGAAAATCGAATTCCCCTTCCCAACCCGTATGGCATTTGATGCCAAAATGGTTATTGGTTTTTAGGGCCAGTTCCCCCCTACCGGAGCCGCTCTCCAAAATGCCCTGTGCCAATTTAATACTGGCCGGAATGCCAAAAGCACGCATTTCGTACTGTGCCACCTCGGCAAAGGTTTCGATATATTCTTGGGTATCCGAAATCAAAAAGCGTTCAAAACGTCCGGTATCCTCGGGCATGGGATACAAGCCCGTAGCATCGTCTGCATCGAGTTTTGGGGTGTTCGTACGGGCCTGCCTATCGGAGTTGACCACTTTGGGCGCCCCTTTTCGGTGGGTGGTGCGCTTCTTTTTTGCCCCACAGCTAGTGAGCAAAAGGGCCACCATCAATACATATCCTATTCGCCTGATCATATGTCCAATAACGGTAATTTCTTCTTTTTCAGTATAGCGTTCATGCCCGGTATGCCCTGTAACCCTCCCGTGTGGATGGCCAAAATCTGGCTTCCGGACGGAAAAAAATTCTTTTTGATCAAGTCAAAAATACCAAAAAGCATCTTTCCCATATAAATGGGATCCAAAGGGATTCCGGTCTCTTTTTTAAAGCGGTTGATGAAAACAATGAGTTGTTGGTCCACCTTGGCATAACCTCCAAAATGATAGTCGGTTACCAGTCGCCAACGATTATTTTGGGCAAATGTACGAATCTCCTCGGTCAAAAAATCACCTTTAAGTGCAGGGAAGCCCAAAACGGTCTGATGCGGTTGGGAGGCATTGATAAGTCCTGCCAGGGTACCGCCCGTACCCACAGAACTGCACACATAATCGAACTTAGCATCCGCTTCGGTCAGGATTTCCGTACACCCCTTCACGGCCAACTCGTTGGTACCGCCTTCGGGCAGCAGGTAGACATTTCCAAACTGTTCTCTAAGTGTTTCCAGAAAAGCAGGTTCATTTTTGTGGCGGTAATCGCTGCGTGACACAAAATGGAACTGCATGCCATGCTCGTGTGCCAATCGCAAGGTGGGATTGTCCTGCCATTGGGTCTCCAGTTCCTCACCCCGAATGACACCAATGGTCCTAAAACCGTGTTTGTGGCCCGCATAGGCCGTGGCGGCGATATGGTTGGAGTAGGCCCCACCAAAGGTGAGCAAGGTATGTTGGCCTTGGGCCTTGGCTTCAAGCAGGTTGTATTTGAGTTTGCGGTACTTGTTCCCAGAAATCAATGGGTGAATGGTATCCTCCCGCTTTACGAACAGTTCAACTCCCTTTTCTCGGAGAAGGGGCAATACAATATGCTGATTGGGGATAGTCAAACTAAAGGCGATGGATTAAATTCATTAACATTCCAAAATATCAATACTTATTTGTATTAAAATATATTGTAATTTAGTCTCATTATTCAATACAAATATAAGCCCAAATGTTAGATATTGTTCTCGAATATAAAAGTCTTCTTGAAAACCTTCATCAATACATTGAGGACAGCAAGTACAAAAAGGAGCATATTATCAATGAACTTGGTATATCCAGAGCCACCTTTTACAATAAACTGAAGAAGCGCAGTTTTAGTATTCCAGAAATGATCACTTTGAGCAGTTTACTATTTCCCGAAGATACCAAGGCTTTGGAAATCAAAAATGCGTTGGAAAGAAGTAGAAAGGATAGTGATGCAGGTCGGGTTCTGGAACACGAATCGGTAATCGCCGCAGCCCGAAAAAAAATTCTTGAGTCCAAGTGAAGGTTATTTGGACGCACGAGGCGAAAAAATCTTTTGACGGCATTCTGGATTATCTCCTAAAAGTCTGGTCCCAAAAGGAAGCTTTGGCCTTTGTGGATTTGGTTGAAGATACCATTGCAAAAATCAAGGAACACCCAGAACTTTTCAAAATTTCCAAATACAACCACACAAGCCGGGAAGCCTTTATCACCAAACACACGACCATGTTTTACAGGATTTTGGAGGAATCCATCGAAATAGAGTACTTCTGGGGCAATTTTCAAGACCCAAAGAAGGTAGAGAAGTTCTTAAAATGAGGATTTTCAACCATCAAATCCACCAAATGATCATCGGGTCAGGTACTTCAAAAAGCCGAAGGTTCGGCGCTTGGCAAGATACTCCATATCCTTTTCGTTGGCATACGCCTCCCGCTCAAAACTAATGTTCTGATAAGCGCGATAACTGTCCAAATAGAGCACCGTGCGCAGCAGCCATTCGGAGATATACCAAAGGTAAAATGGCAAAATAAGCAGTTCCCGCTGTTGTTTGAGGTGGATACGCTCGTGGTTGATGAGCACCTCGTCCGCCATCAAGGAATCTTCCTTTAGGATAATGAAGGGCCAAAGGGAAAGACCTACATAATTTTTATAGAAGAAGTGTTTGAATACCAGTATCAACTGCTCGCTATCTAATGGTTCACTAACAAATATAACTGCAAAAAGTGCTCAAAATTTGATGATGGGCAGAAATCCATCAACATTTTCGGTGAACAACCCTGTTTTAGAAATCTTAAAATCCATTTTCCTTTGCTACAAAATTCGTAAATTCATATAGTAATTGGTAAACAACGCATGAAAGAACGCATTCCCTTGGAAGAGGGTGATTATTACCTTTCGGAACAAGGGTATAGGGTATTTACGGAAAAGTATCATCTCAAACGAGGGTACTGTTGTGAGAGTGGTTGCCGCCACTGCCCGTATGGATACAACACCAAAACAAATACTCAATAATAGCGATTCGGCATAATTTTTGTGCCTTATTTAAGTATACCTCAAGAATTTAAAAAAGATACTATGAAAAGTTTACAACGTTTTGCATTCATCGCCTTCGCTTTTGGTCTTTTGGCCTCGTGTACTTCCGTCAGGGTGGTTTCTGATTACGACCAAAAAGCGGACTTCGACACCTATAAAAGCTATGCTTTTTACAAAACAGGCATTGACAAGGCCCAAATTTCCGATTTGGACAAGAAACGGATTTTACGTGCCATTGAGACCGAAATGGGATCCCGTGGATTTGTGAAATCCGATAATCCAGATGTGCTGATCAGCATTTTTACCAAGGAACGTGAACAAGTGGACGTCTACAACAACAACTTTGGCTGGGGTGCTGGCTGGGGC
>NZ_JASHIQ010000009.1:0-1699 GCF_030733585.1 Allomuricauda sp. MMSF_3307
CGGCGAGCTGTGCGGAGAGGTCGTAGGCTGTGGCGTCCCCTTCACAGATGGCGAGGTCCGTGGGCGTTCCGGCCTCGGGCTGCTGGTCAAAAGTGACGGTTATCTCGTCGAACCCTGAACATGTACCGTTGACGTCGGTCCACCGGAACGTATAGGTACCGTACGCGTCCACGGTAACGTTGGTGGTCTCGTCATTGGGGTCGGCAAAGGTGGCGGTGCCCACAAGGGGCGTCTCGTTGGTCCATGTGCCCGTTCCCACAGCAGCAACGGCGTTGGTGGCGAATGGGTTGCCCACCCCTATTCCGCAGACGTCACCATCGGATCCTGCATTGGCGATGGGTGCTCCCGGGTCTGTCAGGGTCACGTCGGGGTCTTCGGTGGAGGTGCACCCGTTTACGGTTATCCTCAGGTTGTCATAGTTGCCCGCTGTGAGCCCATTGACTACCGCACTGCCGGCGTTGACCGGTACGGCATTGAAAATGCCTGTGTCATGGACAATGTCGTAGTTGCCATTGGGGACATTTGTGAATATTAATGTTATGGAGCCATCGTTTCCGGAACAGCTGGTCGGGTCGGAAAAGAGACTCACGCCAATGGTCGGTCTATCGTTTATGGTCAGTGTCATGGAGTCGTTCACGGGGCCGCAGCTTCCGTTTCCGGCGCCCCTCAGTGTCAGTACTACGGAGCCGTTGGCGATGTCGTTCGCACCGGGTGTGTATACGGGCAACAGGATGTTCGGGTCACTGAAGGTTCCGTCCCCTGCGGTCTGCCAGAGCAGCGCACTTGTGTTCGATGCGCTTGGCGGGACACCGGAAGCTGAAAAATCGTGCGTATCCCCCTGGCATATCTCCTCGTCGGAGCCGGCGCCCACAACGGGCGCGGGCGTTATGGTCAGTGTCATGGAGTCGTTCACGGGGCCGCAGCTTCCGTTGCCCGATCCCGTTAGGGTAAGCACCACACTGCCGTTGGCGATGTCGTTCACGCCAGGGGTATATGTAGGTGCCAACATGGTGGCGTCGTCAAAGCTGCCGTCTCCCGCACTGCTCCATATCAGGGAGCTTGTGCCGCTTTCGGTGGGCACGGTTCCGGAGTTCGACAGGTCGTGCGTATCCCCCTGGCATATCTCCTCGTCGGAGCCGGCGCCCACAACAGGTGCGGGGGTTATGGTCAGTTCCATGGAGTCGTTCACGGGGCCGCAGCTTCCGTTGCCGGCGCCCCTCAGTGTCAGTACTACGGAGCCGTTGGCGATGTCGTTCGCACCGGGCGTGTATACGGGCAACAGGATGTTCGGGTCACTGAAGGTTCCGTCCCCTGCGGTCTGCCAGAGCAGCGCACTTGTGTTCGATGCGCTTGGCGGGACACCGGAAGCTGAAAAATCGTGAGTATCCCCCTCGCATACCTCCTCGTCGGAGCCTGCGTCCACAATGGGGGGAGGGGTTATGGTGACGGTAAAGGAGTTCTCGGCGGAGCAGTTGGGCGTAGTGCCGGTCTCTGCGTAGACGTATATGGTCTGTGTCGATGTGATCACGTCCCCTGCGGAGAGCGCGTTGCCCCCACCGTTGGGGGCATCGAAGTAGTCCCCGTCGGTCAGTGCGGGCAGTGTATAGGAATCACAGGCGGTCACATCAGCGGGGTCGTCCACCGCGGGGGTGTCGTTTATGGTGACGGTAAAGGAGTTCTCGGCGGAGCAGTTGGGCGT